>NZ_OY782495.1:0-1200000 GCF_963677715.1 uncultured Bacteroides sp.
ATAACTATCGACGACAAGAAAGTAGCGTTTTATTTCGTCATCGGTATAGATATGTGGAACGAAGTTGCTTTTAGGAGGTTTTACATCTCGTATTGTTGCTACTGGAAAGCCTTTGGCGAAAAGGTACTCTAGCATGCGCTTTGTATGGTTAACGCGCATATAGTGATGATGCTCAGACTCTCTATCCCGTTTCCTACGCCATAGGTCTGCTATCTCTCGAGTGATTCCAGTGCCTTTCACATCATTTTCCGTAAAGAAATTATCAAGAAGCTTTTGATACCTTGCATCTGCCGATATGTCCATGCCGGTAGATTCTCGATAATCAAGGAAGGCATTGATCTCTTCCGCAAAAAAAGAATGATATTTAGGTCTCTTCATCTTTGTGCGGCCTCCAATTCCGGTCCTGATATCCATAGGTTAGACATTGTAGGTATGGCAAGACCACATTTACGAAGACCGTCTATGTCAATCTTGATATAGACTTTCGTGGACTCTGCGCTCTTATGTCCAAGAGCGGCACTTATGGTCATTAGGCTTACTTCTTGCTTGATAAGGTTGGATGCCAGACTATGGCGCATGGAGTGAGGACCATGACGTTTTTCTTGCCAACCAGTTATATTGGAGTTGCGGAATGCCGCTGTTACTATGGAGTGTATTGTCGCACGATCCAAGGGCTGACCAACTGTAGTTCTCATATGGGATACAACTAGAATTCCGGTATTTGGAGATGGATGTCCGTGCTTAAGGTAGTTGATTACAGCGTTCCCGACAGATGCCAAAAGAGGCAGTTCTATGTCCACGTCCGTCTTATATTGTCGGACTCTGATGATGTTCTTTTCCCAATTGAAGTTGTCAAGCTTTAGCCTCACAATATCCGATGCCCTGAGTCCGTATTGAGCACATAACAGTAGCACCAAATAGTCCCGTTTCCCTTTCGAAGTGCTTTGGTCAACAGATTTTAGCAATTGTTTAACTTCTTCTGTGGAATAGACCGAAGGAAGCCTTTCAGGCCTTCTGCGTCTGGGCTCCTTGAGGATTTGCCCTGATAAGTTTACCGGCAACAGATCGTTGGAATACAGATAATGAAGGAATTCCCGTATTGTGGACTTGTGGCTTTTCCTTTGTCCCAAAGGCAGTGACATAAAGTGTTTGTCGACATTCCCAATATTGATATTTGCCACTTCAAGCCCTTCAGAACTCAAAAAAATATCCAACCAAAAAAGAATTCTTTTTTTGCCGTTAATTGTTTCTGGACGTCTTAAAAGAGATTGAATACACCAATCAAGGTAAGGTCCTATCCAATTACCAATGGCTGTTGAGAAACGATAGTCCTTTGCCGGGATTCGATATTCATATGGCATCCCCATCAAAAAATTACTCCAACGACGAAGTACCATAAGTGTCAGTCGCTTCTGTAACGGTAAATTCCTTGCAGCTTCCCAATATCCAACGACTTTAAGCGCATATCTTCGGAGGCTTTCTTCAGAAACATCCTTGAAATGCTGTTCACATGCCCATTGGGCGAATAGACGGCATGTTTTGCCGCATCGCCAACGGATAGCCTGATTGAAACCCTTGTCCTCGATGTCGGCCAAGAATCCATCCATTTTGATTTTGATTAAATTTGGCATTTGCATAAATTATTGATTTGATACAAAAAACAAATTAATCAAAAAGGATTATGTAAAGTATATACAACATGCAACATTGTATATAAAGATATTAATATTGAATTTTTACATAACAGAATACTTGTCATAACCCTTATCACGGGGCTTGCGCACTCGGCAAACATCTGGTATGATGCCGTAATGAAGGCACCATTGGTCTGTGGCATCTGTAAACTTGGGTTCATAACGGGAGGACTTCTTTACCCATTGGGCCATGTTATCACTTTTAGCCACCTGAGGAACAGCACCAAGATGCTCAAGTCCTTTTCCTAAACCGTAGAAGAAATGTTCCATAACGGCACTCATCAGGGCGATGGCAAAAGCATAACCGCTAAAGGGGAGAATGCAGCAGAGAAGTACCACAGCCTGGGAAGAGCCGCTTTTACGATCGGTCAGATAAAGATGATCGCCCGCAAAATCAATCTGCCACTCCTGACCCGGGGCATAAGTGTTGTGGTAAACATACTCGTGGCTTTTACGGTAATCAATCAGATGTTTCTTGAATTGTGTGTATTGGTATCCATCCGGATATTGGGTGATATACTCTTCCCAAAGCAATTGGATCGTCACATACGGGCGGTTGAGCTCTGAAAGATAACTCTCTAACTCAAGATCGAGTGTGCTTTTACGTCCGTCCGCTTGGGGGACGGATGATGCGGGTTGCAGAATGGCGGCAAGATCGAAGTCGCTCAGTCGCAGAAGAGCATCGTAAGAAAGATTTGTTTGAGACACCAGTTGCTTGTAGTTGTGGACAGTGCGCTTACTCATATGGAGCTCTGAACAAATGAAGTTCAGCGATTGACCACAGCTGAGAAGTTGAAGCATGCGTTTTAGTTTTAACATCGTAATTTTATCATTTGCCATAATACTGTATTTTAAGTGTTTTTAAAATGCAATATTACGAGATTTATTAATGAGAAAATTACAGACGAACAGGCGGTACCCATTTGACCGATACAACCGGTACCTATTTGCCGATACAAGTGGTATCCTTTGACCGATATTATCAGGTGGTATACCTATCAAATAGAAGAGCTGACGCAAAAAGAATTGTTGTCAGTAGAAAATTTAAAAGAAAAAATTCAGAAATTGAATAAGAAGATACAGATACTAGTGAATAAGAATAAAGAAATCCGTGATGTTTTGTTGTAAGTGCTTTGTGTGTTTTTAGATGATTGAATAACTATTTGTTACTTGTGAAAAATGTGGCTGATAACAAAGATGAACTTTATTTAGGGAAACAAGATAATTATTAGAGGTGTTTTTTAGTTTGATTTCTTTTCATTTGTCCACCATGGGAGATGCTGATTGAGTTGCAACATGCTGATTAACAAATGTATAAGACTAAAATTTATTGTCCATATACTTTTTGATTGTTTTTTTTTAAAAACGTTACCTTTACTCTATGAAGTAAAATTATAAAACTAAAGTATTTTTTATAACCTTATGTTACGCATTGTTAAAGTAAATAGCGTTATTCCTAATTTATGTGTTCTATCAAGTGGAGCAGAAATGATATTGACTATCTCTGACATACTTTTTCCGAAATTGAATGGTTGGGAGAAAAAGTCTTATTCTATATATATGATTACTTCTTTTAGGCGATTTTTGAATGAAAATAATCTTATAGAACTAGATTTTGATAAAACCATTGACGAAATGAAAGTCTCTATTTCTTAAAATGGAAATATTGTTCACTCTTCGGGAAATATAGTATTGGGAGTAAGAAGAATTTTATTATCGCAAAGTTTGGTGGATGATTTTCTGCTTGAGGTAAAAAGTGATGATGACGTTTAGGTGTATGGGTAATTTGTCATTTATTGACGCTATATGCAGTCTAGTATTTTGTTTAGCATAATATTGCAGATTTTATTTAGAGGCTTTTTGAGGAGAGGGTAGTGTCTTTTGAATTATCTTTATCTAAATAATTGGCGGAATGTGCAAATAGTGATATTTAAGAGATGATATTATCTTTGTGTAAATATATTAATGGGTATTTTGCTATGAAAAAGTAATAAAAATAGTTTAGCAACGATTTATGAATGATGTATTTTCAGTATTCTTAGCGGAATTGGGTGTAAAACATACAGGTTATTCGCATGTTTTTTATAGTCAGCATCCATATAAAGATTCTTTATATGGTATATCTGATGCTTTGATGAAATATAATATACCCAATGTTAGTGTGCGTATAGGCGTTGATGAGTTAAAAAAAATAGAGCCGCCTTTTATTGTGTATTTGGAAAATGATTTTATTATTGTAAAGGAAATATTACCTAACGATATAAAATATATCTGGAATGGAAAGAAATTTATAATATCTTTTCAGGAGTTCTTGCAAATTTGGTCTGGCATTCTTCTTATTGCTGAACCTAGTAATGAATCAAAAGAACCTAATTACAGAAAACATTTGGTTTATTCTCTTATACAATTATTGAAGAAAGCTACATTTGTAATATTAGTTATATTGAGTATATTGTTTACTGTGAAGGCCCCTAACCAGCTCGGCGCTTGGTCATTGATTTCTTTGAATTTTTTAGGGGGATATGTTGGTTGTCTGCTTTTTTTAAAGCAGAATAATAAAAATTCTAAAATTGCAGATAGGATATGTACTATTTTAAAACAGCAGGATTGCAACAATATATTAGATAGTAAAGCTGCTAAATTTTTTTCATTTAGTTGGAGTGAAATAGGCCTTTGTTACTTTCTTGGTAATTTAATAATCTTGTTCTACTTTCCTGAGTTTATTTTTTTTACAATGTGTTTAAATATTATATCTTTACCATATACTTTTTGGAGCATATGGTATCAATATAAAATAATCCATCAATGGTGTGTGTTATGTTTGATTGTACAAGTTTTGCTATGGGGTATTTTTGTTGTTAATGTCTTGCAGAAAGATGTAAACATGAGAAATATAACTATTCCTTTATTGTTATGTTCTGTGTGTATTTATGGGGTTTTATTGCTGACTATAAATAAATTGTCTGATTGGGTAGTATATAAACAAAGTTATCGTAATTTACTACAAAAGTATAACAAAATCAAAATAAACGATGATGTATTCAGAGCCTTACTTTATAAGCAACCTCGTATTAAAGTTAGCAAACTAGCATCACAGATTATCTTTGGTAATATAGATTCTCAAATATGTATAACTGCTTTTACTAATCCACATTGCAATCCTTGTGCACAAATGCACTTTAGATTAAAAAAAATTATATGTGAGTTAGAACATAAGGTTTGTGTACAGTATGTGTTTTCTGCTTTTAATGAGGATTTATTGGATAGCAATCGCATTTTGATAGCTGCTTATTTGCAAAATAATAGAGATGCTGCCAGTTGTATACTGGACATGTGGTTCAGATGGGGAAAAACTAATCCTTTAAAATTTTGTCATAAATACGGATTGCTGATAAAAGACTCAAATGTTGATGAAGAGTTAGATAAGCACGAAAAGTGGAAACAGAAAAATGAATTAAAAGAAACTCCAATGATATTTTTGAATGGCTATTTGTTGCCTAAGGAATATAGTGCCGAAGACTTAATTCTTTTAGTAAATAATATTATATTATCAGATAATGGGGTAATATAGAGCAGTGATTAATCATTGTATAGGTCCATTATGAAGTTTAATAAAAAATTTAATTAAATGAATGCGTTAAAAAAATGTTCATTGAGAAATGTTAAAGTTCTTCAGCCTTCTGAAATGAAAAACATTTTGGGCCTTGGCACTGGTTGTGATGGAAAAAGCAAAAGTTCTTGTAGTGGGAGCTGTACTGTTTCCGGAGGACATTCAGGATCTTGTGGTTGGACTTCAGCATGGGGGCGTTGCACATGTGGAGCGGGCTATGTTGGCTAGATAGGTGATAATGATAATGTTTTGGCATTTAGTTTTATTACCTATACTCTAAAAAAGATCTTTTGAGGTTTTTTATTTGAATCTCAAAAGATCTTATTTAGTTCTCCAAAAGATGCTTTTACTTTTCTCATGTTGAATTATTGTAGTAAGCGAAAGGTTCTTATATTTAAATCATTTTTTATTAAGGCTTATAGAACAAATGATTTCATCTTAAATTAGCTTATACAATGTTTGTTTTCAGTAAAGCAACATATATAGGGGTATATACATTATAAAAGAATGTGATAAATTATATTATTGCCATTTTTTTGATTACACTAGTAAGAAAAATTAATTTGTAGTGACTGTTTGATTAATGTTAATTATTATGCTTTATAATATGCAGAAATATAATCTTCTTTTGGTTACTTTTGTGGATAATTGCTATAGTGTTCGGTTGTATATAAAAATGCTTTATGTTATAATTCCGATTATGATTTCGTGCTCAGGAAGTCGGGATAAGGATACAATTAATGTTGCGGAGGGTATGAATAAACTGGTTGAAGAATTATTTGTTCAGAATGTATTCTCTGACATAGAATATATTCCTTTAGAAACAAATAACTTGTCTCTTGTTGGTCAATGCCCGGAAATCGCAGTTCTGGATAGCGTTATCTTAATCTCTTCTGCTAATCAGAATTTGAAACTTTTTGACCGTATTACGGGAAGATACATTCGGGATATTGGTCATGTCGGTACTGACCCTGAAGGATATGCTAAAGATTCATGGGGCAAAATAAACTACTGGATAGATAATGTGCGGAAAATCGTTTATTTTTTAGGTTGGCATAATGATTTTCTGTTATATGGTTTTGATGGCAACTACAAGGGGAAAGTTCAGTTACCAGATGGAACTTGTTGTAATTTGTCTCAAAATTTTTTTTTAATAGACTCAAATAAGATTTGGGGACACAACAAGTTGAAATTATCGCAAGAAATGCCTTCTGTTTTTTGTATTGATAAAAGTACCATGTCTTTGGCCAAAATAACTACATGGAATTCTGCTTTGCTTCCTGTAGATGAAGTACAATCTGTTTCAACTATTTTGGGAGGTTATGTTCCTTATGGTGGGGACTTAACAATGGCTACTATTGCCGGAGATCGGAAATCTTATGTAGCGGTAAATAGCCCTTCGCTTTGGATAATAGGCGATACAATTAAGGTGAAACAAGCCTTCAACGATACGATTTATACTGTTTCGGAAAAGGGACTTACTCCTTATAAAGTTTTTGAACTGGGAAAGTGGCACTGGGATGAAGAAAGACAACTTGAGGTCTCGGGGTGTGAAAAAAAAATTGCTGTAGATTATGTGTTGGAAAATGTACAATATATTTATTTTCATTTTCATACAGGCTTATATAAGGACAAAAACAGTTTGTCTTATTGTGGCTTTTACGACAAAAAGACAGAGAATGTTTTGGTTTTAAAAGGAGATAGCCTATTGGATAAAGAAGCTAATCAGCATATTCAAATCAGAGGTGTCAGCTCTGATGGCTCTTTTATAGGCTTATTGCAAACCGATGAATTGAGTAAAAAGAATCTAAGTCGGATGGGGGTTAAAGAGGATGCTAATCCAATAGTCGCAATTTTTCGTTGATTTCTTTATTGAAGAATATGCAGGGTCTATATGATATATTATTTAAAGATGTTATTTTGTTTTTCGTTAGCTGGCTTTAAATAAAATTATGGCTTAAAGATTTATGAAATGTAGTATGAAACGAGCTTTTCCGTTTTGTCGCCAATTGGATGCTATGGATTGTGGCCCAACTTGTCTTCGCATGATAGCTCTATATTATGGTAAGAGTTATTCTTTGCAAACTTTGCGTGTTCGTTCTTTTATCTCTCGAAGCGGAGTTTCCATGTTGGGTATCAGCGATGCTGCTGAATCTATCGGTTTCAGGACCTCAGGAGTGCGTATTTCTTTTGAGCAATTGGTGACAGACGTACCTTTACCTTGTATTTTACATTGGCATCAAAGTCATTTTGTTGTTTGCTATGGGATTATAAAAAAACGAGGGCAGTATTGGTTTAAAATAGCAGATCCGGGGAAACAGTTGATTACTTATAATGAACAAGAATTGAAGCGGTGCTGGTTAGTTACTAAATATGATGGAGAAGAAAAAGGAACCGCGCTTGTTTTAGAGCCTACTCCCGATTTTTATAATGGTGATGGTGAACCGGAGTTAAAGGAGAGAGGATTGCGCTTTTTTCTTTGTTATTTAGCTCCTTATAAAAAAGAATTATTCCAGTTAATCTTGGGTATGCTCGTGGTAAGTTTGCTTCAACTCTTATTGCCGTTTCTAACGCAAGCATTAGTGGATGTCGGTATTAGTGATGGAAATCTTAATTTTATCACATTAGTTTTGGTTGCGCAGATTGTAATTTCTGTCTCACAACTTTTAGTGGAATTTATTCGTAGCTGGATATTGTTGCATGTAAATACGCGCATCTCTATTTCTTTGATATCGGATTTTTTAATAAAGTTAATGAAATTACCACTCCATTATTTTGATACAAAGATGGTAGGAGATATAATCCAGCGGATTAGTGATCATGAACGCATTAAAACTTTTTTAACAGGCTCTTCTATTAGTACCTTGTTTTCTTTTATCAGTTTTTTTGTTTTCGCTTTTGTCTTAGCGTATTATAATTTGATGGTGTTAGGTATTTTTATTTTAGGTAATAGTTTATATATAGCTTGGATTCTTGCTTTTATGAAGTATCGTCGCGAACTGGATATACGTCGTTTTGCACAGGCCGCCGGTGAACAGAGTAATTTGGTACAGATGGTGACTGCCATGCAGGAGATAAAGTTGAATAATTGTGAAACTCAAAAGCGTTGGCAATGGGAGCGTATACAGGTGAAACTCTTTAAGATCAGTGTAAAGGGATTGGCTTTAGGACAGGTGCAACAGGTCGGTTCTGTGTTCTTTAATCAGACAACCAATATCGTAATTTCGTTTATTGCAGCGAAAGCGGTCGTAGAGGGACAAATGACGTTGGGTATGATGATGTCCCTTACTTATATTATAGGTCAGCTAAGTGCACCGGTTTCTTCTTTTATCGGCTTTGCACAGCAACTTCAGGATGCCAAGATTAGCTTGGAGCGTTTGAATGAAGTGTATGGGAAAGAGGATGAAGAGCAAGATATTACTTCTAAACTTTCTGTTTTGCCTGAAAAACGCGATTTGAGGATAGATAGCCTTTCTTTTAGCTATGATGGTGCAGACCGGGACTATGTGCTTGATAATGTTTCTTTATTTATTCCTGCACATAAAGTAACTGCTATTGTGGGGGCTAGTGGTAGTGGAAAAACAACTTTAGTAAAATTACTGCTTGGCTTCTATTCTCCTAATAAAGGATCTGTAAAGGTGAATGATACACTTTTGCAAAATATAAATCCACATTTATGGCGATCTAAAATAGGGGCTGTGATGCAGGACGGCTTTATCTTTTCAGAATCTATTGCGCAGAATATTGCTATTGGTGAAGAGCAGATTGATTTGAAACGTCTTGGCCATGCTGTGACGGTTGCTAATATTCGTGAGTTTATTGATTCGTTACCACTGGGATATAATACTAAAATCGGTATGGAAGGGAATGGCATTAGCCAAGGGCAACGACAGCGTATTCTAATTGCACGTGCAGTGTATAAGAACCCAGAGTATCTTTTTTTCGATGAGGCGACAAATGCTTTGGATGCCAATAATGAGAAAGAGATCATGGAGCATCTGCATGAGTTTTATAAAGGGAAAACTGTAGTGGTAGTGGCTCATCGATTGAGTACGGTGAAGGATGCGGACAAGATAGTGGTATTGGACAAAGGGCATATTGCAGAGGAGGGTACTCATCAAGAATTGACGTTACGAAAGGGTTTGTATTATCAGTTGGTAAAGAACCAGCTAGAATTGGGCCGTTGATGGAAGAGGAAGAGAAAAATAGAGATATTGAACTGCGTAGTGAAGAAGTACAGGAAGTACTGAATCACATTTCGCCGTGGATAGTAAGGTGGGGAATAACCGCTTTGTTTATAATTCTGTTGATTATACTGGTTGGCTGTTGGGCTTTTAAATATCCTGATACTGTGGCAGCTGAAGTGACTCTTGCTACAGCGGAACCTCCTGCTTTTGTGCTAGCCCATGCAACGGGGAAGCTTGACATTCTTTATGTTGAAAATGGTAGTGAAGTGAAATCTGGTGAGGCTCTGGGAGTTATCGGTAATGCAGCATCTTCAGAAGACGTGTTTTGGCTGGTAGCACGAATGGATGAATGGAAAAAAGAAAATTATAGTTGGAGAAAAGGGATAGCGCTTTTCGCGAGTAAGCGTTTACAGTTGGGTGAATTGCAATCTGTTTTTTCTGTTTTTATCACTTCTCTTTCGGAATATGTACATTTTATAGAATTGGATTATTATGCGAAGAAGTTACGTACACAGAAAAAGCAATTAGAAGGGAAACGTTCATATTTAGATTTGGCAGAGCGTGAATCTGCTTTATTTAAAAAAAATATGATATTGGCGCATAATATGTATAGTCGTGATTCTATTCTCTATGCACATGATGCTATGATTGCTGCTGAGTTTGAAGAGTCCGGGAGTAAGTATTTACAGAGCCTTCGTTCAAAGGAAAATACAAATATGAATTTGCTTCAGGCGAAAATAGATTTAGTACAGTATGAAGAGAATTTACTTGATATACATAAGCAAGCTTATGATGAAGAGCAGACTCGCCGTACGAAACTAGAAAATGTAGTTGAACAATTAGCTGCAGAACTGAGTACATGGAAACATTCTTATTTGTTACGAAGTCCTGTTAATGGGAAGGTTAGTTTTACGACAGTGTGGAGTCGTAATCAAAATGTGAAATTGGGAGAAACTGTTTTTATGATTCAACCATCAGATAGTTCAAAGGTATTGGGTAAAGCGTTGCTTCCTTTGCAAGGTTCTGGTAAAGTGCATGTGGGACAGTTGGTACATGTGCGTTTGAATAATTATCCTGATCAAGAGTTTGGTTATATAAAAGGAACCGTTAAAAATATTTCTCCTGCTCCGACAGAAGATGGTATGTATGTCGTGGAAATTGATCTGCCCGATGGGTTAGAAACTAATTATGGTAAATTACTACCAACTTCACGTGAACTAAAGGGTACAACTGATATTATTCTCGCTGATAAAAGTATAATTGAACGTTTATTGGAGCCACTACGAAACTTAGTGTTGAGATAGTTAGATCAGTTATAATTTTAACGTAAAAAAAGATTTTACGCTCTTTTTACGGATATTTTACGGATGTGGAAAGTTTTGTTTATATTAATCTCTTTAGATTCGCAAATTGGAAAATAGATGTTATGATATTAATTTTTTATATTTGTAGAAATTGCTTCATTTATACTTGATTTAATAGATATGAAATAATGAAAACATGTAACTACCGATATTGGCTTGGAATGGTGCTCCTTGTACTGACGGCTTGTTCTGGACAGAAAAAAGAGACGGATAAAGAAGGAGTGACAACAGTTCTCCCCGAGGGGAAGAATGAAGTAACCGTGATGATTTTAAAACGGCAAACGTTTAACCATGAATTGGTGAGCAATGGTAAACTTTCGGCCGGAAGCAAAGCTGACTTGCGCTTTGAAACTTCGGGTGTGCTGGTTCATATTTATGTAAAAAACGGAGATCGGGTACATCGGGGACAGAAGTTGGCGGAACTAGATAAATTCCGTTTGAAAAATAAAACGGAGCAGGCTAAGGAGTCGTTGAATAAAGCCAAGTTGGAACTGAAGGATGTGTTGATAGGACAGGGATATGCAGCGGATGATTCTTCCAAAGTCTCGGCGGATATTATGCAATTGGCGCGGGTGAAGAGTGGATATGATGAGAGCTTGTTCCAGTATGAACTGGCTAAATATGAAGAAGAACATGCTACGCTTACGGCTCCTTTTGACGGAGTGGTAGCAAATCTTTTTTCAAAACCTTATAATATGTCGAGTACGACGGATGCTTTTTGTTCGGTAATCGGAACACAGAGTATAGAGGCTGACTTTACAGTATTGGAGAGCGAATTGCCTATGATCAGAATGGGGGATAAGGTGGTGGTAACTCCTTATGCTGTTCCTGAAACTCACTATGAGGGACACATTGCCGAGATCAATCCGTTGGTAGATGATAAAGGAATGGTACAAGTCAAAGCGCTGGTCAATAGCGGATGGAAGCTTTTTAGTGGCATGAATGTACGTATTAACGTACATCGTTCGTTGGGCAAACAGTTAGTGATACCTAAAAATGCGGTTGTGCTGAGGTCGGGGAACCAGGTGGTCTTTACGTTGAAAAAGGGTAAAGCGTGTTGGAACTATGTGGATACCGGGTTGGAGAATGCGGAGAGTTATACCGTAGTGGAAGATGCGGCGGACGGACTTAAAGAAGGTGATACGGTTATTGTGACTGGTAATGTGAATCTGGCGCATGATGCTCCGGTTAAAGTAGTGAGTAGCAAGTAACGGAATATGGGGCATGGAAATGATCAGACAGGAATGGTAAAGTTTTTGATAGAGCGACCTATTGCGGTATTGATGGCATTTACTGCGTGTTTTATTGTGGGATTGGTGACGTATTTCACCTTGCCGGTCTCTTTGTTGCCGGACATTGCTATACCGGAAATTACTGTACAAGTCTCGGCTAAAAACACATCAGCACGTGAGTTGGAAAACACAGTGGTGAAGATTTTACGGCAACAACTCATTCAGGCATCCAAGCTGAAAGAGTTGAGCAGTAAAACGCGTGACGGTTCGGGAATCATCAGGCTTAACTTTGATTACGGAACCAATACGGATCTGGCTTTTATTGAAGTGAACGAAAAGATTGATGCGGCTATGAATTATCTGCCTAAGGATACTGATCGTCCCAAAGTAGTGAAAGCCAGCGCAACGGATATCCCTGTGTTTTATCTGAACTTAACGCTGAAGAGTGATAGTGCTTATGAGCGGACGGATGAGCAGGCATTTATCCGGTTGAGTCAATTTGCTGAGGGGGTGATTAAGCGGCGTATCGAGCAGTTGCCAGAGGTGGCGATGGTAGATATTACTGGATTGGTGGAACAACAGGTGCAAATTGTACCTGATGAAAATAAACTGGCTGTATTGGGCTTTTCCATTGAAAAACTGGAAAATACGCTGGATGAAAATAATGTGGAACAGGGTAGCATGACGGTGCGTGACGGCTACTATGAGTACAATATTAAGTTCTCCACTCTGCTGCGTACAAAGGAAGATGTAGAAAATATTTTGATTCGTAAGGAGGAACGTGTCATCCGGTTGGGCGATTTTTGCCGGGTGACCGTTGTGCCGGTCAAAGAAAAGGGGATATCCATTAGTAATGGCAAACGGGCGGTAACCTTAGCCGTGATTAAGCAGGCAGATGAGAATATGGATGATATGAAGCAGGCAGTCACCGAGACGATGGATTACTTTAAAAAGGTTTATCCTGACATCGATTTCAAAGTCAGCCGTAATCAGACAGAATTGTTGGACTATACCATTTCCAACTTGCAGCAAAACCTGTCGTTGGGTTTTATCTTAATTTGTATTGTAGCTGTACTATTTTTGGGAGATGTGAAGTCTCCGTTTATCATTGGTTTGAGCATGGTGGTGTCGATTGTTATCAGTTTCCTTTTCTTTTATCTGTTTAAAGTCTCACTTAATATTATCTCATTGGCCGGGCTGATTCTGGCTCTGGGTATGATGATTGACAGTTCCATCATTGTTACGGAAAACATTTCGCAGTATCGTGAACGTGGATATACGTTGAGAAGGGCTTGTATCGCCGGAACGAGGGAGGTGATTACGCCGATGCTTAGTTCTTCTCTGACTACCATAGTCGTATTTATTCCGCTGGTTTTTATGAGCGGCATTGCAGGAGCGATTTTTTTTGATCAGGCTTTTTCGGTAACGGTAGGATTGATGGTTTCTTATTTTACCGGTATTATGTTGCTTCCGGTACTTTATCTGTTGGTTTACCGTACGGGGATCAAACGCAAATCGTGGTTTTCACACATACGTATTCATAATCCATTGAAAGCGCATACACTCGACCATTTTTATGATACGGGGATAAATTGGATCTTTTCCCATAAAACAAGTAGTCTGCTTTTTTGTGGAGTTTCCGTTCCGCTATGTGTGGTGATGTTTTTCTTTATTCGCAAAGAGCGCATGCCTGAGCTGGACCGGAACGAGTTGGCCGTACGGGTAGAGTGGAATGAGAATATCCATGTGGATGAGAACAGTCGGCGGGTGGATGGAGTATTTAAAGTATTCAAAAAGGAGACTGTGGAAGAGGCGGTGGCTGTAGGGGAACAAGACTACTTGTTGAATAATGAGCAGACGCTTTCCCCTTCGGAAACCGAACTCTATTTTAAGACGGAAAAGCCTTCGGAAATTGCACCTTTGCAACAAGCTATAGCCGGATTTATGAAATCTAATTATCCGCTGGCTGTAGTCTCTTTTTCTCCTCCTGAGACGGTGTTTGAGAAGCTGCTTGTGACCGGTGAACCTGATATTGTGGCGGAATTGTATGCCCGGAAAAAACAGAAAGCACCAACCCCCGAGACTTTACGCGGGTTGGAACAGCAGTTTACTGTGCGTACGGGGTATGAACCTACCGGTATTGCTTTTGAAAATCAGCTGGATATTCATGTTGATCAGGAGAAGTTACTTCTTTATCGTGTTTCGTATGATGAACTTTACCGGATACTAAAAACAACTTTCAAGGAGAATAGTGTGGCTACACTTCATTCTTACCAACAATATTTACCTATCGTTATTGCGGGGGAGGACCAAACCGTAAATGAAGTGTTGCGTAATACGTTGGTACAAACACAGGCGGATAAGAATGGGAAAGTGGATTATATTCCTTTGAATAATTTGATTTTCGTTACACCGGCTGCGGATTTGAAAACGATTACCGCCGGGCGTAACGGTGAATATATCCCGTATTGTTTTTATGGGGTTAAGGATCCTACATTATTGGTGAAGCAAATCAAAGAGGTGGCGGATAATACGGGCGATTGGGATACGGCATTTTCAGGAAGTTTCTTTTCTAATCGTGAGATGTTGTATGAGCTGGTTATCATTTTATTCATCTCCATTCTGTTGATGTACTTCATTCTTGCGACCCAATTCGAAAGTTTCGTTCAGCCGCTTATTGTGCTCTTGGAAATTCCGATAGATGTGGCTTTTGCATTGGTTTTACTTTGGGTTTGCGGCCATACCCTGAATCTGATGTCTGCCATAGGATTGATTGTGACATGTGGTATCATTATCAATGACTCCATATTGAAGCTGGATGCCATCAACGAACTGAGAAAAGAAGGAGTTCCTTTGCTGGAAGCTATTCATGAAGCGGGGAGAAGGCGGTTACGTCCTATCATTATGACTTCGCTGACTACTATTTTTGCTATGGTACCGCTATTGTTCTCTTCTGATATGGGATCTGAATTGCAAAAACCGTTATCTATTGCGATGATCGGGGCAATGTTTATCGGTACATTGGTTAGTTTATTCATTATCCCGCTGATTTACTGGGTGATTTACAAGACTAAAAAAATAAGATAATTATCGTTTTTGAAAATGGATAAAATAAAAAGAATAAAGGTGAACGGTAAGTGGAAATGCCGGTGGATTGTGTGCTTACTGTTGGGGGTATGCGTTTCTTCTGTCATCGCCCAGAAGCAAATTACACTGGACCTAAAACAAACTATTGCTATGGCCAATGATAGTTCATTGGAAGCTTTTCGTACCAAGAACATGTATTTGTCGGGGTATTGGGAATACCGTACCTATAAGGCGAACCGTTTACCCAGTCTGACATTGAACATGACCCCTGCTGAATATAACCGGGATATTACCAAACGTTATGATTCTTCGGAAGATCTGGATGTTTACCGAAGCCAGCAGTCCTTTTATGCGTACAGTAATTTAGAGGTTAAGCAAAATTTTGACTGGACAGGAGGTACCTTTTATCTGTATTCCGAGCTGGGGTATATGCGAAGTATCGGAGATAATAATTATACTCAATATGCCAGTGCTCCCGTGCGTCTTGGCTACTCCCAGAGTTTGGTGGGGTACAATGCTTTTCGATGGGACCGGAAAATAGAACCGTTGAAGTATGAGAAAGTGAAGGAGCAATACTTGTATAATGCCGAAGCGGTTTCCGAACAGGTTACTACTTATTTCTTTGAGTTGGCTATGGCGCAAGCCGAGTATGATTTGGCTAAAGAGAATGTGGCCTCTTCCGATACGCTATACCGCATCGGTATGCAACGGCTAAAGATTGCGTCCATCAGTCGTGCCGATTTGCTAACCTTGAAACTGGATTTAGTGAATGCGCGTAATACGTTGCAAAACGCGATCAGTTCATTGAAGCGTGCAATGTTCTCATTAGCTTCTTTCCTTAATCTGGATAAGAATACGGAGATTAGGCTGAAACTTCCCGACTATCCTGCTGACTTCCGGGTCTCTGCGGATGAGGCCTTAATTAGTGCACGTGAGAATAATCCGACCTTTCTGGAATCCAGACAGAATATATTGGAAGCCCGGCAGACGGTGGATAAGACAAAAAAGGAGTCCCGCTTTGATGCAAGCATTAATGCCAGTGTCGGCTTCAATCAAGTGGCTGAAAAGTTTAATCAGGCTTATAAGCATCCCATGCAGCAGGAAATGGTCTCGGTGAGTGTTTCCATCCCTCTGGTGGATTGGGGAGTACGTAAAGGAAGATATAACATGGCACGTAATAACTTGAATGTGGTGAAGATCTCTTCCCGCCAAGATGAGATCAGTGTTGAAGAAGATGTAATTATGACCGTGAACGATTTTAATGTGCAACAAGCTCTGGTGAAAAGTGCGGAGGAAGCGCTTGATTTGTCCATTATGGCTTATAATGAAACCCGGCAGCGTTTTATCATTGGCAAGGCGGATATCAGCAGTCTTACGCTTTCACTCAATCGCCAGCAGGAGGCACAGCGCAATTATATCTCTGCTTTACAAAACTATTGGTTGAATTATTATAAAATACGCAAGTTGACTTTATTTGATTTTGCTTCCGGTTTTTCTCTTTCGAATAAGTTTGATTTTGAAAGCCAATTGCGCTTTAGGGCAAATTGAATCTTATTCTTCTGATAAGGAGACCAGAAACCTGTTTTTATAAAATTGAGAGCTACTTAACGGGGGGAGGGATTTTTAGTTGTCAGGTAGCTATTATATAATGATTTTTTTATTATGGAATAGTTGTAATTTGGTAGTTTGAAATGAATCGTTTATCTTCTTTTACTGTTATTGTAACGTTTGTCTGCCTGGCTCTGGTGGGGGTGGCTCTTATACCCTTGCTTCCGGTTAAGCTCAACCCTTCGCGTACGTTACCAGGGTTTACGGTTCGTTTCAACATGTCGGGGATTTCTGCGCGCGTAGTGGAGATGGAGGCTACCAGCAAGTTGGAAGCTATGTTGGCCCGTATCAAAGGAGTGAAGAAGTTAAATTCCACTTCCGGTAATGGCTTTGGGCGTATAACAGTGGAGTTGGATAAGCATGCCGATGTGGATATGGTACGGTTTGAAGCTTCCACGATTATCCGGCAGACTTGGCCGGAATTGCCATCCGGTGTGAGTTATCCTTATATTCAAATGCAAGTGCCGGATCAGGATGCTTCCGGTCCGTTTATGACATTTACACTCAATGCACCTTCTTCACCTATTTTGATTCAACGCTATGCCGAAGAACAAATCAAGCCTCGTCTGGCCAAACTGCCGGGCATTTATAAAATAGAATTGAGTGGAGCTACTCCCATGGAGTGGAGGTTGGAATACGATAGCGAACAATTACGTATCCTCGGAGTTACGCTTGCTGATATTCGGGGGGCGATAAAAAGGTATTATAATAAAGAATTTCTGGGGACACATAATGTGGAGACGCCAACGGGTGAACAGTGGATACGGCTGGCATTGGTACCGGATAAGGAAGCTGGACGTTTCGATCCTTCTTCTATTACCGTAACGGTTTCGGATGGAAAAATGATCCGCTTGAATGAACTGGTTAAAGTGACGCATGTGGAAGAAGAACCACAAAGTTATTACCGTATTAACGGACTGAATTCCATTTATATGTCTATAACGGCTGACGTGGCGGCCAATCAGTTGGAACTGAGTAATGCTATAAAGACTGAAATGGATGGTATAACTACTCTGCTTCCCGCAGGTTATGAGATTCATACCAGTTATGACGCTACGGAATATATCCGGGGAGAACTGAATAAAATATATTTCCGTACCGGATTGACGGTACTTATTCTTCTGGTTTTTGCTTGGCTGATTACACGCAATTTGAAGTATCTTTTTCTTATAGTTACCAGTCTTGTGGTAAATATCGCCACAGCCGTGATTTTTTATTACCTGTTGGGACTGGAAATGCAACTATATTCATTAGCGGGCATTACAGTATCATTGAATCTGGTGATAGACTGTACGATTGTTATGGCCGATCATATCTTGCATCGACATAATTTGAAGGCTTTTATGTCTGTTTTAGCCGCGACACTGACCACTATTGGGGCACTAGTTATTATCTTCTTCCTAAATGAAAATATCAGGTTGAATTTGCAGGATTTTGCAGCTGTGGTAATTGTAAATTTGGCGGTTTCTTTATTGGTCGCTTTCTTTTTTGTTCCGGCTCTGATTGAAAGAATTGGTTTACGGAAGCGGTTGCCGAAGAGGACAAGCCGCTGGAAAATCATATCATGGTTGCACGAACAGATCAAGATAAGAAGATTGACGGTGTACTTCACTCGGCTTTATGAAATTCTCATTAGTTTCCTTATTCGTTGGCGCGTGGCTGTATGTCTTTTATTGATTTTAGGTTTCGGTCTTCCTGTTTTTTTATTGCCAGAGAAGCTGACCGGAGAAAGCCGATGGGATGAATGGTATAATAAAACATTCGGATCGGCTGCTTATAAGGAATCGGTAAAGCCTATGGTGGATAAGGCGTTGGGGGGCAGCCTTCGCCTGTTTGTAGAGAAAGTGTATGACGGGAGCTATTTCATCCGCAATGAGGAAGTGGTGCTTTATGCCAATGCGAATTTGCCTAATGGGAGTACCTTGGAGCAAATGAATACGTTGGTGAAGCGTATGGAGACTTATTTGAGTCAGTTTAAAGAGATAAAACAATTTCAAACGTCGATCTATAGCGCCCAGCGTGCTACCATACAGGTCTACTTTAAGAAAGAGTATCAACGTAGTGACTTTCCTTATACGTTGAAGTCCGATATGATAAGTAAAGCTTTGCAATTGGGTGGAGGCGATTGGAGTATATACGGCTTGCAAGATCAGGGATTTAGTAATAGTGTGCGCGAAAATGCCGGTTCGTATCGCATCAAGATGTATGGATACAATTATGATGATCTTTATGCCCTGGCTGAAAAGTTGAAAGCTAAGTTGCTTTCCCACCGACGGATTAAGGAGGTGCTGATTAATTCCGAGTTCTCTTGGTGGAAAGACGATTATCAAGAGTTCTATTTCAATTTGGACAGGCAACGCATGGCTCAGGAAGATATTGACGTTGCACGGCTTTTTGCAGCCGTGCAGCCTATCTTCGGAAAAGAGATGGAAGCCGGATCCGTTGTTACGAATGAAGGAACGGAAAGCATCAAACTTTCTTCCCGTCAGTCGCATGGATATGATGTATGGGCAATGCAATATTCTCCTTATGGAGCAGATGCCGGAAAGCATTATAAACTTTCCGAATTGGCAGTTGTGGAGAAAGGACAAATGCCGCAGGAAATCGCTAAGGAAAATCAACAATACCGTTTATGTCTGCAATATGAATATATCGGTTCCAATGAACAAGGGGAGAAGATACAGAAACGTGATTTGAAAGAATTTAATGCTACTCTGCCAATGGGGTACACCGCTGAATCGGATAGTCAGTCGTGGACGTGGGGAAAGAACAACAATAAACAATATTTACTGTTGTTGGTGGTTATTGCCATTATTTTCTTTACAACAAGTATTCTGTTCAACTCATTGCGGCAACCGTTAGCTATTATTTTTGTCATCCCGATATCTTATATCGGAGTGTTCCTCACTTTTTATTGGTTTCACCTGAATTTTGATCAGGGTGGTTTCGCCTCATTTGTGTTGCTATGTGGCATTACAGTAAATGCCAGTATTTATATTTTGAATGAATATAATAATATATGTAGCCGTTTCCCCCGTCTTTCTGCATTACACGCTTATACTAAGGCGTGGAATGCTAAAGTTGTACCTATCTTTCTTACTGTTGTCTCCACTATTCTTGGTTTTGTTCCTTTTATGATTGGCACGGAGAAAGAAGCATTCTGGTTTCCCTTGGCTGTGGGTACCGTTGGTGGATTGATTATGTCGGTCATTGGTGTGTTTTTCTTCCTTCCTGTGTTTTGTTTGAAAAGAAAACAACTGTAACTTTCGATCTACTCCCAAATTTTTCGTACTTTTGACATTTCAATTGTTATAGATGAAAAAGAGTTATGTTGAGTAAAGTTATAGAGCAAGCTGAGATAATCTATAATAAGCATCTTTCGTTTCCCCTTTTACGGGTTTGGCAAATATAATATTTTCGTTGTGAAATTCTTTATAACGAGAAGTAAAATGCATAGGATCATAAACACTAGTTTTCAAATCTTTATCCATTCCATAAAAGTTCAATCTGTCAGTCCAATTATAGCATATTATAGTACTCCCTATATTTCGACACGATTTTAATTTAATTTAAACTCATCGCTTTGGGATCGCCCTCGCGGTTAGGGAATGGAGGCCCATTCCCGACGAGCGTAAATCACTTTTCATGCAGCATTTTGGTATTGCAAAGCAGGAATAAGCCTGTCCAACTCCTGATGTGGCCTCTTCTGATTGTAATATCTCATGTACTGTTTTATCCCATCATAAAGTTGTTTACCATTATCCGCAGGATTCAGATAAACGTATTCTTGTTTAATTGTCCGCCAAAAACGTTCAATCCAGATATTGTCTTTATATCTCCCTTTTGAGCCCAGACTTACTTTGATTCCTTGAGATTCAAGATAAGCAGCCCAGCTTCCACCGGTATACTGAGAACCCTGATCCGTATTGATAATTTCCGGCTTTCCATGATATTTAATGCATTCCTGTATCAGCTCCAGACAATTCGAAGCCTCCAGCGTATTGCTCAGCCTCCATCCGATAACATACCTGCTATAAACATCAATTACAGCGTAGAGATACATAAAGCCATGCTGCATTGGTATATAAGATATATCGGTACTTCAAACCTGATTGGGATGCGTTATGCGCATTCCTCTAAGTAAATAAGGCTTTAGATAAACAAACTTCCCATGTTTGGACAGATTCTTCTTGGGGTAAATGGCGACCAAATTCATCTTGTGCATTAGACGTCTGACACGTTTTGCATTCACAATAAAACCTTCCAAAAACAAGATGTTTTTCATCGTAAGAACACCTGAAGTCGGATGGTCTGTATATTGCTTATCCATTTTTATCATTATTGTAATATTTTCATCCAATTCTCCTTTGGGAGTATAGTAACAGCTACTTTTATTTAGATTTAGGAGTTCACAATAACGCTACAAACTGATTTCCTGTGGCCTTTTAGCCGCCAGCTGTCTCATTTGACTTTGAGACCGGCATCCTCGCAGGCTTCCGCAAAAAAATCAACTTCTGTCTGCAGCTGTCCTATCTTGGCATATAATCGCTGTGTCTCTTGCCTCCCTTTCTTATCCTCCAACTCTGACTTGACAAAAGCTTTGCTGGAATTCTTTAGAAACTCTTCTTTCCAAGATATTATTTTGGAAGGACACACTTCGAAACGTTTAGCCAATTCTGTTAAAGTTTCTCTTTCCTTGATTGCTTCGATAGCAACCTTAGCCTTAAATTCAGGTGAATACTTACTTCTTCGTCCCATTTTTCATGCTTGTTTAGCCAGCACAAAGATGCTAGTTATTTATTACTTTTAAAAGTGTCTGAATAATGGGGAGTATTATACTCTTAGGGCCCATTGCAGGCCCTTTTGAGCGTATTTTTAAATAATTACAATAGCTAAATAAGTTGGCTCATCAAGCACTATTTATTGTAGGTTTACTGATTGTGTTGATATAATAGCCTTTCATTTGTTAGCCGAGGCATGCTTTAGTAGTGATGTCTATTTTATATGTAACAAAAAAAGAGGAAGCTCCCATGAGAACTTCCTCTTTTTTTATCAGTCTTTTCCTTGACGGATTATTTCTTTTTACGATCGCCGTAACGAGTCATAAACTTATCAACACGTCCTGCCGTATCTACCAGTTTGGATTTACCTGTATAGAAAGGGTGGGAAGTGTTTGAAATTTCAGTCTTCACTAGCGGATAAGTTTCCCCTTCGAATTCAATCGTTTCTTTAGTGTTACAGGTAGAACGTGATAAAAACATGTCACCGTTTGACATATCTTTGAATACTACCGGACGGTATGCTTCAGGATGAATACCTTTTTTCATTTCAGTATTTGTTTTTTAATTATTATTTCGTTTTACTATTTGGTAAGAATAGTGTAATGGTTCTTTTTCAGTGCGCAAAGATAACGATTTAGTTTGAGATAGAAAAAAGTTATTGAATAAAAATAATAAAGGCTTATCATCGGATTATTTGCGAAAAATATAAAAGATCTGGTTTTTCATTGTTGATAGATTAAAAAAAAGCTATTTTTGCCGATAATCAGAAAAGAAAAGTATCAACTTTAGAATTGTAAGTATAATGAGAAAATTATTCATCGTATTAAGTTTATTCCTTTTAATGCCTGTTTTTGTACATGCTCAGGAAAAGAAAGATACGCTATATAGCGTTGCGTTTTACAATATGGAAAACCTGTTTGATACTATCCATGATGTCGGTAAGGATGATTATGAATATCTTCCTGATGGAAAAAGTAAGTGGGACGGGGTGAAGTATGAGGCCAAATTGAAAAATATGTCAAAAGTGCTTAGCATATTATCTACTGATAAGTTGCCAATGGGTCCGGCCATTATTGGTGTTTCTGAAGTAGAAAACAGAAGAGTACTCAATGATTTATTGAAGCAACCGGCACTTGCTAAAAGGGGATACGAGATTATTCATTACGAAGGCCCGGATAAAAGGGGGATAGATTGTGCTTTTTTATACAATCCTAAGTTGTTTCACTTGCAGGCGAGTAAATTGGCTCCTTATGTATATATAAACGATACAATACACAAAACCCGGGGGTTTTTGATTGCAAGTGGCTATCTGGCTGATGAACATGTCGATGTAATCGTTAATCACTGGCCTTCTCGCGGAGCGGCTTCTCCGGCTCGGGAGCGGGCGGGAGAGCAGGTGCGCATTCTTAAAGATTCATTGTTACGCGAGGATCCTGCTGCCAAAATAATTATCATGGGTGATATGAATGATGATCCTATGGATAAAAGTATGAGTGTTTCACTAGGTGCAAAAAGAGAGGTAAGTGAAGTTGGAGAACATGATCTTTATAATCCTTGGTGGAATTTGCTGGTAAAGAAAGGTGTGGGTTCTTTGGAGTACAGAGGAAAGTGGAATTTGTTTGATCAGATAGTCTTTACCGGTAATTTGCTGGGTGATGACAAGAGTACGTTGAAGTTCTACCATAATGAAGTGTTTATGCGCGATTTTATGTTCCAGCAAGAAGGCCCATACAAAGGTTATCCTTTGAGAACTCAAGCGGGTAGTGTGTGGTTGAATGGTTATAGTGACCATTTACCAACGATCGTCTACTTAATTAAGGAGGCAAAATAGTTTTGTAATCAGCTTACTGGAGAATCCTTATTGCTACGTGGAGATTACATTCTATTATTAATTGCGGCTTAATCTTCTGAAATATAACTGAAATGTCGTTATAAATCAGACATTTGTGATCAACACTCTCCGTTTTTTAAACTATTATTCTTACTTTTGCGTAGTTTTTTAGATTCACTAACAATAAATATTAAAAACATGATTAGTTACAAAGAATTAGGCCTTGTAAACACCAAAGAGATGTTTGCTAAAGCTGTTAAAGGCGGATATGCAATTCCTGCTTTTAATTTCAACAATATGGAACAGCTGCAAGCTATTATTATGGCTGCTTCAGAAACCAAGTCTCCTGTTATCCTTCAGGTTTCTAAAGGAGCTCGTGCTTATGCAAACCAAACTTTGCTTCGCTACATGGCTGAAGGTGCCGTAGAGTACGCAAAAGAATTGGGCTGTGCAAAACCGGAAATAGTGTTGCATCTTGATCATGGTGATACATTTGAAACTTGTAAATCATGTATTGACATGGGTTTTTCTTCTGTGATGATTGACGGTTCTCATCTTCCTTATGATGAAAATGTGGCTATTACAAAGAAAGTGGTAGAATACGCTCATCAGTTTGATGTAACTGTAGAAGGTGAACTCGGTGTACTTGCCGGCGTTGAAGATGAAGTTTCTGCCGATCACCATACATATACAAAACCGGAAGAAGTTGTTGACTTCGTTACTAAAACAGGTTGCGATAGCTTAGCTATCTCTATCGGTACTTCTCATGGTGCTAACAAATTTACCCCTGAACAGTGTACTCGTGACGCTAAAGGACGTTTGGTACCTCCTCCATTGGCATTCGACGTATTAGAAGGTGTAGAAAAGGAACTTCCGGGATTTCCTATTGTTCTTCACGGATCATCTTCGGTACCAGAAGAAGAAGTTGAAACAATCAACAAATATGGTGGAGCGATGAAAGATGCTATCGGTATTCCTGAAGAGGAACTTCGCAAAGCTGCTGCTTCTGCTGTTTGCAAAATCAATATTGATTCTGATAGCCGTTTGGCCATGACTGCTGCTGTACGTAAAGTCTTTGCAGAAAAGCCGGCTGAATTTGATCCTCGTAAATATCTGGGACCAGCCCGTGATAATATGAAGAAGTTGTACAAGCATAAAATTGAAAGTGTGCTTGGTTCTGCAGGAAAACTAGCTGAGTAATCTATCGATTACTTGACGTGTTAAATATAAAGAGAATCCCCGGTTATTCCTAGAGAATAATCGGGGATTCTTATGTCTATTATTGGATGCTATTTATTTTTTGAGAGTAATACGCTGATTTTACTATTCCTATTTACTCGTTTCACCGATAGTAGTCATGCTTTTAAAGCTCAATAATCATCGACTCATGGGCTGACATAGTCAGTTCTTTGTCTAATTCTATCGTTTGACCACTGATGATTTCTTTTCCTTGCGATTTATTATTTAAAATTTCAGAATAACGGCTTAGTGGAACGGTAACTTCTTTATTGCAACCATTGAGCATCACTACAACTGTTTTGCCTTTGTATGTGCGTGCGTAGACATATACTCCATTTTGTGGCATGAACTGAATCATATCTCCTTTGGCTATTATATCGTTGCCTTTGCGCCATTGCAAAATAGTACGGTAGAAATTGTAGCATTCGTTTTGAATCTTACTTCTTCCGGATGGTGCAAACGCATTTTCATTATCTCCGGCCCATCCTCCGGGAAAATCTTTGCGTACATATCCGTCGCTCTTGGCCTTTGTGCCGTTCATCATCACTTCTGTTCCATAGTAAAGCTGAGGAATGCGGCGAGTGGTGAGGAGCAAAGTAACTGCTTGCTTCAGTGCTTTCAAATCCTGTCCGTTGCCAAGAAATCGATCGGTATCATGATTCTCATAGAATGCCAGTACTGAGGCAGGATTAGGATAGAGGAAATCATATGCAAAATTGTTATAAATGCGGTTTAGTCCGGTAGAATAAGGATCGGTTTCTTCGTCTTTGGCTTTGTTTATTTTATCGAAAAGGCTGAAATCCATTACTGTTTTTAAATTACTATTTTTAGGTGTGGATAGTTTGGAATCTTTTTGCCACCAAGCGGTGTAGGCTGGTTCGGTAACCCATGTTTCACCCACTACATTGTAATTTGGATACTCTTCGTTGAGCTCTTTCATCCAGTTACTCATGGCATTGTAGTCTGCATAAGGATAGGTATCCATGCGTATGCCGTCTATTCCGGCATATTCTATCCACCAAAAACTGTTTTGAACTAAATATCGATAGACATGCGGATTACGTTGATTGAGGTCGGGCATGGCGGTAACAAACCATCCGTCATTCATTTGCTCGAAGTCATATTGCGAAGCATAAGGATCTACATGTGGGGTAAGCTTAAAAGAAGTCTGAACAAAGTTTTTCTTAAAATCGGAATGATTAAACCAGTCTTTTGATGGTATATCCTTTATCCATGGGTGCTCTACACCACAGTGGTTGAAGATCATATCCATCACTATCTTTAGCCCTTTGTCATGGGCTTTTTCGATGAGTGACTTATATTCTTCATTGGTGCCGAATCGGGGATCTATCTTGTAATAATCAGTTGTGGCGTATCCATGGTAAGAACCACCCGTCATATTGTTTTCTAATACGGGAGTAAACCATAGGGTTGTGATGCCTAAATCAGAAAAATAGTCCAGATGTTTTTCTATACCGGCTAAGTCGCCTCCGTGGCGGGCGTTAGGGTCGTTGCGATCTACCGTATAAGGAGCCATTCCTTTGATATAGTCATTCCCCGGGTTGCCATTGGCAAAGCGATCGGGCATTAATAAGTAAAGAGCATCCGAAGCATCGAAGCCTTTGCGTTGGCACCCTTTCATTTTACGGGCTTTGAGCTCGTATTCTTTAATCGTTTTCTTTTTTCCCTGTGTAAATGTTAGTTGAATTTTTCCCGGCTTAACTTCCTTATCCAGCGACAAATAGACAAGGAGGTAGTTCCTGCTTTCTAATTTTACTATACTGCTCAAAGATACTCCCGGATAATTGACCGATACGGAGGCAGTACCTATTTCGGGCCCGTAGACCATCAATTGTAATTCTGGATTTTGCATGCCCACATACCAGAAAGGCGGATCGATTCGACTCACATTCATAGTTGCATGGATACTAATGGATAGTAACAAATAACTTAATAAGAAGAGTAATTTTTTCATGATATTAGTGTTGCTATTATGTATTAACACTACTAATATAGTGTATGTTTTTCAACTCCTCTTCATAATTTCTATCTATTGTTGACTATCTGTTTATGCAAACGTTTCCGGGAATAATGGATGAATGTTTTTTTAGTCTCTGGTTTCTGTGTCTTTTACTGCTGTGTTTTCATTGTCTTTTAGCTCTTTTTGGGAAACTCCTTCTCTAAAAAATCTTTCTTTACGTATCTTTTCCAAACGTTTGATCGCGGCGTTATAAAAAGCAGTATCGTCCATTTCCACTTCACCTCTGTTGTTGATTACTGCCGCTTTTTCTTTTTGTTCCTTTGGTCTGGTTTTTAGAAACATTTCTAGGTACTGTTCAGCTTTTTTGTCGTTTTTTAATACGTCCTGATATATGGCACCCATTTGATAGAGTAACTTCGAATTTTTACGATCATATTTGTATTGCTGCTGTAAAGCTTCTATCTGATTATCAGGCATTCCCGCAAGTTTGTAACAATCGGCTAATCCAATGTACAATCGGATCATTGTGGTGTCCGATGGAATGGTGAGATCAATGGCTTGGTTCATATAGTCTACTCCTTCTTTTTTCCAAGATGTTTTGGCGCAGGAACGGGCCATATAGTAGAGTAAATTTATGTTTTTAGGATCTTCTTTGAGAGCAATGCTCAGAAAATCATGAGCGTCGTAAAATTTTTCAGTGGCATAGTAGCATATCCCTAAGTAATAGCATGTGAGGTAGCTGGAATCGCCTTGGTTCACGAGATACTTATACCGATTGATAGCTGTAGTATAATTTTTGGCTAGGCAATAAGCTTGTGCATTTTGTTTGTTCACGAAGAGGTTGGTTGTATCTTTCTTACGATACTCTTCTGTGCATTCAATGGCCGATTGCATATTGTTTTGCTTGATATGTAAACTAGCCAGACGTGCTACAGAGAGGTAATCTTCAGGCGCACTTTTCAAAATCATGTTGTAACAAATGATGGCAGAGTCTGTTTTTGATAAACCCTCATAGCATTGGGCCAGCAAACGTTGTGACACCACTGAACTATCATTCTTCATTAGTTCATTACATGCCTTTTTGGCAGCAGTAAATTGTTCTAAATTGCATAAGAGACTGATCTGTTGCAGTTGAACGTACTTGTTAGAGGGACTTAATTGATGCGCTTTCTCATAAAAGCGAAGAGCTTCTCTGTATTTGCCAAGCAGTCTGTTACATTCTGCTGTTTCTATCAGCGCGCGGTTGTTGTCTGGCTCCGATTTTATTATATCTTGGTATACGGTTAGTGCATCGCTCGGTTGATTTAATCCTTTCAGCGCTTGTGCTTTTAAGAATAGAAGTTGAGTGGTGGGTGCTTTTTCTTTTTCTATCAGTTTGAGTGCCGTTTCATAATTGTAGTTTGCTATTGCTTGCTGAATAAGACTCGGGGTTTGCGCTTTCATTGTGAAACAAACGCAAAGAAAAGCCAATGTAATAACTTGTTTCATCGATTATAAGGTATTTTGTTTTACTTAACTGTGCTCAATATACTAATAATCTGTTATATACGATAAAATCGTAGATTTATAATGACTTTATTAACATTATTTTAGTCAAACGAATAAAAACATAAAAAAATCCTCTTTTCTTCGGAAGAAGAAAAGAGGATTTTTTTATGTTAAAGGCGTAATTGGTCTTTAGCTCAGGAATCCAAGCAATACACCGGCAGCAACTGCAGAGCCAATGACTCCCGCTACGTTCGGGCCCATGGCGTGCATCAACAAATAGTTGGTTGGGTCATACTCCAAACCTATATTTTGCGAAATACGTGCTGACATAGGTACGGCTGATACCCCTGCATTACCAATAAGTGGATTGATTTTCTTAGCCTTCGGAAGAACCAGATTGAATATTTTCACAAAGAGTACACCTGATGTAGTGGCAATAATAAATGCCATGAATCCAAGGAAGAAGATATAGAGTGTACTGGAAGTGAGGAACTCACTTGCCTGAGTAGATGCACCCACTGTTAATCCTAAAAGTATGGTGATCGTATCAATTAGAGGTCCACTTGCTGTATCGGCCAAACGGCGGGTTACTCCACTTTCTTTCAGCAAGTTACCGAAAAATAGCATTCCAAGTAATGGAAGGCCCGACGGAACTAAGAAGCAAGTAAGTAACAAACCAATGATAGGAAACATTATTTTTTCTGTATGAGATACTTGGCGGGCAGGTTTCATACGGATTAATCTTTCCTTCTTTGTTGTTAGTAAGCGCATGACTGGTGGTTGAATAACCGGAACCAGTGCCATATATGAGTAGGCCGATACGGCAATGGCGCCCATCAAGTTTGGAGCCAGTTTCGATGAAAGGAAGATGGCGGTAGGACCGTCTGCTCCACCAATGATAGCGATACCGGCAGCCTGATTAGGTTCAAAGCCCAGTGCCAATGCAACCATATAAGCTCCGAAAATACCAAACTGAGCAGCTGCACCGATTAGCATCAGCTTCGGATTAGAGATCAACGCCGAAAAGTCCGTCATGGCACCAATCCCGAGGAATACTAACGGAGGATACCATCCGGTTTTTACTCCCTGATATAAAATATTAAGTACCGATCCTTGTTCGTAGATCCCTACTTCGAGTCCGGCATCTATTTTAAAAGGAATATTACCGATGAGAATACCAAATCCGATGGGGATAAGGAGCATCGGTTCGAAGTCTTTCTTAATTGCAAGAAAGAGGAAGAACAAACCTACGGCAAGCATGATGAGGTGTTGAGATGTTGCGTTGGCAAATCCGGTATATCCCCAGAAGTCTGCGAGGTTGTTCGATATGAATGACATAAATTCTCCCATAACGCTTATTCGATTATGATTAAGTCAGTGCCTTCCAGAACAGAATCGCCCTTACTTACTTTGATTGCTGATACTATACCATCTTTGTCGGCGTTGATGTTATTCTCCATCTTCATAGCTTCCAGAATAATGATAAGTTGTCCTTTTTTCACAGCATCACCTTCTTTCACCTTGATATCAAGAACAACACCCGGTAGCGGAGATTTAACTCCACTCTTAGATGAAGTAGTGGCTGGCTTTGCCACAACTGGAGTTCCTGCAGGAGTTTTAGGTGCAGCTGCCGGACGGGTAATTGGTTTGGGAGCTGCTTTCAGAGGCTTATCCATTTCTACATTGTATGGAGTTCCGTTTACCTCTACGCGAGCCACATTTTCTTCAATGTCATTAACTGTAACATTGTAGAGGTTGCCGTTGATTTTATACTTATATTGTTTCATATTGATTATTCTTTTAATATTTTAGACTATTTTCTAGGTGTCTGACGCAAAGTGTATATTTTGGAACTCCACGGGGAGTAGTTACGTTTTACCCTGTTGATGGTTAAAATCGTATCTTCTATATCGTGAACGTTATCCTGATACTCATGCAATGCAAGAGCAATGGCAGCAAATACCTCACCCGATTCTGTTCCCATTGCTTTCTCCTTAGCTTCTTTCAGATCTGTGATACCGTGAGCTCTCATAGCATTTCTTTTGGCCAGCTTAACGCTGATAGCGCCAACAATACGGAAAGAGAGATATAATAAAATCAGTCCGAAAAAAACGATACTCATAGCCATAACAGACATTCCTATACCAATCGCATCATGCTTACGGAAGCCAACTACTTTTTCCTGTTTATCCTGAGTCAGATTGTTTGTTTCCGGTGTTACATAGCTTTCGTCGCTTCCGCCTTTAATAACCCATTTGCTTTTGCCGTCAGCTTCACGTGCATAGGAGAAATTGGCCGGGATATTAGCCGGTACAGTGATAGAGTCAATTAATGTTCTACCATTGGCGTCATACAGGGCAATCCAGTTAGAGGCGATTGTGTCTAATTTAAAATTCAAGTGAAATGTTCCTCTGTTTGCCATACCGTCCGCCCAAAAAAGCAAGTGTTGTCTGGGAGGAATATCAGTAAGGATATCACTTTTTGGAATAGAATACATTATCTTTTCCTTTTCTTCAACACTAAGATTGGGGTCCAGAACTCTTTTATCGTTTGTTAGGTAGCAGCTTTTGATGTCAACACTGGCAAATGAGGTATTAAAGATTTCTATCCAAGCATGGCGTTGCCCGTAGTTATCTTGAAAGTTCTCGGTGTTTTTAACCAGTACTTCGTTGATTTTTAAGCTTTTTGCCCCTTGCCCGTACGAGCTAAGACTGACAGCTGCCAGCAAAACGATAAGTATTCCTGTTTTTCTTTTATTCATAACGGTGTTCGTATTAAAAGTTATAATGGAATATTACCATGTTTCTTGGCCGGGTTCATTACTTTCTTTGTTTGTAATTGTTGCAATGCACGGATGATACGGAAGCGAGTGTTTCTCGGTTCGATAACATCATCTATATAGCCATATGTGGCTGCGTTGTAAGGGTTTGCGAACAATTTGGTATATTCTGCTTCTTTTTGAGCCATGAATGCAGCTGGATCAGCTTCTTCTTTAGCCTCTTTAGCGTATAGCACTTCTACGGCACCGGCACCACCCATTACAGCAATTTCAGCGGTAGGCCATGCATAGTTCATATCTCCGCGGAGCTGCTTGCAACTCATCACGATGTGCGAACCACCATAAGATTTACGTAGCGTAACTGTGACTTTAGGCACTGTAGCTTCGCCATATGCATATAGTAATTTGGCACCGTGCAGGATAACACCGTTGTACTCTTGTCCTGTACCCGGTAGGAATCCCGGAACGTCTACGAGAGTAACTAATGGAATGTTGAATGCGTCGCAAAAACGCACGAAACGTGCAGCTTTACGTGAAGCGTTGCTATCAAGTACACCAGCCAGAAACTTAGGTTGGTTAGCAACTACACCTACTGATTGTCCGTTGAAACGGGCAAAGCCGATGATTATATTTTTTGCATAATCTTTCTGAACTTCAAGGAATTCACTGTTATCTACAATAGCACCGATTACCTCGTACATATCATATGGTTTGTTTGGACTATCGGGAATAATTTCGTTAAGAGAGTCCTCCAAGCGATCGATTGGGTCCGTACAGTTAATGATAGGAGCCTCTTCCAGATTGTTTTGCGGAATGTAGCTGAGGAGTTTGCGTATAACGGCCAATCCTTCTTCTCCATTAGCAGCAGTGAAATGGGTAACTCCTGATTTAGAAGCATGTACACTTGCACCTCCAAGATTTTCCTGAGTAACATCTTCTCCGGTAACGGTTTTTACTACTTTAGGACCGGTAAGGAACATATAAGAAGTTCCTTCAGTCATCAGAGTAAAGTCTGTCAGGGCAGGAGAGTAAACTGCTCCACCGGCACATGGACCGAAGATACCGGAAATTTGAGGGATCACACCCGAAGCCATAATGTTGCGTTGGAATATTTCGGCATAACCGGCCAATGCATTGATGCCTTCCTGAATACGGGCACCACCTGAATCATTGATACCGATGCAAGGTGCACCCATTTTCATAGCCATATCCATTACTTTACAGATTTTCTGTGCCATCGTTTCAGACAAAGAACCTCCGAACACGGTGAAGTCCTGAGCGAAAACGTAGACCAATCGGCCTTCGATAGTTCCGTAACCGGTAACTACACCATCGCCAAGGAAATGTTTTTTATCCTGACCGAAATTGGTACATCTGTGTTTTACAAACATATCCATTTCTTCAAAACTACCTTCATCTAACAATTGGGCTATACGCTCACGGGCTGTATATTTACCTTTGGCATGTTGCTTCTCTATAGCTTTTTCGCCACCACCTAGACGAGCCTGAGTGCGAAGTTCAATAAGCTCTTTTACTTTTTCAAGCTGGTTACTCATGAATTTTATATTAGAGTGTTAATACTAAATTTATTAAAAAAAATATTTTTAAACTTTTAGAATTAGTGTTCGCAAAGTTCAGTTAATACGCCGAGAGTTGATTTTGGGTGTAGAAATGCAATACTTAACCCCTCAGCTCCTTTGCGCGGAGCTTTGTCTATCAAGCGGATCTCTTTGCTTTCTGCTTCTGCCAAAGCATTGGCTACACCGTCTTCAAGAGCAAATGCTACATGATGAACTCCTACGCCTTTGTTTTCAATAAATTTAGCGATGGTACTTTCGGGACAAGTAGGTTCGAGTAATTCAATCTTCGTTTCGCCTACTTTCAGGAATGCAGTTCTTACTTTTTGGTCTTCTACGGTTTCAATGTTGTAACATTTCAAACCTAATACATTTTCGTAATACGGAAGAGCTTCTTCAATGCTTTTTACAGCAATGCCTAAATGCTCAATGTGTGAAATCTTCATAACTATAAAATTTTATTTGGAGTTTAAATGTGTTTCATCTGCTTAAAACAGCACAAAGAAACGCAATTATTGCATAATAAAGAAATATTTCTGCAATTTAGTGAGAAGTTTTAAAGGTTATATGGGAAGTCTTAATAATGGTTATACATTGAATTTTATTGCTGCTTGATTTAATTTATTAGCGTTTTATTTTTCGCTGGCGGATATCATGTTTGTATTACTCCGGATGGTTATTAAACATATGTTTTTATTAAAATATTATTTAAAAAGTGCCATCGTATGCGGAACCAACGGCGAGTACTGATTTGTTTTCCTCCGAAGCGAAGTACAAAATCTCGGTAGCCATGCCTCCGGAATGGCAACCCCACATCCATGAATTCCAAATGTCGATATCCGTTTTCATGGGCATCTTTAAGTGCCATCCATACGGATAATATACCAGGGTATTGCAGTGCATAAGTTTTACGCATCCCTCCTGAAAACCACAAATAGGCAGTATCTTCAGAGAACACGCAGACTGCTCCTCCGATAATCTTCTCCTTATATTTAACTACAAATATTTTTCCCATTCCGTCTTGGATAAGCCGCGTGTCCATGTGTTGAAAGAATTCGAAGCCCGGAAAATAACGGCGTATCCGTGCCGAATATATTCGGCGCATCATATGTGAGAAAGCTTGTATATCCTTTATTGAGTCGGCTTCGTATACAGATGCCCCCATTTTAAGACCTTTCTTGATTTGTCTGATGCGCGAAGCACTGAATCGTTCTTCTACTGATTTTATGCTATGAAGCGAATTTCTAACTCTTAACCAATTTATAGCAAAATAGTTGTTAGCCCGGAAATGTTTATAGCCGAACAATGGATTTTCCAGGTTGCGAAATTCTATGAGAAAAGCATCGCGTAGAGCTTCATTTGTTAGGTGTTCTAATATTTCGCCAAAGACAGCTTCTTTGTCGATCTGTTCATCTAAATATTCACCTACGCCGTATATGTCACATCGCTTAATGAAGCTCGGCGGAAAAAAATGAGTACTTCTGCGTGTGGTGGCTAGTAATTTTGCTACAGGTTTACCTTCCTTGGAGGCTACAATGAGTATCGGCGTGTAACCTGGAGCGGCTTCGTACATAAGAAACAGCTCCTTAGAATGAAAAATGTTCTTTCCCGGTAAATCCGGTATCTCATTTCCCCTATAATATGTAGTAAGTTTTAATGGCATAATGTGGCAAATATACATTTTTTTATATTTAATGTCGCTTGGCTATGCGCGAAATTTTGTTGCTATTAGCACTATCTTTTGTATCTTTGCACGATAAGTTACAAATCAGAGGAACAAATAGCATGGAACATTTTGGTGAATTGATAAAGAGTCGTCGCAGTATGCGGAAGTTTACTGATCAAGAATTGACTCAGGAAGAGGTGCTTGCGCTACTTAAAGCAGCACTAATGTCTCCTACTTCTAAAAGGAGTAATTCTTGGCAATTTATAGTAGTTGACGATAGAGAGCAACTTAAACAATTGGCACATTGCAAAGAACATGGAGCTTCTTTTCTGAGCGATGCGACGATGGCGATTGTGGTTACAGCCGATCCGTTGGCAAGTGATGTTTGGATTGAAGATGCCTCTATCGCTTCTATCATGATTCAACTTCAGGCTGAAGATTTGGGCTTGGGCAGTTGCTGGATACAGATACGCGAACGCTACACTGCTGCGGGTATGCCTGCTGGCGAGTTTGTGCATGGTGTGCTTGATATTCCGTTGCAACTACAGGTGTTATCTATTATTGCCATCGGGCATAAGGGAATGGAGCGCAAACCTTTCGATGAGGAGCATTTGCTGTGGGAAAAAGTTCATATTAATAGATTCGGAGGGCAATAGCCATGGCGGCAGTTAGGTCGAATAATAAAGATACATATAAAGCTACAGCCATTACATTGATACTCATTGGGATGCTTTATTTAATAGATAAAGTGGTGCAGTTTTCATCTCTGGGTTTTCCATGGGTGATGAATAAGGATAATCTGACGTTGTATGCTGCCATCATCTTTCTGATTTTTAAACGTGACAAATCCGTTGGACTTGTGTTATTGGGTGTTTGGCTAGTCTTGAATATTGGGCTCATTGTTTCTCTTATGGGACAGCTCTCAGGTTATCTATTACCCTTGGCCTTACTCGTGATAGGCGGTATATTGTATTTAATTTCAGTAAAATGAAAAGAAGCATAGAGGATACTCCAATAGTTTTTATTGGTGCCGGAAATCTGGCTACAAATTTGGCGAAAGCTTTTTATCATAAAGGATTTCGGATTGTGCAAGTTTATAGCCGCTCCATAGAGTCTGCACGGGCACTGGCTGTTGCAGTGGAGGCCGAATTTACTACTGATTTGCAGGAGATAGTTCTAAATGCCAAACTTTATATTGTCTCTCTCACCGATTCAGCTTTTGTAGAATTATTACCTCAGATAGCTGTCGGAAAAGAGGGTGCTTTAATGGTGCATACAGCCGGAAGCATTCCAATGGATGTTTGGGAAGGCACTACAAGCCATTATGGTGTGCTTTATCCGATGCAGACGTTTAGCAAACAACGTGAAACTTCTTTTGAAGAGGTCCCTTTTTTTATTGAAGCACACTTGCCTGAAGACGGTGAGTTCCTAAAAAAAATAGCTTCTATACTATCCAAACGGGTATATGAGGCTACTTCCGAACAACGACAAAGCCTGCATTTGGCTGCCGTTTTCACCTGTAATTTCACCAATCACATGTATGCTTTGGCTGCCGAACTATTGAATAAATCTCATTTGCCGTTTGATGTTATGCTTCCATTAATTGACGAGACAGCCTGCAAAGTGCATCTTTTAGAACCAAAAGCAGCGCAAACCGGACCGGCTATGCGTTATGATGAGAATGTGATAAACAAACATCTTGCCATGCTTAGTGATGAACCGCAGGCACAGGAGTTGTATAGCCTTATTAGTAAAAACATTCATTGGTTTCAGACGAAGGGAGAGTAAGTTATATGAGTACGATTAATTATGATTTAACCCGGATAAGAGCTCTGGCTTTCGATGTGGATGGTGTGCTCAGTTCCGATATTTTGCCTCTTCATCCGGGAGGAGAGCCTATGCGTACGGTCAACGTAAAAGATGGCTATGCTTTGCAATTGGCTGTAAAACAAGGACTTCATATTGCGATCATTACCGGCGGAAGAACGGAAGCTGTCCGGAAACGCTTTGTCGGATTAGGTATTACGGATGTATATATGGCTTCATGTATAAAAATTAATGATTACTATGATTTTCGTGCGAAACATGGCTTGGTGGATGGCGAAATTCTTTATATGGGCGATGATGTGCCTGATATTGAAGTGATGCGCGTGTGTGGATTACCTTGTTGCCCTCGTGATGCAGCGGTGGAGGTAAAACAGATATCGCATTATATTTCTCATCGGGATGGTGGCTACGGTTGTGCTCGTGATGTAATAGAGCAAGTGCTTAGGATGCAGGGAAAATGGATGACGGGTGATGCTTTTGGGTGGTAACAATGGATTTAATTGTAAATAGATAAAAAATGTTAGATAACTTAAAGAAATACAACATCCTATTAGCATCTAATTCTCCTCGTAGAAAAGAACTGTTAACTGGTCTTGGCGTTGATTACAATGTAGTAGTTTTGCCTGATGTTGATGAGTCATTCCCTATAGAGTTGAAAGGGCCGGATATTCCTCTCTATATTGCCAAAAAAAAGGCCGAAGCTTATAAAGGCATTTTGCAATCTTATAAAAATGTAGTTTCTCCGACTCTTATCTGTGATAATGTTGATAAGAATTCTCCTATTATAGAGAATGGAAGTGCTCAACCATTGATTATAACAGCCGATACTATTGTGTGGCTCAATGATGAGGTTTTAGGTAAACCCAAAGATCAGTCTGACGCAAAGGCAATGCTTCGCCAACTTTCCGGGAAAACGCATCAGGTAATCACCGGTGTGTGCCTTACTACTACCGAATGGCAGAAAAGCTTTGTTACGGTGTCTGAAGTTAGATTTGCTTTACTGACTGAAGAAGAAATTACTTATTATATATCTCACTTTAGTCCGTTAGATAAGGCTGGATCTTACGGTGTGCAGGAGTGGATTGGCTTTATTGGTGTGGAGAGTATTAAAGGTAGCTATTTCAACGTTATGGGACTTCCTGTGCAACGTCTTTATAAAGAGTTGTGCCAGTTATAAGATGGCTGAATAACGAATTATACACTTATTAGAGAAATTTCTCCTCTTATTTCTTTGTCCGTAATAGAATTCAGTCGTTGATATTTATTTGATGTGTTTAAATTGTTTATGTCTGTTTTATTGCGGCAGATTATCCTCTGAAATGTTGGCTATATTATATCGAGCATAAGTGGTATATCATCTTTGTTGATTCCTTGCTCAATGAGGCTCGGTATATCTTTCTCGAGAAAACGGCGAAATGTGTCTCTGTCTTTGCACTCAGATAAGGCTTCTGAATACATTTTAATTGCTTTTTCTATAAGTCCCATGCTCCATAATGTGTGTCCGGCATTTAAATAATCTTGCCATAATGGCCCTTTTTCTATTACTTTCTCGTAATATTTGATGGCTTGTTTCTGCTTTCCAGTTAAGAAAGAACACCACCCAATGGCTCTCCAAGCTTTCATGCAATTGGTTTCCATAAAATCAAGCTTGAAGAAATAATTCAAAGCTTCTTCATATCGTTCCAGTTCGGCTAGGCAACTACCTATATAAAAGATTATATTAGGGCTTTCCGGTTGAACAGTTTCTATTTTGAGATAATATTCCAACGCTTTTTTGTAGACCTTTGTTAGTCGGTAGCATGTGGCTAGGTGCCTATTTGTCCATGCATTATCGGGCTGTATCATGTCTGCTTTCAGGTATGCTTCGATCGCCAAGTCATATTTTTTTTCTTTCTGTCGGCAGTATCCTATTTTTTGAAACAAGTCCGCACTGTCTCCTTGCAAATCAGTCAGGTCTGTATAAACATTAACTGCCATGGCCGGATGTTCTTTGCCAAAGAGAAAATCACCGAGTTTAAGCAGCAGTTGAGGTTTGTAAAGTGTCTCGGTTAATAGCGAATTTTTGTGCAGGAGAATAGCTCCATCGAACATGGCAGGAAATTCACGCTTGTGAGGGTGAATTTTGAAAAAGCGGTATAGACTATGGAGATACTGATTGCAGATGGTTTCTGGTTGCTGAGAGAATTTTTTTAAAGAAGATGCTTTCTGTTCGTCTCTAAAGTCTTCCATTTGTTGTTCGGTGAGCTGGCTGAGCATCATATCTCTTTGATATTGAGGAAGATGCATCATTGTAAAGCAAAGCGAATACTTGTCACTATCGCAAAAAAAGGCTGAATCTAATATTAAGTCGATAATGCTGTTGCTCTGATCTTTGTTTGCGAACTCTTTCACCACTTCCGAGTGCTGTTTATCGAAGGGATAGAACCAATTGCTCATTGTTCTGAAGAACGGATAGGACTTTAATTGTGAAAAAGTGCTCATATAAACATCGGCTCCTTCTATTTGCAAATCGTTCATCTCCCGCAATTTGTCTTCGAATGCCGATTCTTTCATGGCATTGGTCCAATCGGGATTTTTATCATCATTCTCTTCTTCCGTTTCCTCAATGCCATATTTTAAATTTTCGAGATTGGCGCTTTTAAGCATTTCAGGAATAATTTCTTCCCGCATTTTTTTATCGATCTTTTCAGTTTCCTGGCATAATAGCCATTGTATATGCAGACGGTTCATGTCTATGCTGAAAAGGTTGTTTTCATTGAGTAATGTAAGGCGGGCTGCTACTTCAGGATATAATTCGATACGCTTTGCAAATAAATGTAGGATGAAAGCTATGCCCACCAGTGCTCGTTGGTTGACTTGTGTGGACGTGTGGCTATAGGCGTCGAACAACCACATCATTTTCTTAAGATCAAAATAGGTTAAGAGACTTAGAGTAACTGCACTGACAAGAAGACTAAGGTCATTTTCTACTATAAGTTCTGAATGTAGATACATGGTGGCTTCGGATTCTTCTTCAACACCCCATGCTTCACTGACCCAAGTCTCTTCAAATAGTAAATTGAGCGCTTCTTCATGTTGCTTACGTATGTGAAAAGCATTTTCGTTGAGGGTATTGGGTAATAAATTTGCCACGGCCAATTCTTCCGTATATGTTTCCAGAATTAAGCGTATATCTTTTAAGCTTTTGTGCGGAAAAGCCTCTATATCCTTTTTTATCCTGTAATAATGGCTAAAAGAGATGGGCACGAGATTTTCAATCCATGATTTGTCGGCGATCTCCATCGTGTTGGTCAGAAGTTTTCGGTATAATTTATTGCGTTCGGGATCTTCAATGCCCTGACGCATGTACTGCAACATATAACTGTAGGAGGTTTGTATTTGTTCCAGTTTGTTATGTATTTCCCAATCTGTATTGTTATGTAAGTATTGCCCCAATATGTATAGAGCCTCCTTCAACCGCTTTTCGCATAAGAGGTCAATTATGTATTGATGCTGTTCGTTGATGTATTGTTCGCTAGAGTAGAGTGGGGTCATATTCTTTGATTCTTTTTATTTGTTAATCCAAGTCAATCGTTGCCATATACTTTCAAATGTTTATAGCTGCCCTATTATTTATTGTTTTTTCTAAAACTTGTATCTTGGCGTTCAGGCAATAAATTTTGTAGCAAAAAACAGAACTGTTACGTAGAATAGAAGTTCTCATCTATTTTATCGATAGTGCTTTTTTGTCGCAAATATATATAAAAAAAGCGGGGATACTTATTTGTTCCTCGCTTTTTGCTATATTATTAAATTGTAATTTACGTAGTAAACTGCTTCTCAAGCAGTTTTGGCAAATCTAGGCTATTTACATAACCAACTGTTTTGCCAACAGCTTTTGTAATTTGCCGTTTAATAGTTGGCACATTGTTCCATTTCCCATTGCATGATATCTTTTAATACGATATTGCAACATCACAATTTCATTAGCATTCTTTTTCATAATCTTCGTCTTTGTGCTCTCCACGTTTTGAAGAGCGATTGTTTATCCTTTATTTCTTTATCTGCTGCAAAGATAGGGCATTTTATTTATAAACCATGTTTTATAACATATAAATAATGCAAAATGGGCTATATTTTCCCTTATAGGGTTAATGATAGGGCTGTTGTTACAAACATATTGCAGCTTTTTAGAGCTATCGGATGTGTTTTGGGCGAATTTAAATGATCTTGGAGAGAGTTTCTTTTAAATGAAGTATTTATTAATCCTGATATCTAAGATGTATATAGAGTATATAACACAAATAGCCGCTGCTAATATCAGGCAACGGCTATTTGTAATGAGTATGATGTTCTGTCTTTGTTTACTTGGCAAAGCTTACAGAGCGTGTTTCGCGTATAACTGTAATTTTTACTTGCCCCGGATAAGTCATTTCATCCTGTATCTTTTGGGCTATTTCGTTAGACAAACTTTCAGTTTCTTTATCGTCAATCTTATCAGCACCTACTATTACACGGAGTTCACGGCCTGCCTGTATGGCATAAGTCTTGGTTACTCCAGGATAAGACATGGCCAATTGTTCCAAATCGTTTAATCGTTTGATATAGGCTTCTACAATTTCGCGACGAGCACCCGGTCGGGCTCCGGAAATAGCATCACATACTTGAACTATTGGTGCAAAAAGACTGGTCATTTCTACTTCGTCATGATGAGCACCTATGGCGTTACAGATATCCGGTTTTTCTTTAAATTTCTCGGCAAGCTTCATTCCCAGTAAAGCATGTGGTAATTCGGGCTCTTCGTCAGGTACTTTGCCTATATCATGCAGAAGTCCGGCGCGCTTGGCTTTTTTAGGGTTAAGTCCCAGCTCAGACGCCATCACGGCACAAAGGTTGGCCGTTTCACGTGCATGCTGCAATAAATTTTGCCCATAAGATGAGCGATACTTCATTTTACCGATAATGCGAATTAGTTCAGGATGCAATCCATGAATGCCTAAGTCAATGGTTGTACGTTTACCTGTTTCAATTATTTCTTCTTCTATCTGTTTCCTCACTTTTGATACGACTTCTTCGATGCGGGCAGGATGAATACGGCCGTCTGTTACCAATTGGTGCAAAGCAAGACGTGCCACTTCGCGGCGTACAGGGTCGAATGCTGAAAGCACAATAGCCTCGGGGGTATCATCCACTACAATCTCCACTCCGGTTGCAGCCTCGAGTGCACGAATGTTTCGTCCTTCACGACCGATGATACGTCCCTTGATTTCGTCCGATTCTATATGGAATACAGTTACTGAGTTTTCAATGGCTGTTTCGGTGGCAACTCGTTGAATAGATTGTATTACGATGCGTTTGGCTTCTTTATTAGCTGTCATTTTAGCATCATCCATGATATCATTAATGAAAGATTGCGCTTGAGTTTTGGCTTCTTCTTTTAATGATTCTATCAATCTATCTTTCGCTTCGTCGGCAGACAACCCCGAAATTGTTTCGAGCTTTTCTATCTCTTGGTGTTGCAATCTATCCAACTCGTCTTTCTTCTTATCAACGATTGTCAATTGCGATTCTAAGTTTTCTTTTACAGCTTCGGCTTCCGCTTTCTTTCGTTGAATTTCCTCTTGGCGCTGGGTGATAACCATTTCGCGTTGTTTTAATCTATTTTCTGCCTGCTGAATTTTTTGATTGCGAAGGGATACTTCTTTTTCCAAATCGGCTTTTTTGTTCAGGAACTTCTCCTTTACTTCCAGCAATTTATTCTTTTTGATAACCTCTGCTTCAGTTTCAGCTTCTCTCAGTATGCTGTCATATTTCGACTTCAAGATGTACTTGAAGAAGATAAATGATAGAGATCCCCCTACTATAAAGCACACAATGGATGCTACTATTATTACTGTCATTGTTATTTAATTTAAAAAATTTGTATAAATAAAAGCGCACTACCTAAATGCATAGATAATATTTATTATCATGCATTTGAGTAGTGCGCGTATTTTTTTTATCTCTGATAGAATGTTTTTATTCTTTCCTGAAATATTCTTCAAGGACTTCTGTTAACTCTTCTATCTTTTCCTTATACGGTTCCGTGTCATTACGCTGTCGTAATTTTAGGTTATCCAACGAAAATTCATAAGCAACCATGGCTATGATTTTTTCTGGATCCACATTCTTATAATGAGTCCGGTACGTATTGAGCCTGATATTAACCTGCTTAGCTGCTTCTCTAACAATTTCTTCTTCCTCTCTATTTATTTGGAGAGGATAGTTTGAATCTGCAATCTGCAGGTTTATCTTTATTTTATCGTTCATACATCTTATCTTTTCTTTATTCATTTAATAAAGCGATGCATTTATCGACTTCACGCACTAATTTTGACAATCGCAGTTTCGTCTCTTTTACGTCACTGCCGTTAAGGCTGATTGTCGTTGCTGTTTTTAGGTTAGTGTAGTTCGTTTCCAGTATCTTATAGTCAGACCATACCTTTGCGTTTTCTTCTTTTTTTCTTTCAAGAAGTTGCTTTAATTCAGCATTTTCACGCTTTAACTCATCGTGTAAATAGATCAAATGCCTGAGTCTTGCTTCAAAGGTAGATAATAACTTTTTTTCTTCTTCTGTCATTCCACACCAAAATTGTACACAAAAATACAATTAAGTCGGAGATTACAAAAACTTTTCGTTAGAAATTAATAGATTTCACTTAAAATAGTTGTTTGAGGCTAAAAAATGTTAGCTCATTAATTAATTTACAAGATAATAAGCCTATTATTCATATTATTTCCGAACTTCGTTTATATTACAGACGATTAAAAGTTATATTAATAGAGATACGGATATGTTGAAAGTACTGGTGACATTTGCTGTGAAAGATGAATTTGTTGAACTTCAGTGGACAGATGCTGAATTATATTATGTTCGTACAGGCATTGGAAAAGTAAAGGCGGCTTTTCGCTTGGCAGATGCCATTAATCAGGTACATCCGGATTTGGTAGTTAATATGGGTACTGCCGGCACCATTACTCATCGGGTAGGGGATGTTTTTGTTTGTCGCCGATTTATAGATCGCGATGTGCAAAAAATAAAGGACTTAGGGCTTGATTTTGAAATTAGTACCTCTACTTTGCTTGACGCAAAAGGGTTTTGCACTGAGTGGGGCAACGATGGAGTATGTAACACGGGCGATAGCTTTCTGACAGAACTTACTGATATAGAAGGTGACGTTGTAGATATGGAAGCATTTGCTCAAGCCTTTGTTTGTCAGGAAAAACAGATTCCTTTTGTTTCAGTGAAATATGTAACCGATGTTATTGGGCAAAATTCCGTGACTCATTGGGCGGAAAAACTGGCTGATGCTCGCAAGGGGCTTTTTGATTTTTTCTATGTTTTGAATGAAAGGTCAAGATGAAAGCACCTTGTTTGGCACGGGAGGAGAGGCTCGAACTCCCGACACCCGGTTTTGGAGACCGGTGCTCTACCAACTGAGCTACTCCCGTATTTGCGCGTGCAAAGGTAATCGAATATCTTGAACTCACAAGGGTCACAGCTGAAATGTTTTTATTAATAAGCTTCTACATCATCAGTAATTCCTGAAACATAATTCGATATGCCGCAGCTTTTTTCTCTAAAGAAAGCGGATATGCGCGCGAGGATGATGGCATGCGATATAATCTTAAAGCGCGTTCGCTATATATGAATTCACGAAAATCGCCTACTTTGGGCTCTTCTACCTTTAATTGTGTGCACAAAATGTCCGTTGCTTTCTGCCCCGTTGTTACAATGGCTTTGCAGTAAGGTAATTGTTCTACCAGTTTGCCTATATCCGTAGGCTGTATTACTTCTAAGTATTTATCTGAAGCATTATCTTGTAATCGACGTATGATCAATGCCGTATCGAAGAGTGCGATACCTTTCGTTTCCAAAAATTTGATAATACGCTCTCGGCAAAAAGCTTTTTTACTTGCGCTAAGAAAATATTCTTTATGTTCAAAGAAAAGCATACCCATTATTCGCCACATGTCATTATTGAGGTTTGGGTAGTAAAATTCCATCGACCATCGCTTCTTTTGAGGAGGAAAACTACCCAACATTAGAATCTGACTCTTTTGAGGTAAGAACGGCTTTAGCGGATGATTTTCGATAGGAGGTAATTCCATTTTTCTAGTCTTTTAATGAGTATTTCTGCCCTCAAATATCGCTTTTTTACTTGAAAGAAGAAAATGCTTGCTACATTTTAGTTTCACTATCACATTTAAAATGCTGTGTATCTTAAATTAATTAACTATTTTCGCACCTTTAATTATTTAGAAATAGTTCAGTTATGAAAAGAATCACTACAATCTTCTTCTTCGTGTTGTTTATTGCCGGTGGCGGTGTTAAAGCACAAAATATCCAGTTGCATTACGATTTCGGTCGCTCTTTGTATAACAAAGATCTAAAAACCCGTCCGTTGATGACCTCTACTGTTGAGAACTTTCATCCGGATCAATGGGGGAGTACTTACTTCTTTGTCGACATGGATTATACCTCCGAAGGTGTTGCTTCAGCCTACTGGGAAATATCCCGGGAATTAAAATTCTGGAAAGGTCCCTTTTCAGCTCATGTAGAATATAATGGAGGTTTAGCGAAAGGCTTTTCGTACGATAACGCATGGTTAACCGGTATCACCTATACTTATAACAATGCTTCATTTAGCAAGGGATTTACAATCACACCTATGTATAAGTACATACAGAAGAATGCTTCTCCGCAAAGTTTTCAATTAACCGGTACCTGGTATATGAATTTGAACAATGCACTGTTTACTTTTTCAGGCTTTGCCGATTGGTGGCGGGAAGAGACTTTTTACGGTAAAACCATTTTTCTTTCCGAACCTCAGATTTGGGTGAATTTGAATAAAGTAAAAGGCGTGAATGATAAGTTCAATTTGAGTGTGGGAAGTGAAGTGGAGTTGAGCAATAATTTTGGTGGACGTGACGGGTTTTATGTCATTCCTACCATTGCTTTGAAATGGACATTAAATTAAATAATCGGATGAAGACAGATTTAATTTATGCAATAGAAGATCGCCCCCCTTTTAAAGATGCCTTTTTTGCCGCTTTGCAGCATTTACTTGCTATTTTTGTTGCTATCATTACCCCTCCTCTTATTATTGCCGGTGCGTTAAAACTTGATGTGGATAAAACTAGTTTTTTGGTCTCTATGTCTCTTTTTGCTTCCGGTATTTCTACGTTTATTCAATGTAAACGGATCGGGCCGGTTGGCGCAAAATTGCTTTGTATACAAGGTACCAGTTTCTCTTTTATAGGTCCCATTATATCTACGGGCCTGGCCGGTGGCTTACCTCTTATCTTTGGCGTTTGCATGGCAGCTGCTCCGATAGAGATGGTCGTTAGCCGCACGTTCAAATACATGCGTACCATCATTACTCCTTTGGTATCCGGAATTGTGGTGCTTCTCATCGGTTTGAGTTTGATAAAGGTAGGCATTGTCTCTTGTGGAGGAGGATATGCTTCAATGGATAATGGTACGTTCGGATCCTGGCAAAATTTATCTATAGCCGGCTTGGTGCTGCTTAGTGTGCTTTTCTTTAACCGATGTAAGAATAAATATCTACGCATGAGTTCCATTGTGCTGGGCATTTGCTTGGGTTACGTAATCGCTTTCTTTTTGGGAAAGTCGGATATGAGTTCACTTAGTTCCGCTTCATTGATGGGTTTTAATATCCCTATGCCTTTTAAATACGGATTAGATTTTAATATATCCTCTTTCATTGCCATCGGACTTGTTTATCTCATCACGGCAATTGAAGCTACGGGTGATGTTACGGCTAATTTGATGATTTCAGGGCTTGATATAGAAGGGGAGAGCTATTTGAAGCGTGTCTCGGGGGGAGTGCTGGCCGATGGAGCTAATTCTCTTTTGGCCGGTGTTTTCAATTCGTTTCCGAATTCCATCTTTGCACAAAACAATGGCATTATTCAACTTACCGGTGTGGCGAGTCGTTATGTTGGTTACTACATTGCTGCTATGTTGGTTGTATTGGGCTTGTTTCCCATTGTCGGCACCGTCTTTTCGCTTATGCCCGATCCTGTTTTGGGAGGTGCCACATTACTTATGTTCGGCACAGTTGCTGCAGCCGGCATACGGATAATTTCTTCTCAGAATATAGGTCGCAAAGAAACCCTTGTTTTGGCAGTGAGTTTGTCATTAGGATTGGGTGTGGAGTTAATGCCCGATATTTTGACTAATGCACCACAAGCAATTAAAGGAATCTTCTCTTCCGGTATCACCACCGGCGGGCTTACAGCCATTATTGCCAATGTGGTGATACGCGTAAAAGATGAAAAAGCGGTTTAATTTTCTACTTGCAGGTTACTCATCTTATCAGTAATACTATATTGGAACGGCGGATACTCGTATAAACTGAAACGAGGTTCCGTCGTTCCTTCCGTATATCCCCAGATGGTAGCATATTCTTCCGGCTCTTCGCCCATAGATGCCAGTTGGCGCAAATAGGCTGCTATTGATTTATTCTCAACGATGAATACCTTATCCATGTGGTCTATAATGGGACTATGCCGCCGTGTTCCGTCGTGGTCAAATTTAAGAATTCGTTGCCCCTCCGCTGTGATGCCTATGGTAGTAAATGTCATACTTTTGCCAATGGCAGGCAGATTAAGCACATTGCGGTCGGTAGCCAGAAAAGGCAAATGATGATTCTTTAGGAAACGATTGATGCGTATGGCCGCCTCTTCGCCGGAATCGAGCAATGCGCACAACTCCTTCTTCTGCTCTTGTGTAAGTTCACCGGCCGATTTCTCTTCCAGCTGTTCTTGCATAGATCTACTATTGGGTGCAAACACAGCCTGATTTTCATTGAATCCTTTCACGGAGAAGGTATAATAACATACTACACCTAGTTTATTCAGTGTTTGTCGCAATTGAGTGGTATGTCCGCGCCGTGATGCTGCTACAGTGTATACCAATTGATTCGTAATCAGCCATCCTGCCGAAAGAATCTTTTCAATGGCTTTTCGTGCTTCGGCCGTCACTTCAAGCGGCGTTTGGAAGTGTGTTTGAAGAATGAATTGCTTAACCCCAATTGCTGATGCTTTTTCTTTAAATTCTCTGAGAACTTCTATCAAATCATCGTCGATGCGCATAGGCAGGTAAGCCGGGAGCCTTGAGCCCAGACGCACTCGTTGCAATTCCGCATATTTTTCACCTTCAGGCCGGCTCTCATTTGCTTTTCGTTTGCGTACAGCCATTCTATAAACAGCTTCGAGAATATTCTTTAGCGTTTTGTTCTGACTCATCAATGCATCTCCCCCCGTTATCAAAATATCACGCAACTGTGTGTCTTCTTCGAAATAATTCATCAGCCGTCGCAGCTTTTTGTCCCATGATTCTTTGGGTTTCAAAGACTCCAACTCAAAGTTGAGACGTTCACTTTGAAAATCGTACATACGTTGGCAAGAAGCACATAGTCCGCCGCAGGCGCGTCCCATCGTATCGGGAATCAATATAGCCACTTCCGGATATCGGCGATGAATGTTATGTCCTTCGGGTAGTAACCATCCGGCAGCATTCGGCTTTCCTGTCTCTACTATATCCTCTTTTTCCCAGGCACGGATATTGCCGTAGGTGTTTATCAATTCAGGAGAATACAGAATGTAGCTTCTGATGGCCTCATCGTCATATCCGCCTTCGTCCTGCACGTTGAGCAACGATAGATAATAAGGTGTGGCAAAAAAGGGCATGCCTTTCTTTTTGGCGCACCCCAATAGTTCCATGGTTTCGTCCGAAAGAGAGTTGTTTAGCAGCCGATTAATTTCATTAGGGTTTTTTGCCGCCATGGATAGCTGAAAACGATAATTGTTCCACCAATTGCTTACTAGTATGTATTTTTCTTCTTTTGTAGTTCCTTCATCAAAGTGAAAGCGAGATTGAGAGGCCTTCCTCTGCTCTATTCTGGTTATTAATAAGTGAAGCATGCGTTCTTTGTTTTGCGCTCGTATCTGCATCACCTCCTTATCAAGGCCCGTATTCCATTTCCCCGTTAATTTTTTAATCTTATCTATAGACGGTTTGGGTATATCGGAGTCTTTTAATCTGCGGAATTGAAAAAATAAGTCTAAAAATAAATCCGTGGTCATTTCTGCACCTTCGGTTTTGTTTGTCAGGAATCTCCAGAGAAGCGACAGGGTATTTACCTTCATTTCTTCTCCGGTAGAGAGCTCATTGATGGTTGTGCCATCATAATCAATAAAAAGTCGAATTTGCTCGCCCATCCTGCCTTCTGTTTTCAAACAGAGAGAAACGTACTCATTCATTCTTAGCCTGAAATCGCTTTCATTGAGGCAGCTTTCGGCTAAAGAGGTGAGTTCGGGAAACTCTTGTTTATACAATTGCTTGAGTTGAGAAAGGTTGAGAGACAGCATTTTCTTTTGTTTCATACACGTTGTTCTTTGTAGATTAATACTTGATTTTCGGATAAATATAACAAAAAAAAGCGAAAGGTCTATCCTTTCGCTTTTAAATTACGCTTTTCTTAACAGTATCTACTTATTTGCTAACTTTTTGCTACAAATAAGTGGTTGAGGAGTCTCGTTTAGTCCTTTTTGTCTCCTTTTTTGCTCTTTGGTTCCTTTTTTGCCAATAATACGACATTATATACATATTCAGACATCCATTTTTCGGAATATCCTAAACGTTCTTTGTACTGACGTATAGCGGCAGCTGTTTTGTGCACTTCATCAGCTTTCCATACTGTTTTTGTACATACATCATGTATCGTTTTTTCCGTCATGCCTCGCAGCAACTTTTTAAAGATTGACGGAATCCGGAATTTCCATTGCATCAGATTTCCCATTAGCATCATCAGATCATTAGAGAATCCCTGATACATAAAAAGGTATGACTGTACGTCGTTTTGTGTTTTGCAGTTTTTCTTTACCGATGCATTTATTTCTTTAAAGAACTCTTCGCTGAGTCCATAATCTTGCATCAGCATCTTGCGTGCTCGCGATTTTTCTGCCAATCCCAGTTTTCCTCCTTGCGTGCTAACCTTGAACATACGTTTAAAGTTAGCTACGTCGGGTACAAAATTGATGTTGGTAATTCCAAGGTTAACGGCTATCACTGCCTGAAAATACACGCGTGTCAGAGATACGAAGTCTTCTACGTTGCCTACTACTTTTTCGCCGGCATCGGATTCTTTCTTCAATAGTTTTGAGAATAAGCTCATCTTTTCAAAGTTATATGATTTATATTAAAATGAATGCGTTTGCAAATGTACCAAATAAAAACCACTTATAATACATAGTTGCTTATCAGCGTTTTATATTGTTTCTCCTTTTTTCTCTGCGACGATTGGTCATTATCCGATTATAATATGCGGCATTCAATGGTAATCAATTTCAAGTTGACAAAAGTAACCAAAAAATTGAATAGTTCGTTCATTACGCCGCTTTTAGCTGAATCTTCTCAAAAAAAAGAGTTGTTTATATACGTTTATTTCAGGAAAGAATGTAATTTTGCCGATCATTATTAACGAAATATTAAAAAAGGATTATGAAAGAATTGATAGAAAAAATTAGCCAATTAGTGGTCGAATTTAGTAAAGACGCAAACGCACAAGCTGAAAGTGGAAACAAAGCTGCCGGAACACGCTCTCGTAAATCATCATTGGAAATTGAAAAACTGATGAAAGAATTTAGAAAAGCATCTTTAGAAGATTCTAAAAAGTAATACGTTGATATTCGAAAACAAGGCAAGCCGCTCTATCAAAGAGCGGCTTGTTTTGTTTAGCATTCATGCTTGTTTTTTGATGGATTATGCATAACTTTGGCAAAGTCAAAATATAGCGTTAAAGTGTTGATTATGAATGCTGATGTTCTCGAAAAGCTTAAGATATTGGCCGAATCGGCCAAATACGATGTATCCTGTTCTTCCAGTGGCACTAACCGTTCCAATAAGAAAGGCGAACTGGGTAATACTGTAGGCGGATGGGGCATTTGCCATAGCTTTGCCGAAGACGGACGTTGTATTTCTCTACTGAAAATTATGCTTACCAACCATTGCATCTACGACTGTGCTTACTGCATCAATCGAAGGAGTAATGATCTTCGTCGTGCCACCCTTTCGGTATCCGAGTTGGTGGGACTCACCATTGAATTTTATCGCCGTAACTACATCGAAGGGCTTTTTCTTAGCTCGGGCGTGGTGCGTAGCCCCGATTATACCATGGAGCGTCTTGTACGCGTGGCCAAAGATCTTCGATTGGTACATCATTTTAATGGTTATATTCACTTGAAGAGTATTCCGGGTGCCAGTAGGGAACTGGTGAATGAAGCCGGACTATACGCCGATCGTTTGAGTGTGAATATTGAAATACCCAATGAAGAGAGCCTCAAACGCCTGGCTCCTGAGAAAGACTTCAAGAGTGTGTTTCAACCCATGAAATATATTCAGCAAGGAGTGCTTGAAAGTACTGAAGAACGGAAGAAATTTCGTCATGCTCCCCGCTTTGCACCCGCCGGGCAAAGTACTCAGATGATTGTTGGGGCAACTGCTGAAACAGATAAAGACATTCTCTACCTGTCTTCTGCCTTGTATAACCGGCCTACCATGAAACGTGTTTATTACTCCGGATATGTGTCGGTAAATACCTACGATACTCGTCTGCCGGCTCTCAAACAACCTCCTTTGGTTAGAGAGAATCGCCTTTATCAGGCTGATTGGTTAATGCGTTTTTATCAATTCAAGGTAGATGAGATAGTGAATGATGCTTATCCCGATCTTGATCTGGAGCTCGACCCCAAGCTATCGTGGGCTTTGCGCCATCCCGAACAGTTTCCGGTTGATGTGAATAAGGCCGATTATGAAATGCTGCTTCGTGTACCGGGCATCGGTGTGAAATCGGCTCAGCTCATTGTCGCTTCCCGTCGTTATGCCCGTTTGGGCAGCTATCAGTTAAAGAAGATAGGGATAGTGATGAAGAAAGCACAATACTTCATCACGTGCAACGAATTGTCTGTTCGCACGGTCAATGAAATGAGCCCTCAATCCATGCGCCAACTGTTGATGCCTTCTCCGCGTAAGAAGACGGACGACCGTCAATTACAACTCATTTTTGCCGACGAATGATAATCTTCCTCTACGATAAAACTTTTGAAGGTCTGCTTACGGCTGTGTTCGATGCCTATTTTCGAAAGACTTTTCCGGATGTTCTGCTTGCCGAAGGAGAACCATTACCTTTATTTTATAATGAAGTATTTACGGTTTGTGCGGATGAAGAGAAGACGAATCGTGTGTGGAGCGGTTTACAGAAAAAGCTCTCCGCATCCGCCCTTTCGTGCATCACCACGTGTTGGTTGTCAGAATTACCCGATATAGATATGCTTCTGTTCCGTTACATTCGCAAAGCGATAGATGCTCCCCGCTCCATTGAAGTGAATTTTGGCGATCAGGATGTGCTCGAAGTCTCTAAAGTATGGAAGAAGGTAGATTGGGAACAAACCCGCCTTATCCAGTTTGCCCGTTTTCAGAAAGCGATGGATGGTACTTTCTTTGCAGCCTTTGAGCCGCTTTACAATGTACTTGCCCTTACCATTCCTCATTTCAAAGACCGTTTTGCCGATCAGAAATGGGTCATTTACGATCTCAAACGCCAGTACGGTTACTATTACGATTTACAAACTGTTACTGAAATTACTTTTGATTCCCATGCTGCCCACCTTGTGAGCGGCATGCTCGATGAAAGTCTGATGGCCGAAGATGAAAAACTCTTTCAGAAACTCTGGAAGACCTACTTCAAGTCCATTGCCATTAAAGAACGTATTAATCCACGGCTACATAAGCAAAACATGCCTGTCCGTTTCTGGAAATATCTTATCGAAAAGCAACGGTGATTATTTCACACCAAGAAGCTCCACTTCAAAAATCAGCGTGCTTTTGAAATATTGAGATTGACGCTTTCTCGAAAATAATAGCAAGTGTTTGATCGTAAATTTCAGAACGATTGGGCCTGTTAATATGAGTATGCTGGATTTAATATCATTATACAATTATTTATTATGGTTTATTTGTTGTAGTATAAAATGAAAAGATTCTGCTACATCCTTTTCTTCCGGTATTACTGAAAATGCTAACTGAGAAAGTTCGGAACGATAAGTATCTTTTAATTTATCCCATAAAGCAGGAAAATCGGTTGTCAGTGGAGATTGCTCTACTGTTTTTCCTTGCCAGTTTGTGGGAGTATCGAATGTTCGTTGGTCGTGAGCATATAGTTCAGCAAAATCTTTTTTGAAGCTATCTGAATACAAGTAAGCTTTGCATTGCTCGTCGTTAGCCAAAAAATATAAATCGTAGAAATGGCGAATTTTTGAAGCTATTGCCTTCACCGGATTTTCGTTGAAAGAAAATCGAACCACCGAAACCAGCTTTTCGACCATAGTCCGGGATTTGTCAAGTACATTGATTGAAAAGGGTTGTAGTCCGTATTCCTCTATGGCTTCTTTTTGGTTTATTATATGGAGATATTCCGCTATAAAAGAGGTGATTGTCTGTTTTGCGTAGGGATATGGATTGGCAAACGAGTTGATTTCTATAATTATCCGTTTTGGAGTACCACTGCTTAACCGGTTAGGAGTAACAACAGGATATTGAAATACCGATTTGCGGAACATGGAACCTTTGCTTGTAATTTCGGGCTCGATAATTTCAGTAAGATCTGTTGTAATTTCTTTCTCTATCGAACGAGTTTTTGTTTTCAGGGCATTGCCAGTCAGGTTTTCGTTTATCATAGCAATGTCAATATCTTCAGAAAAACGATTTATCAAACGGTAGCCTTTAGATAGTGACGTTCCCCCCTTGAAAACGATACTGCCCGTATTTGCAGATAAAGCCAGCCTCTTAAGTACAGAGGTAATCCAATAGTCTTTCTCTACAAAATCGGGAGAAATTCCAAAGTGAGCAGCTGTAAGCTGAATCAACTCGGCAAAATCTTTTATATTGTTGTGTAGTGTCATCATCTAATGTACCATTTTCGTTGGGTTGGCAGTATTTCGGCAGAAATTCCTATTTTATAAGTTGTCATGGGATTGAGTGCGTTGAAAAGAGCTGTTGTATCTTCGTCCGCATTGATTGTCTCAAGCATAGCCCCCAGCAATGCGATAGTTGCCGGGTTATATTTAAACGCCAGTTTTTTTACGGTAGTTATTTGTATTGGTGTAAGGGCTTTGAACAACATTAATAGTCTTTTACAAGCATTGTCTGGCATTGTATCGGGGATTTCTTTAAAAAATCGCAAACAGTCAAGGAGTTGAAGCAAAGGGATATTTTCTTTTGTAATCGTATTTTCTTGTTTTACAAAATTGATTCGATATATACCTCTTGTGATTGCCTTCTTTTCTCTTCTGGTGGCAATACGGAGAGAAGACGGAACCTGAGTTGTTAATCCCAAGTCGTTGAATACAGAATAGCCTGTTAGATAGCCAATAGGCTTGCCGTTTTTTTTGATCAGGTCTTTTACTATCTGATATGTGTCGGGCTGCAATTCTCCAAACTTACTAATTTGTGGTTTGTAGAAGCGACCTTTGGAAAGACGACGGATTTTCCCCTGCGCTACCAGTGCATTTATTGCTTTATTGACAGCTTTTAGTCTGTTTACCTCTATCGGGAAATCTGATGAGGTGAATACAAACCCTATTGGAAATCGGTCTATATTATCTTTTATAATATCAATCATTTGAATGGATATGTATGCCGCAAATATAAATAAAATAAGCGAGTTTTTACGGGCAAAAACTCGCTTATTTCAAAGATATTCATTAATACAACTTTAAGTAGTTATTTCAACGCGGTTTAAATGGTCGAAATTAATATACAGCAAGTCTGAATGATTTACCAATGTCTTGTCGTTTCGAGTTGAAAAGACTCCCGAAAAAGTGCAATAATCAAAAGTTGAGGTTTTATCTAATTGATATATTCAGTGATTACTTGTTTTTCAATAACTCGATTTTTTCTCTTTCATTCTTGTTTAATATTATTAGATTAAATGATAATTTAATATCTTTGTGCTATCGTTATACCTTATTTAAAACATTATTCTACACTACGTTTGCTGGGTGAGCATGTTCCTTATGCCATTGAGGCCTGGCCGGAAGGCGGGCAACGGCATTTTTAAACCGAAAAATCAGCGAAGGAAAAGAAATGATCGTAAACTTACCGAACCCATAAATTCCGGTAATATAAGTATTTGCGAGACTTAAATAGTTGAAAAAACGTAAACGTGTAAATAATGAATAATTGTTGAACTCTTAAAATCAAAATATTATGAATAAAAAAGCATTTTTCTCCTTCTTCTTTCTCTTATCAGCTTTCTGCTGCATGCAGGCTCAGAAAAATTTCCGATTGAAGTCTCCTGATGGGAAAATTGTTGCCGAAATCTCGGTAGGCAAGACAATAACCTATTCTGTTTCACACGAGGAGGATTTGATTCTGGCTCCTTCTCCTCTTTCAATGTTGCTTACAAACGGAGACGTTTATGGAGTAAATTCCAAACTTACCGGTACTAAAACAGTTTCCGTTGATCAAATGATTCACGCTGTGATTTATAAAAAGAAAGAAATTCGTAATCATTATGATGAACTGACTTTGAAGTTTCGTAACTCGTTCAGCCTGATCTTTCGGGCTTACGATGATGGCATTGCTTATCGTTTTGTGTCCGCTTCCCGAAATCCGTTTGAAGTGAAATCGGAACAAGCGGTGTACAATTTCCCTTCCGACCGGAAAGCGTATGTTCCTTATGTTAACAGCGACACCCAAACGCTGGAAGAGCAGTTTAACAATTCGTTTGAAAATACGTACCGGCATATTAATCTTTCACAGTGGGACGGCAAGCGGCTGGCTTTTCTGCCTCTTGTGGTGGAATGTGATCACGGTAAGAAAGTTGCGATTACGGAGGCTGATCTGATGGATTATCCCGGCATGTACTTGCACAACAACGACGGCTCCGCTTCTTTAAAAGGAGTTTTTGCGACCTGTCCGGCAAAGATTGAACAAGGCGGACATAATATGCTGCAAGGTATTGTGAAGTTGCGCGAAGAATATATCGCACGCTTTGATAAAGGAGGTGCCTTCCCGTGGCGCATACTTGTCATTTCACAAAACGATTATGAACTGGCCAATAACGATATGGTTTATCGGTTGGCTTCCGCTCCGGATAAGAATCAGGATTACAGCTGGGTGAAGCCCGGCAAGGTGGCTTGGGATTGGTGGAATGACTGGAACTTGTCTCATGTTCCTTTCAAGACAGGAGTGAATAACGATACTTATAAATATTATATTGATTTCGCTTCGTCTCATGGCATTGAATATGTCATTCTGGACGAAGGTTGGGCAGTAAATCTAAAAGCGGATTTGTTTCAAGTGGTTCCCGAAATAAACCTTAAAGAATTGGCCGCATACGCCGCAAAGCGAAATGTCGGACTGATTCTTTGGGCAGGTTACTGGGCTTTTAACCGCGACATGGAGAGCATCTGCAAACATTATTCCGAAATGGGCATAAAGGGTTTTAAAGTAGATTTTATGAATAGGGATGACCAACCGATGGTTGATTTTCATCACCGTGCGGCAGAAATGACAGCCAAATACAAAATGATGATCGATTTCCACGGAACTTATAAACCCACCGGATTAAATCGTACTTATCCGAATGTGATTAATTTCGAAGGGGTGCACGGACTGGAACAAATGAAATGGTCGGCACCGGAAGTCGATCAGGTTACCTACGATGTAACGTTTCCTTATATCCGTATGCTCGCCGGCCCCGTTGATTATACCCAGGGAGCTATGCGAAACGCCTGCAAGAGTAATTACCGCCCGATTAATTCCGACCCGATGAGCCAGGGCACACGTTGCCGCCAGTTGGCGGAATACGTGGTATTCGATTCACCTCTGAATATGATGTGTGACAATCCTTCCAACTATATGAGAGAAGAGGAATGCACGCAATTCATTGCCGGTGTGCCTACCGTGTGGGATCGTACCGTGGCTTTGAACGGGGAAATATCCCACTATCTGACTATTGCGCGCCAAAAAGGTGACGTTTGGTATGTCGGTTCATTGACCGATTGGAATGAACGTACCCTCAACCTGGATCTTTCCTTCCTCGGCCAGAGCAAGTATGAAGCCGAACTATTTAAGGATGGCATAAATGCCGACAAGGCGGCCTGTGACTATGTAAAAGAAACAATTCCCATCCCTGCAAACAGGAAGTTATCCATTCATATGGCTCCGGGAGGAGGTTTTGCCATGAAGATTTATCCTGTCAGGTAAATGGAATGGTAATTATGATTTCACAGAGGTAAGAAGAACATTGTACACTTCCATTTGTTATTTTAGGATATTCACTAATAAAAATGTATTTATGATGGAAAAGGTAATAGTACTACAAAGGAATACTGATCAGGGTATATGGAAGAGCGAAGCAGGCAGAATGTTTTCTCTGTTTTCGCTTATTGTTTCTCTTTTGATATTGTTTAGTTTGCCTGCTTATTCGCGGGCTCCGGAGAAAGGGATGACAGATGCTGTTAAAGTGGGGAGCACTGTACCCTCGTTTTCACTGAAAGATCAGAATGGAAAGACTTTTGTTCTCGATTCTGTGCTGGGAAAGCAGAATTTAGTGATTTATTTTTATCCTAAAGACGATACTCCGGGCTGCACCAAGGAAGCATGTTCTTTCCGCGATCAGTTTGAGGTGTTTAAAGATAAGAATACCATGATTATAGGTATCAGCGGGCAATCCGTGCAAAGCCATTTAGATTTTGCACATAAATATCAGCTTAATTTCACCTTGCTTAGCGACGAAGACAATTCTGTACGTAAACTGTTCGGTGTGCCTTCCAGTGCTATGGGAACCATCCCGGGGCGTGTTACATATATTGTAGACAAAAAAGGGAAAGTGGTATTTATGTTCAATTCACTGGTCAATGCCGAGAAACATGTTGAAGAAGCGTTACGAGTTATTAAAACGTTGAAGTAGAAACCGTTACCTCAGAATATTTAGCTAAGAATAATAAACCTTTTTTTCTAAGAAGATGAAAATTGCAATCAGCGGAGCCAGTGGCTTCATCGGAAAGCATCTTACAGCTTTCTTATTGGGGCGGGGGCATCAGGTAGTGCCTTTGGGCAGGGTGATGTTTAAGGATAACATGTCCGGCCAGTTGATGCATATTTTATCTCATTGTGATGTGGTTATTAATCTGGCGGGAGCTACTATAAACCGTCGCTGGACGGCGGAATATAAAAAAGAATTATATAGTAGCCGCATACGTGTTACTCGTTGCATTGTGAAGGCCATTAACGGCTTGAAAGAGAAGCCGAAGTTATTAATTTCGGCTTCGGCCGTGGGCTATTATCCCACTGACGGATGTTTTGACGAATATTCTTCTGAACGTGGCACGGGTTTTTTGTCCGATCTTTGCAACCGATGGGAAAATGAAGCATCTAAACTTCCTCCGCAAACAAGATTGGTGATTACCCGGTTTGGCGTAGTGCTCTCTCCCGACGGCGGGGCTTTGCAGCAGATGCTTCGTCCGCTGAAGATGGGGCTGGCGGTGACTATCGGTCCGGGCACACAACCTTTTCCGTGGATAGACATCCGCGATTTAAACAGGATAATGGAACTGATTATTCATACACCTTCGCTGAAGGGAGCCGTTAATCTGGTAGCGCCGGAAACGGTGACGCAAGCTCAATGGATGGACAAACTGGCTTTGCGGCAGGGACATTGTTTCCGGTTTACAATGCCCGATTTTTTCTTTCGCTTATTACTGGGCGAGGCAGCCGATTTTCTTACCAAAGGACAATGTGTGCGCTCTGCCAGATTAGCCGAATTGGGCTTCACTTTTTCTTCACCTGCCCCGGATGATTTTCTAACTAATACGGATGTACGAACGGTAGACGAACTGGACTTGAATCGATATATGGGCAAATGGTATGAAATTGCCCGTTTCGATCATCGTTTTGAGCGCAACATGGTGGGGGTTACGGCAGAGTATATGCTCTTGCCTGATGGTAAAGTTCGTGTGGAGAACAGCGGATATAAAAATGATTTTGACGGAAAACACAGTGTGTCTGTGGGCAAAGCCAAGCTACCGGATTTGAATCGACCCGGCAAGCTTAAAGTGGCTTTTTTCTTATGGTTTTATGGCGATTATTATGTGTTGGAACTTGATAAGGAACACTACGGTTATGCCTTGATAGGCAGTAGTAGCGATAACTATTTGTGGATACTAAGTCGTACTCCTCAATTGTCCGATGAGGTGAAGCATTATTTGCTGGAGCGTGCCGAACGCAGAGGGTACGATGTTTCCAAACTTATTTGGGTGAAGCAGAAATAATCTCCTTTTTTATTAATCATTCCTGATGGCTAACCTTTCCCATACCCAACGGGGAATGAGCCTCCAGAAAAAGACAAGAATAGCGTAGCGGAAATCAATCACTGCAACTCTTTTCCTTTTATCTAACGCACTAACTGCGCACTTAGCCACCTGTTCGGCTTGCATTAAGAACGGATACTTGCGGTCTTTGAGCAGAGCCGTTGCTACGAATCCCGGGCGTATATCCGTGAAATGGATATTGAGTTTTTCCATGCGGGCCAGTTGTGCCAGTGCATCTATGTATGTATTTTGAAAGCGTTTGGTAGCCGAATAAGCAGGGGCAGAACCCAACCCTTTGGTTCCTGCAATGGAACTGATTACCGCCAGATGCCCGCCGCCTTCTTTTTTGAAATAGGCAAAGGCGCTTGTTACCATGCGGGTGAATCCTTCCACATTTGTTTTTGCCGTATTAAGCTCAATGTCGGCATTCAGGTTTATGTTTTGGCTACCGACGCCCGAACTGAGCAGAAAGATATCCATTCCACCTAACTTATCGATCAGTTCTTGTAATTTCTCCGCCGCATCACCGACGGTAACATCCAGTTGCTGTATTTTGATTTGTGTTGGCGCTTTGGCCTCAAATTCAACCAGTGCATCTTTGCGCCTTCCTGCTATGCCCACCTGCCAGCCTTTCTGCACATACAGTTTTGCTATTTCATGGCCGATACCGGAAGTTGCCCCGATGATGATGATTCGTTTCATATAGTTCCTGCTTGTTGTTTTTGTTACTCTTTGATGACGATTCCTAATAACTTTGATAGTTCCACGGCTTGTAGAGAATTGACAATAGCTCCGCGCAAGTCGTTACTATTCAGGCGTATGCCTGTAATTTCAGAAGAAGATAAGTCCACGTATTTTAATAATGTCTGAGAGAAATCCGCCTCGGCAAAGTTGCAGGTATCAAGAGCTACATGCTCTAACCGGCAGCTATCGAAGGCACATCCTCGAAAATCATTCTTTATAAAGTTAACGTTGCGTATCTTGCCGGTCGACAATAATATATAAGGAGCACTGCACTGGTTAAAAGTCACCTGGCTCAGTGTGCAACCTGTCAGGTTTGTCCCCATCAGCTTGCAGTCGGTAAATGTCACCCTGCTAAAGCCGGAATCTTGCAGCTTGATGTTAGATAAGTCGCAATTCTTAAATTCCACATCACAAAATCGAGCCTTCTTAAAGTCGCATTCCCTGAAGGTACAATGGCTGAAGCTGCACGATTGAAAAGCCAATTGGTCTTCCACCACATGGTCAATCATCTGATTTTTGAATGATTGTTCCTCTATTTCTTCTTTATATTGCAGTAGGGCAGCACGCAGATCATCATTATCCTGAAGGATTTTCGGTAAGCGGGGAGAAATTATTTTCATCTATAATTATTTAGTCGTTAGGCCAACTGTTGGCAAAAGAATACAGGCAAATGTAGCAAATTCTTTTAGATAATGTATATTTTCAGCCGGAACAATGTTGTGGTGTGAAATGTTATATTACTGCCAATACATTTTATTTTCTAATCAAATTAAGAATGAATATTAAATTTATAATGCTTATGTGTAGCCTTTTTGCGGTAGATTCTGCTTCTGCGAAATCTTTCGATGCCGATACTTTCAGAACCCGGAATAACAAGGAACTTGTGATTACATTTATTAAACATGCCAGCCTGATGCTGACGTATGAGGGCAAACATATTCAGATTGACCCCGTGTCGGAATATGCCGACTATTCGGCCTTCCCTAAGGCTGATGTGATTCTGATTACCCATGAACATGGCGATCACCTGGATCCGAAAGCCATTCAGGCAGCTACGAAGAGCAATACGGAACTAATCATTAACGAGTCCGGCCAAAAGAAGCTTGGTAAAGGCCAGGTGATAAAGAACGGAGACAAAATTCGTATATTGGGAGATGTAGAGGTTGAGGCTGTGCCCGCTTATAATATCACTCCGGGCAGGGAAATGTTTCATCCCCGCCACAGAGACAACGGATATGTGCTCACTTTTGACGGACTTCGCATTTATGTGGCCGGAGACACGGAAGACATTCCCGAATTGAAGGAACTCAAAAACATTGATGTTGCTTTTCTACCGGTAAATCAACCCTACACGATGACCGTAGAGCAAGCAACCAGGGGTGCGAAAATGTTTTCACCCAAAGTGCTTTACCCTTATCATTATGGAAATACTCCCATTGAGGAGTTACAGGAGAAACTGAAAGGCAGCGGCATTGAAGTGCGTATCAGGCAGATGCAGTAATACTAATCTGCACCTCTGAATTGTCGGGAGAGATACTCTTATTAAGTTGCTTTCAGCAAATGATTTACGGGTTTTACCAACTTATAACTATCGGGATTGTCGCTTTGATCTTTAAGGCGGATGCCGGATAGTTGTGTATCAAAGGCATGCTCGATGAGCCAGGCCAGTTTAAAGGCAGCTTTGGCGTAGCTTAGCCCTTCCGGGCGAATGTTGGAGATGCAGTTGCGCTCGGACTCCAAACGGCCTACATAAGGCATCCATGTAAGATACACCCCTAAACTGTCCGGTGAAGAAAGGCCGGGGCGCTCGCCAATGAGCATAATTACTAATTTTGCTTTGAGTATTTGCCCTATTTCATCGCCTAATGCCACGCGAGATTGCTCGGCCAGTACGATAGGAGCAAGCGACAGATGCAGTTGGGTGAGGTAGGGGAGTAAATGGCTGATTAACGGAGCCGATTGTTTGTGTACGGCTTTAGAAGATAAACCGTCACCGATAACAATGACTACGTCGGAACCATCAGCGTGCATCTTGAGAAGATCTTCCCTGCCGGTGTCGGATAGTTTGCGACCCAAGTCGGGACGAGTAAGGTATACGGTACGGTTAGGTGCAGCGCTCGAGGTGTAGATCACCTCTAATTTCATACTATTGAGCTTTTGCTTCAACGCATCTTTATCGAACGGCAGATGAACGGCATCTTTGGCCCGCGCATGTGCCAAACTGAATTCGAGCATCTCACGTGTGGGGAGGCTGTAGCCCGTTCTCCCTAATGCAATGCGGGCATCGGTGAACTCTTTTAGCTCCTTCCAGCAATCTTGCTCAATGATCTCTTCTGTTTTTATGATGATAAGCTTGCTCATATATCTATTCCTTTCTGTTTAAAGATTCCGGATGCTTAGCAGCGGATGTCTGTGCTTTAGCAATTTCAGTTGACCTTTATGGTTCGTGATTTGTATCTTCTCCAGCCAGTCGGCAAATTCAGGTGCATGTTTCAGCCCGAATATTTCGCGCACATAGAGTGCATCGTGAAAAGAAGTGCTTTGATAATTGAGCATAATGTCATCTGCTCCCGGTACCCCCATGATGTAAGTCAGCCCACCTGCCACCAGCAAAGTAAGTAGCCCGTCCATATCATCCTGATCGGCTTCGGCATGGTTTGTATAACACACATCACATCCCAGCGGAACACCCATCAGTTTTCCGCAAAAGTGATCTTCCAGTCCCGCGCGGGTAATCTGTTTGCCGTCGTACAAATATTCGGGGCCGATGAATCCTACTACCGTGTTTACCAACAACGGTTTGAAACGTCTGGCCACCGCATACGCTCTTGCCTCGCAGGTTTGTTGATCTACATCGTGGTGTGCATTAGACGAAAGAGCACTTCCCTGTCCGGTTTCGAAATACATCACATTGTCGCCTACCGTTCCCCGCTTCAGGCTCAGGGCGGCCTCGTGAGCCTCTTCGAGCATTTTCAAATTTACTCCGAATCCGCTGTTTGCATCTTCCGTACCTGCAATGGATTGAAAAACCAAATCCACCGGTACTCCCTGGTTTATTAGATCGATTGTAGTACTTACATGTGTCAGTACACAAGTTTGCGTGGGTATTTCATAGTGTCGGATAATCTCGTCGAGCATATAGTTTAGCTCCTTCAATACAGGAAAACTGTCACTCGCCGGATTGATGCCAATTACGGCATCGCCCGATCCATACATCAACCCGTCGATGATACTTGCCGAAATACCTTTAAGGTCGTCGGTCGGATTGTTCGGTTGCAGCCGGGCACTCAGACGGCCGGGCAGCCCGATGGTATTTCTGAATTTGGTGATTACCCGGCATTTTTTTGCTGCCAGAATAAGATCCTGATTGCGCATTATTTTGCTTACCGCCGCTGCCATTTCCGGCGTTATTCCGGGGGCTACGGCACTCAGCATTTCGCTGGTGGTGTGTTCGTTGAGCAGCCAGTTACGAAAATCGCCTACGGTGAGGTGACTAATCGGCAGAAAAGCTTCGGCGTTGTGTGTATCTACAATCAGTCGGGTTACCTCGTCGCTTTCGTAGGGGATGAGTTGTTCTTCGAGAAGAGTCTTGAGCGGCACATCAGCCAGTCTCATTTTGGCAGCAACCCGCTCTTCCATGCTTCCGGCGGAGATCCCGGCAAGGTCATCGCCCGAACGGGCAGGCGATGCCTTAGCCAGAAGATCCTTCAAATCAACAAATTGATAAGTCTGATTACCTAAACTAATCCTATACATTTTATTTTCATTTTAAACACCTTCTCAATCATCAATGGGAATCGTCACCGGAGCGGCGTTCTTTATGTTCACTCTTCTAAAGAAATAATAGTAACAATAAGCCAAAAACATCATACCGATAAATACCAGAAAGATAGAGAAGTTATAATAAATCATTGCAATCAGGCAAACCATGGCGCAAAACAGAGAGATAATAGGAAATACCGGATAGAAAGGTGCTTTGAACGGACGTTTCAGGTCCGGTTCGCTTTTTCTCAGTTTCAATAATGAGAACATGGAAACAATGTACATGGTAATGGAACCGAATACCGATAACGTAACGATGTTAGCCGTCAGAGGCAGATCACCGAAAACAATGATATTATCCGAGAAGATAGCCAGAATACCTATTACTCCTCCTGCCAGAATAGCCAGGTGTGGTGTTCTGAATCGTTTGCTAACGGTCGACAGAACTTCGGGCAAATATCCGGCCCGTGCCACGGCAAAAATCTGACGGGAATATCCCATAATGATACCATGAAAAGAGGCAATTAAACCGAATAAACCAAGCCACACCAACATGTGCAGCCATCCGCTTTTGCTACCCACTACTATCTTCATGGCCTGCGGAAGCGGATCGTTGATGTTGGCCAGTAAACTCCAATCGCCTACACCGCCCGCAAATACCATTACGCCCATAGCTAAAACTAAAAGAGTAAGAATGCCCCATATAAATGCTTTGGGTATTGTCTTTTTCGGGTTTTTGGCTTCTTCGGCCGCCATGGAAGCTCCTTCGATGGCCAGAAAAAACCAGATGGCAAAGGGAATGGCGGCAAAGATGCCCGACAGGGTGGATATAGAGAAAGTGTCACTGCCCGCCCAACCGTTATGGGTGAAGTTGCTTAATTCGAAACCGGGAGCTACCACGCCCATGAAAACCAGCAACTCAAAGATGGCCAGCAGTGTAACAACCAGTTCAAAAATAGCCGCAGTGGTTACCCCGACTACATTTAAACTCATAAAGATGAGATAGACTACTACCGCTACCATTTGCGGATTTACTCCTTCAAACTGTACACTGAGATACGCTCCGATGGACATCGCTATGGCGGGAGGAGCAAAAATAAATTCGACCAGAGTAGAAAAGCCTCCTAAAAAACCTCCTACCGAACCATATGCTCGCTGCGCATAAGCAAAAGGCCCGCCGGCCTGCGGAATAGAGGTGGAAAGTTCCGTAAAACTAAAAATAAAGGTCACATACATAATTGCAACAAAAGCTGTCGTAATCATAAAGCCCAATGTACCTGCTGATGCCCAACCGTAGCTCCAGCCAAAATATTCGCCCGAAATAACCAGTCCGACGGCTATTCCCCAAAGATGAAAACTGTTCAAAGAACGTTTCAGAGTAGTTTTTTCTGTCTCTTTACCCATAACCTTTAAGTGTTTGTTAATAACTCAGGTCAAAGATATGTCATTGTTCTAATAAAAGCAATATATTTGCAATAAAATGATATCAATATTGATTATTAAGCATCAATAGTGTCTTTATTAATTGCCTGTGGTGTTAATATGGTTATTTGTTTTTTTATATATATAATAAGAGCGGCTGCTTCAAATCTACTCTTGGTATTATTTGAAACAGCCGCTCTTATTGTCCTTATTTAGAGAAGGTGGTAACATAAAGATATCCCCTTATGAGTTAGCAAAGTACGCTAATCATTTACGGAAATAGCCTCTTATCTTATTATAGGCCTCACTATAGAGCTCGGCATCTTTGTCTTTTAGCGGATAGCTTTTGGCCGCAAGTATCGGAATTACTTTGACCGGATGATTCTTGGCATCGTAAATGTTACCGCAAATGTTTCTGAATACTTTTCCGTCGACCGGTTGATAGTAAGGCTCTTCTATCGATTCCAAGCCTTTGCGGCGTGGTTGGGCACCATTCACAAAAGCTTCATCATCCCCATAAAATCCAAGTTTCTGTAGCCAATAGTTTGTCTGTAAAGACATGGTGAGCACACATTCAATGGTCGGGTATTGTTCTAACAGCCATTCGATATGCGATAATCCTTTGATGGCCTTTTCTTCCGGAATAAGCACCCTTTTTCCTTTGGGAGCAGGGGTTACATAGTCATTGCACAGATTAGTAATATACATTTCGGCGGGATTGACGCTATTAAGAGTGACGAAGGTGAGGTGATTGAATAAGTTGCGCGCTTCTACATTGCGGCTGCGTTCACCGTGATCTTCGGGGAAACTGCGAAAATAATAGTCGGCAAACATGGCCACTTCGGTTGCCGTGTCCGACCATTGCAGGTTCGAATCTTCGCCTATTACTAATAATCTTGCCGGTTCAGCTGGTTTTAAGTCTTTTGATCTCATATCTTGTTTTTAATTGATGCCATTGGCTACTCGGTGCAAAGATACGCTTTTATCTCATCAAACATTTCTATTTAATTTATTGTTTTACTTTCCAGTCAGAGCAAACTTGTTTACTTACACTTTAAAAGATTGAAAATATGCAATCGGAATCTTTAAACGAAATGCTCGCAAATACGGTTTTAACCGAAGAACAACGAGCAAAATTGTCGCCTACAGATATATTAGACCTTTTAAAAAAAGGGAATAAAGACTTTACGGAAGATAACTTAACCGTCAGAAACAATACGCAAAGAGTACGCGATGCGGCGATAGGGCAATACCCTTTGGCAGTGGTACTTTCGTGCCTGGACTCGAGAGTCCCGGTCGAAGATGTTTTTCATCGGGGCATTGGTGACTTGTTTGTAGCCAGAGTAGCCGGTAATATTGTAAATGATGATATTCTGGGTAGCCTTGAATATGCGTGTAAAATATCGGGGGCTAAGCTGATACTCGTATTAGGTCACGAATATTGCGGTGCCATCCAGTCTGCCATTGACGATGTGAAGCTGGGTAACATCACTACTTTATTATCAAAAATACAACCAGCCGTAAAAGCCGCTTCAGAAGGCTTTAAAGGTGAACGTTCCTTTTCCAATTCCGAATTTGCTGATCTTGTTTGTGAGCATAATATAAAGCTGTCAATCAATCAAATACGAAAAATGAGTCCTATCCTTAGAGAAATGGAAGAGCAAGAGCAGATCCTCATTGTTGGTAGCATGTATGACATGAAAACCGGAGAGGTGCATTTCTTGAAAGATAATAGATGAGTCATAACTATACTATCCATTCATCGGCTTTAGAAGCATAATCCTGTATATCGTTAATAAGTTTGCTGGTATGGTAACCGTCGGCAACGGCATGGTTCACAAATACGGCTAGGGGAATGAGTACTTTATCCTGTTCGGAAAAGTATTTACCAAAACGAATTAAAGGGAAAAGTAAGTCGGAAACTTCGTAGGTATCTTGTGCAAAGCCGGTGAAGCTTAGCCATGGTATGGAGGAGACGGAACAGAAGTTGGCCGGTTGGTTTGGGCGAGCCTTTATCTCTTTTACTGTTTTATATTGTTCAATGTCGTGAATAACGGCATTATAAAACTGATTTGAAATTTGGTTTTCATAATTATATTTGTTCTTTATCTATTCAAAGATACGCGTTTTTCTAACCACTAATATACGGATTTTGGTCGTATTTGTCTTTATACAACGAGTGATATTCCATTTGACTGATCTTAATTTATGATACTTTTTGTTATTAGTTAGCTGCATAATGTTTAAAAATCTCTTTTGTGTGTGTGCTTTTGTGCAATATTATATTTATCTTTGTGATGAAAAGATAAAGAATTATGAAAAAATACGCAAAACTACTATTTATACTATATTGTTTATTTTGTCTCTGTTCTTGTAAAGATCGCTACTCTCCTCCTGTTTTAGCCACAGTAGATAGCCTCACTTACATCAATCCGGATAGTGCCATCGTTCTTTTAAGTTCAATAAAGGAGGATATGTCCCGTGAGCCGGAATCCACCCAGATGTATTATCACCTTTTGCAGATAAAAGCTAGAGACAAAGCCTATATTCCCCATACTTCGGATAGCATCATACTCTCTATTGTGCATTATTACGAAAATCATACACATAAAGCACATCTTATGGAAGCCTATTACTTTGCCGGACGCGTTTACCGTGATCTCGGAGATTCCCCGCAGGCATTGAGCTATTTTCAGAAAGCAGCCGATGCGTCCAAAGAGAATACGGATTACAGGGCCGTTAGCCGGATATATAGCCAGATAGGAGAACTTTGCCTTTATCAGGATATATACGATGATGCACTCGCTGCATACAGAAATGCTTATCACTACAATGTATTGGCAAAAGACAGTGCCGGGCTTGTTTTTAGTTTGCGGGATCTTGGCTGCAATTATACGGGGCTTAATAATGCCGATAGTTCCCTATATTACTACAAAGCTGCTTATGCTTTAGCAGAAAGGCTCAATAATCATCGCTTAATGAATATTCTTCATGTAGATTTAGCTGGACTTTACGTTCAACTAAAAAAATATAATGAAGCAAAAGAGGCTTTAAAACTTCCTGTTAATAACCGAAATAGAACCGATTTGAGTGCAATATATTCTATTTTTTCTAAACTATATTATCAGATCGGAAATATGGATTCTGCATTCTATTATTCGCATCGTATCATAGAAGATTGTGGAACCATTTATGCCAAGCAGTCTGCTCACTGGATATTGGCACAGATCGCAGAAAAAAAGGGGGATAGTTCAACCGTAATGGAGCAGATTAAGGAATATGCGGCATGTTCCGATTCAATACAAAGGATGACTAATTCTGAGGTTATCGGGAAAATGCAATCGCTTTACAATTATCAGTTGCGTGAAAAAGAAAACCATCAATTGAGGGCGGAAAATGAGGAACAGCAACTTTGGATCGGTTATATCGTTTTTTTTCTTATTGTTATAATCGCTCTTGTTGTTATTTATATACAATATAACAAACGTAGAAAAGATAAGCTGAAAGAACAATTGACAAAATTGGAGCGGTTTAAGGAAGAACAATATCAGAAAAGCTCCCAATTCATAGAAGAGAATAAAGAACGAATCAAAAAACTGGAAGAAAAGTTGCAGGCTGCCCAAGAAGAAGGAGGTATTCGTCTCGCTTTGCTGCAAGCCCAACAAGAACAATACTTGCAGATTAACAGTAAGGTCGAAATAGATAAACGCGCACAAGAACTTGCCGAAACGGCTTTTCTGCAATCTTCCATCTATAAACAAATCCATCAACTGGCAGGCGGTAACGGTACAATGACGAATGTTGATTGGGAAAAACTGACCAAAGCTATCGATGGAACGTATGATGGCTTTACTTCCCGCCTCTATGCACTCCATTCTTTTAGTTCTATTGAACTGAAAATTTGCCTATTGCTCAAGGCAAAAATTTCAGTTACTGGCATAGCTTTTATTACCGGCCGGTCAAAATCGGCCATTACTTCTGCACGAAAGAAAATGTATGAGAAAGTATATGGTGAAGCAGGTAAACCAGAGCAATGGGACGCCTTTATTGAACCGTTCTAATATAAAACCGTACAAAAACCGTATAAAAGTTATAAAAACCGCACAAAAACCGCACAAAAAAATAGCTATTCAGAGAAAAAGTGTCCTAAGTTTGTATGCATAATAATAATAATAAAATGATTTATTATGAAACACTTATTATTGGGATGTTTTTTTGTATTATTCTGCATTAATGCTTTTGCTGAAGAAGTGAATATTGATCTTGAAAAAGATAATCAGACAACAAGCACTCGTTCCTTAACCGTAGATCCTACTGTTACTCATGATGGAAATATCGTGTATATTTATTATTCCGATTATTTATTAGCAAATCTTCAAATTACCGTTAAGGATTTATCGGGAAATGCTGTGTATTCAAATACGGTTAGTGTATCCTGTAATCAACCTTATTCTTTTGTTTTAAATAATGTGGAGAATGGAGACTATGAAATAGAATTAAGCTACGGGAATATGTTATTATATGGCTATTTTTTAATTGAGATGATTGCCTAAAAAAACAGGTAATATAAATTAGAAAAATAGAAATAAATAGAGTTTAATATGTTACGATATTATTTCCTTACTGATTTTTAATGTTAGAATATATACTTATACAGTCCCTATCTGTATAATTAGGGAGCAGATGCCCAAAAGCTAATAGAGTAGGCGAAATTTAAAAACAAATTACTATGGTAACAAATGGTCAGTTTGTAATGTTAGAGAAGGGTGAAATTTTAGATGATTTATCCCTCGATATGATTATCGGAGGAATAGATGATAAATTCACTCAACCAGGTGAATGCGATTTCTGCAATACTTGTGGAACTAGCAATAACTCGAGTAATGGCGATATGAGCCAATCTATCTCTTTGGGTTAATCTGTAAATGAGATTGTGTTAATAAATAGCATTAACACAATCTTTTTACATTGCATTATTTAGGAACTTATCTATAATATATAACTATTTATAATGGTAAACTTAGTAGTGTCTCTATACACACATTTCTTTCGAATGCATGACAATATTTGTCTATTATATAACAGTGAAAGCAATAGTTTTTTCAAAGTCTCAGAAGAGATTTTTGATTATATAGAAAAAATAGCTGAAGGTAAATATACTTCAATAAATCAAGAAACCAAAGAACTTCTAATAAAGCATAATATTATTATCCCAGAAAACAAGAAATATTCATATTATAATAGAGTAAAGTTAATGAATTGCATGGATAGGTTTTACTCTAGCAAGTTAACCTTAAACATTATTCCGACTACTTGCTGTAATTTTTCTTGTTCTTACTGTTTTGAAAAAAATAAAACTAACTATACAATAACGGATGACATTATTGATAGTCTTATTCCATTTATAAATAAAAACGAAAGAATTAAAAAGCTAAGCCTAATGTGGTATGGAGGTGAACCGCTATTAGCATTTGGTAAAATCAAGCAGATCTTATCGCGGTTTGATAATGAAGTTCAGATTCCTATTGGCAGTCACTCTATTATTACTAATGGGTACTTGTTTGATCAAAAGGTAGTTGATTTTTTTAAGATACATCCATTGACAGAAATTCAAATAACATTAGATGGAAATGAAAATGAACATAATCAAAAAAGATTCACGAGAACTGATAAGCATACGTTTAGTAAGATAATAAATAATATTGATTTAATCTTAAACGAATTACCAAACACGCATGTGTTTATTCGTATCAATATTGATGAAAGTAATAAAACATCTTTTCAGTCTTTATATGAGCAATTATATAAACGATGGGATGGAAAACGTTTTTCTATATATCCAGGATTTATCAGAATTGAAAATGCCCAGGAGACGCAAATGATCTCTCCATCAATTTTTGGTGACTCTCGTAGAAATTTCTTTCTAAGTCTCGAAGAAAAAGGTATAGAAGTAGATTTTTATCCAACAATTAGGGAAAAAGCATGTAGTGCTGTTAGAATGAATTCTTACATTATTGGTCCAGAAGGAGAAATTTATAAATGTTGGAATGACGTTAGCAATAAAAATAAGATTATAGGATATATTAATAATAAAAAGTTAACAAATGTTGATTTACTGGCTAAATATATGGTAGATAGTACTATATTTGAAGATGCGAAATGTAGAGAATGCTTTTTTTTCCCTATTTGTGGTGGCGGATGTCCACAATATAGGATACAAAATAAATATGAGAATGGTAATTATGATTTATGTGCCGTTCGAAATGATAAAAAGGATGATAAGCAATACCTAACTTTCTGTCTAGAAAAGCATTATCACAAGATTAAAGGCACAGAACAATCTATTATGATTCAAAACGATTTGTAATATATTAGTATAGTGAAAGTATTAAAAAGTGAATAAAAAGAAAATGGAGAAAAGGATCAGTATCTTAATATACATTTTGTCATTTGTTCCTATTTGTTTGAGAGCTCAATCTCTGGCTATTAAAGGCACAATTCTAAGTAAAGAGAATAAGCCTATAGAGGCTGCAAATGTATATATTATGGATATGGACTCCACTATAATTACGGGGGGAAGCACTAATTCAATGGGTTTTTTTAATATTGAGCTACCATCAAAAGGTGATTATATCCTTTCGGCCAATTTTCTGGGATATCTAAAGCAAGAGCTGTTTTTAAAGGGAGTGGAGAAATCTACAAATATCGGCAAACTATTTTTAAGTGAAGCAAATAAAATGCTTGATGAAGTAGTTGTTACTGCAAAATCTCAAATAAACCAATCGGATAAAACACTTTTGTTTCCAACCGAACTTCAGAAAAAGCATTCTACCGATGGTTTCAGCTTACTCAATAATCTAATGATTCCTCAACTGGATGTAGATGTATTGAAAAAGAATGTTTCTTCTAAAGGAAAACCGGTGACCCTCTTGCTTAACGGCAGGCCCATTACCGACAATAGTGAAATTACAGCTCTCCGCCCCAAAGACATAATACGAATAGAATACCATGAAATGCCAACCGGGGCTTTTGCTGAATATGAAAGTGTAATAAATTATATTACCCGCCAATATGAATTCGGTGGATACATAGGTATTAATGGAACACAACAAACAACTTATGGCGAGGGAGATTATTTGGTTATAAGCCGTATTAATTACAAAGAAAACGAACATACGCTTGGGTATAATTTAGATTTTCTACACGATGACAAAATCCATAGAGAAGTCTCAGAATTATTCACTTATCCCAATAATGATGTTTTGTATAGGACAGAAAACAGCCAACCATCTATTGAGAAGAATCATACCCATCACATTTTCTATAATTACAATTTCAGAAATAAGCAAACTCAGATCAACATTAAACTTGGATATAAAAAATATGATTCAGATGAAGATTTCAATTCATTGTTAAATTATAAAGGAACGGTTGAACAATCTCTAAAACTATCGAACGTCAGTAGTGAGAAGCAAAACAATCCTTATTTCTCTTTTTATACTGATTTAAAATTGAAGAAGCAACAATCTTTATATATTCGTGGAAGCATTGATTATTCAAGAAATCATTATAAATACGCTTATGAAGAAGAGAAAGAAAATTCTGTTCCAAGTTCATTGTATACAAACGCAACGGAGGACTATTATTCTACCATATTGGGAGCAATATATACCAAAACATTCTCAAAAGGAAGAGAACTCTCGTTGAATCTACGTAATTATATTCATATATCTAAGAGCATTTACAATAATGGCAATGACATAAACAAGGAACATTTTACCACAAACGAGTCACTGTATTCGCTCAACTTATCTAAAAAGTGGAAAAAGATGTTTCTGTCTGTTCGATTAGGTATGAGTTCTCTCTTCTATTTTCAGAAAGATGAAAGGGATAAAAAGTTTTGGTCATATAGGCCTGAAATGACTTTTCGTTATATTTTCAATGAAAGAAGCACATTTCAGTATAGAGGAGGACTAAATAATTCATTCCCAACATTATCGCTATTTACAAATACAGAACAAAATATTGACTTTATACAGAAAAAAGTCGGCAATCCATCTTTAAAAATAGTAGAAATCATCAGTAATCAATTATCTTATTCATATACTTCTAAACAGTTTAATCTGAATTTGTTTTTTAATTATTTCCATAGCGAGCCTAATACGGGTAAACAAGTTATATATGATGGCACCTATTTCGTACATTCTTATATCAATAACGGTGGCTATAATTTGATCAATCCTGAATTGGGCGTAAGTGTTAAGTTATGGAGCAATCTGCTGAACTTCAAAATTAGTGGAGGGCTTTATCGGTATATCATAACAGGAGATAATAATATTTATAAAAATGATTGGTATATCAATCCCTCTTTAATGGTGTTCTATAAAAAGTTCAATTCCAATTTATATTACTACTCATCCCGAAAAGGAGTGTACGATAGTTTGGACCAATGGACAAGCGATAACCGATATGGGTTAACGGTTTCCTACAATACCGGAGGTTTATCGCTTGGCATCGGAACTCAAAATCCGTTTTCGACTTACCGTCGAACAAACAAAATAAATCTCAATATTTACTCATCACATAGCTTATCAAACAACCAACAGAATGACCATCTGTTTTATATAAAAGTTGCTTATAATATAGACTTTGGACGCAAACATAAATATACTGAAATAAATGCCAGGAAAGGCACAAATTCTGCTATCATGAAAAACACCAAAGAATAGATAAATCATGAATAGGATGCGTAAGGATACGGCGAGGTTTCCTATATACAGGCAACATGACACTATGCAATGTGGCGTGGTGTGTCTTCTAATGATATGTGAGCATTTTGGGCGAAAATATTCAATTGAATTTCTCTCGCGTTACTGTTTTGCCACTGCTGAAGGTGTGTCCCTACTTGGTATCAATGAAGCTGCAAATAAACTAGGCTTACACACCATCTGTGGACGAGTAACCGCGGAACAACTATCTGAAGCTCTCTTACCTTGCATTCTTCACTGGAACCAGAACCATTTTGTTGTCCTATATAAAATAAAGGGGAAAGGGGCAAAAACTATATTTTACATTGCAGACCCGGGAAAAGGTTTATTAAAATATTCTCTTAATGATTTTAAAGAACATTGGATCAGTACCCAATCTAATAGAGAAGAAAAAGGTATTGCCATGTTTCTTCAACCAACTCCTATTTTCTACAAAAAGGAGGGAGAAGGCAAAAGAGAAAAGCGTTCTTTTAGCTTTCTGTTTGGTTACGTCGGACAATATCGACGGTATTTCGGACAAGTAGTAATAGGCTTGCTAATTGGCAGCTTGTTACAACTTATTTTCCCATTTCTTACTCAAGCTATCGTCGATATTGGTATTACCCACCAAAACATTGGCTTCATTTATTTAATTCTTGTAGGACAGTTGATGCTAACCCTTAGCCGGACATCCGTAGACTTTATCCGCCGATGGATAGTACTGCATATCAGCATGCGTATCAACATATCGCTCGTATCGGATTTCTTTATTAAATTGTTGAAACTACCGATGTCTTTCTTCGATACCAAACTGCTGGGAGACTTGATGCAGCGCATGAACGATCATAACCGGGTGGAAAAGTTCCTTACCACACAGATCTTGAGTGTAATGTTTTCTTTTTTAAGTTTCATCGTTTTTGGTATTGTTTTGTTATGGTATAACTTGTCCATATTTGGCATATTCCTTTTGGGAAGCATTTGCTATGCCTTATGGATTGCTTTGTTTCTCAAAAGACGAAAACAGATTGATTATCTTTATTTTGAGAGTCAGGCAAAGAATAACAACAAAACTTATCAGTTCATCACTGCCATGCAGGAGATAAAGCTACAGGATTGCGAAGAACGTCGGCGATGGGAATGGGAGGATGTGCAGGCAGAACTTTTTGAAACCAACATGAAAAGCCTGAAATTGCAGCAGATGCAGGAAGCGGGAAGCATTTTTATCAATGAAATTAAAAATATAGTCATCACCGTTTTGGCAGCCACAGCTGTTATTAACGGCAGTATGACACTGGGTATGATGTTGGCTGTACAATACATTATAGGGCAACTGAACAGTCCTATTGAACAGTTAATGAGTTTTATCTATTCACTGCAAGATGTGAAGATTAGTTTGGAGCGTATCAATGAGATACATGAAATGGAGAATGAAGAGAGTAATTCAAATTCTTTGATGCAATTCCATGATAAGGATAGAAGTCTTCATCTTCAATATGTCGATTTCAAGTATGATCCGCATGGCCCGCATAAGATTCTGGACTGTGTAAACTTTACCATACCCGAAGGTAAAGTGACTGCTATTGTAGGAACTAGCGGAAGTGGAAAAACAACTATTATTAAGTTACTGTTAGGTTATTATCATGTTTTGGGAGGTAAAATAAGCATCGGGCAAACGTCTTTGAATGAATATAATATGAAGTGGTGGCGCAGGCAATGCGGAGTGGTAATGCAAGATGGAGTGATTTTCTCGGAATCCATTGCCCGCAACATCGCTGTGGACGACGGAGAGATTGACCAAGGAAAGTTAGTGGCGGCGGCACGGGTAGCCAATATAGAGGAATACATCATGCGATTACCCTTAAAGTATAATACGCTTATCGGGCGAGATGGAGTCGGATTAAGTCAGGGGCAAAAACAGAGAATATTGATAGCACGGGCTGTATACAAAAATCCCCAATATATTTTTCTGGATGAAGCGACAAATGCATTGGATGCCAATAATGAACGGTCCATTGTGGAAAATCTGGCGGACTTCTACAAAGGAAAGACCGTAGTTATCGTAGCGCATAGACTTAGTACTGTAAAAAATGCAGATCAAATCGTAGTCATAGACAAAGGGCAGATTGTAGAAACAGGGCATCATAGCGAATTAATAAATGCAAAAGGGGCTTATTACAGGTTGGTTAAAAATCAGTTAGAATTAGGTAGCTAAAAAGGTGCATTATGGAAAAAATAGAGCTCAGAAGTGAGAATGTACGTAAGATAATAGGAAAAATACCACCGGTACTTATAAGGAGTGGAATAAGTATTATTGCACTTATATTAGTATTATTAATGGTAGCAGCTGCATTTATTCCTTATCCTGAAGTGCTTGAAGGAAAAATTATCATTACCGGAATTGATTCTAAAGAAGCCTATGCAAAAGGAGAACTATCCTACTCTCACATAACACAAGTAAAACCCGGAATGAAAGTGGAAATAGAACTGGAGGGATATGATACCCAGAAGTATGGTTATCAACATGGAGTGATAACCGGCATTTCTCAAAAAGTGATTACCAAAAGGGAACGAAATTTATTTTCATTTGTTGTCACAATACAAAGTAGTTCTATCATAGAAAAAGGCATGAAAGGGAGAGTTTCTGTTATTTTATCAAATAAAACATTACTGAGAAAGATACTGGATAAGAAGGAGTAAATCAATAGTTTTTTTAAGTTCAAAAATGGCATTATGGACTAGCTTAACTTTATGTCTTCATTTGCTTGGCTAGTCCACTTTATTCTATAATATATATAAATGAAACAGTACATAACACTATCTCTTTTTTCGATTCTATCGATCTTTTCTGCTGGAGCACAGCAAATCAAAGGAAGAGTCATTGACGGAGTAACTTCTGAGCCTTTGCCTTTTGCCAACATTTTAGTAGTGAATAAAGATTCTTCGGCGGTATCTGTCGGAACAGTGACGGATATGGATGGCAACTTTTTACTTGTGTCTAAAAAGGAAAAAGAGGCTGTCCGTATAAGTTATTTGGGGTATCTGAGCAAAGATACGGTTATCGTAAGAAATGAACTTAACAAAATTACACTTGCGCAGGATGCAAAGATGCTGGGAGAAGTTGTTGTGAAGGGAGTGCGGAATCATTTTAAGATGGAAAACGGAGGTATTGCCATGGATGTGGCAAGCAGCCCGTTAAAAAATATTGGTACGGCCAATGATGTGTTGGAGAAGCTGCCTTTTGTGGTGAAAGAAGGAGATGCATTTACTGTGCTAGGCAAGGGGAAACCTTTGATTTATATTAATAATCGTCTTGTAAGAAACGAGAATGAGCTGGAAAGGCTGGCTTCTGGAAACATCAAAAAGGTGACTGTGATTACTAATCCGGGGCCCGAATACGATGCAACTGTTAGTGCTGTGATCCGTATTGAGGCAATACGCCCTCCGGGTGAGGGGTTGGGCGGGGAACTGTTGGGAGGGATAAAAGCGGCCAGACTGCTTTCTGCCAACGGAAGCCTTGACCTGAATTATCGCAAAAACAAACTGGATCTATTTGCCTATTACGGGTATACCGATGACAGGCGAAAAGTGAAAATGAAATGGGAGCAGAGCCTGAAATCCGACAGTCGGACAACGGGCATAAATAGCGGGGACAAAGAGAGGAGCGGCCGCAGAGAACATTATGTGGAAACCGGACTCAATTATGAGTTCAATGAACATCATTCGGCGGGCGTTCAATATACATACGACGGCACTCCTTATGCGAGAGTGAACATGGGGATGCAGAGCGAAATGTACATTAACGATGCACTTTCCGAAGAATTTCCGACAACAGCTTTGGTAAACATTGACCGGAACTCTCATTTGCTGAATACTTACTATGTAGGCGACTTGTTCAGCTGGCTAAAAGCCCAGCTTGATTTTGATTATGCCAAGGGAAACAATGAGACCCTTCAGAATTCATGGTCGGGACGAGAGACTGATGAAAATGTGAATACCAAATCCCTACAGAATTACCATCTTTACGCCGGCAAACTCAGCCTGATCACTCCTTTGCGGAAAGGCGAACTCAAGTACGGAACGGAATTCAGCCGAACGACCAATGAGCAGAATTATATCGTCATTGATAATGAGGGAGCCGAAGACCTGACTTCAAATACAAATCTCTCCAGGCAGAAGATGTTTGCTGCATTTGCCAATTACTCCAACACTATCGGGAAATGGACATTGGGTGCAGGCGTACGTTTTGAAAATACCGGCTTCGATTATTTTGAGGACGGAACTAAGATGGATGGGCAGAGCCGTACTTATACGGATTTTTTCCCAAATGCTTCTGTGAGCTATCGTACCGAAAGGATACAAATGATGTTGGGCTATCGTTCTACTATCGAACGCCCAAGCTATTACCAGCTCAGGAATAGTGTACAATATGACAATCCATATACTTACGAAGCCGGGAACCCGTATTTGAAACCGACAAGAATAGATGATATCACCTATACGTTGCTGTGGGGGAAGATAAAGGTTATGGCTGCTTACAAGCTGTACGATAACTTCTCATTACTGCTGCCGGGGCAATACGAAGATAAAGATATTATTATGTTCCGCCCCGAGAATTTGAAAAACGTACGCAACTTATCGGCATTCGGCTATTATTCTCCGCACTTCGGAATATGGGAACCTGTAGCGGGTATCGGGATATTGAAAGATATTCTCAGCTATGGGGAAATAGTAAACCGGAGCTACGAAAAGCCCTATTTACGCTATAGTCTGAAAAACACACTTCGTTTGCCTGCCGGATTTACGGTAATGATAGATTTTCAGGGAAATTCGAAGGGACATTCAAGTCTGGATTATATGTATGATAATTTCAGAATGGACATGCAGGTAACGAAGACATTTATGAATGATAAGCTTGTGCTGAATATGAAAGGAACGGATATTACTGGCTCATACCGGCAAAAATACCTGATGGATGTATATCCGGTTACGTCATTCATTAACAAGGATCTCGATAGCCGCTCGTTTCAGCTCTCAATCCGATATAAATTCAATGCTTCAAGAAGCAAATACAAAGGAACTTCGGCTTCCGAGGAAGAAAGACAGCGTATGTAATTTCTCCTGAGAAATATTTTATTTTATCTTCCATCTTCCACCTTTTAACTGTAAGTAATTAATAGTCAGCACAATAATAGGTGGAAGATGCGCTTTTTTAGCCGATTTATCTTCCACCTTTATCTTCCATCTTCCACCCGGTGGAAGGCTTATTTTTCTGTAACTGTTCGCACGAAAAGAAGTTGATTTCCACGACCTATCCGCTCTATAACTCCCTGATTTACAAATAGATTGAGGTCGTTGAGCGCCTTGTTCTTTAACCGGCCGGTGATGTTGGTATAGGCCGTGCGGGTGATAAATGCGTTTTTATCAAGATACTGTTCCAACCTCTTTTTACGTTCGGCCTCGCTCAGTGCGGATGAAGAGCGGAAACCGTATTTGCTTACGCGTTCCACGAATCCGCGGGTGTGCTTTTTGAACCAGGCGGAAGCACGGAAGTTCACATTGTCGAAGTAGATAGAGTTTGAACGGATCTCTTTTTTATCCATTACGGGACGAGCTTTGAGCTTGGCCGAAAAATAGCCGATGTTGCCAAGTTCCACATGATACCCGTCTACCAGGTAGTTGGATATCTTTTCGGTCAGTGCGCTGAGCACTCCTTCCAGATCTCCCACCGTGAAGGTGGAGGCTTCCGAAATTTCTTCCAATAACCGGCGGGTGCGGATGGTGCCGCTCGACACAATACGTGGGTGAAGGGGTTGTTTTTTACCGTCGCCGCTCGGGTTTGGGTTCTCTCTGAAATCATACATTGCTGCCATAGTAATTCTCTTTAATTTGTATATTAATGTTTTTATAGGTAATCGGCGCGTGGGTTCTCATATCTAAACCGATGGGTTTACGTCTGAAAACCGATGATCCTGCTTATGTAAAACGATCGGCATGCATATGCGGGCTCACTTCCACTAGGCTTTAAAGATACTTAATTATGGCGTTAACTCCAAATAGAATGTGTACTATTATGCGTAGAAAAAGGTCTGTTTTATTGCCTGTAATTATTTGCATTTTATTGTCGGAAATAGTATATTTGTACATCAATAAAAAATGAAACGGAAGAATGAAAATAACCCTTTTGAGAAAGGAGGATACGCGTGATGTCCTTAGAATAGTAAAGCTGAATACAGCGTTGGAAAACATGAAAATGGAAACCCGTTTAAAACCTGTTTCTACATTGCGGCAAAACCTGCAATATGCCAGTAATGACAGCCGCATTATAAATATTGAGAGAATACCGCGGATGGTTTTTCAAACAGAATTTGAAAGGAGTGAGGATGCCCCTCTTATGAAAGCATACAATGGTCTTGTTATGATAAGTGTAGGAGGGCTGGGCGGTGTTCGTGAAGCTGCCGCAGTTCGCCGCAGGGTGTCTGCTTTGCCGCAAACGATGGTGGCATTTATTGGGGCGAGTGCCCGAAGCGTTAAGATAATCGTTCCGTTTTCTCGTCCGGACGGCTCGTTGCCGCAAACCTATGAAGAAGCCGAATTGTTTCATGCAAGTGCTTACCGATGGGCTGTGAGCTTCTATCAGGGGCAGTTGCAATCTTATAATTACAGAGTAACTTTGCAACGTCCGTCTTTGGAGAGCGGGTGCCGTTTTTCGTATGATCCCGATTTGTATTTCTCCCCCGACGCATATCCCATTCATTTGGAACAGCCCGTGCAGATGCCTGCCGAAAGGACGTACAGGCAAGTGGTTGAGGCTGAAACGGATCCGTTAAAACGCATGATGCCGGGTTATAAGCGAACCGAAATTATATCTACTTTATTTGAAACATCGTTATACGCCGCTCTGGGGGAGATCGGAAATTATCGGGAGGGTGGAGATGTGAAGCCGCTTCTTACGGAGCTGGCACGCAATTGTTTCCATTCGGGCATTCCCGAAGAAGAGGTTGTGGGGTGGACTATGATGCATTTTCGCCGAAAAATAAAGGAGATTCTGGTGAGGCAAACGGTGCATAATGTATATTCGGTAGAAAAATATTTCGGTAAGTCGCCTTGCCTGCCCCTGAAGCAATCGATGGCTATCCAGACGGACGAATTCATGAATCGTCGCTATGATTTTCGCTATAACACCATGTCTACCGTGGTGGAATACAGGGAGAAGAACACCTTCTTTTTTGATTTTCGTCCGTTAACGGAACGCGTGCTGAATACCATTGCGGTGAATGCTTTGAATGAGGGATTGGATCTGTGGGACAGGGATGTGAAACGTTGGGTAAACTCGGGACGTGTGCCGTTGTTTTCGCCCATTGAAGATTTTTTGTGCGATTTGCCCCTATGGGACGGTAAAGACCGCATCCGTGCGCTGGCCTCTTATGTGCCTTGTGAAAACGGACATTGGCCCGATTTCTTTCATCGCTGGTTCTTATCCATGGTGGCTCATTGGCGCGGAACAGATAAAAAATACGCCAACTCCACGTCGCCTCTGCTCATTGGCGAACAAGGATGCGGGAAGTCTACTTTTTGTTTGAATATTCTGCCGCCGCCCCTTCGTCTGTATTATACGGACAGCATAGACTTTAGCCGTAAGCGTGATGCGGAGTTGCAGCTCAACCGTTTTGCGCTGATCAACATTGACGAGTTCGACCAGGTCAGTGCCAATCATCAGGGCTTTTTGAAACATATTTTGCAAAAGCCGGTGGTGAATACGCGCAAACCCCACCAGACGGCGGTGCAGGAATTGCGGCGCTATGCTTCTTTTATAGCAACCAGTAACCATGCCGATCTGCTGACGGACACTTCCGGAAGTCGTCGTTTTATTTGCATCAACGTAACGGGCACAATCCGCAATGATGTGGCGATTAATTACGGACAACTGTATGCTCAGGCGGTGCAGGAGATACGAAATGGCGAGCGGTACTGGTTCTCGCCCGAGGAGGAAGCCATTATGATGGAAAGCAATCAGGAATTTGAGCAGCAGAACCCTGCGGAGCAATTGTTTCAACAATATTTTTGCCTTGCAGAGGAGGGGGAAGACTGTGAGAAACTACTGGCTGTTGAAATACTGGGACGGTTACAGAAAAAAAGCGGATTCAAACTCTCATCAACGAAAATAGTACACTTCGGGCGCATACTCAGAAAGCTGAATGTGCCGATGAAAAAGGCCAAAAACGGTAATTATTACTGTGTAAAGGAACGCTGACGCCGCAGGTGGAAGATGCATTTTGCGTTTTTTGTTTTTATAGGGGGATGTTTTTGCTTTTATTTACCATTACTATGATACAGTTTTAGATATGATATAAACAAAAAATTAGTATCCAACCGGAACAGCATAAGATTGTCTTGTCCATTTCCCTTTATAATAAGAATTGGTTACTCCTACGCCAATACCCAGTTTTCTTGTTACCTTGAATTGAATGCCTGCTCCATAGTAATTTGCGTTTCCAATAGATGACGGAACTCTAGGATCAATGCCTTCCCTGATAGAAAATTGGCCCATTCCAACTAATTGAACGCGATCGTGTAATTTAAAGATGATGTCTAATTTCAAAGAGCCGTTAATATATGGATCTGGCTGAATAGTACCAAAATAGGTAGATGACAAGAATAAGTTCAGATTTGCAGTTAATCGATCACTTACGATAAAATGACTTTGCATACCCTGTAATGTAATACCTTCAAAAGGATTATAAGATGAATAATTATAAGGCGTTATACGGATGTCCTGATTATTTAATTCGGGCCAGATCTTATTATTTATATTGAATAGTGGAGATATTATCGCAGAGTCTGAACGATGTATAGAATTAGCAATAGCTTCATTACTCTCTATGTATTTATCGGGTGAGAGTTCTAAATTTCTCATTTCTATAGGAATTGGGATTTGTTTCTTTGAGTTGTTCTCTATTCTGACACTATCTTTTTTATTCAGATTTTGAGAATGTACTATCTGAATAGAAAAGAACAGGGTTAAGGTGAATAGTGATGGTAAAAAATGGTTTTTCATACTTATAATCTTTTATGAATGTTAAAGTATAAAGCTTGCGTTAATTACAGTAATATTCTCTGTGAAATCATCAGCAAAAATAAAAAGAATACTCTGTTTTTCATCTTATATTTGTTTTGTGACAAAGATCAGGGAAATATGGATATCAAAGTGTAATCTCCTGCTTATATAGTCTTAACTAGTCTTATTACATGCAAGAAAATTCAAATAATCATTGTAATTTTGAGCGTATACAAAATGAAATATTAAATGGAATCATTTCATCGGTTTAAATATATTGTCATAATCATCATTTCAGCTATCTTTGTTGTCTTTTTATGGCAACTATATTGGTTGAGAGGATTGTATGACTCTATCGAGAACGAGACGATAGACAATGTCATGTCGTGTATAGAGGATGCTGACAATGAAGAGTTGCAGTATCGTTTGGATATGATAAGCAGGACATCAACACAACACCGGACAATTTCAATAGATAAGTCTTTGACCGGTGAATCGGATTCGACAACCAACGTCATAGAAACAACCACTCGCAGTACTGTAAATGAGAATGATACTACAATTAAAATTCATTCGCAAAACAAAGAGATAGACATAGCCGTATTTAACCAGATCGCGAAGGAAATAAGGCTCGCCCTTCATCAGTCATTAGATACCACTATTACTATCAATTTGAATGCATTAGACAGTTTGACCTCCTTGAATTTCAAGCGTAAGGGGATTGATGCAGCGGTCTGTTATTCAGAAATAATTAATTTAAATACGAATAAAGTTTCCTACACTTCACTACATGGAGCATCATTCAGTAAAAACACACAAGCTTTTTTATACATCTATGATACGGAAAATCATTATGCTTATAAAATATATACGACCCCGTTAGAAAAAACGATTTTGAAGCAAATGTCAGGTATCCTTATCACGACCTTTCTTATTATTTTGATCCTTGGTTTCGCCTTCGTCTATTTTATCAGGACTGTTATGAAACAACGGACATTGGAGGAAATGAAAGATGATTTTACTAATAATATGACACATGAGTTAAAAACGCCAATTGCCGTAGCATACTCCGCTGCGGATACCTTACTTCATTTTAAACAAGGTGACAACAAGGAAAAACGAAATAATTATCTTCAAATATGCATTGATGAACTTTTTAACTTGAGTGAGTTAGTGGAGCAGATTCTTTCAATGAGTATGGAACGAAGAAAATCATTGATACTCTGTAAAGAAGAGATAATAATTAGGGATATGATATACTCTCTTATTGAACAGCATAAATTAAAATCGGATAAAGAGATTATTTTTAATGTGGATGTTTATCCGGAGAATCTGAGAATAAAAGCAGACCATTTTCATCTCAATAACATAATGAGTAATTTGATAGATAATGCAATTAAATACTCCATGGGAAAAGCAATAGTAGAAATAAATGTTTATCAGAAAGATAAGTACTCTTTCATAACAGTGAAAGATCATGGTATCGGTATCTCCTCCGAAGATCAAAAATATATATTTGACAAATTCTACCGTGTACCTTATGGAAATCTTCATAAAGTAAAGGGCTATGGATTAGGATTATTCTATGTAAAAACAATGATAGAAAAACATTACGGAACAGTATCTGTTAAAAGTACATTGGATAAAGGGTCTGTTTTCACAATTAAAATTCCTACCTAAATGAGTAATAAAACGAATCGAGTTCTTTTAGTAGAAGATGAACAAACGCTTGCAATGATAATAAAAGATACATTGGAAGATGAAGGTTTTGAAATGTGTCTTGCTAAAGATGGGAAGCAAGGATTAAAAAGTTTTTTTGAAGAAAAGCCCGATGTCATGATAGCTGATGTGATGATGCCGAATATGGATGGCTTCGAAATGCTTAGGAATATTAGACAATCGGATAGAAATACTCCGGTTCTTTTCCTGACAGCTCGCTCTTCTATTAATGATTTGGTTGAAGGTTTTGAGTTGGGAGCAAATGACTATTTGAAAAAGCCTTTTAATATGCGAGAACTTATCATCAGAGTTAAGGCTCTTATTAATAAGGCCTATATGGAAAAGTGTGAAGATAAAAAATATGAAATAGGTGGTTATCTTTTTGATCCGATAACTCAGAAATTATTATTTTCAGGTACAGAAATCGAACTCTCTCATCGCGAATCAGAAATTCTAAAATGCTTATGTGTGAATCGTAATAATGTAGTAGAAACAAAAAATTTATTGATTCAACTATGGGGGGATGATAGTTTTTTCAAAGGTCGTAGTTTGCACGTTTTTATCACGAAATTAAGACACAAGTTATCGTCTGATGATAAAATCAGGATTATCAATGTCAGAGGAATAGGATATAAGCTGATATCATAAGACAAAATTTTGATAATAAATGAATATGATCGCTTATAATTTAAAAGAACAAGCTCGGCATTACCGGGCTTGTTCTTTTAAGTACTTAGTTAATTAAGACTTTCAGTCTATTTATGGTTTTTCGCACTGATCTCCTTCACATGTCTGTCCGGTTGAAGTGCATAATGATCTTTTTCGATCACCGTGCTCTTATCCAGATTGAATGTGGCTGTTGCCCGTATGTTGCGAGACGAAGACCCTACTTTCACTTCATATTTCCCGGCATCGGCAACCCATGAGCTTATGCCGCTCCAAAAAGAAGCCAACGCCCGGCCATCGAGCGTAAATGTCAATGTCTGGCTTTCGTTGGGTTTCAAAAGGTGTGTCTTTGCAAAGCCTTTCAGTTCCTGAACCGGTTTTTCAATGGTGTTTTGCGGAGCGCTCAGGTACAACTGAACAACCTCTTTTCCGGCTACTTTCCCTGTATTTGTAACGGTAACGGTAACGTCTATCTTGTCATTGAAAGTAGTGCTGCTCAATTTCAGATCAGAATACTTGAAAGTGGTATAAGAGAGTCCGTAACCGAATTCGTATGACGGCTTTACATTGAAAGAGTCGTAATAGCGGTATCCCACATAAATGCCATCCGTATAGAATGAGTTGATCGGATTATCGGATGGTTCTCCCGGGAAAGTCTTTGAAGAAGGTACATCGGCATATTTTACCGGGAATGTTTGTGCCGTTCTTCCTGACGGAGCAACTTTGCCGCTCAGAATATTAGCTACTGCATTGCCACCTTCCTGACCGGTTTGCCATGCCAGCAGAATAGCGTCCGGATAATTCTTCCAACTTTCGGTCTCGATAGCTCCGCCTATATTTAAAACAACCACTACTTTCTTTTTGGCAGCGTGATAAGCGTCGCATACCTGCTGAATCATGTTTCGTTCGGCATCGGAAAGAACGAAGTAGTCATTTTCTTTTCTATCCCATCCTTCGCCTGTAGTGCGTCCGAGAGTGATTACGGCAATGTCTGTTTTCTTTGCGCATGTGCGTATTAAGTTCTCAGAAAGTCCTATTTCCGACATCTTGTCGATTGCAAATTTCTTATCACCTCCAACTTCCTTTTTGGCATCTGTTACTGTACCAAGTATTGAATCGATAATATTGGTGTAATAGTTCTTTAAAGGAACTGCCAACTTGTATTTTGCATTCTCCAACCCTTCTTGTAAAGAAACGGCATGGTGGTAATTTACCTCTCCGCTACCGCTACCGCCTGTGATGAAATGATAGGACGTTTTACCAAACAGCGCCACTTCTTTTACTTTCTTGAATGGCAAAGCATTATTATCGTTTTTGAGTAATACCATTCCTTCTTCGGCAGCATGGAGCGCTGTCAGTGCATTCTCTTTCAGGTTGGGTTTGTTTGAATAATGATAGTCCTTGAAACGGGGTGTTCTCATTACGTATTCGAGAATACGGGATATGTTTTCGTCGAGTACCTTTTCATCCAATCGTCCGTCTTTGACCGCTTTGAGCAATTCTTTAGCTTGTTTCTGTTCTCCGGGCATTATCATGTCGTTTCCCGCATGCATTTGGTTTACCCAGTCTGTGCCACTGGTCCAGTCGGTGGTAACCATTCCTTTGAATCCCCATTCTTTGCGAAGAACCGTTGTCAATAAATCATGGTTCTCGGCCGAGTGAAAACCGTTTATGCGGTTATAGGAAGACATCACCGTCCAGGGATCGGACTCTTTAACCGCTATTTCGAAGCCACGCAGATAAATCTCTCTTAAAGCACGTTGGCTAATCACTTCATTGATAGATCCGCGGTTTGTCTCCTGATTGTTGGCCGCAAAGTGCTTTATTGATGTTCCGACTCCTTCGGATTGAATGCCCCGTACCAATGCCGCAGCCATTTTACCGGCAACGACCGGATCTTCCGAGAAATACTCGAAATTTCTTCCGTTCAACGGATTGCGCTGTATGTTCAGGGCAGGTGCCAACAACACATCACAGCCATACTCTAAAACTTCGTTTCCCATTGCTTTACCCACTTGTTCCTCTAAATCGGTATTCCATGTAGATGCCATGGCAGTTGCTGTGGGAAATGCAGTGCAGTAGCGGGTACCCTGTGCGTTATCAGGTTCCGCTACAATTCGTAATCCGGCAGGCCCGTCCGCCATCACCGTAGGAGTAATTCCCAAGCGGGGAATGTCATAGGTACATCCGGCTGCCCCGGGAACAATCACAGTGGGTTTGCCATCTTTAGGGTTGCTCCATGTGGCATTTCCCAGGCCCATCACCATATCTACTTTCTCTTCGAGTGTCATTGCTGCAATGACATCTTTAACTTTATCTTTCCCCAGTTGAGGAAGAGATTGGGCAAAAGTCTGCCCGGCGAGCAGGCATACAATAATTGATAAATTTCTTTTCTTCATGACTCTTTTCGTATTTTAATTCAAGATATTAGTTTTCATTTACGGTTGTAATACAAGAAGTGAGCACTCATAGCGATAATATATTGTTATTTATGCCGTTATTTATAGCTTAAGTGATATTATGTTAGCATTACGAAGATAATGGTAATATTTGAATTAGCCTATTACAGCATTAATTTTTGGCTCTTCAATTTTTCTCTTTGTTCCTTTTCAGCATACTCTCATTTTTCTTGTTGTCTCAGTGCTTCTGAGAGTGTTGCCACTCCTGAGATGTTATGGAAAAGCATTCCATATCCATAATTGCATCGTCATATCTTACTTCACATTGTCTAAGACAACCTTCATGGTGGAATCCGCATTTTTCAATTACTCGGCGAGATCGCCAATTATCGGGATAGCAAGTACAGCTAATCAAGTCTAGTGATAATTCGTTGAATCCGTATGAGATTACAGCTTTGGCGGCCTCTGTCATGAATCCCTTTCCCCACTGTCCTTCTGCAAGTGCATATCCAATTATCATGGTTTTAGGATTCTGACGGCGTGGATCCGATATCAACCCGATGGTGCCGATCAATTTATTACCTTCTTCAAGGACAATCCCAAATATATTTTCTTGTCCTATGAATATTTGCCTCATGATTTCTTGAGTTTCCTCAATGCTTTCATGATGCTTCCATCCGGCTGCAATCCCTACATTGGGACTACGGCTGTATTCATAAATATCTTTTGCATCCGACTCCTCAATGGGGCGAAGTAAAAGCCGTGGAGTTTCAATATTTCCCATTTCAGTATTTCTTGAAATTATACTTCTTTCTCAATCCTTCCTGTTCTTCAGGAGAAAGCGAAGTAAAATAAGCCTTCCACCCCGGGCAGAAGTTGATGTGCCAACGCCAAAACTTACCCATAAATGATTTAGGGCTTTTGTCAAATTTTGCTCGTAGGGAGCATTTGCTGCAATTTGCTTCCATGTTTCATGTTTATCATTTGTTACTCGATGTGCCAATAGGCCTTTATTATTATGAAAATCACACTCCATAGGTAGTAGCCCGAGCAGTTTGTATGATGCCTTTTATGGACTGTTGTTGATTCTTTGAATTTATAATTTAATAGTATCGATAAATTCTCCAATAATTCGAAAATCATCTCCGTCGGCATCATTGATAATGATCGGATTGTATTGCTCATTTTTAGGTTTTAAAATAATCTGTTCATGCTGCCATTCCCCATATTCATTATAGTTTTTTTTACTTGTATAGACCTTTATGGAATAACTTCCGGCATTGTCCGCATCATAAGAGTTTGTATGTTGGGCAAGTACAATTTTGTTTTGTCGACTCCCGGCAGGATTGGCTCTGAATATACAATAATCACCATCTTGAATGGTCGGTTCCATCGAGTGCCCTATAGCTTGTACTATATACATGTTACGATTTAATCGGCCCAAGCCGTCAGCTTTTATCCAACCTAGTTCTTCTACCATTTCTCCTTCGCCAAAATATCCGCAAGCTGCTCGGATAGAGTATAAAGGTAAGAAATCTATGTACTTGACATCGTTATTGACCTCCGCTTCAATACGAATTTCTTCTTTTGGCTTTTCTGCTAATGGTTGCAATTGGTTTTGGAGGTGTTCGGCCAACGCCGGATCACAGCAATATATATAACACCCTTTCATTCCCCGCGTCATTAGCGTTCGATAGGTATTTTTTATGATCTCATCTGCTTCTTGCAAAGCTTGCTCTTTTTGGCGCTTAAGAAGAGATTTAAATCCTTTAACTGATTGATCATTTTTAGAGCGTTGACTAACATCGGTGACCACTTTCTCTTGCTCGAAGCGCATATCATTGCCAATGATTACTCCTACATAGTCCAATTCTAACCCTTGGCATGTATGTATACAACCTATCTCTTTTACAGAAGTAGGAGAAATAATCCATGTAGTACCATCGTCTTTCAAATTCCATTTTCTTTTGAAGTCGAATTGGGGAATCGTTATGTCATATGCTTGTTGATCGTGTTTGCTGTTCCAATCCCAACAATATCCTGCAACAACTCTTGAACGATTGTTTTTTTTATTTTTTAATTCTATCGTTTTGCATAGCTCATTAGGATCTGTGAATATTCTAAAATCATAATCTTCTTGTGAAAGATATATGTTAGCGGTATCTTTGATTTGGAGAGCATTGTCCAACCAGCTTAAATATCCATCCGAACCATTGCAACGGAACTGTGAACTAAGTTTGGCTGTTTGTATATTAGCACCATATTCCTCCGCATATTTTTCAATCGCCCGTTTTGAGCCAATATCTTTAATATGAATTCGCTGCCTGTCGTCAACAAAGAAAATAGAAAATCTGGCGGAATTAATGATTTCAATAATTTGGTTTTCACCTAGATTGCCGTAAAGACCGCTTTTTAGATTCAAACGGTGGGCTTCATCTACAATCAATGTGTCAAATGTGTTTTGGGGTGTGTCTGCGAATTTTCCACTCCCGACAAACAGATTATTAATAAAACTTCTTTTGAAATTACCCGTAAGTTTGGCTGTGTATACATCTCTTGGCGCTGCATTCTTAGAAACGTATTGGGATACCAATCCTTCTTTAGTCAATTGAACTAATAAGTTTATAGCGACAACACTTTTTCCGGTTCCGGGTCCACCTTCAACTATTAAGACTTGTTTTTTGCCATTAACTGCAGAGTATGCCATCTTCAACGCTGTTTCATATACAATCTTTTGATCGTCAAGCAGTACAAATTCTTCATTGCCTTGTAACATTGAAGAAAGAGCATCTGCTAATTGCTTGGATGGTTTTAGTTTGCCTTTGTCAATGAACCAAACGATATCTTCTTTCGCACCGTATTTGATCTGTTGTTTGATTAAGTCTTGCAGCTTTTGTGCATCGGATTTAAAAAACAGAGGCGCTTTATTAATATATTCTTGATAACAGACATTTGTTATGATATCATCTTCTTGATAATTATGCAGAAAGGCACAGGGTATTAAGCTAATGTTTTGTTCTCTGACAGTTTCGTTATAATTCTCTAGCATATAAGCATATGACCATGCTTGATATGAGGGATGGGTTGTTTCTTGTTCACCATGTTGAAAACGAGTCTTGATAATCCCCGATTTATTAGAGAGTTTGGTTTGTTCCCATTGTTTGAGCTCGATGATAATAATATTACTCTTTCGGTCCGTATTCAGTCCGGAAATAATAAAATCAACTCGTTTTGATGTTAATGGTATTTGGTATTCAATGGCAATACCTGAGTCGTCTGGTATTTCGTTGGTGTTAATCACTTTGTACATATGCATCATAGAATTTTTCCATGATAGTACTTCATTAGGAGAAGTATGTCTTCCTAAGTGGCTAAAAAAAGCACCATCTATTTCATCCGCAATTTTTCCATTAAATACATCTTCTATAAATCCTTTTTTTGAAGCGTGGTAGATAATCATAGTTCGTTGTATTTCTTTGCAACACCTTTTGCTTTTTCTATTGGATACTTCTCTATATTCTTTTTTAGTTTGTCTAGAATAATATTTTTAATATCCAGATTATATTTATGGGCTATAAGAAATCCATAATTCATAATATCGGCTAATTCTTCTTTTACCTTTTCAATATCTACTTCTTCTGGCTTTTTCCAAAGAAATGCTTCATTTAACTCTGATGCTTCTATAGAGAGAGCTAGGGCTAAGTCTTTCCCATTATGAAATTGATCCCACTCTCTTTCTTGGGTAAAAGAAACTATTTGGTCCATAATTTCCTCTATATCGGTTTTCTGGTTTTGCATGTTACTTTATTGTTATATACTTTTAAAACCTATCAATCAAATTTCAGGAAGTGTTTTTTATGGATTATGTTTACATGAAAATCGTTTCATCGTTCTTTGTTTTTTCAACTACTCCCTTTATTCGATTTATAAGTTAATATTTTTGCACTAAACTTCTCTATCCACAAAACTATAAAATAAATTGTTATATAAAGAGAGAAAGAAGGGTTTTATTTCCTTTTTTCAAATGTTCTATCTTCTTTTTGTGTTAATTTATTATATTCCAAATCATAGGCTTAATGTAGCATTCTTTACGATAGAAGCGTTATAGAGGCTCTTTCCGAAATGACCGAGTAGTTGCTTCTTCAGGTTGCAGGCATCTTTGTAGGGTAGATTGTCTAGCAGACGGGAGACGCCCCAAGCTACGCCTATTTTTTTGAATAGCTGGAAGTAGGGACAGGTTTTGGCATCGGCGGAGAAACGGGTTGGGTTCACGATGGTGATGTAAGGAACATCGGGTGTGGCATGGAGAGCTGTTAAGTGTGCCGCATGCAACTGTTTGCCTTGGAGGATTGGCTGTTGGAGCAATGCTTAGATTACGTCTGAGGCGAGCCAGTTTAATTTGTTCGCCTACAATTTTCTGTGCTAATTTCCAGGGAAGTTCAGTTCCCATTGTATTCTTTGCCATATGCTTAACCTATCATATAATATGTGAATATGCTGCTCTTTATTTATTATATGATAGGTTGAGTAGAATATTTCTGTTTTTTATTTACTCAGGATCATAGATTTATCAGGATAGTGAGTGAATATTTTTGAAAGTGCAGTACCAGTTTTCTCTTCCTTGATATTGTTTGTTTGATGCAAAAGACTTATTTTTGTTAGTAAATCAAATAATAACGAATATGCCTGGTTGGAAGTCTGATTGGTTTTCTACCTCAATGAAATTTGGGGATACCTTAAAACTGAATACGAAGGAAGGCTTAAAGGATATGGCGAAACTACTGGGGGTTTCCATTCCTTCAAAGTTGAGAAAACATGAGTATGCAATGTCTCTTGCAGAGGCCATCTTGTTTTGTCCGGAAGAATGGTTGACGCAGTTGACTCAGTATGAGTTGACTTTGCTCCGAAGGCTGGTCGATGCGGGCCCCGATGGCTATGTGGAAGAACCCTGTATATTTATAGGAAATACGTTGATGCCTTTTTTGCTTGTAATGGTCGATGATTATTCGGCAGAAGAGGGTCGGGTACGCTATATGATCTATGATGAATTGCGTGAGGCCATAGCACCGCATATTGATAATGTCTTGTCTTCCAAAGAACAAGCTGTTCGTTTCACAGTAGAGCAGTATGCTTATGGTATTGTGAATCTTTATGGCTTTCTCCCTTATTTAAAAATACTTGAACTGCTGAATGAGTATTTGCAGGATTCGGTGACCAAAGTAGAAATCAGCAGGAGTATGGCGAAGTCTGTACTAATAAAGAGGCTGACATATAATATGGTAGATGTCTATAATTCAACTATTTATGTAGTATCTCCTTTCTTGTCGGATCCAGAGGAGTTGGAAGAAAAATTGCGCGAGAGACCTGAAATAAAGGATATGAAATACTTTTCTAAAAAGGAAGTGTCTGAAGCCGGAAGGATGCCTTCGCCTCACATTCCTTGCGCATGCTCGGATGAATTGCAAGAGTATATGATGGCTCGCTTGGGATATACGGAAGCCGCCGCAGAAGATAAATTTTTATATTTGTGGCTCAATATGCAGGCGGATGCGAACAGTATGTCTGTCATTTCTTCCATTATTGGCGGCAAACTTTCTTCTCTGGAGGAGCTGCAAGAAGCCATAGAGATCTTTATGGAGTATTGCAACCAATGCCCTCGTTGGTTTTTTAGAGGGTATTCTTCTACTGAAGTTCATGAATTGTTTGATAAAAGTAAACTGATGAAAACTCCTCCTCGTTTGATGGCAGGCCCTAATATGAAAGCTGCCGGTATGGACATTACTCCTAAGATGCAGGCGGATTTTGATAATCTATTTTACAATGCTTTTTCCGGACAAAATGTGGGGCGAAATGATCCTTGTCCTTGCGGAAGCGGGAAGAAGTATAAAAAGTGTTGTGGGAGGAATTAGTTTCAGATTAGTTATTCCGATTGTGCTCGATGACATTGGAAAGAAGTCTGACCGTGTTCTTTAAATCTGCTAATTGCTTGGCTTTAACTTGTTGATTGATAGCATACATATCTTTTAATTATCTTTTACTTGCCGATGCAAAAGTGTTGAAATATATTTTTCAGCACCATGTCATTGGTCACTTCTCCGGCAATGTCGTTGAGGTGGAAAATGCACTCACGGATGTCCTGAGAAAGGAAATCTCCTGTAATACCGCTGTCTATGCCTTGCTGTACGCGATGGATGGCTTCGAGGGCACGGGTTAGTGCTTCGTAGTGGCGCACATTGGTGACGATTACATCATTCTGGGTGACTGTGGGGAGTTGTGCGGCTTTTATCAGCAATTGTTCCAATTCATTGGTATGGGTGCGTTGCTTAGCCGAAATGAAGATGTGATAGATGTCTTTAGCGGTTAGGGCAGAGAGATGGGCAGTCAGTGCTTGCTGCTGTGCGCTGTCTATCAGGTCGGCTTTGTTGAGCACGAGGATGAGGCGTTTGCCTTCGCAACGAGGGAGTATCTTGTCGGACAGCTCTTTTATCTGTTCGGTTGCATCAGCAGAGTCGATCATCCAAAGAACGATTTCGGCTTGGTCGAGTTTCTGGAAGGTACGCTCTATGCCGAGTGATTCGATGGTGTCGGTGGTATCGCGAATGCCGGCAGTGTCGATGAAACGGAAGGTGATGCCGCCGATGTTGGTGGTGTCTTCAATGACATCGCGGGTGGTGCCGTGAATGTCGCTCACAATGGCTTTGTCTTCATTGAGCAAGACATTGAGCAAGGTGGATTTTCCGGCATTGGTTTCACCGATGATGGCTACGGGCACGCCGTTCTTGATGGCATTGCCTACGCTAAAGGAGTGAACCAGGCGGGCAATGACTTTTTCTATGTTATCGGCCAGTTGGCGCAATTGGTCACGGTTGGCAAATTCCACATCTTCTTCGCTGAAGTCGAGTTCCAACTCTATCATGGAGGTGAAGTTGAGTAGCCGAGTGCGCAGTTCTGCCAGTTCTTTGCTGAAACCGCCCCGCATCTGACTCATGGCGAGGCGATGAGTGGCAGCGGAAGAGGAAGCAATGAGGTCGGCTACGGCTTCGGCCTGACTGAGGTCCATCTTGCCGTTGAGAAAGGCCCGTTGGGTATACTCTCCCGGTTGGGCCATGCGGCAGCCTTGCCTTATGAGGAGTTGCATCACTTGTTGAAGGATGTAGATAGAGCCGTGGCAGGCTATTTCTGTGGAGTTTTCGCCCGTATAGGAGTGGGGCGAGCGGAAGAGGCTGACCAGTACTTCATCTACCACTTCGTCTTCATTGACGATTTGTCCGAAGGTGAGGGTATAGGGCTTTTGTTGCGAAAGTGTCTTTCCGCTGATTGCGGGAACAAAGATGCTTTCGGTGATTCTTATGGCGTCGGGTCCTGATACCCGGATGGTACCGATGGCGCCTCCCTGGGCAGTGGCTATGGCACAGATGGTGTCCAAATTCATTTTTATAGGTTGGTTAAATAGTTAAGATAAAGTTTGGCACAGCCGCGGGCGTCTGATAAAGCTTCGTGGTGGGTCAGGGTAATGCCTTGCCTGTCACAACAAGCATTGAGGGTAGCCGGTTTATAACCCAATGAACGGTAGATGCGGCAGGTACATTCCCAACGGTCGGGTAGGAGCAGGTCTTCATAATCAAGCCCATACATGTGCATGGTTCGTTTGAGTACGTTGCGGTCGAATGATTCGTTGTGTGCCACAACCGTTTTCCCGAGCAAGCGTTCTCTTACTTCCGGATAGATGGCATGAAAGCCGGGAAGTGAGGCGGTTATTTCGGGGGTGATGCCGTGTACTTTAATGTTCTGCCACCAATATTCATTCTCAGGCGGCTGGATGAGACGGTAGTATTCATCGGTAATGAGCCCGTTCTCAACCGTCACAATACCGACGGCACAGGCGCTTTCCATGTGACCGGTGGCTGTTTCGAAGTCTATGGCGGCAAATGAGTGCATCTAGATTCTGTCGAGCACTGCCTTTACCAGTGTGTCAATGGTATTCTTGTATCCCGTATTGGCTTCTTTGATGAGGCGGTTGGCTATCACCATGCAAACGGTCATTGCTTTGTGTCCCATTAATTTGCTCAAGCCGGCAAGGGCCGAACTTTCCATTTCGAAATTGGTAATCTTATAGCCGTTGTATTCAAAGGTTTCTATCTTGTCGTTTTGCTTGGGGTCGGCAAGGGGCACTCGCAGTTCGCGACCTTGTGGACCGAAGAAGCCTCCGGCGGCAATGGTTACTCCGCGTACCATTTCTTTTTGGGCGATGCGGTCGATAAGTTCTGCATTGGCATTTATCACATAAGGTGCCGGAGCACACAGATTGCCTGTCCACCCCATGTGGTTCAGGAAAGCTCTTTCAAAAGCTAAGTCACAAACGGAATTTCTGCCGGCATAAAAATTGAGCAAGCCGTCGAAACCTATGGATTTTTCGGAACAGACAAATGTTCCTACAGGAGTATTAGGTTGTAAACCTCCACAGGTACCGATACGTACCAGTTCTAACTGACGAAAGTTTTCTTTCTCTTCGCGGGTATTGAAATCAATATTGGCCAGAGCATCCAACTCGTTCATCACGATGTCGATGTTATCGCAACCAATGCCGGTAGAGACTACTGTAATGCGCTTGCCTTGGTAAGTCCCCGTGACGGTTTTAAACTCACGGCTTTCTATCTCACACTCTTTCTCTTCGAAATGTGCCGCTACAAGAGCTACGCGCCCGGGATCGCCTACAAGTATTACTTTATCGGCCAGCTGTTCGGGCTTTACGTGTAAATGAAAAATGGAACCGTCTTCGTTAATAAGAAGTTCGGATGAAGCAAAATATTTTTTCATGCGGTTATTCTTTTTTTTATGGAATAAGAAAGGCGGAGTCTAACCCCCGCCTTTACTCTATTGTACTGTAATTGATTATTCAGTTAGAGATTTATCGGGAGCTGTGCTACTCGGTTTAGCTATGTTATCACGCATAGAAGTGTCGGCTACGATATTCTTCATCTTGTAATAATCCATGATGCCCATGTTGCCACTGCGGAATGCATCGGCCATCGCTTTTGGCACTTCTGCTTCGGCCTGAATCACTGTGGCGCGAGCTTCCTGTGCTTTGGCTTTCATTTCTTGTTCGTAGGCAACGGCCATTGCGCGACGCTCTTCGGCTTTGGCCTGAGCGATGTTCTTGTCGGCATTTGCCTGATCCATTTGTAAGGCTGCACCAATGTTCTTACCAATATCAATATCAGCGATATCAATGGATAGAATTTCGAAGGCTGTTCCGGCATCCAATCCTTTACTAAGAACTAACTTAGAAATTGAATCCGGGTTTTCTAATACCGTTTTATGGGTGGCAGAAGAACCGATAGAGGATACGATACCCTCGCCTACACGGGCCAGGATAGTGTCTTCGCCTGCACCACCTACTAACTGGCGGATGTTGGCACGAACAGTAACACGGGCTTTGGCTATGAGCTGGATACCATCTTTGGCAACAGCTGTGACGGGCGGAGTGTCAATAACCTTAGGGTTTACAGACATTTGAACGGCCTGAAACACATCACGACCGGCAAGGTCGATAGCGGTAGCCATCTGGAAAGTCAGTTCAATATTCGCTTTAGATGCGGAGACAAGTGCATGCACTACTTTTTCTACATGACCTCCGGCCAGATAATGGGCTTCCAATTCGTCTCGGCTAATGTCTCTAAGACCTGCTTTATGAGCTTCGATAAGTCCCGGTACGATGATATAAGGAGGAACATTACGAATGCGCATCAAAAATAGTTGTATCAGCGACATGTTTACGCCTGATACCTTGGCCGAAAGCCAGAGGAAGAAGGGAACATAATGGAAAAAGAGGATCAGGAAGATAACTCCTCCCGTAACCAGTAAGAGAGTTAAATACATCGGCTCAATCATAATGAATCATTTAATTTAGTGAGTATTATTATTTCAATTTTTTAACCAGAATGACACTATCGTTTATTCGGTCTACTACAATCTTCGTGTCTTTATCCAGAAACCCGTCGGCGGATTTAACTTCTATAATTTCTCCGTCAATGTTGGCATAGCCAATCAGTGCCAGGCGGGTAGTGCATATACCTACGTCTCCTACTTTTACATTTTCGGCGGCATGCCGGTCTATCTTGGACGTAATATTCTTCTTTAAAGCCAGTTTATCCAGCGTATTTGATCGCATGAACCAAATTAGTGAACCTATACAGGCGATGACAGATATAATCAGCGTAATGAAACCGGCTGCTTCTCCCATATGGGTAAATGCATAGTAATTAGCATAACCAATCAATGCCAGTGCTGAAATGCCGGCTATGCTGATGCCGGGGATAACAAACAGTTCTACCAGAAAAAGCGCTACTGCTGCTATAATAAGCACTATGATGATAAGAATATCCATAAGTTATTGTTTTTTTATATACATTATTTCTTTGTTGCGGGCATTAATGGCCAGCGTGTCCAGCTCTTGAGACATCTCTTGTGTGCGTTTCTCCAGATCAAGAATAGCGGGGGCCATTTTTAAACGTTCTGTTTTATCGGCTTCGGCATAACTTTGTCGCTGAGCGTTTAGCTTCTCTGTTTGCTGAAAATAATCGGCAGACATTTGCTGATATTTAAGGAACAGAGTTTTAGCTTCCGGCGATTTAAACCGATCGATACTGTAATAGGTAGAATCGTTATTGATTACAAATTCAAAGTCTACAGCTTTTTCTTTACGTGGTTGGTGGTTTATAGCTGCTTTCAGTCTCTCTTTGGCTTCTTTTACTACTCCTTTGTCTTTCCACGTTTCTTTTAAAGCATGTAACTGTGCTAAATGAAGCATTAAATCGGGGTCTGTAGCTTCGTAGTTGTATATTCGTTTGGAGGCATTGGGTATAAAGACATAAATGCATACTTTGTTTTCGGGCTGGTAACGATCGGAAGCAAACCATCCTAATTCATTGTATTCGTCTATAGCATACATGTAATCATTATATGGAGAATTAAAAGGCATCCCTACATTTTCGGGCGTCAGATAGTCGTCCGTATCTGTATTATAGCGGGTTACAAAGATGTCATATCCTCCCATGGAAGCTTCTCCGTCATTCGCAAAATAGAGGGTTGTTCCGTCTGTTAAGACAAAGGGATAATTTGAGTTCCCATTGCCATTAATACTTGCTGAAAGTGGATTGCTATCGCCCCATTTATCGAGCATCTTATTTTTTGAAACGATATTTAAGGCATTGTTCTTGCCCCGTTCGCTGTAATAAACTTTATTCCCTATTTCAGTTTCGTATACGGTTCCTTCATTTTTGCCTTCCTGCTTAAAATAGTCATTGTAAGTAAATAGCTTACCCGATTCTTCATTGAGTTTATAGGTGTCTAGGAAGTGGGCTTTGTCTACTACAAAGCTGTCTATAATGCAAACATCTTCTACACCTTTTAGCATTCGGGCGTTATTCTTGGCCTTTGCAAGAAGTTGTTCTGCTTCATCGGTAGGAAGTTTCTTTTTATTGAGAATATCAATATATTCTTCATAGCTTTTCACTGCGTCTTCGAACCGGTAGAGGGCGTTGTAAGATTCTCCCATATATAAAGGGGCGTTCTGTATTTTTCTTTTTGCGGCCAGTTCCAGATGAGGCAATGCTTCTTGCGGGGCATCGGTCTTTAGACAGCACACGCCATACCAATAGTTGTAGTTTGCGCTTGATGGTTGGGATTGAACATATTTTTTAAATACAGGCTTGGCTTTTGCATATTCCCCCTTTAAAAACAGAGCCTTAGCTTGTTCCAGCGTTTGCCCTGAAACAGAGGCCAATATGCAACAGAATAGGAAAGATATAATATGTCTTTTTCTCATACTTGGTTCTGTTTTCTTTCAGATTTCCAAAAATACAAAGAATTTAGATATAATGCTTCCTTACTGCCTCTCTATTATGTTAATTTTTCATTAATACATAGCGATTCATTCGGAAATGCTATTTTACTACATACTTTTTCATATTTCTAGAGAAGTAAGTCTTTAATCCGCCTATGGAATCACTGTAAATAAAGCAGGCTTCAATTTCGGGATGCACATTGGCAAAAGCTTCCGCTTTTTCTAATCCCATTACCATAAAGGCTGTAGCCAGTGCGTCTGCCGTCATGCAATCTTTGGCCACAACGGTGGTCGATAACAGGCTGTGTTGCACCGGGTATCCGGTATGAGGATCGATGGTATGTGCATACTTTTTCCCATTTTTATAGTAAAAATTCCGGTAGTTCCCTGAAGTGGCCATGCCTACATCGGTTAGCTGAAGAATGGTCTGTAGCTCCTGATTTATTGAAAGTGAATCGTCGACAGGTTTATTAACGCCTATGCGCCAGGGTGCTTTCTGGGGATTATATCCTTTGGCCACAATTTCGCCGCCAATTTCTACCATGTAATTTTTAATTCCTTTCTTTGCGAGTAGTTGTCCGATCACATCGCTGGCATAACCTTTGGCGACTGCACTACAATCGAGCATTGTGCGGGGGTCTTGTTTGACCACCTTCCCGTCTTTGAGGGATACTTTACGGTAACCTACCATTTGGAGTAAACTATCGATGGTGAGGCTGTCTACCTGTTCGCTTTTCTTAAAGCCAAATCCCCACGCATTTACCAGTGGTGCTACGGTAATGTCAAAAGCTCCTTCTGTCTCTTCGGATATTTGCATAGAGCGTTTGAAAACATTTAAGAAGAGTGTGTCGGGAGTTACCTCTTTATTTTGATTGATTAATGAGATCACTGAAGTGTCATTAAACATGGAGAGAGACCCGTCGAAATGTTTAAAAGCCTTTTCTATTTCAGGTTTTAAATCGCCATCGTACTGATAAGTGATGTGATAGACAGTTCCAAAAACCAACCCTTCAATGCTGTTGAAAGGAGCCTGTTGCTGGCGGCGGATAATATAAATTGTACCTAAAATGAATGGAATGAGCCATAGTAGGTGTAGTCTTGATTTTTTATTTTCCATAAGTTAAACTATTATTGTAAAAACGGATATTAAATTATTTAGAGTGGTAATTTGTAAATTAAAGAATAGGTGAGTCCCATTTGGGAAGATCCATAAGTGCCAAATCCCGGTACGTACCAGGGATCGCCATATTTACTGGCAGAGGAGGATGTGCGATATTTCATCCGAACAGACCAACCCATCATGAAATTTTTGTAAACCTGAACCTGTACTCCGGCTACTAATTCGAACCATTGCATGTTGCCTTTTAAACCTTTGTGTTTAAAGGGAACGTTGCCTCCCCATACTCCATCTTCCAGATTCGGATTCGAATTACTGTCCTTCCAAACGGGATCGGTTATCGGCAGTGTCTCTATATCGTAGCTAAAACTACTAGCGCCGTATCTGAGCCCTACATAAAAGAAACTTTCGGTTCTTTTATTGTACATCGTATTATAATTCATTCCCAAACGAAAATAGGGGGCGCCGCTTTTATAATGAATGCCATCGTCGCTCCATGTATCCGTTTTGCCATAACCTATTTCGGCCACCGGGAAGAATCTGTTCTTCAAATTGACATCAATACTGACCTCGGAACTTAAAAAGTCGCCACCCAGAAGATTACTTCCCGCTCCATAGAGATCTGCACCGATATAGGTCCCGTTATAGAACGGAAACACCTCTTTTACCTCTTTCTTTGCTACCTTTTTGCCGCTTGGCCTTGTACTTTGTGCCTGTAGCGGTAACGCTGAGCCCGAAAGAAAAAGAATGAGAAGCAATATATTAATAGAAAAGTTTAAGATTTTCTGTCCCATCTGTGTTAGCGTCTTTGTTGGAGATATAAATAGAATCGAGTTTATGTTTGGAGTAACTTTTTGAAATAATACTCTGTTGCATCTGGTATCCGCAATCCATCGATATAAATTTAGGGGTGTTACTATGCCCGATGATAATTGTATCGGTTAGGGTAGCACTATAGTGTATGACAAATATAGTCGAGTCTTTTGTATATCGAAGGGGTAATGCAATATCATGTACTTTCTTTTGGTTGTTTATAATGATGGAATCTGTACCAAATGCTGTAACGGTTAGTGAATCTAAGGTATCTTTTTTGGCGGTTATTGTATTAGGTGCCAGCGTGTAAAGGTAGCACCTCAGCATGGGCCTGCCATCCAGAGAGCAACTGGTTTCTTCTGCACAAGAGGATATACCGATCAAAACGGTGATTACCGCTAACAGGAAAATAATTCTCACTAAATTTTTCATACCATACGTATTATAAATTCAAACATACTTTTTTATATTCTCACGGTCACACGGCTTTTAATCAGAGTGTAGTTTCTATCTGGTAGTTGTTACGTTCGGGCGCATTTCTGGAAATCAATTCTCCCAGAAAACCGGCGAGAAAAAGCTGTGTACCTAATATCATGGCCGTAAGCGAAAGGTAGAAGTATGGAGAATCGGTTACTAGCCGATAGGGCATGCCACTATACATATTGTATAACTTTGAAGCACCTACTGCCACAACGGATATGAAACCCAAAAAGAACATCAGAGATCCCAGTAATCCGAAAAAATGCATAGGCTTTACGCCGAATGCAGACAGGAACCAAAGAGATAGCAGATCAAGATATCCGTTAAAAAAGCGATTCCAGCCTCCGAATTTAGTCTTACCGAATTTACGCGATTGATGATGTACTATTTTCTCTCCTATTTTATCGAATCCGGCGTTTTTGGCCAGATAGGGAATATAGCGATGCATTTCTCCATATACTTCAATATTCTTCACTACATCTTTGCGGTATGCTTTCAGTCCGCAATTAAAGTCGTGTAGATTCCTGATGCCCGATATTCTGCGTGCCGTGGCATTAAACACTTTGGTGGGTAGCGTTTTTGAAAGCGGATCGTATCTTTTTTGTTTCCAGCCGGATACCAAGTCGTAGCCTTCATCCGTTATCATGTGGTACAGGCCGGGGATTTCGTCGGGACTATCCTGGAGGTCGGCATCCATTGTGATTACCACGTTCCCTTCTGCTTGTCTGAATCCGCAATATAATGCAGGTGATTTGCCGTAATTTCGTCTGAATTTTATACCTTTTATTTTATCGCCTGATTGTTTTTTGAGTTGTTCAATTACTTCCCACGAACGATCGGTACTCCCGTCGTTCACAAATATCACTTCATGGGAAAAGTGATTCGCTATCATCACTTTTTCAATCCATGCATATAGTTCGGAGAGTGACTCTTCTTCATTAAATAGGGGGATTATAACAGATATGTCCATAATTTAAGTGCAAATTATTAATGGTTAAGCCGTTTTCTTTCGCTTCATTACAATTAATGCTGTTGGAATGGCGAGGATGCTGCCGTAAAAAATGTTTTGTGAAAGTAACTGTAAGGTAATTTGGATTGGTGATAGCATACGTACAGTTGCCATTGCATCTTTAAGTTGGACTATGTAAGTCTCCATTCCGGGCAGATTTGCCTGCAAAGCACCGTTTAGCATAGAGGTGTATGTAGCAATGATGTAGCCATGATCCAGAAACCGGAAATATAAAAAATGAGCCATGGCTGTGAGTAATGCTGCAAACATGTACATGAATACTGTAAATAGCCATGCGTGTACGAACCGGATTTCGCCTCCGCATATTTTATTGCGATACATTCTAGTATAATAATAGCCCATGAATGGCACCCCTAGTGTTAAACCCAAAAATAGAAATAAAAGGAACGGGATGGTCAACCCTATAGGAAACAGGATGAATTTGAGTATCCAATAAGCTCCCATATAAGTGCCGAAGTGCATGGCGTATTTCTGTAAATGAATTCTGTTTTCTGTCATTCTTTCTAATTATAATGCACAAAGTTACTACTTTTCTGTGGAAATGATTTCTAATTGGTTATAAGTTTAGGCTTAAAGTTTGTGATTTAGAATGTTATTTTGAGCTTCTATTAATTTATTTTTTCTTTTTGGCTTTTTTATTTTCTCTTTTAACTGATTGAAACGTAAATACTTACCAATTTGTTTCATAAAAAGTGGTGGTGCCCTATTGCAGGTTAACCAAAAAGATCTACCTTTGCACTCGGGTAAGTCCTATACGGCTAGCTCCCTTCGAATCCTCCAGGGCTTGATCGCAGCAAAGGTAGTTGGTTGTAGCGGCGCGATATAGTAAGCTTACCCACCCCCGCCTCTTTAGCTCAGTTGGCCAGAGCACGTGATTTGTAATCTCGGGGTCGTTGGTTCGAATCCGACAAGAGGCTCAAAAAAGGATTGTCTGTGAAACTATCAGATAATCCTTTTTTATTTGATATTTTTATGTAGATTTGTAGATACTCTTTGCCCTAAAGCAGAAGAATTTATGAAAAACAACCTTTATACATCTTTCCGTTTAATCTGTTTGCTGATTTTTTTCAGCGCAACGACTCTCCCTGCATTTGCCGACTGGAATAATTTTATTATCAATTATAACAAAAACCTTTTCGGTAAAGGCTCACAGACGTGGCAGGTCGCATCTTACAATAACAACTGGGTTTATTTTGCCAATAAGAATGGAATGCTGCAGTTTGATGGTAGCTCATGGAATGTGTTTCCCCTTAATAATCAATCGGATGTGCGTTCTGTACATCCGTCTACGAGTCAGAAATGTATCTATGTCGGTGGAATTAATGAATTTGGCTATTTTAAGCCGGGCAATGACGGTAAATTGGTTTATGTCTGTTTGTCTGATTCAGTGCCGGAACCGGACCGATTTATAGGGAATGTCTGGCGGATTCATGAGAATGATAATATCCTCTATTTACAAGGAGACGGCAAAGTACTGAAACTTCTTAATGGAAAATATACGACTATAGACGCACAAAGGAAAATTGATTGTTCGGAAATGGTTAACGGCATTTTATATATTGGAACTGATAAAGGAGTATGGGTGCTTGTAGGAAATACCTTTTTCCCTTTGCAGGGAGCCGAATCGTTAGTATCTAAACGAATACGTGGCATTATACCGCATAAAAAAGGTGTTATTATCGTTACGGCTTATGATGGATTGTACTACTGTGATGGGAGAACAACTGTTCCTTTTATCACGGGGGCTGAGTCGTTCATGAAAGAAAATGAAATTTTTTGTGCTGCAGCTTTAGGCGATTTGATTGCTCTGGGTACGGTGCATAAGGGCATATTGGTGGTAGATAAGAAGTCTTTGCATATAAAATATATTAATGAGAACAACGGGCTACAAAACAATACGGTTTTATCTGTGGCTTTTGATGGCTTGAATAATCTCTGGGCAGGTTTAGATAACGGGATTGATTATATATGCTTAAATTCTTCGTTAACAAATTTGTATGCGTATCCATTTTCTTTCGGAACGGGCTATGCTGCTCTTCTTGCTGATCATTATTTGTATTTAGGGACGAACCGGGGATTATATTATACTAAATATCCTGTTGAATTGAATGATAAATTACCCGATATTCGTCCTGTGTCTCAATCGAGTGGACAGGTTTGGAACCTTTGTAAAGTTGGTAGTGATTTGTTCTGTCTGCATGATCGGGGCATCTTTTTACTAAAGGGTACTTCAATGAAGGAAATCGGGCACATTAACGGTGCATGGTGTTGCCAACCTGTAATGGGTACTAAGAATAAGATGTTTGTAGGCGTTTACGATGGACTGTATTTGCTGGAAAAAGTGAAAAATGAGTGGAAAGTATCATGGAAAATACAGGGATTATTCGATTCATGCCGTTTTTTTGAGCAGGAATCACCCAATGTTCTTTGGGTATTTAATTCTGATAAAACACTCAGGGTCGAATTGGATGCACTTTTATCTCGTGTTGTAAAGATCAAAAGCTATGGAGTCGAAAAAGGATTTCCTTCTGACAGGGATGTTTATGTTAGTAAAGTTAGTGGGAAAATATGTTTTGCTACTCCGAAAGGAATTTATCAATATAATGAGAAAACCGATAGGATGGAGCACTATCAGGAGATGGATAATTTGCTGAACGGTACAACTTCCTATTCTCGATTAGTAGAGTTTGATAATCATCTCATTAGTTTGAGTCATAAAGATATTTGCATAGCAAATCTTCAAACCTATAAGAGAGGAGCCGGAACGAGTATTGTTCCTATTGAATTTCCTGCTTTAGAGTTAGTACAGGGAGCGGAAAACGTGACTCCTATTACTGATTCTTTGATCATTATACCAAATGATTATGGTTTTGCTTTATTGAAAGTTCCTTCTTCTAACCTTAAAAGAGGCGATGATAAATCGATGTACGTTAGGAAGGTTTATCTTTCTTATCCCAAAGATTCATTAATATATATGGGTAATTTTCTTGGGAAAAAAGAGGTCCCGAGCATTCCGTATTCGCGGAATGCTATTCGTATAGAGTATGGCATCTCTTCTTTTATTCAGGGAAAAGAAAGTGGTTATCAATATAGATTAAATCAGGAGAATTGGTCTGATTTTACAAATTCACAGACAAAGGAGTATAGTAATTTGCCCGAAGGTGAATATACGTTTGAAGTCAGGGCTGTTTTTCAAAACGGTACGATGTCCACCGATCGGTTTTCATTTAAAATTTTACCTCCATGGTATCGTACAGGGATGGCTTATGCAAGCTATTTTGTTTTATTTCTGTTGGTCTTGTGGTATCTTTATCGATGGGACGACGTGCGCGTTAAACGTAAAAAACAGCAGGCTGTAGTTGAAAAAGATAAAGAACTTCAATATTTAGAAAAAGAATATAAGGAAAAAAGTGCCCTTAAGGAAAGGCAAATAATGGAGTTGGAAAAAGATAAACTCGAGTATGATTTGCAGCATAAAAGTCAGGAAATGGCTAATCTGATGATTAATTTTGTGCGCAAGAACGAGATGCTTACAGAGATAAAATCTGATTTATTTAAAATAATATCCATATTGAAAGGGGATGGGGCAACCAAAGAGCCTAAAAAAATGTTGTTGTTGGTCAATAATAAAATTGATTCTAATATTCAGGCCGATGATGTTTTAAAAAGAATAGAGGAACAATTTGATTTGATTCATAATAACTTCATGAAACATCTGCATGAAAAATACCCTGATCTTTCGTTGAATGAGCGCATGATGTGCGCTTACCTTAAAATGAATCTTTCTTCTAAAGAAATCGCACCGTTGCTTAATATTTCCATCCGGGGTGTTGAGACTATCCGTTATCGCCTTAGAAAGAAATTCTCTCTCGAACGGGAAGATAGTTTAACCGATTATTTGAATACAACATTTTAACTTTGCTCGCATTGTCTGTGGCAATCTTTATGAAAATCATAGATTGCCATTCTTTTTATGTTTTATAACATAGCTGGCGAATTGTTTAAGCGTATGCATAATAATCTGATTATTAGTGCATTATATATTATTGACGTATTATTAACGTATTAATATTTATTAATTGACGTATTCATAGATAAGTGAAAATAGGTGAATATGTAGATTAAAGCTTTATGTTTGCATTGTTCAAACGAACAAATGAGTTAATCTTAATTTATCAAATTATGAAAAAGTTATTATCCTTCTTTTTTCTATTAGGGATTACACTTACTGTATTTTCTCAAAACATACAGGTTCAGGGTGTGATCGTGAGTGGGCAAGATAATGAACCTTTGCCTGGAGTAAATGTGGTGGTAAAGGGTACTGCCAATGGTACTATAACTGGCCTTGATGGTCGGTTCTCTCTGAATGTCCCTTCTAATTGTGTTTTACTTATTTCTTATGTGGGCTATAAAAGTCAGGATGTAGCAGTAAAAGGTGCTAGATCTCTTCGAGTGGTGTTACAAGAAGATACAGAAGCCCTTGATGAAGTTATAGTTGTTGGTTATGGAGTTCAGAAAAAAAGTGTTGTCACGGCTGCGATTAGTCGTGTAAGTGCTGACGAGCTAAATACAACTAGACCTTCACGTGTGGAGGATGCTTTGAAAGGAAAAGTTTCTGGCGTACAAATTACGCAAAGTTCGGGTCAACCAGGTTCCGATTCTAAAGTACGTATTCGTGGTATTGGTACCATTAATAACTCGGACCCACTTTATATTGTAGATGGAATGGCTATTGACGGAGGTATTAGTTATTTAAATCCTCTTGATATACAATCTGTTGAAATTTTAAAGGATGCAGCGTCGGGTGCTATATATGGAGCACGTGCTGCTAATGGCGTTGTTTTGGTGACAACAAAATCTGGTCAGTCTGGAAAAACCTCAATTAATTATGATTTTAGTTATGGTTGGCAACGTCCTTGGAAAGAAAAAGAGGTGTTGAATGCTCAACAATACATGACTATTATGAATGAAATGGATGTAAATGACGGAGGAACAGCTACTTATGACTTGAACTCTTTCAAGGGGAACGGTACAAACTGGCAAAAAGAGACCTTTAATTATGATGCTCCTGTTCAGAATCATCAGGTTAGTATTAATGGAGGTAGTGACAAAGTTCAGTATTTTCTTTCATTTGGCTATTTTACTCAAGATGGTATTGTAGGAGGAGATTATGGAAAGTCTAATTATGAACGTTATAGTGTGCGTTCTAACTCTACTTATACTGTTTTTGAAACCAAGGAACGTAATTTCTTGAATAAGATAAGAGCTGGTGTAAATATGAGTTATTCTCGTGCTAAATCGACTGGCATTGAAACAAATTCTGAATACGGTTCTGTTTTAGGTAGTGCTGCTTCTTTTTCTCCATTAGTTTCAGTATATGCGACAGATGAAGCCGGAAAACAAATATTGGCAGATCATCCTACAGCAGTTGTTGATGCAAATGGACGTGTTTTCTCTTTGCCACCTTCTGGTTATCAAGAATTGGCAAATCCACTTGCACAATTGAGTTCTCCAACGAATACTTTTAATAATGAAGATAAATTTGTGGGAACTTTTTGGGCAGAATTGGACGTACTTCCAGGTTTGAAATTTAAAAGTAGTTATGGAAGTGATTTAGCGTTTTGGGGTTCTGATGGCTATTCTTATGAATACTATATGGGCAGCATGAAGCAAAGTACAAATAGCTGGGTTAATAGTGCTTTGAATCGTGGTTATAGATGGCAGATTGAAAATACACTAAGTTATAATAAAACTTTCGCTGAGAAACATAATTTGTCAGTAGTATTAGGACAGTCAGCCAGCAAATATACAGTTCGTAATCTATCTGGAACTGATTATGATTTGTTTAGTACTGATCCTAGTAAAGCAAATATTAATTCTGGTATTGCCGATAGGGATAAAGAACGTGTAGATGGTGGAACTAATGGATTTGACTTTGAATCATTAGCTTCTTATTTTGGTCGTGTAGATTATAATTATGCAGAGCGGTATATGCTTCAAGCTACAGTTCGCCGTGACGGTTCTTCTCACTTTGGGCCTAAAAATAAATGGGCTACATTCCCTGCATTCTCTTTAGGTTGGAATTTATCAAATGAACCTTACATGCAAAATATTCCAGACTGGGTTAATTTATTAAAGTTTCGTTTTAGCTGGGGTAAAAATGGTAATCAGTCTATTGGTAATTTCCGTTATACAGCTTTGTTGGATGGAGGCCAGAACTATTATTATGGAGGATCATATGACGCTGCTTCTAATTCTAAAGGAGGAGCAATGCAATATGGAACCTCGCCTGCAGCATTACCCAATGCTGATATTAAATGGGAAGAATCTCAACAGGTTGACTTAGGCTTTGATACTCGTTTATTTAAGAGCGCTATGAATTTTAGTGTCGATTATTTCAAGAAAAAAACTAATGGTATGTTGATGGAACAGCCGATTCCCGGATATGTAGGATTTGGTGCTCCGACTGCCAATGCAGGAAAAATGCAAAACTGGGGTCTTGAATTTGAGTTGGGTTGGAAACATTCTATTGGTGATTTTAATTATTCATTGTCTGCTAATGCAACTTATATGAAGAATGAGCTAATAGATTTGGGTAACGATTCAGGTATGACTGTGTACGAGAGTGCAGGTGCTTCCGGTCTTGGCGATTATGTAAAAGCCGAAAATGGTGAAGTCTTTCCTTACTTTTATGGAAAGAAGACAGCTGGTATTTTCCAAAATCAGCAAGAAATAGACGAATATGTAAATTCTGATGGAACTATTATACAGCCTAATGCTAAACCGGGTGATGTTCGTTTTGTTGATTTGGATGACAACGGTAAAATAGATGATGGAGATAAGACGAAAATAGGAAAAGGTATGCCGGACTGGACTTTTGGTTTTACTGTTACGGCAGATTATAAGAATTTTGATTTAAATCTGTTTTTCCAGGGAAGTTTAGGCAATGATATATATGACTTCTGCCAACGTGCTGATATTCCTAGAATGAATCGTCCTGAATGGTACATGGATCGTTGGCATGGTGAAGGTACTTCTAATAGAATACCTAGAGTTACTTCTTCTGACACGAATGGCAACTGGTCTTCTTCAGATCTTTATGTTCATGATGGTTCTTATATGCGTTTGAAAACAGCACAGTTGGGTTATACTTTACCAATTTATTTAACTCGTAAAGTATCGGTTCAAAAATTACGCATTTATGTTGCTGCTGAGAACTTGTTGACTCTTACAGGTTATAAAGGATTTGACCCTGAAATTGCTTCTGGTAGTTATACTACTATCGGCATTGATCGTGGTATCTACCCTCAAGCTAGAACAATTTCTGTTGGTGCAAACATTTCATTTTAATCTATTAAAACCAGAGCGTTATGAAAAATTATAAACAATTACTTATAGCTATCGTGTTGTCTAGTGGAGCTATGCTGACAACCTCTTGTAGCGATGATTTTTTGACTGCAAATCCTACAGAAAAGGATGCTGTAGGTGGTGCAGCCAATGAAACAACTATTCTCAATGATTTAGCATCTGCCTATCAAATATTGTTGATGGATTCTTATGCTAACTCCAATTATAATAGTATCTTTTTAATGAGCGATTTATGCTCAGATGATATTTATAAAGGTGGAGGTAATGCTGGAGACCAAGGGCAGTTATATAAAATGGAAAACTACAATGCAACTCCGGCTGAACTCCCTAGCGGTTTGTGGAGTATTTATTTTACAGGTTTGGCTCGTTGTAACAATACTTTGATTGCATGTGATAATGCTGTTGATGTCGAAGATGTTACTTTGAAAAGATTGAGAGGCGAAGCTTTGACTTTGCGTGCTTATTATGTACATTTGCTTTGGAAATTTTGGGGAAATGTTCCCATTTATGATGGTTTGCTAGAAGCTCCTTATGTAACTCCTCAGTTGACAGCTGATGAAGTTTATGCAAAAATAATGGCCGATTTGGATGAGGTTATTAGTGGTAATTACTTGCCTATGACTACAACTGGAGCTCTTTTGGCTCGTGTAAATATGGCAACTGCTATGATGTTGCGTGCTCGTGTCGTTTTATATCAAAAAGATACAAGTCGTTATGCTGACATTACAAATGACATGGCTACTATTATCAAGAATAAAGATTATGATCTTATGAATAGCTTTGGAGATATTTGGACTGACGAGAATGAATTCTGTAAAGAGTCTATTTTTGAATCAAATCAATACCCCGAAGGCCGTACTTGGGGAGGGGCATGGTCTGGTTATGGTACGAATTATCCTGCTTTTATTTCTCCGAGTGATCTGGCTGTTGCAAGTGATGCACCTTTTGGTACACCAAAGGGCGGATGGGCTTTCGGGCCTGTTCGTACAGCAACTTGGAATATGTATGAAACGGGTGATACTCGTCGTGAAGGGTCCATTAATGATTTTAACGATTTGACGAAATATACTTATACTACACGTTTCCAAAATACTGGCTATTTTATGGCTAAATATTGTGCTCGCGTAGGCTATAATCAAGTGACCTCTGGTGATAATGATTTGAACTATTGTAATAACATGCGTATCTTCCGTTTTGCTGAGACTTTGTTGAATTATGCTGAATTGGTAAAAATGGATGGTCAGGCAGAACAGCAAGGGGTGAGTGCTCAAGATTGTTTGGATCGTATTCGCGACCGTGCATTCGGTGATGCTAATCATCGTATCGAGGCTACTGAAGCTAATATTAAATCCGAGCGTCGTAAAGAGTTTATGGGTGAAGGACTTAGATATTGGGATTTAATACGTTGGGGAGATGCCGCAACTGTATTGACAGAAGATGATAATGTGTTTCAAATTCACCGTGCATGGACAGAAAGCAAGAAATATCTGCCAATTCCGGAGAGTGAGATTAATAAAACAGTAGGAACTGCGTATCCTTTGGTGCAAAATCCATATTAATCTGCAGTTAAACATTATAGGATAGTGGAGATGGGTTTATTCTTCTCCACTATCTGATTTTTTGTCTTGTAGATTCATTGATATTTTTATTTATGAAGATGGTAAATTTTATTTTATTATTTGGGTGCTTTTCTTTGATGAGTTTCTCTTGTTCTGGAAATAATAATCTGAATACAGCAATCGAAGAGGCTCCTATTATTAAAATACCCGAGGGCTACAAATTAGTATGGCAAGATGAATTTAATAATTCTCGTCTGAGTAATGGAAAGCCATCATTGCCCAATACTTCCGATTGGAGGTATGAAACCGGTAACGGCGGATGGGGAAACAATGAATTAGAAAACTATATTCCCGGTGTTTCGGGTACTGATACATGTGCTGTTGTTTCCAATAGCACCTTAAAGATAATTGCTAAGAAGAAAGGCAATGAGGTTATTTCTGTGCGAATGAATACTATAAAGAGTTGGACTTATGGGTATTTTGAGGCGCGACTTAAATTGCCACAGGGCAAAGGCACATGGCCTGCTTTTTGGATGATGCCCAGAAATTATACAGCTTGGCCGGATGATGGTGAGATAGATATAATGGAAGAAGTAGGCTACAGAGCCAACTACGTCTCCTCATCCATCCACTGTTTGGCTTATAATCATAATATTGGTACGCAGAAAACAGCGGAAAAGTATGTTTCTACTGCTGAATCAGACTTTCATACGTATGCTTTGGAATGGACTGCTGACTACATTAAAGGTTATGTTGATGGCGAAAATTATTTTACGTTTGTTAATGATGGGACTGGCAATAAGAACACATGGCCTTTTAATGCACCTTTCTATTTGAAATTAAATTTGGCTTGGGGAGGTGATTGGGGAGGCTCTCAGGGTGTGGACGAAAGTAAGCTACCGGCAACTTATGAAATTGACTATATACGTGTATTTCAAAAATAATTAATTTATAAGGTTAATATGAAAATATCAAAAATGCTGTCGGTTTGTTTGCTGCTGATTCCTTTAGTTTCGTGTGCAGAAAAGCCGGAATCTAAGGAAAAGGTAATTGAGAGCAAGATTGAAAGTTTACTTTCCAAAATGACATTGGAAGAAAAAATCGGTCAAATGAATCAGATTAGTTCTTTCGGCAACATAGAGGAGATGAGCATGATTATTAAAAAAGGAGAAGTTGGCTCTATCCTTAACGAAGTAGATCCGGTTCGTGTGAATGCTTTGCAGCACGTAGCTATGGAAGAGTCTCGTTTGGGAATTCCATTATTAATAGCTAGGGATGTTATCCATGGTTTTAAAACTATTTTTCCTATTCCATTGGGACAGGCTGCTTCTTTTGATCCGGATATGGTGAAAGAAGGTGCTCGCGTTGCTGCTATAGAGGCCTCTTCTGTGGGTATACGCTGGACGTTTGCTCCTATGATAGACATAGCCCGCGATCCGCGTTGGGGACGCATTGCTGAGGGGTGTGGTGAGGATACTTACTTAACTTCGGTGATGGGAGCCGCTATGGTGAAAGGTTTTCAAGGTGATTCGCTGAATGACTCGACGGCTATTGCCGCTTGTCCGAAGCATTTCGTAGGATATGGTGCTACCGAAGGTGGACGTGATTATAATTCAACATTTATTCCCGAACGTCGCTTGCGTAATGTCTATTTACCTTCATTTGAAGCTGCCGCTAAGGCGGGTGCGGCCACTTACATGACTTCGTTTAACGATAATGATGGCGTTCCTTCGTCGGGAAATGAATTTATATTAAGGCAGGTTCTTCGTAAAGAATGGGGATTTGACGGATTGGTCGTATCCGATTGGGCTTCTATAAAAGAAATGATTACTCACGGTTTTGTAGCCAATGAAAAAGAGGCTGCTATGAAAGCAGTGAATGCAGGTGTTGATATGGAAATGGTGAGCTATACTTACATGAATAACCTGAAAGCATTGATTAAAGAAGGGAAAGTAAAAGAAGAGACGATTGATAATGCGGTTCGCAATATCTTACGTGTTAAGTTCCGGTTAGGCTTATTTGATAATCCTTATGTTGGCGTAAATCGTTCTTCTGTAATTTATTCGGATGCTCATTTGGCTGCAGCTAAACGTGCGGCGGTTGAATCGGTTATTTTATTAAAGAATAGCAAGAATGTGTTACCTATTAAAGGAACGGTAAAGACTATAGCAGTGGTTGGCCCTATGGCCGATGCTCCATACGAACAAATGGGTACATGGGTGTTTGACGGAGATAAAACTCATACACAAACGCCCCTGAAAGCTATCAAAGAGATGTATGGAGATAAGGTACAGGTTCTTTACGAACCGGGATTGGCTTTTAGCCGCGACAAAAATATGGCGGGTGTGGCAAAAGCTGCTGCTGTTGCTGCCAGGGCAGATGTGATTTTGGCTTTTGTGGGCGAAGAATCTATTTTATCCGGAGAAGCTCATTGTCTGGCTGATTTGAATCTTCAGGGAGCTCAATCGGAATTGATTGCTGCACTGGCTAAAACAGGAAAGCCCGTAGTAACAATTGTGATGGCCGGCCGCCCTCTGACTATTGGTAAAGAAGCAGATCTTTCTGCGGCAGTTCTCTATTCATTCCATCCGGGTACTATGGGTGGCCCCGCATTGGCCGATTTATTATTTGGTAAGGAAGACCCGAGTGGCAAAACACCGGTTACATTCCCTAAGATGGTGGGACAGATTCCTATTTATTATGCTCACAATAATAGCGGCAGACCGGCAACACATCATGAAACTCTGGTAAATGATATACCTGTGGAAGCCGGACAAACATCTCTTGGTTGCACCTCTTTTTATATGGATGCCGGCTTTGATCCGCTCTATCCGTTTGGGTTCGGCTTGTCTTATACAACATTTGCTTATAGTAATGTGAAGCTTTCTTCTAAAGAACTGAAGAAAGATGAAGTGTTGACAGTTACATTCGACCTCGAAAATACGGGCAAGTATGAGGGCACTGAAGTTGCTCAGCTTTATATACGAGATAAAGTTGGTTCTGTTACTCGTCCGGTAAAAGAGCTGAAGCGTTTTACGCGAGTTACACTTAAACCCGGGGAAAAGAAAAATGTATTGTTTCAACTTCCCGTGAGTGAGTTAGCTTTTTGGAATATTAATATGGAGAAGGTTGTTGAACCGGGAGATTTTGGCCTGTGGGTAGCAACTGATAGTCAAAGTGGAAAAGAAATTTCGTTTAAGGTAGTAGATTGAAAGATTGTTTTTTGAGAATTAAGCAGGGTAGATGTGCTGCATAGTGCATCTATCCTGCTTTTTTTGTTTAAAAGTGCGGGTTCGTAAATAAGTGTTTGTGGTAACGGCTTTTATTGGTCTGTTCCCGTGGAAGGTCTCTGTTTTGATTTTTCTGTTATTGTATTTGATTGTGGCGTGTTTTGTCGGAATGCATTCAGGCTCTTTTTCTTACCTTTGTGTATAGGCTATATATTATCAATAAAAATAAAAGAGGATGAACAGAATTATTTTAAACGAAACTTCTTACTTCGGAGCAGGCTGTCGTAGTGTTATTGCGGTGGAAGCTGCCCGTCGCAGTTTTAAAAAAGCTTTTTTTGTCACAGACAAAGATCTTATTAAGTTTGGGGTTGCTGCTGAGATAACGAAAGTACTCGAAGAGGCAAAGATCCCTTATGAACTTTACAGTGATGTAAAGGCTAATCCTACCATCGCCAATGTGCAAAATGGGGTGGCTGCATTCAAAAAGTCGGGTGCAGACTTTATTGTTGCTCTGGGCGGAGGATCATCTATTGATACGGCAAAAGGGATAGGTATTGTGGTTAATAATCCTGATTTTGCCGATGTGAAATCTCTGGAAGGTGTGGCTGATACAAAGAATAAAGCTGTTCCTACTTTTGCTTTGCCTACTACTGCGGGTACTGCTGCCGAGGTAACCATTAATTATGTTATTATCGACGAGGCTGCGAAGAAGAAAATGGTTTGTGTAGATCCGAATGATATTCCTGCTGTGGCTATTGTAGATCCTGAATTGATGTATTCTATGCCTAAAGGGCTGACTGCCGCTACCGGTATGGATGCTTTGACACATGCCATTGAGAGTTTCATTACTCCGGGTGCATGGGCTATGAGTGATATGTTTGAGGTGAAAGCCATCGAGATGATTGCTCAAAATCTGAAAGCGGCTGTTGATAACGGTAAAGATATGGTTGCACGCGAGGCTATGTCTCAGGCCCAGTACATTGCCGGAATGGGATTTTCAAATGTAGGTTTAGGTATTGTTCACTCCATGGCACATCCGTTGGGTGCATTCTACGATACCCCTCACGGTGTGGCCAATGCTTTGCTGTTGCCATACGTTATGGAATACAATGCAGACTCTGCTGCAGCTCCGAAATACAAAGACATTGCCAAGGCAATGGGAGTGGATGTAGAAGGTATGAGCTGCGAAGAGGGAGTTAAGGCTGCTATTGAGGCTGTGAAATCACTCTCTATCAGCATCAATATACCACAAAAGCTGCATGAGATCGGCGTAAAAGAAGAAGATATCCCTGCATTAGCTGTTGCAGCATTCAACGATGTTTGTACGGGCGGAAACCCTCGCACTACTTCAGTGGCTGATATCGAAATATTGTATCGTAAAGCTTTTTAGGAAACACATATCTGCAAGATTTATGCTATAAAAATGCTACACAAATAATTCCGGTTCCCTTCTGGCTTGAAAATTCTCATGCAGATAGGCACGAAATGGAGTCTCAAAGCTACGGGCATGCTCGGGGCACTCCTTTACACAAGCGCAACATTTGATGCACAAAGCCGGATCGTTAAATGTGCCCTCGTCTTCTGTGAGCGAGATAGCTCCCGTTGGGCATACATCGATGCAATATCCGCATTGAATACACAATGCTCCGTCCGTGCTCGGTGCCTGAGGGGTATGCTTCCCTTTTTCTTTGTATGGGAAGTTTCCCTTCACGCTTAGCGTAGGCACATCAAATTTTGATAGCTGCTGCCATTTTTTAAAAGCTTCTTGTCCTAATTGGCGGGCTACTGCCAGATCTTTTTCATCCGGTCTGCCTTCTGCAATAGGCATTTCCGGGCTACTATAAGAATGTTCCCCGATGAAAGCGCCACCGGCTATGGGGATAAAACCCTGTTGACTAACCGTGTCGCATAATTCTTTTAGCGCATCCTCATAATCCCGGTTTCCATATAATGCTACAGCAATGACGGGCGTTTGCGTACCTTTGAACGATCGTAAACGCTCCATTGCAGTTTCCGCTACCCGTCCGCCATACACAGGCACTGCAATAATAACCAAACCATTGTCAATGGTCGTAACTTCTTTAGGAACTTCATAGGTTATATCCCATTCAGACCCGATGGGCATATCCATCCCTTTTGCCATGGCATGTGCTATTTTGGCCGAAGTGTGGGTAGGAGAGAAATAAAGTAAATGTATCATGAGAGACAAAGGTATGTATTGTTTTTAATATTTGAGATCTTTGCCACGATAATACTCTTTGATTGATAATATTCTTTATTTTTTATGATTATATTTGTTCATTATTAATAATGAAGAGAAAGTTGACAATGTCTATTAACATGAGGATGATTTTTAATTAGTTTGCGACTTGTAAGTAATTCTTTTCAGAGACAGATAATCTATTTTAAAGGCTAGAGGAACAACTATCAATATGGATAAACTCAATATTCTTTGGACAACAGACAATAAGGATACTATTTTTAACATGTTGTCAATGTATGCCACTAATTCTATTAGAAAGAACTGGTATGAACAGGTTAATGTTATCATTTGGGGGGCTTCAGCAAGGCTGGTCGGTCACGATGTGCAGGTGCAGACTGAAATTATGGAAATGCTGCACGCAGGGGTAACTATTGAAGCCTGTAAAGATTGCTGTGATAATTTTGGGGTTACGGAAATTTTAACTAAGCTTGGTGTAACAGTTCGTTATATGGGGGAACCGATGACTTCTTATATCAAGAAGGGAGAATATCTTATTACGGTGTAGTATGAGCAAAGAGTTAAGGTTATACGCACCGACACATCCCGGGGATGTACTAAAAGATGAATTGCAAGCACGTGGAATCAGCCAAAAACGATTCGCGGAAATTATATCTGTGTCATACACGATGTTGAATGAAATAATAAACTGTAAACGCCCTGTTAGTGCTGAAATGGCTTTGGTGCTAGAGGCCGCTTTAGGTATCAACGCATCGCTTTGGAACAATATGCAAAGCCGATATAACCTAGAAATGGCACGCCGAAATAAAGACAATACAGGAAAGTTAGAGACTATTAGAAAACTGTGTGCTTCGATAGCTCGGTAGCAAACTGCTTTACTTTAATATAGGAATACACGTCGTTTCGCTGGAACAACGGCTAAAGACAGTGCTATCATCATGTAAAAATTTCTTGGTACAAGCATCCGACAAGCACATATACCCAAATTTGGGACAAAATGCGCTTTTTTTAATTCATACATGGTTTTCACTATTTTCTGAAACCCCTTATAACAGGGCGTTTCGCCTTTATAATTGCTGTGGAGAGTATCGGACTCGAACCGATCACCTTAACACTGCCAGACTTTAGTAATATATATCCTTATTCCGTTGATTATTAATTCATTATATTGATTATTGTAATCTAAAAGATATGCGTTGGTAAATGCAATACTAAATGCTTGCTGTTTTTGTTTAATATTTTATTTATGATAAAGACAATACTATTATTTAGTAACTTTTATTTTCAAAGAAACAAATAACGTGATCATCATAGTTAATGCAGCAGGAAGCAAACTTCCCATAAAAGTTCCTATATAATATGAATCCTCAGATAGCCCCATCAATATGGATATTATTATATCTAACAATAAAGGGACAAAAATAGACACCAAAATCTTTATTGACCTATTCTTAGGATGATAGTACTTTGAAATAAAAATTCCAATAACTACAGCTATCACCATTGTTATAAATTGAAACATATTCCTATATCATTTAAATTATAAAATCCCTATCTTACCACTTTTTTAGTGAATAAATCTATAATTACGCACTTTTCTCATTTTTTCTATCCCCGAGACGTAATTGCTCCCGGAGCAAATTGTTTTCACCCTCTAAACGTCCTATCTCTTTATAAGATTCTTTCAGCTCATCCTTAAGAGACTTCACTTCATCCTTCAATCGGATATCCTCCGGGCTTGAATCAACTACCGTTATGGGACCATCCTTCAACATGGAACCTTCACCAGTTAATAACCATTCGATGTTCAAATCAGGATATAATTTTATAATATCCTCCAACGTTTCTAAAGAGAAATTTTTTGTACTATTCAAATACCCATTACTCTTCCCTATTGATTCTAAAAACTTATATAATGGGATATTTTTACCCTTCAAATATTTTTTTATATTGCTAGTGGTCTCCATCTTTTTTATCTATTTCCATAAAGTGCCAATCCAGAAAAATAAAGTCGCAATAAGCATCCATATCATTATATTATTAATTATGAATTTATTTCTTTTTTCTCTTTTTCTTCTATCTAATTCGTGGATACACGCCTCTACTTTTTCTTTAGATAAATACCATGAATCAGAAAATGGGATATAGCAACTCATTGAATTTACGGATCTAATTTCTTCTATATCTTTATCCAATAAACCAATAAACATATTCTTAATTATCAAATCTTTTTCTTTTTTCGCAATCCACTCTTCTTTAAAGAATATATCCCTTAAACATGAATAACATTTAGCATAAATTCCAAAGAAAGCGACAATAAAAGCAACAAAAATAAATATGTCTATTGCATTATATAAATAAGATTCATACCCTACATATATATGATTAGATAGAAATCTAAATACCAACCCCAATGCTATCGCTATTATTGAAATTGCAACAATACATAGCAAATAAAATGTGGTCTTTTTTATTTCTATTTTAGTTTTCATTCACAGCGTATAGTTAAACTATACTAAAATAAAGCAGTTATACTATAATTTTAATCGCTTTATGTTGATTTATTATAGTTAAACTATATCTTTGCAGCAGTTAGTTAGCAAATAATAAAAAACGGATATAAAAATGGCTGTCATTACATAAGCAATGATAACAAATAAATAACCGAAGGCAAATGTAATGGCTTTCATTTTTATATCCAAATAAATTAGTTAGAAAGTATGGAACTAGAAAGAATTACAGTAAAAGAACTGAGAAAAATTAAACCCGGGAACAAAAGGACTTACCGATTACCTGGACCGCGCGCACTGAACAATGCTAAGACCGTAACATCTTATGCCACTACGTCTTATCCTGAACTCGGAGTGAAATACAAACTCACGACGAACAGAGCGGCCCTAGAGGTAACGATAGAAGCAATCTCTACCAAAGAAGTGCAGTAATGCCATTCAAGGAAGGCGTAATAAGTAAGGAAGCTTTAAAACTGGAATCAATTTATGATGCCGTCGATAAAGTTTCAATTAGTAAGAACGATGCCATTAAAATAATTGGTAGAACGAAATTAGAGAGGCTAGTAGATCGAGGTCTCATACGAGTAGAAAAATCATCATCGAATAATCAGCATGCGAAATGGAAGTGTAACGCTTCCGATGTGCTGAGAAATATTGAGAACTATGATTATGGTACAGATTTTTAAAAACGCACAGTTCGGCGAGATAAGAACCGCCGAATTAAATGGAGAACCGATCTTTTGTCTGGCGGATGTATGCAGCATCCTTGGGCTTACCTCAAAAGGAGTGGCACAGCGTTTATCAGACGGGGCAATTTCAAATTACCCCATAATCGACGCTCTAGGAAGAGAACAAATGGCCAACTTCGTAAATGAAGACGGCTTGTATGATGCGATCCTCGACAGTCGTAAACCTGAAGCTAAACAGTTTCGCAAATGGGTGACTTCCGAAATCCTTCCGTCTGTCCGGAAACATGGCGCATACCTCACTAAAGAAACAATCAATAAGGCCTTGACTGATCCTGACACTATAATTCAGCTCGCCATGCAGCTCAAGGAAGAGAGGGCGGAAAAAGAGAGGCTGTCGATGCAGAACGACCTACAAAGCAACCAGTTGAAATTATCAGCCCCAAAAGTACAGTACTTTGACACTGTACTTCAATCGAAGAGCACACATACCACTAACCAGATCGCGAAAGAATTAGGAATGAGCGCCGTCACTCTAAACAGAAAATTAAAGGACTTAAATATCCAGTACTGGCAATCAGGCCAATGGCTACTTGCTCATCGATATCAGAATAAGGGCTATACTCAAAGCAGAACCTACCAATATACAGATTCATGCGGAGCAATAAAAACCAATATGCTTACCGTATGGACGGAGGCTGGTAGATTAGCAATACATAAATGGATGGAACTATGAAAACAAAAAAAATATTATTAGTAATCCTTTCAATAATACTTGTCTTTGCGTGCAGATATGCTGGCAGAGTTGAATTTACCGATGATGTGATAGGTTCTATGGACGACAGCACATATAAGATCGTGTTATCTGATCTGGGAGGGACGGCGACAGATGCTGAAATAGCAGCTTATTATGTAAAGTATCAAAAACATTACGATTCTATTAAGTAAGCCAAACCGCTTACTTAATAACTAAGCCAAAAGGCAAGCGATCTTATTCTTATTGTAAAGCACGAACCGGCGAATTCATTACCCGGACGCAGTACTCACTCTGCTAGATTTCGTGTGACATAGAACGAAAGTTCGGCTAGATAAAAGTCTTATAAGACTAGGGCACGATAATAGAATGCGTGAGCACCTCTATAAGATGTATTGACAGCTTTAGATAATCCCGGTGTACTTTGATCGGTTATCCGGGAACAATGAAGCTCGTGAGAGCGATTAGTCATATCTATTTAGATTTAAAAGTTAGTAAAGCCCTGTACCAAGCGTGGTACAGGCAAAACGGAGAAGTGGCGGAATTGGTAGACGCTATTAGGGATATGAAAATCAGGAAAGTGGCTGTAGGTTTTCTGAGGGTGATGTCCAATCATTGTTCACATAAGAACCCCAAGATTGAAAAGTATAACGTACACTCTGGAGGTTGCAACCCTTTTCATAAAAATGATATGAGTGAATCATTGTACAGGTTCAAGTCCTGTCTTCTCCACGATAAATCCAACCCTGAAAATAATAGGACGCTCACTGGGGCAATGGTTGGCAGCCGGAAAGACGGCACACGGGCGGTTATATTTTCGTTGGCTGAAATTGCGGTGAGGTGCACCAATAATCCGTGAGGCTGGTTCGACTCCGGCACCGTCCACAAGCCTTTAAAGAGAGTATAATTTAAAACAATTTTAAATATTTAATCATGTTAGAAAGAATCCAAGTAAAAGTGGAAGAACTCAATTCCTTAGTACCTACTAAAATAGTAGAACATAAAGATGTTGAAAGAAAATTCGTACAAATGTACGACGCAATTTGGGGATCACGAATGGGTAGACAGATCTATGAAAAAGAAGTATTCAACTTTCAAAAAGTGCTCCGAGAAAACCCGTCAGTGGCCGAATGCAGCAAAATGTCCTTATATGGATGTTTTCTTGATATGGCCGTAAACGGGCTATCACTGGACAACACCTCTCACCCTCATTGTTATCTCATCCCTCGCAATGTAAAGACAGGACACAAAGATGCAAACAACCGTGATATATATGAGAAGAGAGCTAATGTATCCGTAACCGGCTATGGTGAACTTACCATGCGTATGCGATGTGGGCAAATAAAATATGCCGATAATCCTGTAGTCATCTATGAAGGTGATATTTTTTCCGTTGGATTAGATAATGGAGTGAAGAAAATTACTTATTCAGCAAAGATTCCTCGTATATCGACAAAAGTAATAGGCGCCTTCATCCGAATTGTAAGAACAGACGGGTCAGAAGACTATCAATGGCTACTAGAAGGCGATATTCAACGCCTGGCAAACTATTCAGCACGAAGCAACGACTATTGGAAAGACGGACAAAAAATACAAGGAAAAGCAAACGCCTTGTATACGTCAAATCTATCAGGCATCGATCCGGGATTTCTTGAAAATAAAATGATCAAGCATGCTTTTGACGCTTATCCTAAAGTACGCACGGGCCAATTTACCATAATGGAAACAATCGAAGAAGAACCTACGGCAATAGATTACGGCATTGCGGAGGAAATTAATCAGGAACAAGAAGTAATCACTCCGTTCGGTCCAGAAGAACCGGAAACAGTACCTCCAACCATAACCCCTGAGGTTACTCAGGCAGATGAAGAAGACGGATTTTAACATTAATAATAAATCAACAATATGGCAACAGAATTAATAAAAGTGGAGGCATTTACCTCTATTATGCAAACGGCGCCCGATTCCCTTAACAGAAATCAAGCGTCAGTAGAAAATAGTAATAATGCAGGGCAAACACTTATCGATACGATAGAATCTTGCGGAGGAATGACGGACGAACTCGACGTTAAGGTGTCGGAATACCTCGGTAAGATACGAATCACGAAAACAAAGATGGAGGAGCGTCGCAAACCCATCACGCAAATCTTTGATCAAGTTCGCAATGTCTTTACCACTCTGGAAAAGAACATCGACATAAAAGACAAAACCACCGTCCCCGGCAAACTGTCCTTTATGCGTGATCAATATGCCACCAAAAAATTGGAGGAAGAGAAAAAACGTAAAGCTGAGACTCTTCGCCGCCAGAATATTGAAAATGAAAAAGTGACCTACAAGGCATCCCTTGAAATGGCTATTAGCAGACATTTCAACGATTACTTTAATAGTAATTCCGCCCTTCTTTCTCAGATATGGAAAAGCCTCAACTATTCCAATTTTGCGGAGAAGGAGAATATAATCAGAGAGTGGTCGCTTATGTATCCGTCCGAACATTACAAGATGTTTAGAGATACGGTTTCCACGTACTATCTTGATCCGATTACAAAAACCAATATCCAAACGGAAGTGGCCACTGGAAAATACGAAGCTTTGGTTCAGCAATACAAATTCGACATGGAGGATTTGAGACAGTCTTTTATTGATCGTTTGCCATCACGACAAAAAGAGATCATGGAGATTGAAGCACTCCGTAAGGTCAATGAACAAGAGGCCGAAAAAAAGGAGCATGAACGTAGGGAGCGTGAAGATATGGAACGCAAGCAACGCGAACTAGAAGCGGCTCAGGCACAAGCCAAACAAGAAGCTGTTTCGGCGGCAGCCGCGCAGGTCAGTCAGATGAACAATTTATTTGATGCATCGGCGGCAACCGTAACGTCAACCCCAGTTAAAGCTAAGGTAACGGAAAAGATTCAAATACTTCACCCTGCTGGAATTCTTGAAATTTATCAAATGTGGTGGGCAGATGAAGGACAATCCCTCCCCATTGACGAACTTGAAAAGATTCACAAGAAGATGATAACTTTCTGTGAAAAGAAAGCGAATAAGGACGATGAACATATCAAATCGAACTACATAAAATATGTGGACGACGTAAAAGCTAAATAAAATGGCTATCAATAATCCTGATACATACTATGATAGAAGTGAGGTTAGCAATTCTGACCTCACTGAGTTGAAAAACTACCTATACCCAACTACTCAGTACGGAGACAAGGAAGCGGCATTCAAGTTCGGTACGCTGATAGACGCAATGATTACAGAAGCTGATCGAGTCGACTACTTCAAAAGAACCGTTGATAATGTTCGCTATGCTCAGGACGATTTTGAATTGGCCGACGCTATGAAGAAATCACTTCGCATGGAGGCTCGAAAAGACCAATTCTTGGCAAAAGTTCTCGAGCTATCAGACACTCAGAAATTTATGGTCAACAAAAATCAAAAGTTCGAGTACGGCAACTTCACGTATACTCTTGACACACGCTGTAAATGGGATTGGTGGTTACCTACTTTTAATTTCGGCGGCGACCTCAAATCTACGTTTGCCGAAACAGCCTCACAATTCATGGAAGCTTTTTATCATTTCGATTATGATCGTTCACGCTCGTGGTACATGGACATAGCGGGAAGCAACAAAGATTTTATTTATGCGATTAGCAAGAAGAATCTCAAAGTTTTCAAAATCTTCATAAACAGAGGCGACGAGATATATTTAAAAGGTAAAGCGAAGTACGACGAACTTACATTTAAGTACTGGATGCTGTTTGCTTAATTTTTAAAACAAAAGATATGATTATCACACCGAAAGATAAGATTGAAGCCGAACTGATAGAAATAGACAATTTTCTAAATACCGCGATGAGTGAAGACGGTACAGAAGCAGTACAGAGAGGTAATGAACTTGCTATCTATATTGCCAGGAGTGGAAAACTCGTGGCTGATGCCAAATATCACCTCAATGAAGCTCTAAAGGATGAAGTATTTGACATACTTAAAGAAACAGCAAAAAATGCTAAGGCTACTTCAAAAGCTGTTAATGCCATCATTGATTCTATCTGCAAGGAAGAAAGATATCTAGTTGATTGGAGCGATAGAATTAACAGGACGGCCACGCATCAACTCTCATGGTGTGTAACCGTGGTTAGTAAAGCAAAAGAAGAAATGAGAATGGCCGGCTACGGCAATAATATGAAATCTTAGTATAAATTTTAAAAAACAAACGTATGGAGAAATCAAAAAATGTGATTGAAAAAGCTAATATCAGAGCTGATCGATTGGAAGCCTCTTATAAAGAGAAATACACTGAAGCCAACTACGCCAACGATGTTACAAAGAAATGCGATCAGATCATACACGCTGATTTGAAAGCAGCATTTAAGGCGCTAGTACCTTTCCTTATTACGATTACCGAACAGCCGGAAGCGAAGCTGTTCAATTTAGGAAATATCGATCAGGTACCGAATGAAGACTTAGAGCTGGAAATTAGCAAGTATGTAGTCACCGGGTACAGTAACGGGGGCTCCGATGAATCTGCAGGTGTTACGATCATCGGACAAAAATGTCTAAAGTCAGGGCAGGTACTCAACTTAATTGCGCCGTTTACAAAGTTTTCAAACGGTGATAATGCTGACGGATATAAATTCTGCGGTGAATTGGAGCTAGCCGTTCAACGATGTGATTGGGAGGTGTCAGAATATCTCTTTAGTGAGAAATATGGCATCAAGCAAGAAACGCTTGACTTTGATGTCCCGGATGAGTCGACCGTAGACGGAGTAAAGGAGATGAAAAAGGGTAAAGGACGAAAACTAAAAGCTACGGAAGAAGCGCAAAAGGTTTTTGATGAGACCGCATAGTAAAAGTAGAAACAAGGGGATGTCTAAGAACGGCATCCCCTTCTTATTTGAAAAGGACGATGAATATAGTACTTAAAGATGGCGTGTTCGAGCTGCAATTCAGATATCGACCGATTATTGTAGATAAGATCAAACAGATAGAGGGAAGAAAGTACAATTCTATGTCCAAGATATGGACAGTACCAGCCTCCAGAAGAATAGAACTTGAAAAGCTTGCATATCAGATAAGACAGTTTGAACCCGTGACTTGGGGCGGAGGAGATCACCATGAGACTATCAGGCAAGAAGAAGATGTGGCATACAACATTCCGGAGTTACGTCCTCTTGCATGTGACCACGAATTGAAGATACAACCATACCCCTATCAACTGGAAGGAATACAACGAGGATTGGAATTAAAGCGATTTATGAACACCGATGAACCCGGCTTAGGGAAAACAATTCAATCTATAGCTACGATCAACTTAGCTAATTCGTTCCCCTGCTTGGTTATTTGTCCTTCATCTTTAAAGATTAATTGGGAAAGAGAATGGCATAAATTTACCGATAAAAAAGCGATGGTACTATCTGATAGCGTTCGCGAAACTTGGCCATTTTTTTGGCAAACAGGCATGTACCAAGTATTCATTGTCAACTACGAATCTCTAAAGAAGTACTTCGTTCAGCGAATTAAGAAAGCAGAAGGATGGACACTTCGCGATGTAGAGTTCAGGCAAAGTATTGATTTATTCAAATCTGTTATCATAGATGAATCTCACCGCTGCAAATCATCCAGCACACAGCAAGCAAAGTTTTCTAAAGGTATCTGCAAAGGAAAAGAATACATTATAGAACTTACCGGAACGCCTGTGGTAAATAAGCCAAAGGATTTAGTCTCTCAGTTATCAATACTTGATCGCATGGAAGATTTTGGAGGCTACAGGCATTTTGTTGATCGATACTGTTCAGGACCGAACGATGCGAGCAATCTAAAGGAGCTTAATTATATGCTCTGGACACATTGCATGTTTAGGCGTGAAAAATCGCTTGTGCTTAAAGATCTCCCCGATAAAGTACGTCAGGTACTTACTTGCGAGATAACAAATAGAAAAGAGTATAAGGATGCCGAGAAAGACCTTATCAGTTATCTGCAGAAGTATAAAGATGCCGATGACGAGAAGATAGCCCGCGCGATGAAAGGTGAAGTCATGGTACGCATAAACATTCTCCGTCAAGTCGCTGCGAGAGGTAAAGTAAAAGAAGTTATTGAATTTGTGAAAGACTTCCGGGAGAATGGACAGAAGATTATTCTATTCTGCTCCCTTCATGAAGTTGTGGATCAACTAAAGAAACATTTTCCAAATGCCGTTTCGGTGACCGGTCGAGATTCTTCGGACGAAAAACAAGCAGCTGTAGATGCATTTCAGAATAACCCCAAAGTGGACATTATTATCTGTAGTATCAAAGCTGCAGGAGTTGGTCTTACTCTTACAGCCTCTTCCAATGTGGCGTTTGTGGAGTTCCCGTGGACGTATGCAGACTGTTGCCAGTGTGAAGACCGGGCACACAGAATAGGGCAAAAGAATGCTGTTACCATTTACTACTTTCTTGGTAAAAGTACCATAGACGGGAAGATATACCGCATCATACAGACGAAAAAGGGTATTGCCAATGCCGTAACCGGTTCCACCGAAGCAATAGAAGAGAATATTGTGGATATGATTGCTAACATCTTTAATAGTGACGATGATGAAGAAGATAATTATGATTTATAGCCGATCAGTGAGAATGTTAATCAATCATCTCTCTCTTGAAGTTATTGCCTATATGGCATGTGGGGCATTTATCGCAATGGCGTCATACTTGATTTATTGCGCAGCAAATCTTTTATTGTCCTGCTCATGAAAAACGTGATAAAAGCATTCATAGGGACTATAATTTTCTTTATTACAATCCAATTTTTAAACTATTTACTATCATGAAATACATTATTGTAAGAGTTGAATATTCAACCGAAGATGGCATACAGATGACCGAAAAAGACAAAGGCAGACCTTTGTATAAAACGGAAGATATCGAAGAGCTCAGGGCTCGGTTACATGCGAAAATTCCTTGTCGCAATATCAACTTTCATTATTACGAAAACTAATCAGTATGGAAATAAAAGAAATGCAAGTGCGCTCTAATATATTAAGGGCAAAATACGATTCACTGATAGAGGCTAAAAATGCGGCTGATAAAGTCGCTGAACTGTTGGAAGAGCAGCTATCCGAATATCTGGGTGAGATGCAAGACCTTGACAGAGAAATACAAGACATGCTCCCTAAAAGGTGTCTCACTTGTCTCAATAATCACTCCCCCGACGGGAAGGTATTTCTGTGCAGAGAAAGGGGCGACACGGAAATACAGCTTGATGACGCTGCCTGTAAGGAGTACGAGGAATTACCATTTTAATTCCTCAATAACCGTTTAATAAAAAACCAAACTATATGAACAAAGAAAAATGCGCACTATCTGACAAAGATCTTATAGAAAAAAGTCTAGCTATAATAGATAATCTTTGTAAAACAGGCGGTAAGTCATGGGCGTTAAGCGTCCCTGTTGATTTATCCAAAGATCCTGATATATTGTTTAACGAACTATGCGTTAGACTTCAAAAGTCCAACGATGAATATCCCATTATAACTTCAAATGCCATACAAAGAGCCTTGATCAAACAAAACGAAAAATATAAAAATACGGCACTCAAAAACTTTCGTCAAATTTGCGGGTGCTTTTATAAAGGCACTTGTACAATTAATAGTAAGAAATGTACATTTAGTAGATGCGAGAGTCTTACTGACCTCTTCAAGGAATAACGAGATGAACAAAGAAAAATGTATCGTATGTGGCCGAGAAACCGTTTCCGTCATGAAAACAGATAACGGCTACATGTGCTATAATTGCTATGCAGATACAAAGATGCCACCACGGAAGAAAAAGGTGGTCAAGCACGAAGAAGCAGATATGCAGGCAGAGTTCTTTCGACAAGTGAAGATCTTATTTCCCAAGCTTCCGGAAAAACTGCTCTTCGCTGTTCCCAATGGTGGTAGCCGGCATAAAATTGAAGCAGCCAATATGAAGCGGCAAGGAGTTAAATCCGGAATAGCAGACGTAATACTACTTATTCCCAAGAAAGGTTATGCTTCACTCTGCATAGAATTTAAAACTTCTACTGGTAGACAATCAGATGAACAGAAAGAATTTGAACGACAAGCGTCTAGCTGCGGAAGCAAATATGTTATTGTACGTTCCGCTACTGAAGCAATTAAAAAGATCCAAGAATATCTACAATAAATAAAAACAGCATTATGAAAATTACAGTATCAAAATCAGAGCTATATAATAAGCTCTCAACAATTGGTAAAATTATCAGTACCAGAAATTCTATTCCTTCTTTTGACAACTTTATGTTTGTCGTTGACGAAGGATTACTGACGATCACCGCCGGAGAAGAAGGAGGCCAACTATCTACCAATATAGAAAGTATAACGGATATGGAATCCTTTGCTAATGTTTCTTTTCTTATCGAGGCAAAAATTATTTTAGACGGTCTCCGTGAGATACCTGAGCAGCCGATAGTAATCGAAATTGAAATAAATAAAGAATTTTTCGATATATGTGTTAGGTATTCGAATGGCAAATTTGAGCTTATTGGGAGTAATTCGGATGGATATCCGACAATAGACTTTGATGCCTCAGAAGAGCCTATAAAAATCAGCTCTGAAAGCTTCCTATACGGAATAAGGCAATCACAGATTTGTTGTGGAAATGACGAACTAAGACCACAATTAAATGGAATGCTCATTGAAAAAGTGAAGAATGGGATTACTTATGTGTCAAGCGACGGAGCAATGCTTGGAATGGTAGAACACTCTCACGAAGGAAAAGAAAAGTCATCCTTCATTGTTCCGGGGCGTATGGTTAGAATTCTATCCAAAATGTATCTTCCAGTAGAAGAAGATGTTATTATTACCTTGGGAAAAGGGAACATTGAAATATCATTTGGAAAATACAAAATGGTCTGTAGAATGCTAGAGGGGCGCTTTCCTAATTACCGATCAGTTATTCCGCTGGATAACGAAAAGATTGCCACATTCAATAAAGCAGATATGGTTTCAGCCTTGAAAAGAGTAGAAGTTTTCTGTAATGCAAACTCTTCATTGGTAATTCTTAAGTTTGAAGAGAACAATTTACTCATATCTGGATACGACTTTGTTTTTTCAACCTCGGCCGAAGAGAATATAGAAGTATCCTATACAAGTGATCCCATAGAAATAGGATTTAAGAGTTCTGCTCTAATAGATCTACTTTTCAATATACCATCCACCGAAGTAGTTATGTCTATGAAAGAACCATCAAGCGCTGCCTTATTAAGACGTAGCGATAGCGAAGACCTTACGTATTTAATCATGCCAATGACAATTAATCATTAATCTTATGAAAACAAGTGGTGCGTTTAATAAGACAATAAAGTCTTATCTCGAACAACGGGCAAAGGAAGATGAATTGTTTGCTGTTTCCTATGCTAAGCAAAACAAGAGTGTTGACAAATGCTGCAACTTCATTCTGCAGCAGGTACAGAAAAGCGGCTGCAATGGGTTCAGCGATGATGAAATTTTCGGCATGGCCGTTCATTACTACGATGAGGATGATATTAAGAATATCGGTCCAATCAACTGCAAGGTAGTTGTCAATCATGTTGTTGAGCTAACTGATGAGGACAAAAAACAAGTTGAACAGGAGGTCGTCGAAGAATTAAAAAAAGCTTATAAGAAAAAGCTTGAGGCGGAGCAGGAAGAGGCGGAGAAACTTTTCAAAAAACTCGAAGAGGCTAATAAGAAAAAGATTGAGAAAAAGATCGAGAAGAAAATTATCAAACAAGGAGATCAACCATCCTTGTTTGATTAATAAGTATTCCAATAAAAAGTATATATAAATGGATGTTAATACAATATATAATTTTGAAGCAAGCAAAGGATTAAAAGGTGTTCCATCAAATAGTCTCAATATTTGCGTAACATCCCCCCCCTACTATGGACTGAGAGATTATGGTTCTAGCAAACAAATAGGACTAGAAAAAACTCCTGAAGAATACATTGAGAAACTAGTAAATGTATTTCATGAGGTTAAGCGCACCCTAAAGGAAGATGGAACGCTATGGATAAATATCTCTGATTCATACTCCGGTTCAGGCAAAGGAGCGGCAGGATACATCGATAATGCAATGAATTATAAACAAGGGACTAACCGAGGAACATTGGGTAAAGCCACATTAGTAACTCAATGCACAGGATGCAAGCCTAAAGATTTAATTGGAATACCTTGGATGCTTGCTTTCGGATTAAGGGCTGACGGATGGTATTGGAGAGATACCATTATATGGAATAAGCCATCATGTATGCCCGAAAGCGTAAAAGACAGGACAACCAAGTCTCACGAATATATTCTTCTTTTTAGCAAAAACAAAAAATATAATTACGACTATAAAGCTATTTCAGAAATAGCAACATCTACCGATTATTCCATAAGAGATAGAGAACATACAAAATTAAATAACACCCCCGGTAGAACTAGGATGGATGGCCTTGTGAAAAACAATTATGAAAGAAGGAATAAACGTTCCGTTTGGACAGTTCCCACCATTCCACTAAGGGAAGCCCATTTTGCAACATATCCCGAAAAATTGATTATTGATTGTATAAAGGCTGGTTGCCCTGAAAATGGTATTGTTCTTGATCCTTTTATGGGAAGCGGCACTACTGCTATTGTGGCAAGAAAACTTAATCGTAATTATATAGGGTTCGAAATTAACCCATCTTACATTAAGTTATCAGAAAAGAGAATTAAAAGCGAATTAGGATTTTTTAGTTGAGTACTCATGAAACCAAGAACGAAACTTCAACATCAAGTATTGGATTATAGCCAACACTTATGGAAAATAGACAAAGAGATGCTCGAATGGGCAAAAGTCGATTGTTTGGAGCATAAAGGTTATGCTACTAAAACACGAGTTCTATGTATGGACTGCGGACAACGTTTTTCAACAGGACTGGTTAAGCGAAAGCATGCTGTTTGCCCTCATTGTGGAACAAGACTGGAAATAGAGCAATCCAGAAAAAGAACAGATAAACAACACATGTATATTGCCAAGGCTGAAATATGCGGAGAATTTCAGGTAATAAGAAACTTTGAACTTTATGCATATTATGAAGATGAAGGCGTACCAAGGTATTTTATACATGAGGTTTTACAACATTGGATCAAGGATGCCAATACGCGAGAAGTTGTCGCACTAGGACATGTTATGGGAAATGTTGGATGGTCTGGAGGTCTGGAGATAAGAAAGAAAACAGTAGGAGGATATTATAATTATTCGAATGATATATGTCCTGAGAAATATCATCCAAAGTCGATATTTAAAGATGAATATATGCGCTACGGCATAGACCATAAATTGCAAGGCTTATCTTTTCTTAGGGCTATTAATATTTTGCTCTCTAACAACAAAGCCGAAACCTTACTCAAGGCAAGAAAATATGATTTATTGTCTTATTGTAATGGAAGTAGCTATAAGATAGAAGCGTATTGGTCATCTATAAAAATATGTCTTCGTAATAATTATAACATCAAGGATTTATCAATATGGTTTGATTATCTCGAACTTCTTTCCCGCTATCACAAAGATCTTCGCAACGCACATTACGTATGTCCAAAGAATTTAAAAAAGGCACATGATTTATATGTTGCGAAGAAGAAAAAAGATGATGAAAAGGCGTATCGTGAAAGGGAAAAAAAACGAATGCTTATGCTTAAAAATGCTGCAGAAAATTACATTAAAGAGAAATCTAAATTCTTTGATCTGAATATATCTGACGGTAAAATTACAGTTGTACCACTTAAGAGCATTGAAGAATTTAAGGAGGAGGGAGAAGAAATGCATCACTGCGTTTATAGTAACGAATACTTTTTAAATGAAAACGCTCTTATTCTTTCCGCACGTATAGATGATAAACGTATCGAAACGGTTGAAGTAAATTTGAAGACTCTTCATATAGTCCAGTCGCGTGGCGTTTGTAATAAGAGTACGGAATATCATGATCGGATAGTCGGACTTGTAAAGAAGAATATTGGTGTTATCCGGCAGAGAATGACGGTTCAGTATTAATAATAAAAAGAATTTGAATTATGGAAATAAAGAAACTAACCAAAGCAGAAATAGACGAAGGTCTAACTATTGAGTTCGTTAATAAAATAAATCTTAAAATGAAAAGCTCTCCTGTTATGTTTAAGCAAGGAGATGAATCTGTATTATTACTTCAATGTTCAAAAGGTTTTTGGGTAAAAACCGATGATGGATATCTTAAAGATGAAAAAGGAAGATTGATTGTATTCGATGAAAAAAAATGCCAAATAGCTAGAGCAAGGTATCTTCTCATTCACGGGGAAGAAGAAAAGGCGTTGGAAGCAGAAAAACTACTCGAAAAAAGGAAAAAACTTGTATGGGAAAAGTTAGAAATATTCAAAAAAAATATTGAAGACATAAAACAGTATAAAGATCCTAATTCAACCTATTCTTTGCTAGTAAAAGCTTTTGAATCGGACATGAGTGAAGAAGAAAGAACTTTTATCCAGGCTAAGAACCAACGTGAAATAGAGGGATTGCCAAAAATGGAAAAACAGTATAATGCTCTACTGTCTGAGTTTGAAAAGGGAAATATTGAATATCTATTAGCTATAACAGGCATAGAGAAAAGAGAAAACCCTATTACATTCAAATTCGATAACGAGGATGATATGAGAATTTTTAAAACCGTTTTTTCAAAAAGTGCAATGGAATCTATGAATTATGATACAAACAAAATGTTTGCTCGACTTGACGTTGAAAGGAAATATTAAAATGAGTTTAGAGAAAGCATTAGAATACATAGAGAAAGTCATTCCTAAAAATGGATATGATAAGCAATACGCTAGAATGATAGCTACTAGAGTAGCCTATATTGCGAGTAATACACCACAAGAATTTTATGATGAACAAAAAAAGTCCTCAACAGAAAATAAGAGACAAGGAAATAGCGAAGATAAAGTCTAAACTACCCACCTTCTGCGCAATATGTGGAAGATATACAAACGGAGATGGAGCACATCTACTTCCAAAATCAGTTTGGCCAGAACACTATATTCAACCTCTTAATATCGTACGATTATGTCGTGAATGTCATAATTCATACGATAATGATATTCTTTTCCGGCAACAGCAAGAAAAATTATATCAACAGATATGTAAGTTTGACAAAAAAGGAGCAAATAGACATTTTAGGCTATAAATGAACTTAGAAGATGATTTTAAAAAACGAAAAGATTAAATGAATAACTATTTCTCCCACGATAATAATGCCCGAAACGACGATAAAATTATCGCTGTTCGGATGAAATATGGCGCAGAGGGATATGGTATCTATTTCATGATATTAGAACGGCTAATGGAAAGCACAGACTACATGAGTATCAAAGATTATAATATTATAGCCTTTGATCTTCGTGTAGATGCTTCCAAAATCAAATCGATAATTGAAGACTTTGGGTTATTTGTCTTTACCGAAGACGGTAAGTACTTCTACTCCGAAAGCTTTAATCGCCGTATGATACCATTGAATAATATGAGAGAACAACGTCGTCTTGCTGGTAAAAAGTCTGCTGAAAAAAGAGCTAAAAATGGGAGTAATTTAACGACCGTTGAACGACCGTTGCATGAAAATCCAACAAAGAAAGAAAAGAAAGAAATAAAAGAGAATAAAAAAGAAATATATAAAGAAAAAAATCCCCTCTCAATTTCTCCTGATATTTTAAACTTATCTGAAAAATCGCTAGAAGAATGTTTCAATGAGATAAAAGCGAATCAGAGCTGGAGAGAAACGCTATGCATGAATACCCGGATACGGGATAGAACTTTCATGCCGGCAGATTTTGACCAGTACTTGAAACAATTCTTCCGAAAACTTGCCAATGAGGGTGAGACTAAAAAATCTCCTAAGGACGCTATGAGCCATTTTGCAAGATGGCTGAGTATTGAAATCAAAAACAAATCGAATGAAAAAGCAGCTATTAAAAATCAGCGAGATAGTGAGCAGCGAAAAAATGATTCAATCACTGCGATCTCTACAACCGTCATGGAAGCCGCCGAAAAACGTAGAGCCGAACTTGAGGCAGAAGGCATTATTTAATGCTTACCCTACACCAATAGGCTTTATCAATGACTATAACCCAGACATGCAAATTGAATTAATCAAATGCGGGGCTTCTCACGCAGATTTAGCCCTCAATGATACAATCCCATCGATTGGATTACTATCATCCACCTACGGGGAGGAAACGCCTATTGAATGGCTTAAGATACAACTGGGAAGTTTAAATGATTTTGCAGAGGTTAGTAAAAAAATAACTTCTGATCAACTCAACGAACTTGCTTCTTTGATTGTATCCGAGTATTGCTATCTAAATGCAGCGGAGATTTGCCTTTTCATTGGCCGTTTTAAAATCGGAAAATATGGGAGCTTCTACGGCGCTATCGATCCGCTCAAGATAACAAGCGCATTAGTTGTATATAATGCCGAAAGGCTTCTGGATATTACTACAAAAGAAAGAGAGCGAATTCAGCTCAACAGGGATAGCGAAATCGAAGGAAGGTATCACAGACAAAATATTTCTCATTTGGAATATGTAAAACTAAGAGAGAGAGCGGACAATGGCGATAAGGAAGCCATTGATTTGCTTGGCCCGTATTATAAAAATAAACAACAAAAATAATATGCAAATAATTAAAACAAACTTAGTACTGTCATGTACCTGCAAAAAATGCGGATCTACATACATGGCCGTCGCAATATACGGTGGCATCGAGATAGACGCTGAATCCACCCATACTATTGCAGAAGCTCATTTGAAAGGAGATAAAGTAAAGCTAGACGAGGGTATTGTAACTCTTCGCATGTGTAACTGCGAAAATGATAAAAGATGAAAGTAATCGAGTATACAGAGTCGCAAATATTGAATATTTTGGAGAAACGTTTTTTATCAAACCCAAAATATATTATTAGGAATCTATATGTGTTTGGATGGGAATCGGATTATTTAGCTCTTACAAGATCTGGCTATTGGTATGAAATAGAAGTGAAGATAAGTCGATCAGATTTTAATGCAGATATGAAGAAAGTGCAAAAACATAATATTCTATCTAGTAAAATAAGCATTGACGGAAAAAGCTATTCATCATCAAATAATAAACATCTTTTTAACCGACCTAACTATTTCTATTACGCAGTGCCAGAAGGTCTTATTACAAAAGAAGAGGTACCGGACTATGCCGGACTGATATATATAGATGAATACAAATTCTACAGGATTGCAAAAATGGCACCCGCAATACATAAGGATAAGATCAAAATTGACTTGCAGGATAAATTTTACTACAACTGGAAAAATGAACTTAGCAAAAATAATAAATTAATTAAATCAAAAAAAATATGAAAACAGTAGCATTTACAACTGTATGTGTAGTCGCATTTCTTTTCATAGGGCACTTTAGCATTACCCTCTCCCCGTTTAAGATTTCCTTACCCTTTTGGAATCGATCATTAGCCTATTTATTAATGGCTATCGCTATTACACTGTTAAGCGCAGGAGATTACGCACAAGGATACAAGAAAGGATTGGAAAAAGGCGACTATGTAAAAGGCTATAAAGATGGCCTGCAAAATGGATCGAAAATAGTTCTTGAAGAAATCGAAAAAACACAAAAAGAGAAAAGTGAGTAAGTTATGAAATCATATTCAATATTTAAAAAGTATACGTACGGTTTGCACTACGCTATCGGTTACAAACTATTATTTTGCCTTATTGCTATTGTACATATACGTAAAATCGCGTATAGAGGGAAAGTGAATAAAACAGAAAGACGTTACCAGATAGACTATAGGATTGGTAAAATGATAGCTCTACCTTTAAAGTTTAAAACCAAACCAATAATCAGAAATTTACTTGTGCTAAACCTTATTTTATTGCCGCCCTATTTACTTTTTGTCTTTTATTATTATGGTAAGATAGCAATTTGCGAGATTATATTATACGCACTAAACAGCGTGATTTTCTGGTTTTCGGCATTTACTGTAATGTTAATAATGTATTTAATGAAATAAGAGATGAAACGAGTAATAGAAAAGATAAAAGCCATCTGGCATATAATTACAGATGATGAATATGCTACTTATACCATTACTATAAAAAATGGTAAAAGAGTAGAAGGAAGATCCTCTTGTTTTATTTCAGATAATGCAAGCACTATGTTTTTAGATACTATTGTGGAATTTACCAGTAAATACATAAGAAATAAGTAAATCATGAGTGAAAAAGAATATTTCATTTGCTCAAAAGCAGTGATTAATGTATTTCCTGAATGCGAGAAATCAAAACCTATTAAAACAGGATACGAAGAAGATGAAAATATCTTTGTTGCCGTTCTTGATTTTGATAAAGTTAAATTAATCTATAATTCATTAGACGAAATACATCAAGATGATTTCTGGTGTCAAGAGATAGTAGGCGGAACGATGAATGTTGCTAAGATCCATTTGACTAATATTCGTAAAAACGGAATATTTAAAGAAATAGAGAATATTCTTTGTTTAACGAACGTTAATAATAGGGCTATGTGTATCCATCAACTATGCGAAAAATATGGACGCAACCCGATAGAGTTAGCTAATAAATTTTAAAATAAAGGAGGTAAAAGCAATGGCAAAAATATATGTAGCAAGCAGTTGGAGAAACCAATTTCAGCAAGAAGTGGTAAAGAGATTAAGACATGCAGGGCATGAGGTTTATGATTTTATGAATCCTCCAGGTAAAACGGGGTTTCAATGGTCAAAAATAGATGAGAATTGGCAGGATTGGGACACTAAACAATATTGCGAAGCGTTAAATCACCCTATTGCTATTGAGGGGTTTAACTCCGACTTTAACGCTATGAAAGAGGCTGATATATGCGTTATGGTTCTTCCTTGCGGACGATCTGCTAATACAGAGGCAGGATGGATGAAAGGAGCCGCCAAAAAGGTCTATGTATTATCTCCTTATAAAGAAGAGCCTGAACTAATGTACAAAATCTATGATGGGATATTTTGCAGCGTATCAGATCTATTAATAGAACTGAGCAACAAATGCGGAGATTGCGATTCCTTCTGCGAGTGCGGACTGGGAAGTAAAGGGGTGAAAATGGATGATATTGCTTGTTCGTTTTTTGATGATACGGTACTAAGTCGGCTAAAACGCAAATAATAGATTTTCATTAAAATAGTAGATTATGATTTTTGAAGAAGAAAACATTGTGTGTCCCGTCTGCGGAGAAGAGTTCTCTCCAGAATATGGAGAGCTAAACGAATATGGAGATATCGTTTGTCCCAGTTGTGCCAGTGATCCTCCGCTATATGAAGAAAAATGAAATGTCCAAAATGTAATGGTAGCGGAACTGTTCCGAATGATAGATATTACAATTACTGTAATGCTGTAGCGTATGAGAGGGGTATAAATCCCAATAAACGTTGTGCTAAATGCAACGGTAAAGGATTTATACTCTCTAATTTCAATGAAATATTGGATATGATGAATGTGGCTATCAATAACAATCAAGGATTGTCATTGGACCAATTGAAGGAAATAAAGAATTTACTAATTAAAAAATAGTGATGGAAAAGAAATTAGTTACTAAAGAAGTTTATATTTCATCCGATGGGATTGAATTCACAAACGAAGATGAATGCAGGAAGCATGAATCTATTTTTTCAAATATAAAGTATTTCAAAATCAGTCATACGCCTGATTTGAATGAAACAGGACTTTACACTCATAAAACTTACGTGGCGGTATATTCAGCTAACGGATGTCATCGTGAAGTCGCCATTGATTGGGCCACGAGAACATTTTCATATTTATGTAGCGGAGTTCAGGGTATTGGGTTTATGCCTAGTTTCAATGTGTCGGATAGCAATAAAAAAGAGTGGGTAGAATGTGAACCTACGAAATGGGGAGGCATGAATCTTGCAAATAAAGCTATATTTTTAAGCCCTATAGAAGTTCATTATATGGGCGAAAATATAGATTATATGGATTATATAGGTTTAAAAAATAGCATTTATGAAAAATAGCACTAACGATCCTCTTCCGGATAGAACCGAAAGAGGAACTATAAGAAAAACGGACTCAACCCAAAATGAGGATGAACCCAGACTCGAAAAAATGATTAAGGCGCAACGGAAAAGAGAAAGAAAACTTCATCCATTGCGCCTTAATAGTAAAACTGTGATCTATGTTACGAAAGATAAAAATAACCCTCAATATGCGGAAAGTATGAGAATAAAACTAGGGTTGTAAGGATGTAATTTAAAAAAAAACAATATAATGATAAAGGAAGACGAATTTCCATTTACGGGATCAGGCAAAGGGTGGCAGGAAGAGTATAAGGGCTACGACATGGCGGTATACATAGAAAAGTATAAAGGCATCAAGCTTTATGTATTCAACGACGGGAGGCTTTTAAGTACTGTGAGCAGAGATTATATAAGTGTCTCTGATATGTTTGTCATCGGAAGAAAAGAAGTTGATCGGCTCATAGAGTCGGCATCCAGAAAGAAGACGGAAATGGAGGTCAAAAAATCCGTTTACTATAAAAAGAAATGCCGGGCTGAAGCTATTAACGCGTTTAGGTCTACATGTTATTTTAAAGGAATAGAAGGAAAAACTTATGATGATGCATTGGCATTATTCGAATACGAGATTGATAAGAACTTTGGTAAAATCATTTAAAACTATAGATATGACATTATTGGAAAAACTACTCGGTAAAGAGTATTATCTCAACGTACTTAACGACAGGCAACAGGATTATGTAGCCTCAACTCCTTTTGAAACATATAGAGAAGCGATGGCTCATAAACGGTCCTTAGAAGAAAATAGAACCGTACATTACGTAAGAACAATCTCCTTCAGATCGAAAGAACCCTTCCATAAGCTTGATAATTTGAGTTCATTAAAGCCGTCACGATTTAGGATAGAGCCTTAACGCATAAATAAGATTACTAATTAAAACAAATACATTTGCCGTATGCATGTAATATTAGATTCAACAGATAACTCGGTAACACTGTCACCTAAGATGTGTCAAGAGTTACAAATAGAGAAAAATACATCATTTATCTTTATATTCAAGATAAAAGGTGAAAAGAGATTCGGACTAAAAAGAGTATCAACTGAATTTGCGAAAACAACGCAATGTGGGATAGTTTCTCTTAATCCGAAACTTAAAACATTTGGATTCATTACCAATTGTCCAACTGTTAGCCTTATTTTCTACGAGATGGGAATAACAGGCAAAACAGCTAGGCTAAAAGTGAAAAAAGAAATGCTGCCTGGCGGCGATTATATATATGGCTTATGGAAGTAATCAGTAACATAAAATCAGACATATCATTTCATGAAAACGGATTGATTGAAATATCTGCAAAAATCTCCACCCTTTTAGGCATAAGAAATGGAGATACAATAGGTTTTGCAATCGATAAAAATGAAGCGTACATGTTTGTCTCGGGCCGCGGTGAAACTTCTAAAAAAGGTCGATGCGTACAATCCAAAAAAGGTAGCAATTTCATGCGTGTTAATTGGAAAAGAGCATGTAATGAAATACTTGCAGGCAATATTATGGGCAGATACAGAGTAGGGGAGCCGGTTAAGATAGGGGGAGAAATATATCTACCAATTATAACAAGAAAAAATTATGCAGAAAGAGATTAAATACACAGGAATAACTACACGTCCGGGCGATCATGATTGTCCGGACGGTGATTTGAGGATATTAATGAATTTGGTTAATGAAGATGGTAACATTAAACCAATAGAGAAACCGGCTGTATTGTTTTCTATACCTGATGGATATGATATTATCCATATTCACGATAATAAGACATATAGAAACTACATTCTTTATCGTATAAATGAAGCAGGGCACCCTGAAATTAGCTATTCTCAATTAAGCTCAGGACTACTATCAACGCCTATCGTTATATCTGAGTTAGATAGTTTCATTGAGGCTAAATCAATAGGAAACATACTCATAATACTTTCTTCCGGATGCATTAATTATGCCTTATATTCCGAAGGAGTTTACAACTATCTCGGGAATGAAATACCCTGTCCAAATATTTATTTTTCGACTATGTACATAAGAGAAGGCACTCTTAACACTGGGCTAGTAGATGGACTTACAATACCTTTCATAGGATATTCCGGCGATCAAGACTTTATATTAGAAGATGGATCAATAAAATTAGCTGATGATTATCAGGATGATGTAAATACAGTAACAAATGCCGTTATAGGTTCTATCAATAAAAAAGTAACTGAGCTTCATAAAGACGGATATTTCGTTCATCCCTTTTTTATTCGGTATGCCATTAGATTATACGATGGATCCCTAACTAAAATATCAGCTCCTATCTTACTGTTTCCGACATTCTCTGGAATTTCAACGCAAATATACGCAGGTTCTTCCACTGATAATAGGACTGGAGCAGTTTCATCATATACGTTGAATGAAATATATGTAGCTATTAAAAAAGGTACCCTTATATATCATATAAATCCGGATGATCAACTGACTAAATGGAAAGATATCATATCATCAATTGATGTTTTCGCCAGTGCTCCAATTTACACCTATGACCAGTCAAAAAGTACGGTAGCGGTATGTAATATTGATTATTTATCATACTATTATGATAGCAAAATAATTTCTTCGTTTACAAAAGTATCTGGTAGTGGAACTGATATAGGGCCTAACTTATTATTAATACCATTTATTAAACCTCAAAAAACAATTGATAATTTAGCTTCAACGTCAACCTTTTATAAGATTGCTTCTTTTAGCATTGATGATGCTGAACGTGGCCATCAAGCAGATGATGAAGTCGTAAGTGGTTCAATATTAGTATCATATTTATCTGATGAAGGGCCTAGAGAAACAACTTCCCCTGAAGGATACCCAATGTATAAATTAAAACCGGAATATCTTAATACTCTTGAAGAACAAGAAGTAATGCCGGATGACTTTAGAACGAATGACGTTATATCAGCAGAAGGTTCATTCATCTACAATAACAGAATCAATATATACAATATATCAACAATACTTAAGGGCTTTAATCCTAAAAGATATAACACAAAATATCTAATAAATCAAGCAGGAAGAACCGCAATATCTGTTTATGTAAAAAAAGACGATGGACAAACGGCTGTAGTAACGACTAGTGTGGAAAATACAATATGCCCTTTTCCTCTTTTCTTTTTCTATCCTGAAGCCAATGCTTATAAAGTCATCTTTGAAAATGCGGGTAAAATAATAGAGAAAGAGCTAAAGACACATAATACTCTTAATGGGGCCTATTATTTAGGTAACACTCTAAAAAATGAAGAAATAACGATAATAGGGACTGCTCCAGTAGAGTCTAACACGATCATCTATGCACCAAATCAGATAAAATTATCAGAAGTGGACAATCCCTTCCTGTTTAAAGCCGTTAATTCCTATTTAGTAGGATCAGGAGAAGTCCTTTCTATATCATCAGCAACAAAAGCGTTAAGCCAGGGGCAGTTTGGCCAATTTCCATTATATGCCTTCTCCTCTGACGGTGTATGGGCATTAGAAGTATCGTCTACCGGTACCTATTCAGTTACTCAACCGGCTACAAGGGACGTAATAAACGGCAAAACCGTATTACAACTTGATGGAGCCTTGGCCTTCATTACAGATCAAGGTATAATGCTTCTGTCAGGTTCAGAAAGTCAATGCATTTCAATTATTATAGATCAAGAGATAAAAAACATTACACTTCCTCAATTAGGTAGCATCCTGAATATTCCGGAAATCGTGCCATTCAAGGAATTTTCAGCTGGTTGCAGTATGGCTTTTGATTATGTGCATTCAAGACTACTAGTCTTTAATCCTACTTATAGCTATTCATACGTATACAGCATGAAAAGTAAAACATGGAGCATTATTAACGAAACATTCTCTGGTTCTATTAACAGCTATCCTGATAGTTATTTAAAGAAAGGTAATACAATCGTTAATTTGGCATCTGACAACGAAATAATTTCAGATGGGGTAATCGTGTCCCGCCCAATGAAATTAGACTCTGAGGGGCTAAAAACAATTACTCAGGCAATACATAGAGGATCATTTAATAATGGAAATGTACAAACGATCCTCTATGGTTCCAGAGACCTTATAAATTACTCGGTAGTAACATCCAGTGCAAATCACAAGATGAACGCCCATGGAAGCCCGTATAAGTATTATGTGATAGTTATCAAGTCAACATTAACCGTTGGCGAACATATCTCCGGAACATCAATTTTAGTAGAAGAGAAATTCAATAACAAGTTGCGATGAAAAGAAAGAAAATGTATGTATCCGGAGCGATATCCGGATACAGTCCGATTTTGGTTAAAACGAAATTCAATGAAGCGGAGCGGGTGGTCTCCGCTCTTGGTTTCTCTCCGGTCAATCCATTGAATAACGGTATAGACGAATGTCACTCATGGACGATACACATGATAGCCGACATTCTTATACTGATAAGATGCCGGCATGTTTATTTTCAGAAAGATTGGGAATACTCCAGAGGAGCCATGATAGAATTCAAGATTGCTAAGTGCCTCAAGATGAAACTGTATTTTGAGACGAAGAGTTATTTCGTAAATAAAACAAAATGGCATGTGGTGGAGAATGGAGATAAAACGTATCGTGTATCACATAAAAGATAGCACAAAAAAGAGAGGGCTAAACAACTCTCTCTTTCCCTGAAAAACAACCTAACCTATGAAAATGAAAAACTAAAACGGCCTCAATGGCCTCCTGACTGCCTTTGTTCTTGAATTTAAATATCTTTTCATCTTTAACAACTCTTCATCTGCCTTCATTTTATACAATTCAAACTCATCTTTCTTGGTTATCGTAAACCATTCAAAAAGAACCATGTCGACCATGTATTCATGCGCTGCAGTCATTACCGCCTTAGCGTTTGTAGAACTGAAAGTTAATGAAGTACTCAACTCCAATACGTACTCTCCTGGAACAGAAAAGTTATCATCTAAAACAATATCCTCCGTGTAATCTTTTTTCGTGAAAGCCGTCAATCCATACACCAATTCGTTGAAAGACTTATTAAGAATGCGAGTTACCTTATCAATATTTCCTTCATTATTCACATCCTGCACTCCACTCTGATCTTTAACGTCAGAGTGCATCAAATCTCCTGTTATATAAGCGATATTGCCTATATCATACAGGATAGCCTCTCTATTTAGCGTAATTGTTATCATGGAGCAGGAATAGTTCTTTCCGGACGAGTTCTTTTATTTAAGGCTTCTCTCAATTCCGCTAAATTATTAACCGATTTGTCGAAATAGACTTTAGCTTCATCCGGCTTAGTAATAGTAAACCATTCAAAAATGGATGTATTTAGAATATACTCATTAATAGCTGTTTTTACAGCATCCAAAACGGCTACATTAAAGTTATCCGGCATATCGAGGGCTACTTCTAGATTTCCTTCTTCTGTAATTTGAACATTATTGGCTGTAGTCCCAGTGCCTGATATAAAATTACTAAGTTTGGATTTCAATGCGTCTATTGCATTCCCAATTGAACGCAATAGTTGATTTAGATGCTCATCTTCTTCATTAGCTTGCATATTGGCCACCTGTTCATGGTTGTCTCCTGATTCTCGACTTCTACCTGTAAGGAAAGTCTTGTTCTGAATCTCATAAATAAGTTCAGATTTGTAAAGGGTAATTGTTACTGCTTTCATTTTATGATTTATTAATTAGGAATTATTCTAATTGGTTTTTTGCGAAAATAGATTTTTCGTTTTACCTCGTTTCCGTTCGATAGGGCTTCGTTCCTATAAAATTCCATCTGCTGGCTATTTGATATGGCAAACCATTTACTTGTAATCATATTTACGAAATATGAATTCAGTGCTCCTTCTATAGACGAAGTCAATAATGCGTCAAATGAACTAGGCATATCCATCACTACCTCATATACCTCAGCGTCATCTATGGTTTGTACATTAGACGGAATAGAAACAGATGATATAAATTGTTTAAATTCATCTGTTGAAGAATTACAAGCTTCTCTCCAAAATCTTTCAAGCATCAACTTGTCGTCGTCTGTAGTAAATACGCGGTCATACGATTTACCAGTGTCTTCTACTGTTTTTGAACCCACATACCCGGTAAGTTTGGATACCTCATCATATACAGCTGCCTTTTTTATGCTTATCGTTATATTCATAATTACAAAATTATCAATTTGATGCTCATACAAATGCTATGTATTATACCACTGCTTCTACTCAGCCGCTATACTTTTACGCTTCACTATCACTCGCCAAACCAGCTTTAATCTCGCTCAATATCGTTTCAAACACAGTAACATGCGGGGTAATATCCGTGTTTTCAGGGAAAGAGAACTGCTTGTTCCCGGATTCCTGAAACATGAGCCCGGCATACTCTTCTCTCTCGACTGTCTGCGTCCCGGTAGAGGTTGTTACTTCTTCACTTATCTTCTTGTACACATTACAATGCATTTTGATAAGATTTCCGTTATCGGCATTATAATCTACTTTGTATTTGAACTCTCCACTCTCGGCTGAACCAGCTACTGCGGTACTTCTTGATTCTTCTGTAAACATGATCTTTATTTTTTAGGATTAATAATTTCATCTAATACCGGACATACGGATTCCTGCACAAAAGCAAGAAAGCCCTCACGGATGTATCTGTTAAGGATAGCCGCCTGTCCCGCATCGACTTCTATCTCACCATCTTTATAAATACTGCGGGCCAGCTCCAACTCGCCTAGATCGGCCGTCTTTTGGTAGATCGTATTGCCGAGTTCCTTACTCAAATCAAGGGTACTCTTCTTTCCCTCGATGTTCTTTACTTCAATCTTTCTAAAATCAATCTTCATAATTATCTATTTTTATTAAATTAGCCAATCATTTAAATTTATTATTTGAAACATAAAATCTCCATCATTTCTACTAGCATCATCGGAAGTATCAACAATAAATGATACATTGGTTGTTGATTCAATAGTCGCTTTTATTGGACAATTAGTTTTATTATATGACTGTCCATATCCTGTAAGCATAACGCCATATTGACCGCTGATTAATCCCCATGCACTAGAGAAACTAATTCTATATCTACCTTCATCTAATCTTCCAACTGATAACGTGGAACCATCGAAAGTAACACATGAAGCAAACGTAGCCGTAGCATTAGTTCCATGGACTATACCTTGAGCTAATAACTTTAGTTGTTTACCATAACTATGCTCAGTCATTAAATCAACTCGTCTAACAACTATCCAACCATAGAAAGTAGATGTATCCCCATAGCCCATCAGTTCTATTAATTCTCTTGATATATTTAATTGAGTTTTAGCTTTACCATCCTCATAAAAATATTTAGCTGATGGAGCATTTAGTGCAGCTTGTCCTGTTGAAACAGAACTTCCCCATTTATAATTGCAAATACAAATACACCGGCCACTTTGATTAATATCCCAAGGAATATTATATCCATATTGCCATGAACTTCCACTACTTAACATTACTACATTATCATTATAATCAACTGATATATCTGATACATAGGTAAAAGGGTTACGTAAACTTCCTTTTACTGTTGCATTAGTTATAGTCAGATTACTAATAATAGCATTCTGGGCATCAATCGTTTTAGCTGATAAACCGTTGGTCACTATCGCATCTGCATCAATAAGCGAAGTCCTTATTTTATTACCATCAATAATAGTATTATAAGTACTTACTTTAGATACCATATCCGCATAACTGGCGTAACCTAATTTTAATGCTATATTATTTTTAGCTGCTAATTCTGCTGTATCTGCATAACCTTGTGCTGCAGTTTGAGTAGCTAATGAGTTAAATATAGTAGCACCACTTATATCAATATTATGACTAAGTATAGATATAGTGTTATTAGTTAATGATATAGATGATGTTATTTCTGCTGTAGTTGGACGAAGAGCAATAGATGCGTCTACATCTTCTGGCGCTGGTGTATATGTCGTACATTTGGAACCTCTTTCTAATTTAAAATTGCAAACTGTTAATACGCATGATATAGTTGGATTTATATCAACAAATCCATAATATGGATCTCCAAGATATCCTGTAGTATATAAAGCTTCGTTTGAAAACCAATACCAAGTATTTGCTAATGCTAATGTTATTATTTTAGGATGATTGTCACAAACATCAATATTTAATACTGTGTTAACTATTGTAGATTTTACCCAAAAAGATAATGAATAAAACCCAATATCAGATTGTGTCCAATTAAGTATTCTAATATTATTGTTTGCTACAATCGTTATTTCTTTTCCAGTGTTATCATTATATTTACCACTAACGACTGCACCGGGTATATTTGCAAATCGTATTAAATTTCTTCCGCCAATTTCTATATTATTAACAGCAGTTTGAATACTACTAGATACAGTTAAATTAATTGCCTCAGGAGTTATACTAGCTTCTGCTGTATTTAATCTATTATTAATACCAGTAACAACACTTGATTCAGCTTTAGCAGAAATTGAATTATCTAGCTGAGTCATTTTAGTATTATAAGTTGCTGTCGGTACTGCATTGTTTGCTGTTGTTTGAGCAGCAGTTATTGCAGAATCAACATCTTCTGGGGCGGGTGTATAATCGGTAGCTTTGTTACCACGTTCTAATTTAATATTCCAAGTTTTAACATTGCCATGAGTACTTGATAATGGGGCAGCATATAATCCTAAAGCAACTGGATTTGTTCCAGAAGGACATATTCCAGTTGTATACCAACGACCATCACTTCTCTTTTTAAAAGAACTCATAAAAGCAGGATAAACCCCATTATAATTAACATTAAGGTACCAATCACTACAACCAGAACTTTCTAAATCTCCGTTAAAAGATAAAGTATAATATTCTCCAACTATTAATTTAGTAGCATCATGTAAGTATAAATTTCTATGTATATAACTGTTATTTTCTAATATAGCTTGAGAATATAATGATCTAAGTAAATTAGTGCCACCAACCTGAACATTATCAACAGCAGTTTGAATACTGCTAGACACAGTAGATATTATAGCAGCATCAGTTATCTTTAACTCAGCCGCTTGCAATCGCTGCGTTACATCCTGCTGATCTTGTTCATACGTTGAACTACTAACTTTAAGAGATATACTATCTTGCAAGGCTTGTATATCACTTTGATAGGTGGTAGTCTTGAATGTATTAAGCTTGCCATCAGAATATGTATTAGCTGAAGTTTTAACAGCATCATATATAGTATTCAAAAGGTCTGTTCTCGCATCATAGTATGCTTTAAAATTCGCTCTGAATGTTGCAGCAACGATGGTACTTGTTGTTGTTAAACTAGCTATTAAAGGAGTAATATATGAATTTAACGCATTATAAGCAGTTGTATAAGCAGTTGTTGATACAGAATATGAATTAGCCTTAGTGATATTTTTACTATACTCACCTGTGATATTATTCCATTCTGTAGCTACAGATTGTTTTTCAACTGCTGTTAATTTACTATCTGATGCAATGTCTGCAAGCAATGAGTTAGCTGTATTAGCATCTGATTGTGCATTTGCAGCAGCATCTTTTGCTGTTTGCGCTAACGTGTCATCTGTGTATTTACTCGCCTTCCCCCAGTCGGACGCTGTATATGATCCGCTCGTTCTTGCCGTTATGCACCGCATAATTTCTCCTGATGATCCTTGCGCCCATAAGTCGCCAATATCATAAGGAATAGTCGGAGTACTAACGAATACTCTTCTTTTTCCATCCGCGGTATCTTGTGCAGCAGCAGCATCTGCCAAAGCTTTTGTTACGTCAGTATCAGTAATTTTTTGCCAGCTGTAGATACCAGAGCTTAATAAATAACGATAAGAATATCCGGAAGTAGTATCATAAAATAAATCTCCTAAATGCTGATTTTTAAGGGCTATAGTTGTCCAATTTGAAGCCGGAATATTAGATGTTGTTGGAATATAATTATAAAACCATGTGGTTATGCTACCGTCTATCTGAGATTGCAACCCATTAATGTCGTCATTGTAGGATACTTTATCTACAAAATCCAATAATTTAGTATCAGCATAATCCTTAGAAGCTTGTTCAGAATCATTAATAGCGGTTTCAACAGTTTTACCAGAAAGCAATCTAAAAATTCCCTTAAGATAAACATTCATTCCATATAATCCGCTACCTGACAGTACTCCAAAATCAACATCAGTAATTCCGGTTAAATTACCAGTACGGTTAATCAACTTGCCAACTAATGAATATGAATTAATACCTGCATAATCATCTCTATAAGGTGCATCAATGCCCACAGAGCAATCAATTTGTGCGCTTTGTCGGCTAGTATTAGTACGATTACCTAATACGGCTACATTATCCCCAGCATCAGGTTCAGCACTGCCAGCTTCGCAATCTGATTTGGAGAGATTAAAATATCCTACGCCTGCCGAAGTGACCTTACGCCAATAACGCTTCATGACAGTACCTGTAAACAGTTGGCACAATATTTGGTCATCAGCAACAAAATCATCCGTAGAATCATGCTCACATTTCCAATACGTACCACCATCGGTTACTTTTACTAATTTACCTCCAGCAGCTGAACGAATTATCATTCCACCTTGATGAACAACCTTTTGAACAACTAATTCAAATATGGCAAACGTTTTACGTATAGTTAGTTTATCAAACTCACCATTCCATAATCCATTATCATCTTTCCAAATTTTAAAACCTTCACCAAGAAAACCAGATACAAATGTTTCTGATGAAATATATTCATGGATTATTTGATTCATTATATCGGCCGTATGCTGAACAGTCATATGATGAATAGTGGCAAGATTTTCTACTACCTCATTTAGCGTAGTAAGCGTTTCTGATACTTCTACATCTTTTGCTTTTGCTGTGTTTGTAACATTCAAAGAATCTGCTTTTGCGGCCCGGTAACTTCCAATTCAGCAACCGTTGCCTTGATACGTGCAATAAGATTTCTTACTTCCGCATCGCCGTCTTCACTAATCGATGCAGTGTTGTCGCCAATGAGCAACCCTTTCAAGAAGGTTATGAGCTCGCTCGCCGTATCTTCCTTTGTTTTATTCAAGTATGTATCATCTACCGTTTTTAAAGCCTCTATAATAGCGGCGTCTATCTCTGCAATTGTGCGAAGCGATGATAAAGTATTCTCGTCGGAAAGGTCTGTATCTACGTCAGTCTTGCTAATTATCCGCTTGCGTATCTCCAATAACGTACGCAAAGAGGATAACACATTTTTATCTGACAATGATGCACTTTCTACTTCCTTTATTATTTGTATACTATTCCCAGAATCTACCACCGCAGTGGCGGCACCACCTCCTGCTGATGTCACTACTGCTCCTTGCGGGTAGTTCTTGCTCCTCGGTGTTGCCGGTATTCCTTTGTTTTTTATGACTATCATAACTCAAGCATTTGAATTTCAAATTTATCGGCTTGGAAATCTATCTCACCCCCCGTAGGGATGAATCTCTTATTAACCATGTAATTGTCTGACAGGATTGTAAACGGAGATAATACATGGCTATATAATAGCTGCTGAGTTAGCTTTAACCTGGGAGCGGCATATCTTCCTATTATACGCCTTATCAACTGTTCTTCTAATCTTATTAATCGATTTTCTATTATAGAATATAAATTATTGGTTAGATAATCTGCCCCTAGCAAAACCTTTGAATATGATAGATTATCATAGTTATATGAACTTATTTTATTATCTATTTCATCCAATTCGTTGATGTAATTTTCAGCAATAACGTTTTCATATATTCTGTCAGCATCATCATCTGTTTTATAATCATCATCTAATTTATACTGCAGCGATAATCCTTTAAGAAAATACCCTTTTAAATATGAATATGGATAATCACTAGCCCCATCTTTCCAATGTATCCCAGCCATCTCAAAAACTAATCTTCCATATATAGGTTCTGTTAGAGGAATCACAACACCCGATAATCCATCATAGCCATCGTTCAAAGATCTATCATTATCTACCTGCACGAAACCGCCTTTAGCTAAATCATTCTCATTAAATCCAATATTAAAAGTAGCAGTTACATCTGCAACCCATTCACTCCCATTCCAAAACTTATCTCCTATAGATAGTCTGCATTTAATATATGGTTTTGGTGTTTTTGTAAAAGATTTACTTATTGTACTCATGTCATTGTTTACGCAGCCCTGCATATAACAATCGAGCGCTATTGCGCCATTCCCGTATATGCACGATGGTAAATCGCTTGAAAATGAAATAAGCTTAGTGGATTGTCCTAATGCTCCTGCTCCGCTTTGTACACATCCTCTGACCTGAATCAATTCTTCAAAAGAATAATCTACTATATCAGGTGTTCCGTTTGTTATACTGTATATCTGTCTTTTAATTGGTAAAGCTCCAAGTAATCTATTAGCAGATGTTCCGTATGCATCATCAGTGTTATATGTCGATAAATCTGTAACCTCCGATAAATTAACTTCGCTGAAATGTCTCATTGAATATATATTTGGGTAAAAAAACCTTTTAGCTAATCCTTTAGTGTTATCTGTCGGCCATATCGTATCAGTCATATAATGTAACTTGGTCAATGAATCATAATCTTCAGTAGGGAACACATCACCCACATTGTAATTGGAAGTCTTAACCGAACATTTATTGTATCCTCCTAAAATGCCTAATGTGTGACCATTCCCACCGAAATTTATATCCTGTACATTCATCTCATTTTTTGTGATGACAGTGTGTGTACTAAAGTCCGTAGAATATTCCCAATAGTCCCCTGCATGGTCTATGTCAACGAAATAAAGTTTCCCTTTCCAATCTTGGCACGTCCAGTTCAGAAACTTACAAATTTCTTCTAGGATTTCCTTTAACGTCATTGCTTTATCATCTTCATCAAAAAAATTTTGTTCTGATATCTTCATTTGCTCTAATACATTCACTGCATTAGCATAATCTGATGCATTCTTAGCATACACGTGAGGTAATATTATACTTTCATATTTGCCGTTTGCCGAATTAACGCATCCGGTAAGCAAATTCCACAGCGTAACGAATATCCTACCATCTGTTCCCTTTTGCTCATAGTTGATGTATTCCAACGTGCTCATTGCGCTAAGGCACTCTATCTCTAACTCGAAAGGGGTAGAACTATAATCCTGAGTGTAAAGTTCCGGCTTGATGAATCCGCACCATATAGCGACTTCACCAGCTTTAAACGTAATCCTCCATTCTTGATATGCGGTTGAATAAAGCTGTTGCAGATAATCCTCTCCTACTATCCTAATATTAGCTGTTGAAAACTTACTTGGAGTATAAAGGAACTCTTCATCATCTATTGTAACCGTGAATGGAGTTTGCCCGCCTGTCAACTCGGTAGATTCTCCTGTATATCCGTCCTTTTCTATCTCAATTGTATATGAGACGTTCTTTGAATTTTTAAATGGTATTGTGTAAATTAATCCATAGCTCATATTATCCTATTGTTTTTTTGCCCTGAGATTTCAGTTCGTTATTAATAGTCAATATCAATTCCTTACCTCTTACTTTTGTTGTTATAGAGGAAGCAATTTGTTTTCCTCCGGATCCATTTCCGGAATCTAACATTTGAAATAATCTAGATTGTTGCCCATCATTCAAAATCATCTCTCCCGGATTAACTCTAGTGAGCAATTTGTCTCCTGTATTTTGGCGTATACCTCCTGTAGAAAATGCAGGTATTGCTGAAGCTGCTATAAGGCCTTGCATTGCTGTTATTTGTGCAGTAGCTAATTCAACGCCCAAAAATGGTATATAAGCATAAGCCGCTGTACTCTCTGCGGCCATTTCGGTTGTCGCAGCAGCAGTTACAGCAACCGAAGCAGCTACTTTAGCTGCCGCCTTTTCTCCTATCGCTATGACTTCTGCTTGAGCCTGAGTTTCTGCATTTACTGTTTTTTCTGCTGTTATTGCTTTATCTATTTCAGCCTCTTTTGTTTTTGCGTCTGCTAACTTTTCCGTTACCTCCGTAATATTATTTATCATATCTATGATAGATAGAAAGGAATCTAATGTAGTTGCCATAGCGTTCCATATAGCCATAATCTTCTCCCAACCGGATGAATCCACATCGTTGAATACATCCTTTAAATTAGAAAAGGCACTGACTACTCTATCAGAGGAACTTGCTATGTCTTTAATGCCTGAGTAGGTACCTTCCCATAGCTCTTTATTCAGATCCTTAATATCTTTCTTAACGGTTGCTAAGGCTAAGGCCTTATCTAGCCCGTCCATTTTTTTTATAGCCTCAGCTAAACCCTTCAGTTCTACCTTAGCCTCAGCTATCTTTAAAGCTTTTGCAAAGTCCTTATTTTCTAAAGCCGTGTCTAACTCATCCATCAGGTCGCCTATTTGGCCTTGCAACTGGTCTTTTAGCCTATTGGCATATTCCGTTGCAATATCTAACTTCTCTCCAGTGATATCAACTGTGCTTTTCTTATAGTCGTATGTCGTATCTCTTGTTCTGGCAGTTGGTGTTACCTGTTTTTCCGTTAGCATTGTAGAGGAAAACTTTAACCCGGCAATAAAAGATTGCCCGGCAACTCCAACATCTTTTATTGATCCGGCGGCGGATATGGTTTCATCCGCAAGTTTTTTCAAACCTGATTTATAATCTTTATCGTTTATGGCTCCATTTTTATACTGAGACGTAAGTTCGGCTAACTGTTCTGCGTATTTTTTCTGTACTGCTTCTAATTCTCCTTGTGCTTGATTGTAAATAGGATGATTTACTGCATCCTGTAAATTACTTAGATACTTACTAGTGAGCAGTTCTTTGTCTCCTGTCCCTTTAGCGTCTACTAGTGTCTTTATATTAAGTTCGTCAAGAGCTTTGTTGTATTCTGATTGAGATATTCCTAGTTTTCCTCCTGATTGCTTATTAAGCTCTAATTGAGCTTGTAATTCACGAAGAGATTCATTGTATTTATCCTCTGATTTTTGAAGCTCTGTCTTTTTTTTCTTATCATCATCCGGTGCGTAAGACTGAGTTTTTTTTGTAGATGCTAATAGTGCATCTTTCATATTTGAAGAAGCATCGTTTATGACTTCCTGATTCTGTATATATTCGTCAATTAATTCTTTTACATTACCTAGAGAAGTCCATGAGTCTGCTGGTAGCATCTTATCAAGTGCTTTTCTAAAATATTCTTGATTCTGATCGGTTGATGATGCAAGCGGTGACAATTTAACTAGTCTGTCGAAGTTTCCATTTGATATCCCTATCCCAGAGGCTTTATTTAAAATACTTTTATTCTTGTCTTCGTATTCTATTTTTTTAGTCGCATAGAAATCAGCTTTTGCAGCCGATTCTAGCAGCTTTATTCGCTCGGCTACTAACTTATTTATATCTTCTTGAGACTTCTTCTCAACGCCTAGCATTGACTCAAGATTAGACTGAGCATTATTGATATCTATCTGAGTTCCCTTTCTATCATTCATTATAGAAAGAAGTTCTCTTAGTTTTACTACCTCTGTGGTATTCCCAGACTTCTCTGCCTCTGCCCTGTAATCTGAAAAGATGTTTTTTATTCTTTTTGCCTCAGTTGCTGCTTGTCTGAAATAAGATACTAGTTCCAATATTCCTACAAAAATAGCCGTTGGTAACATAGATATGAAAGCACCTTTTATTGCGGCTCCTACCTTAATAAAAGCGCTTCGTATTGTTACTCCGGCACTCTGGGCTTTCCATGCAACTGCATCAAAAGATTCTCCCGCAGCCTTAGCAGCTCTGGCAGCTGTAATCATTGCAGTCTTTTGAGCCTTTGCCAACTCTACCGCAATCCATTTGAACATGCGACCTAATGCAACTCCTTCGATGAAAGCTGCCAATGAACTGACTATGCTCTTTATGTTTTCTCCGGCCGTCTGAACTAGCTTTGTTATATTATCTATTAATTTTTTATAACTACTCGCTAGGCCGGTCCCTTGTGCGAAAGATTGAAATGCATTCTTTAACTTATTAAATGATGTTTCTAGGTTATCAGTATTTACATTAGGAATCATCTCATTAAGAGCGTCTGCAAACTTAGGCAAAACTTCTCCTGAAAGCAATTTGCCCTGCCTTAGTAGCTTATCTAATTTCTGTATAGGAACTCCGGCAGCTTTTGCCATAGCGGCCATAGCGGTCGGCAATCGCTCTCCTAGCTGTCTTCTCAACTCTTCAGAGCTTATTTTTCCCTTACTCATCATCTGGGTAACGGCCAAAAACGTTAGATTCGTATCTTCGGCGGACATTCCATAGGCTACAGAAGCCCTAGATAGAGATTCAAATATCTTTTGCTGATCCTTTAATGATACTCCGGCATTATCCGCTGAAGCTTTAAACTTTGCGTAGTTAAAGGTTAAGTCGTTGATGTAAACACCGTACTTGTTGGCTATCTTGGTTGTAAATCTTAGATTTTCAGCAAAATCAGCCGTAGAGGAAGAGACGTTTCTAAGGGTTGTATTCACTCTCGTTGTTTCTCTTATAACTTGTACCAACTGAGATATAAAACTGCCAAGCCCTAACGTTGTAGCTCCCAAGGCAGCCGCATAAGACAATGCCTGTGCCTGCATAGAAGCAAAACTACTCTTTACTGTAGAAACTCCTTTTTTGAAGTTATCTGTTAGTAAATTAATTGCTATCGAAAAGTTTAATCTTCCCATTTTATACTTGTATTTCTCCGTTTAAAAACTTAGTTCCTATCTTTTCTGATTTCTTAAATTCAGCTTCCATCTCAGTCTTTATTTCCTCGCTTTCCCACGGAAAAGTATACATTGTCCGGGGGCTATTTACTCCTTTTTTGGTATCTATATGAGGGGCTATCTGAAAGTAAGTCCATAAGCGATGCTCTTCCAATTCTTCTTTCTTTTTTTTCTCAATCGCTTTAACGATAAAAGATATATCCTGTAGTTCTAATTCGTTCATTACGTAGTTCGCATCAATACCACTCACTATTAGCATTCCGGCCAACTCGGATAAATATCCTGATTTACCCTCTTTCTTTGGGCTTTCTTCTGTGAATTGCTGCATTACCTTTGAATACCTTTCAAGCTCTTTTACCTGTTCTCTGAGATATTTATTCCTTATGGCTTCTTTGTATACTTCTAGTGTACATTGCTCACCTGATATGCAATACAACATGCACAATAAATCATGCTCGTTATTGTAATTAATATCGTTGAATGGCTTCTTTAGCAGTTGCTCTGCCCGTATTATTCCCTTTATCGTTAATCTCATGCTTTCTTTATTCAAAAAGAGGGCAGCTACCTGCCACCCTCCATACTAACCAACTCAAAATAAACTATGAAAACTATGATGCGGATATACCAATTACCTGTATATAAGCGTCTTCTGCTCCTGCGCTTGTCAATTTGATAGAAGCAATATGAGAACCGGTAACGGTTGGATCGTAAGTAATAGTAATATCACCTGAGGCAATGCCACCGCTTTGATTTACAGTAGCCGCACTCAATGAGAATAAGGGCGCATCCGTTCCTACTATTGTAGCGGTCACATTAGCAGTTAGTCCGGATCCGCTTACATGCAGTATAGAAGTACCCGATACTGCTATTGTTGCGGCAATCTGTACAGGATTAGGATTAGCAAATACAATTGCCGTTCCTGGGTTAACAGCTCCTTTTCCTTGTAGAGTTGCTGAACTTGTCGAAATTGCCGCATTCTGTGCAGTCAAATTTAGAGAAGTAAATATAGCTTTGCCGGATAAAACTACATCTCCCGGAATATAATCACCGTTGCTCTCTACTCTTTTGCAGAGTTTAAAGTTAACAGGCAGACCTGATATCTGCATTGCGTGCATCTTAGCGAAAGACATGTGTCCGGCAGTAAAACTGATAAGCGATTCTGTCTGAACCGTATATGAGCTTTGTCCCGTCATAAAGTCCTTAAATTGACCTGACATTTTAGATGATGTATCTACAGTGTCTGTGGTAAGATCATAAGTAGCATTCGTAGAATAAGCTACTGGCCTATCTGTGCCGTCAGTGATAAACAACATCAGTTTCTCACCTTTCAATAAATCTGTGTCCTGATCGTAAACCATAATAATTGTATTAATTAATTTCAAATAATAAAACTTGTATATACTTTATGGAAGTGTCATTTACTTCTACATCTTCCGTCGAATCTCCTAGAGTTATTGTATACTTTCCGTTTTCACCTTTTTCTCCGTATAAAGCAAATAGTACCTTCTCTGCTATATCCTGTGAATTATCGTAATCATCACTTACGACATTTATAAGAACTTCACAGGTATCTCCGGCTACGCCTTGCTTTACTTCTTGCAGTTTATAGGCATTCCGCTGATAGACGATAAATGTTCCTGTAGTTCCTTTATCGGCTATTAATGGAGATATATGTCCATTCGTAGCGGTCATTATATCAGCTTCTGCAATCAATAGACTACGAATGAGCGTAGTGATCTTTAATTTAGATTTTGGTTTATTAATCATCTTCTATTATTTATTCGGTCTACTGCTCTTTGTACTCCTTGACTTAACTTGTTGTAGGCTTTTGGAGAATCTTGTTCGGATGTATCTGTCCAAAACTTATTTGCTGGCATAATTCCCGAAGTGCCCGTTAAGGGATGCCTTCTAGGCTTTGTTCCTAGATCAACTAAGTGAGCATGGTTTCCTCCATTTTCTCCCCGCCTAAATCCTACAGCCGCTCCTGGCCTAATGCGATAAACGAAAGATGTCATTGAGTTAAGTAAGTTACCCGTATTCTTGCCTGATTTTGTATGTGGACGATCGAGTATCCTTTTCCTTAATCGTGCTCGACCTCCTGTCTTAAATACAGTAGCAGCAGAAGCTAGTCCGGATCTTATCGCTTTATCCTTCTCAAAATCTTGCAGATTACGAACGAAATAAAGCACATCATTTCTAGTGTCTACTTCTATCTGTTTACCTAGTATGGCCATCACTTATTAATTTTACTGCATGTAATGATATAAGTATTATCTTCACGCTGATAGTCCAGTAGGGTTATTCCATAAGTTCTTCCTTGCCATCTTATCCGCATATCTTCGTTTATTTCAGGGTATTTACGACATTGAAAAATCACCGTATTACCTATGAAAGCCTCTTTAGCTTCTTCTCCGTCGCCTATGGCCGTAGTAATCTTTTTCCTTTTCGCTTTTATAGATAATACGTCCTGATACTCCCTTCTCTGGGCTCCTGTCTCAGAAATAGTCGTTATTAACTCCTGAAAGACGATATGCTCATTTAGTTGTCCCGCTCTCATCCGCCGTAATTTCTATATAAAGAGATTAAATGCTTATAGCTTAAGGGAACTTCGGCACTATTGGCAAAAGCTACCGGTTCACGGTTAGCATAATAATTCCCAACTAATAAGAGCATGGCATGATGTAGGGGAGAAGGTAATTCTCCTCCTCCCGTCAAGTCTTCTAGATTCTCGCATATATCTTTAGCCACTACTGCTTCGGCTACTTCAATTAAAGAATTGATATAGCTATCATCATCGGTATACTCTGCTTCTATATTGCAGTGTTCCTTCGCCTGAGCTAAAGTTATATATACCATTATTTCCAAGTCGTTTTTGCGAATGATTCAGCTCTACGCATACCTGCATCGAAATAAGCATTAACTACAATCTTAACCTGCCCATTAGCGGCTTCGGTATAAGGATCAATAGTTAGATCAAGCGCACCCCATTGGCCTACGAAATAGTCTGCCCAATTTCCAAATATTGCCCCGTATTCATTCAATCCTGTTTGCATGCCACTAGCAATATTGGTAGTGACAAGGCTCTTATAGCCGTTTAACAACCCATTATCTCCAATCAAGAATCCGCCGGCACCGCTAGCATCTTTTACGGTTGTTTTCAATTTACCTAGGATAGCAGGGTGAATAACATACGCCAAATTCTGGGTAAGCGCATTAGAAGTACTAAGAGAAGTTTCAAGTGCTACGATCTTAGCCCAATCAACAACACCTCCGGCTGCCGGCACAGTCGTGAAAAAGCCATCAGGTTTCGTCGTTACTGTAGCATCTTTACCAAATATTGTCGCTTCCAACTTCTGGGAGATAGCGAGTATTATTTGATTTCTTAACATCATCTCAACTCCTAGAGAATCTTGTGCTAACATCTGCTTAGAGATATATGTAACGGCTGCAAGTCTTTTAGGAGCGAAGCTATCTTTTGAAAAGGCGCCAGTACCATCAGCGGCAGCGGCTGTTTCTCCTGCCCATGCTGCCGTCGTTCCTGAGTACTTTGGAATAGAGACGTTATTAGTCAATCCGGTAACAATATTTGCACCTACCTGTGCCAAAATCAAATTAGCCTGTAAAGGTGTCATAATATCGAATAGATCTGTATCTATTGCATACCCCCCATTAGCATCTGTACCGGCTACCACTACTGCTCTTTGCTCACCAACCGGGATAATAAGGCTTCCTGTTGTCTCCAATCCTACCATCTGTTCCTTACCTCTCTGAATAACGGCCAGACTCTCTTCTGAGTAGTTTCCTGACATTGATTCACGAATAGCACGAGTTAAGGAGAATCTTTTTTGAGATTCCTTTCCGTGTGGAGTACCCAGCTTCCTGTTCATGGCTTCTCTTTCTTCCATCTCAGTCTTGATCTCTTCCAACCTGATCTGGGCTTCACCGAGAGAATTGTTTTCTTCAGTGCTCAGTTGGCGAGCTTCTTTTTTCACCTTTGCGATGATTCCTTTTCTTGCTTCAATGAGTTGATTGCGTTCTTCAATCAGCTCTAACATTGTCTTTTCTTTAGGCATAATTTTAAATATTAAATTGTTTCTCTATCGTTTCCCAATAACTATTAAGGGCTTCATTTATACGTTTTTCTTCGTCTGCTATACGTTTTCTTTGCTCTTCAATGATAGCATCCGTTTGTTCCTTTCCTCTCATGTATACAGATGTTGAAGAATAAGCAGCCGAGTATACTGGCGATACATCGAATAATTCTCCGATCTTGTGAATTGTGCGTTTCCACATGTCTTCGCCAACTTTTTCCCATGTATCATCTTCTACTGTAAAGGCGAATGAACTTTCATATATTTCTCCACGACGGATGTTTTCCAATAACTCATCGCCAAGAGCTGTTTGTGGAGCCTCGAAAGAATACTTCAAACCTATTTCATCAATAGTTAGGCGAAGCGATATCTCTTTCATCTTCCAACGTGCCAGAATACCTCTTCTTAGGTCATGATTTAGAAGAGCGAACACATCACTCTTTTCAAGTACTCCATCAAAAGCATTTTTCTCAATTATTTCTGTTCCAAACCAAAGTCCGTCACTTGCTACATTAAAAAGAGCGGCATATCCTTCGATTGTTCGACTCTCTTTATCAGCCTTAACACGATAGGATACATTCCTTATTTCCTTTTTTTTCTCTTCCATTATCGTACTATTTACTATTAACCTTTGTTTTGTCTGACACTCCTTGTTTTGCCGTCGGATTTTTAGCATTAGCAAGCGTTTGAACGTTAACCTGTACAAAGGCTTCGTCCCCTCCATCTATGCGAGGAAGATTGTTTTCCCGGCGAACTTCGTTGGGCGTAGCTGCACCAACATTAAATAGCTCCTTCCAATACGTAGATTGTGAAGCCTTATCAGCTCTTAGAAATGCAGAGGTGTTAAACTCTATTTTTAGATTCTTCTTTTCGGATGGTTTAAATAGCTTTCTTTGCAACTCTAGCTCTATCTTAGCAATCATAGGAGCCACCGTATCGGTAAGGAATGCTAATTGTGTAGCCTCAACGGTTGAATAACTAGATTTAGATAAGTCAAAAGCCTTAACAGGAGAAACCGAGAAAAAACGGCAAATATCCACTACGTTAAATTGCCTTGATTCTAGCAATTGAGAATCCTTAGGGCTGATGGTGATAGGAGCATATTTCATATTCCCTTCAAGAATTACAATTCCGTTAGGCGCTCCCGTTGATGGATCTGTTCGTGCGGCCCATTCACTATAATTCTGATCCTTTTGCTTTTTATCCATCCTTACACCTTCAACCGTAAGCACTCCGGCCATGTTGCCGCCGTTACGAAAGAACCCGGAAGCATGAGCTTCTGAATCTGTCGATATGCCAAGTGTTTGTCTGGCATGTGTTAGGGTTGATACTCCTATAATTCCATCATAACTAAAATTCAGGATATGAATCATGTCTCTAGGCTCTACCAATTCTTTAAATCCGGTAATCTGGTACCTCATTCTTGGAATTCCGTTATTATCATTAATCCAAACGATCGTAACTGACGTAGATGGAATGTAAATTAGCTGAATTACAGTTCCCCTTGAATCTCTCTCTATGTAGGCATATCCGTTACCTCTAAGTATCACAGATGCCACAATTGTTTTAAAGAACGTAAATCTAGTCATGTACTCACTTGGTTCTTCATTCATCAGGTTATAGAGTGGGTGATCTTTAGCCGGCTTCTTAAATCCTTCCTGATCTAATATGTATGTCTCAAGTGGCAACTGAGCCACTGAATCACTGATAACATCTACACAACGATAGACAGTAGATAGCAGCATTGGTTGGGAAGTACTCGCTAAAAGCATTCCCGTACCAGTACCCATCATGGGGATAGAGTTAATTTCTTTTCTAGAAGCTTTTCTAAAAGAAATGTCAAGGCCAAATATATTCATGCTAAATGTTTCTTATAAACAGTCAACTTGTCTGACATTATATAAGAGCTGAATATCTAGGAGATTCTAAGTAAGCTGACAAGGCCATCAATTCGCTGATAACACCATCTATTTTCTTCTCTTCATATTGCTTTGAAGGCTTTGTATTTCCATTTCTATCGCGGGCCATTACCACATTCCGATAACAGTGTCTATTGATTACATTATTGTCTATTATAGCTTTCCCGGATAATAGCAATCTTTCCATTTCCTTAGTAGGCTTATTAAAATTGCCTATCGTTTGTGATATCGGCTCCATTGGAAGGCCCTTATCTGTAGCATTGATTACAAACTGAGTTGCATTCCAAGAGTCATACCCCACATTGCATAGATACAGCATGTTATTCTTTTCAATAAGGTCGTTTAGAATGTAGTCGTAATCCGTCACGTTTCCGGGCGTGATCGTTATACATCCCTGTCTACGCCATTCTCCATATAATTCTTTGAATCTTTTTTCCTTGAGTGCTATTTCAGGAAGGTAATAGTACGTTTTAAAGATCATTTTTTCAGCTGTAGGTATTAGATAAGATACAGAAGTTAAGTCGCTAGTAGAGCTTAAATCTATACCGGCGAAGGCTTCCATATCCTTGTAATCTTCTAGATTTACGTCCAAACTTGCAGCTAAAATGTAGTGTTCTGGTACCCAAACCGTACCCGAATCGCACCATAAGTTAATGGTTTTAGTCTTAATTCCGACCTCTTCTGATGGCGAATTTACCGCTTTCTGCACTTGCTCCCTAATATAGTTAGACCTAACCGTAACTCCCAAATTAGGGTTAGATTTAATCCATACAGCCTCATCTTTCCAATCATCTCCTTCGTCTAAACAATAGAGTGCAATGAACAAAGAATCATCTTTTTTCAATTTATTTAGTACCTCAGTGCACATCGTTCTGTACTGATAACATGGTCCTAGTTTATCAAATCCGGCTGTTGTGATAATGATACTCATTGGATTTTCACGCATTCCCTGCGAAGATTGAAGTACATCTTTTAGTCGGCCATTTTTTGCCGCATGGTATTCATCCAGAAGATACATTGAAGCATTAAATCCGTCTAGCTTACTATCATCAGCGGCCATCACTTTCAGTATAGACATTGTACTCTCATAGGTTATTTTGTCCCGGAACGGAATTAGTTTTTTGTATTTAGGATCTATTCCTTTTGAAAAATTCGAGCACATACGGAATGATATTTTCGCTTGCTCTTTGGAGTTGGCCGCCAGATCTACTTCAGCGTCCATCTCATCATCATAAACCAAGTGATATAGACAAATTGCAGCAGCTAGAGCGGACTTCCCTTGCTTTCTCGCCATTTCAATATAAGCTGCTTTGACTAGACGCGTTCCGTCCTCTACCAAGAAAAACCCATATATAGAAGCGATTATAAATTCCTGCCACGGTTCGAGTATAAAATGTTTCCCGGCGTGGCGACCGGTATAATGCCTTAAAATTGAAATGAAATCAATCACTTTTTGCACACGTTCCGGCCTGAACTCATAGAGATCATTTTCCATGAGATAAAAAAATCGCTCGCAAGCTAATTGAATATACTTACCAGCGACTATCTTTCCATCTATGACTTGCCTAGCGTACTCTATGTATCTCATTTCTATTTTTTAGATAGCAACTTATCGAGTGGGCTTTCCTCTTCTCCTCCTCCGGCTGATCTCATACTCGACTTTGATTTCATTGTGAAACCATATTCTTTCGCTAAGAAAATAAACTGATTCCAACATTCTCTTTGAATGTTAACATAAGGGTGTTTAACAATTTCTCCTTTATTGTTTTCCATGATCGGTTTATTGGTTGAAAGCCAATCTTCACATGATAGATAATCATCGTAACTTTTTGCCAATCTTCTTAGCTGTGGGAAATCCGTCGGATTGAGTTCATCATCATCCGTTAATTTTTTTACTACCGCACGAATATACTTGATAGCCTCATCGTGCAAAATCGTATCTGGAATTTTAAACTTCACTTTTGGCATAGCATTTTATTATATAACTTTCAAATTGTCTCACCAAAATATTTTTTTTGGCTTTTTTCAAAAAGTTCCGTGCGTGTGAAGAAGGGTTGGGTGAGGTAGGAAAGGTTGAATGTACATAAATTTTACCCCATACCCCTCCCCCTCCACAATCTCTGTAGAGGTGGTGGTTTTTTAGATATAGATTTTTTCTATTGCATCTTTTTATATGTAAATATTTATTCTTCATTATGGCATAAAAAAAGAGCAACGGGCTAGGCTGCTCTTAAGATTATGTACAGATCACTTTGTTTTGTTGTGGATGTTCTGATGGCATGGCTTGCATAGCGACATTAGATTATTGTAATCATACGCAAGCCAATAACGCTTCATGGAATCATCTACATTAAAGCTAACGATGTGGTGTATGTCCTCTGCGGGGGTTACTAATCCTTTCTTTTCGCATAGCTCGCATAGCGGGTTGTTTGCAAACTTTAAAGTTCTTAGCCTACGCCAACGCACTGAATCATAGATCTTCTTTCTATTGGCTTCAACATTACTCAGCTGAGGCTTCCTTTGCATCTTTTTTATAGTCGGCATATTCTACCTCCTTTCTGTCTCTCTTATTCATTTCGGCTCTATACATTAACATATTGTATCTCTTGCGGAAGTGAGCTATTAAAGATCCTTTGCTCTTTAACTTTTTGCTCTCTTCATCTTTAACGAATAGTAGAGTAGTGTCGTGAAATACATCCTCTTGCATCCGGCCGTCTTGGATGATGGTACGTCTCAATATATTGTAGTTACTCTCAATAAAATTTAAGAGACGTTTATCCGCATGTACCTCCTTACTCTCTCTCTCTTTATATTCATCTTCATACTTTCCGTCTTTCTCAATAGAGTATGTGTAATTAGTTAATACTTCTCTTACCAATCTTGCTACGGATTTATTTAAGGAATGGGCTGTTTGCTTTAATGATTTTATCGTATCTTCATCAATTCGCAACAATATTTCTTTGTTCTTTTTTAACTTATTAACATCATAATGTATATCATTTACATTGTTTGACTGCTTAGTTAAGAATTCTAAAAGCATTGTGCGAACTACAACCGACTTGCATGCTCCTGTCTTTGTAACAATCTTTTCAATATGTGCGGCTGTCCACGTGTCTAGCCTGATATTAATCCTCTCGCCTTTATCCATTATCTTTCATTATTTTACATTTAATCTTCTCTATTGCTTTCGATAAGAAATCATCTGTTTCGCTTCCATCTACTATTAACTTTATTCCGGTTAGGCCTATTGTTTTAGGTTTCAATAGAATGAGCTTACAGGGCTGATTATAGTACACCCAATAGAATATAAATTCATTTAGATAGAAGTTATCTATTTGCACGATGTATTTACCTCTTTCCATCCCTACATTCTATACCTAGTTTTAACCTACTTTTATCAGCGTATTCGGCATTGCAGTTCTTCTCATCTACATATATTATCGTTGCACTATTTAACCTGAGAGGATGCTTTTCTACGTCTCTCACTCGCTGTTCTCGTATTGACTTCTCAATTCTGTCTTGATCTGCATTATGAGTTATATCTTCCTTGCGTGGTGTGCCTCTCTCAGTTATATCAGCCGAATTATTATTTATTCTTTTCATTGGTTCTTGCTTTAAATCGTTTACATAATTCACATATCAATATATCCGGATCCTCATTCATGTTAACCGGTACTTGCAGCGTCCAAGCTTTTCCTCCTGATTTAGCTAGTTTACTCACCCAATCTTCGCATCTCTTAATGAGATTTTCATTATCTAAATTGCATGCATTGCTAAATACTTCATTGCTAAAATGTACACATGCTATATGATCTTTACATGCCGGCACTGGCCCAAGACTACACTCGCAGAAGGAATCGCAATCTCCGCATTTATTGCTCAGTTCTATTGATAGATCTGATACGCTGCAAAATATCCCATCATAGATTTTGTACATTAGTTCAGGCTCTTCTTTATCAGGAGATAAGACATATACCTTTTTGCCTGCACCCTTCATCCATCCCGCCTCCGTATTGGCCGATCGCCCACATGGTAGTACCATAACACATATATCTGCCCATTGCATGGCGCTAAAATCAGAGTTAAAGCCGGCAATAGCGACGGGATGGTTTAATGCTTTCCTGTATTGTTCTGTAGTCCAGTTCGGCCAATTTACATCTATTTCTGACCATTGAAAACCAGTTTGCCCTGGCGGATTCATGAAATCATATACTTCATGACCTGCATACCTTAACCGCTTTACTACTTCTTGTTGGAATATATTCCTCCAACTGCTTGCTACATATATTTTCATGATAGAATAATTTATAGTCCAACACCAATCAATACGCATGGAATACTTTTCTTTTCAGCTTCAACAAACATATTCCAAAAATCAAGACTAGTATATCCATCTAATACATCACCATCTTCGTCTGTATCATATATTTTTATATCCTTAATTTTATTGCGATCAATCACATCTGCATCGTAACCTTCTTTATCATAAGATTCACCGCATTCATTTATGCATACTTGTATTGCTTCTTCTTCTGTATTAGCAATAATAAATAGGCACTCATCTACTAGATACAGATTCATTTCCTTGGCGACATCTTCTTCTACTTCTATCTCTCTTATTAGTTTACTTGTAGTTACATTAAAAAGCATCTTTCTGCCATGCCAATACAGAGTACCTCTATCCGCACAAATATTGCCATTCTCTGGTTTTTCATACCCGCTGCAACACTTCTTTCTACATTCACTTTTTTCTTTAGTTTCTCCGAAAGCTTCGCACCAGATATATTCTTTTTCTGTATCCGGATCTGCTTCGAAAAGAGTTATTTCGCTGAGGCCTTCTTCCTTAGCCTCATTTATAAAATCTTCTAAAGATTGCACACTGCATGAATCTTCATCTTTAAAATAAAGTTGTTCTACTTTTTTCATATTTGATTATATTTGATAGTTAATACTATTATCTGTATTTTTAATACATTCGAATAAATACTTCGCTACTAACGGTTGCACAGCATTTCCTAATGATCTAATTCTGTCCAGTGAATTGGGTATGTCATTAGCTTTTCTAATAGTTCTGGGTGAGGGTATATCCCGTCTTGTTCGCCATCCCGGATAAACTCGTGCAGATTCCCCCGATAAGTAGGGCTTCCGAAATATCGATTCTTTGATGCCCCTTTTGCAGATGATTTCACGATTGTAGGCAATACAATATAATCTTTCCCTACCCTGTTGAATGCCAAAGTCGGTACCCGATAAACATTGCCATTCTGCATTATACCCGATTTTGGAAAGATTGCATAAGATTTGCTCGAATCCTCGAATAAGGAGCATTGGGCTATTTTCAATAAGGACATATTTAGGTCTAATTTCCCGTATAATTCTAAACATTTCAATGTATAGCCCGCTTCTATCGCCTTTAATTCCAATACCTTTGCCTGCAATACTGACATCTTGACAAGGAAATCCTCCACTGATGATGTCGACATATTCTGGACTTTGTAATTTTCTAATATCTTCATAATGCATTGCTTTTAAAAAGTGTTTTTTTAAAATTTTCCCTTGAAACCTTTCTATCTCACAATTCCATAATGTTTCTATTCCACACCATTGAGCCCCTAACTCAAATCCTCCTATGCCGCTGAATAGAGAACCATGTGTTAAACTCTTCATATTGCTGCATCCATTAAGTCAAATAAAGTAGGGGCCGTAACGTTCATTTCAGCTTCTACCAAATAAGATATTCCGTCTTTCCAATAGCTATTATTAAGTTCGGTTGATAATCCCTTGCGTCCTAAATTTATAGCGCAATAAGGCACTGTTCCTATACCTCCGAAAGGATCGAATACAATATCTCCTTTGTTACTATATCTTTCAATCAATCTTTCTACTATGTCTAATTGTAAAGGGCAAATATGATTTTGCCTATTCTTTTGAGACTGTCTTGTGTTAAGCGTACGCATACGAGTTACATCATCCCATATATAGTCTTTTTTGCTTACCGGATCTATGGCCATAAAAGTCTTAGGTAGCTTGTTGTAAGCTTCTAATTCTTCTGCAAAAGCAACGTGATTCTCAAAATTATATAAGTGTTCTTTGGAATATTCACGAAATATCCGTCTAATCTTATCTATATTTAAACCTTTCAAATCCTCATAGGATATGAGAGTGTCACCTGACGATTTCCAACTTGCATGAGCGTCTATTTGCCAACGAGCAAGAGAGTATTCTTTTTTCTGTTTAGTCACCGGCTGATCTGCATAAGCTTTTGAAGTATCTGAAGGTAATTTTCTGAATAGAAGAACGTATTCCTGACAACCTACACCCATCTTCGAGCCGTCCTTGCACATCTCTGTATATCCTAAACGATAAGTTTGGTTATTCTCCCTTACTACATCTGTATCTACTGTTATCATTCCGAATAGGATAAATCCATGCTTCATATAGTGAGATATACACATCGCATGAAAAGGGTCTAATGATGGCATACCTAAACCCGTAGCGTTTCCAAATAATATCCTGTCTTTTACGTGTATAGCTAATACTCTCCCTGGCTTTAGTATTCTCAATAGCTCTGGTGATAAGTAATCCATTTGCTCAAAGAACTTATCATTATCATAGTTATGCCCGAAATCATTGTAAGTAGGTGTGTACTCATAGTGATTAGAAAATGGAACTGATGTAACTATCAGCCCCACCGAATCTGTTTCCATCTCTTGACACTCTAATACGTTATCATTATTGATTGATTTCCACAGATTACCATTTTTCTCTTCTCGCTTAGAAAACATATATCGCATCATCTTTTCGCCAGCGTCAATACCGAATAGCCCGTTCTCTTTGAATATTGATACTAGATTCTGTACCATTTCATTATGCTGCCGCCATTTCTCCATGAAAGACTTGAATATTTCTCCTTCTGATTCTGCATATACTAGATACAATGTAACATCATTCTTTTGCATGAAACGGTGAATCCTATGAATCGCTTGAAACTTATCATTAAACTTATAATCAATAAACATGATCGCCTTGTGACAGTTATACTGAAAATTAATACCCTCACCTAACATTTCAGGTTTAGCAGCTAAGTATTTTAATTGGCCTTCCTTAAACTCATGTATTACTTTATCTGCTTCTGTATCATCCTGACTTCCATATACGGCCTTACATCCTTGTATAGATTTACATAGAGCGTGCCTTTCAGCTTCAAGATCATGCCATAACAGGAAATTGTCGTTTATATTTTCTGGTCTATTAATAATTTCTACTACTTTAGCTATCTTTTCTTCCAGATTATCACGTCTTTCTTTTGCAGCATCCGCTAACCCTAAGGCGGCTTCTCTAAATATCTTAACCTGACCGTCACGGTCCTGCCCGGCGGTTGAATTATCAACCTTTACTATTTCTTCGCGTACAATCAAATCAGGCAAGTTATATCCATCGTCCGGATATCCTAAGTCAGAGGGTTTAGTTATTACTAAGGCCCAAGTCGAGACCCATAACCAAAACTCCTGTTCTTTGTGAGGATATAGAGTTAAATTATTGGCTTTTGTGCTATCTCTCTGAAAGAAACGAGTTAATGCTTGTCCCGTATCCATTACCCCTAAATAGCCCGCATAATGAATCATCTCTTTAAATCTGTTAGGAGCAGGCGTGGCAGTTGCTACAAACTTATAAGGAACCGCATTAAATTTAGGAAGAAATGTTTGATACGTTTTAGTTCCATAGCCTCTTAATACGCTTGCTTCATCTAAAGTCGTAGCTATAAAATAAGATGGATCTATATCTCCGTCCCTAACTCTCTCATAGTTGGTAATCATTATTTCGGTTCCTGATTCTTTTATTTCTGTCATATTACGCACATACGTAATCTTCATACCCAAATGCTTCTCTCCCTGTTCCAGAAACTCGCTTACCACTCTTTTTGGACATACTACTAAACCCTTACCTCCTTTGTTTTTTATGATTATTCTTAGTATCTCTAATTGAGTAACTGTTTTCTGCATTCCAAAGCTGCTAAAGATGGCCCTACATCCTCCCTGAATTGCCCATACTATGCTATCTTTAACATGTGGATACAAAGTATCCGTCAAGTCCGCTCTATTAAATTCAAATCCGCTATTATGACTTATTGCCATCTTGTTTTTTAAGAACTCAATGTATTTCATACTTTTTCTACTCTTGTTACTTTAACTTCGTTGTACCATTTCCCGTTGTATTGATGAGCTTCTACTATAAAGTTAATCTTTACGCTCTCTCCGACTTCAATAGGATCTTGAATAGGACCATCAAAAGAAAACATGCTAAACATCATTTTTTGCTTGTACTTCTGCGATATCTCTATTACGTATACTCTCTTCTCCCAATCGTTTCCGTTTTGAAGAGTTCCGAACCTTCCTTCTAACTCTTCTACTATCTTTCCTTTAGCTTCGCAATCCATAGTTTATTCTCCTTTTCTTTAGTTATAACCTTTAGTTATCAGCCCTCTTATTAGTTTGTACCAAACATCCCTCCGGGCTGTATAGGACAAGTTACCTTATAAGTGTGGCGTATATATATGCGCCAAAAACCTGTGTTTACAGGTGAAAATAGGCTGTTTTTGTGCATAATTAGTTGATTATTAGCGTGTTATCAATAGCACCTTATGGTGCGTTTTATGATATAGCCGTCTGGAAGGCGGTTATTAGGCTGTTTTTGTATTCTTTCTCTGTCTCTCCGGCCACAAAATGGAACTTACACTTTATTCTGTCCCATTGTTTTGAAAAGACCCGTATCGTTTCCCATTGCTTTTTGGATATCTCTCCGGATCTATATGAGGACTTACCTCTGTTTAGGTATTCTTCCCGTCCAAGCCCTAGGATATCTTTTGCCTTCCCCATCTGAGAGACTTTTATTCCTTTGTCGCAAATCATTGATCTGGGAAACTCTACGCAATTCCAATCCCTAAAGAACCGAGCTGTTAAGCGTTCCAAGTTTTCTTCATTAATCAATGAGGATAGCATCACGCTCTGCCGGCGGTAAATTGTTTCTAAGCGTAATATGTTGCCTTCTACCCGCCTACCCTTAGAACGAGCCTCAAAACCTTTATCGTAGACCTTTAGAACCTTTCTTATGTTGCGGCTCTTCTCAGTTGTCTTCTGCCGATTCTTTTGGTAGTTGGCATCATTAAACATTTCCTTTTCATTCTGCTGTCCGACCGATTGCATTAGTTCTATATAGGTGATAGGATCATTAGTTAGATTGAGGTTAATTCCCAACTCGTAATAAGTTACCTTTACTTTACTTATCTCTATTCCTATATTTTGGAAGAAGGAATCAAGCATTAATCTAGCTTCTGATAGCGTGAACATTTGGGAATTATCTAATGAACCGTGCTCTGACTTATAATAAAGCTTATGTAGGCTGCATTTTATTTGCAAGGTACTGCCTCTTATTTTCATAAACACACCGTCGAAATTGCCATACGTCGAGCTCTGATAGAAAACCTCATTCCCTTGAGTGCAGCGTTGCAAATGATTGCTATGTGCAATCCCTTCAGCTTCTTTATTGAAATTTATTCTAGTGTTAAATACCATCTTATCAAACATTTTTCTTCTTTTCGTAATACATGCACATCCTTATTCCTGTAGACCTTTTCAGCAGCATTTTTGAGCAATAGACCATGTAGTCTTTTACCAGGCCTGCATATTTGCAATCTCTACAGTTGCATTTTATCTTTTCTGGTCCCTTATCGGCTTTCATAGATAAGCTTCTGAAAATTCATATGGTATAACGCTATGTATTGTTATAGCCCTCGCCTCTTCAAGCATAGTATTATATACTTTGTTTTCTGATTCTTTGCCCGCTGCAATTGCTTCTCTATAGCGTTTATTTTCCTTTTCGTTAATATAATTCTCAATGGTTTCAATAACTCTATCTATATTTATTGAATAAACCACGAAAGGATAAATAATACCTGTGTCTTCATCAGAATAGATCTTAGCCTCAATCTGATAGTATTTTCTATCATCTCTCTTCTCATCCGGCTCTTCCTCACTTTTTAAACTATCAATTTTTAACTCATCAGATAGTATAATGCAATTCATGAATTCTTTGAGCATTATTATTTTATAACTGCCCACAAAGTTTAATTCTAGATAGTCTCTCAAAATAGAAAGAGCAAAATCTAAACTTGTAGCATACAATAATATTTTTTTGCTTTTATCTTCTATTCTAACCTGAGCTACATACGGGTATAGGCACTCATTCTCGCATTCAAAAGCCTGCCTTTTTTGGTTGCTTACTTCTACTTCCTTAATTTCACCGGCTTCAATACTGAATCTAATCTTAGCTAGAATATCCTGATCTATGAAAGTAGCTCGTTCAAAAAGGATCTCATTCCTTTCTACTGATGTAACTTCTCCTGTGGCTTCATCTATGAAATTCTCTGTATAAGTATTCAATACTCGTTTAGATAGGTACTTATTCAGCAGCTCTTTAGGATCTGATGTTATTATCCTTTCCTCTGTTTTTCTTGTTTCAATCATATTTTTATTTTTAAATTGTTAGTAAATTGTGGGCGGTGCCGGAATCGAACCGGCCTGACTACTTTTATGTACACTTAGTAGCGTTTCATCCGATGAATACTAACCGCCCGTATTCCCCGCACGCTTGCGGGGTTGGTTTTGATAATTCATAAAACTTAAATCCGAACTCTCTCCGGAACGCTGTCCTTTACAGCGGTATTATTTATTAATCTGCAATATTGCATTGTTCCCGGATAGGTGGCTAGACTGCATCGGGATGATGTTATCCTATCGGTGCATCTTCTGATATCTCAACTCTTCCAATCTCTATCCATTCTTCTTTAATAGACTCTCCACTGCAAGCCAAACGTTCAATTCGTACCCATAATCCTCCATCTAGATACACTGTGTATCCTGTCATGGTACCTGTGAATCCCGTAACTTTGTCCATCGCTCTTTTACCTAGCGAACCTTGTAATAATTCTAACATATTCATATTTTTTTTGAATTCTGCAATATTGCATTGTGGAGAAGACAGGACTCGAACCTGTATATATTAACTGCTTTCTTTAGCCTACTATAATTTCGGGTTCCTTGCTTACTTTTGATGCTAACGTTAATTGCGTCTACCATTTCGCCACTTCTCCGGCTTATTATTGTTTTGTTATTTTAAGAGCGAAGAATAATCCAAGAGTAGGATTATTACAAGTTAACAGGATCACTCTAAAACCTGAAATCTGTAGGCTCTCTGGAGCACTGTTAAGAGTGATAGTCCCCGGCTCATGAATTATGTTTTCATGCAAGCAAAAACGGAAATTATGAGTGTTAACAATAGCCTCATATATGTGCTGCTTATTTATCTCTATCTCTATTCCTTTTAATGCTTCTTGTATCTTTTCTTTTTTTAGTATCATAGTCTTAATTATTCGTAGTCCTTTAGCTTATTCCTTAATCGGATAATCTCTTCATCCTTTTGTCTTATCATTTCCCAAAATCCTCTATTTCTGGATCGTTCAGATTCATACATGAGTTGATAACTCTTAGCTTTTCGTTTTGCTGTATCTGCTTCCGCAATCATCTTTTTAGCAAAACGCCCTTTGGAATCTCTATCTATGCTCCTCTCATGCTTTATCAAAGCATTTTCTCCGAATAAGTCCATACGCTTATCATTTTATAATTCACTCTCTAATCTCTTTACCTCTTTTCGATAGTACTTAATCATTGCTCGTAATTCGAAAACAGTAATCTTGTTTACCTCATTTTTTGCCGCCTCTATCATTAATACAAGAGGCTCTCCGTACTTTTCAACTAACCCTCTCCTATATCCTTGTATGTTGCCTTCATCGAATCTGTTACAGCTCCTACATTGAGCATTACAATTTTTCTCAGAGAATCTCAGAGACATATGTTTACGGTTTATATAATGCCCACAGTCGGCCTGTTCATAAGGCAGCGTCCGTCCGCAAGAGATACATTTGAAGGTTTGCTTTTTATCGCTGTCACGTAGACGGATATACTGGCTGAATACTTCATCAAGAGATTCAATGAGGCGCTTTCTACTCGGTTGTTTCATATCCTCTTATTGCATTATATTGTTCTTCGTCACGGAATCTAATCGCATTGTCAAACCATTCCCCGCCTCCTTTGTATCTGACATTTATATCTACCGATTCCCAATCTTGCAGAGTGGCTATTATTGCATTTTTAGGATCTGCTTTATCCCATAGTATAGCCATGTTTCCGACTACCGGCGATGATTCAATGTGATTCGTTAATTTGTTGTGGTATTCCAAACATTTGGCTTTACCAACCGTAATGATGGCCATACCCTTATCTATCTCAATGGTTATTTTATTGACTCCCTTTGGCAATATAAATTCTTGTTTCATTTGTCGTATTTTCTTTGGTTCTTTACGTAATAGGTGGCAATCTCTGTCTCTGTAGCTGTTCCGCCTAAATCGGCTAAAACAGCTTTATATGTACTATCACTCATTGAGCTAATTACATCATCAGTAAACTCAATCTTTCCGGCATATCTGCAGGCGAAGAATAGGACTATCGAAAAGATTACTAGTAAAAATCTTCTTGCTCTCATACTACTTTGTTTTTAAGAATGAATCTATCAATGCTTTGTAGGTCATACCATATCATTTTTCCGACTTGTGAAAAACTTATACTGAATTCAAGCCTCAGCTTTGTGAGGTATTTATCAGAGCATCCAAGATAGGCCATAGCCTCATCTTTCGAAAGCCAGCGCTTTGGAACAGGCTCTACTTTTCCCTGATGGCGTTTCATGATTCACGGTATTTTTTGTTGTATTCCTCTATAGTAAGAGGAATCTCTTTCACTGCATATCCGTTACGTACTGCAGCGGTACGGATCTTTTCCGCATCACCCTCTACCGTCGCTCCCCGGATAGCATTTCTTACCGTTTGTTCCGTGCATTCGCATAGTCTAGCTAATTTGGCTACCGTGCCTCTTTTTAATGTTAATGATCTTCCCATAAATTCTATTTTTAAATAATTATTGTTATTTTTGCCAATTCTCATTTTTGCTTTGTTTCGCAAAATGGAATGCTTTACAATTTTGTTTCTGCAAACATATCATAGATTTATGAATAAACAAACCATTTAATCATAAATTTATGATCAAATAACATTGTTTAACTATTGCGTATGAATTTAAAAGATTTTATCAAAGAGGCGATAGCGGATATTTCTAATGCTATCAGTGAATTAAACTCCGAAAATGAGAGCAGCGGGCTTATAGTTAACCCTTGTGATTTTACGGATTACAATAATAAGGGTAGGTACTTAAACGATGGTAGGAATGTTCATGAGATAGAGTTCAATCTATCGGTTTCTGCTGGAGAATTGGTAGAAAAAGGCGGCGGAATAAAGATAAACGTGCTTAAAGCCGGCATTAACAATGAAGTTAATAACTCGGAAATAAGCACGGTAAAGTTTTCAATACTAGTCGTTTATCCTAGTCTTTAGGTTTTCCGTATTTAATATAATTATAAAATACAGATGCCAATGCAATCCAATCAACATGTGCTTTGCTGCGCATATCTGGCTCTATTTCTTTTGATCTCAGAGCCATTTCAAGGCATTTAAACCTTAATCTTTCTTTTGAAAACATGAACATAACAATGAGTTTTAAATGGTTAGTAATTAAATGAAGCACAAATATATCATAAATTTATGAATAAACAAATAGCATGAAAAGTATTAATGAACGCATAGAAGAAATTAAAACATACTACTTTGGGAAAGATAGAGGAAATCATAAAAAATTTTCTGATAAGATAGGTGTCGCCAGTAATACCGCTAGTAATTGGATGAAAGACGGGTATTCTATTGGCGTCAATGTTATAATCCAATTATTGGAAGCTTTCCCAGACGTTAACGCTAACTGGCTTATCACCGGTAGCGGAGAAATAACTATAACTAAATCATCAAATTCAGATTCCGCTTCTCTTCAAAGAGAAATAGAAAAATTGAAAAATGAACTTAAGGAATTGAGCAAGGAGAATTATATGTTACAGGGAGAGAATAAGGTACTCAGGGAGCAAATAGGTCTCGGAGAAAGAAAAAAAGATAGAAGTGCGTAATCATAGATTTATTTACTAAAAAACAAATATTATAAATTTCTTAAACTCATGGAAACAAATAGCATTGAGCCTTTCCTTATACTTATATGCGTGGCAGGGGCGGTATTTTCTATTGCATTATTTATCAAGGTCTGGATAGCTACTAATAATATCAGTAGCATAGAACAAAAACTTAAAAACGGCGATGAGAGTTTTGCGCTATATATGATTCAGGATGATAAAGATGGGGCTTATAAATATCTAGTAGCGCATTTAGCTAGGTATTTGATAAAAATAAAGAGCAATGGCTCTACTGATGAAGTTTTTATATCTTCATCCAAAACCGAAATTGATAATATTTCTAGGCTGATCACTAAAACCGGGCATTCTATTCCTGACCATCTATCAACTCCTGAAAAGTTTTTATCTTACTATAAAGGACTAAAATAATACACCGTGAAAAAACTACTTTTTATTTTGCTTTTCATTCCGTCTATTGCTTATTCGCAAGTTAATGATGAAGAAATGAATAGGCTTTTAAAGGAATGGTCAGAGCCTACTATTATAAGTAAACAATATTATGATAGCTTATATAATTATACTGGAATGGATGTTGGTATGTATATTGGGCAAATTCTTACTTTAAAAGGAAATGATTGGGGTGAGCAAAATGGCGTAAGTGGATTATATACAAAACCTTCATATGGAATATCCGAAATGATTCACCATAATTCTGATGATATCTATAGCCTATTAGATGGCACAAATCTTACTGATTTTAAAAAAGTGAAGGATAAGAAATTTTATGTATCTAGGGTGTTAGTCTTTGATAAAAATCCTGTAGTTATCCATAAAACATATCTTGAATTAATATGTGATAATGGGAATGTTATTTATTATGATTACCCTATAGATAGTCGAGATACGTTTGATGATCTTTTTATAGTTAGTGGATTTTATGAGAAAATGAGAAAAGAGCTGGTAGGTAGTCAATTTATATACACTGGCAATGATTATTATAGCACCTCTGACGAATATCATGGCATTCATAATGTTGATAACAGACAGGAGATTAATAATATCTCTAAAAATAGTATATGGACTTGCGTAAATGTGGGTACATCAAAAACTTTAACTAGAAGATTAATCGCTTTAATTAAAAATGAAAAGTATGGCATTGGCTATGTGCTCACTAGCGATTTCCGATCTATAACTCTATCTACTGCTAAATTTGTAGATAAGAAAGAGTATGACTCTGAAATAAAAGCAGAAAGCAATAAGAAACTTCTCATTTTACGTAAATACGGTAAAAATACCTCTGATTTAATAAATAGAGGCGTTGTTAGAATTGGATGGACAAAGCAAATGTGCATTTATTCATGGGGTAAACCTAATGATATTAATAAAACGACTAATAGATATGGAACGAGCGAGCAATGGGTATATGATGATAATACATATCTCTATTTTGAAAATGGCAAATTAACATCTATACAAAATTAAATAGTATTCAAACACTCAATCACTCTCTTATTGGCCTCATCTACCTTTTTTCTATCAAAATCAATATAAATAGATGTGACCTTAGAACCTATTTCATGGCCAAGAGCGGCCGATATGGTTTCTTTTGGAATATCCAACGAGGCGGCAATGCTGGCCCACGTGTGCCGGGCGTGATAGATCGTGATATCAGGAAATAAGGCCGTTCTTATTTTCTTTCCTCCTAACCCTACTCTTTCCACTTCTCCGATCTGTTTTAAATTGATGTTCATTCGGTGGGCGAAGTCCTTATAGTTATTCCATGTATCCAAAATATTTAAAAGATATCCTTCGCCCTGGTACTTATTAATTATTTGCCGTGCTTCAGGTAGTATCTCGATTGAATAAAGTTTTCCTGTTTTGGCTCTATGATATTCTATTCTGTTATTCCGGATCTCTTTTAACTGGAACAAATCAACGGGGTTTATTCCTATCAAGTAAAACATGAGCATGAACATGTCTCTGTACTTTATTTGATGATCTTCACAAGAATAGTCTCTTAGCGTTATTAAGTCTTTTACCGATAGCGCACGCTTTGGAGTTTCTTCTTTCCTTATTCTGAACTTCCTAAATGGGTAGAGAGTTATTTTCTCTTCGTCTATGGCATAATTAAAGATCGCACGTATGTTTCTTAGGTGTATACCTCTTGCGTTCGTACGTACCCCGGATTCCATCATCCAAGCTTCAAACTTCTTTAACCATGTTATGTCAATAGTTTCAAAGGTAGATTTTGGATCATAGGCCTCTATCTTCACTCTGGTTTGTTCATATACTCCACGGGTACCCGGATTACTTTTTAAAGAGGCGAAATCATTTAGGTAGTCGATGAAATATTTCTCTGATTTTAGCGGTTTGCCTTTCATACGTTCTTCTATGACTTCTTTTATTTTTAAGGCTGATATATGATTTATATTCCCTTTTTGGATAAGATCAAGTAAAGTAGCCTCAGCGGTCGAAATCATTGTTCTTAACTTCATATTCTGGATACTGCAGTTGGGGGCTTTCTTGGATATCTCTTTCCCGTTAAATTGTTCGCGAACTACAGATATACCGGTACTGATCTTTGCCGACTTATGGAGATGAGATATTAAGAGCTTTATCGGAAATGTTCCGTCTTCTTTTGCACGCCTTGTGTCTAATGTGAGTTTTACAGTTGCCATATTGATACTTATTAGTACTTAGTTGCACGCCATTTGCACGCAAATATAGTTTAATAAGGCAAATAAAGGGCTAATATGCTTTAGAATTTATTGGAGTAGACATAAAAAAGGCACCTACAATACTCGTAAGTGCCTGATTATCAATGGAGCGGCAAATGAGGTTCGAACTCACGACCCTCAGCTTGGGAAGCTGATGCTCTACCAACTGAGCTACTGCCGCATATGCTTTATTAAAGCGGCACAAAGGTAATTAGATATTTGAAATAATACTAGTTTTAGGGCAAAAAAAGAAGGTAAAAAGTGCTATCTTTGTTCGCTAGAAAGAGAAAATACACATGAAGCAATTGATACTGATCACCGGGGGAGCACGCTCCGGGAAGAGTAAATATGCTGAGAGATTGGCACTTACATTATCCCCCACCCCCATTTATCTGGCCACTTCCCGTATCTGGGATGAGGAATTTCATCAACGGGTACTTCGGCATCAGGCAGATCGCGGGCCGGAGTGGACAAACATTGAAGAAGATAAAGAACTAAGTCGCCATCAGGTTGAAGACAGGGTGGTGCTTATAGATTGCGTAACGCTGTGGTGCACTAACTTTTTTTTCGACCTGGAGGCTGATACGGATAAAACTCTGGAGGCTGTAAAGCAAGAATTTGATCGCTTTGTGACACAGAATGCCACTTTTATCTTTGTTACTAACGAAATAGGTATGGGAGCAACTTCTGAAAATGCAATTCAAAGGAAATTCACCGACCTGCAAGGCTGGGTAAACCAGTATATTGCTGCCAAAGCAGACAAAGTAGTACTTATGGTGGCAGGCATCCCACTTGTCGTAAAGGGATAATTCCGATTATTAAAAACACTATAATAATAACACATGAAGACATTTCATATTACAAAACCGGATGAACAGATTCGTTCGTTACTTATCGACAAAATTAATAATCTTACCAAACCTAAAGGATCGTTGGGCAAACTCGAAGAATTGGCATTGCAAATAGGGCTTATTCAGCAAACACTTAGTCCTGAATTAAAGCAACCGCAAAACATTCTCTTTGCAGCCGATCATGGTATTGTAGATGAAGGCGTGAGTTTTTCGCCCAAAGAGATTACCTGGCAGCAAATCAGTAACTTTCTGCATGGAGGAGCTGGCATAAACTTCCTTTGTCGGCAGCATGGTTTCACTTTAAAGATTGTAGATGCGGGGGTCGATTATGACTTTCCTGAAAACAAAGGCATCATAGACATGAAGGTACGAAAAGGTACCCGCAATTATCTGCATGAGGCGGCAATGACTGTCGAAGAGATGGATCTGTGCATCGAACGAGGTGCCGAGGTAGTAAGGCAGAGTCATGCCGAAGGTTGCAACGTTATCAGTTTTGGCGAGATGGGCATAGCTAATACTTCCTCATCATCAATGTGGATGACTTGTTTCACTGATATCTCGCTAGAGAAATGCGTGGGTGCAGGTAGCGGACTGGATAGTGCGGGTGTGCGTCATAAGTATACTGTTTTGAAACAAGCTCTGGATAATTATAAGGGAGATCATTCTCCGGAAGACATCATTCGTTATTTTGGTGGGTTGGAGATGGTGATGGCTGTTGGTGGCATGCTGCAAGCGGCAGAACTAAAGATGATAATTCTGGTAGATGGTTTTATCATGACCAACTGCATGCTGGCTGCCTCTAAGTTATGTCCGGATGTGTTGCATTATGCTATCTTTGGTCATCAGGGAGACGAAACGGGGCATAAATTAGTACTCAATGCCATGGGAGCTAAACCGCTATTAGATTTAGGATTACGTTTAGGCGAAGGGACCGGGGCTATATGTGCCTATCCCATTGTTGATTCGGCTGTACGTATGATGAATGAAATGGATAATTTTGCTCATGCGGCAATAATCAAATATTTTTAAGATGACGAACCGTTTACTCGCTGCATTTGTTTTCTTCACACGGTTGCCTTTTGGGCGTATTCGTGAGATACCTGCCGAGTGCTTTAAGCATGTGGTTAATTACTGGCCATTGGCGGGGTGGCTCACAGGCGGAATAATGGCGGGAACTTTGTGGCTTGCGGCGCAAATACTTCCTCTCTCCGTTGCCGTATTGCTGGCATTGATGGTCCGATTGCTGGTTACAGGCTGTTTGCACGAAGACGGACTAGCTGATTTTTTGGATGGATTTGGCGGAGGAACCACGCGGGAACGGACGCTTGCCATTATGAAAGATTCTCATATAGGCAGTTACGGAGTTATCGGACTTGTTCTGTATTTTGCCCTGATGTGGTCTTTACTCTCTGCACTGCCGCTTACTCTGGCTTGTATGGCCATAGTGTCCGGCGATGCCTGGTCTAAATTCTGCGCAGCCCAGCAAATAAATTTCTTGCCTTATGCCCGCAAGGAGGAAGAGAGCAAGGCAAAAGTAGTGTACAACCGAATGTCTCTGGGGGCTTTCGTTTTCGCTTTTGTTTCGGGTATTGTTCCGGCAATTGTGTTTTTGTCTCCTTTTATGTTTTGGTTGGCAGGCTTACTGCCCTTGCTTACTGCCGTTTTCCTTATTTTACTGATGAAGAAACGGTTGCAGGGTTATACGGGAGATTGTTGCGGCGCGGCTTTTTTACTTTGTGAACTTGCTTTTTATCTGGGAATAAATATAGTGTATCAAGTATCTATTAATTAAAAAGAGCCATGGAAATATACCTTATACGACATACCTCGGTTGATGTAGCTCCTCATACGTGCTACGGACAGACAGATGTGCCACTTAAAGACAGCTTTCAGGAAGAAGCCAGACTGGTGCTTCAGAATCTGGAGGGAATTACTTTTGATAAAGTATTTACCAGTCCACTGAGCCGTTGTGTACATTTGGCTAATTACTGCGGATATGCTGATGCGGAAAGAGATCCTCGCATCATGGAGATGGATTTCGGAGAATGGGAAATGAAACATTATGATGAAATACGCGATCCCCGTTTGCAAGAGTGGTACAAAGATTTTATGAATGTTTCCGTTCCGGGCGGAGAATCGTTTGCCGACCAGTATAAACGTGTATCGGAGTTTCTGGATGACTTACGCAGCGAGCAGGCAAATCGCATAGCTGTGTTTGCTCACGGAGGAGTATTAATTTGCGCACAAGTTTACGCAAAGACAGTGAAACCGGAAGAAGCTTTCAGCGTACTGACACCCTATGGTGGAATAATAAAAATCGAACTTTAACAGATAGTATTATCGGAAACTATTTCTCGCATTTATCATCGGACTCGCAACTATCGCATGATCCGGAACAAATGCTGCTATTCTCCAATGCTTCTATGGCTGTATATGGCATAAGTTCTTGCTTGATATAAAGAGAGAGATTGTACGTTAGGTCGTCTCCACTGCTCTTGTATACATTAATGCCGTTTTCTACAAAAAGATTCAATGCCAGAAGTTGAATCTGAGAGGTTAAAACCGCCTCTATTCCCATCTCCTTCATTTTTTTGGTAATCTTACTTCCCGGAGGGATAATGGTGCGCCAAGGCACAAAGGTGCAAACTCCCTCTTGGCCCGAAGCCATGGGATCAAAGATACAAACATCGGGAGTTCTGTTAAATCCTTCCGCTATGCGATTATCATCGTAAACAGGTACAATCAGTTTCATCTTGTTCTACTATTAATCCGTTTTTAATTTTCACTATTTCCGTAGCCATGTGATTTGCTTCGTGCATATCATGAGTTACCATTATGCTGGTAGCGGCAAGATACTCATGTGCTTTCAATATTTCGCATTGAAGCAGGTTGCGCATCTCTTGGTCAATGGCCGACAGCGGTTCGTCGAGCAGTAAAATAGAGGGCGATGAAGCCAGCGCCCGTGCCAATGCCACCCGTTGTTTTTGTCCGCCGGACAGCTTAGAGGGTTTTTGTTTTGCCAATCCATTCATGCCAAAGATGTTAAGCAGTTCGTTCACCTTCGTTTTGTCTCTTTTCTTTTGGGCAAAACAGATATTTTCTTCCACACTCATGTTAGGAAATAGAGCAAAATCCTGAAACATATAGGCTATGCTTCGTTGCTGGGGCTTGAAATTTACTTTTCGACGCGAGTCAAACCATATCTCGCTTCCTACTCTGATCATTCCTTCGTCCGGAGTAACTAGCCCCGAAAGCATGCGCAATAAGGTGGTTTTTCCCGAACCGGAATGTCCCACCAGGCATATGAATTCCCCACCCGAAATCTCTTTTTCAATGTGCAATGTCCTATCTCCTTCAGAAGTGGTCATCTTTCTTTTTACGTCAATATAAATAGAAGTTATCATACCTCTTATTTTTTGTTAATACTATAAATAATAGTAAGTACTACAAACGAAGCCAGAAACAGTATCAAAGCGTACTGATTGGCCGCTTTATAGTTAAGAGCCTGTACTTCGTCATACAAAGCGATAGAAGCCACTCTGGTGGCGCCGGGCATGTTGCCTCCCACCATGAGTACAATGCCAAACTCGCCTACACAATGGGCAAAAGTCATGGCTATGGCAATAATAACGCTCCCCCTGATATTGGGTAGTAACACCCTGAAAAAGGTGACTAGCGACGATTTTCCCAAAGTATAAGATGCTTCTTTGAGGCTTACCGGCAGAGAAGCCAATCCATTTTGCAGCGGTTGTATCATAAAAGGCATAGAGCAAATAATACTGGCTATCAATACGCCGTTAAAACTAAAAGCCAAACGGATATCGAACCACTGCTCCAACATTTTCCCAAACCAATTTTGAGGACTGTAAGCCACAAGTATATAGAAACCCAGCACCGTAGGCGGAAGCACCATAGGCATAGAGATAAGCGCTTCAATCACTGCTTTCAGTTTAAACCTGGAATACGCCAGAAAATAAGCTACCGGCAGACCTATTACAAACAAGATTAATGTTGTGCAAAAGGCTAATTTACCGGTTGTTACGAGTGTTTGTATAAAGTCGCTATTCATATTTTATCTGGCGTTATAAGTATGAAAGATATCGGTAAATAAAAGTCAGCGTTTTTTATAAAGATTGAGCAATTCCGATTCGGATAAAGAACGTTTTAACTTTATGGCTTCTTGTTTTACCTCGCAAAGCATCGTCAGGCTTTCTTTATCTGTTAACTGGTATCCTCTTGATGAGAAAAAACGGTTGATCGCTGTTCTCCCGCTATGTTTTCCGAATACAAAAGGCTCTTCTTTCCGCCCTACACTGGCAGCATCAATAATTTGATAAGTTGTGCGGTCGGTCAGCATGCATTGTGTGTGTATGCCCGATTCGTGACTGATAGCGAACTTTCCTGTTATGGGTTTCATGTCCGAAAGTACTCTTCCTGAAGCTTGTTGTACCAAAGCCGACAGCTCACTCAGGTATTCGGTGTGAATGTCCGGTTGAATGTTTCCGCTTAAAGAAAGCGCCATTACCAATTCCTCAAGAACAGCGTTTCCCGAACGCTCTCCCAGCCCGTTTACCGTAACACTGGCAGCTTCCGCGCCCGAGCATAGTGCCGTGAAAGTGTTTGCTGTGGCCATGCCCAAATCATTGTGCCCATGAAACTCAAAAGGCACATGCGGACACTCTTTCTTTAATTTGGTGAATAACTTCGATACGCTAAAGGGATTCATGATGCCCACGGTATCGGCTATGCGTATGCGCGAAGCCCCGCAAAGCACAGCCTGCCCTATAAAATCGCTCAGAAACGGAAAACCTGCACGCGAAGCATCTTGTGCGCCTACTGTGACATAGCTAAAACGGCCGGATGCATACGTTAACACCTCGCTTAGTTTTTTCATTACCCACAGTTCGTTTTTGCCTAAAGCATTCAAATGAATGGAAGAAACAGGAAAGGATATATGTACACCTTGTGCCCCCGTAGCAGCAGCTTCGTCTACATCACTACATACGGCTCTGCACCAGGCTAAACAATTGAATGAGAAGCCTGCATGCACCAGTGTTTTGATGTTTTCCTTTTCTTCCTGCGAGATGGCAGGCATTCCGATCTCAAGTTCCGGAACACCTGCCTTGTCGAGTAAAGCCGCAATCTGCATCTTCTCTTCTAAAGAGAAGACCACTCCTGCCGCTTGTTCGCCGTCGCGAAGAGTTGTATCGATAATATGTACTTTCTTTCCTGTCATTCGGATATTAGATATTTTTCGCAAGACTCACCTTCTTCGAGTGCGTCGAGTATTTCGTCTATAGCCTCTTCGGTTTCCACGCAGCCATACCAATAGTTATTGGGATGTACCACAATGATAGGCCCTTGCGAACATAAATTGAGACAACCGGTGGTTGATACAGCCACGTCAAGGCCACGATCACTACACTCTTCCGTAATGTATTGCAGGAGCGATGATGCTCCCTTTTTGTTGCAGGCTCCTTGTGCATCGCCATTCAGGCGGAAGGAGTTACAAACTAAGATGTGATAGTTTGGTTTTTTCATTTCGTCAAAATTTTATTTTTTAATACTATATTTAAGCGCAACCTTGTGCATTACCCTTACATTCGCTTCCACAGCGAAATGCATCCGCTTTTTTTATGCTGCGAATGGGCAGGTTGTTATATATACCATCTAGTCCTTCGTCTATCATTCCCGTCATTTGTACTACTTTAATGCCGCACTCTTTCAGTATGGAAGCCGGGTTGTCTCCTACTCCTCCAACTAACAGTGCCCGGCAGTCAATAAGTAAGCGTGCCACGTCAATCCATCTCTGATCGCCTCCTCCTTTATCGGGCATAGTGCGTTCTTCAACAAATTGAAAACCATTAAGTGTCTGACGAAAAATATAGACTGTTTTGGCTTCGCCCAAATGTAGGTTAACCAGATGTCCTTCGTAGGTAGCCACAGCCACGTAGGGACGTTTGCTTTCATCTTCGGCCACGTTCGATGATATTTCCTGTAAAATGGTATAGGCCTCTTTCAGGTCTTGTCCCAATAATCCTGCGGCATCGGCACGACAGCGAGCACAGTGTGTCATCAGAGGTAAGTGATGTTTAGCCTCGGCACGTACGCGGAATATCATCTTTTGATCAGGCTTTGGCATGGTTTCAAAGTTAGAACCTCCTGTAGGTATGAGTGGCATGCAGTTTATCAGATCGGCACCCAACTCTTTTACCACCCGTGCCGTTTCGTCTACATGGTGGTCATTAATGCCCGGAATGATAATATAATTAATCTTCACGGTTATTCCTTTTGCTTTAAGCAAAGGGATGCAGGCCAGTTGGCGTTCTAACAGTAAACGGGCCCCTTCCTCTCCCCGATAGACTTTTTTATTAAAACGTATCCATCGGTAGATTTGAGAAGTAATTTCGGGATTTACACCATTAATGGTAATGGTGACGTGCGTTACGTCTAGTGCGGCAATTTCGTCAATGTAAGGCTCCAGATTGAGCCCATTGGTTGAAAGGCAGAATATCCGGTTTGGAAATTCCGCTTTCACCTCACGGAGGGTTTTCAGCACCTCATCGGGATTAGCAAAAGGGTCTCCCGGACCGGCAATGCCGATTACAGATATATTATCGATGTGTTTGTCTAATTCTTTTAGGTAGCGCACTGCTTGAAACGGCTCTAGCACAGAGGAGGTTACTCCCGGCCGACTCTCATTTACACAGTCATACTTGCGATTACAGTAATTGCACTGTATGTTACATCTGGGCGCTACCGGCAAGTGCACACGAGCATGTGTGTGTCTTGCCTCTTCGTCAAAACAAGGGTGTTTTGGTCGTATATTTTCTTCTGTTATTACTTTAGCCATCATCTTCGTTTTTTAATGATTATCACTTACATGTATTTGTAGCCAATAGGCGAATGTTCTTGTTTGTATTCGAGAAGTGCATTTACTATTCGGTCGAACAGTTGTTGTGCGCCTGTATAAAAGAGGTGCTCCATTCGGGGGCCCCCTACTCTGTCGTGTATGGGAAAGCCGGTACGAATCAGCGGTATGCCTAGTTCGCGGGCTATGTAGTAGCCTTTACTATTACCTATCAGGATGTCCGGTTTTAATGTCTCTGCCAGTTCGCGCACCGACTCAAAGTCTGTGCCGTTCATTACCATTGTATCTGCTCCTGTGTCTCCAATGTATTTTTTAAGTTCCTCTTTCATAAAACCACTTTCTCCGCCGGAAGCTACAAGTACCGGAACAATACCGATTTCCCGCAGAAAAGAGACGATGCCCAACACCATATCTTCGTCGCCAAACACAATGGCCCGTTTCCCGAAAACATACTTATGTCCGTCTATGTAAGAATCTACCAAGCGTCCGCGTTGAAGGCTGTATTTCTCCGTAATTTTCTTGCCCGAAATTTCTTCAATAGTTGCCACAAAGCGATCTGTAGCATCAATGCCAATGGGCATAAGCAAACGATTGTTGGGTACATCGCAATGACTTTGCAACCATTCTCCGGCAGTTGTTATTGCTTTTGTGTTGCGTATGCGTCCGGCAAGTGCCCCTTTGTTTTGTACTGTTCCAAATTCTATACTGCCACGTGCACTTCCGGTAAGGCGAATGCGATCGACAGGTGTTCCTCCTTCGGGAATTAAGTGATAATCTTTCCAGAAAGGATTATCCAAAGAAGCGGAGAAATCGGGTACTAAAACGTACTCTATGCCGCAATCGGTGAGCATTTCCTTCAAGTTGCGCAAATCGGCCGGAGAAACAAAACCCGGGAAGAGGTTGATATGCGTACCGGTTTGCCCTTTTTTGTCGGCAAGAGCCACGATAGCAGAGCAGACTGCTTCGTGAAATCCGTCCATGTGGCTGCCCTGATAACTGGGAGTAGAGGCATGAATAAAAATCGGAAGATCCGGATTATCCGTATTTGCCTGCTGATATTCGGCAATTAATCCCGGCACATCCTCGCCTATTGTTTCTGCCAGGCAGGTGGTAGCAATCCCTATTACTTTGGGATTATATTGTTTAATCACATTATTGATGCCGTCTACAAAGTTTCGGTTGCCACCGTAAATGGTGGTAGTTTCGCTAAAGTTAGACGAAGCAATATCTACCGGTTCTTTGTAATGACTAATCATGTAGCGGCGAATGTACGTGGCACATCCCTGAGAACCATGAATAATAGGAACGCAGCCTTCAATTCCCTTGAATACTACCGAAGCCCCCAATGGAGCGCAAAGCTTACAAGCATTGCGCGAAGAGGTATATGAGGGCGATTTCTTGTTTTCTGTTGTTGATTGCATAATTTCCTTTTTTATCGGACATATTTCCAAACGGGACTCATAATAGTTCCATATACCTCTTTTGCAAAATTGAGCATGCCTTCGTATCCGGCCAATGCTTCCTTCCGCTCATGATTATGGTCACAAAATCCAAGGCCTATTTTGTAGGCAATCGGGCGCTCTTTTACTCCTCCGATAAAGAGATCTGCCTTTTTCTCTTTTACAAAGGCCGACAGCTCTACCGGATTTGAGTCGTCTACAATGATCGTATCATCGTCACAAAGTTGCTGAATGAGTTGATAATCATCTTTATCTCCTGTTTGTGACCCCACGATAACTGTCTTAATTCCAATCAGTCGTAAGGCTTTTATCAGTGAGATGGCTTTGAAGGCCCCGCCTACATAAATGGCTGCTTTTTTGCCCGAAAGCGCTTCTTTGTAGGGTGCTAATTCCGGAAGCAGGCGTCCCAGCTCCTCTTTAACTATCTCGCGCGCATTGTTCAGCAATTCCTCGCTCTTGAAAAAATTGGCCACTTCGTACAAAGCATCGCTCATATCTTCAATGCCGAAATAAGAAACGCGCATAAAAGGTACGTCGTATTTCTCTTTCATCATTTTAGCCAGATGCATCATAGAGCCCGAACATTGCACCACGTTGAGTGATGCGTTATGAGCATTACAGATATCGTCTACTCTGCCATCTCCGGTGATGGTTGCATTTACATGAATGCCCATCCGCTTATAGTAGGCCAATAGAATCCATAATTCTCCCGCTAGGTTGAAATCTCCCAGAATATTGATGGAATGCTTCGGCACAGGATGATTTTGAGTGCCTACCAATTGAAACAACGATTCGCACGCTATGCGATAACCGTCTTTCTTAGATCCCTGAAAGCCGGGAGCCTGAACAGGAATAACGGGAATGCCTTTTTGGGCGGACATTTCTTTGCAAACGGCCTCTACATCATCGCCTATAACGCCTACGATGCATGTTGTATAAACAAATGCCGCCTTGGGATGATGCAAATCTATCAATTCATCGAGCGAAGCACTCAGCTTTATCGCTCCTCCAAAAATAACATCTTTCTCGCGCAGATCGGTAGAGAAACTGAGTCGGTGTAGTTCCGGCCCCGACGAAAGTGATCCGCGAATATCCCACGTATAAGCAGCGCAACCAATGGGCCCGTGAATAAGATGAAGTGCGTCTACTATGGGATAAAGCACCACCCTCGAGCCGCAGAACACGCAAGCCCTCTGACTTACAGAGCCTGCCAAGCTGGCTTTGCCGCAGGCCACTTCATCCGTGCTACCTGCCCTTGCCACTTGATTTTTTCTTTCTTCTAATATGATGCCCATCTCTTTTTGCTTATTTAATACCTATCAAAGTTCTCGTTAAGTTCATAATAACATCCCCATGTTGTATGTAATAACATCCGGATGTTATATAGTAAAACATGGGGATGTTATTGGTATGGTAATCAGATGTTTTTAATCTTAATACAACGCTACAAAAGGGAATGTAGCGTTGTTATTACCCACTTGTTAAAGCTGGAATTCTACTTTCTCTTCGGCACAGGTACGATCCATGTGATCAAAGAAGGCATTAAGAATCTGAATGGCTAGATTTGTTGCTCCTACATAACCGGTTTTAGGGAAGAAATTATGTCCTGCACGGTCGGCTATAGGAAATCCGAAGCGTACGAACGGGATATCTTCATCGCGGGCAATGTATTTGCCATAGGTGTTGCCAATCAATAAATCGACCGGTTCTTGTTTAATCCACTGGTGCATTCTGAACATATCGGCCAGTTCGCCTCCTTTAAATTTAGCTTCCGGAATATCTTTCAAAATAGTCTTCAGGCGCTCCTCAAAAGGTTTTCCAGGTGTACCGGAAACGACGTATACCGGGCGCATGTCCATACTCACCAGAAATTCGCACAATGGAATTAATGTATCCGGATCGCCCCAAAGAGCTACGCGCTTACCGTAAAAATATTTCTGATTGTCGGCTATCAGGTCTATCAGGCGGCCGCGTTCTTCGGTGATGCTGTCGGGTACAGGCACATTGGCATGTCGACTAAGTGCGGTGACGAAGCGGTCGGTTGCCTTTAATCCGATTGGAATGTCGGTCATCTCGAACTTCACTTTACATTTGTTATCCAATGCCACACAAGCGGCGTTAGTGCAGTACTCTCCAAGTCCGATGGTAAACTTACTGTCGCCTGTAGTTTCCAGTTCAGCCATTGTGCATCCTCCTTTAGGATACATCTCGTACTTGCCTGTAAGCGGAGTATCAAGCACTCCGGTCATATCAGGAAACATTAATGTCCGTGCTTCCATTACAGAGGCTATGCGTTTGATCTCTCTCATATCCGAAGGTTCCATCCATCCGGCCACGAGGTTCACAACGTTTCTCTTTTTGGGTGTAGCGGTAGAAAAGAACTTAACCATGGCGGCAACCTGATTGGCATAGCCCGTTATATGACTTCCCACATAAGAGGGCGTATTGCAATAGATTACTTTTTTGCCTTCGGGAATTTTCCCGTCTTCGGCAGCCTTAGACACAATTTGTGTAAGGTCGTCTCCGATGGTTTCGGAAAGGCAGGTAGTATGTACGGCTATCACTTCGGGGTCATAAACAGAAAAGATCGTATCAATGGCTTGCAGCAAGTTAGCCGAACCTCCGAAAACAGAGGAACCTTCCGAGAAAGAACTTGTCGAAGCCACAATAGGTTCTTTAAAGTGTCTGGTGAGTGCACTTCTGTGGTAAGCGCAACATCCTTGTGAGCCGTGACTGTGTGGCAAGCATCCATGAATACCGAATGCCGCATACATAGCGCCTATCGGTTGGCAGGTCTTTGCCGGATTGATAGTAAGGGCTTTTCTATCAATTTCTTTTGCAGTAGTATGTCTTAATAACATTTGTTTTAATATTAAAGGATTATTAAAATCAGACGGCAGCATATACTGCTTCTACGTATTCTTCTCTTTCCCAAGGTGCTTTCATTTCCTTCCAGATGCTGCAACAAACAATCTGTTCAATATCTTTATAGAAATTCACCGCACCTTCAAAGCCAGCATAAGGTCCTCCTGAATCATAATTGTGAAGTTGTTTCAATGGTATTCCCATCTTTTGAACACAATATTTTTCTTTAACTCCTGCACAAAATACGTCCGGATGATATTTTTCAATTAATTTTTCCATTTCATAATGACTAAGGTCGTCTATAACAAGCGAACCTTTTTTCATCTCAGCCATTAATCCGTCGTATCCATTGAATTCTAATCCTTCCTCTTCGAGCGCTTTCAATTCTTCTTCCGTCTTACGGGGATTATAGCGTGTGGCATCTTTCTGCACCGTAATAACTTCAATATTACGACTATCGGCGTCAATCCGGATGTTAGGTATCACACGACGTCCTTCATAATCATCCCGATGACCAAACTCGTATCCTGCACAAAGTGTAGTGATACCTAATTCGTCGAATAATTCCTGATAATGGTGTGCACGAGAACCACCGACAAAAAGCATCGCCGTCTTTCCGTTCGTATTCTTTCTGGCTTTCTCGCGGGCAGCCATTACAGGTATCATTTCTTCGGCTATAACAGTTTCAATTCTGGCGGTCAGTTCCGCGTCTCCAAAATATTTTGCCACTTTACGAAGAGATTTTGCACAAGCATCTGCACCGATGAAGTTAGACTTCATCCATGGAATGCCGAAAGAAGTTTCGAGCATTTCGGCCACATAGTTTATGGAACGATGGCACATTACCAGATTGAGATCGGCAGTGTGGGCTGTTTCGAATTGTTCTATGGTAGAGTTGCCCGACATGGTAGCCACTACCTGAATGCCACATTTATCGAACAACGCATCAATAACGAAAGCGTCGCCGCCTATATTATATTCGCCCAATACGTTAATGCGATATTTATGAGTTGCTTTTACCGTATCGTCATTACCAATCAAATTACGGAATAATTGATTATTAGCAATGTGATGACCGGCAGATTGAGAAACACCTCTATAGCCTTCGCAAGAGAATCCAAAGATATTAATTCCATTCCCTATTTCTTCTTTCATTTGCTTGGCCACACGGTGTACATCATCACCAATTAAACCGACCGGACAGGTAGAGAACACAGCTATTGCTTTGGGGTGAAACAGCTCATACGCTTCGCGAATGGCTTCTTTTAATTTTTGCTCTCCGCCAAACACGATGTTTGAATCTTGCATGTCAGTAGAAAAAGCGTAAGGAATGAAATTTTCCCCATTTTCGCCCGGACGGGTCTGGTTACGACGTGTCAACCAAGAGTAATATCCACAACCGATGGGGCCGTGAGTAATATTTATGATATCACGCGTCGGGCCTAAAACCACACCTTTACAACCGGCATAAGTACACCCTCTTTGAGTGATAATACCGGGAATAGTACGCACATTGGCCTGAATTTCAGGAATATTGTCCGGATCGACAATGACCATTGACTTACTTCTTTTCTTACCTACTTTCGATGGGTAGATTTGAGTAAGTTCCTCTTTGGCGCTACTTAAATTTAAAACTTTATTTTCCATTGTTCATTTCTCCTTTCAATCAAGCGTTATATCTCCTTTTTCTCCTGTTCTAACACGAATAGAATCCGAAGAATCAATCACAAAAATCTTACCGTCTCCACTCGCACCCGTTTGGTTTACTTTAATAATTGTTTCAACCGCGAGGTCTTTTTTATCATCCGACACCATGAGGGTTATCATACGTTTGGACTTTAAACGGGGTGTAACAGAAATCAGTTCCCTATGTTCCGGATCGTAGTTGGCTGCTTTTTCCAGATCGCCATGTCCTTGTCCCCTGCCCTGCACCGGCATAGCAGTAAAGGAAGGAAGATCTGCATCCTGAAGAGCCATCTTTGTTTCTTGCATTTTAGCAATGCGAATTATTGCAAGTATCAGTTTCATAAGTTTATATTTTATCAGATTTCTTTCTTTCCGCTAGAGATGGTATAAGTCTCGGTAACCGGAGTTACAAATATTTTTCCATCGCCAAATTGCCCTTTTTCTCCTGAACGTGCGGCTTCGATAATAGTTTCGATGACAAAATCTTTGTCTTTATCGGGAATAACGATCATCAATAAATCTTTCGGTAATTCGTCATAGGTAACATTTCCTACTTTCAAACCGCGTTGTTTACCGCGACCAAAAACAGGTAACTTCGTTACTGCGGGGAATCCTGCGTTCAGCAACGCGCTCATTACTACAGACGACTTCTCCGGACGTACAATGGCTCTTAATAAATACATAATGTGTTCCTCCTATTTTTTATTTAATTCATGATTCCGAAGCTTACCAACATCTCTTCCAGCTCAGGCATTGTGAGGGGTGTGGGGATAACGAACATTTTGTTCTCATCTATTTTCTTTGCCAGAGCCCGATATTCATTAGCCTGAGGATGTTCGGGTGCATGATCAATTACTGTTTTGCGGTTGATCTCTGCGTGTTGAACCATGTTCTCGCGAGGAACAAAATGAATCATCTGTGTGCCTAGCTTTTTTGCAAATTCTTCAATCATATTTGCTTCATTGTCAACCTTACGAGAATTACATATAATACCGCCTAGACGTACCGTACCTACTTTTCCGAATTTAGAAATAGACTTGCAGATATTATTAGCTGCATACATAGCCATCATTTCGCCGGAGCAAACAATGTATACTTCCTGTGCTTTGCCATCACGAATAGGCATCGCAAAACCTCCACATACAACGTCGCCCAATACATCATAAAATACATAGTCAAGTTGCTTGTCATCATCATATGCTCCTAACTGCTCAAGCAAATTGATAGAAGTAATAATACCACGTCCGGCGCATCCTACACCCGGTTCCGGACCTCCTGATTCTACACAACTTGTGTTATTGAATCCTGTTTTCATAACGTCATCCAGATCTACATCTTCGCCTTCATCGCGCAATGTATCGAGAACCGTTTTCTGAGCTAAACCGTGCAGTAGTAAACGAGTGGAATCTGCTTTGGGATCGCAACCCACAACCATTACTTTTTTACCCATTTCAGCTAAACCTGCTACTGTGTTTTGAGTAGTTGTACTTTTACCAATACCGCCTTTGCCGTAAATAGCAATCTTCCTAATCTGTTTCATAATGTCATAATCTTAATTTGTACCTTAAAACTCTGGTTTTGTATTACCATTCTGTTATACACAAAGAGAAAAGCATGCCAAAAAGCATACTTTTCTCTTTTAATGCAAACTAAATGAAGCTAAATGCCGTGTTTTACAATGTGTTATGAAAATTAATGTTACCCAAAGAAATATTCTTTGATCGTTTAGGAGGAACACAAATTACTTCATTTAGGTAACAATAATGTAGAATGCATACAAATATGTAGGTTAAATTTTATTTAGAGTAGCCGTACTTATCCCACAGACTATCACAGCTTTTACTCAGAACATATTTCATTAATTTCTCTGCAGCAAGGTTGCGCGTAGATTTCTTAATCAAGACGCAGGCCTGCTCAATGGGAGTGTACATACTTTGCGGTATTACATAACATTTTCCTTTGCCAAGCATCTCCGGAGCCATGGCAAGAGAAAGAGCAATAAAACCCACTTCCGCATTTCCGGTAAAGGCATATTGTGCTGCTGCCGAAATGTTATCGCCATATATAATCTTTGTTTGAAAATCATTGAATAGTCCTTGCTTTTTAAGCAATTCTACCGCCCTGTCACCATAAGGTGCTGTTTCGGGCTTTGCTATGGCAATACGCTTCACTGCATCTTCCTTGAGCACGCTTATCCCTTTATTCACATCAATAGTAGAGCTCCATAATGCCAGTTTTCCATAAACATAAGTTGTTACTTTTCCGTAAGTCACTCCTTTTTCCTGTAGTTTTAAAGGGAAATTTTTATCGGCAGCCATAAAGAAATCATAGCTTGCACCATTCAGAATCTGTTGAACCAGACTTCCTGAACTTCCGAAAGTCACATCAATTTTTACTCCCGGATTTTCTTTCTCATACTTATTTATTATTCCCGTGAAAACACTTCGCAAATTGGCTGCTGCTGCAACCTTTACCACTTTTTGTGCGCAGATCGTTATGCTTATCAGCAAAAGAGCGATCAATAAAATACTTTTTCTCATACCTGTTTATAATTTGATTTTGAAAACTTCCGGTCTAATTGTCAGCGAAATATAAGCCCAGTTTGGAGTACGGGATTTCGCATCTGCCGACTTCAATTTCAGATAACGACTATTATCCGATAAGAAATAGGTGCTCCAACCACCTTCTACTGCCACAGAACTATTCATCTTGTAAGATAACTTTAAATCGAGCTCAGATCCTAGCGATTTGCCTTGTTTTTCATTACTATATTCCATCTCTTTGGCGGTATTAAAAACGTGATAACGTAGTTCATAAGCAAATTTAGGAGTTAGCTTTCCTGCTACTTGTACATGAGTATCCATTAACCCTGTAGTGGGCAGAGAAGCCGTCCAGTAATCCATACTACCGTTAAAACTATGAGGGCCTCCGTATAACCAATTAAATGTTTTGCTTTTTGTTGCACTTTTGCCTTCGTCGCCTGAATAAAGGTCAATTCCTGCGGTGGCTGTTATTGCTGGACGAAAGGTATAATTAGCCTTTAGAGCGAGTAGTGAAGCATTCAGATCTTTGGTTGCAGTCGTTTTTCCAAATTGAAAATAAGCTGTAGCCAGGAAATTGAATGGACAACTTGGTGTTAAGAACTTCAGGTTGCCCCCTGCAGTATATCGATGATACATATCTACTTTTGTACTGTAAGTGATGTTCCCACTGTTGTCAGTACTTGTCTTTTGCATACCTTCATCTAGCATAATGGCGGATAGAGACAAGCCTGTCGACAGGGATTTTGATATCCATAAATACCCCATATATCGGTAGGTTGCAACTCCTGAATAAACGGTCTCTTTAGAAATAGCTTTATCATTGTTATATGCAAAGCCTAAATGTCCGGTGAAATTGTTATCCAGTTCATATTTAAAGACTACGGCATCGTGTGCTTTACCCGTGTTGCTCCAATTAGATGCAGAGAACAGCCTATTGTCATCGTACGCCAATGTTTGTCTGCCGATCTTAACTGTTCCTCCCGGGATGAGAACAACCTCGGCCCACGCTTCATAAATGGACAGCGCTCCCGACGAAGCAGCCGGTTCGGAAGTTATGGCACTTTCTCCAAATGTGCGCGCATCTTGAAGAGTTAAATGGGTTTTCATGTATGCGTTTTTGAACTCAAATCCCAATCTGGTACGCTGTAATATAAAACCACCCGGACTCACAGCGTCTGTTATGGGCGTGCTGTAGCCACTGCGATATTCGGCTCTGGGCCTTAACTCTGCATTAATGCTCAGTTCCTGAGCCATCACCTCCGTTGTTGCAGATAGCAATAACGCTATTCCTACAATCATTTTGTCTGTTTTACTTTTAAGAAACCAATTCATACCTATTATTATTTAAATAAATAAAATGTAACTCGTTCTGAAGTCGTTATCAATATAAAAGATAACGGTTGTTTTAAAAAAGCCGAAGATATAAATCCGGCTATTATCACCCCTGTTATAGTAAACAGGAGTCGAGATCTTGATTCAGTAGCATCATTTCTTCAGAAAACTGTTGCATCTTCCTTTCGTATAAGCGTATTAATTCCTCTCCGTATGCCCCTACTTTGCAACCGCCTCCGTCTTTTCCTCCCTTTTGTCGAATGAGGATCGGTATTGGCGATAAACGATTCATGCGGTCGGCCAGTGTCCATGCCTGCTGATAGGAAATTTTACATTTCTTTGCAGCAGCGTTGATAGACCCTTCCGATATTAATGCCTTTAGAAGTATGTATTGCGTATGACCCAAAAATAATTCATCCTCTTTGTAAATGGCAAATGCCCCCTTTATATCAAATAATTGTTTTCTGGCCATAAGTAACATTCAAATCGTTATGTCTTTATAATATATTACTCTATCAATGAGTGTGCCATAAAACATAACAATCTCATTATTAGGTAGTTAAATAATTTTTTGCTATTGTTATGAACTACATATATGTAATATTATCCTTTTTTTAATACGTTATCGTTTTATGAATATTTCATAAAGTATTCAATAATTCCATTACATAGTGCTAAATGATATATTATATTTGATTTTTATGTGATTATGCTATCTAAATAAAAAATAAACGTTATATTTGCACAATCACAGTATAATACAAAAAAACTTAATGTTATGGCTATGCTTCGAACATGCCCGATGTGCGAACAAGATTGCGAAGCTAAACAAGAGTTAGATTTCCTGATGGAGATAGGAAACGAATTATCAAAAGGCAGTATAGATCTCAATCACATCATCGGGCTTCTTAAAAGACAATTAAATGCAACCTGTGTTATCCTTACTTTGATCAATCGTAATACAAACAAACTGTTTGTAGAAGAGTCTTACGGCCCTCTGGATCAGGATTTCAGTAAATTGACTTATGAACTTGGCGAAGGCATTATCGGGCGTGTTGTGCAAAGCGGCGAACCAAAAGTCATCCGCAGCATAGCTGAATCAAAAGAATTTTTGAATAAGCTTCATTTTCCTTTGAAGGCTAATAACAGAGATATTTCTTTTATCTGCATTCCGGTAAAAGAGAAAGGAAAAGTGATAGGTGCTTTAAGTGTGCATAAAGTGTATTTCGGCGCACCAGATTTTAAGAATAATATACAGCTGCTTACTATCATCAGTTCAATGATAGCCCGTGCAGCCCGTAGAAGGTATGAATCGCGTGAAGAGATAGATTCTCTAAAGAAAGAAAATACCCAACTGAGAAAGGCAATTTCAGAACAATCTTATCCTAATATTGAAGGAAATTCCAGTAAGCTAAAAGAGGTTTTTTCGCTTATTCAAAGCGTATCACCCACAGATACTACAGTGCTTATACGGGGAGAGAGTGGTGTGGGTAAAGAGTTGATTGCCGATGCTATACATTATAATAGTGCACGAAAGAGCAAGGCATACATCAAGGTTAATTGCGCTGCTTTGCCCGAAAGCCTCATTGAAAGCGAACTTTTTGGTCACGAAAAGGGAGCATTTACAGGAGCGGACTCTCTGCGAATTGGAAGGTTTGAAGCGGCTCATGGGGGTACTATCTTTTTAGATGAGTTTGGTGATATACCTACTAATGTACAGGTAAAACTGCTTCGGGTCATTCAACAACGTGAGATAGAGCGATTGGGAAGCACAAAACCTATTAAGGTAGATGTGCGCATTATATGCGCTACCAATAAAAATCTTGAAAAGCTGATTGAGGAGGGTAAGTTTCGTGAAGATTTATATTATCGTATCAATGTATTTCCGCTTTATATTCCGCCGCTACGCGAACGCTTGCACGATATACCTGCTTTGGCCGACCATTTCATTGCCAAATTCAATGAAAAGAATAACCGAAGTATTAAACGACTTACCGCTTCGGCCATAGATTGCCTCATGGTTTATCATTGGCCGGGAAACATAAGGGAATTGGAAAATTGTATTGAGCGGGCATGTATTCTGAGCACGGATGATGTAGTTCACACCAACAACTTGCCTCCCAGCCTTCAAAATGCAGTATCCAGTCAAACCACCTCTCATGGCACACTCGATACTATTCTGGGAAAAATAGAGCAACAAGTTATTCAGGATACCTTGCTCTCTACTAACGGCAATCTGGTAAAAGCAGCAACACAGTTGGGGGTGACGGAACGAATAATGGGCCTCAGAATACGCAAGTATAACATCGAGCCAAAACGATTTAAATATAGTAATAATGAAAGTAAAGATTGAACAACCCGATTTAGAAATATGCGATTTTGAAGATCCAAGTCATTGTGCTGCTTTGTGCAACCTGATTAATGAATATATAACAGACCCTATGGGAGGCGGCACCCCACTTACAGAAAAGCAAAAGTTGTATTTACTGGATGGGCTGGAGACACATCCCCGCGCCATCGTGCTTTTTGTTCTTTTTGAAGAGCAGATAGCAGGCATGATTAGTGCATTTATGAACTTCTCCACCTTTAAATGCAAACCAATGATAAACATTCACGATGTATTTGTAAGCAGAGATTATCGTGGTAGAGGTTTAGGCCGGAAACTGATGCAAGGCATAACAGAAATAGCCAGAAACAATGATTGTGGAAAAATAACGCTCGAAGTGCGGCACGATAATGAAACCGCTCAGAAACTATATAGTTCGGAAGCATTTGAGGACGGAGAAACGCCCATGTATTTCTGGACTAAACAACTTTAAAATTGTAAAACATGAATATGAAAGAGTCTTATTGGGATGATCATGCTAAAGCCTTATTGGCTGAGGCAAAGGGGTTTATGAAACCTTTGAAAGGACACTTAAACAAACCCAGTCGGTTTGATAATAACTTGCTCTTTAACCTGTCTGTGATGAGTTTTGAGAAAATGTTTTTGGCTCTGTTAGCCTATTACGAAGTGGAAGCGCTAAACCATACACCTTTGGCCCTATTCAAAGAAGCCGGAGATATAGACAACGGACTAACGGGCGAGATGAAGCAAACGGCTAAACTCATTGCCTCGCATGAATCCATCTGCTCACTCGACGATAAAGGGTATACCACTCCTACTAACGAAGAATTAAAACTCATAATAACCGGACTTTCAGATATACTGAACTTCATTGACGAAAGAATTGAAGCGAAGGAAACAGTAGAATAAAATATTTACTTTGAATCTTTATATAATCTCTAAAAACGTGAATTGAACGGCTATAAGTTCATCTGCAATGCAATGTAATTAATCCATGAGCGAGCTTATAGCAAAGAAAGAGGACTACCAAGATAGATGCATAATCTAACAAGGTAGCCCTCTTTTTTACTTAAAGTCCAAAGAATGATTTAAATGGCAATCATTACTTCGGTCGATTTAATCACGGCGTATGCTTCATCGCCAACCTTAAGGTCCAGCTCTTTTATACTGTCCATGGTAATTACGGAAACAATTTCATTTCCTCCGCCAATATCCAACTTTACTTTTGCAGTAACAATGCCGGGAGTTACCTCCACGATCTTGCCTTTTAAACAATTTCTTGCACTAATTTTCATATCTTCTCCTTTATTAAGCATTTAACAACGCTAATTGTAATACAAAAGAGATGCCATGAGCGTATTCATCTAATTATAAGCTAATAGCAGGATTACTTTACCTCTAATTATTCATTTATGTAGCCATATGTAGTCTAAGAAACGAATATGTAGGATTTGTTTCAGAGTTATCTGAATGAATACAGAATGATAATTTGCACGCAAACGATCATTAAGAGTTCGGCAAGATGATTGATGCGTATGGCAATCTTTGCGTCGGTCGTAGTTAAAGAACGCTCATTACTGCCAATATAGGGCTTATGTATAAGTTCGCCGAAATAGTGATGTGGCCCTCCAAACCGACAATTTAAAATGCCGGCCAATGCTGCTTCCGGATAACCGGAATTAGGGCTGGCATGCCGCGAACCATACTGGCGTACAAAATTAATCAACGGAAGCATAACAAAACGTCCGCTTACTGCAATCATGAGTAGCGCAGTGATGCGCGCAGGGATAAAGTTAGCTACATCATCCATACGGGCAGCTATCCGGCCGAAAAGTCTGTAACGCTCATTCCGATATCCTATCATTGAGTCGAGAGTGTTAATCATCTTGTAAGCAAACATACCCGGAACTCCGAGCAGCAGATACCAAAACAAAGGTGCTATTACTCCGTCGCTCAGGTTTTCGGCCAGTGTCTCGAGGGCTGCCGTACGTACTTCTTGTTCGGTAAGTTCCTCTGTGTTTCGTCCCACAATGCGTGCCACTTGCTTTCTGCCTTCGTCTAAAGAGCGGTCAAGAGCTTCGAATACCATGCGAACTTCTTTAATGAGAGTTGTACCGGCCAGGCAATAGAACACAGCTGCCGCAGCTACTCCCCAAGCCAGATATGCATTCAAAATCATGGCTGCTTTCATTAGACCATAGCTAAGCAGATAAACAACAATAACTAACCCAATAGCTAGTGTGCCACCTTTTAAAATACGATGTGTGCCTTTGTTCAGCCACTTTTCACCACTTGTTATTAGTCTGCCGAAAGCTATTACAGGGTGGGGTAAGAAAGACGGGTCTCCAAGCAATTTATCGAGCAACCAGCCTGTAAAGAGGGCAAAAAGACTTCCCCAGGAAGTATATATAAAAATATAAAAAGCAGAAGATTCCATAGTATATAATGTATTAAAAACGTTGCTCTGTTCTGAATCGTTCGTTTCGTCCTTTATACAAAGTTACTAATTTATTTCTCACAAAAGACAAGGGAGCTGGATTAAATATTAGCTCTTTATCCATTGCGCTATGGCAGTAACCAAAGCATCATTCTCGGCCGGAGTTTGTGTGGCTATACGAAGAAAACAATCATCCAATCCCTCGAAGTTAGATGCATCACGTATCAATAATCCTTGTTCATTAGCTAAATAGTTTTTTAAGGCAGCGGCCTTGCCTGTACGCAAACGTACGAGCATATAGTGTGTATCTGTAGGCCAGACATCGAGACAGCCCAGCGAGCGTAGGGCTGATGCCAGTCGGTTTGTTTCTGCCAGATACGCAGTAATGTCCAATGAATTGGGAGCTTCATTATTCAGAAGATAGTGTCCTGCTTCTATTGCCAAAGCATTGACAGACCATGGCATCCGCTGCAGCCTTATTTGCATAAGCAAGGCCTCATGTGCGGTGATGTATCCCAAACGGAGCCCGGGAATAGCAAAACGCTTTGTCATGGAGTGTAGTAAAATCACATTCGGAAGCGCTGCTGCTTCGGCAGCTGTGAATAGAGGTTTGAGAGTAAAATCTTCATAAGATTGATCAATGACAAAGCATTTTTTCGGATATTTAGCAATCAGTGGCAGAAGCTTATTTTTGTTATTCACCTCTCCCGTAGGGTTATTGGGGTTGCAAAGCCATACCAATTGTATTTCTTCATTTAAAGTATCCAAGTTATAAATGGATGATACGGCATGCCCGTGCATGCGGCAGGCATCGGCGTATTCGCTGAAAGTAGGCACAAGTATTGCCGAACGGCTACCCCTAAAAGTTTGTGCTATCAGGTAAATAGCTTCCGTTGCCCCATTAGTTACGCATACTTCATCGGTTTGTAAATCCAGTTTCTTTGCCAATAAGCACTCCAACGAACGGGGTTCCGGTTCCGGATACGAAGAGATAACTCCCATGCGCTCCGACAAGTAAGCTTTCAATCCTGATAAATCTATGCCGTAATACGTGTTAGAGCTAAAATTGCTGATAATCTCCCGTTCATAAATGTATGAATCGTCGCCGTGTCCGTTAATCATTCTTCTTCATTATTTGGTAAATAAGCGGCAAGTTTACATACTTGCGCACGTGAGCAGCCAGCTTATCATACTGTTCTTCCTTAAAAGAGGTGTAGTCGAAAGCCCTTTCTTCCGCTTTAGCAGCAAAAGGCTTTAACAGAAAATCAATAAACGAAGCGTTATCGAGTATGCCGTGAATGTACGTTCCCATACATGAATCATCCCCATAACAGCCATCTTCCCGTCCGTCCGACAAAATATTCAATGTTCTGAAATCGGCACCGTCTACAGGTACGGTAGTACCCATATGTATTTCGTACCCTTTGCAGGTTATATCATTGTCTTTAAATGTAAACTCTACCTGCCTTGTCACCTTTTCTCCCTGCATGTACGTGGATACAGGCAATAGTCCCAATCCCGGAAGGCGTTCTATATCACCTTCCACATGTTCCGGATCACAGACCTCCTGTCCCATTATCTGATAGCCTCCACAAATACCCATTACCGTAATGCCTTCGCGATGTGCCCGGACGATGGCTTGTGCTACTCCATTACGCCGCAGTTCGTACAAATCTGCCAATGTACTTTTACTACCCGGAATCAGAATAATGTCTGCTTTCCTGATTTCATCCGTATTATTGGTATAAAACAGATGTACCCTCGAATCACGCTCCAGTGAATTAAAGTCCGTGAAGTTTGACAGATGGTGTAATAATATCACCGCCACATTCACCTTTCCTAGCTCTGCCTGTCTGTTTTTGGTTTGCAAAGCCACTGAATCTTCTTCTTCTATGTGTATGTCTTTAAAATACGGCACCACTCCAACCACAGGAATGCCGCACAACTCTTCGAGCATCTTTATTCCCGGTTCAAACAGGCGAATATCTCCCCGAAATTTATTAATTAAAACTCCTTTGATAAGTTTCCGATCCTCCTCACTTTGTAACATGATAGAACCATATACACTTGCAAAGACTCCCCCACGATCAATATCCGCTACCAGAATCACATCTGCTCCGGCATGCATAGCCATAGGCAGATTCACCAGGTCGCTATCGCGCAAATTTATTTCCGAGATACTTCCCGCCCCTTCCATCACGATAGGATTATATTGTGTGCCCAATCTGTCGAAAGCCCCGCATACCTCTTTTCGGAGTTCTTCTCGTCCCTCTTTCCGAAAATACTCATAAGCACTCTGGTTACCTATTGGCTTGCCGTGTAGCACCACCTGTGAGGTATGGTCTGATGATGGTTTAAGTAACAATGGGTTCATGTCCGTATGGCAGGCTATACCCGCTGCCTCAGCCTGTACGGCCTGTGCTCGTCCTATTTCCAAACCTTCCGGAGTAGCATACGAGTTCAATGCCATATTTTGTGCTTTGAACGGTGCCGGTTGGTAACCGTCCTGACGGAAGATACGGCAAAAGGCAGCAGCAATAATGCTCTTGCCCACGTCGCTACCCGTGCCGGCAAACATGATAGGGTGTAATATCTTTATAGACTTCATTTGCTTCTATCTTGATTTGAAGCAACAAAATTAAGGAAAAAAAAGCAAAATGACTTGTGTATTGATGAAATGAGCTAACATTAGCCTTTAAAGACTTATTTATCAATAAATTAAAATTATCCGATAAAGGACATCTTACTCATATTTGTAAACTCTGTCAATCCCTGTCAGCCTAAGTAAAGCTCAATCACTCCCCTTTACTTTTCCGTTTATACGCAAACGCCCGCCAACGTTCTTCGGGCCAGTTTTGTTGTTGTAACTCGTATCGTGCTAGTACGAAGAGCAGATCTGAAAGACGGTTCATGAAGCGAAGAATTTCTTCGGGCAAAGGGTCTTGCCGATGCAGTGTCCATAGCCTGCGTTCGGCACGTCGGGCTACTGTGCGGGCAAACTGCAATTGGGCAGATGCGGGTGTTCCACCGGGTAACACAAAGTAAGCATTTTCCTCAAGCAAGTTTGTGAGTCTGTCTATTTCCGATTCACAAAAAGCAACTAAGTCTTCTTGCAACGCATTTGGGTTAACACTGCGAATGGCGGCAGGAGTAGCTACATGGCTCATCACCACCATTAGTTCACGCTGAATGTTGTGCAATGTTTCCTGGTATTCATGTTCTTGTGGTAATAGCGAACGCACAATGCCAATCACGGTATTCAGCTCGTCTATGCAGCCGTTAGCTTCAATGCGAATATCGTCTTTCTCTACCCGCTCGCCTCCGTGGATGCCAGTGCGACCTTTATCGCCACCCTTAGTATATATTTTGCCCATCTTTCTTAAAATAACATTATTTCCATAAATCGAGAATGTTTTGTTCACCCCAGTAGAGGTGTGCATAACTCGCTATTGCATTTTTATAACGAATAAAAGCCGTATTCGTTGCCATTCCTTTTGCATTATACATGGTAGTTTCCGAAGGCAAAGAATTATTGACGTGCGAGTAATGAAACTCATGCCCGCGAAGGGCCATCCCGTTGTAGTTTAATTTCCTATATCCCAGGTGCAATTTCATGCCCTTCATTGTGGCATCCTGTTTTAATGCGCCTACCATGGGATATCCTACTCCGTTTATTCCGATTATGGAATGGCAGAGATACATCATTCCTCCGCATTCGGCCAGCAACTTCCCTCCCGCCTTTATGTATGATGCTATTGAGTATAACATAGAGTCGTTTTCGCTTATCTCCTCCAAGAAGAATTCCGGATAACCGCCGGGAAGATATACTAAATCGGCAGCAGCGGGCAACAGGCTGTCTCGCATCGGGCTGAAATAGATTATTTCACCTAAAGCCTCCAATTTACGGATATTTTCGCAATAGGTAAAGTTGAATGCTTCATCTCGTGCCACAGCTATTCTCATTGAAGATTTCTCAGACACTGCGCCGTTATTTTTATCGATAGTAATGTTTGCTTCACAAGCTTTTTCCGGATTAGCCCGGAGATGATCTGTCTGAGCACTATTTGTTTCTTCTAACGGCACAGAAGCCAATTGCAGCAAGCGGTCTACATCAACAAACTCTTCGATGAGCGTGGCTATACGGTCAGTAAAAGCATCAAAACGAAACTTCTCATCGAGCGTAAGTCCCAGATGACGCGACGGTATCTCTATAGCACTTCTGCGAGGCAAATAGCCCAGGCATTCCACGCCCACGTCCTTGCAGGCTTGCTGCAAATAACTGTAATGTGATTCTCCGGCTACCTGATTAAAAACAACTCCCGCTATGTGCACAGCCGGATTGAAATGTTTATATCCGTATAAGATAGGAGCTGCGGAGTAAGCCATAGAGCGTGCATTAAGCACTAATATCACAGGAATGTGTAGTAAGCAGGCTATCTCGGCACTACTGCCATGCATACCGTCGTAACCATCAAACAATCCCATTACCCCTTCTGTAACACATACATCAGCCTCTGCTCCGTAACGGGCATAAAGTTGTTTTACATGATCCTCCGAAGCAAGCCATGTATCAAGGTTTACCGAAGCACAGCCGGCCACCATAGTGTGGTATTGTGTATCTATATAATCGGGCCCGCATTTAAAGGGCTGCACACGGCATCCGCGTTTTTTCAATACATGGAGCAGTCCCAGCGTAAAAGTTGTTTTCCCGCTTCCCGAAGAAGCGGCTCCGATGAGCATCTGTGATTTCATATTTCTACTTAAATGAATAAAGAGAATGCAAATATAAAATAAATATATAACTTTGCCGCTGCTTTGGTGATGCAATGAATATTCTGTTCGTTGCATAAAAGGGAATCCGGTGCGAATCCGGAACAGTGCCCGCTACTGTAAAGCCCGATGCTCTCACTCGAGGGTTGGATATAGAAAAGCTTTCTTAAAAGCCACTGTTTCTTAGTGAAACGGGAAGGTTGCTTTTCAAAGGGAATAGTCAGGAAACCTGCCAGGCAAACTAAAATTAATAAAGTACTCCCGGGGTCAGGAATGCTATTTATTAACTTCTTTAAAACACATCAATGAAAAAAAGATGCTTACTAACAATCCTGCTAGGGGGTTGTGTCGTAATGAATTCGCTTGCGCAGATTACGCTGAGCGGAAGGGTCATTAATGCCGAAACGGGAAAGCCCGTAAGTGGTGCCAGCGTGCGCCTTGAACAAACTACTATGGGCTGTGCAACAAACAGCAAGGGAGAATTTCTTCTGAAAGACGTAAAAGAGGGAAAATATGTATTGCGAGCCAGTTGTCTGAATTATACCGCCGTTACACAAAAAGTGGCGGGAAGTAAAACAAACATGCTCATTAAGCTACCAAGTTCGTACATTAATCTCGATCAGGTAGTGATAACCGGAACCGGAACGCATCACAAACTAAAGGAAACGCCTGTACCTATCGAGGTCATCAGTGCTACTGATATAAAGAAGGCCGGGGTGACCGATTTTCAGAGTGCGATGACCATGTTGCAACCGTCTTTGTCTTTTTCCAGCAATGCCATGGGATCTTATCTGATGATGAATGGGCTTAGTAATAAGTATGTACTCATTCTCATCAACGGAAAGAAGCTTACCGGAGATACCTCAAACAACATTGATCTATCCCGCATTGACATGAACAATATTAAACGCATTGAAGTACTGAAAGGTGCAGGCTCTGCTCTCTACGGTTCCGATGCTATTGCCGGAGTTATTAACATCATTACGGATAATCCTAAGAATCTGCTCACTGTTACTTCCGATACCCGCTTTGAAGAGTATGGACAGTTCACACAAGGCGTCAGTGCCGATGTCACTACAAAGAAATTCGGTTCTTATACTTCATACAGGCATCAGCAGGCGCATGGCTGGCAGCAGAATTCACTTGATGAAGATGGCGAACCGACTGCTAAATCAAATACTTCTGCTTTTAATGCCAACATTGTGAACCAGAAATTTACGTTCGATCCTACGACTAAACTATCTCTGTACACCGAAGCAGGATATTATAATCGCCTTACCGATCGTCCTGTAGCCGGATATGATTATAATCTGGCTTATGACTCTTACAATCTGGGAGTGGGTGCCAAATACCTTCTCGGCAATTCCTCTTACCTGAATTTTGATGTGGCCAACGATAATTATGAAACGGATTACAAGTACCTTGTAGAAAGCGGAAATTACGAGCCTGGTGATAAAAATATGATAAAGAGACAACACTATTACAATGTCAATCTGAAAGGAGTATTTAAACATTCCGATTATTTTAAAAGCGTATTGGGGCTGGAGTACGTTAACGAGGCACTCAATCGCCCTGATGCTTCAGTAGACAAGAACGTATATACGGGGGCTTTTTATGCGCAGGAAGAAATTAACTTGTTGAAAGATTTGCAGGCCATTGTGGGTATACGCTACATTCATCACGAAACGGCGGGTAACAACTTTGCGCCGAAAGCTTCACTAATGTATAAACTCAGTCATTTTAATTTTCGTGCCTCATATTCTGGTGGCTTTCGTGCGCCGGGCCTTGACGAGCTTTACTATTACATGCTGAAGTCTACTACCCTTACTGCAGGAAGTTCCGATTTGAAGGCGGAGAAAAGTAACTACGGATCACTGAATGCAGAATACGTAAGTAACTGTTTTACTGCATCTGTTACCGCATACATTAACTCCATTGATGATATGATAAACGGCGAAAGCTTGCTATTGTCTGCCATGAGCGATGAAGAAAGGCAAGCGATTATTAATGAAGCAACTGCTGCGTTCGGTAAACAGGCAACCGATAAAATGAAAACATACAAGCAGTACCGGAACCTTGATAGAGCCTTGGTCAAAGGAGTCGATGCGAACCTGAGTGCTTATCTGGGATATGGTTTTACATTGGGAGGCGGCTATTCTTTTGCCTATGCCCGTGGAAAAGATCAGGAAGGTAATTGGGCGAATATAGAGCGCAGTATCCGCCACACGGCAAGTGTAATCGGTAATTGGGTGCACACTTGGAATAATTACCAATTAAACCTCAATCTGAACGGACGCATGCAAAGCAAACGTTTCCAACAATCGAGCGGTGTGGACGAATCTGCTCCCGGCTTTGGTTTGTGGAACCTGAATACCCGTCACACGTTTGATTGTGGCAAGTCTTTTATTGTTGAACCGGGCTTCGGTGTCAATAATATCTTTGATTATAAAGATGACCGTCCTTATGGTGTGAACTATGCAACGCTCACCCCGGGAAGGACCGTATACGTTAGTCTCTTATTAAAATTCAAACAATAATGACACGAACAATTCTTTTTTGCATCACACTTTTGCTGGGCACACTCAGCTATGCACACGAAGGTGATAATTTCATGGAATCGGATATGATGACAACAATGAAACCCGGCGATAAAGCAGCTCTTTTGATGGTACATTTCGGCACAACGTACGATAACACACGTGCCTTAACCATTGACGCCATTAATCAAAAGATGGCTGCCGCTTTTCCAGCACTAACGGTTCGTGAGGCATGGACTTCACGAATTGTCATGAGGCGTATGAAAGTACGCGGAGAAATCAAACTTACTCCTACCGAAGCACTTAATCAACTTCATAAAGAAGGCTATACGCACGTTGTTGTGCAGTCTACCAACATCATTGAAGGCATTGAAATGGAATCTCTGCGTACCGAGGTTGCCGGTGCCGAACATCTTTTTAAAGATATTCGCATAGGCAATCCGTTGCTCTATACCGTAAGCGATTATCGCAAGGTAGCTGCTATTCTGGCACAGTACAAACCCCGCGAGGGTGCGGCTGTTTTGGTAGGTCACGGCACGTATACACCCAGCACATCCTCTTATACCATGATTGATTACATGTTGAAATCCGAGGGGTACAAAAACTTTTATGTAGGAACCATAGAAGGTTATCCGTCTTTCGACGATATGCTGGAACAACTTAAACACAACGGAGAGAAACAAGTCACATTAATTCCTTTCATGTTCGTGGCCGGTAACCATGCCAACAACGACATTGCCGTCGGCTGGAAACAAGCGCTTGAAAAAGTAGGATTGCAAGTTTCCGTAAGGATGCAGGGTTTGGGTGAGATACCCGAGATTCAGCAGCTATTTATGGAACATGTACGCTATATGTTGACGCACAAAATGATTAATATCATGGATAAAAAGAAGCGTTATGCTGCAGAAAAAGACTAGTTTTTTTTCAAGATTCATGTATTCCACTCACAGAGTACTGGGCACCTTGCTCAGTATTCTGTTTCTGATGTGGTTTCTTACCGGACTTGTGCTTATCTATCACACCTTTCCCAGTGCCAACCGAAAAGAAAAGGCCGATAGACTGGAATTTATTTCCGATCGGGCACTGCCGGATATAGCCCGCGTCGTTAAGCGTATTCCTGGCGGCGCCAAGATAGATCACATTAGCGTAGATCGCTATTTGGGACAAACCCTGTTTCATATTCAGTGCGGTAAGCAAAAATATGATCTTCCGGCAGACTCTGTACAGCAGATTCCCGTAATTGATGGAAAACGCATAGCGGCTGTGGCTTTTGCCTGGTGCAAAGCTCCCGTTGCCCGGATTGATACCCTGCGTAAACTCGATCAATGGATTCCTTTCGGTCAGCTGAAAAAAGAATTTCCTATCTATAAATTCTATTTCAAAGATAAAGAAAAACACCAGCTTTATATTTCTTCCAAAAGTGCGGAAGTATTGCAATTTACATCTTATGGACAGCGCTTTTGGGCTTGGTTGGGTGCCATTCCGCATTGGGTCTATTTCACGTCATTACGACAGGATAAAGACTTATGGACTCTCTCCGTTATCTGTCTGGCCATTCCCGGTATTCTGATGACTATTTCGGGCATATACGTAGGCATAGATGCTTATGTACAGCGATACAAGCGGAAAAGAACGTTTTCATCGCCTTATAAGAAGAAATGGTACTGGTGGCATCACGTCACGGGAATGCTTTTCGGCATCTTTGTGCTCACCTGGATTTTTAGCGGAATGATGTCCGTTGTTGATACCCCCCAATGGGTTGGTAAGACCCATAAAGAATATCCCATCGACAAAGTAATGGCTTCAGGTAAAATATCTCCGGAAAACTATCCGCTCGATTACCGGGAGGTTATAAAAGCCTATTCAGGTAAGGTGAAATCCATTGAATGGGATAATTTCAGGGATATTCCCCTTTATCACATCCAAACCGGTAAAAAGAAAATCACGCTGGATGCTTCTGCCGATACGGTACGAACATTGCAGTTATCACCGGCAACTGTGCTTCAGGCCGTCAATGCCATTCAGGGCAGCACAGTTCGGAAAGAGATCGAATTACTTCACCAATACGATGCTTATTACATAGCCCGTTCGGGGCATCTGCCTTTGCCTGTATATAAAATTACTGTAAACGATGCAGATGCAGGTTGTTATTATATCAATCCGGCAACGGGAGAATATCGTTATGTAAATACTCATTCGCGCTGGAGTTTCTGGCTCTATCAGGGTATGCATAGTCTAAAGATAAAATGGTTGGTTAATCATCCATTGGTCTGGATTTTCGTTATGTGGACTCTTTTGATCGGCGGGGCCATTGTGTCGCTAAGCGGTGTGGTACTGGGTATCCGATATATTGTTCGTAAAGGCAACCAATTAAAAGCCTGATATCTCCAGAATAGTTATCTTTGCAAAGTAACCTTTTGATTAATAAAATGAATAAAGGAAAAATCATAGTAGCGGGCATAGGTCCCGGAAGCGAGGCCGACATCACACAAGCGGTACTCAATGCAGTGCATCAGGCAGATGTAGTGGTGGGCTATAAATATTATTTTCAGTTTATCAAGTCTCATTTATCCGCCGATGCCGTTTGCGTAGATACGGGTATGAAGAAGGAACGTGCCAGAGCCGAGCAAGCTTTCGAATATGCCGAGGAGGGCAAAACAGTTTGCGTTATCAGTTCCGGAGATGCAGGCATCTATGGCATGGCACCGCTGATTTATGAGATGAAGCGCGAACGGGAAAGTCCGGTCGAAGTAGTCTCCTTGCCGGGCATCAGTGCTTTTCAGAAAGCCGCCAGTTTGCTGGGTGCTCCTGTGGGACACGATTTCTGTGTTATCTCACTCTCCGATCTCATGACGCCCTGGGAACGGATAGAGAAAAGAATCATTGCTGCTGCCATGGGCGATTTTGTAACTGCTATCTACAATCCTCGCAGTGAGGGACGTTACTGGCAATTACACCGTCTGAAAGAAATATTCCTGAAAAAGGGCCGCTCGTTGCAAACGCCTGTGGGCATTGTTCGGCAGGCAGGGCGTCCCGAACAGCAGATTACCCTTACTACATTGGTCGATTTCAACCCTGATGTAGCCGATATGTTTACCGTGATTCTTATCGGTAATTCGCAATCTTATGATTGGGAGGGCACTTTTATCACTCCCCGCGGATATTACAGAGAACAGAAGGAAAGAGGAACCGGTATCGGACAGGACATTATGATTCGTAGTTTTCGTACCATTGAGTCCGAATTGAAAGATAAAAGTGTCTCTCTGGGCAAGAAATGGGCATTACTACATGCCATACATACTACGGCAGATTTTGAGATGGAGCGTCTTCTTTATGTAGACGAAGGTGCGGTGGAATCATTGTATCAACAATTGAGCACAGGCAAGCTAACTACCATTGTTACAGACGTTACCATGGTTGCATCGGGCATTCGTAAGGGTGCTTTGCAACGTATGGGTGTGGAGGTCAAATGCTATTTGCATGACGAAAGAGTGGCGGAACTCGCTGCCTCTAAAGGTATTACCCGCACACAGGCAGGTATTCGTCTGGCGGTAGAGGAACATCCCGATGCTCTCTTTGCTTTCGGCAATGCTCCTACGGCACTAATGGAACTGTGTGACCTGGTACGTAAAGAGAAAGCATGTCCGGCTGGCATTATCGCCGCGCCCGTGGGTTTTGTACATGTAGAAGAATCGAAACACATGGTGAAGCCTTTTATTCAGTTGCCTAAACTGATTGTAGAGGGACGAAAAGGAGGCAGTAACCTGGCAGCTACGTTGGTCAATGCCATTCTTTGTTTCAATGACGCCGAACAGTTAAGACCCGGAAGGGACGTATAGAGATGGAGAAACAGAAGTTTATCGTTATCGGATTGACTGACAGCAGGCAGCAATATTTCCGTCCGGAAGTGTTGCAGCTTATCAAAGGGGGAAGTGTTTTCTCCGGCGGACTGCGACATCGGGAAATTGTGCAGGAGCTATTGCCTGCTTCTTGTCAGTGGATTAATATCACGGCACCCCTAGATGCTGTGTTTGCCCAATACACCAACCATTCGGAGGTAATTGTCTTTGCTTCCGGTGACCCTCTGTTCTTTGGTTTTGCCAATACGATTATAAAGCGCTTGCCGGAGGCTTCTGTGAAACTCTATCCTGCCTTTAACTCTTTGCAAACACTGGCTCACGAGCTGTTGTTGCCGTATGAGGATATGCGTATTATTTCGCTGACGGGACGTCCTTGGCATGAATTTGACCGGGCATTGATTGAATGTGCGGCAAAGATGGGAGTGTTAACCGATCGGGAGCATACTCCTGGCGCTATTGCTGAGCGTATGTTAGCCTATCAATATACTGACTATGTGATGCATGTGGGCGAGCATTTGGGAAATGAAGAGAAGCAACGCATTCGTACGTTGACTCTTGAAGAGGCCACAACGAGTACTTTTGAACATCCCAATAACCTGATATTGGTAAATAAAAGAAGTACGCATTTGTCCTCCGTTTCAACGGATAAGGTTGCTACGGAACAAATGTCGCAACAGAAAGGACGTTCCGCTTACTTTGGCATTCCAGACGAAGGTTTCCAATTGCTCAACGGGCGCGAGAAGATGATTACCAAAGCCCCTATCCGACTGCTGACCTTGAGTGCTTTAGGTTTGCAAGCACGAACTTCTTTTTGGGACATTGGTTTCTGTACGGGCTCTGTCTCCATAGAAGCTAAATTACAATTTCCTCACCTCAAAGTCACGGCTTTTGAGATTCGCGGAGAAGGTAAACAGTTAATGAGGGATAATGCCCATTTATTAGGAGCCCCGGGCATTACTACTGTGATAGGCGATTTTCTGCAAGCAGACTTGTCCTCACTGCCTCTTCCTGATGCCGTTTTTATCGGTGGACACGGAGGAAAACTGAAAGAAATGATAACGAAAGTAACTGAGGTACTATCTCCGGGAGGAATCATCGTGTTCAATTCTGTTTCCGAACAGAGCCGGACACTTTTTCTGGAGGGAGTGGAAAGCAATCAGAGGTTACGATTGAACAAACCGATGCGGGTCTCTATTGACGACTATAATCCGATAACCATTATGAGTGCTACCTGTACTCTTCAACGACCAACAATATAGAACGAATATGAAAACAGCTATTATACTAATCTCCAGAAGTGGTTTTGCCGTGGCAGAGGTCATCAATCGTGAAATCACCGACAGCACTATTTATTCCACTACAGAAACCGACAATTGTTGCAAGATAGGCAATGTGGCAGAGTTTATCGGCACCGGGTTTCATCATTTTGATGCCTTTGTTTTCATAGGTGCCATGGGCATTTGCGTACGTAGCATTGCTCCTTATCTGAAAGATAAACATACCGACCCTGCTGTGGTCAACGTAGACAGTACCGGCCAATCGGTTATCTCCGTGCTCTCCGGCCACGTAGGTGGTGCCAATGAGTTAACGCAGCACATAGCCAATGTATTGGGCGCAAAAGCTGTTGTTACCACACAAAGCGATAATACCGGCAAATGGGCGCTGGATACATTGGGAAGCAAATATAACTGGGTTGCCACTCAACAGGGTGATAGCATGAACCACCTGATTGCTACTTTTGTCAATGAAGAACCGGTAGCGCTCCTGCTTCACATCAAAGATGCCGGAACACAATACCTGGAACGTACTTGTCCGCCAAACGTACACATCTTCTATCACCTCGATGACGTTGTCCAAGCAAATTATAAGCTGCTCATAGCCGTTACTCCTTGTACGCTCAACGCTACCATACCATTATTGCACTACCATCCCCGTGTGTTGCATCTTGGTGTGGGTTGTCGCAAAGATTGTCTGCCCGATGGAATCAGCACCTATATCCTCCAGGAGTTGGAGAAGCAACAGCTCTCTCCGCTTTCGATAGCTTCCGTTGCCACCATTGAACTAAAGAAAGATGAAGCTTTATTGGGAACCTTGCAACAAGCATTTTCCGCAAGCACCCTTCATATCTATACCGTCGAGGAGCTCAAAGAGATAGAAGTACCCCATCCATCGGAGAAAGTCTTTGAAGTGACAGGAGTCTATGGAGTAGCAGAATCTACCGCTTTGAAAAGTGCTCAAAACGGTCCGTTGCTCATTGAAAAGCAGAAAGGACTGCTTACGCAGGGCAATGATTTCACCTTTGCTCTGGCCATGCAGCGAGAGGTTGTTCGCGGTGGGCATATTGAGATTGTGGGCGCCGGCCCGGGTGACCCCGAGCTGGTATCCGTCAGAGGGCGCAGAATGCTTCAAGAAGCAGACCTTATCTTATACGCCGGCAGTTTGGTACCCCGTGAGTTGACTCTTTGTGCCAAAGAAGGTGCTACGGTACGCAGTTCAGCCTCCATGACTCTCGAAGAACAGTTTGCCATCATGAAAACCTTTTATGATAAAGGACTTTTTGTCGTTCGCTTGCATACGGGAGATCCCTGTATTTATGGTGCCATACAAGAGCAGATGGTCTTTTTCGACAAGTACGGCATGAGCTATCATATCACTCCGGGCATCTCCTCTTTTCAAGCTGCCGCAGCTGCTTTGCAGTCACAATTCACCATTCCCGAGAAGGTACAAACCATTATCCTTACCCGTGGTGAAGGTCGCACACCGATGCCGGAGAAAGAGAAACTTCATCTACTGGCTCGTTCACAGAGCACCATGTGCATTTATCTAAGTGCCGGAGTGGTAGATCAGGTAGAGAAAGAATTGCTAGAACACTATCCTCCCACAACACCTGTGGCTGCCTGCTATCGACTGACGTGGAAAGAGGAGCGTATCTATCGGGGAGAATTGAAGGATTTAGCCCGTATTGTGAAAGAGAATAACCTGACGCTTACCACCATGATTGTGGTGGGTGATGCCATTGGTAACCGAAAGGGACTGTCTCATCTATATTCATCTAAGTTTACTCATTTGTTCCGTCGCTCGGAAGAAGATCAAAAAGAAAAAGACTAATTTTGCTCAATTAGAATATAAATAACTAGCCATTGAACAGAGAAGATAAAACATAGAGATTAATAAACAGAAAGAGCAAATTATGATTTTAATTCTTGGAGGAACCACTGAAGGAAAAGCTGCCGTACGGGTAGTTGATGAAGCCGGACAGCCTTATTATTATTCTACCAGAGGTGAATGGCAGGAAGTATCCTGTTTGCATGGAACCCGTTTGTCTGGTGAAATGGATAAAGAAGCGATGCTGCGTTTCTGCCAAGAAAATAAAATTCATCTTTTAATCGATGCTGCTCATCCGTTTGCCGTACAACTACACCAAAACATTGCAGATGCTGCAGAGGAACTAAGCCTGCCTGTAATACGCTATGAACGGATTTATCCTGCCCGTGATGAAGACTTTGTGTGGTGTGAGGACTATGAAGATGCACTGCTAAAGTTAGAAACAAGAGGCATTCAACGGCTATTGGCACTTACGGGGGTACAGACAATAGGCAAACTTCGTCGTTATTGGACGAATCATACCTGCTGGTTCAGGATTCTTGAAAGAGAATCTTCCGTTCAATTGGCTAAAAATGAGAGCTTTCCTGTTGATAACCTCTGCTTTTATCATCCCGATGAATCGGAACGAACTTTATTAGAGAAGCTCTCTCCGGATGCCATTATCACCAAAGAGAGCGGTGAATCGGGTGGATTTGCAGAAAAGGTGAATGCAGCTGCTGAAAAGGGAATTCCTATATTTGTTGTTAAACGCCCTTTGTTGCCGGATGGATTTTATCCGGTAGATGGAGATCATGGATTGCGGAAAGCCATCGAACAGCTATTGCCAGGTTTCTTTCCTTTACGAACCGGATTTACTACGGGAAGTTGTGCTACGGCAGCCGCTGTAGCCGCACTAAATCACCTATTCACCGAACAGGAACAGCAGCAGAGTACAATTATCTTACCCGACGGAGAGCATATTTCGTTGTGTGTGAAGGAGAGCACGCTTCTCTCCGACTCTTCCGCCAAAGCCATAGTCATTAAGGATGCCGGAGATGATCCCGATGTGACAAACGGAATTGAAATTGTGGCAGAAGTCTCGATTATTTGGGAAAAGAGTTGTAGTACAGCAACCATTCCTCCTATCATTCTTTGTGGTGGCCCAGGTGTAGGCAGAGTTACTCTTCCCGGGTTGGGGTTAGAGATTGGCGGACCGGCTATTAATCTCACTCCCCGCACAATGATTAGAGAAAACCTGATAGGCTTGTTAGACAAAGCACCGTATCCTCTTGCTTCCATTACGGTAACAATCTCTGTTCCTACCGGAGTCGAGATTGCTAAACGCACCTTCAACCCTCGTTTAGGAATAGAGAACGGTATCTCTATCATTGGTACCTCAGGCATTGTGAAACCTTTCTCCTTGGAGGCTTTTGTTAATTCCATCCGCAAGGAGATTGAAGTGGCCAAAGCTACGGGAAGCGAACGTTTGGTTATTAACTCAGGTGCAAAGAGCGAACGTTTTGTTTGCAAGCTTTATCCTGAATTGCCTGCACAAGCTTTTGTGCACTACGGAAACTTTATTGGAGAAACAATTCAAATTGCTGCAGAGCTTTCTATCAGCAAGGTCACGATGGGTATTATGATTGGGAAAGCAGTGAAACTCGCAGAAGGTGCACTGGATACACATAGTAAGAATGTGACGATGAATAAGGTCTTTTTGCAATCAGTAGCTCGCGAAGCCGGATGTACTGCTCAGAGCATCGATTCCATCGACAAGATAACTCTTGCCAGGGAATTGTGGACACTCCTGTCTACTGAAGAACAACCGGCTTTCTTTTCTCTGCTGATACAACATTGCCGGAAGCATGCCGCCCCTCTCTTACCGGATGGAGAACTGACTATTGTGCTACTAACCGAAGGGGGAGAAGTCTTTAAATAACAGCAGGACTATCGTTTTGCTTATGAGGAAGTTCGGTAAGGAAACGCTCCACAACTTCCAGCATTTCTTCGATGGAATCTACAGTAACGGTTTCATTATTAGGCGTATGAAGTACATATACACTATCTTTCAACTCTCCCGTTTCTATAAAAAAGTCCGATTCAATCGTTCTACTTGCCAAAATGCCGTTCCGTTGCAATGCCTTTCGGGCCATCGCATACTTTTGTCCGTGTCCCGCCAGTCGCAACTCATGGGTATACATATTGTCTACCCGAAACAATCCCGTTTCCCGATCAAACATAATTCCCTTACGGGCAAAGAAATTGCTCAGACTCCCGTTCAGAGATAAATCTTCCGGAGTACCTATAGCCATCCCGTTTGTTTTATCCATCAACCAAATCTTATCCGCCACTTGCAACGCCAGTTCCAAGTCGTGTGTAGAGAGAAAAATTGTTTTACCCGTTTGCCTGCTCAGGTGGTGTAACAGTTGCATCATTTCCACTTTACTCGGAAAATCAAGAAAAGCCGTCGGTTCATCGAGAAAAATAATCGGAGTCTCTTGTGCCAGTGCTTTGGCAATCATCACCTTCTGTCGCTCGCCGTCACTCAGTGTGTGTACCATCCTGTGTATCAGCTCTTCCACTTTCACCATGGCCACCGAACGCTTCACTACTTCCTTATCCTCCTTACTCAGCTTGCCCCAGAAACCCGTATACGGACTCCTTCCCAAACCCACCAACTCTTCTACCGTCATGTTGCGCACACTGCATTTATCCGTCAGCACCACACTAATCACGGTCGATAACTCACTGTCCGTATAGTCGGTAATATCCTTTCCCTCAATCAGAATCTGTCCGCTCAGTTTAGGTTGAAAAGCCGATAATGTGCGTAGCAACGTCGATTTTCCCACTCCGTTGGCACCGAGTAAGCAAGTCAGTTCGCCACTATTAATGCCCGCATCAATATCCGTAGCCACCACTTTGGTGCTACTTTTCTCCACATAACCAATGGAGAGAGAAGCTATACGTATTGTTTCGTTCTTTAGTTTCATTTATTCGTTCAATTCATTTTTTCTTTTCCTGAACAATACCGAAGCCACTATCGGTGCTCCTACCAGAGCTGTTACCGAATTGATGGGCAATGCCCCTTCAAACCCCGGCATACGTGCTATCAGATTGCATACCAGTGCCAGCGAAGCTCCTACCAGAAGCACGGCAGGCATAAGAATACGGTGATCGGAAGTATGGAAAATAGCCCGCGAAAGATGAGGAACCGCCAGCCCCAGAAACATAATCGGTCCGCAGTAAGCCGTTACGATGGCAACCAAAACGCCCGAACAGGTAATGACCAATACCCGTGCCCGTTTAATGTTCAATCCCAGGTTACGGGCATAACCCTCTCCCAGCAACATCAGGTTTAGTGTCTTTATCAACAAAAAAGAGAGAGGAATAAGCACCACCATGATGCAAACAAACAAAATCATCTGATCACCCGATACACGTGCAAAGCTCCCCAGCCCCCAGATCACGTACGCCCTTATATCCTCTTCCACGCTAAAGTACTTCAACACCCCGATAATAGCACTTGCCACATACCCTATCATCACACCGATAATCAGCAACGTTACATTCCCTTTCACCTTTTGCGATACATATACAATCAACGCCATCACAGAAAGAGCCCCTATTATGGCAGCCAGTGAAAGAGCTACCTCACCGAAATATCCCAGACTGCTAAGAGCCACTCCTCCCAAACAACCCGAGAACAATACCACAAATGCTACTCCCATACTGGCTCCCGCACTGATACCCAATACCGAAGGCCCCGCCAACGGATTACGAAATACCGTCTGCATCTGCAATCCGCTAATTGATAAGCCCGCTCCTGCAACCAGTGCCGTGAGTGCCTGTGGTACCCGCGATTTCAACACAATGTTCTGCCAGATAATCGGTTCCTGCTTCCCCCCGAACAAAATCCTTGTAATGGAATCAAGCGGAATATCCACCGAACCAAGTAACAGATTTAGTAAGAAGAATAAGAATATAGATGCCACGATAAGCGACATAAGAAGTGCAGTATGTCGTTTCATTCACTCTTATTTTAGTAATTCATAATACGTAGGTGTGTGTCCTGTCAGCAAGTCGGGGTGAAACACTTTTATCAGATCCGCCAGAACAACTTCAGGTTCGGTAGGCATACTCTCATAGAACGGTCTTTGCTGCATGTTGCAATAAATCACCTTCTTCTCACGAAACGCCCTGAAATCGGCATAACGCACATCCTCTGTCTTTAGTGCTTCGTAAGAATATGTTCCGTCGAAACTATTCACAATACGCCAATAGTCCGCATTCTCCGCCTGACTGTATACCGTTTCAAAATCAAGCATTACTCCACCCGATCTCGGATCATCTTTTAAAAAGTAGTCGGCCCCCGCATCCCGAAACAGTTGAGCCAGAAAACTCTTTCCACCCACTGCATACCAGTTACCCCCGCGCAACTCACCGCTAAATACCACCGGACGCTTTTTTACTTTGTCCGTCAACTCTTTCAGTTGGTTATATCGTTTCTCAATGGTCATAAATTTCCGGTTGGCCTCCGCTTCCAGTCCCGTAAACAAAGCAATGAACTTTATCCATTCCGCCTGTCCCAGCGGAGTCATCTCCTTGTAACCCAGGTGCGGTACCAACGGAATGCCCACTTCGCGCATAGCATCATATCCTCCCCGCTTAAACGGCGATATAAAGATCACATCCGGATTCACCCCCATAATCACCTCATTATCGAAGTTCCCCTCTATACCTATCTTTTGAGTCATTCCACTCTTCAAACGCCCGTTCATCTCTTTATTGAATAAATGCCTGGAGCTCGTTATACCCACCACAAACTTCAGCGCATCCAGCTTTATGAAGTTAGACAGTTGCAGAGACGTCATGCAAATCACCCGTCGCACCGGTGTTTCAATCACCGTATAGTCCGCCGGAATGCCCGACGGCTTCGTACCTCTCGGCACCAACGCAAAATGATAAGCGCGGCTCCCCTTCTTCTGAGGGTCCCGCACATCCAGCAGGCAGTAATTGCCCGTATAAGTCACCCTGAATCCTTTGGCATATTTCGGCACGATGTGCGTACTCAGCGTATCTGCACCCATTTCCGTTTGAGCTGACGTTGAGTCTCCGTTATTTTTTGATTTCGAATGGCAACTTGTACAAATCAGGCAAGTAATCAGGCAACAACCCAGAAGAGTTTCTTTCATATTCGGTAAATCTATCTATCACTTATTTTATAGTGAACAAAGATACTCAATTATTCTTGTTTACTACCGATATTTTAAGCACTTTTGCACCTTTAAAAAAGCGTTAAGAACAACCATTATGCATACCCCTATCCTGTTTGTTTCCCTGGGTCCCGGAGACCCCGAACTTATTACCCTTAAAGGCCTCAAAGCCCTGCAGGCAGCCGATTGTGTTTTTTGTCCCGCCACTATAACCCGTAGCGGAAAGCAACTGTCCCGCTCTTCCGATATTGTAAAATCCCTGGGCATATCGGTCGATCATATCTTCCCTTTTCTGCTCCCCATGAGCAAAGACCGTTCGCAGGCTTTTCTGGCCTATGATTCCGTTTATGCCGATGCCATCAACCTCTATCGGCAAGGCAGGCAAGTCGTTATTGTAGCCGAAGGCGATGCCGGATTTTACTCCTCCATCCATTATGTATACGAAAAGCTACAAGCAAATGCCGTTCCCGTAGAGCAGATAGCCGGTATCCCCGCATTCATCGCATCGGGTGCGTTGGCAGGCATGCACATTGTCAGTCAGGAAGAAAAGCTCATGGTACTTCCCGGCAATGTAAGTGCCGATGAATTGGACGATTATCTCAAAGAAGGATTTGTGCTTGTTATCATGAAACTCTCGCAATGCACGCAAGCAGTGCATCAACTCATCTCCCGTAGTTCCTATTACGCTTACCATTACTTTGAAAACGTAGGTACGGAGAAAGAATATTATACCCTAAACGCCGATGAATTGGTAGAAAAAGAATTTCCTTACTTCTCCCTGATGATTATCCGGAAGATATAAAAAAAGCCTGTTCATCGAAGAACAAGCTTTTATCTTTTTGAGCGAAAGACGGGACTCGGACCCGCGACCCTAACCTTGGCAAGGTTATGCTCTACCAACTGAGCTACTTTCGCAATCATACTCTCTGTGATATTGTGATATTAGTGAAGAGAATGAGACTCGAACTCACACGACATAACTGTCACTACCCCCTCAAAGTAGCGCGTCTACCAATTCCGCCATCCCTCCAATACCTCAAATCAATCAAACAGCCTCTTCACCTTAGTGCCCAGAACAAGACTCGAACTTGCACGTCATTGCTAACACTAGTACCTGAAACTAGCGCGTCTACCATTCCGCCACCTGGGCAAGGAGATAGAAACTGTTCTCTGAGCGAAAGACGGGACTCGGACCCGCGACCCTAACCTTGGCAAGGTTATGCTCTACCAACTGAGCTACTTTCGCGATTGCGGATGCAAAGGTAGATATTTTGCGTAAATCTGCAAATAATCCACTTGTTTTTTTAATTCAACTCATTCTATTCCGATAATCCTCGTACGTAAACTGTTTGTAGATTTCCGCTTTCTTTTCTTTCGTCCATAAAGCAATAGCCGGATGATGAATTCCGTTAAACATGTTCGTCTTTACCATCGTATAGTGAATCATGTCCTCAAACACGATGCGCTCTCCTATTTCCGGTTCGTGGTCAAAACTCCAGTCGCCCATGTAGTCACCGCTTAAGCACGAGTTACCCCCCAGTCGATAAACGAACTTTCCTCCGTCATTTCCTGTTTTGGCTCCCTGTACCTCCGGCTGATAAGGCATCTCCAGACAGTCGGGCATGTGGCTGGTAAAGCTTACATTCAGTATGGCTGTTTTTATTCCCCGGCTCTCCACCATATCCACCACCTCTGCGGCTAACACTCCTGTTTGCCACGTAAAGGCCGATCCCAGTTCCATAATAATTCGCAAGTGCGGATAGCGGCTTTTCAGGCCACGCAGCAACGTCATCAAATGTTCTGTATTGTAATCCTTCCGGGTCATTAAATGTCCGCCCCCTAAGTTCAGCCATTCTATTTGCGAAAACCACCCTGCGAACTTCGCTTCCAGATGCATTAAAGTCTCCTCCAACTCATAAGAGGAAGACTCACAAAGCGTGTGGCAGTGAAAGCCCTTTACTCCTTGCGGCAACACCTCCGGTAGCAGATCCGCCGTAATGCCGAAACGTGTGCCCGGTGCGCACGGATTGTAAAGCTCCGTTTCCACCGTCGAATACTCCGGATTAATACGTATCCCGCAAGAAATCTCCTTCCCTTCCGTCATCGGATAAAAACGACGAAACTGTGCTAACGAGTTAAATGTAATGTGACTGCTGCACCGCATAATCTCCGGAAAATCCTGTTCCGTATAAGCCGGAGAGTACGTATGCGCCTTACTGCCAAACTCCTCGAATGCCAGTCGTGCTTCGTATACCGAGCTAGCCGTACAATGATCTATATATTCCCTGAAGATGGGAAACGAACGCCACATGGCGAATGATTTGAAAGCGAGAATAATCTCTATTCCTGTTTTGTCTTTTACACTTTTTATAAGGCTGAGGTTCTTTCTCAGCAACTCTTCTTCCATGATATAACAAGGCGAAGGGAATTGACTAAAATCTATCATTACTGCGTCTTAAAGATTGAGTTTATATGTATATAATTTGCTTGATGGTATCCTCGCAGGCATCTACAAATATCCCCGGTTCGGGTAGAGGCAAGCGGTTGAAGAGTTCCTTTTTACCTGATGTACAAATCTCCTGCAGGCACAGTTGGCTTATGGGTTCTTCCCTTAAAGGTATTTTCTCCACCGATCTGCAACTTAACGCTGTTTTTCCCAGAAAGGTGGTTGTTTCTATTTTGCCAAACAATATATGTTGTGTGGTGTCTACCAGTAGCAGATTTCTTTCCGTCTTTCCGTTTCTGAACAGAAAGATATACTCCCAGTACAGCTTAGAAGCCCTAAGCAGTATATCATTATACAACTCTTCGGCATAGGAACTTTGCTTTCCCGGCGTGAAGTTGATCCGGCAAATGATACCCGGCCTAACCTTCTTAATGTTGTTATTCGCCATTATCGGTGGAAACAGAATCGTCTCTTCCCTGCCGTTTAATTCCAGTGAATAACTACATTCCGGTTTACAATCCTGCCAATCCGTTATGCAATTCAAAAAAGAATCTGCTACCGTTATCTCCAGGCTAATGGTATCTTTTTCATCCGGCTCCATTCCGCTAAATGTAATCAGATCCCATTCTCCCCAGCCTATGGGGCGTATAATCCATCCTTTTCTGTTAAGTAGTACAACTGTTTCGGGTAAAATATTTATTTCGATTCCCCGGCATGTATTATTTTTAAAAAATTCATGCTGTATTCTCAAATGCCATATTACCTTCATCTTTCCCACTACATTACATTCTATTTAGGTCTGTGTTCACAAAAGAATAAATAATAATTCATTTATGCAATTCTATTCCATCAAATTATGCAATTGCATTAATAAAGCGACTAAATATATACTTATGCCTAATGCAAAAACTGTTAAATAAAAACTGAATCTACAAAAAAAGTTTTTATTTTACTTACTTTTGTAATCAGAAACGACAAAGCAATTGTTTTTTAATATCAACGAAACAGAAATGACTAAACCTGCCTTAACTGTGCTGCTTCTAGCAGCGCTCGTCTCTTCTTTGAGCATCCGTGCACAAGTGGCCAAAGGCCTGACCTATACACTCGAAAGCGGTACTACTTTTTCTTCCGGCACACATGCCCCTTTGTGGCTTTCCGCCAATAAACAAGGGCTCAGCTCCATCAGCAAAGACAACGGATACTTTACCGCAGGCATCTTTCGCCCCATGGATATAGATACGGATAAACGCTTTAGCTATGCCTTCGGGCTTCAACTGGCGGGTGCTTATAATTTCACCTCCTCATTCATTGTGCAACAAGCCTACGTCGACCTCAAGTACCGTAGCATCACTTTCAGTCTGGGTAGTAAAAACCTCGTACCGGAATTTGTTAACCCCACCTTGTCTAGTGGTGCCCTCACCCTGTCCGGCAATGCCCGCCCCATTCCTCAGTTATGGATCGGCCTGGCCGATTACCTCGCCGTTCCCCATACCAACGGATGGCTTTCTTTCCGCGGACACATTGCTTACGGACGTTTCACCGACGGTAAGTGGCAGAAAGATTTCTCCACCCCCAATGCCAAACGCACCGAAGATGTGTTGTATCACTCCAAAGCCTTTTACTTTAAGGTCGGCAATGAGCAACAATTCCCCGTCAATTTTCAGGCAGGGTTGCAGATGGAGACAGAGTTTGGCGGCAAGCAATACGTTAACGGTAACCTCACCCGCCTCCCGTCTAAGTTCAAAGATTATTTAAAGATCATCATCCCTTTGGCCGGAGGCAGTGACTCCCCCGTGAGCGATCAGCTCAATATCGAAGGAAACATCGTAGGCAGTTGGCATGCCTCTCTGGCCTATCACCCCGGAGACTGGAAGTTTCGTGCCTATTACGAACACTACTTCGAAGACCATTCCATGCTTGCTTTCGGCTATCCCTGGCGAGACGGCCTTATAGGACTTGAAGTCACCCTGCCCCAAAACCCCGTAGTTGGTCAGATTCTTTACGAAGGCATGGGCAGCAAAGACCAGACCGGCCCCGATCCTAACGATCCCACCCGTCATCAGGTCAGCGTGCGCGATAACTACTATAACCACAGCATTTACACCGGATGGCAACACTGGGGCATGGGCTTGGGCAGCCCGTTACTCACCTCCCCCATTTATAACACCAATGGTAATCTTTATTTTTATAACAACAGAGTCCTGTCCAACCATTTCGGCCTTTCAGGTTCTCCCACCTCCGAGCTCAGCTACCGCCTGCTGCTAACGCTCACCCGCAACTGGGGCACATACGATATTCCTATCAAAGAGTTCAAGCAAACCTATAGCCTGGCCGAAATAACCTATAGCCCCTTAAAACTCAAAGGATGGCACTTCACCGCCTCCTACGGCACCGATCGCGGTTCCCTTACGGGCAATAATAACGGCGCTATGTTCGTAATACGTAAAAACGGACTTCTCTTAAAGTAATTATATTCTTTCTTTAAAATACCGTTTTAAAGTTATTACTCATATCCACCTGTACCCAATGGTTTATTCTAAGCGAATCCTGCCATCCCGATACAGCTACCCCATGATAGGGCAGATAAGCATATTCGCGTACCTCATCATCGTGGTTAAGCATCAATGCCAGGTGCGGATACTTACTGGTCGAGGCCAGATGAAACATCCCGAAATCGCCTGTTGTATTTCCAAAAGCAAGAACAGGTATCTTCCCTATCCGGTCATAAATGTTCAGACTTTTGCCATTGCCATCATTCTTGGGTGTAAAGATAGCCTTCTGAATCATAAACAGCGTTTTACCCTCTTTATAAACAGGAACTAACTCCTGCCTTGTGCCAATCAGATGTTCCCGGTCCAAACCAATCGTTTGCGGACAGATGCTCCACATCACTCCGGACATTGAACCCGATACGATATAAACATCGAACTTGTTCTTTTTCAAAAGCTCAATCAATTCCAGCATCGGTTGATAAAACATACTACCCAGAGTCAGGTTAAACTTCCGATCCTTTGTGGTAGCCAGATAGTTGGTAGAGTTCCGAATAGAAGTCTCATAATCTATGCCCTCATACGCTTTAAGCACCATCGAATCAATATAATTTACCCCATCCACTACCCAGTGATTAATCACCGAAGTGTCCGCCGGATTCACCATCAGCTTCTTTGCATATTGGTACTCCTTGTTTTTTATTAGCTCCGGGTTTGCCGCAAGCTGTTTGTTGAGTCCGTCTACCGCCGTAGCCATTTCGAACCACAAAGGAGTTTCACAAGCAATAGTTCCGTCCATATCAAAGACCGCAATTCTATCTTCTACCGGTATTTCTTTCTGTGCCGTTGCCACATAACCCAGTATTTGCTGCTTAATAGCCGTATTGTTCCAAGAAGGTAACGGATCTTTTTCACGAGATGCACACGAAGAGAGCGAGAGCGCTAAACCCAACACAAATAAATTTCTGCTGATATTTCGTTTCATATTCTCAGAGTATTAATGGTCATAAATAATGCTATCATTAGCACAGATACAGAGATTTTTGTAATATTATGTAATCTTACAATTTAATCTTTCAAGTCTTTTAAGGACTCCGGATTGCGTCTGCAGTCCCAAACCGTCACAATAAGCACTTTATCGTCTGCTACGAAATAAATCAATTTATATTTGTGTTCAACAACTATAGCGCGAAAGTCTTTAGTCGATAAGCCACTTAAAGAAGGTTCCAATTTGCCGGATTCAGGAAAAGTTTCTAAAATAGCAGAAGCATCTAATAATTTATTATAAAGTTTTGAAGCAACACGTTCACTTTTAGTGTAATAGATACAATTTTCATACAATTTTTCCAGATGTGTAATCGCTTTGTCTGTCCATTCCACTAACATAACAGATGTCTGTTTCGAAGTTCTTCAATAGAGTGAGTTTTTCCTCTTCTAACATCTTCTTCTGCTTCCTCGATCTCTTTTTTTAATTCATCAATAGTAAATTGACAAGGTCCCGTTAGTTGTTTTTTCTCAACTCTTAGTTCATGCAAAAAACGCACAGCCTTATCTAATAAATCGACTTCTTCAAGCTTCATTATTTCTTCAACAGCTTTCATCTTCAACACAGCTCCATACGTATCGCCATAGTTCGATATTGGTTCTGAAACTTTTTCTGGAGCTTCTTCTTGTTTAGAATATAACTTTTGCTTTTTCATTACCTCATTATTGAATTAATCTATTGCATCAAAAATAAGCATTAATTTCATTTATGCTTATTTTATTCTATTATTTAACAATTCATCTTTTTCTTTCAAACGAGCGGATAGTTTTCAGTAAACCCTCGCGGGCAGATAAGTAATTTATAAATGCTACAAACTAATAGCAAAAAAAATCTGATGATATAGTATATTACGAATTATTATTATTTTTCATCTATCAATTCTTGCTTGCTTTTGAATAAAGCCGGCATGTCAATAGAATGAAAGCTAAATTTACCGATCGGGTAAAAAGAAGTTATAGTATTTATATAAGATCTTAAATTTGTAATACAAATATTAACTCCTGAATTTACATACCCTTGTGTTTCAGATTCAGGAACATCCTGAGGCAATCTAAACATACCAGCTCCCGATACCGAAATAGAATATCCAGGTGCAGGTTCATTTCCTCTATTAATATTAATATCAGTAAAGATTATAAAAATGCCATTATTATCCGTTTTTATTCTAAAGTCAATATCAATCGGCTGTTTTTTCGTTGATTCTAGCAAATCAAGTGTTTCATCATCTGTGAATATACAGTTGCAAGCACTTTCTAATATATCAAACCGTTCTAAAATTAAAGTAGATTCTTTAGCAATCATGTATTTAAAATATTAGGCACAACATTCTTTAATTTCTTGTTTGGAGCTATATGATGGTATCCAATCCACCACTTGTTTTTTATTTCCAATGAGATAACCATTGTCTATTAATGTTTTCTTCGATCTTTCAATTTCTTCGTAGATAGCGATTATTTTGTTATCATTCATTGCATCTTTATTTACAACCTTGTCCAATTCTTCAAAACTTATATTAGGTACTAAGCCAATAGCCAATGAAAGCTCCACCAGTTTAGATAGCCTATGATCAGAGTCTCCATTCATTATTTGGCTTACATAACCCTTTGAAACTCCTAATATATCGGCTAATTGAGTACGATTCAATCCATTCTTTTCCATGAAATGGTTTACTTCGTTAAAAAGATCAATCTGAATTTTGGCCAACCAATACTCCTTACTGCTTATTAATTCTTCTCTTTTCATTGCTTTTATTTTTTGCGGAAATCAAAAAACTCTTTCACTAATTTGTGCAAATTCTTAATGTCGTTTTTCTGTGTATTTTTGTATCCACCCATTATTATTAATTTGCCTCCGGGTATAGAACAAGCATATATTCTCAATTGTTTACTCTTAAATTCATATTCATTCACTCCGGATTTTCCACCTTCTATCATTCTGAATTTTGTATGAGGTAAAGAAGCTCCATTAGCAAAGATATTCATATATGATAATATTGTTTTATATTCTGAAAAATATTGAGGATTAGAGCTTATTTCTGCTTCAAAAGCGTCAATTGAATACTTCCCGTTTATAGAAAGCTTTTCAAATTTCTGAAAGCATCCTTTCACCTCCTCCATTTCTTTCGTTGCAAATATACGCATATTATTTAGTAATTACTAAACTATTTAATTTGTTTTATATCTTTGTCGAAAATGTAACTTGGAATAGCTAACTTTAGTTCGTTCATGTCATCTAGAGCTTTTCTTCCTTATCTTCTCTCTTCAAACGAGCGGATAGTTTTCAGTAAACCCTCGCGGACAGATACCGGCATTTTCTCAATGCCCGGCGCCGTTTTAATCCCATCCGGTCTGCTTTTGCTTATTCTAAAAATACAGGAAATTCTTTATAAAACTTCAGCAATGAAACAGTTTCTGTTCGAAGCTTTGTACGTACAAACCTCTTCATATCCTCATCCATTAATTCTCCCAATCCATTTAACATTCCTTTATCACTCATCGCTTCAAGTTGCTCAATGCACTGCTGGATATATTCGGCTAAAGTCATTCCTATTCTCTCTTCAACTATTGCTTTATTTATGGCAGTACGATTATTCATAAAAAACCAAGTATCAAAAATATCCCGATTAGTTATTTCATTCCTGTCGAGCATAGCGCATAATTTATGAGCAAACATATCCGAAGCTACCATTACCTTCATATTAATTCCAAGCAGATTTTTTATCTCATAATGGTTGCTCCATTGCCTGTTTGATATTTCAACCTTTAGCTTTCGCTCGCCAACTCCGTAATCAAGCACAATAATTGGTCCGTAAAACTTCATTGCTTCATCATATATCTTGCCATATTTAAGAAGAATCCTCCTTACTTTCTCATAGATTATCTTTTCTTTTGTGATGTCGAGCAGATTGAAATCTAAATCAACAGAGAAGCGAGGCAAGTCATAAAAGAACATTAATGCTGTTCCCCCTTTGAATCCCAAACAAGAAGCTAACTCAATGTCAGAATATATATCTTTGAGAATCTGCAACAGAAAAAATTTATGCTTATTAATATTAACCATTTTTCAATAATTTGTTTACCCTTATAGTTAGTGCTTGTGAGTTATACAAAGGCAGTAATCCGTATACCAATTCTTTATTGAGAGGATTCAAGTTATCAAAATAATAATCTTTGTTCAAATACAATGTATCCAGAAAAGCCCTCTCAGGAGTAGCCATGTTTATATTTTCTATCCTATTAATTCCCTGCGTAACCACCAGAATTTCGCCTTTCACTTTTCGATAAACGTATGTCCTATCCTCTATTTCTATGCTTCTGCTCAGATAACTTATAGCAGTCATTCTCTCATCATATTGAAATATGATTCCATATTTTTGAAGCACATAGTCTAATGAAATATAGGAAGGGGTATAAAGCACGCAAGCCAATTCTTCGGGATTATAATTTGCTTTCACATAGATACCTTTCCTAGGTCGAAACAATTTCCCCTTACTAACATAGTAGTTTAACTTTCCGTTTAGTGACTTGAAATTGCTTTCATTCGTAAGCATAGCAATATCCGTCAGAGTGAAAACAGTCTTATTCTTGCTATAGATAGAGAATATTATATTTTTGTTTATTTGAGAACTAGACATTCTATTATTTCCAATGTTCAGACTACAAATATATTCGTTTAGGTTGAAATAAACAAAAAATGTCTGCTAAAATACAATCAGTTACTTTCCTTCTTTATTTTTCTCTCTTCAAACGAGCGGATAGTTTTCAGTAAACCCTCGCGGGCAGATGCGTTTAGAATTTTATATTCGAAAACCTTGCTAGTAGTTGTTCTATAAACATATATGGCCGTTTACGAGTACCACTCCAACTTGATATCACAGATTTTGATTTCAAAATGTCCTATTCTTCTGTATATAAGACATTGGTAAAAAGTACTTCATCATTTCCTATTGTATAGATGCTCAGAGACACATCCTTTGTTCATATACAATCTATTATAAATGCTTTCCTATAAACCCTACGAAAATTATATTCTGTTCATTTTTAAAGTAAATTCGGCAGTGTTGGTCTACATTCCCACAGTCATCACGATATATTTTTAGATGAGGTTCGCAATAGACCTCTTCAGTAGAATCTTCTTTTGGAAAAATAAATTTGAAACAATCTTTTTTTGTACCTTCAAATGAGGCTCCATCCAAGTTATGATTTCCTGCAAATATTTTCATAAAATGAATTAGATCTTTATGAGAGTTTTTAAACTCAGCAGCAAAAGAATCATTTAAACATCCTAGATAACAGATAATCTTTTTAGAATGCGAATAAAGTACATCTTTTAAGTGTCTGACATTATCAGGATGTATTTTCAAATTTTCAAAATATTTTTCGCATTCAGATAAAAAATACTCGGGCGATTTAGGATACTTCCCAAGGTAATAACGCCTAAACTGCAACCAACTCTTGTAGTTAATTAATACTTGCCTATTCTTGGGTAATTCTTCGATATAGTTAAGAGCAATCAAAGCAGTACAATTGTCTTCATCTTCCAAAGATAGATATGAGATCAAATCTTCAAATGAAAGCTTGTTTTTCTTACATACTTTAAAAATAGTAAAAAATAAATTTATAAGGTCACGAGGTATTTTATTTTGAAGTGTTATAATCCCTTCAATAGTAGTTCCATCGGCAAGTATTTGTGTTTTTAGAAAAGTATCGTTATTTAAGAAAAACTCATTATCTTCCCTTCTTCTCTTTATTTTTTCAACAAGTTCATTTAGTTCCAATAGTTTACGTTCCACATCTCTATTAGAGTCATCCCCATTGTGAATAAAAGACTTAGAGCAGAAGTAAAGAGAAGCAATCATTTGAATAATCCTAACTTTAAGATTTCTGCTAGGTCTTTTTCTTGCTGATCAAAAAAGCCCTCGGGCCAATTCTTTATTTGAGAATCCTCATCCATTTCCAACTTGTTTACCTCAAATTGATTACCGAAAAAATACATAGATACATCCTTATAGGTTAAATCAAATTTAGCTTTTAAAGCACATAATCTCATTCCATTAATAATATGTTCACTGTGCGTTTCCAAGAAAACTTGCACTCCTGCTGCAGCTATTTTAGCAAAAAATTCAATTAGCCGCGCTTGAGCTCCAGGATGCAAATGTGCCTCAGGATTCTCTACAATATAAATATCCCCTTCCTGTGCTGTTAAGCCAGTGACAATTAAAGGTAAAATATAGCTATAGCCAAATCCAACATTCGCCGGTTTGTATAAATGCTTATCATTTCTAGAATTCAATAGCATAGATAATATGCTACTATTTTTCTCTTTCTTGATTTCAATATTTGCGCCATCAAGTATGTAAGATAACCATTCAATAGTCTGTTCTTTAAGCGTTTTTGTTGGTGTATCATTCAAACATATCCCATCATTTACAACTTTATTTCCATTGTAGGCTAACATGTTAATCACATTATTCCCTCTTATGCCAATTTGCATTGATTCCGGCGTTTCATCTATCTTTTTAACAAAATCAACAGGACCAAGTCTATCAGCAGAAATAAAACGAAATTTATAAAAAACAGAAAATGCTTTTATAGATTCCAAGGGCATTAAATTCTTTTTAGGTAATTTAATTGTCGATATTTTTTCTTCTGCGCTCGAAGACATTTCAGTGAACATGTCTTTTTCATTAACTTTTAATTCCAGCAAATCTGCTATTCTTTCATTCGTAGCCGATTCACCATATTTAAAAGAAAGTCTATTTTGCTCTTCATTATCTGTTTCAACGATAATATGGATTTCCTTATCTACAGAATCTATATTTTTTATATCTTCAAAAGATCCTAATTCCACCCATTCGCCATTAATAAATAATTTTTCAGGAGTCCTTTTTTTTCGAAAAGTTTGAGATAATAATAAGAGAGATTGCAATAATGAAGATTTACCTCTGCCATTAACGCCGGTTAATAAATTTATTTTAGAGAAATCAAATTCTTCTTTAGTGCGAAAGCATTTGAAGTTCTCTAATGATATTTTTTTAATCATATATATAAATGCTATTGATCATGAACTCTAAGCCATTCCCACGTTGGTTTAGGCAACCACCCTTGTCTTGGCTGTCTCGATATATCTACAACAAATAAAAAATCATTAGCATCCATTTCATCTTTGATTCTTTTAGCGATATTATCAACTAGCTCATCAGACACGACATACCAAATTGATTCCAAAGGATGATGCCATTCTCCAATAGATTTTATTTCATCATATAGTTTATTATAATCTTTATCTGGAGAATTTAAGTCATATGTTATCAGATAAATCATCTTTTCAAGTTTTTCTTTTGAATGCAAATATACTATATTTAATTATTATCTGCGAATATAGCATTTATATTTTCAAAGTAAATCTCCTATTTGTAGCCTTGTTTCAAGGCTTATTTTTTCTCTTCAAACGAGCGGATAGTTTTCAGTAAACCCTCGCGGGCAGATAAGCAGTTTGTAAAGGCTACATTATTGTATATTTACCTTCAAATCATCCTGTACCATTTCTGCCACGTTTATAGGTGGAATTATATAACGATTATATTGGGTATTTTCCGTTTTTGCATGTAACACACCTCTTGCAGTTCCCACCGTGTGCATGGCTAAATAGCGTATAAAATCTTTAGGTACGCATATGTTCCCTTGTTCATCGATAAATTGCTTCCATGAAGTTTCTTTTATTTCAAAGAAACATTCTACTTCCAATAATAAAAAAGGCAGCCCATTATTAATAAATTTAAATATAGCAGAAGCATTTATGATTCTGTTCTCGCTATTAACCGAAAACCGAAGTTCAACATTCATTGAAACAGGGCAGCCTTCAACAAAAGCATCTTCAATAGTAGCAAACTGTTTAGTGACAATTTGCTTTAATACAAAACCTACATCAGGAGTTCGTTTCTCATTCATAGTCATGCAGCCGGGTGTTTACTTTCATTTGTCCATTCTTCCACTTTATCCAAATCGACCCTTCCACTGTAGTTCCCAATACAAACATAAGATTTGAGAACTATATTCTGCTGTTTTTTAGCATCATCAAGAGCCATGGTCAAACAGTATAATGGTACTGATACCAAAGTAATACCTAAGGCTGCTTCCAGTTTGCAGATAGTTTCAAGACTCAAGTTCTCCTGCCCTTTTAAGAGCTTATTAATATATTGGGCCGACACATTTGTTCTTTCAGCCAATTCTTTTTGAGTTATTGATTGGTGTCTTAATTCACGAAGCACCTTTATTGCTATATCAGCCGATTTATCCAACCAAGCTTCATTCTTCTCTCTCCATTCTGCTTTTACCTGCCATCCCGAAGTTTTATCGGAAGTCAAAGCATCCAATTTCTCTTTTGTTTTCATGTGCAACTTTAATTAATCATTATCACATAAACCTTCCCGGTCAAGAATACCTTCACTTCTTAACCAGCGTTTGCAAAAATCTAATTTTCTTAATTCTTCTTTCAGATGAGTTCGTTCATTCATTGTCTCTGTGAGCTTAATAGCCCCTCCTGTTACAATATAAACATTGGTCTCAATTTTAATCGCATAAATTCTTAGCCACGAAGGATATTTTACTCCATAAGCTTTACTCATTGACAGTTCTACTAATCCTGATGATGCATTATTCAAAGGTTTAAATAACTCTTCCAAATCAGGAATGCTTTCAGTTTCACTATTTTTTGCTATGTCTAATAATTTTCGTTCAAATAACTTTGCCTCGCTCAATGTGCTTTTGATTGCTTTTTCTATAGAAGTATTCCAAAAGTCACTCGTTAGATCGTCCTTATTTTCTTCAAAGAAATTCTCCAGATATTCAATATCCCTCCAGCAATCAAATAAGCGTTCAAACTCATCCATTGTCTCGTTCGGATACTGAAATGCAAACAAATTCTTTGCAAAGATAGGAATAATCTCCATAGAATCAACCTATAGGTTTATTTATTTAGTTTAAATTTAAACTTCTCTTTATTTTTTCTCTTCAAACGAGCGGATAGTTTTCAGTAAACCCTCGCGGGCAGATACCGGCATTCTCTCAATGCCCAGTGCCGCCTTTATCTTTTCGTTAGATACCACATAGCTCTCCGTCAGCTTACGCAGGCGCTCCCTGTTCAATGGTAGATGCAAGATACTTCCCAGAGCGGCACATCCCTCCATCAATCCCCTGTTCAGCTTCCAGATGCGCGGATGCCTGCCCATGGCCTCACACATCACCTCTATCAACTCATTGGTCGATAACGCATCATCATCCCCCATGTGATAAATGCCCGTCGGCACCTCCTTTGTCATCAGTCCCTCTATTACGAAGCATAAATTATCTATCGACGTAAACGACCGTCTGTTCTCAAAAGCCCCCAGCGGCCAGGGCATTCCCCGCTTCACCACACTGTATAGCAAGTTTAGGTTCCCCTTGTTTCCCGGCCCGTGAATCATGCACGGCCGCATTATGTACACCCGTTTAGACATCTCGCCTACCTTTTCGCATACCCCCTGAATGTACTCCTCCGCCTTTATCTTACTCTCCCCGTACGGCCCTTTCGGATCAGGCACCACCTCTTCCGTCAGCACCTCCCCCGGCACACTATCCGCTGCCGCCTTTACCGAACTAAAGAAGACAAACTTCTTTGCCCCCGACTCCATAAAATAGTCGAACACCCGCTTTGTCAGCCTCGTGTTGATGTCGAAATACACCCCCGCGGCCGCACTGTTCTTCGTGTCGTGCGCTTTGCCTGCCAGGTGGATAATCACATCCACTTCCGGAATCACATCGTGCTTTAAGTCCTTCCAGCCAAACGTCTTCACTACGCCCTCCTTCTCAGGAAAGACTATATCTAAACCATAAATGGTGTGGGTTCTTTTTAAAGCATTTACCAGGTTAGAGCCTACAAAACCGTGGATGCCCGTTATTAACACATTCATTTTGTTTGTTTGTTTAGTTTGAAGTATCTCCTCATAAACCCTACATACACTGCACTAAGCAGCAATAATACGATCAGCAGATACCAATATCCGTATTCTTTCAGTACCAAGAAACCTATGATGACAATAACCTGTACCAACATATAGACAGAAGAAACCACCAGATGCGGAATTTTCAGTTCATTCGCCATTATCTGATACAGGTGCTTGCGGTGCGGCAAGCTGATGTTCTCGTGAAGCATTAATCGGTGAATCACCGTCAGCACCGTATCCGTGCCATACACAGCCAGTAACACGATATAGCTGAAATCCCCCGTTGCTATTATCAGCCGTCCTATCAGGAACAAGACGATAAACGCAATGCTTACCGAACCCACATCCCCCGCAAAACACTTCGCCTTCTTACGGAAGTTAAACCCGTTGAACACACATACTGCCGCAATAGACGCTATAATCAAATCAGTATCTACAAAAGGCACCATCGCACTATTTATATACCCCAGTGCCCCCAGTACCACAAAAGAATACCCCCCCGTAATACCATTTATCCCATCCATAAAGTTATACGCATTGATTATCGCCGTGCAGAGAATGAGCGCCACTATCAGTGTCCACCACGAGAGAGAGAACAACCCCCATTCGTAGAACATCAATGCCAGAGCCGTAAAGTGAAACAACAACCTTATGTGCCTCGAAGCCGGGCGCACATCATCCACAAAGCTGATGACCGATATTAGTGTCAGCCCCAGGGTGAACCACGGATAGGGAAACCCCGTGGATAAGAAATAGATCAGTACCCCGAAGTAGAACACTACCCCTCCCCCTCTTAAGGTTATCCGGGTATGCGAACTCCGTTCGTTCGGTTTATCAATGATATTAAACCGATCCGCTATTTTAAAATAAAAAAGTTCTGCTAGTAGCAGCAAAACAAATACGATTATATAATACATTGTAAATATTCATTTTTTCTCTTCACTTCTTCCCTTCAAACGAACGGATAGTCTTCAATAATCCTTCACGGGCAGATACAGGCATTCTCTCAATGCCTAGGGCCGTTTTTATCTTCTTGTTTGATACTGGACTAGCCAAGCAAAAGTGGACATAAAGTTAAGCGACATTTAATAAATTAACATTTTTACTATTTATTAGCTCCCAGAACTCCTCAATATTGAGATTATTGAGTGCCGAATGCCTTCTCTTTCGGTTATACCAAATCTCAATGAATTCAAATAGTTCTGTTCTCATTTGCTCTCTTGAGATCAATTTATTGCCGTAGATCATCTCAGCCTTTAATGTCTTAAAGAAGCTTTCTGCCACAGCGTTATCCCAGCAGTTACCTTTTCGACTCATACTTTGGCGTATTTTGTAAGAGGCCAACACATTTACCATCTTCTTGCCGGCATATTGAACTCCTCTATCCGAATGGAAAATCATTCCCTCTTTTGGTGAACGATTCTTAATCGCCATATTAAATGCGGGCAACACTGTTTCCTCTGTTGTCATATTATGCGAACACTACCATATCGGGCCCTTCAAAAAAATACTCCTGCAGAATCTCCTTCTGTACATCCATGGAAGCTTTCAGCCTCTTGCCCAGAGGACATTGCAACCATGCATAATATCCACTCTTTGATACTTTTAAAGCTCTACACATCACTTCGATCCTCCAGACTTTACAGTACTTCTTGATAAATCCATAAATCAACGATCGCTCTTGGAAATGATGCCCAGCGCTTTTTTTAAGATATCATTCTCCATCTCAATATCACGGATGCGCTTTTTCATATCAGAGAGCTCCTTTGCTTCAGGAGTCATTTTGGTTATGCCATTGCCGGGGAAGCTCCCTTTCCCATATTGGGAGTATTCTGCGCGCCAACGATAAATCAAGGCCGCGCTTACACCAAGTTCACGGGCCAAGCCACTCACGTTTTTTCTCTCATAACTCAATTTGACTGCATTCTCCTTAAAGAGAGAGTCATACTGTTTTCTTGCTTTTTTCATTGCGTAAAGTTAAACTTTTTACCCTTAACTCAATGTCCGGCTAAAGTTAGCTATTCCACTACCGCATCAATCTCAAAATCTGGCGAAGAAGAAAGAATATATTTACGCACACTCTCACCAACGTATGAACCTAAGCCTGTAATTAAAACCTTGATCATTCTATTTCGTTTAACATTTAATCATTGAAAAATATTTTTTTTTCTCTTAGGGTATCCAAAGAAATATCCATACTTAGACCAATAAGTTAATAAGCTATGATAAAAAACCGAAGCACTGCTCTTATTAGATCGAGCACTACGAGTTCCTTTATATTGGATCTTAACTTTTGGGTAATAAACTACTTCGTAACCTGACTTACGTATTCTCGTACACCAATCTTCATCTTCAACATACATAAAATAGTCATCGCTCAAACCTTGTGTTAGTTCATAAACCTTCTTTGGTACCATAATAAATGCTCCAATAATCCAATCGACTGTTTGAGCTTTACTATAGTCCCTAGACCTGTCGAGTAAACATTCTTTCCTCAAAAGGATACGTTTAACCTGCCTCCACACAAATGATTGTACACTAAGATAATTTCTACAAGAATCTTGAAGTGTTCCCTTTTCATCAATAATTTGAGGAGCAATCGCACCAATTTCGGGGTGATTTATCAGAAAATTAACCATAGGATCAAGATTCTCATGAAAAGAGCAATCAGGATTCGCTATAATTAAATATTCACCAGTGGCAAGTTTTAAGCCATTATTCATTGCGTAAGCAAATCCACCATTACGCTCATTAAAACTCCATTTTACATCAGGATAAGTTTCAAGAACCTTTTTCCTTGTTGTCGCATCATAACAAGAGTTACTAGAAACAATTAATTCAACATTAAATGAAAATCCCTTTTTTAATGACTCTATGCACGTTTTTAACTCATCAAGTGAATAATACTCAACAACTACTATAGATATATTCATAACTTTAAGATTCTCAAAAAATTATTAGCTATCGATAAAGGATTAAATTTCAAAATCTGCTGCTGTATTTTGCTTTCTAACGTCTCACGTTGATGCAAAAAAGCAGAAATGCCTTTGGCGAGACTTATTTCATCGGTTGGATCAACCATAATAGCAGCATTACCTACAACTTCAGGTAGCGATGAATTATTAGAAACTATAGCAGCTTTATGATGGTAAAATCCTTCCAAAGGAGGTATGCCAAATCCTTCATATAAACTTACATATACTACACCTAGACAATGAGAATATAATATGTCTAAAGTTCTATCATCAGCATAACCAGTAAATATTACGGATTCCTCCATCTTGAGTTTCTGGACTTCTTCGTAAATAGTAGCAAATCCCCAGCCTTTGTTACCAACGATACATAATTGACAGCCTGGATTTTCTTGCAAGAAATGCGAAAAGGCTCTAATAAGTCTTTCAATGTTTTTACCTGGTTGCAAAGTTGCAACAGTTATAAAATACGGCTTAGATAATTGATATCTTTGTATCAGATTAGGATCAGAAAGACATTGAACAACTTGCTCATTATCTCTAATAAAATTATAAATCACATGAACTTTATCTGGAGATACTTTAGTAATCTGACAAATATCTTTTTTACTATTATTAGAAACAGTTACTATCATGGAAGAAAGCTTGGCAGCTAGCATTGTTTCGAATTTCAACAATCTCAACTTTAATGCTCCGTATTTTTTATTGAGCATAAAAGGAACCATATCATGGATAGTAACAATCTGCTTAGAGGGCGAAAATAATAAAGGTATGGTCATGTATGGGGTAAACAGAAAATTTGCTTTCTTAAGCTTTAATCTAAATAAAGTATGCTCGTATAATCGTCTTATCATTGCAGATTTCATATCAGGTACCCTTACAATTTCAGCATCTTTAGGTAAATTAAAGCCACTAAAATCAAATGAATTTTGAGCATAAAATATAAAGTGATAATCTTTATTATTACATTCATGCAATTGGCTAAATAATCTCTTAGTATAGATTAAAGTACCAACAGATTTATTTGAAGAAAAACCTATTAAATTAACATTAATAATCATTTTGATCATACTTTCAAACTATTAAAACTACTTTCATTTTTCCCTTTTTGACGCATATTTAATAAATAATAAAACAAATAGTGGAAGACGATTAAAGCTGTAAAAGTTGCGAGTGAACCTTTTACCGTATCAAATAAGAGTGATAAACAGATGAGACTCAAAGGGGAATGAATACGATAGAAAGTATTTACACTCTTTCTATAAATCCAGAATATTAATAATGTATAAACTATAGGTCCTAAAATTGGATGCATTAAATATGCATCAGATAAATAGAAGAAGCCTCCCATTGGATAATAAATTCTACCCGAGCTGGAAATCAAATCTTCAAAAGTAGGAAGATTACCACCAATACGGATAATATCTAAAAACCAATTTATAGACTCATTAAATAACATAAAAAACTGACTAATCGAATAACCTTTTGAAGATGTATATTCAATAGCCTGTACCAACCCATGCGAACCTAATAGACCTTCTCCAAAAATTGGGTATAATAAATTTGTAAAGTCCTCACCATTACGGATTGACCCTAATACAAGTAAAGCAACTATACCCGCAATAATAAACATCATTGTCTTTTTGGTCGGCTTCATGTTGTAAACAAATGCAACAATCAGAATTAATGCATTTGTTCTTTGAGTACTAACAAATGTTACAACCATAAAGAGTAGCAATACCAATAGTTTCCATTTTTGCTTTATGCTTTTTGTAAGGAAAATCACGACTGAAAGTACCGTTAAGATATTTCGCATAAACGCAGCCATGGATGCACTCTCTGCACCTTCGCCCGTTGACCAATTAGAATTCAAATTATAATAAAAGGCAATAGGAAAAAATATCGCATATAATATGATTGACGTTTTAACTTTTGGAACACTGCAATATACATTTGATTCTCTAATTATTGGAAAATTCCTCAAGCAAAATGCGAATGTTATTAATGCAATTGATGCTGTTTGCAAAACAATGGAAGCGATTTCATCCGTTGATCTATTGAATGACATATTCTCACTGAATCTTGTACTTATAAAAGAAGAATAAGTAAGATAAATCGAGAGGGGATATAACAACAAAAGTGCCCAATACACATATACAAATACGTTGTTAATTTGTAGATGTGCTTTTTTAATTGAACTCCAAAAAAAATAATTGGCTAAACAATAAGCAACAATCATAGTTATGGAAGTAATTAAAGATTATTTTTAAGATAATTCTTGTCTACCAAATGAATTTGAGATTCAAATCTAGAATAATAACGCATAAGTTTCATTAACTGCATGTATCTACTAACACCTATTATTTTTAAAACAATTCGTGATAACATGTTCAGATAATAAAGCTGTTTTCCATATGTACTACTTACATCTTCTTGTTTCATTTTTGGGATGGAAGTAGAATTCTCACTCGGAATCAATCTACTAGAAGAGAGTACTTTAAAGTAGTTCGAATTAGCATCAAATGGATTATTCACGTCATGGCCCTTTTCCACTAAAGAACGATATATTCTTCTATGATATGGCTGAATGTTTATTCCATTAGAGAATACTGAATAAGAATAATTCAATTTTATGTATGTCAGAAATAGTTCTTTATTCTTAATTAGGAAGTCCTTATAATAATTCAATATACTGTGAATATCATCATAATCTGCAATCAATTTTATATTTTTTTGTTCGACAACATTACCAATTAAAGATTTGTAGTTATATCCAGAATAGTGGACAAACAAAAGTATATTCTCAACAGAATCACCAGAAATACGATTCTTTACATAAAATGTGTTATCTTTCTCTATAACACGTCTCTCATAAAAATTCCATGGCGCAAGATTACATCCTAAGTGTCGATCGATTTTCACTTTTGTCTCAAAAAAGCATGGTAGAAAATCTATCCATCTTTGATCATAAAAATAACTTTTATTGATATCAACGAAACACTTATTTTCCAATCTATTCTGCCACCATTTTAACATTAATCTCGAATTATCATCATTGTGAACACCAATGAAACCGAGATTATACAAGCCAGAAAAGAGAAGCCCTTCTTCGGTTATCTGGCCTGAAAATTTTTCTTCGATAGAAGTAACATGAGGCGTTATTACCATCGAGTGGTTACTCAATTCATTCCATATATGATCGAGTTTATTAAATACTAGAATGTCGGGATCCATATATAAAACATTGTCACATTTTTTATTATTGAATACCCATTCTAAACAATATGGTTTAATTGATGTACACAATTCTGTCAAATCATATTGAAAGGACATTTTATCCCATGTCTCGGTAGGTATATTCAAGACATCTTTTGAGATATAAACATTAGACGGGATATTATATTCTTTTTTCTCATCATCTGAAAATTCATCAGCCACAAATATATAAAAATCAACATCAGGATTTGCCGCTTTTATCGATTCACCTAATATGCTTGATAGGCCGATATAATTTTTGGCACAAATTGTAATTATCGCATTCATATTTATTCTATATTTTTATTAACAATAACGTTAGGATTACCATATACAACACTATTATTTGGGACATCCTTTGTAACAACACAATAGCAGCAATAACAGCTCCATCTCCAATTTGTACTCCTGGAAGGATTGTTGCCTTATCACCTATCCATACATTACTCCCAATAACTACAGGACCTTTAGATAATAATTCTCTTTCAATTGGTGGATAATTAAGAGATCCTAAAGAGGTGTCTCCATGTGAATTATCAATGATTGTAACCCATTTTCCAGTTAACACCCCATCACCTATAGTAATCTTATTTATGCATGATATATGATTAAATGCACCAATAGCACAATCTTTTCCTATAATAATTTGTGGATTATATTTTTGATTTCCATAAGAATCCCACGCTGTTAAGTATGTATCGTGAAGAATACAGGTTCCTTCTCCGATCGAAATATACTTCTCCCCTAACAAAAACCCCATCCTCTCGAAACGAACGGTATGATGACATTCTTTAAAAGCAGGTATCATCCAAAGAGACCTTACCCTAGATAAGAGAAACAATACCCTTCTATGAATTTTATATGGATAAACGTGTTTTTGTAATAAAACAAAAAAAGGTAGAAGTAATTTAATCATTTTTTCTATATTTATTATATATGTTTATTATATGATCTGCTTGTGCAGCATATAAACAACATTGCAATGCGTTATTTCTACAATTATTTGACATTTTTTTATATACGTCTCGATCTAAATGCATCATATCATACATTGCTTTTGCCAAACCATTCGTATCTTTTAATGGTACGCAAATACCTGTCCCTCTATCCTTTATCAGTTCTTTTACAGATCCCATGTCGAATCCGACAACAGGCGTTCCACAGCATAAACTCTGGCCAACCATCATCGGACCAGCATCATTCACAGAAGGACATACAAAGAACGAAGCTATAGAGAAAATTTGCGGGAGCTTATCCATTGGGACATATCCCAAATTATAAGAATCAAAAGGAATCTTTTCCTTTATCTTTTCATATTCTTTTCCTGCCATCAAAACTAAAATTTCATTCACAGAGTCAACCATCTTTTTTAAGAGAGCAAATGATTCCAAAAGATAATCTACGCCTTTTTTCTTATCCGCTAGATTTTGACTTGCAAAGAAAATAATATGCTTCTTTGATTCTGGAATATGATAGGTATTTCTATATAATGAAGGATCAAGAGGTTTAAAAACATCAGTATTAATAATTGCACTTCCTGTTCCAAGTTCACATCTCACATTTTTTAACAGATATGATCTTTTATAAAAGTCCATCATATAGAGGTTTCCATAAACAATTGGCTGCACTTTGTCATATACTTCCTTTCTATATCTAACGTTCCATGCTGTATAATCGTTTATATCATTAGACTCAAAAGCTGGGCAACATCCACAGCCAGTCATATAATTATCACAACCATTAGTAAAATGACATCCTCCGCTCATATGAGAATAATCTACTCCTAAAAATTGAATCTGACAATGTAGCTTATCATAAATTTTATCAATTGTTTTAAAGCTTATCATGTCTTGCCAAAATACGACTAAAACAAGATCGTAAGTTTTTTTGATATTCTTTAAAACCATTGATACAGGAACAGGAGGAGCATTTTCCTTGTCATAACTAAAAAAATAGCCTTCTTTCAATGGTTTACGTCTGCACAGAAACTTTAAAAATTTCCTTGCTATCCCATAAAAGAACAACCCAATACCTTCCTTCTTTAAGACATATTTAATATCCTCTCTATTCGGCTCGGGATATTTTAGAAGTAAATCTACATCACACCCCTTTTCTTTTAAAGCGGAATAATATTGATCTGCTATTAATGCTGGTCCTTGTTTTAATGAACAGCTACTTAATATTAGAATCCTAGGAGTTTTACTTTGCATAAAATTCTTCAATCGTGGTAATAATGTAGCTTACCTCGTCATTGCTTAATTCAAAAAACATTGGCAATCTTACCAAGCAATCAGCAAAATGATCACAATTAAGAAGCTCTGGTCTTTCTGAATAATGCTCAGTGTAAAAATCGCTTTTATGTAAAGATAGGTAATGGAATGGTGCAGTGATACCTTTCTCTTTGAGATGAGCAATTAGATTTGTTCTTTCGTCAAGGTTTCGGCAAACCAAATAAAACATATGTGCATTATTTGTCACGTAAGTAGGAATATCAGGCATATTAAAGCAACCTTCTAATGCTAATTTATTAAGACCATCAAAATATTGATTCCATATTTCTTTTCTGCGATTCTGAATTGAAGTTAGTTCCTCTAGCTGTGCCAAAAGGAATGCAGCATTGATTTCCGCTGGTAGAAAAGAAGAGCCTGTATCAACCCAGCCGTATTTATTAACCATTCCACGGAAGAATTCTGCACGATTAGTTCCCTTTTCCCATATGATCTCAGCTCTACGAACAAACTGCTCATTATTTACTACAAGAAGGCCACCTTCTCCTCCAGCTGTAATATTCTTTGTTTCATGGAAGCTAACGCAACCAAAGTCACCTATACCTCCTAGAGGGCGGCCTTTGTAAAACGAATCAAGTCCTTGAGCATTATCTTCAACAACGAGGATACCATGCTTATGAGCTATTTCCATAATAAGATCCATATCACAAGCGACACCAGCATAATGAACAGGTACAATAACTTTCGTCTTCTCTGTGATCAAATCCTCTAACTTATCAGGATCAATATTTGGATTATTAGAATAACTATCAGCAAAGATTATGTGGGCGCCTTCGCGAACAAAAGCCAACGCTGATGATACAAACGTATATGAAGGTACGATTACCTCATCACCAGGCTTGATGTCACAAAGAATAGCAGCCATCTCAAGAGCATCAGATCCTGATGTTGTTAATATAGCTTTTTTGAAACCATAGCGATTCTCAAAGAATTGCTGACATTTCTTTGTAAAAACTCCATTACCTGACAGTTTTCCGGTATGAACTGCCTGATACATATAATGAGCTTCCTTACCGGTAAGGAATGGCTTGTTAAATGGAATCATATTCGATATTTATTTATAATTTACTATTTCTTTTTTAAATTTTGCAGGTACTCCTGCATATAATCCTTTTTTATCACAATCACTAATTACAACGGCCCCACCCGCAATTGTTATGTCATCAGCAATAACAACATCATCGATAATTGTTGCATTTATCCCTACAAAGCATCGAGAAGATATATTAACATTACCAGCAATTGCACTACGTGGTGATAAATATGAATGAGATCCAATAATTGAGTTATGAGATATACAAACTCCTAAATTGAGTAATACATTACAACCAATAGATACATTTTCATCAATAATGGACCCAGCATATAAAACACATCCTTCACCAACACATGCCGTTTTATCAATTATGCACGAAGGATCTATTAGAGTTGCAAAAGGAATATTATAGATAATTTTATAATTTTCATAAACATATTCCCTGAATGCAAAATGCTTATAACCAATACCACATACAAGATGACTAAAAGTACCTTTTTTAAAACTATCAATAATATTATTGATTCCCCCCAAAATCTGATAGCCATGGATAAAAGTACCAGGTGACATAGAATCATCAAAATAGCCCACTATTTTATATCCGATCTTTTCTGCCAAATGAGCTATCTGAACACCTAACGCTCCTGCGCCAATTATTGCTAGATTCATAATGTAAACTTACTATCTGATTGATACAAGAAATATCCACTTCTATCTGAACTACATGTCACATTCCGTAATTCCTTATCTGTTATTTTTGATTCAATAATCTCAGAATAATTATTAGTATTATTGATTATTGGTAAGATATGCTTTGTCTCCTCGCATAAAAAATAAACACCAGAATATTTATTAAAAATCTTCTTTGGTTCCTCAAATTTTCCAAAAGCTACTTCTATAACACCTCTTACAAAATCATAACCAGTTGAAAGACGAACAAGATCAGAACCAATAAAATCGCCTCCCATTCGTCCACTGATCTCCATAACAGCGATCCTCCCTTTATTAGTAATCTTATATTCTGCATGCGAAGCACCATCTGTTAAACCAAGTGAAGTAAGAGCATTTTTAGTAATATCATAAATCTTATTAAAAATATCTTCTGGCAATGTCGATGGCTGATGATGTTCGAGCTCAACAAAATGAGGTGCCTCTGTCGTAACCTTGTCTGTAATCTGCAATGGATAATGCTTACCCTGATACGAGATAAACTCTACACTTATTTCACGCCCTTCGATAAATTCCTCAACCATAGCTTCCCTCTTAAAGGATTTATCCAGAGCAACATTAATAGCGGAAAGTAAATCTTTTTTGCAAGATACCTTAGAAACACCTAGCGACCCCGAACGATCAGAAGGCTTTACTATCAATGGATATGACATCATTTCCAAATCCTTCATGAATTGGTTATCTTTAATAAGATCATCTGTTACCATATTATATAATGGACATGGAATGCCTGCCTTCATAAATGCATTACGCATAAGAAACTTATTATTAGCACGTACTGCTGATTCATAATTATTGCCTACAAGACCCATTTTGTTAGCAACATAAGCAACAGTAGGGGCAGCGACATCGCTGGCAATAGTACAAATTCCATTAATTTTCTCTTCTTGACAGATTTGTAGAATAGCATCCTTCTCCACAATAGAAATAGGATAAAACTTATCACATATATCTGCACATGTTGATCCTTCTTTCCATGCAAAACAAATAGTATACAATCCCATTGCTTTTGCTTTTTTAACTAAAGGTTCCTGAAGGTATGAAGCACCAATTATTGCTATTTTTTTCATATTTTTTAATAATATAATTTACGAAAGCTGGATATTTCAAAATAATCTAATATTTTTAATCTTTTCAAAAAAATAATTGTATATATTAATCCATATTGTTCGCTCTTCGAAGTGAAACAAAAAGGATAACAAAACGTAAAATAATAAGCCAGCTCCCCCGCCAACAAGTAATTGAATATACAAATTATCAAAAAATTGACTTATAGTATAAGTAATTCCGCAGGTCACAATATTCAGTAAAAAAACCTTCGCTTGACTACAAACATGTTCATAACAACCTATATCTAAAGTAATTTTATCCAAGTACAAATTTATAAACAATTCCAACAAAGTACTTAAGGTAATGCCCCAGCAAATGGCAGTAAGTCCGAAAGGTAGAGTAATTACCAAAATCACAATAGATAATATTCTTTTAACTATCTGTGCTTTCAGATTTAATCCAGGTTTTCCTATTACATTTATTAAACTACCACTTTGTTCCAACCACGCATATATTGCAAAATTTATACAGAAAATACGCATCATTGGTATAGAATCGTGCCATTTATCAGTCAATAATGAAGTAACAAGAGGGTTTGCTAATGCAATAATTATAGCTATAAACGGCAATATTATATAATTGGTATAACTTAAATATCTATAATAGTTTTTTACTAACATATCCTTGTTGTCCTGAATATCACACAATGCGGGATAAAAAACTTTATATAGAACATTTTCAATATTTACAGAAGTAATTTGAGACATTGCAAAAGCTCTATCATAATAGGCCAAATTTGAAGAAGAATATTTTTTACCAATAACCAAAACATAAATATTTAAATAAATACCTGTTAGAAGATTACTTAACATTAATTTTGAACCAAATCCAAACAGTTTTTTAAATGATTCTTTTGAAAAAGTCATTTTTGGAATCCATCTAACAAAATAAAAGTAAGAAAGGCTTGTGAAAAATTGCATAGATATACTTTGAATTACAAGCGCCCAAACTTCAAGCCCATAATATGCACAAGCAACACCAACACAACCACTAATAGTTACAGACAATAAGCTAACTTTAGCTTGGGGTTTAAATTCTAGTTCTGCTTGTAATTTAGCCCGTTGAATAATACTAACGCTCTGAATAATTAAATTCAGGCTTATTACTCTTGTAAGAAGAACTAATTGCGGTTTATTATAAAAATCAGCAATGAAAGGAGCACTAAGGAACAAGATAAAATAAAGTAAAATAGCAACAATTAAATTAAAAATAAAAGCTGTACTATAATCCTTTTCATTTCTATCTTTTTTTTGAATAAGTGCATTGGCAAAACCACCATCTATAAAGACTTGAGAGAGGCTTAGAAAAACTTGAATCATCACGATTAATCCATAGGAAGATGGCGACACTATTCTAGCTATTAAAATACTAAGAATAAAACCAACTCCCTGACTAGAAAATCTATCTATTGAACTCCAAAACAGCCCATTCTTTACTTTACTCATATTATAGAGAAGCTAATCTATTATTGGGGAAAGACTACAAGTCTGAATATTATTTATTAATTTTATTACACAAATCCATTGATGCGCCAATGGCGACATCCATATTATAATACTCCCAATCAGCAAAACGACCTGTAAAATAGAAATCAAATGGTACAAGGGTGGCTTTTAAATTCTTGATCATATCACGTGTATTGGCATCTTGAATAGGATATGTATACTGATTATACTTATGATCCAGATATTTAGGATTCAGGGGAATTCGTGATAAATTATCAAGTATATCTTCCTTACTAATATCGTCAGTGAATTCTATCGTAGCGGTTATTCTTCCTTCAGGAGTACTTTCTGAACTATTATTTGATGAAGAAAAATTACCTGTACAAATAATACGATGGCTCTCGTGATTACGAGATGGCTGATAAATCCAAGAATATGGATTCTTATCTATTTCACAGAATACAGCAGTAGTTCCGTGATATTCAAGACCATCAATATCCTTCTTATATGATGAGATATTAACTCCTTCAATTATGTTAGTCATATCTTTGATATTACCACAGAATATAACTTTATCAAAGATTTCTTCGTACACATCCCATTTATCACCAACACGTTTAATGCTCTTCACATCAGAATTGTAACGGATATCAAGACCTTCAGCTAATTTATCAGCAATATACTGTGATCCATTGTTCTTTTCATACCAGAAAGTAGAATGTACAAAAGCTTTCTCTTCTACTTTATTTGCATTATTATCGCGCATTTCCTGAGTTGTAGGCATTGGAAGTTTCCCTTCCATCCATGACATTGGAACTGAGGTAAGATCTCTTCTCCATACCTTTTCATTATAAGGCTGGAAATAAAGATTGTATAATGTCTTTCCGAAACGCCAACGTAGAAAATTACCAAAACTATCGTAATCAGCAAATTTTGCGTCTAAACCTTTTACTTTGTCTATCTCTTTAAGATCCTCGTAAAAGGACTTCTGAATATCATCACTAAAGAGATACATATGATTCTCGATTGGATAAGGAATGTTATCGTGCTGCAATGACGTCTCATTCTTGTCCATGAATACACAAGAGTTACGATCTGTTTTATCAAATTCATCATCTCGATTAAACTTTGACCAGAACCAATCAAGTACATCTTGACGCTTTGAATTAAAAACATGACCACCACAGGTATGGAATAAATTTCCGTTTATTCTTCTACACTTTATAAGCCCACCAGGTCTATTTTCTTTTTCAAAAATAGTGACATCATATCTATCATTAAGAAAATAAGCAGCACTCAAACCAGATATGCCCGCCCCAATTATAGCAATTTTTTTCATATCAAAAAAAACTAAACACTTTTAAGAATCTCATTAAGATGCTTTGCTCTTGATGAAGTATAATGTTTTTCCAAATACAACGAGTATTTATTTATATCAATATCAGTACGTAAAGCGTGATCCATAGCATCTTCAAATTGTTCATAAGACTCTATTGACGGTGAAAATTTATCAAATTCATAAAATTGAGCATCAACACCTTCTTTTCCTGAAGGGTAATGAGCTATTACATGACAACTACATGCGATTATCTCTAAAAAATGGGGAGTCATATGATAAAAACCCTTTGTAAATCCATCCATATAACCTTGAACTCCGTATAAAGTAACTCTTCCTAAAGCCTGAAGATTCATAAAATCCTCTCTTGTTTCAATCGATTCTAAACATTCTTTTCCATTTAAATAATACGCTTTGGTTTTATTTTGATCGTTATCTAGACTGTCACCTCTTTTCACATAAGTTACAGATGAATGTCTCTTTATATATTCAACGAAAAAAGAATATAATAATGGGTCTTGTCTTCCCGTTAATACTATATCGTATTTCTTTTTAAATACCTTAGAACTGATTGCATACTTATCTGAAATTGAATAAGGTAGCATCTCTATTCTTAATGGGCAATTATTTTCTTTTAAATATTGATAATCAAATGGGCTTGAAAGTAAAACCAACTTATTTTTTGAATGTTTTTTGTAAAATTCCTGCAATTGATCTTTTTTTTCAAAAAAATCAATAATGCAAGGAACTATATGTTTACTATTCATTGGTTCATCTTGATCGCACCCGTTAATTACAAATCTAAAAGTATTCTTATTAGGTCCGAGCAAAGGGAAATAAAAGCCAAAGCGATTTGCAGCCCTTAAAAAAAGAGGATATTTTTTTACATGTATATTCAATTCTTTTGATATAACATCTTCCCATTCGTATATTATTGGTTGTGCATAATCCTGACAACACCATATCTGCGTGTAAACAGCTGCTTTAAGTTCATGATAATCTATTATTAAACATTTGTTTATTATAGCCTTCGTATTTTCTCACCGCTAGTATTTGTGTTTAAGACTCACATTTATCTACAAATTCGAGCAATCCGTACATTAGCGGTTTGAATACATTTTCTGATAGTAGTCTTGATAATCACCAGAAGTGATGTTATCCATCCAAGCCTCGTTCTCCAAGTACCACTTTACAGTCTTCTCAATACCTTCCTCAAATTGAAGACTTGGCTCCCAGCCAAGCTCCTTCTGAAGCTTAGAAGAGTCGATGGCATATCTCAAATCATGACCAGCACGATCAGTTACGTATGTTATCAAATCCATATCCTCACCTTCCTTGCGTCCGAGCAAGCGATCAACCGTCTTAATGACTACCTTGATAATATCAATATTCTTCCACTCATTGAAACCACCGATATTGTAAGTATCTGCAATCTTACCCTGATGGAAAATCACATCAATCGCACGAGCATGATCCACCACATATAACCAGTCGCGCACATTCTCACCCTTACCATATACAGGCAATGGCATACGATGACGGATGTTATTGATGAACAATGGAATCAACTTCTCAGGGAACTGATAAGGACCATAATTGTTTGAGCAGTTGGTCACAATAGTTGGCAATCCGTATGTATCGTGGAATGCGCGTACAAAATGATCAGAACTAGCCTTCGAAGCAGAATATGGTGAGTGAGGCATGTACTTCAAATCCTCAGTAAAGAACTTCTCACCATAAGCCAAGTGATGCTCACCAGAAGAAGCCTTAGTGGTAAAAGGAGGCTCAATACCCTCAGGATGAGTCATCTCCAGTGCGCCATACACCTCATCTGTCGAGATGTGATAGAATCGCTTACCCTCATACTTTTCAGGAAGACTCTCCCAATAGAGCTTTGCAGCCTGGAGCAAACTCAAAGTACCCATCACATTCGTACGAGCAAAAGTAAATGGATCCTTGATCGAGCGATCCACATGACTCTCTGCAGCCAAGTGAATGATACCATCCACATGCTCCTCCTGCATCAGCTTGTAGAATGCATCGAAGTCGCAGATATCCATCTTCACGAACTTATAATTTGGCTTATCCTCAATATCCTTGAGATTCGCCAGATTACCTGCATAAGTCAACTTATCTAAGTTGATGATATTATACTCGGGATATTTGTTCACAAAGAGGCGAACAACGTGTGAGCCAATGAAACTGGCACCACCTGTAATAACAATATTCTTCATATCGAATTTCTTTTACTTTTTCAAATTTGAAATACACTTTTCAAAACTATCTACCCAATAAGGTACCTTTACGCCAAAGGTTTCCTTAATAGTACGTTTAGTAAACGTTTAATATCCGGCATACCTCCATTCTAAAGCCGCAACCGGCTTTAGAAGGTAAGCGTCCAATTTATACGTTAGTTATTTGAAAGTCCTTATTCTCTGGGCGTTTTCACGCTCGAGACAAATAAAGACATTTAATTTTAGATTTATTTAATTGGTTTTACCCAATATGGCAGGAGTAAGATTCTCAAAATCCGTACGCCCTTCCATAAAAGCAGTTAAATACTGCTTCAAGAATTGATAAAATGACAGTGCGCCCATTTTGCAAGTTGATATAAAGGTATGATAAACCGTCGAGGTTTCAGCGCCCTTGTGACTACCAAAAGCCATTTTGTTTTTACGCTCAATCGTCAACGTACGAATCGAGCGTTCCGCAATAGAATTGTCAATGCAATACCGGCCGTCATTGCGATAAGCCATAACAGGAGTCCATGCGTTCTTTAAATAATTGAGTGCCTTAGTTAGCAGGTCGCCTTTGGGTAAAGGATCGTCAAGCAGACGGGTTAATTCCATCCAAATGGAACCTACTATTTCGGTAGTTTCTATTTCGTTCCTTCGCCTCTTGATTTCATCGGACGGCAGGTCGGCATTACTATAGTAACGTTCGAAATCATATAGTTTACCAATCCACTCCATGAAGGGTCTTGCCCGCTCATCTTTACCTTGCAATAAGGCCTTTTGGAATCGGGCTCTCACATGCGCCATCTAAATATGTATAAACACATTATAAGCATCCGATTGCAATGCGGCTATATCAGCGTTTTCTATGAAATTAGTCAAGACCTTACGGCCGCGGCTGCCTTCATCATAAAAGAAAATAACAATACCGGCTGCCTTATTTACCATGCACCAGATATAAGCCTTCTTGTATTTATCTTGCATTTTCATACGGCACCAAGTTTCATCGCAGTTAATGATCGAATCTTTCTCCAATGTCTGTGCTTTCAAATGAATTTTTCTCGGTATCGCTCATATCATTATATGAAATTGGAAGACTCTTCCTCTCGTACATAACCATGCGAACACTACGTTCGTTCTTGGACATAAAGAAAAAAACATCACCTTTATAAGGGTTTCGATGATAACTCATTCGAATAACTTCCATGATACGGGCATAACCACAACGCATATCGTGAAAATGAGGTAAGTAGTAGAAATTCTTCAAACCGGAAACTGTCAGCATAAAACCTCCAATTTCTCTACCAAGAGGAGCAACTCCTGATAGCTTAGATTCTTCTTGGATACTTCAACGCGATTCTCCAAAGAAATGACCACGTTTTCTATGGCAGACTTGCTAATGATTGCCTGAGACGGTGAATCTTCTTTTGGCACTGCCTCTTCCGATGACTGCTCTACCGGCATACCTACAATCTCCACCGGAACGATGGATTTCTTGCGTTTAGAGAACCAGTTGTAAAAGGCTTCATAAGAGACACCCTGCAGCATGCAAAACGATTCTATCGATAAATTCTTAGGCTGGCCCTCCAATTTGTAGAGGAACCAGAGCTTTTCTAAATCTTCACTACTATACATAATCTCATTTTTTTGATGACTATGCAAAGGTAACGAGACTAGTGACTAATGACAAGACGTGGAAATTGGACGCTTACGGGTATACTAGTAAGTTTTTTTTAGTAATTTTTTATTTGTTACTTTTATTGACATTGTTACTATTACTTTCATTTTGTTGTTTTAATCTAACATTTTTTATTTGATCCCACCAACAATTTAGTCCTATCCATAGTACAAAATCAGTAACTATTAAGATAGTATTATTTACATAAGGAGTTAGTAAAATATTAGAGACACTAAAAATCAAAGAAACAGCCAAAATTGTAATCATAGCCTGACGTGGTGTAAAACCCATAGCCAGGAATTTATGATGGATATGATTTTGATCCGGAAGAAAAAGGCCTTTTCCATTGCGGGCACGCCATAAAATAACACGAATAACATCGAATGCTGGAACAATAAGCGTACTAAAAGCTATAACAATAGCTCCGGGTGTGTATTGGCAATAACGGATAGCTAGAAAAGAGAGTATATAGCCCAAAGTGAGGCTACCGGTATCTCCCATAAATATTTTACGCCCCCGCAGAGCGTCACCAAAGACATTGAAGTAAAAAAAAAGATCAATACTCCGAACGTGGCAAAAGCAATCATGCTATAAATAAATAATTCTTCTTTAAGAAACAAGAAACCAAATATAACAAGAGCCACGCTGCTAAGTCCTGAAGCCAAACCGTCTATGCCATCTATAAGATTTATAGCATTGGTGATAAAAACCACAATAAAGATGGTGATAGGAACACCAATCCACATAGGCAAAACGCCTATGCCAAACAATCCGTACAGATTATTAATCCATAATCCTGAAATAGGAAAGAAAGAAGCACTGAGTATTTGCACTACAAATTTTTTACGATAACGAACGCCTATAAGGTCGTCGGCTATGCCGATAATATATAGCAGAGTGAGGCCACAAATCAGTAAAAGTAATTCGGGCAAAATTTGACAGGCAATAAGTGGTTGCACTCCAAAACCAGCAAGATAACGAAAGGCAAAAATACCACATACAGCAAACATGATTGTTGGAAAGAAAGAAACTCCACCCAAACGAGGTACTACAGATGTGTGTATCTTTCGGGGACTAGGTATATCAAAAAGTTTTTTCTTTATTGAAATAAGTAATATGCGTGGAATAATGATCCAGGCAATAATCACTGCAATTAAGAAAGTTAAGGCTACGAAGAAATAGTTCATATTAAGTTTATTCAATCATTCATTTCATCTCGATCTTGGGGGAGGTGTTAAGCTTGTCTGTTTGTTATAATGCCTATTTAAGTTGAATACTGCATTCGGTTCCAAATTAATTTTCTTTTTCTTTCTTCACAAAACTAGCCGGAATACTAACCAGCGCACATCCGAATATATCTATCCGCACCAAGATGTGATACTTGCCTTCGTAGCGCACGAGTTCGCCCTGAAGGCCTTTGAGATCTCCTTTGGCTACCACTACGGGAGTACCTGCGGGGATGCGCTCGCCGGTAACGATGACTTCCTTGCGGGAATAATCGAGCATGTAACGGAAGTCGGCCATCTGTTTGGGGGGAACGGAAGTGGGGGCGGAACGGGAGCGGTCGCGAAGGAAGTCGAACACATTCATCGTGTTTCGCACGGTTTGCATCTCTTCGCGGGATATATGCACAAAAACCATGCGGGGAAGTACAAGGTGTTCTTTTTCTGCCGTTTTACCTTTTTTCTCTATAATTTTAGACTGAATAGGTAGAAAATTCTCTATATTTAAGAGGGACAGATATTCGCGAACTTTATACTCTGCATGGGTACGGGTTAAGACTACGTACCACTTTTTGTCTTCGGATATCTTGGTATCCGGAAGCGAATAGTTAAGATTATTATCTAATTTATCGGACAGCAAATTGTTGTTAAAATTAAGCCGTTTATTTATAATTACCTCATTTACAGATAATTAAAAACGGGTTGTTTAGCATTTAGAGAAAGAAAGTGTTATTCGTATCGATGAGGATATTGGCCTGATACGTAAACTTTTTTTGCTTAGTGTTTTTTATAATGCTTCGACAAAAGAAAAAGAAGATTTCTCTTCTTCCAACTGTTCCGGCACTCATTCCGCTACGTGTGGAGTACTGGAATTTGTATGACGTTGCAAAGATTGAAAAAATTTATATATTGAGCAAATAAAAATGATTTTTTTTATTGAATTGCACTCAAATTATGCTTAAACAAGCTCTAAACACTTATTTCTTTCTCTTATATATGTTTATGTTCTAATAGAATGTGTGTGTAATTATATATAGGTAGGTGGACCTACCACCTATTAGTTACACACACGCAAACTTAAGAGAAAAGAAGATATATACAGTAAATAGTAGCCGAATAACTTAAAAAATATTAATTTTGCCGGAATATTTATTAATTAAAATCATTATTTAATGGAAAAAAAACGGATTTCGACAGGGTAGTTACTTTGAAAACGAAGAGTTTATCATTGTACTAAAAAAGGAGGTTAATGGCGTGGATAATATGCTTAAAGCATTGCGTTTATTGACCAAAAGAATACTGATTATCAACGATAGAGAAGAGTTGTTGGTAGAACTGGTACGTATGTATGATGTAAATAAATCGTTGAATGAAAATGTAAATTTTAGGGATTTTGTAGAGAGATTACATTTACTGTTTGACTTTAGAAACAAGAGGGCTCCGGAGCGATCTATAGACACGCAAAGTATTGAAACACAGATGCGTAGACTACGACACGAGATGAACGAAGAAGAGGAAGACTGAGAATAGTTAAAATCGGCGTTTTTATACACAAAACGCCGATTTTCGTATTTCAATACTTTCTTTCATATTTGCAGCGTTGATAAGTATAACTTTAAAAATTAATGATCATGAAAGACATTTTTGTAACTACCTACCGGGGATTCAGTAACGTAAACGGGCAAATAGGGCTCACCGACTGCATAAACGACATTCGCACGGGAAAATACATGATTTCGGTAGAGAAAATTGCGTTGTTGGTGGCACAGGGAAAGACGGAGGAGGCAAACAACGTGAAGAAGCAACTGCCGTTGCTTACCGTAACGGCAAACTACCGGGAGAGGCGGTTGGCGGAGAGCATATCGCGATACAACGATGTGCAGACGATAGACATTGACGACCTGACGAAGGAGCAGGTGACGGAACTGAGGCCTGTGTTGGAGGCTGATGCGAACATGCTGGCGTTCTTCCTTACGCCGAAAAGACACGGGTACAAGCTGATTGTGTATCTGCAAACGTCTTTGGCGGTGCAGTTGAGACGGGCAACGCTGGGTGTGGAGGAGATTGCATACGAGGCGTTGGAGCATTACCACGGACAGATGTATGAGCTGAGCCGGGCGTATTACGAGAAGTTGCTGGGGGTAAAGGTGGATACGAGCGGCAGGGATATCGGACGGGGGATGTTTACGTCGTTCGACGAGCAGGCTTACTTGAACGAGGAGTTGTTGCAACGAATGGTGGTGCCGGAGATTCGCATATTGCCTCCCCTGCCGAAGGTGAAGAAGGTAGCGGGCCGAATGTGGGAATCGGAAGTAACGGGCAACGTGGATGTGAACATCGGGGATGTGGAACCGTGGGAGAAGATGGAGTATCAGAAGGCGGTGAATGCTGCCCGGAGGCTGTTGCGCTTTGAGGAGGGAAATCGTGATACCTTTTTGTTTACGCTGGGTAGTAAGTGTTACAAACGCGGGATAAGGAAGGAATCGGTGTTGCTGCTGGTGAAGCGTGATTACTCGATGCCGGGACTGGATGTGGAGACACCGGTGCACAATGCGTATAAATATACGGATAAAACAGATGCGAAGGAGCAGGAAAAGAGTAAGGACAAGAGGCCGATAGTGGAACAGGTGATCGATTTTCTGGATGAGCACTACAGCATACGCCGCAACGTAATACTGGAAAGGTTGGAGTTTGCGGACTACAGTGAGGGCACGCAGGGTAGTGAGCCACGCTACAGGCTGATGCGTAACAGGGATTTCAATTCGGTGTTTACGAGTATGCAGCTCACGGGTATTAAGTGTTTTCAGACGGTGATGCGGGCGGTGATAGATTCTAACTATGCGCTGAACTATAATCCGTTTGTCGACTATTTCAGCAACCGGACTCCCTGGGACGGGAAGACGGATTATATAGGGCAACTGGCGGACACGGTGAAGACGAAAGACAGGGAGTTCTGGCAGCAGAGCTTTAAGCATTGGCTGGTGGGGCTGGTGGCCGGGGCTTTGAACGATGAGGTGGCCAATCACTTGGTACTGATTCTCTTCAGCAAGCAGGGTAAGGGCAAGAGTACGTGGATACGCAACCTGCTGCCGCCGCAACTGAAGGGGTATTACCGCAACGGGATGATTAGCACGGAAAACAAGGATCATTCGCTGTTGATGTCTTCTCATCTGCTCATCAACATGGAGGAGTTTGAGGGGATGAAGAACGGGGACATTGCGGGGTTGAAGCGGATGGTGACGCAGGAGACGATTACGGAGAGAAAGACGTATGACCCGAACATGGAGACGTATATGCGCCATGCTTCGTTCATAGGGAGCACGAACGAGCAGTGTTTCTTACAGGATTTCGGGGGTGCGAGGCGATTCGTTTGTTCGGTGGCGACGGACATTGATTATCATACGCCGGTGAATTATGAGGGGGTGTACGGGCAGGCGTTCTACTTGCTGAACAACGGGTACCGCTACTGGTACGAGGGTGAGGAGATAGAGTTGCTGAACAGGCGCAACGAGCAGTTCAGAATGAAGGATCCGGTGGAGGAGATGTTGTATGTGTTTTACCGTCAGGCTACGACCGGTGATACGGAGGTGAAGTGGAAACCTGCAGCGGCTATTCTTTCGACCATCGCTGCGCATGGACGCATACTGATGAACAAGCAGACGCAACAGCACTTGACAAAGGTGTTGGAGAGGGATGGTTTTAACCCCCGGATAAGTGTGCATGGGGTGACGGAGTATGAGGTGGTGCAGTTCTCTATGGAGGAGGTGGAGAGAGGATTTAGAAAGGAAGCGAATGTTCTTGCTTTTTGAATGTTCTTTCTCTTTTGCTCTTAAAAGAATGTTCTTTCTCTTTTGCCTTGACGCAAAAGAGAAAAGAACCAAAGAGAAAAAGTCAAGGCTGCTTTTGTTACGCTACTGCGAAGAGGTACTGCGCTACAAGCGATTGAACTCGCTGCGCTCAAACAGAATCGCTTGCTTTACGCTCCGTGCCTCTTCTCCGTTTTACGCTCCGCAAAAGAGGCCATTTTTAATTCTACTCCACATTGCTTCGCTCGTGCCTCATTCCACTTTGCTGTGCTCGTGATACTGCTGTTGCACCACATCGCTTCGCTCGTGCCTATTCCACTTTGCTGCGCTCGTGGTCGCTGTTTGCCACTTTGCTGCGCTCGTGTCCTATTCCACTTTGCTTTGCTCGTGTTTTTAACTTCGCTTTACTCGCTTTGCTCGCTTGCTGCTACTTGTTTCATTATAAGTTATTTCGATTACATTATATGTTATGGGGATTAGGTTATTTGTTATGAGGGGGCTTTTTTTCTACATTTATCGGGTTTAATGGTTGGTTAATAATGTATATATAAAATGAGGAGTAATAGATATAAATCTTTCTCCTGAAAAAAATAATGGCAGCATAAAATACAACAAAATAGAGCTAATGCAATTAAACTATATCACTTGAACCGTTCACGGAATCGATTTCCATTTCTATTCATTTAACTCTCTTTTTTTATTAAATGGGCGTAAATTGAGAAATTCTCTCATTTTATTATTAATATACCGAATTTTTTGTAGCTTTGCTGCATTTTTAACCGAAACACCAATCAAATTATGCTAATCAATTTTACTGTAGGCAATTATTGTTCATTCAAAGAGAAGAAGACTTTGAGTATGGAGGCCACGGCCATTAAGGAACTCAAAGAGTCAATCATCGTGAAGGGTGATCACAGGCTTTTGCCTTCTGCTGTTATCTATGGGGCTAACTCAAGTGGGAAAAGCAATTTGTTGAAAGCTATAGATAAGTTTACAACATTGGTCTCTTCCTCTTCAAGATCAATTTCTACCGATAAACTGAATCTTGTTCCGTTCTTATTGAATACAGAAACAGAAAAAGAGCCTTCGTTCTTTGAAGTGGAGTTATTGATTAATAATACCGTATATAGATATGGTTTCATGGCAGACAACGAGCGCATTCATGAAGAGTGGCTTTATAAAACAAAAAAGAAAAAGGAAATCTGCCTTTTTATCAGAACTATTGAGGGTATTGGAGTTACAGAGGATTTTCCGAAGGGAAAGGGTGTGGAAGAAAAGACACGTGACAATGCGCTTTTTTTATCGATGGTTAATTCACTCAATGGCGGTATAGCCAAGAAAATAGTACAACAAATAAGTTCTCTTTGGGTTATTTCCGGAATTAATCGTTCACTCTGGTCTAATGTCACAAATATAGCATGCAATGCAGACAAGCTCTTTCTGAAAGCAGCAAAAACGTTCTTTCGTACTATGAATATGGGGTTCGATGATTTCGAAATTTCCGAAGATCCTGATATCATGAAGGTAGTCAAGGCATATACTTTGCATCATCAATATGACAACGAAGGGCGGATAACGGGTGAGAAGCGTTTCACCATGCAAGAGTGTGAATCATCGGGAACAAATAAGTTATTTGAGCTGGCCGCTTTGCTCATCATGAGCTTAAAACAGGGAAGTATACTCGTTATTGATGAGCTGGATTCTCAATTGCACCCCATCCTGACGCAACATATCATCGACATGTTTAATGACCCGGAGCAGAACCAGAATGGTGCACAACTGATTTTTGCTACGCATAATACTAATTTATTGAATATCAAAGCATTCAGAAGAGACCAGATTTGGTTTACGGAAAAAGATGAGACGGAAGCTACGGATTTATATTCACTGGTAGAGCTCAAGGAGCCTGATGGGACGAAAATCCGGAATGATCGGAGTTTTGAAAAAGACTATATCAACGGACGCTACGGGGCTATTCCGTACATTAAAAATAAATCATGGGACAATTCTGAAGTATAAAATAGAAGAAGCGAAAGAGGCTCACAGAAAGGCTAAGCTTAACTCTACTCCACATCGCTTTGCTCGTGCTTCCTTGTGCCACTTGCTCGTGGTTATGTAGTACGGACGTACAGATGCTTTATGCCTTCGTACGTATTGCCAGTAAAGTGATCAGGGAATTTCGTATGCTATATCGGGCTACTACATCTCTGAATACAATGGTGGAGTATATGCTTTTGAGGTATTCAAAAACGATGCTATCTTCGAGTTTTAAATGTATCAGGTAAGGAAGTCCCCCGAATTTGGAGAATAAAGCAAAGCTTTCATCGGAATCTTCATGTTGGCAATAGTTTTAAGTATGATTAAAACTAATAGCAAATATAAGGAAAGTTTTAAGTATAAAGTGGAATGTTCTTTCTTTTTTTTGTTTTAAAGAATGTTCTTTCTCTTTTGCCTTGACGCAAAAAAGAAAGAACCAAAGAGAAAAAGTCAAGGCTTCTTTTGCTACGCTACTGCGAAGAGGTACTGCGCTACAAGCGATTGAACTCGCTGCGCTCAAACAGAATCGCTTGCTTTACGCTACGTGCCTCTTCTCCGTTTTACGCTGCGCAAAAGAGGCCATTCTTAACTCTACTCCACATTGCTTCGCTCGTGGTACTGCCCCTGCTCCACTTTGCTGCGCTCGTGGTACTGCTACCACTCCACATCGCTTTGCTCGTGCATTCCGGCATCACTTTGCTCGCCTTGCTCGCTCGTATGAGAATTTCTTCCGTTACATTATATGAGGGGGCTTTTTTTCTACATTTATCGGGTTTAATAGTTGGTTAATAACCATAGTCCGAAAAATTTGTCGTAGAGTTGGTAAAGGCCTTGTTCTCGGGTGATAGTGATATATCTGTTCTAATAAATGTTCTTTCATATTTAACCTATAATTTCTTTATTGCCTTATAAATATCACTGTACGATTCCTTTCCCTTATGCTTTTCTGCCAACTCACAGGCTTTTGCCATTTTGCCATTGCCAATCATATCTTTTACCCATTTTTCCTTTTCAAGAAACTTGCGTGTTTTATCATAGGATGGAATATAGCGCTTCAATGCTTTTTCTGTGGCATTTGAATCTTGAAAATGGCGACAAGTATCCTCATAGTGTAGTAAAAACCAATATTCTATGGATTGAAGGCTATCGCACAAAAGCACGTTTTTATTTTTTTCGTAGCGTTTCTTTAATGAAGCAAGTTTTTTATTTTCGACAGCAGAACGGCGGCTCACATCTGCATCGAAGACACAGATAACAAAAACATCCTCTTTCAATAATTCCTTTATCTTTTTCTCTATCTTTTCGATACTATTATTCTCAAATAATCGAGGCGAGATGGAGCAACGATAACTAAAGAGTTTTTTTATATGACTAAAGTAGAAGAGTTCGGTCAATCCTTCGCCAACAATATGAATTACTTGGCGCGTTTCGTGCGTATTTTTAAGGTTTCTCATATCTACACACTTTATATATTAGGAACAGCACCAAACTTACCGAACTTATAGGCTTTCTGCAATGAGCTGATTCGGTTCAGTCCTTTAAAATCAGTTAGGGGGTAAAGAACGGTAGCACCATCTTTGTTCTTCTCCGTGAACCAAACATTATCCATACGCAGTAAATCATCTTCTGCTAATAATCCGTCATAGTGAGTGGTAATTAACATTTGAGCATATTCCGATTCTTTCAAGAACCTTTCGATGATGTATTCAATCAATCGCGGATGCAGTGAAGATTCAATCTCATCGACAGCTAAAATAGCATTATTGGATATTATCTCTTGAATACAACCGGCCAACCCCATTGTACGGAGAGTACCTTGTGATTCTAATAGTTCCGGAAAATCAAATACAGAGGTTTGTCCATTTTCATTCTGCACCTTATGTTGAAAAATAAGATCTCTTACAACACCTTCAGGGGAATCTTGTTTATGTTCGGATATATCCGATATGTTAAAATCAGCCTCCTGCAAGTATTTCAATATGTAATCCTTGCTAACCTGGTTGTTTATTTTATTTTCGGAATATTGCTTCAAGTTCTTCATTGGACTAATTGCAGGCATCATTTGATTGCGGAAGTATGCCAATACATCCTCAATCTCAGGAACATTAATGTTTACCTGTTGATATGCTGCAAAAACGGACATGTTGGGGAGACATTTTAACGAAATTTCCTCTTTTGCCGCAGGTGTCAGTTTAATTTTGTAGCCATATTTTATGGAAGACACACCGCCATCAATAGTACGCTCAAAAATAGAAGTGGGTTGCTGGCTAGTATAGTATGTTAATGATTCCATTATTATATGGGTTTTTGTCAGCTCCAATGAATAGACATATTTAACCGCATCCAGATTCTCTTTCTGTACATAAAAAGTTAGAATAATGGATGCAGGTTCTTTACTACTATTACTGTCTAACAAAAATGAAACGACTCCCGTCTCAGCACTTTTATTGGTAGGGATTTGAAAAATAAATTTACGTAAAAAATCATATATCAAGATGAGATTGCTTTTACCTGAAGCATTAGCTCCATACACTATTGCCAATTTGAGTAAACGCACTCCGGGAGCCACTTCAACTACGTGATATGACTCCATATCTTTACTTTTATCCGCTTCAAAGCTAAATATGGCTTCGTCTCTGAACGAAAGTAAATTTCTAATTTTTATTTCTGCTATCATAATCAACTCATATTCTGCAAATATATAAAATAAAAACAATATAAATATATATATAATCGCATAAATAGCAAAAATAATGCAATTTTAATAATCTAAGTTTCAAAAACGTATACTCGATAAAAAAGCAAACCTTTTGAACTTACTTTCAATTATATTTTTCAAAAATTCTCCCGGATGAATTTACGCACATGAGACTGCTTTGTTCTCTCATGGCTTTTACTACTGTCTAATGGGCGCCTTTTAATATCAGGGGCATTCTTCCGTTTTTGTCTTTCCATCTCTTGAGGTCTTCGATAATACTGCGATACAATTCCATAATAGCTGATTTTGGCTCCTAAAAGTGGCGAAATAGTACAAATCATGTTCCTATTTATGGCGAAAGTATGAAAAAGTAGATTGTTTATACAAAGAATGTTCTTTCTCTTTTGCTCTTAAAAGAATATTCTTTCTCTTTTGCCTTGACGCAAAAAAGAAAGAACCAAAGAGAAAAAGTCAAGGCTTCTTTTGCTACGCTACTGCGAAGGGGTACTGCGCTACAAGCGATTGAACTCGCTGCGCTCAAACAGAATCGCTTGCTTTACGCTACGTGCCTCTTCTCCGTTTTACGCTGCGCAAAAGAGGCCATTCTTAACTCTACTCCACATCGCTACGCTCGTGGTACTGCCCCTGCTCCACTTTGCTGCGCTCGTGGTACTGCTACCACTCCACATCGCTTTGCTCGTGCATTCCGGCATCACTTTGTTCACTGCGCTTACTAAACAATTAGACTGTTATTATATATATTTAACAAAACAAAGGTGGAATTATTTTTATCCTTTTAAAAGATGTTATATCTTTGCATTCAATAGTACCTGCCAAGCCTCTTAACAATGCTCAAATAGGCGGGTCGTTTTATTTTAAGCCTTTATGAAGGAATCTTTTTGCAAGAAATATTCAACAACACAGCAACAAATAAATCTTTTAAAAGCAAGAGGTTTAATTATTAATGACGAAAAAAAAGTTGCTGATTATATATGTAATATTGGTTATTTTCGTTTAAGTGCTTACTTCTATCCATTTCTTAAAAGCCCCAAAGAAAATCACGTTTATAAAGCCAATTCCACTTTTAAACAAGTAATGGATATATATCGATTTGACAGAAAATTACGGCTGTTATTATTTAATGAGATTGAAAAAATTGAGGTCGCTATTCGTTCTTGTATAGTTAATACAGCGTGTGATTTGTTAGAAGATATATTTTGGATCACTAATCCTGCATTTTTTTATAATCGTAAAAAATTTGATTTTGCTATATCTTCAATAGATAGTGAAATTCATAAATCTAAAGAAGACTTTATTACTCATTTTAAAGAAACATATACTGATTCTTATCCCCCCGCATGGATGATAGTTGAAATACTTCCTTTAGGAACGCTTTGCTATATGTATATGAATTTGAAAGATACATCTTTAAAAAAACGAATAGCACAACATTTCGGTTTACAGATTCCTACTTTTAATTCATGGATTACTATTTTGGCAGGATTAAGAAATATGTGTTGCCACCATACCAGAACTTGGAATAGGGAATTGCCTGTCATTCCATCCGAACCTAAACAAATAACTCACCCTTGGATTAATAGTGATGGCATAGACAAAAAAAGAATGTATTATAGAATCTGTATGATTTATTATTTTCTCTTTACCGTTTCTTCAAACAATACTTTTAAACAGAAGTTAAAAGAACTGCTTAATCATTATCCCAATGTTGATATCCGAGCCATGGGATTTCCCACTAATTGGGAAAAAGAACCTTTATGGATGTGATATTTGAGTTTGCTCATTTACCCGGGTTCGCCGAGATACTTTACGATGATGCGTACTTCGAGGGGAGTGAATGAACGACGGAATCTGTAGTAACCTACCGATTGGAGTTCGGCCATGAGGGCGGTGTTTAGTCTCATCCAGCGATAGAGGGTGTTTAGTGCGAGGGTGATGCACTGATTGGGGCAGTAGAGCATGGCCAGTTCGGCCTTGGAATAGGTTCGGATGGGAAACGAACGATCTGAATTTTCTTCGTATTCTGACTTCATAATTTATCTGATTTACAAGGATTTACATGCTTTAAAGATAACAAATAGTTGGTTATTTTGCAAGCTTTTATCCTCTTTTTACAACTTATCGTATTTATATTTTTAATAATAATTGTCTTTTTGTTTGTATCTTAATTATATATTATTTATTTTTACGATTGTAATAATATATTGTTATTACTAATTATTTAAAACACAGTTTATGAATAAGTTACTTCTTATGAGAGACAATTTGTCTGATCAGGGACAAGTTCCTTCAGCCGGTAGTTATTATTCTTCTCCTGATCTCATCGTTCACGATCAGGTGGCCGATCCTCAGAGTTTCTTTGTAGGAAACTATGCACAAGACGTTAATCAGTCTATTAACAGAGGGTCGGGAGCAAATTTTATTTATGCCCGTGTAAAAAACTTATCTACTACTGACACGCTTACGGCACACGTACGTTTGTATGCATCGACTTCTTCCCTGTTCATGACTCCGTCCAGATGGGTGAACAACAAAATCTGTTCGGCCGCCGGAGAATCGGTTATTCTCACAAACCCCATGTCTCCGGGGGGTATTGGTGTGGCAAAGGTTCCTTTTTTGTTTAACGCAAAGGCTACCACCAATTATTGCCACGTGGGCTACGTAACAAAGGATGAAACGGAACCGGATATTCCGGACAGCTTCAACACATACAGTGATTTTGTGGTGTGGTTGCACGAGAATACACACATCTGTTTGAGGAATTTTTATACCCTGTCGGGACGTGCATCTACAATAGATCAGGTGAATGAGTTTTCGAATCCCAGCACGAAAGAGGAACGGGTAGGAACATTTAATGTCCGGCTGAACGGACAATTTCCCATAGGTACGGAGGTGACCGTAAAATGTGATTTGGTGGGCATAAATGCTTCGTATAAAGTGACTAGTTTGCAGGATATGACGCAGTTTCCCGTGGCATGCATCATTCCGCCGGGAATTTCGGCTTATCTGGTTACAAGCATTTATCTGCCATCCGGTGGAGTGTGGCCGGAAGGCGGGTACCTCACGGTGACTTTTTATGTCTCCGAATCATGGGACGGTGCTGCTTTTCAATATTCTCTGCCTGCTCACCTGCTTTCCGTACCTCTGAATGCGCCTCACTTGTTTCAGAGCCAGGGACGGTTGATAATGGTGGGCGAATGTTCTACACGCATGATTTAATAATACCTTAAAGCAATATAGACTTATGAAAGATTCTTGTTATGTATCATTGGCCGTGCCTTCGGGGGGGTATGCCGAATGCGCCGGTCTCAATTTTCACCCGGATGGATCGACCCCTTTTACTCTAGAAAGTTGGCTGCACCTAAACGGTATGGGAAGCGACATCTCCGTATTGAGCCGAGAGAATGCTTTTGATTTAAGTATCCGCAACGGGCGTTTGTTTCTCTCCGTTAGCGGAGGGATGGCGCTGGCTTCGGATGTAGACGGCACACTGGTCGATTCGGTGGACTGGCATCATGTGGCGGTTACGTTCGACCTTTCGTTTGTACGCTTCTATATCGATGGAAACATAGCGGGATGTATAGCAGCACCTGTTGCGGCTCCCGAAAATGCCAACGAATGGCGCATAGGCTCCAACCTAGACGGGCGCATGCGTTGCTTACGGACATACAACACCGCACTGGATGCTTCTGAAGTTCTGAATTGCCTGTATAATGCACCGGATACGAAGTCGATGACTGCCGATGTGGATTTTAGTTGTAATCCTCCGGTAAACCATATCTCTCCCGCCTCGGGTATAAGCTTTCATCAGGGAGCAGCCATGCGTTTGGCGTGGCCTTCTCTGTTGTTAAAAGGTACGGCTTATGCCTTGCCCTCCAACAGTACGAACCTGAACCCCGGAGGCGCTCAGGTAGATCCGTACACGATACATAGCCGGATTTATGTAACGGGAACATATCCTTGCATGGCGATCATGACTAACGGAGACAATAATATGGATTCGGGTATCGCTCTTTTGCTTGTCTATGATCGGGATGCAAAGGGTTATCATTTGCAGGCGTTGAGGGGATCGGACTCCGACGAAAGAAATTGGTTGGTATCTAAAGGGGTGATAACCCCGGATCAATGGGCCAGCGTGGGATGTACGTATGACGGTGAGCATTTGCGCATATACATTAACGGGGCACTTGACAGTGAAATGGAAGCGGGCCCCATTCTTATGTCGCAGGAACAGGGAAATGTATTGATAGGCGGTATGCTGGAATGCGGACGCCCCACGGGAACCAATACTTTTCAGGGATACATGGCCCGCATGGAAATATGGAACATCGCATTGAGCGACGAGGAGATGAAGAGTTGCAGCACAACGGTTCCGGAGATTGATGTTACGGGACTGGCAGAGGCTTTTGACTTTACAAATGTGCCTATACGAAGTGAGACTTCGTGCGTGGCGGTGGCGCTGTGTGACAATGCGCGCTTTGAGGAATTGATGGTTCCCGCTCCCGAAACTTTCAGCGAATACATGCCCGAGGAGATTAGTTATGGTGTGGATAGGGAATGGATAGAACAAATGCGAGAGGGGGTCGATTTAGATGAACTGAAGAGGAAGCGTAGTCTGTTATTCGCATCGGATGCGACGGACGGAACGGCCGAGCTGGCTCTGGTGCTGGGTTTTGAACCTACCGCCGAGCAGCGCAAATATCTCGCACAACGCCACACGGACAAGGAGAGTAACGGCAACTTGCTGTTGGGGGTAACACACCATGTGGTGGGAACCGACTATGTGTTGCTGGCTCATTACAAAAAAGAATCGCAGGTTATCTATCGATGTCCGGTTTCGGAACTGGACGACTGCACGTTGCGTATCGTGGAACTGGTATTCATCCTTATAGGCGGAATGGTTAGCGCCATTTTCGGCATACAGACCAAACTGACTCCTAAATCCATTCAGTATATTGTGGGAAGTATTCTTCCGCTATCATCGGTGCAGGCCATCATGAGTACGGGTAGCGAGATGAAACCTGCTCAGATATATTTATTGGGCAAGCAGTTATCGTCATTGGGCTTATTAAAAGAACTGTTGAAGATGATTGTGGTTCTGGGTTTCTGGGCATTGATGCGTTTCCTGATAAAGGTGGTTCTGACTTTTCTGGGAGTGGGTTGGGCAGATACGATCGCCTCTCTTGCCGCCACGGCAATTACCTTTGGCATTGCGTATGTAGCTTATGTAAAAAACTGCCGCCCGATTCCTATGGTCTCTATACGCGAAATTCGATTTAATCATGACCTGAATCGCTCGGACACTTCGGCTATAAACATACGAATAGATGCCGCCACACAGGTGAGACGTCCCGAATGGGTAAATGGGCAGAGTGATCCGGCGGCTTATAGCAGGGCAGCAGTTAACGGTCCCGTTATCAAAGCGCGTTTCCATATCGGTTCGCTTCTTAACTATACGGTGAATGTAAGGGCGCAGGCGGTAGGAGATGTTCTGTTGGGGAATATACCGAGCACGCAGGTATCGTTTATTTTGGGGAACTCCGGCGAAATCACCTTCCAGCTGCCGAACCATACCATAGGGGTTGCACCCATAGGACAACATAATATAGTATGGAACTGGCAGTATCAGGACATACGCACAGGGCAATGGGCGAATATGATTCCAACCAATCATACCATCTACCTGACGGAGAACCTGCCTGTCAATCCGTGGACTCAGGTGGTGGGTAACGACACTCAATGGCCGTGGACAAGGATATTTGACTTAAGCCTGCAATGGATGAACGGGGCGGTGGCGCTGCCGCAGGTTAAGGAAAATATAACCAATGGGATGTATACTTGTGGAATGGAATATGGCGGAGGAGGCTATTTGTTTGGAGTTGGAGGAGGATATAGATTCAATGCCACGCAATTCTTGGCTGACATACAGAATCCGGTAAATTTTGCGGTTGAATGTAGTGAATGTGCCGCGATTATCGTTTTGCTTGCCAACATTTGGGGAAGCAACCTGATTCCTTATTCTTTTGTCAATAACGGACACGTGAATACTGCGTACATAAAAGCATTGGGAGCCGGTGCCGTATGGGAAACACATAACTTTGCATACCACGTGATTGCAACAACAAACAATATGAATCAGGCCCCTAACTCTCCGGTATACGATGGATGTGTGGCGGTGGATGCTTCTACCAATCCATGGGATGCGGGTATGGTTCGTGTTCCGTTAATACCGGGAACAGCGAATGCTCAGATGCCATTCGGACCTCCTACGCTCAACGTATTGCCGGTGCCTTATCAGGCTGCAAACAACTATAGCGACCGACTGTTTGAGAATGTTCCGGCCAGCAAGAACAATCTAAATGTAAATGCCGTATTACCCATACAAATAATATAAATATGATGAAAGAGCTTATAGAAAAATTCAAAGAGATATATGAGTATGCTTCCTGGGAAAGCCGTGAGCAAAACTCCGTGCCAACTCCGAAGAAACCTTTTGCTCTGTGTATGAGCAACATTAGTGCATACAAGCGGACGGGACGCAACTTTGTTCTGGGAGGAAACGATGCAGGACACTATACTTTAGTGGATGACCTTGTGGACGTAGCGGACGAAACAAAGAAATTCCGGGTTACCGTGACGCCTCATTATTCGCCTCGAAGTGCTTCCGAAGGAATGCTTTTGCGACTGGTGGCTTCAACGCCTTTTGTAAGGATGGGAAAAGGGAATGTTAGCGGAACGGATATCTGCTTTTGCGATAAGCCGGAGAATCCACGTATCCTGATTTTTCTGATAGAGGTAACGGTGGTGTCCGTACGCTTACTATCCAATACTTGCGCTACGGAAGATCTGTATAAATTGGTTTCTGTAGTGGCTTCTCAGATTAGGAAATAGTAATTCTGTCCCAACCATTTATTCCGGTTATATTTCTTTATATACATAAAGAAATATAACCGGAATTTTTTTTCTCTTCTTTTCTCCTTTTATATCTGTCAATCTCTGCATATGTCTGCTTATGTCTGAACGGAGAAAAGCCCCTGCCCTATCTTTGTTGCAACCAATAAAAAAGAAGGGAGGCAGAACCATGACTTAGAGTAGAATGAAAAAGAGACGTGAAAAATGAAGGCTTTTGAAGCGGCTTTCGGAATAGGACGTCTTCGAAGAGAATTTAGCTTCAAATGTTTAGTAATAGTAATTAATAAATAAAAAATAAAGAAAATGGCAGTACCATATAAAAAAGTGGGCCGAAAGGACCCGAGAAAAGCGGATTCGGCAGTGAGGTTTTATCCGCAGCTGGTTACCATGGGGCAAAGTGCCAACCTGGACAGCATAGCTTACAAAATGAAGGAGGCGAGTTCGCTCTCCGTAGGAGATATTCAGAGTGTGCTTACTAACTTTGTAGAGGCGATGCGTTCGTCACTCTACAACGGGCAGTCGGTGAATATTCGTGATTTCGGGGTGTTTAGTCTCTCGGCTCATACCACGGGAGCGGAAACGGAAAAAGAGTGCAGCACGAAGAATATCGTGTCGATGAAGATCAACTTCCGCCCTTCGAGCAGTGTGCGTCCCAGTTTGACGTCGACCCGTGCGGGAGAGAAGATCGAGTTTCTGGATGTTGTTGCGGCACTAGCTGCACAGCAACCTTCCGATGACCCCGGTAATGACGGAGGCGGCGGAGGAGGTGAAGATCCGGATGCTTAAGTGAAGTAAGAATAAAAAAAGAAAAGTAAAATGAGTATTTTAAAGAATGTGCTGAAATGCGTTTTTTCCTTTCTGCTGTATTTGCTAAACACAACGGCAAACAAGGAAGAGAAGCAGGATAAGCAGGACTCCGGAAAGAAGGAGGAAAACAAAGAGGGAAAGGCCTGAAAGGGAGAAACCTCCCGATGACAGACAGACTGATCGGGAACAGGTAGAATGATGCCGGCGGAAGAGCGTTTAAAAACGTTTCCGTCGGCATTTCTCGTTAAAAATAAACTACCGGAGGTTGATTTCTAAAAATCGCCTGCTAGGGGTTGATTACTTTGAAACGGGCAAAGCGGAGCAACAGGTTCTTTTCTCCGGCATTGCGGAAGTGTATAACGGCTTTGGCATTATCGCCCTCGCCTACTACCTGAATAACTTCGCCAATGCCAAAGCGTTCATGTTCAATGATTTGGCCTACGTTAACTACTGTAATGGTAGAGCCACCGGCATTAGCCGACGATGCCGAGCTGCTGCTTACCCGTTTAAGGTTGGGAGGCACGGTGGGGGCTATAATCTGTGCTTTAGGGCGTTGACTGCCGGAAGTGCTTCCGTTGCCAAAGAGGGAATGAGAAGAGCGCTCTTTCTGTTCGCGGCGGAAGTGTACGGCTTCTTCGTCCACTCCTCGACGCACGGTTTCTTCTTGGGGGAGTTGCAGAAAACGGGCATCAATGTCTTTGAGGAAGCGGCTGGGAGTGCCGAACTCCATCTTGCCGTAGCGAAAACGGCTGCGGGCGTACGAGAGGAAGCAGTGTTCCTGAGCACGGGTGATGGCTACATAGAACAGGCGGCGTTCTTCTTCCATGCCGCGGGGGGAGTTACCGACCATGGCACTGGGAAAGAGATTCTCTTCCATGCCTACCACAAAAACGTTACAGAATTCGAGACCTTTGGCGGAATGTACGGTCATGAGGGTGATTTTGGGTCCGTCGTCGGCTTTATCGGAATCCTGATCGGTAAGCAGGGCTATATCCGACAGGAAATCGGACAGGGAGATATCGGGATTGCCCTCTTCCATGCGCAGGGCACAGAAGTCTTGCATGCCGTTGACCAACTCTTCTACATTTTCGCGACGACTGAGGTTCTCGGGCGAATTGTCGACATGAATATCGCTCAGAATGCCCGAACGACGGATAATCTCCGTTCCGAGCTGATAAGCATTCTTTTGGGGAGCTTCACCAATGAACTCTTCGATGAGTTGGCGGAAGTCTTGTAGTTTGGTGTGGGTGCCTTTATTGATGGCGAGGTTATAGGTAAGCGGTTCGCACATCACCGTCCACAGGCTAGCACTCTGCCCCGTGGCAGCGGAGATAATTTTGCCGACGGTGGTATCGCCGATGCCACGAGCGGGATAATTGATGATGCGCTTAAAGGCTTCTTCGTCGTTGGGGTTAACCACCAGCCGGAAATAAGCCACCACGTCTTTGATTTCTTTGCGTTGGTAAAAGGAGAGTCCGCCATAGATTTTATAAGGCATACCTTGCTTGCGCATGGCCTCTTCGAATATGCGGCTCTGGGCATTCGTACGGTAGAGAATAGCAAAGGAATCGTAGTCGTAGTGGTGCTTACGGCGCAATTCGGCTATCTTATTAATCACAATGTCGCCTTCTTCTACATCGGAGTAGGCCTGAAACACCCCGACGGCTTCTCCCCGCTCCTTTTCGGAGAAAACTTCTTTGCGTATCTGTCGTTCGTTTTTCTCGATAAGGCTGTTGGCGGCAGAGACAATGGTTTGTGTGGAGCGGTAGTTTTGTTCGAGTTTAAAGACCTGTGTGTTTTTATAAAGTTTGGTGAAATGCAGAATGTTGTCGATGTCCGCTCCCCGAAAAGAGTAGATGCTTTGGGCATCATCGCCCACCACGCAGATGTGTTGATGTTGTTCGGCTAACTGAAGCACAATGCTGTGCTGGGCGTAGTTGGTATCCTGATACTCGTCGACCAAGAGGTACCGAAACTGGTTGCGGTAGCGTGCCAGCACATCGGGAAATCCCTGAAAAAGGAGGTAGGTGTAGAACAACAGATCGTCGAAATCCATGGCACCGGACTGGCGGCAGCGTTCCCAATAACGACGGTAGATGTCTCGCACGGCAGGTACTTTGGCCGCACAATCGGCTTCGTAGGCTTCTTTATTGGCCGCATAGCCCGATGGCGAAACAAGGTGGTTCTTGGCATTGGAAATGCGACTCTGCACGGAACCTGGTTTATAGGTTTTCTCGTCGAGCCCCATCTCTTTAATGATGGAGCGGAGCAGGCTTTTGCTATCGGCTGTGTCGTAGATGGTGAATTGCGAAGGGAACCCTAGTTTTGTGGCCTCGGCACGGAGTATGCGCGAAAAGATGGAGTGAAAGGTACCCATCCAGAGGTGGCGGGCAGGCTCCTGCCCTACCTGACGGGCAATGCGCTCCTTCATCTCACGGGCGGCTTTGTTGGTAAAGGTGAGGGCGAGTATGTTCCACGGTTGGTATCCCTGTTCGAGCAGATAGGCTATCTTATAGGTAAGCACGCGGGTTTTGCCCGATCCGGCACCGGCAATGACCAGTGCAGGGCCTTCGTTATAGAGCACGGCGGCACGTTGGCTTTCGTTGAGTTCATCTATATAATTTGTTGACATCAGCGTTTTTTCTTTTTTTTAGAATCAGTGAACTAATTTGTGCAAAGATAGAAGAAAGTTTGGACACGAGCGAACCTTTTTTGGGAATAGGGCGTTATATAACCAAAGTTTCAATAACCATAATACATTGAACTTATGAATACAATATTAATGTCTTTAATACTTACGATCATGACTTATGATATGCCAAAACTTCCCTACGCAACCGATGCGTTGGAACCTGTAATCAGTCAGAAAACTCTCGAATATCATTATGGCAAGCACCTGCAAGCCTATGTAAACAACCTGAACAGCCTTGTACCCGGAACGGCCTTTGAAGGCAAAACGGTAGAAGAAATTGTGGCTACGGCTCCGGATGGTGCCATCTTTAACAATGCCGGACAGGTATTGAACCACACACTGTACTTTACTCAGTTTGCCGGAAAGCCTTCGCAAAGCGAACCATCGGGTAAACTGGCGGAAGCTATCGTAAAAGACTTCGGCAGTTTCGACAACTTTAAAAAAGAATTTACTGCCGCTGCAGTAGGTCTGTTCGGCTCGGGCTGGGCATGGCTGTCTGTAGACAAGAGCGGAAAGTTGCATATTACGAAAGAAACCAATGGAAGCAATCCGGTTCGTGCCGGTTTGAAACCGCTGTTGGGCTTTGACGTATGGGAACATGCTTATTACTTGGATTACCAAAATCGTAGAGCCGACCACATCAGCGCTTTGTGGAGCATTATTGATTGGTCAGTTGTAGACAGCCGACTGTAAATAGGTAAAAATAGCGCCAGAGAGAGGTTCTGAGGCCTCTTTCCACACATATAAACACAGATATTACCAGCAGAAATATCTGTGTTTTTCTTTTTTTATTAAAAAAGTAGTAACTTTGCGGCCTAATTACCTAAGTATGATACCTCAATTGACTATTTCTCAGAAAGTTCGCTACTCTGTAGTGTTCGGATTTTTATTCGTTTTAGCGCTGCCAATAATGGCTCACCATAAAACCGAAATAGATGAGATAAATCCGGGTGAGATACTCTTTATCAGCTCGTATAACTCGTATACCGAATATACCTTAGAAAATATTAATTCATTTATTGATACTTATAATAAATTAGGCGGGAAATATTCCATAGCGGTGGAAAACATGAATTGTACCAGCCTGAACGAAGCATATAAATGGCAAGGTAGAATAGCCCGGATTCTGGAAAAACACCCGAAAGTGAAACTAATTATTCTTTTAGGAGGCGAGGCATGGATAAACTACCTACAACTGGCGGATGAGAAATACAAAAAGATCCCGGTGATGTGTGCGATGTTTTCGCACCACGGAGTAGCATTGCCTGAAGATTCTGTGCAAATGAGTTCGTATGAACCCGAAAGCCTTGATTTGACGGAGGCTATGAAAAAATTTAATGTGAAATTGTGCTTATCTTATAATTACGACATAGCCAAAAGCATCGAACTGATGAAATCTTTTTATCCGAAGATGAAGAATCTGGTCTTTTTGTCGGACAATACATACAACGGCATTTCACTCCACGCACTGGTGAAAAAAGAGCTCAAAAAATATCCGGAGATACGTCCCATTTTTATTGACGGACGAAAATTAAGTCTGGAAGGGGCCGCTAAAAGATTACATGATGTTCCGTCAAATTCGGTGATGTTACTGGGAATATGGAAGATAGACAGCTTGGAGATTTCTTATATAAATAATTCTGTGTATGCTTTTAAATATGTGAATCCCTTACTCCCTGTTTTCAGCCTTACGGCTACCGGCATAGGTTATTGGGCCATTGGAGGATATGTGCCTCTCTATGAAGATGTGGGAAAGAAACTCGGATTGAAAGCCTATCGGATATTAGACCTACATCATAACGAAAAGCCAGAATTTACATTACTAAAGAGTGAGTATAAATTTGATGTGCAAAAGCTCGAAGAAATGGGCTTCAAAGGCAAAGTTTTGCCTGAAGGAAGTACACTGGTTAATTACCGTCACCCTTTTTTTGTAGTGTATAAAAGAGAGGTGGAAACTATTTTTTTTGTATTCATTGCGTTAATTATAGGCTTGGCGGTATCACTTTTCTATTATTGCAAAACGACAAAGCTAAAAAACTCACTGATAATACTGATGCGTAAACTGAGCGAGGATAAAGAAAAGCTGGAATTGTCTCAAGAGGAACTAAGACTGGCCAAGGAACACGCTGAAGAATCGAGTCGATTGAAGAGTGCTTTTGTTTCTAATATGAGTCATGAAATTCGTACGCCGCTCAATGCCATTGTGGGCTTTTCGAATCTGCTGATAAGCACTATAGAGGTCGACAAAGAACAAAAAGAGTATGCCGACATTATTCAAACAAACTCCGACCTGCTGCTGCAACTGATTAGTGATGTGCTCGATGTGTCGAGACTGGAATCGGGAAAACTGCAATTTCACTATGAAGAGTGCGACATCGTGCAGCATTGTGAAGGCATGATAAGGCTCATTAACCAAAGTAAAAAGAATGAGATAACGGTAACGTTGCGCTCTCCACTGAAAAAGTATATGCTCAAAACCGATCCCAGGCGTTTGCAGCAAGTAGTTATGAATTTACTGAATAATGCCATCAAGTTCACTCCGGAAGGAGGAAACATAACATTGGCTTTTGAAGTGGATGAAGAAAAATCAATGGTATTATTTTCAGTGACAGATACGGGATGCGGCATTCCGGCCGACAAGCAGGATCTGGTATTTAGCCGCTTCGAAAAACTAAACGAGTTTGTGCAGGGTACCGGTTTGGGGCTGGCTATCTGCAAGCTGACCGTTAATCACATGGGGGGTGATATATGGATTGACAAGGATTATAAGGATGGAGCACGCTTTGTGTTCTCGCATCCCATTATGCCAAAAGATGAATTGTTTATTGATTAAGTGAATGGCTTTTCTCCAAACGAATCTTCTCATTTTAATTTTTATTGAAAAAGCAGAGGCTTTTATTTGTTTTCCGGACTTTTTTAGTTTTCTTTGCTCCCTGTAAAGACAAAGGGGTGCCCCAAGAAGGCTGAGATTAAACCCTATGAACCTGATGCAGTTAATACTGACGCAGGGATTGTTATTTCTTCTAATTATCTTTCCGCTTTTAATAAGCACTCTTCTTTGTATTTACAACTTCAATTTTTAAAACGAATAAAAATGAAAGTACAGGTAAACAACAAAGAAGTGGAAACAGACTTTTCCATTACCCTCGCTCAACTAACCGCTCAACTGGCACTCTCGCCTATCGGCATAGCTATTGCTGTGAATAATCGGATGATTCCGCGCACGGCATGGGGCACGCAGACACTACAGGAAAATGATGCTATTGTGGTCATTAAAGCGGCATGCGGAGGATAAAATAATGATCAGCTTACAATTTATTACTCACCAAACAGAGAGGTATTCTTACTTCGACTCGGCTTGCCTGGCACTGGAAGGAGGCTGCAAATGGATACAACTACGCATGAAGGAGGCAACACCCGAAGAGGTGAAAGCCGTGGCGCTGCAATTAAAACCTCTTTGCAAAAAGCAGGAGGCTTTATTGATTATCGATGACCGGGTGGAACTGGCTAAGGAAGTGGAAGCGGACGGGGTGCATCTGGGCAAAACGGACATGCCGGTGACCGAAGCGCGGCAGATACTGGGCGAAGGATTTATTATCGGCGGTACAGCCAATACCTTTGAAGAGGTACAGGCACATTATAGGGCCAGGGCCGACTACGTGGGTATCGGGCCGTTTCGTTTTACCACAACCAAGAAAAATCGGGGTCCGGTACTGGGGCCGGAGGGTTACCGAAACATTGTGGAACAAATGGAGCGTGCTTCTATCGAACTGCCTACGGTAGCTATAGGAGGCATTCTGTATGAGGATATAGCCACCATTTTGCAAACGGGCATAAAGGGCATTGCTCTCTCGGGCGCTATTTTACAGGCGGAGAATCCGGTGGAAGAAACACGAAGGATACTGAACGGATCTTTCTAAAAAAAATAATAAAACAATGGAAAAACTGATTATTGCGGGAAAAGAGTTCGACTCCCGCCTTTTTCTGGGTACCGGAAAGTTTAGCTCCAACGAATGGATGGAGAAGGCGATTCTGGCTTCGGGTACGGAGATGGTAACGGTAGCGATGAAACGTGTGGATATGGAGGATGAGGAGGACGATATGCTGAAACACATTGTGCATCCGGGAATACAATTACTACCCAATACATCGGGGGTGCGTAATGCCGAAGAAGCGGTGTTTGCGGCACAAATGGCACGGGAAGCTTTCGGGACTAACTGGCTGAAGCTGGAGATTCATCCCGATCCGCGCTACCTGTTACCCGACTCTGTGGAGACGTTGAAGGCTACCGAACAGCTGGTGAAACTAGGGTTTGTGGTACTTCCCTATTGCCAGGCAGACCCTGTATTGTGTAAGCGGTTAGAGGAAGCGGGTGCCGCTACGGTGATGCCGCTGGGTGCTCCGATTGGAACCAACCAAGGGTTGCAAACGAAGGGCTTTTTACGTATCATCATTGAGCAGGCTACTATCCCGGTGGTAGTGGATGCGGGCATCGGTGTGCCCAGCCATGCCGCCGAAGCGATGGAGATGGGGGCTTCGGCCGTACTGGTGAACACGGCCATTGCCGTAGCCGGTAATCCTACGGAGATGGCTCTGGCTTTCAGAGAGGCTGTTATTGCCGGAAGACGGGCCTACGAAGCGGAACCGGGCAGTATGAGTTTTGTAGCGGAAGCCAGCTCGCCGCTTACCGATTTTTTGACCTATTAAAAAGAATAATATGAAGAACGAAATAACCCGCACTCCTTTTCCAAATTCGGAAAAAATATACCTGAACGGAACCTTGTATCCCCGCCTGCGGGTAGCGATGCGCAAAGTAGAACAGATGCCCACGGTGACCGTGGAGGAAGACAGGCAGGTGCGAACACCTAACCGGGATGTTTACCTCTATGATACGAGCGGGCCGTACAGTGATCCGGAAGCGGAAATCGATTTGAAGAAGGGACTTCCCCGATTGCGGGAAGGGTTTATCAAGAACAACGAAGACATTGTTCAGCTGGAGGAAATGACTTCTGAATACGGACGTATGCGCTACGGAGACAAGGGTTTGGATGCGTTGCGCTTTGAACACATTGCCCCACCCTATGTGGCGGTAAAGGGAAAACAGATATCGCAGTTGTATTACGCCAAGCTGGGTATTATTACGCCGGAGATGGAGTATGTGGCCATTCGGGAGAATATGAATTGTGAAGAACTGGGCATAGAGACGCACATCACTCCGGAATTTGTACGTAGGGAGGTTGCCGAAGGACGGGCCGTAATCCCTGCAAACATTAACCATCCGGAAGCGGAACCAATGATTATCGGACGGAATTTTCTGGTAAAGATCAATACGAATATTGGTAATTCGGCTACCTCGTCGGGCATTGAGGAGGAGGTAGAAAAGGCGGTGTGGAGCTGCCGCTGGGGAGGAGACACCTTGATGGATCTTTCTACGGGGGCCAACATTCACGAAACGCGCGAATGGATTATCCGCAACTGTCCCGTTCCGGTAGGCACGGTTCCTATCTATCAGGCCTTAGAGAAAGTAAACGGAAAGGTGGAAGAACTGACCTGGGAGATTTATCGGGATACGTTAGTGGAGCAGTGCGAACAGGGAGTGGACTACTTTACCATTCATGCGGGCATTCGTTTCAAAAATGTGCGTCTGGCCAAAAACAGAGTAACGGGAATTGTGTCTCGCGGAGGAAGCATCATGTCTAAATGGTGCCTGACGCACAACAGCGAAAGTTTTCTTTACGAGCATTTTGATGATATATGCGACGTGCTGGCTCAGTATGATGTGGCGGTGTCATTGGGCGACGGACTGCGTCCGGGTTCTATTCACGATGCGAACGACGAAGCACAGTTTGCCGAACTGGACACGCTGGGCGAACTGGTGGAGCGTGCTTGGGCAAAGAATGTACAGGCTTTTATCGAAGGGCCGGGACATGTACCCATGCACAAGATACGGGAGAATATGGAGAGGCAGATAAAAGCGTGCCACGATGCTCCTTTTTATACTTTGGGGCCCTTGGTAACGGATATAGCGCCGGGATACGATCACATTACGTCGGCCATTGGTGCGGCGCAAATAGGTTGGTTGGGTACGGCCATGCTTTGCTACGTTACGCCCAAAGAGCATCTGGGGCTACCGGACAGGGAAGATGTGCGCACGGGGGTGATTACGTATAAGATAGCGGCACATGCGGCGGATCTGGCTAAAGGACATCCGGGAGCACAAGTGCGAGATGATGCCTTGTCTAAGGCTCGCTACGAGTTCCGCTGGAAAGATCAGTTTAACTTGTCGCTGGACCCTGAAAGGGCTTTGGAATATTTCAAAGCGGGGCACCACGAGGATGGAGAATACTGCACCATGTGCGGACCGAACTTTTGTGCCATGAAGTTGAGCCGGGATTTAAAGGATTGCATGAAATAAAGGGTGATGAATAATTTTATCGGAATAAGCGAAATGGATTATTAAAATTAGACGGAATGATGTTTTCAGAAGAATTAGAGAAAATATCCTGGGAAGAAACGACCCGGGAGATATATGCCAAAACAGACGTGGATGTACGCCGTGCGCTAGGCAAAAAGAGTCTTACTGTGGAGGATTTTAAAGCGCTGATTTCTCCGGCGGCTCTTCCTTATCTGGAGGTGATGGCTCAATTGAGCCGGAGATATACACTGGAACGTTTCGGCAAAACAATATCGATGTTCGTGCCGCTTTACATCACCAATTCGTGTACCAATTCGTGCATCTATTGTGGCTTTAACCACAGCAATCCGATGAAGCGTACCATCCTTACGGAAGAGGAGATGGTGAACGAATATAAAGCCATCAGAAGATTGGCTCCGTTTGAGAATCTGTTACTGGTTACGGGAGAGAATCCGGCCAAAGCGGGAGTGAATTATATTGAACGGGCATTACAACTGGCTAAGCCGTATTTCTCTAATCTGCAGATTGAGGTGATGCCGCTTAAAGCTGCAGAATATGAGCGACTTACGCATTCGGGACTGAACGGGGTGATCTGTTTTCAGGAGACGTACAACAAGGCCAATTACAACATTTACCACCCGCGGGGAATGAAGGCGAACTTTGAATGGCGCGTAAACGGGTTCGACCGTATGGGGCAGGCAGGTATGCACAAAATAGGTATGGGGGTACTGATCGGGTTAGAGGAATGGCGAACGGATGTGGCGATGATGGCGCATCACTTACGGTATCTGCAAAAGCATTACTGGAAAACGAAATACAGCGTGAACTTTCCCCGCATGCGACCTTCGGAGAATGGGGGCTTTCAGCCGAATGTGGTGATGAGCGACCGGGAGCTGGCTCAGGTGACGTTTGCCATGCGTATTTTTGATCATGATGTGGATATCTCCTACTCTACCCGTGAATGTGCGGAGCTTCGCAACCAAATGGCTACGCTCGGAGTAACGACGATGAGTGCCGAGAGTAAAACAGAACCGGGGGGATACTATACGTATCCGGAGGCATTGGAACAGTTTCATGTAAGCGATGAGCGCAAAGCGGTTGAGGTGGATGCGGCACTGCGCTTGCTGGGACGTATTCCGGTTTATAAGGATTGGGATCAGGCCTTTGACCGGGCAATATAAACGAAAAGAATAGTGTGAAGATGGAAAAATATAACAGACAAATGATGTTGCCTGAAATAGGCGAAGAAGGACAGGCAAAGCTGCTGGCGGCCCGGGTGTTGATTATAGGAGTGGGCGGATTGGGATCTCCGATAGCTCTTTATCTGGCCGGTGCGGGGATAGGTACCATCGGATTGGTAGATGAGGATGTAGTGAGCATCTCTAACCTGCACAGGCAGGTGTTGTACTCGGAAGCACAAACGGGAGAACGGAAAGCTACCTGTGCGGCTATAAGGCTCTCAGCGCTGAACAAAGACATAAAGGTGCATGCGTATACCACCAGATTAACGGAAGAGAATGCCCGTGAACTTATCGGGCAATATGACGTAGTAGTGGACGGTTGCGACAACTTTGCCACCCGTTATCTGATAAACGATGTGTGTGTAGAACTGGGCAAACCTTATGTGTGCGGAGCCATTTGTGGCTTTGAAGGGCAGGTGGCCGTATTTAATTATCAGACGACAAAAAATTACAGGGACTTATATCCTGACGAGGAGGAAATGAAGAAGATGCCGTTGCCTCCCAAAGGGGTAATAGGGATGACACCAGCTATTACAGGCAGTGTGGAAGCGATGGAGGTTATAAAGATAATCGGCGGTTTGGGCAGTATTTTATCGGGAAAACTATGGACAATAGACCTCCGGACTTTACAAACTAACATCTTTTCACTATAAACGTTGCCTTTTAAAATGGCAAATAACTAACTTTGCCCGACTTTACCGTTTTAAAAATAGAAATGAAACTCATTGTAGTAACTACTCCTACTTTCTTTGTAGAGGAAGATAAAATTATCACTGCTCTTTTTGAAGAGGGCTTGGACATTCTTCATCTCCGAAAACCGGATATGCCTGCTCTGTATGCAGAGAGGCTGCTGACTTTAATACCCGAGAAGTATCATCACCGTATTGTTACGCACGAGCATTTCTATCTGAAAAACGAGTTCGACCTCATGGGGATTCATATCAACAAGCGTAATCCGGAGGAACCGCACGATTATCACGGACACATTAGCTGTTCTTGCCACTCGGTGGAAGAGGTGAAGAATAAGAAGCATCTGTATGACTATGTATTTCTAAGCCCTATATACGATTGTATTTCAAAAGAGGGATATAGCTCGGCCTACACGCCCGAGGAACTGAGACAGGCTGCTGCAGAAGAAATAATAGACAACAAGGTGATAGCGCTGGGTGGCATTACGCCCGACAACCTGTTGGAGATAAAAGATTTCGGTTTTGGCGGCGCAGCGGTACTGGGCGACCTGTGGCAGAAGTTTGATGTTTGTACGGACCTGAACTTTCTGGCTATCATAAAGCATTTCAAAATGCTTAAAGAAATGGCGGATTAAAGTAAACAAAGATACTTATACTACTTATTTTTGCACGCACACTTTAAATGTTTAGATAATAGTGCTTGCTTTTATTTAAACATGTTCTAAGCACACATGCAGATTTACTGAACAGACTCTAATTAAAGCGGGCATAAAAAACAAATAGGCTACAAACCCCTATTTATGGGGTTTATAGCCTGATTATCTGATAGTTAGTTTATTGTTATTACTCTTCTATTGCCGCCTGAGCCGCTGCGAGTCTGGCGATAGGCACTCTGAACGGAGAACAACTAACATAATCCAAACCTACTTTGTGGCAGAACTTAACCGAAGACGGTTCGCCACCATGTTCGCCGCAGATGCCGCATTTCAGATCGGGACGGATAGAACGGCCTTTCTCGGTAGCCATGCGTATTAACTGCCCTACTCCATTTTGATCGAGTACCTGAAAAGGATCTACTTTCAAAATTTTCTTCTCCAGATAGATGGGAAGGAAGGAGGCGATATCGTCTCGCGAATAACCAAAGGTCATTTGGGTAAGGTCGTTTGTTCCGAAAGAGAAGAACTCGGCCGAAGAAGCAATGCGATCGGCTGTTAATGCGGCACGGGGAATCTCAATCATTGTTCCTACTTTGAAATCGATGTGATCGCTCATCTCGGCAAAGACTACGGCAGCTTCTGCACGGATTACTTTTTCCTGTTCGATAAACTCATACACAATGCCGGTAAGCGGAACCATGATTTCGGGATGCGTATCTATACCTTCTTTTTTTAGTTCGAGAGCAGCGGTAAGTATGGCTCGGGTCTGCATCTGTGTAATCTCAGGATAAGTGTTGCCCAACCGGCAACCACGATGACCTAGCATAGGATTATGCTCGCAAAGCGATTCTACTCGCTGCTGAATGAAAGAGAGTGTAACGCCCATGGCTTCGGCCATTTCTTGCTGACCTTTCAGATCATGGGGAACAAACTCGTGCAAGGGGGGATCGAGCAAACGAACGGTGACGGGGCAGCCGTTCATCGCCTTAAAGATACCTTTGAAATCTTCTTTTTGATACGGAAGTATCTTTGCCAACGCCTTACGACGTCCTTCGGCATTACTGGCCAGAATCATCTCACGCATGGCTTTAATCTTTTCGCCTTCAAAGAACATGTGTTCCGTGCGGCAAAGACCGATTCCCACTGCACCGAAATTACGCGCTACCTCAGCGTCGTGAGGCGTATCGGCATTAGTGCGTACCTGAAGCCGGGTATATTTATCGGCTAATGTCATTAACTGACCGAAATCACCTGACAGTTCGGCAGCCTTAGTCTCTACCTTTCCTTCGTAAACCTCTCCCGTACTGCCGTTGAGCGAAAGGAAATCGCCTTCTTTGAGAATGGTTCCGTCAATTTCTACCGTACGGGCTTTATAATCTATATTGAGCGCTCCGGCACCGGATACGCAACATTTGCCCATGCCGCGGGCTACTACGGCCGCATGCGAGGTCATGCCGCCACGGGCGGTAAGAATGCCTTGTGCCACTTGCATACCGGCCAGATCTTCGGGCGAGGTTTCAATACGTACCATTATTACTTTTTTACCGTCGACGTGCCATTGGGCAGCATCATCGGCAAAGAAGACAATCTGCCCCGTTGCCGCTCCCGGAGAAGCAGGAAGGCCACGGGTAAGAATGGTGGCCTGACTGAGTGCTACTTTATCGAATACGGGGTGAAGTAATTCATCGAGTTTGTTAGGTTCCACACGGAGTAATGCCGTTTTCTCGTCGATCATACCCTGACGAAGCAAATCCATCGCAATCTTAACCATGGCACCGCCCGTGCGCTTACCATTACGTGTTTGAAGAAACCACAGCTTGCCTTCCTGAACGGTAAACTCCATATCTTGCATATCCTTGTAGTGATTTTCCAGCTTCGTTTGTAACCGATCGAGTTCCTTGTATATTTCGGGCATCGCTTCTTCCATAGACGGGTATTTAGTAGCGCGAACTTTTTCACTCACCCCGGCAAGAGCAGCCCAGCGTTGCGAACCGATTTCGGTAATCTGCTGCGGAGTGCGAATGCCGGCCACCACATCTTCGCCCTGGGCATTGATGAGGTATTCGCCATTGAAAAGGTCTTCTCCTGTTCCGGCATCGCGGGAGAAGCATACGCCGGTAGCGGAGGTTTCGCCCATGTTGCCGAACACCATGGCCTGCACGCTGACAGCCGTTCCCCATTCATCGGGAATGCTTTCCATCTTACGATAAAGAATGGCACGCTCATTCATCCATGAATTGAACACGGCGCAGATAGCCCCCCATAGTTGCTCGTAAGCCGAGGTAGGAAAATCTCTGCCCGTTTGTTCTTTGACGGCTATCTTGAATTTCTTTACAAGTTCTTTCAGATCGGCTACCTGAAGCTCATTATCGAGTTTTATCCCCTTGGCACGCTTCACTTCTTCTATGATTGCTTCGAAAGGGTCGATGTCTTCTTTATTGGTTGGTTTCAGACCCAACACTACGTCGCCATACATCTGCACAAAGCGACGATAGGAATCCCAGGCGAAACGGGCATTGCCCGTTTTACGTGTAAGACCCTCCACCACTTCATCGTTCAGCCCGAGATTGAGTATAGTGTCCATCATGCCGGGCATAGAGGCCCGCGCACCGGAACGAACGGAAACGAGCAGAGGATTTTCTACATCACCAAATTTGGAACGCATCAATTTCTCAATATGTATGATGGCTTTTTCTACTTCATCTTTTAGAAGAGTAACAATTTTATCTTGTCCTAGCTCGTAGTATTCCATACAAACCTCTGTTGTAATAGTAAATCCGGGTGGAACAGGAACACCGATCAAATTCATTTCGGCCAGATTGGCCCCTTTGCCTCCTAATAGGTTTTTCATGTCGGCTTTGCCTTCAGCCTGACCATTACCAAAAGTATAGACTCTTTTTTTGTTCATAAGTATGTTGTTTAAAGTTATAAGAGTGTGTTTTCTATGTCGCAAATCTAATTATATTTTGGAAATAGCAAAACTATTTATGAATAAATGTTCACATAAAATGCAATTTCGGCTTTGCAATATTTAATATTTGGCGTTATAGAAAGAATTCTCGTGAAAATGCTTACTTTTGCAGAATAATTTATTAGATTGGTAGAAAAGTGGCGCGAAATAAAAAAGAACTTCCTTTATTGGAGAAAGTAACAATTACAGATGTGGCGGCCGAAGGAAAAGCCATTGCGAGAGTGGACGATTTGGTGGTGTTTGTACCTTATGTGGTACCGGGTGACATAGTAGACTTGCAGGTAAAAAGAAAAAAGAATAAATACGCAGAGGCAGAGGCAGTGAAGTTTCACGAATACTCACCCGTACGCGCTGTACCCTTTTGCGAACACTATGGCGTATGCGGCGGATGTAAATGGCAGGTACTGCCCTACTCCGAGCAACTAAAATACAAACAAAAGCAGGTAACGGATAACCTGAACCGTATAGGGAAAATACCATTACCGGAGATATCACCGATTCTGGGTTCGGAAAAGACGCAGTTTTATCGTAATAAGCTGGAATTTACTTTTTCGAATAAACGCTGGCTTACCACTGAAGAGGTGAAACAAAATGTGGTGTATGAGCAAATGAATGCCGTTGGTTTTCATATTCCCAATGCTTTTGACAAGGTGCTGGCTATAGAGAAATGCTGGCTGCAGGATGATATATCTAACCGCATACGCAATGCCGTGCGTGATTACGCTTACGAGCACGACTATACTTTCATTAATCTTCGTACACTGGAAGGGATGCTACGCAATATGATTATCCGCACCTCTACCACCGGAGAATTAATGGTTATCATTATCTGCAAAATTGATGAAGAAAAGGAAGAAAAGGAAATGAACCTTCTGAAGCAATTACTGCAACATGTAGGGGACACTTTTCCTGAAATAACTTCACTGCTATACATTGTTAACAATAAGTGTAACGATACCATCACCGATCGGGAGGTATTCGTGTTCAAGGGAAATGACCATATCTTTGAAGAGATGGAGGGATTGCGCTTTAAAATAGGACCAAAATCTTTTTATCAAACGAATTCGGAACAGGCTTATAATCTTTATAAGATAGCGCGCAACTTTGCCGGACTGACGGGAAAGGAACTGGTGTATGACTTGTATACAGGTACCGGCACTATAGCCAACTTTGTGGCTCGTCAGGCTCTGCAGGTAATTGGTATAGAGTATGTGCCGGAAGCGATAGAGGATGCAAAGGTAAATGCAGAAATCAATGGCATAAAGAACACTCTCTTCTTTGCCGGAGACATGAAGAATATATTGACTCAGGAATTCATTAACGAGTATGGCCGGCCGGATGTAATCATTACAGACCCTCCGCGTGCAGGTATGCATCAGGACGTGATAGATGTAATTCTGTTTGCTGAACCCCAACGGATTGTATATGTAAGTTGTAACCCGGCCACACAGGCACGGGATCTGGCACTGCTGGATGTGAAATACAGCGTAACGGCTGTGCAACCGGTGGATATGTTTCCACACACGCACCACGTAGAAAACGTGGTATTATTAGAAAAGAAATAAGCACGGGAAAGAGAAAAGTGCACAAAAATTAATCAAGTTATAGAATGAGCCCTCAAAAGAGAAAAGAGAAGGAAGAGAGACCGGCAGCACGCACTAAAGCAAAATATACGGTATTTTCGGTGAAAGAGTCGGAAGAGTTGATGCCTTTTATCATGAAAGTGATGTCGGGTATCAGCCGTAATACAGCGAAGTCGCTGTTGTCTAAACGGCAGGTACTGGTAGACAATGTTATCACTACTCAATATAACTTTGTACTAAAAGCCGGTATGAAGGTGCAGATAAGCAAAGAAAAAGGACGGAAAGATTTTCATAGTAACCTGCTGAAGATTATTTATGAAGACGGTCATCTATTGGTAGTGGATAAGCGTGAAGGACTTTTGTCGGTAGGTACCGATGCGCAAAAGGAACGCACGGCACACTCCATACTGAATGAATATGTGCAACGCTCGGGCAAACAATTCCGGGTATTCATTGTGCACCGGCTGGATAAAGATACTTCGGGATTAATGATTTTTGCCAAGGACGAAAAGACGAAATTCACCTTGCAGGATTATTGGGATGAAATAGTGAAAGATCGTCGTTACGTAGCTGTTGTTTCAGGAGAATTGGAAAAGGATAACGGAACCATTACTTCGTGGTTAAAAGATAACAAGGTGTATGTGACTTATTCGAGCATGACGAATAATGGCGGAGAGAAGGCCATTACTCATTACAAAACCATAAAAAGGGCCAATGGCTATTCGTTGGTGGAGCTGGAGTTGGAAACAGGCAAGAAGAACCAGATACGTGTGCACATGCAAGACATGGCGCATCCGGTATTGGGAGACAGTAAGTATGGCGATGGCAAGGATCCGCTGGGCAGACTGGCGCTGCATGCGTTTAAGTTATGCTTTTATCACCCGGTTACGGGCGATTTAATGGAGTTTGAAACACCTTATCCTGCAGCTTTTAAGAAGTTAATGCTAAAACAACAGGCGGTGAAAGAGGAAAATACAGCGGAAGAGTAGTTGAATGAAGAGAAACCGGCGCAAATTTTTCTGCTGACTGAAAGAACAACAAATCTCAAAATACCTTATCTTTGCACCTGAAAAGGAAAGATGCCGGAGTGATCGATCGGGACGGACTCGAAATCCGTTGTACGGCTTTGCTGTACCGTGGGTTTGAATCCCACTCTTTCCGCATAAAAGTGCTGTAGAGCTAGAAATAAAAACAGGATGTCTGTTACTTTATAAGTATAGGCATCCTGTTTTTTCTATTTCTAAAAGGGGTATATCACATGTATCATACAACGCCCGAAAAGCCCATGAATGCCATGGCAAGCAGTCCGGCTGTGATGAGCGCAATGGGTGTGCCTTCCATTCCTTTAGGCAGTTTAACCAGACTCATCTGTTCGCGAATACCGGCAAAGAGTACCAATGCCAAACCAAAACCGAGCGCAGTGGAGAAAGCATAAACAACGCCAGTCAGCAAATTAAAATCTTTTTGAATAACCAGAATGGCAACGCCCAGAATGCAACAGTTCGTGGTGATAAGTGGAAGAAAAACGCCCAGTGCCTGGTAGAGCGCGGGAGACACTTTCTTAAGGATTATCTCTACCATCTGCACCAAAGCGGCAATGACCAAGATAAAAGTAATGGTTTGAAGATATTGCAAACCAAAAGCATCGAGTACAAACTTCTGTATGAGAAAGGTAACAATGGTAGCGATAGTAAGTACGAAAGCTACGGCAGCTCCCATACCCATTGCTGTTTCTACTTTCTTGGATACCCCCAAAAACGGGCAGATGCCCAGAAACTGTGACAACACGATGTTGTTTACAAAAACAGCCGAAATGAATATCAATATATATTCCATACTATATTTCTGTTTAAATGATTAGGCTTCCTTGAAGCGGTTAATGACTGCGATAAGATAGCCCAAAGCGATAAAAGCGCCTGGTGCCAGAACAAAGACAAGCATGCCGTAATCCTCGGGGAAAATAGTGAAGCTGAATACTTTGCCGGTACCCAGTAGTTCACGAATGGCTCCTAAAAGAGTTAAGGCTATGGTAAATCCCAGCCCCATACCTAAACCGTCGAAGAAGGAGGACAATGGATTATTTTTGGCTGCAAAGGCTTCTGCACGCCCTAAAACAATGCAGTTAACCACTATAAGAGGGATGAACAATCCTAACGTGGCATACAATTCGGGAACATAAGCTTGCATAACCATCTGCAACAGGGTAACAAACGAGGCTATGACAACGATGAATGATGGGATGCGAACCATATCGGGAATCAGATTCTTTATACAAGAAATAACCACATTGGAGCAAACCAGTACAAACAGTGTGGCAAGCCCCATGCCCATACCGTTGACAGCGGAGGAGGTAGTGCCCAGTGTAGGGCACATGCCGAGCAAGAGCACAAACGTAGGATTCTCTTTCACAATCCCGTTCATCAAAACTTTAAAGTTATTCATATTCTATACTCCTTATATTATTTAGCACTGACCGAATCAGTATGTTCAACATGTTGTGTGGCACCGGATGTGGCATTGGTCTCTCCTTTTCCTTTATAAGCAGAATAAGCGGCATTAACCGCTCTAAGGAATGCCCGTGAAGTAATGGTTGATGCAGTGATAGCATCTACCTGTCCTCCGTCCTTGCTTACCGTCAAAGGTTTATCGCCGGGATTTAATCCTTTGATACTGCCTTTGTGACCTTCTTTAAACCAATCGACTGCTTTGGAACCCAGCCCCGGAGTTTCGGAATGTGCCAGCAAAGAATAGTTGTAGATTTTACCTTCGGCATCGAAACCTACAAGAACTTTCAACTCTCCGCCAAAGCCCAATGATTTGGACTCGACAGCTGTGCCTACAATCTCATTTCCGTTTTTAGCGGGATATATAATGAAATCGATAATTTTTTTACCGTTTTTCTCACTGAAAAGGGTATCGCAATCGGCTACCGGATTATTTGTGAAGGCGGGTACCACGCTTTTTAAGGCTTCATTAAGTGTTTTTGCACCGGCATCGGCTATAGGGCCCTCGGTTATTTTGTTGACATAAGCCAGTAGAGCTACCGAAGCAACTGTAACTCCGGTGAGCACCAGTAACATATTTTTTAAAGATGATTCTAATTTTTTCATTTCTGCTTCGCAACCTCCCCAAAGCGTTTAGGTTTACAATAGGTATTAATTAATGGAGTAAAGGCATTCATAATAAGAATGGCAAACGACATTCCTTCGGGATAAGCTCCGAAAAGACGAATGACCATGGTAAGAATACCGATAAAGAACCCGTAAATAAGCATTCCACGATTGGTCATGGGTGAAGTGACATAGTCCGTAGCCATAAAAATAGCACCTAGCATTAATCCACCCGAGAGTAACTGGGTGACAGGAGATACGTAGATTTGCGGATGGAGCAGATACATAATGCCTGAAAAGACAACTACCGTGCCCAAAATAGATACTGGAATGTGCCAAGTGATGATTTTCTTCATGAGCATATATGCCAAGCCAATGAGCAGAGCAAAGGCACTGACTTCGCCCAGGCAACCGCCGCTATGCCCGATAAACAAGCTAAAGGAATCGGGCAACTGATCCAGTGAAAACCCGGGAGCTCCTTTGATAACTCCTTTCATAATTGAAAGTGGAGTGGCGGCTGTTTCTGCATCAACATACGAGGTGAGTTGTCCGATCTTAGGCCATGCGGTCATTTGAACAGGAAAAGAAAGGAGCAGGAATACACGGCCCACTAAAGCCGGATTGAACGGATTGTTGCCCAGTCCGCCAAATGACATCTTACCTACCCCAATAGCGAACAGTGCGCCGATAATAATAATCCAGACGGGAAGGTTGGAGGGCAGGTTGAATGCCAGCAGCACACCGGTTATTGCAGCTGAACCATCGTAAATAGTCGATGATTGATGCATAAAATACTTATTAATGGCCCATTCGAAGAACAAGCAGGCCGCTATGGAGGTAGCTGTTACAATAAGAGCACCTAACCCAAAATAGATTAGCGAAACAATAAAAGCAGGCACTAATGCAATCAGTACTCCGTACATGTTTTTTTCTACGCTGTCTTCATTATGAATATGCGGAGAAAGTGATACTATCAATTTATTTTCCATACTTGGCTATTTTTTAGATTGACGTGCACGGATTATTGCACCTACTTTTGATTTACCTAAACGGCAATAATCTAACAAAGGACGATTGGTGGGACAAGTGAACTGGCAGGAACCACACTCGATACAATCCATAATTTTTTCCTTTTCCATTCTCTCAAAATCAGTATGTTCGGCCAATGCACCCAGCAGATAAGGCTCTAAACCCATGGGACAAACCCCCACACATTTGGAACAACGAATACAATTGCGTACTTCTCCCCGTTTAGCCTCCTGTTGGTTCATAATGAGAATACCCGAACTCCCCTTAGCGGTAGGAACTTCTGTATTGATAAGTGCTTTACCCATCATTGGCCCACCACCAATAATTTTCCCTGTATCCTGAGGCAAACCGCCACAGGCTTCGATAAGTTGTTTTATGGGTGTACCGATACGGGCCCTGAAATTGGATGGGCGGGACAATGATTTACCGGTAACGGTAAGTACACGTTCAAATAATGGTTTGTTTTTCTGAACGGCTTCGTAAACGGCAAATGCAGTTCCTACATTTTGAACAACGGCTCCGGCCGAGATGGGAAGTGCGCCGCTAGCTACCTGACGTGAGATGATAGCATCTATTAATTGTTTCTCGCCTCCCTGAGGATATTTTACTTTTAAAGGTACGACGCTGATACCGGCATAGGTAGAAGCAACTTTGCTCATCAACGTGATGGCATCAGGCTTGTTATTCTCAATGCCAATAAACGCTTTATTTACTTTGATGGCTTTCATCAGAATGGATACGCCCACCATAATTTCTTCAGAATGCTCGAGCATTAACTGATGATCGGCTGTGAGATAGGGTTCGCACTCTACGGCGTTGATGACCAGGCATTCCGCTTTGAAGGCAGGTGGAGGACAAAGTTTTATCTGTGTAGGAAAGCAGGCTCCGCCAAGGCCTACAATGCCTGCATCTGCTATTTTCTGTACTATCTCTTCGGCGGTAAGGGAGCATTCCTTGATTAATGATGCGTTACGCTCAATCGTATCTTCCCATTCATCACCCTCTACATCAATAAATACGGCCGTTTTTGCATAACCGCTTGCATCAATAACGGAATCTATTTTAGCCACTTTACCACTCACGGAGGAATGGACGGCGGCTGAAACAAATCCACTGGCTTCGGCTATCTTGGTACCTACTTTTACGACATCTCCCTTAGCCACAAGAGGCTTGGCCGGAGCACCGATGTGCTGTCCCAACAAGATCACTGCCTTTTCGGGTACGGCTGCCGTGATAATAGGCTGATGCGCTGAAAGTTTATTTTCGCGTGGATGAATTCCACCAATTGAAAATGTCTTCAACATAACACTTATTTATATATTAATCTATTTATTATTCTCTTAATTATGCTTCGGCAGCAGGAACAGTTTCCGCTACTTCCTCTTTGAGTTTACGCGGAGGGAAATTTAATTCGATGATAGTGTGCTGCGGACAAACTTCTACGCACTTGCGGCACGACTTACATTGATCGTAATCAATGTAAGCAAGATTATTATCCAAACGAATGGCATCGAACGGACAGGTTTTGACACATTTGCCGCAACCGATGCAACCTACCTCACAAGCCTTACGTGTAAGCGCTCCTTTGTCTTTATTTACACAAGAGACATAAACACGACGCGACTTTTTGCCTTTGGCACGAAGTTCAATAATGTTTTTCGGACAAGCTTTAACGCATGCGTTACAAGCGGTGCATTTGTCTTCATCTACTTCAGGCAAATCGGTTTCTGGATTCATGTGAATAGCATCGAAAGGACATGCTTCCACGCAATCGCCACAGCCAAGACAGCCATAACTACAACCGGTTTCGCCGCCATATAGGGAAGCGGCAATAGCACAACTCTTCGCACCATCGTATTGATTAATGCGAGGACGATGAGCGCAAGTTCCGTTACATCTCACGACTGCTATCATAGGTTCTGCAGCTTCGGCATCTAATCCGAGAATAGAAGCGACTTGGGCCATCACCGGTTGTCCGCCGACAGGGCAAAACTTCCCGTCCAGTGAATCGGCCTTAACACAAGCATCAGCAAAACCACTGCAACCTGGATAGCCACATCCGCCACAATTGGCCTGAGGCAATATTTCGGCTACTTTAGCAATACGAGGATCTTCATATACGGCAAATTTCCTAGAAGCTACATATAATATTATAGCGGCAATAAGTGCAATAGCTCCCAATGAAATCACTGCTATCAAAATCAAATTCATAAATTAGTTATTTTATTGGTTTTATAGTAAAAGAAAAATTCTTTTTCATTCTTTCCTTATTTATCCACAGAATAAAATAATAAGGAACTAGAATGGCAAGGGAAAGTGAAGAAGATAACAATTCGTTGCCATCGGTTAGAGACATCATACTAAATAAGGAAATTATTAGTAACAGGAAAGGAAGAACAAAGGCCCAAAGGACGGCCATCATTCCCATAGATGTTTCACCGGTTATCAATACCGCATCTCCAACCTTTAAAAAAAGGTTCGTGGGAATAAGAACTTCAATAATCTTCTCCTTACTTTCGGAAGAAGAACAATAGCCCTTGGCACTACATGCTGTACAAGCTGTAGTTTGGATAATTCTGACGAATGCCAGAGAGCCGGTTATGTTTTCCACAATACCTTGATGTTTGATCGTATTTGTCATTTTTGCAAACTCAACATTACAAATTGCGGCAAATTTAATCATAATTTATAAACCACGAAGCGTTCAGCTGTTTTTTATATAGTATGAAATGCTCTTTTTTTAGCTTCAAAGTACAATGTGTTTTTGCAAGAATATGAATGTTTGATGCAATAAAAAGAGGTTCTAACTTCTATTTATCACAAAAAAGAGTAAGTAGCAAACAAAAAACAAAAGAATTGAGCGTTTTGATAACGAATAAGCAGCCGTTAAGAGGATGAAAACTTTAAAAAGGGAGCAATATTCCCCAAAGATATTTTGAAGAAAGAATATAAATCGCCAAAATATCTTTGAGGAAGTGAACCCTAAAATCGATTGTCGATTACCAGGTATAATTTATGCCAAAGCTAAGAAATTCCTTAAACTGGAAAAAGCTGGAACCTTCAGAGGGCGTAGAGCCGTCGTCGAAACGGGCATGCAGAAAAAGTTGGGTGGAAAGATATCGGTTTAAAACGAAATTAAATGTATTTTCCCATTCTGTCTCCACCTTTTTATAATTGGTAAAATAGTAAAGCCTGGAATTGAGCACCACTGAAGGTATGATGGTCCAAGCCAGGGTGGTTTGCACTTTAGAACCAATATCATTTAGAATTTTCTTTCCTTCATCCAAACCAAAGTTTGTTTCATCTACTTTATTATTACCTACATAACGCAAGTTATAAGCAGCAGGAGATAATAATACTGAAAGATTCATTTTTTTATTTTTCAGCTTATAATCCATACCTATACTGAAGATAAAATTAGCCGGAGCCATAAAAGACGAAACAAGGTCGTTGCTATTTGCTTTGTAATTGTGAGAAAACTGGGTATTAAACTCTCCAGAGATGGTATAGTACCACTTGGAAGAAGCTTGTTGAATTCCCAATTTACTGTATAGTCGAAACAAATCAGTATTTATTCGAATGGAACGCACGGTATCCGATGATACGGTATTAAAACCGAATTTGGCCTCGAACAAATTCTCAAATTGAATTTTCTCATTATCGTTATAATTGGCATACAATTGTAAATTACCCAATATGGAATTTGTACTTTCCCCTCCCTTGTACCAATTCTCGGATATATAGTTTTGAGTCATTTGCATTGAACCACTCCCTCCTGTTTTCCACCAATTGGGCTTATGTATTATAACATGGGCCCTCCCAAAGTCATCCTTAACTCCTTCCGGTTTAAATAGTTTCATTAGCTTGGCTTCTGAAGACATTTTTACTTTTACATCTTCACGGAAAGCCCTGCGACTCATAATTTGTCTTTCTGTTGAGGTTACAAATTCAGGGTGAGTAAGATATAAGTTTAATAATACTTTATTAACTAAACGGTTAGCCCGTTCTGTATGGCTAAAGAGATTTGTATCGTAAGCAAGTAAATTCTTTCCCATACCCACTATGGTATCCGGCATTTGGACTTGCCACTTCATCTCCGATATTTGTTTGATAGGAGAATAGTAAAAAACAATTGGAACAAATAAGCGATAATAATCAGGATCTGACTGGATATATCGCATGGGAACAGTATCATTATTTAAAGAATCCAATTTTCCGAAATAATACTGATATAAAATGGAAGTAGTATCCTGTATTGCTGCATCAACGGTATTTTTAATCGTTTTGATTCTAGTTCTTTTAACCGTGTGTTGTGCTGCAGCTGGTGACAAAAGGACGACTAATGAGACTAAAAGTGTATAAATAATCTTCATGGATATCGAGTTTGCCCACAAAAATACATTAAAATCTTCAGAAAACATAAAATGAATTCGTTTTCTGTTGTCATACTTCTATTAAATAGTTTTTTTTAATAATTTGTTAGGTAAAAGTCTACGTTCTTGCTCTTTTTTTATAATTTTGCGGTCTTATAAGTCTCAGCTTACGCTGGTAAACTACTAATTAAAAACAGTATAACTGTGGGAGAAACAAAGTATATTTTCGTCACCGGTGGTGTAGCCTCTTCGCTTGGAAAAGGCATCATTTCATCCTCTATCGGTAAATTGTTGCAGGCACGAGGTTACAAAGTAACCATCCAAAAATTTGATCCATATATTAATATCGACCCGGGAACACTGAATCCTTACGAACATGGAGAATGCTACGTAACTGTTGATGGTCATGAGGCAGACCTTGACTTAGGACACTATGAAAGATTTTTAGGCATTCAAACGACAAAATCGAATAATATCACGACCGGACGTATTTATAAAAGTGTAATAGATAAAGAACGCAGAGGTGATTACCTAGGAAAGACCGTACAAGTTATTCCACATATTACAGATGAAATAAAGCGTAATGTAAAACTACTGGGAAATAAATATAAGTTTGATTTTGTTATTACAGAAATTGGAGGAACGGTAGGAGACATCGAATCTTTGCCTTATTTAGAAAGTATTCGTCAGCTGAAATGGGAACTTGGACAAAATGCGCTCTGCGTGCACCTGACGTACGTACCTTTTTTGGCCGCTGCTAAAGAATTAAAGACGAAACCGACGCAACACTCGGTAAAAGAACTACAATCTTTCGGAGTTCAACCTGATATTTTGGTGCTACGTAGTGAACATGACTTAAATGCAAATATCCGTAAGAAAGTTGCTTTATTTTGTAATGTGGCGGAACATGCTGTTGTTCAATCCATTGATGCATCGACTATTTATGAAGTACCACTGTTGATGCAAGAACAAGGATTAGACGAAACCATTCTGCAAAAAATGGGTTTGCCTATAGGCGATAAGCCCAAATTAGATTCATGGAGAGAGTTTCTGAAAAGAAGAGCTAATGCTACAAAAGAAGTGACAATAGCTCTTGTCGGAAAATATGTGGAACTGCAAGACGCCTATAAGTCAATATTGGAATCGCTCTCACAAGCATCTACATACAATGACAGGAAACTAAAAATAGAATATGTACAGTCTGAACAGTTGACGTTCGAAAATGTAGAAGAGAAGCTTGGACATGTTGACGGAGTTGTAATTTGTCCGGGATTTGGCTCCAGAGGCATTGAAGGCAAATTTGTAGCGGCTAAATTTACCCGCGAACACGACATGCCTACATTCGGTATTTGTTTGGGAATGCAGTGCATTGCTATTGAATTTGCACGAAATATATTGGGATATCCGGATGCTAATTCAGTTGAAATGGACGAAAAGACCACACACAATGTGATCGATATAATGGAAGAGCAAAAAGCTGTGACTAACATGGGAGGTACCATGCGTTTAGGAGCTTTCGAATGTATTGTCAATAAGAATTCTAAGACTTATGAAGCTTATCAACAAGAACATATACAGGAACGACATCGTCATCGTTATGAGTTCAATAATGATTATCGCGAAGAATTTGAGAAAGCAGGAATGAAATGCGTAGGTATAAATCCTGAATCGGATTTAGTTGAAATAGTAGAAATGCCAGCGTTAAAATGGTATATTGGCACGCAATTTCATCCTGAATATAGCAGTACGGTGCTTCATCCGCACCCGCTGTTCTTGTCGTTTATAAAAGCGGCAATTGCCCAAGAAAAATAATAATATTTTTATAATCAATTATTTATGGACAAAAACACCATAACAGGTCTAGTTTTAATAGGTATTTTACTAATCGGATTTAGTTATCTGAGTCGTCCCAGTACAGAAGAGCAAATTGCATCAAAGCATTATAATGACTCCATTGCCACTTTACGACAACGTGAAGAAGATCTTAAGGCAAAAACGACTGCTGCATTGGCTAATGAACAAAAAGAAGAAGCAACGGCGCTTGATTCAACTTCAACTTTTTTTAAGAGCAGCACAGGAGTAGAAGAATTTACTACGATTGAAAATGATTTGCTTAAAGTTACCATAACCAATAAAGGAGCGTATGCAAGTACAGCTCTTTTGAAAGAGTACAATGGGCAGGATAAGAAACCGTTGGTGCTTTTTAGTGATGACGATGCCGCGATGAACTTCTTTTTCTATAATAAGAAAGAAGCTATTCAAAGTAAAAATTACTATTTCGAAGCGGTCAATCGTACCGATAGTAGTGTTACAATGCGTTTAGCAGCCGATAGTACTAGCTATATTGATTTTATATATGCATTGCATCCGGGTAACTACATGATGGATTTTTCCATTAAGGCAAGTGGAATGGAGAATATACTCTCTTCGACTACCAAATATGTAGACATGGAATGGTCGCAGCGTGCCCGCCAGTTGGAACGGGGATTCACCTATGAAAATAGGTTATCTAATCTGACGTACAAATTAACAGGCGATAATTCGGATAATCTTTCAACCTCGAAAAGTGAAGAAAAAGCGATACCTCAGCGTCTTGATTGGGTGGCTTTCAAAAATCAATTCTTTTCTTCGGTTTTCATTGCTGATAAATGCTTCAATAAGAGTACGCTCAAAACAAAGACAGAGTTGCAAGGTAGCGGGTATCTGAAAGATTATTCAGCGGAATTGAGTACACCTTTTGATCCGAAAGGAGTCACAGCAACAACCATGCATCTCTACTTCGGCCCCAATCACTATAAAACTTTGAAATCTTACGATAGAGGTCGCACAGAGAAGTGGGAACTTGATAATCTGGTATACTTGGGATGGCCGGTTGTGCGTTCAATAAACAAATGGTTTACCATCAATATTTTCGATTGGCTTTCCAGTTGGGGATTGAGTATGGGTATCGTACTTTTGCTAATGACTATTATTGTAAAGGTAGTTGTTTTTCCGGCTACTTGGAAAACGTACATATCATCGGCTAAGATGCGTGTGTTGAAGCCTCAGATAGACGTGATAAATAAGAAGTATCCGAAACAGGAGGATGCGATGAAAAAGCAACAGGAAGTGATGGCTCTTTATAGTCAATATGGAGTGAGCCCCATGGGCGGATGTTTACCTATGTTGCTTCAATTCCCCATTTTGATGGCTTTGTTCATGTTTGTGCCGAGTGCTATTGAATTGCGTCAGCAAAGTTTCTTATGGGCAGATGACCTTTCAACATACGATGCAATAGTGACATTCCCATTTCATGTTCCATTTCTTGGAACTCACCTTAGCTTGTTCTGTTTGTTGATGACAGCCACCAATATTCTGAATACGAAATTCACCATGTCTCAACAAGATACCGGACAGCAACAGATGGCTGCCATGAAATGGATGATGTATCTGATGCCGTTGATGTTCCTCTTTGTGTTAAATGATTATCCGGCCGGACTGAACTATTATTATTTCATCTCTACGCTGATTAGTGTAGTAACCATGATTGTTCTCCGCAGAGTAACTGACGAAGATAAATTATTGGCTCAGCTGGAAACAAAGAAAGCAAAACCAAAGAAAAAGAAAACAGGTTTTGCCGCTCGTTTAGAAACAATGCAAAAAAATCAGCAACGGGTTATAGAAGAACGTTCAAAACAAAAAAAATAAGCATAATCTACTGCAATTAAGCATTTTGTGTTAGGAAAGTGCTTGCTGCTAATAGAATAAATTAAAAAGAACTCCGTTTGATGAAGTACCATTCATTGAACGGAGTTCTTTTATTCCTGCAAAATAATTGTATCTTTGCTTCACTGCAAAAGAATAATTAAACGATAAATAAATTAAGTATGAAATCTGTAAACGTAATGATGATGTCGGCAGCAATCATGTTAGCTTCGGGGGCAACTCATGCAACCGGGCAAACAAAACAAACGCTTATTGGGAAGTCGGATATCAAGATTGAAGGAAATCGAATGACGCCCGAAGCTCTCTGGGCTATGGGACGCATAGGAGAAGTTTCTGTTTCTCCGAATGGTGAAAAACTGGTCTATACTGTGGCTTATTACAATGTACCGGAAAACAAAAGCAATCGCGAAGTTTTTGTGATGAATGTAGATGGAAGTGACAATAAACAAATAACCTCCACTCCTATTTCAGAGAACGAAGCAGTATGGATTAAAGGGGGCAACAAGATTGCTTTTCTAAGTAGTGAAAGTGGCAGCAGCCAGCTATGGGAAATGGATGCGGATGGCAGCAACCGTAAGCAGTTATCTTCATATAACGGAGATATTGAGGGATTCTCTTTTTCTCCGGACGGAAATAAAGTGCTTTTCATTGCACAGGTAAAAACGATTAAAAGTACGGCAGATAAATATGCTGATCTGCCTAAAGCCAGCGGAATTATAGTAACCGACCTGATGTATAAGCATTGGGATGAATGGGTAACAACAGCTCCTCATCCGTTTGTGGCTAATTTTGACGGTACTTCTTTATCGGGCATAACTGATATACTCGAAGGCGAACCGTATGAAAGCCCCATGAAACCATTTGGAGGTATGGAACAATTGGCATGGAACACCACTTCTGATAAAATAGCCTATACCTGCCGTAAGAAGACAGGCAAAGCGTATGCTTTATCTACAAACTCTGATATTTATGTATACGATTTAAAAAACAAGCAGACAATAAACCTGACCGATGGGATGATGGGTTACGATACGAATCCGCAATATTCGCCCGACGGGAAAAGTATTGCCTGGCTGAGTATGGAACACGATGGTTATGAATCGGATCAAAATCGTCTTTTTGTAATGAACCTGGAGACAGGAGAAAAGCACTTTGTAAGCAAAGCTTTTGAATCTAATGTAGATGCTTTTTGTTGGAGTAACAATGCCAAAAGTATCTATTTTACAGGAGTATGGCATGCAGAGACTCAAATTTATGCTCTTAATTTAAGTGATAATACTATTCAAACCTTAACTCAAGGAGTGCACGATTATGCTTCTGTAGCCTTATGCGGAAAGAAACTTATAGCTAAACGCCATTCCATGAGTATGGGTGATGAAATTTATTCGGTCGACAAAAACGGACAGGCTACCCAACTTACTTTTGAAAATAAGCATATCTATGACCAAATGGAAATGGGAAAGGTAGAGAAACGTTGGATAAAGACTACAGACGGCAAACAAATGCTCACATGGATTATTTATCCGCCCAAGTTTGATCCGAATAAGAAATACCCCACCTTGCTTTATTGTGAAGGAGGCCCGCAAAGTCCGGTAAGTCAGTTTTGGTCGTATCGATGGAACTTTCAGATGATGGCTGCTCACGACTATATCATTGTAGCTCCTAATCGTCGTGGCCTTCCGGGATTTGGCAATAAATGGAATCAAGAGATTAGCGGGGATTACAGCGGACAGTGCATGAAAGATTATCTGACCGCTATCGATGAAATGGCAAAAGAACCTTTCGTTGATAGAGACCATTTAGGCTGTGTAGGAGCTAGTTTTGGAGGATATTCCGTATATTGGCTTGCAGGGCATCATCAAAAACGTTTCAAAGCTTTCATTGCTCATGACGGTATTTTCAATATGGAAATGCAATATCTGGAAACGGAGGAAATGTGGTTTGCTAACTGGGATATGGGCGGCGCTTACTGGGAAAAAAACAATGCAACAGTTCAGCGCACATTTGCTAATTCTCCACATAATTTTGTGGATAAATGGGACACCCCTATTCTTTGCATACATGGAGAGAAAGATTATCGCATCTTAGCTTCACAAGGTATGTCTGCCTTTAACGCTGCAGTACTTCGGGGCATACCGGCTGAATTATTGATCTATCCTGATGAAAATCATTGGGTACTAAAACCACAAAACGGCATATTGTGGCAACGTACCTTTTTTGAATGGTTAGATAAATGGTTGAAATAATAAAAATGCGCCCCATTGTAGTTTGGGGCGCATTTTTATTACCAACTGCTCTAATCGAAGGAAGATCTACCAACAACTAGTATAATACCATGAGTTATTCAAAAAAGGTATTTGCCAATGCATCTGCGAAAAGCAAAGCACAAAAGCAAGTAATCCTGCAATCCATAAAATAAGCAATGTGATTTTTAATCCCGAAGCCATGGGCTGCCAATTAAATATAAGGCGGAGTACGGCATAAAGCATACTAGCCAGAGGAATGCCCACCAAAATAACTCCTCCAATGCTTGCTACTATCATGGCCAGTGGAGATACGGAAACCATTGCCCAATTAACAGCCGGAAGCATGTGATAAAAAAGGGCACCCCCACCTATAGCAATGGAAATTGCTCCAATTACTAATGCAACAAAAACTACGGCGAGAATAAACAGTACGGGACTGAATACTAAAATCAAGATAGCAAGGCATGCTTTAAGAACAAAACCTACTATAGTAACCAATGCATCTCCTAATTTTTCTATAAATGTACGGGGCTTTTCAGAACGCATGTAGTTATTTACTCCGTTAGCTACTTTTTCGAACCCATCAGTAACAGTCTTACCTATATTTTCAACAGTCACTTCTTCTCCGCGCATATGTAACCTGTCTGCGGCCGTTCGTGCTTCAGGAATAACAATCCAGCAGACAATATACACGGGAATCAATGTTGTTCCAACGCCGCATATCAGCAAAACGAGTAATATTAAACGAAGCGTAGTGGCACTCCATCCCAGAGAAGCTGCTATACCACCGATGACGCCTCCCAATATTTTATCATCAGGATTACGAAACAAACGTCGGTGTGTGCCACTACTCTCTTTGTTTGCCGAATCCGCTCCGGCGTTTGAAGATGATCCTGTTGTTTTTTCCTCGGTTTCTTCCTCTAAAAGTTCTTCGGGTTTACCCACACGAGCAATAACTTCCTCTATATCGGTAATGGTTATCACCTGAGCTCCGGCCTGTACTTTCTCTGTTAATAACTCGGAAATGCGATTTTCAATATCGTCAACAATCTCCTCGGCACCTTTTTGTTTACGAAAATGGAGTTTAAGATTACACAAATAATCATCCAGCAAACGATAGGCGTCTTCGTCTATATGAAAAACAGTTCCGCCCAAATTAACAGTCAATGTTTTTTTCATTTTATCTTTTAGTTTATCAGATTAAATACCTGCTATGTGATTTACCGTTTCATTCAGATCTTTCCACGATGTTTCAAGTTCACCTAGAAAAAGTTCTCCTTTTTCCGTGATTCGATAGTATTTTCGTGGAGGACCCTGAGTTGACTCTATCCATTCATAGCTTAATAATTCATCGTTTTTCAAACGTGTGAGCAACGGATACAGCGTTCCTTCTACTATAATAAGCTTAGCTTCCTTTAATTTCTGGATAATATCAGAAGCATAAGCCTGTTCCTTATGCAATAGCAGCATGATGCAATATTCGAGCATACCCTTGCGCATCTGCGATCTTATATTATCTACATTCATTGCTTTATATTTTTTACAATGCAAATATATGTATTTCTTTAGTACCTTGTTATACAAAGTACTGTATTTTTGCTATCTTTAACTATTTAGCCCTTTATAACCGCATTTCCAATTTATATCGGCATTACCAAAAGAATAAATTCTTATATTCGCATGTTTTTAATACAAAGAGCTATGTTTACTATACAAAGGGCTTCTATGGATGATTGTCTGCTAATCAATAGATTAGCAACGATAGTATTCCCGGAAACTTATAAAGACATTCTTTCGACAAATCAAATTGATTATATGCTTGAGTGGATGTATTCACCAACAAGTCTGTGCCAACAAATGAATGACGGGCATGCCTATTTTATTGCTTATAAAGAGTACGAAGCATGTGGGTATATGTCTATCGAACAAGAAGACGAACATTTATTCCATCTGCAAAAAATATATGTATTGCCTTATTTTCAGGGATGCCATGTAGGAGGTTTTTTGTTTGATGAAGCCATGAAATACATCCGAAAAGTTCATCCTCTGCCCTGCCGCATGGAGCTTAATGTAAACAGACAGAACAAAGCTTTGCAATTTTATGAACACATGGGCATGAAGAAAGTACGTGAAGGAGATTTCGCAATAGGAAATGGATACTACATGAATGATTATGTCATGGGTATGGAGCTCTAACCTATTAATTTTCATCTTTTATTCGGCTGATTCGTTAATATGTTCTATATTTGTCGGTAGGCAACAGTGAGAGAAGATCGATAGAAATGTAGGACTAATAGAAATGGGTATGATAAAAAAACAATATGTAATCGGACTGGCTATTTTACTTTCAGTGAGTGGCGTTTTAAGTTCTTGCGGAAACAAGGTGAGTAAAAACACCGGTGATTTGGTTTTTGATAGTATTCAGGTAAATAAAACAACCCACCTCTTCGGAGATACGGCTAAACCGGCTTGTAATTTAATCATAAACTATATTTATCCCATCAAATCATCGGATAAGAGATTGAAAGATAGTTTAAATTCTTACTTTACCTCGGCTTGTTTTAACGTAAAAGACCCGGAAATGTCGGCCAAAGAAGTTGTTAAGCAATTTACCGACAATTATACTAATCAATATCGCCATGATCTGGAACCCATGTATACCGAGGACCAGAAACAGAAGAAAAATGAAGATGAAGAGACTTCTGTCAATTCCTGGTATTCTTATTATAAAGGCGTTCAGGGGCATGTGCAGTTTTACAAAGGAAATTTATTAATTTATCGGGTTAATTATAATGAATATACGGGCGGTGCGCACGGAATGTATACTACTACTTTTCTGAATATAAATCTGGCGACTCTGCGTCCCATACATCTGGATGATATTTTCACGGGGGATTATTCGGAACTGCTGACTGATCTGCTCTGGAATCAGTTGATGGCTGATAACAAAGTGACTACGCGCAAGGAATTGGAGGATTTGGCTTATGGATCAACAGGCGATCTTGTGCCGACAGATAATTTTTATCTGACTAAAGAAGGTATTGTCTTTTACTTTAATGTGTACGAGTTTACTCCATACGTCATGGGACCTGTTCAAATTAAACTCCCGTATGAAATTATGCAACACATCATGGTTAATGATAACAGCATCATTAACGAACTAAGAAATTAAAAACCGACCGTGATCAACTAAGAACCCCATCATTTAATGGATATTATACTAAAATACTTTCCAAACCTAACGGAAGAACAAGGCAAACAGTTTGCGGCATTGTACGATTTATACGCAGACTGGAATGCTAAGATTAACGTAATTTCCCGCAAAGACATTGAAAATCTCTATGAACACCATGTGTTACATTCACTCGGAATAGCTCGTGTCATAAAATTCAGTGCGGGAACTTCTGTAATGGACTTGGGAACCGGAGGAGGTTTTCCGGGTATTCCTCTTGCAATCCTTTTTCCCGAGGTGAAATTTCACCTGATAGACAGTATCGGCAAAAAAGTACGTGTTGCTACAGAAGTGGCTACTGCCATTGGACTGAAAAATGTAACCTTTCGGCATGCAAGGGCCGAGGAAGAGAAAGAGACATTCGATTTTGTGGTAAGCCGTGCCGTAATGCCTCTAGCGGAATTACTGAAAATCACAAGAAAATGTATATCAGTAAAGCAACAAAATGCTTTACCGAACGGACTGATTTGCCTGAAAGGTGGCGAATTGGAACATGAATCAAAGTTGTTTAAGCATAAAACCGTTATGCACAATTTAAGCGAAGACTTCGAAGAGGAGTTCTTTCAAACAAAAAAAGTAGTCTACGTGGCGGTATAAAACCGACACCACAATACAGCTAGATCGTATGAAAATAAAGAGATTTGAATTCAATATGTTTCCCGTAAACTGTTATGTAATATGGGACGACACAAAAGAAGCAACAGTTATTGACGCGGGATGCTTCTATGAGGAAGAAAAACAGGCTTTAAAGAACTTCCTCCTGACCAATGAATTAGACGTAAAGCATTTGCTGAATACCCATCTTCATCTGGATCATATTTTCGGTAATCCGTTCATGCTTAAGGAATTTGGACTGCAGGCGGAGGCTTGCCAGATAGATGAGTTTTGGTTGGAAAATGCACCGAAACAATCGAGGATGTTCGGCTTTGAACTTAAAGAAGCGCCTGTACCGCTAGGCAAATACTTGCACGATGGCGATAAAGTAGCTTTTGGTAACATCACACTGGAGTGTATACACGTACCGGGACACTCCCCGGGCAGCTTGGTATTCTATTGCAAAGCAGAAAACTGTATGTTCTCCGGAGACGTGCTCTTTCAAGGTAGTATAGGGCGCGCAGATCTTGCAGGAGGCAATTTTGACGAACTTAAAGAACACATTTGCAGTAGACTGTTTGTGCTACCCAACGAAACAATTGTATATCCCGGACACGGAGCGCCGACGACCATTGGCATCGAAAAAGCAGAGAACCCTTTCTTTAGATAATACTTAAAACAAAATACTACAAAGACATGAAAACTGATTTGTTGGCTTGCCGTCATATCGGCATCAATGAAAAAGAGACAGAAATTATGCTGGAGAAAATAGGCGTAAAGTCTCTGGACGAACTGATCGATAAAACCATTCCATCTGATATACGGCTCGAAAAGTCGCTGGTACTACCTCAGCCCTTAACAGAATATGCTTATTCCAAACACATTGCCGAACTAGCTTCGAAAAACAAGTTGTACACTTCGTACATCGGCATGGGATGGTACAATACCGTGACGCCTGCCGTTATTCAACGAAATGTATTCGAGAATCCGGTATGGTATACCTCGTACACGCCTTATCAAACAGAAATTTCGCAAGGCCGGCTGGAGGCTCTAATGAATTTTCAAACGGCCGTATGCGATCTTACCGCCATGCCCCTGGCTAATAGTTCGCTGCTGGATGAAGCAACTGCTGCGGCCGAAGCCGTAAGCATGATGTATTCGCTCCGCTCACGCGAACAGCAGAGATCGGGAGCAAATATACTCTTGGCGGATGAAGCTATTTTTCCGCAAACACTGGCGGTAATGTGTACCCGGGCTATTCCGCAAGGAATAGAAATAAAAATAGGAAAGTATAGTGAATTTGAATTTACTCAGGATGTTTTTGCTTGCCTGGTGCAGTATCCCAACTCCAATGGCAGTGCAGAAGATTATCGTTCCTTTACTGAAAAAGCACATGCAGCAAACTGTAAAGTGGCTGTTGCCGCAGACATTCTAAGCCTTGCACTGCTGGTCCCTCCCGGAGAATGGGGCGCCGATATTGTTTTTGGCAGCACTCAACGGCTGGGTGTACCAATGTTCTACGGCGGTCCTTCGGCAGCTTTCTTTGCCACACGAGAAGAGTATAAAAGAAACATACCCGGACGAATCATCGGATGGTCGAAAGATAAATACGGTAAGTTATGTTATCGCATGGCATTGCAAACCAGAGAACAACACATTAAACGTGAAAAGGCTACCTCTAACATCTGTACGGCACAAGCATTACTGGCTACCATGGCGGGCTTTTATACTGTTTATCACGGAGAAGATGGCATTAAAACCATCGCATCGCGCATCCACAGTATTACAGCTCTTCTCGATCGATCGCTCTCTGAATTGGGCTACGAGCAATTGAATGCACACTATTTTGATACGCTTCGCTTTGTGTTGCCCGAACATGTATCGGCCCAGCAAATGCGCACCATTGCACTTAGAAAAGAAGTAAATTTACGCTATTTTGATAATGGCGACGTAGGATTGAGCATTGATGAAACAACAGATTTATGTGCAGCCAATACATTGCTTTCTATCTTTGCCATCGCTGCAGGAAAAGATTGCCGGAAGCTGGAGGAAATTCCTGAAACATGTACCTTCGGAGAAGAGCTAAAAAGACAGAGTCATTTCCTTACGCATACGACCTTTCGGAAATACCACACCGAAACGGAAATGATGCGTTATGTCAAACGTTTGGATCGCAAAGATATTTCTCTGGCGCACTCCATGATTTCACTCGGGTCGTGCACCATGAAGCTCAATGCCGCAGCCGAGATGCTGCCGCTCAGTAGCTCCGGGTTCGGCAGTTTGCATCCTCTGGTACCTCTGGATCAGGCAGAAGGATATCAGGAACTAATCAATAATCTGAGCGAATACCTTAAAATAATTACCGGATTTGCCGGAGTCAGTTTTCAGCCTAACTCTGGTGCTGCAGGTGAATATGCGGGATTGCGGGTGATACGTAGTTATCTCGAGAGTATTGGGCAGGGACATCGTGATAAAGTGATTATTCCGGCGTCGGCGCATGGCACTAATCCGGCATCGGCTGTTCAGGCAGGATTCAACGTTCTCATCTGCGAGTGCGATGAACGGGGAAATGTAGATATGAATGATCTTCGCAACAAAGTAGAAGCCAACCGCGATCAGTTGGCCGCATTAATGATAACCTATCCGTCGACACACGGCATCTTTGAAACTGAAATCAAAGAAATATGTCGATTAGTTCATGCTTGCGGCGGACAAGTATACATGGACGGAGCAAATATGAATGCTCAAGTGGGACTCACCAATCCCGGCTTTATCGGAGCGGATGTATGTCACCTGAATTTACACAAAACATTTTGTATTCCTCACGGTGGAGGCGGCCCAGGAGCCGGCCCCATTTGTGTGGCAAAGCATCTGACGTCTTTTTTGCCCAAACATCCTTTCCTTGATAATGCACAAAATACGGTAGCTTCGGCTCCCTATGGCAGTGCGGGCATCTTGCCTGTTACCTACGGATACATCCGCATGATGGGTATCGAAGGATTAACACGTGCCACCCAGGTAGCCATACTCAATGCCAACTATCTGGCAACTTGCCTCAAAGATACTTATGGCATCGTTTATAGTGGAGCCAACGGATTTGTGGGACATGAAATGATTCTGGAATGCAGAAAGATTCACGAAGAAACGGGTATTACCGAAAATGATATAGCTAAACGACTGATGGATTATGGCTATCACGCTCCTACCCTTTCTTTTCCCGTTCATGGAACGCTGATGATAGAACCGACCGAAAGTGAAAGTCTGGCGGAGTTGGATAATTTCGTCAACGTAATGCTTAGTATTTGGAAGGAAATAGAAGAAGTGAAAAACGGTGCAGCAGACAAGGCGGACAATGTACTGGTGAATGCTCCTCATCCTGAATATGAAGTGGTAGCAGATAACTGGTCACACAACTATTCGCGCGAGAAGGCAGCTTATCCGATAGAGAGTGTACGCGAAAACAAATTTTGGGTAAACGTAGCCCGCGTAGACAACACTCTCGGCGATCGAAAACTGTTGCCTACACTATATGGCACGTTTGAATAATGACTTAAACGTTTTTCAGCAGAATGATCAGAGAAATAATCCGCCGGTTCTCACATCCAAAGAGACGGTTGCACATGCGACAAGTGCAACCGTCTCTTCATTGAAATGCAACCGTCTCTTTGGGTAACTGCAACCGCCTCTTTACGAAAGTAACGGTTACACAATTCTCCTGTTCGTTGATGCAAATATAGCAATGGTTATCGTTTCACTAAGCCTATCTTAGTATTCAACTTGAAATAATAAATTCCATTCTCGCGTTCCAGAAATCCATATTTGTCTTTCTCCGTAGAGCCCTTCTCGAAACGGGAATTGAAATACAGAAAATCTTCAAACGTTTTTTTATCCGATTTGTGATAGTAAAGTACCTCACCACTGCCATCCAGCAAGAAAAATCCCTCTACGGCAGAGTCTGTTCCATTGTATATTTTTGCCGGACGCATGCCCAAAGCAAGTGTCAGCAGAAACTGTTTCATCTTGAATTCGTAGAATCCGTGTTTCACTATCAGCTCCTCTTTAATTTTTAACGGGTTCACTGTTTTCATCAGCTCCGTTAGTTCATTGGTACGGTTAATGCCGTCGAGGTGCATTGTACGTAGCATCTCCGCCAACAAACGAGGAAAGTGTAAATCAATCATCAGGAGGTTGCTGCGAAACACACGGTCAGCAACATCGGCATACTTCAACACTCCGCCCAAACGTTCTATCATGATTAATCTATCAGCCACTTCGTTTGACGTTTCCAATGCATTTACATTATTGACTGTTGGCGTTGCAAATTTAACTCCGGAAAGTTCAAACTTTAGATTGGCCGCACGCCCGCCATCAAGCAGCGGATTCATCCGCCCTAAACGGGAGCGAATACTGAACCCTGTGAGCGGAGCCTCCTGATGCCAAAAAGCAACAGAAAGATCGGTACGATCTTCTGTTCTTGCTTCCAGATTAAAGATCGCTATTTCATCAAGAAAAGCTTCTACTTCATCCGGAGAAGTCACCTCATCTGTTTGAGAAGATTTAATGGCCGCCAAAATCAATTTGGCTATCGCAGCAAAATCTTCTCGTGGAAGTTTCTTATCCATCTTCTCACCCAAAATGTGCACTTCGTCTTTTTCAACGTAGTAGCGTCTGGAACCATCATGCTCCTCTCGTTGTATCATTGCTATGGACTGACGTTTATCCCCTCTTTTACCTTGGGAGTTGCCGCTACATACATATCCCTCCGCTAGTAAACGAAAGAAGGTATATAGTTCGCTCCATTCATCTTTAGTTGCTTCAAATGCCATATTATTTCAATATAAATTAATGCTTTTTTATCCAAACAAGACCTCATGATTACCATCCTATTATGTATGCGCCATCCTGCGGAGTACAAATATATGGAAATAAGCCAAAAGAGTAGCTATTATGATGAACAAATTCACAGAGGAAGCGTTTAACTCATATTATTTTTAATGGCTAAATAAATAAAATTATGGACAAGAAAGACGATTTAGTAGCAGTAAAGGAGAGCGCAGGCGGTCCTTACATTATCAAAGGAGAGTTTAAATTAACCACCAAAAACGGGAAAGAGAGTACTTTAACGGGTATGAATGCACTTTGTCGTTGCGGACATTCCAAAAGCAAACCTTTTTGTGACGGATCGCATCAAAAAGTAGGATTTGAGAAAGAATAGATCTCTTTTACCGACTCTGAACTTAAAAAACAGCTTCTAACCAAAATTGTATATTATTTTGATTAGAAGCTATTTATATTTATAAGGATATACCTTTTATGCCTTTGTCCTTTTAACTAATTTATCACATTACCAGCTTTGTTTTAGAGGAAACGTACTGTTTCTACTTTCTCCAGCCGAGCACGAAGGCGAGGCATCAGCGAACGCCGGATGCGCAACGTCATGCAGCAATCTATATCGTATGACTGGTTTAATACTTCAGGTTCCTCTTCTTTCACAATACGCATCACATCATTCATAAACGGATATTCAAACATCAAAGTTATGTCATCATCAACCGTTTTTTCAATGATTGTGGCTGTGACTATAGCTTCGGCAGCGGCAGCTCTATAAGCTACAATCAGCCCGCTGGTACCCAACTTTATCCCACCAAAATAGCGAACCACAATGATCAGGATATCCGTTAGTTCATTGGAATTTATTTGCCCCAGAATAGGTTTCCCTGCAGTACCGGATGGCTCACCATTATCATTGGCACGAAAATCCTTTCGTTCGTGTCCCAGCATATATGCATAACAGATGTGACGCGCATCGTAATATTCCCTTTGATATCTATCCAGATGTACCTTAATCTCTTCAAGCGTGCAAACCGGAAGAGCAATAGCAATAAATTTACTTCGCTTTTCTGTGTAAATGCCTTCGGAAAGACCGACGATTGTTCTGTATGTATCTTCTGCCATATTGCAAAGATATAAAGAAATTCACGACACAACAAGTAAAATTTGTACGGTCTAAAAGCAAGCTAAAAAAGCGGTGCTAATATGTAGTGAGATTCTAATCTTTATTGCCTTACTGGGCACAACCCATTTGTTATTGCTACCACCAAAGTATACAATTCCTTGCAACAAACAGCATACAAATAACAGATTTATTGTACCCCATGGCATATACAAAACAAGATAAATAAACAATTGCGATACAATGAACCTGATATTATAACCGCTGCAAATGGTTACACCAATTTATGAATAACCAACCCTGAACGTAGTTTAGGCTCAAACCAGGTTGTTTTCGGCGGCATAATGTTGCCCGAATCCGCAATATCCATCAATTGCTTCATGGAAACGGGATAGAGTGCCAGTGCTACTTTCATTTCTCCACTGTCAACTCGTTTACTCAATTCGCTTAAACCGCGGATACCTCCGACGAAGTCTATGCGTTTGTCAGAACGAAGATCTTTGATTCCCAAAACTTCGTCTAAAATAAGATTGGAAGAGATCGTGACATCGAGTACCCCGATTGGGTCATTATCATTATACGTGCCTGCTTTAGCCGTAAGGCTATACCATTTGTTATCCAGATAAAGAGCAAAGTTATGCAACGCCTTAGGTTTATATATTTCCGTTCCTTTCTCTTCTATACTAAAGCTTTTCTCTAAAGAAGACAAGAATGTTGCAGGAGTAAGCCCATTAAGATCCTTTACCAAACGGTTATAATCAATAATAGTAAGCTGATTGGCAGGGAAACATACTGCCATAAAGTAATTATATTCCTCATTGCCGGTGTGGTTCGGATTTTGCTTTGCTTTCTCTAAACCTACCAATGCGGCAGCCGCTGATCGATGATGCCCATCGGCAATATAAAGCGCAGGCATATCAGCAAATTCTTTGGTTATAGTAGCTATATCGCTAGCATCATCTATGATCCAAAAAGTATGCCCAAAACCATCTCCGGAGGCAATAAAGTCATAAACAGGTTTTTGTACTGTATATTTCTGAACAAGAGTATCGAGCACTGCACTATCCGGATAAGCAAAAAACACAGGTTCAATGTTAGCATTGTTTACACGGACATGCTTCATCCGATCTTCTTCCTTATCCCGACGAGTGAGCTCATGCTTTTTAATAATGCCATTCATATAGTCGGGTACGTATGCACCTACGACCAATCCATACTGTGTCTTCCCATTCATGGTTTGTGCATAGATATAGTAAAGTTCTTTATCATCCTGCACAAGCCATCCTTTGTCTTGAAACTTCTGGAAATTTTCGGCAGCCTTCGCATACACACATTCGTCATGCTCATCTGTGCCTACAGGAAAATCAATCTCAGGTTTAATGATATGGTAAAGCGATTTTTCATTACCTGCAGCCTCTTCACGAGCTTCCGCAGAGTTCAGCACGTCATAAGGGCGTGATGCAACCTGCTCAACCAAATCTTGTGGAGGGCGAACGCCTTTAAAAGGTTTAATTGTTGCCATAACTTAATTTTTATAGGGATTTTTCTTCAAAACGGTACATCTACAAATGTAGATGAAACCTACAAGGATAAAAACAAGAGAAACTCCCTCGTTAAATCCTTTAGCAAAATCAGAAAAACTATCTCTAAAGACCAGAGTCAGAGAAAGAATCACCAATCCTATTGCGTAACAGGTTAGTATTACGGTTGCTAATATTTTATTGAACATGGTAGCTAAACACATCTATCTAGTTTACCTTGAATTTTTCGCATCCTTCTTTCAGGAAGCCTACAATCTGCTTAGCAGCAGCAATACCAGCATTGATATTGGCTTCGGAAGTCTGTGCACCCATCTTCTTAGGCGTAGAGAAATAGCGTCCGGCAAATTTTTCAGCAAACTCTGCATGAGCAGCAGGCATGATATCCGTCACATATTTAAAGTCAACACGTTCTTCCATCAACTTCACCAACTCAGCTTCATTAATCACCTCTTTACGGGCTGTATTAACAAGCATAGCACCTTTGGGCATTTCCTTCAATAATGCATAATTAATGGAGTTCTTTGTTTCAGCTGTTGCGGGGATATGCAGAGATACCACATTGCAGGTTTTATAAAGCTCTTGGGCAGAAGCACAAACTGTTACGCCATCTTTCTCTATCACTTCTTTGGGACAGAAAGCATCATATGCATAAATTTCCATACCAAAACCTTTAGCTACACGAGCTACATTGCGCCCTACATTGCCGTAGGCATGAATACCCAATTTTTTGCCCATTAATTCGGTACCTGAAGTCCCATTATAGAAATTGCGTACAGCATAAACCATCATGCCCAATGCCAACTCGGCCACGGCATTAGCATTTTGCCCCGGAGTATTCATAACGCACACACCGTGGGCAGTTGCAGCAGCAAGATCCACATTGTCATATCCGGCACCGGCACGAACAACAATCTTCAATTCCTTAGCAGCATCCAGAACTTCGGTATCAATAATGTCACTACGGATAATGATGGCATTGACATCTTTCACTGCATCGAGTAGTTGTGCCTTTTCAGTATACTTCTCCAGTAAAGCCAACTGATATCCGGCCGCTTCTATTTCTTTACGAATACCGTCTACGGCAGCTTTTGCAAACGGTTTGTCTGTAGCAATAAGTATTTTCATCATAATATTGATATTATTAAATGAATCACCACAGATTTCACAGAGTAATTTTTACAGACTAAGTTTTGTTCTCTCTATCTGCGCCCCCGTGCAATCTGTGGTGAATATTTTATTTTTATTTATTCGCTTAGTGTAGCTTCTCGAATTCCTTCATGCAATCGATTAAAGCCTGAACACTTTCTTTAGGCAGGGCATTGTAGCATGAAGCACGGAAACCACCTACTGATCGGTGACCTTTAATTCCTACCATACCTCTTTCTATAGCAAATTTCAGAAAATCAGCTTCAAGTTCTTTGTATTCCGGAGCCATTACAAAACAGATGTTCATGCGTGAACGATCTTCTACTGCAGCAGTACCTACGAAAAGCTTATTGCGTTCAATTTCAGTATACAATAGATGCGCCTTTTCTTTGGCGCGACGTTCCATTTCCTTCACTCCGCCTTGCGCTTTGACCCAACGTAAGGTAAGTAATGCAGCATAAATAGGCACTACAGGAGGAGTATTAAACATTGAACCGCTATCTATATGAGTTTGATAATTTAGCATGGTAGGAATATAACGAGAAACCTTACCTACAGCTTCATTTTTCACAATAACAAAGGTAAGACCTGCCGGAGCAAGATTCTTCTGAGCTCCCCCATAAATACAAATGTATTTTGAAACGTCGATAGGACGTGAGAAAATATCAGAAGACATATCGGCTACCATCGGAATGGGAGAATTAAGGTCTTCTTTAATTTCTGTACCAAAGATGGTATTATTTGTCGTAATATGGAGATAATCAGCATCAGCCGGTATTGTATAGTTCTTAGGAATAAATGAAAAGTTTGCATCGGCAGAAGAAGCCACTTCCACAACCTCACCAAAACCTTTCGCCTCTTTCATTGCCTTTTTCGCCCATGTTCCTGTATTGAGATAAGCAGCTTTCTTTTCGAGAAAATTAAAAGGAACCATGCAGAATTCCATACTGGCACCACCACCAAGAAAAAGTATCGAGTAACCCTCGGGTATATTAAGTAATTCCTTAAACAACGCTTCGGCTTCATCAACCACTGGTTGAAAATCCTTAGCACGATGGCTGATTTCCATCAAAGAGAGACCAGAGCCATTAAAATCAAGTATGGCCTTTGCTGTATCCTCTATTACTTCACGAGGGAGAATGGAAGGTCCGGCATTGAAATTATGCTTTTTCATTTGAAAGTTGGTTTTTGTTATACAATTTCAGTTATCAGATATCTTAAGACACGGCGAAATTACAAAATATTTCCCTTATGCCAAATCTTTCCCTATAAAATTATAGTTGCAAGCTGTATTTACCTTTCTTTTTATTGGTATATGCACTATTTATGCACCAGATTGTTACGAAGATACAAATAGGAAACAGAAAAGAAATACAACTAATAATATTTACAGTTAGAAAACTATAAGCCAAAGAATTCTCCGTTATAAGACAGATACATATAGTTAAATAAATAAAGATAGAGTACATAAACAAAAATCAGATTCGCTCCATCTTTAGTTTGAAGCATTCCCTAAAGAAGGAAGAGCAATAGATAAAATCTTGTAAAAATAAATAAAATAGGTAGAATTAATAAATGCAAGCATAAGAGGAAACTGAACTTTGCTCAGTCTACTTGCCAGAGAAAAATTACTCTGCTTCCTCTATGATCGTCTTCATTCCTTTAATCTTCTCACCGCTGATAAGGGAAAACAACTGATTCATTTTGCTGCGACGAATGGCCACAAAAGCATAATGCTCTTTAACGTCTACATGCCCCACATCTTCTTTGCCCAGATTTCCTTTTTTATAGAGAAAGCCCACAATATCTATTTTATTCAACTTGTCTTTTTTCCCTTTGCCTATATACAAAGTAGCCCAAAGAGGTTTAGGTGGACGGGAGGGGTTTTGAGGTAATGCAAATGTTTCAATATCATCCCCCGAGATGTAAGCGGGCACTTGTTCTTCCCCATGAAGAACAAGATATGACGTACCACGCGCATCCCATCGGGCTGTGCGGCCGTTGCGATGAGTATAAGATTCTTCGTTTACCGGCAAATGGTAATGAATGATATGTTCCACTTCTGGTATATCGAGTCCACGGGCAGCCAGATCTGTAGATACTAATACATGACAACTGCCATTACGAAATTTATAAAGTGCGCGTTCCCTATCAGGTTGTTCCATACCCCCATGAAACGATTCGTTATCAAGTCCTTTCTCTTTAAGTAACGAACTTACCCTATCCACAGCATCACGATGGTTGCAAAACACGATACTGGAACTACTGCCAAGAGCGCAAAGCAAGGTGAAAAGAGTATCAATTTTATCTTTTGAAGCAGATAATACTTTCATCAGTCGCAAGCGCGATTCCTCTTTTGTTTCCGTATCGAGGTAGTTGAGTTTTATAGTGCGGTTATTCAGCCCCGTAAACTGTGGAATCTCTTCTGCATCAGTAGCGGAAAGAAGCATGCGTTTCTTCAGCCCCGGCAGTTGAGTAATGATTTCGGCCATTTCGTCCTGAAAACCATACTCAAGAGATTTATCAAACTCATCAATAATAAGTGTATGTATTGTCTCCGGGCTGAAATTTCCTTTTGAAAGATGATCGGTGATACGACCCGGCGTACCAATAACGATAGCCGGATGATTACCAATAATACTTTTCTTTTCTTCAGCTATGGGGTGACCACCGTAGCAACAAACTGTTTTCCAGGTTGTATTCATTTCCCGGAATACTGTATCTATCTGCAAAGCCAGCTCACGTGAAGGTACCAAAATCAATATTTGAACACCTAATTCATCAGAGTTTAAGATAAATAATAATGGCAATAAGTAAGCCAACGTTTTCCCTGAACCTGTGGGCGAAAGTAATATCACATCTTCTCTCCCCGTAGCACAGTCCAACGAAGCCTGCTGCATGGGGTTTAGCTCCTTAATTTTTAGATTACTAAGTGCTGTTTGTATAATTTCATCATTCAATTGCATGCTACAAAGGTACGGCATTGTTTTCATATAGCAACCATGTAGAAATAAAAAACGGCAGAAGAGAATATCTTCTGCCGAATTGAATTAAATTATTAACTATAAATCGAAATGATTGTGCTATCAACCAAAATCATCAAACATCAACATATTACGTGGAACGCCCAAATTATAGAGCATATCTTCTACTGCTTTAGCCATCGGCCCCGGGCCACACATGTAGTATTCAATATCTTCCGGAGTTTCATGATCTTTTAAGTAATTGTTTAAAATTACGTTATGGATAAATCCTACAGGACCAGTCCAGTTATCTTCTGGTAAAGGATCACTCAATGCTATATGGAAAGAAAAGTTAGGGAATTCTCTTTCTAATTCACGGAAGTCTTCTTCATAGAATATTTCATTCTTAGAACGAGCACCATACCAGTAAGAAATCTTACGGTCAGTAATCTTCAAAGTCTTCAATAAATGAAGTATATGCGAACGCAACGGAGCCATACCTGCACCACCACCTACATAAAGCATTTCTCTCTCTGAATCAATGATTGGATGGAACTCGCCAAACGGTCCGGAAACCATCACTTTATCACCCGGTTTAAGTGAGAATATGTAAGAAGAAGAGATTCCGGCAGGAACTTTCTGGAAACCACCATTTACACGATCGAACGGAGGTGTAGCAATACGTACATTCAGCATCACGATATCACCCTCAGCCGGATAGTTGGCCATAGAGTAAGCACGCATAGTTTCTTCAGTATTCTTGCAAGTCAAATCCCACATTTTAAATTTATCCCAGTCGCCACGGAAACGATCTTCTATCTCATAATCTGCATACTTAATGTCGTATTTCGGAATATCAATCTGAATATATCCTCCGGAAACAAAATTCAGATGCTCTCCTTCAGGCAAACGCACCACAAACTCTTTGATGAAAGTAGCAACGTTATTGTTAGAAACCACTTCGCATTCCCATTTTTTCACACCAAGCACCGATTCTGGAATTTTTATTTCCATATCCTGTTTTACCTTCACTTGGCATCCCAAGCGCCAGTTGGCTTGTTGCTCCTTGCGAGAAAAGTGCACTTTCTCCGTAGGGAGAATTTCACCGCCACCTTCTTCTACCTGGCAACGGCATTGTGCGCAAGAACCACCACCACCACAAGCTGAAGGTAAAAAAATCTTGTTCGCAGCCAATGTAGATAGTAAACTAGAGCCTACCTCTACTTCCACTTCTTTTTCACCGTTAATGCTTACTTTTACTTTTCCCGAAGGTGAGAGATACCTCTTGGCAATAAGAAGTATAATGACGAGCAAGAGAATAACTCCGAGGAATACCCCTACACTCGCTAATATTAAAGACGTCATTGTATATTTCTTTTTTACTTATTATAACTTCAATCCTGAGAAACACATAAAGGCTATGGCCATCAATCCTACTGTGATAAACGTAATACCCAACCCTCTAAGAGGAGCAGGAACATCAGAATAAGCCATCTTTTCGCGAATAGCAGCCAAGCCCACAATAGCCAACAGCCAACCTACGCCAGAGCCCAGCGAATATGAAATAGATTCACCAAGATCAACAAAATGTCTTTGTTGCATAAATAAAGATGCTCCCATGATGGCACAGTTTACAGCTATAAGAGGTAAAAAGATACCCAACGAAGCATAAAGGGACGGGCTGAAACGTTCAATAACCATTTCTACCAGTTGTACTATACCAGCGATAACAGCGATAAAAAGAATAAAACTGAGGAAGCCAAGATCAACTCCTTTTGCTATAGCATCGGCTTTCAACACATAGTTCTCAAGCAAATAGTTCACAGGTACCGTTACCAATAGAACAAAAGTAACAGCAATACCCAATCCCAATGCCGTCTTCACATTCTTCGATACTGCAAGGTATGAACACATCCCCAAGAAGTAAGCAAAGATCATATTGTCGACAAAGATCGACTTTACAAATAAACTCAAATAATCGTTCATAATTTCTTAGAATTTAGAATTCGAGCAGCTTAGTAGCTTTTCACGCTACTTACTGCAAATTCATATTACTTCTCTTGCAATACTTTATTTCTCGCACGTTGATACCAGATGATACAAGCACAGATGATTAATGCCATCGGCGGCATCAACATCAATCCATTGTTAATGTATCCCCAATCATATACAGCCTTTGGGATGATACGGAAACCAAAGAGTGAACCTGATCCTAATATCTCACGAAAGAAAGCTACGATAACCAAGATCTTAGCATAACCTAAGCCATTACCTATACCATCGAGGAAAGATTCCCATGGGCCATTAGCCATGGCAAATGCTTCCAAACGTCCCATCAAAATACAGTTTGTGATAATCAAGCCCACATACACCGAAAGCTGCACACTAACATCGTAGGCGTAAGCCTTTAATATTTCACTGACAATAGTTACCAATGCAGCTACCACTACCAATTGAACGATGATGCGTATGCGGTTAGGAATTGTATTGCGCAATAATGAAATAATCACATTGGCAAAAGCAACGATCACTGTTACCGACAACCCCATCACAATAGCCGGTTCGAGCTTAGCCGTAACAGCCAGTGCCGAACAGATGCCAAGTACCTGTACGGTAATTGGGTTATTCATGCTAATCGGAGCAGAGAATACTTCTTTATTTTTTTTAGAAAACAATTGGTTCATATTCTATTTTCCTCCCTTATTATTAGTCGTTAAAAACTTATTGTACTGCCCCAGGCATTTTTTCAACATGGCATCCACACCTTTTGAAGTGATAGTACCACCCGAAATTCCATCTACCTGATAGTTGGGTTCAGTAACTTTACCATTCTTCTCTACGCCAAGGGCTATAGCACCGTCTTTCATAACCTGCTTACCAGGAAATTCTGCCTGAAAAGCAGGAGTGGCAATTTCGGCACCCAATCCCGGAGTTTCTCCTTCGTGAGAGAAATAAACACCAAATACAGAGTTTTTATCATCGTTCAAACCAACATATCCCCATATCGGGCCCCACAATCCGGCTCCGTAAAGCGGAAACACATATTTTGTCTGTCCGTTCACTTCACATATATAGAGTGGCAATTGACGCTTCTCCAAATCTTTGGCAAGTTCACTCTTCAACTCTATTTTGAAACCACCTTCTTGTGCCACCACTTCGCCGGCAGAATTCAGAATTTGATCTGCTTTTACATATTTTTTATACACCTCTTCTGCGTTCTGATCTTTAGTATCTACATTCAGTGCATGAAGAATCTGTTTCATTTTGTCCAGCTCTATATTCTTACTCTGCGTGCTCTTTAGCGATGCAGAAGTAAATGCCAGAACAAAGGCCACGATAACAACCATTACCGAAGCATAAATGATGGTATAAGAATTACTATTTGTATTCATCATCTTTCGGTTTTAATTATTTGACTTTGTAGCACGTTTTTCTCTGCGACTGATATTACTTTGTACTACACAATAGTCTATCAGCGGAGCGAATATATTCATCAGCAAAATGGCGAGCATCATGCCTTCGGGGTAACCCGGGTTTAGCACACGAATAATAATGGCCATTGAACCGATCAGGAATCCGTAAATATACTTGCCCGTTTCCGTACGAGCAGCTGTTACCGGATCTGTAGCCATAAACACAGCACCGAAACAAAAACCACCCAGCGCCATATGTTCATACCAAGGCATATGTGCCATAGCCGTATTAGGACCAACGGCGTTAAATACAATAGCCATAAATGCTCCTCCTACAAATACAGAAAACATCGTCTTCCAACTAGCTATGCCTGTAATAAGAATAATGGCTGCGCCTATAAGGATGGCAATAACACTTGTTTCGCCAATAGAACCGGGAATGAGTCCTGTAACCATATCCCATGAAAAAGGAGGATATCCATTCGGGCTGACAGCTGTAGAAGCCACACCCAGTGAAGTAGCAGCCGTTAATCCGTCTACCGATTTACCCAATCCAAAAATACTTTGCCCCGATACCCAAACAGCATCACCTGACATCTTAGCCGGATAAGCAAAGAAAAGAAAAGCACGGGTTACCAAAGCTACATTGAACACATTCATCCCCGTACCGCCAAACACTTCTTTAGCAAATACAACTGCAAAGGCGGTAGCTACAGCCAGAATCCATAACGGGCAGTCCACAGGAACAATCATCGGTATCAATATACCCGATACTAGAAATCCTTCCTGAATTTCTTCTTTTTTCCACTGAGCAATGATAAACTCAATGCCAAGGCCCACTACATAAGATACGATGATCTTAGGTAATACGGCCAAGAATCCATAGGCAAACATCTCCCAAAAGCCTCCCTGAGCGCTTGTATGAGTAAAATGCTGGTAGCCTACGTTATACATACCGAACAATAGTGCCGGTATCAAAGCAATCACAACTATCGACATGATTCGTTTGCTATCAATTGAATCGTGGATATGTGTTCCCGACTTCGAAGTACGGTTGGGCACAAACAGAAATGTTTCAAACCCGTCGAACACCGAGTGAAATGCGTGGAACTTACCGCCTTCTTCAAAGTTCGGCTTTATCTTGTCGAGATAATTTCTTAACGCTTTCATTTATATATTTTCAGTTTATTATAATTAGTTCTTTAGCACATTTCCTCCCGAAGCGCATCCAGTCCTTCGCGTACAATCCTCTGTAGTGGTACCTTAGATGAGCAAACGAATTCGCATAGCGAAAAGTCTTCGGGCGCAACTTCATAAACGCCCAACTGTTCCATGCGGTCTATGTCGCCTGCTATGATTGCTTTTAGAAGGAACTCCGGCAAAATATCCATCGGAAATACTTTGTCGTATTCATTAGACATTATCATGTGTCTTTCTCCACCTTTGATTCGGGCATCAAGCACATATTCACGTTTCTTGAATGCATCGAGTACCCAGCTAAAGTAAGACCGATTCACACTAAACTGATTGAAGCGCGGCATAATCCATCCCGCCATCTCATGTACTTCGGTACCTTCGGGTATCACTGTAAGCTGACTGTGGAAAGCACCCAGAAATTGATTTGGAGAAACACGTTTGCCGGTTAATACATTACCACTGATATAACGTAACTCTTTATCCTTAGTCACGTTTCCTGCAAATACATTAGTAAGCAATGCACCTACTGCAAGTTTACAATAAGCCGGCTTCAATATTTCCGAACCTGTTACAGCCACCGTGCGTGTAAGATTTACCCTTCCGGTATTAAATAATCTCCCTATAAAAATGACTTCTTGTGCACCAATGGTCCACACTATTTCACCTTTGTTAATCGGAGAAGTATGATGTATTTGAATGCCTACATTGCCTGCAGGGTGAGGGCCGTCGAACACAGTCACCGTTACATTCTGCGCTTGAGTAAGTGCCGACGATTTCTGTTGCGGACTAATACCCAAATAGGTTCCTGCCATTTTTGACAGTGCATCTAGTCCTGTCTGGAAGTTGGTTTCCTCCCCTTTCAGGGCAAATTCAAAACTGGGCGCTAACGGATTACTATCGAATGCTGATACAAAAATAGCTTTCGGAACTACCGTCGGATCGGCAATCACATCGTATGGGCGTTGCTTCATAAAAGCAAATAAGCCGGCTTCCAAAAGCGCGGCTTTTACTGAATCGGCTGAAAGTTCTGATACTTTCTTTGTGCCAAATTCTTCATAATCTTGCTCCTCTGCAGCTTGTACTGTGATACTCATCACCTTACGGCGCTCACCGCGTTCTACGCTGGTAACCACACCACTTACCGGAGAAACAAATTTTAATTCAGGATGATTCTTGTCAACAAACAAGGGTCCCCCGGCCATTACATATTCCTGTTCCTTCACCACAACTTTGGGAGTCACACCGGAAAAATCGTCGGGCACAAGTCCATAGATTCCCGGCTCCTTCACCAAGAAGTATTCCTCAGCTGCTTTTCCTTTCAGGTTTATGTCAAGGCCTTTGCGTAACTTTATTACATTTGCCATGCTATTATAAAATAATGGTTTCATAATTTGCCCGCAAAAGTAATAAATAATAATGTGAACTTAATAGGAAAACGAGAAGAATTAAGGATTTATTTCTTTAATTCTTTTCGTTAACGCACACGTTTTTTTTCTTATTCTTCCGAAGCAAACATCGGATCCCATGCAGGTAAGCGAATAGGCTTTTGTTTCATAAGCTCTAATATTTTAGCTGGAGCATACTTTTTTTGTACTACCAAACGAAACATATACTCATTAAACCATTCATCCGTTATGATGAGATGCCCTTGATAACCTTTATCGGCTCCCCAACTATTTTCAACCATCCATTTTTTAGGTTTACCACTCTTATCAAGATCAACAGCCATCAGGGTCATAGCATGAGAAGAGCCACTGGCAAAGGTTTGTATGCGTTGTTTTTTATTCATGCCAAAAGTAGTTCCCATCAATGACTCGTAATCGTAGTTTTTCACGTCTAATAAGCCACGATCTATATTTAGGAACTTAGCTACATCACAAGAGAAATACATGCTTGTACTATCCTTTATCGAAGATATTGCCATTTGCTTAATATCTTCCACCGGAAGATTCACGTATGTCCAGTTCTTTCCATCGTAGCGATGACGATCAAAATCAATTTCATAACACTTATAATATTCTCTGCTGGGATCATTCATCAACATCACGTAATTGTTTGTCAAATCATCATTTACGTATTTCTTAAAGAATGATATTGGAGTATATACTTCTGTTTCCACAGGGTTTCCTTTTTCATCGTGACGTGTCCAGCTAAATTCCGTAGGAGGTACGCCAAGGTTTAGTACCAACATACGATAAATAGTGCCCAATATTTCTGTTTTATTCTTTTCTAATGCAGCAAACGTTGCCCCTTTAATCGCTTCATCGCGCAAAAGTAATCCGTCTTCACGAAGTTTCAGTGAAAGCAGAGAGACCATGCGAGACGTATTTTCACTACTATTCGTTTCCGGCATTACCTCTTTGGGAACCAATCCATATTTACTAACCAAATCGGATATACCCGTGAACTGTCCGCCATCACTCAATGGATTTTTGAAAAGCCACTCCACCATCTTGTCATCCATAGGCTTTTCGTGCGTATCAATAACGCCTTGCAAAAAGAGGTTAGACTTTTCCAATTGATCCCAAAAGAATGTGTATGTTTGAGAAAATTCAAATGCTCCTAAATGATATTTTGCAATCATTTGGGCACGTAACACATTAAGTCCGGTAAATAACCAGCAACGGCCGGAAGACTCCTGATTCGTAATTCCCTTCGATTCCACCTTATCCGAAAAATACGTATCCATGCCTACCATATTCTCCTGATTCAGAGCCAATTTACGAATATCGTTTCCACCAATAGCATTTCGAATAGCCTTATCAGCCGTTGTTCCCTTATAACTTAGTTTAATCTGTTGCAGCATTTCATTGCTTATGCCACCCCTATCCTGTTGTGCTTGTGCAGAAAACAAGACACATCCCAGAACAAATGCTGTAAAAAGTCGTTTATTCATTATAGTTATATGTTATGTGATAAAAGTTATTTTGCAAAAATAGCAATTTTTCTCTTGTTATTTAACACAACTGGCACAAATACTGTTATTATAAAACCAGCAGAAATAAAAAAAGGTGTATATTTGCAACTAAATAACCAAAATATTCAATAAAACTATCGATTTTATGAATAAAACCGCCCTTTCATACATATTAGCTACATTTTTAATTTGCATTAATTTCCAAGACTTACTTGCCCAAGAAGTCAAAGTCAGTGATTATACAAATTTAAAACCTGATGACTATATAAATATAAAACTCCCACCACTCGATGTCTTGTTTGAAAATGCCAAGAAAGGTCCTATTTATCAGCTAGCTACTGTAAAAGAGTTAATAGAACGTAAAAATCTAGCTAAAGAAAAACGTGCAGTGTGGAGCTTTTTTAGCTTAAGAGGTAGTTATCAATACGGTACATTTAGCAATGATGCTACCTATTCAGATGTTGTGACCCCAGTTGTGAGCACTTACTCTACTCAAGCCCAAACGAGTTACACCGTTGGTGGTACTGTAAATATTCCGTTAGATGTATTATTTGATCTTGGTGCACGCGTCAGGCGACAAAAGTTAAATATTCAAAGTGCAAAATTAGAAAGAGAAGAACGTTTTGAAGAATTAGAACGAGAAATCATACAACTTTATGTTACGGCAAACGCTCAATTAAATATTTTGAAATTAAGAGCTGAAGCAATAATTCTTGCTGGTGCACAATATGAAATTACAGAGAAGGATTTTTCAAATGGAACAGTTGATTCAGGAGTCCTTTCCACTGAAAAAGAGAAACAATCACAAGCGATAGAAAATTTCGAAAACAGTAAAGCTGAATTAAATAAGAGTTTAATGACTTTAGAAATAATTACTCATACACCCATTATTGGGAAATAGAAGATCAACATAAATTATGGAATATCTATTATATATTTTACGCTTTCTTTACCGCATACGTTGGTGGGTTATATTAGGCACACTAGTTGTTACTCTTGCTGCGTTTTATGTAACACGCAACATAAACAAAACATACACAGTTGAGACAACTCTGTATACTGGTGTGATATCAGGATATACAATAGAGAGCGAAGTTGGTGCGACAAATTTGGAATTGACAAGTAACTCTATGGATAATCTAATTAACATTATACAATCTGAGAGCACTCTTAAACGAGTTTCCTATAGACTATATGCACGTAACATGATCCATGGTGATCTGGAAAAGGATAATGAATACATTACTGCGGCCAGTTTCAGGGAAATATATAATAGAACAGTTAATCGTAGAGATGGTAGGGCATTACTCGCATTGATTGATAAGACCAGTGAAGAAAAGACATTAGAAAATCTTCTTAAATATGAGCGCCCAGACAAAAATAATTTTGTTTATGGCCTCTTTTATTGGAATCATCCACATTATAGCTATGGGGCATTAAAAAAGATAAAAATAACACGAAAAGGTTCTAGTGACCTATTAGATATAAGTTATTCATCAAATGACCCGGGTGTTGCATACAATACTCTGGATATTTTAATGAAAGAATTTGTAAACGAATACCGAGATATTCGATATGGAGAAACCGATAAGGTTATTGACTATTTTCGCAGCGAATTAGCTCGTATAGGACATGATCTTCGTATGGCAGAAGATTCCTTAACTCAATATAACATAGAAAAACGTGTAATTAACTATACGGATGAGACGAAGGAAATTGCGGCCATAAACAAAGAATTCGAGCTAAGAGAGCAAGACATACTTTTTGCTTATAACAGCTCTAAAGTGATGAAACAGGAATTGGAGAGGCAAATGGACAGCAATACCAAACAGCTATTAAATAACATTTCCTTTATCAACAAATTGAAAGAAGCCTCTACACTTACCAGCAGAATATCTGAACTAGAATCATTTACAACAGGAAATCCTATCAACAACAAATCAATAGAGGACTATCAAAATAAACTAAATCAGACAGCCAAGGAATTATCTAGTATTTCCGACCGATATGTAACGGGCAAGCAAACCAAAGAAGGTATTGGAAAATCGGATATTGTAGATCAATGGCTGACCCAAACTCTAGCATTCGAAAAAGCTAAATCAGAATTAGATATTATAAAACGTAGTAGAAAAGATTTAAATGATAAATATGTTTTTTTTGCTCCGGTAGGTTCTACTATTAAACGAAAAGAAAGAAGCATAGACTTTACAGAGGCCAATTACTTGTCTCTGCTAAAAAGCTACAATGACGCATTAATGCGTAAAAAAAATCTGGAAATGACATCTGCTACTCTTAAAGTTCTCAATCCTCCCACATTCCCAATTCAGCCGGAGCCAGATAACAGAAGAAACATAGTATTGCTGGCTTTTTTGGGAACCATAGCATTCATAATAGGGTTCTTTTTAATAATAGAATTATTAGACCGAACTCTACGAGACAAAATACGCACAGAGCGTCTTACAAAAAGTGAATTACTCGGAGCCTTCCCCGGCACACTTAGATTAAAATATCGTAGTTACCAAACGGTATATAGTTTAATTGCCACTAAATATCTTAGTAGTGCTATTTTACGTTATTTCACCATCCATAAAGAAGGGCAACCATATATTGTAAACTTTCTGAGTAACGATGCAGGCGAAGGAAAAACACACTTGGCGAGCTTATTAGAAGCTTATTGGAAAAACATCGGACTGGAAGTTCGTCGCATCACTTGGGGAGAAAATTTCGATATAAACTCTTCCGAATACTTATTGGCGGAAAGTATTATGAATCTCTATATTCGAAAGAAAGAAGATGTTTTAATTGTAGAATACCCCAATTTAGAGAGTAATAATGTGCCTACAAAATTATTACAGGAAGCTAATTTAAATTTATTAATACTAAGTGCTGATCGCGCATGGAGAAATACCGACAAAATTTTATTTGAAAGAATAAAATCTCAAATGGGAAATGTTCCTTTATGTACATATCTCAATCATGCAAATAGTGATGTGGTGGAAAATTACACAGGCATGTTGCCTCCGTATAGTTATCTAAGAAGGCAACGATATCGCTTATTGCAATTAGGATTAACAGCTAAGTCCTCAGCTATTAAAAACAAACAATACTAATGATTCGGAAAGATAGACATCACAATAATTTGTCTAATATCATTGATTATTTAATAAGTAAAGGATGGATTTATATAGTTTTGATCTTTGCATTATATCAATTCTATTTATCAGTTATTACAAGAAGTATATATACGTCAATGGCTTTTGCCATTCTTCCTTTCGCAATCTTCATATTTTTAAATATATCTATTTATGTAGAAAAAGCAATATATGCATTATTCATTTCTCAGTTCATACTTCTGATAGCTGCTGGTTTTTTTGATTTCCCATTAGGAATCTATAACTTAGTATTTTCACTCTTTATAATTTCACTTCTTATCATTTATCATATATACAAAAAGCCATATTGGAAAAACAGCTATAATGGCATGCTCTTATTATATTCAATATGGGCCTTATTTTGTGTATTGGAATTAGGAAATCCCAATAATGTGCAAGCAGCTTGGAATATATCAATCACACATTATGCTTTTTATCCCATTTTATGTGCTCTACTCGTACCTATGGCAATCAAGAAGCCCAAAGATATGGAATGGTTATTTATTATATGGTCTATTTTCATTTTAATTGTGGCCGCCAAAGGATATTGGCAAAAAAATCATGGATTTAATGAGCATGAATACTATTTTTTATACGACTTAGGAGGAGCAAAAACTCACCTTATCTGGTCGGGTATACGTTATTTTTCTTATTTTCCCGATGCAGCTAACTTTGGAGTACACATGGCTATGGGTACCACTGCATTTTCTATAGCTATTTTCTATGTGAAAAACATCTGGTTGAAATTTTATTATATTATAGTTGTCGCTGCTGCTATTTATGGTATGGGCATATCCGGAACACGTGCGGCTATGGCCGTTCCATTTGGGGGATTAGCTCTGTTCATTATATTATCAAAAAACAAGAGCGGGTTTATCATTGGCACAATAGCTATGATCAGCTTATTCTTTTTCTTTCGGTTTACTGCTATTGGAGATGGAAATCAATATATTCGTAAAATGCGTTCCGCATTTTATGCAGAGCAAGATGCATCTTACCAAGTGCGTATGGTTAACCGAGAAAAAATGAAAGTATTAATGGCATCTAAGCCTTTTGGATACGGCATAGGATTAGGTGGCAAAGCAGAACGTTTCCATCCCAAGGAACTTATGCCATATCCTCCCGATTCATGGTTGGTGAATGTATGGACAGATACAGGTATCGTAGGATTAAGTCTGTATTTATTGGTCAATGTCGCATTATTTGCCTGGTGTTGTTGGATTTTATTGTTTAAAATCAAAGATAAGCGGCTCAAAGGTTTATTGACAGCATGGTTATGCATGAATGCTGGTTATTTTGTATCGGCATTTGCTAATGACGTTATGCAATATCCAAATTCTATCGTCGTTTACGTTGGATTTGCTCTTTGCTTTGCCGGTACACATATAGATAAAGCAATTGAAGATGATAAAGAGATGTCAGAAATAACAGTTAAATAACAATCTGTTCTCATAGCATAACATAGTATAATATGGTAACTTTACTCAATTTAATCAATCTTTTAATCTTTTATCTGCTGGCTGTATCAGTTAGTTATTTATTCATATACGCCATAGCTTCCAAATTTTATCGACGGCACAAATATCCTCACACAGAAAAATATAATCGATTTGCCGTTTTGTTTCCTGCATATAAGGAAGACAAAGTTATAGAACAATCTGTTATCTCTTTTTTGCAACAAAATTATCCATCTGATAAATATGAAATAATTGTAATTTCCGATCAAATGGAAGATGCTACTAACGAGCTATTAAGCCAATTCCCCATACGCCTACTCAAAGCAAACTACCAAAACAGTTCCAAAGCAAAGGCCATGGCTATGGCTATGGATGCCACAAAGGATGAAAAGTACGATATGGTCATCATTATGGATGCAGATAATACTACAACTCCCTATTTTCTGGAAGAAATAAACTGTGCCTGTAATGCTGGTTTACAGGCCATTCAGGCACACCGTCTTGCCAAAAACACAAACACGGATATCGCTATTCTTGATGCTGTGAGTGAAGAAATCAATAACTCCATCTTTCGTAAAGGCCATGTAGCCATGGGCTTTTCTTCAGCATTAATAGGATCGGGAATGGCTTTCGAAACCAACTGGTTCAGACGGAATGTAAAAAACATCCACACGGCAGGTGAAGACAAAGAACTGGAAGCTTTACTACTCAAACAAAATATATACGTTGATTATCTAGACCATCTATATGTATACGATGAAAAAACGCAAAAGAAAGATTCGATGGCGCATCAACGCAGACGCTGGTTCGCAGCACAATTAGGTTCACTTAAAGCTTCCCTGCCCTATTTTCCTAAAGCTTTTATTTTAGGAAATTTTGATTATTGCGACAAAGTATTACAATGGATGATGCTTCCAAGAATTATACTTATCTTTCTCACCGCCATATTTACACTCCTTACCAGTATTATTCATCCCGAAATGAGTATTAAATGGTGGTCACTTTCCTTTCTTTTACTCTTCACATTATGTATTGTTATACCGACACATTTATATAATCGCCAATTATTAAGAGCCTTGTTTCAAATACCGGCTTTAGCATGGATCATGTTCATTAATTTATTTAAACTGAAAGGTGTAAATAAAGAATTCATTCACACAGAACATGATCATAATTAAACTATTTCTCTCTTATTATTTATATATCAACATTAGTCTAGAATAACAATATATGTAATTCTCTGTTACATATATTGTTAGAGCAATAACATATTACTATGTTATGCTTCTTGTCTAAAGTAATAAAACGCATTCAAAATTTGTCTAATGATAACAATTTATCTGACATACAAATCGAACAAAATAAGCATAAGCACAAGCGTCGATAAAAATATAGAAATGAGCCCTATGAAATCATAAAATATTTTATATTGAATAAAATAATAAACAGCAAATCAATCAATCATTAGTGTTCTTGTCATTATGATCATTCTATTTTTATTCACAAAAAAAAAGTAACTTCTTGTCATTCCATCAATGGCATGATAATTTCAATTGAAGCTAAAGAATATAATTAAAGACACTTTTTATTTAATATTTAATGTATATTTGCAAATGAGCAAAACAACAATATTGAGCATATGCGAAAACTAAAAATCTGCTTTTATTGCGACAGCATATTTTCTTTCGGAGGTGTACAAAGAGTACTTGCCGTTATAGCTAAATCTCTGTCTACCAATTATGAAGTAACCATACTCACTCACGATAATCCTTCACAGGAAGATAAGTCAATGTATGGACTGGGTGAATCTGATTTAAAATTTGAATACATTAATTATCCATCACTTCCTTTTTATGAATATCTGCCTTGCAAAACTTATAGTTTTCTGTATAAAAAGGTATTAATTCAAAATAAGATCACCTCTAAATGGTATGGATATAGTTCATTTCCCCACTCTAAGAGAAAAATATTAATTAAAAAAATAAATAATGGCAATTACGACATTGTTATAGGTGTCCATGCATTTCTCTCATTGCATTTGGCAAGTATAGTAAAATACATTAAACCCAAGGTTATTGGATGGATGCATAATTCGTACAGCGCATTTTTTGAAAACAGAGGACTGTTTTTATGGAATCAAAAAAAACAATTTCAATATGAAATACCCCGACTTAATGCCGTTGTGGTACTGACAAAAAGTGACAGAGAATTGTACAATAAAAATATGAATATAGATGCAATTAGCATCTACAACCCGTTAACCTTGGCGCCAATAGGGAAAGGGAATAGTAAATTCAGAAAATTCCTGGCTATAGGAAGATTTTCTCATTTAGCAAAAGGGTTTGATATTTTAATAGAAGCATTCGCTTTATTTGCAAAACACACACCGGATTGGACACTAGATATAGTAGGCGAAGGACCCGAAGAAGACAAATTGAGAAAGCTGATTTATAAATACGAATTAGAGAATAGAATAAACATACTTCCATTCACTAAAAATATTCAAAAGCACTATGCCTCGGCAAGTATTTTTGTGTTGAGTTCACGATGGGAGGGCTTTGGACTTGTGCTAGTGGAGGCGATGGCTCATTATCTTCCAATCATTGCATCTGACCTCCCTGTTGTTAAAGAATTACTGGGAGAGACTGATAATTGTCTCATTTTCAGAAATGAAGATGTTAACGATTTAGCAGCTAAGATGCTTTTTATTGTAAAAAGAGAAGACTTAGATGAAATGGGAGAGAAATCTTATGCTATAGCTAAAACATTTCAGATAGATAACATTATACAACAATGGGAGAATATAATTACTGAAATTAGCAACTGATTATCATAAACATCAACATGCAATCTACAAAAAACATACTGTTTTCGGGAGTATTTTATACTGCAGTAGCCCGATATTCGGGCATAGTAATATCGCTTATAGTAACAGCCGTATTATCAAGAATGCTTTCGCCGGACGATTTTGGTGTAGTGGCAATAGCTACGGTTATTATTAGTTTCTTCAGCATTTTTACAGATATGGGAATATCGCCTGCAATCATTCAGAATAAAAATCTCACGGAGCACGATCTTTCGGATTTGTTTTCATTTACTGCTTGGGCAGGTTGCGGCATATCAATGCTTTTTTTTCTTGCTTCATGGCCTATCGCTGCTTGGTATGGCACCCCAATATTGCGAACATTGTGTCAATTTCTGGCTATAGATCTTTTCTTTTCATCTGCTAATATAGTACCAAATGCACTTTTCCATAAAAATAAAGAATTCAAATTCATCGCATGGAGAAGTTTTATTATTCAAATAGCTGGTGGAACGTTAGCTGTGGGGGTAGCACTAGCAGGAGGCGGACTTTATGCTTTAATTATTAATCCTATATTATCGAGCGCTCTTCTATTTGCCATTTCCATCCGTAAATATCCACAAAAAGCAAGATGGACTTGGGGGCTGGGAGCATTACGAAAAATATTCAGTTACTCAGCTTATCAATTTTTATTTAATGTAATCAATTATTTCAGCCGTAATCTTGATAAACTATTTATAGGCAAATACATGGGAATGACTCCGCTGGGATATTATGAAAAATCTTATCGTTTAATGATGCTTCCTCTACAAAATATCACTTATGTCATAACCCCTGTAATGCATCCGGTGCTTAGTGATTTCCAAAAAGATATCAATAAATTATCATCATCATACGAAAGGATAGTTCACCTTTTGGCTTTTATGGGCATACCACTAAGTGTCTTTTTATTTTTTAATGCAGAAGAAATTACGCTAATTATCTTTGGTAATCAATGGATGCCATCCGTACCTATATTTCGCATTTTAAGTTTATCTGTAGGAGTACAAATCATACTATCCTCTTCAGGCTCCATCTTTCAAGCATCGGGAGATACACGTAGCTTATTTGTATGCGGATTATTCTCTTCCATACTTAATGTTACAGGAATGTTAATAGGCATATTTGTTTTTGGCACGCTAGAGGCTGTCGCTACATGTATATGCATTACTTTCACTACAAATTTCTTGCAATGCTATTGGCAAATGTATCATGTTACCTTTAAACAACGTAACCTGATACGCTTTGCAAAACAACTAATATCTCCTCTTATTGTGAGTGGTATATTAGTCATAATATTGCTATTAGTAACTAACATATTTAGTGATATGAATATTTTTCTTAATCTTGCCTTGAAAGCAATCCTTTTTATCATTATATTTGGGTGTTACATACAATTTACAAATGAATATGATTTAATTGGAAAAGTCAAAAAACTGATAAAGCGATGAAAATAGTCTACTTAATGCCCGAATTGGTAGGTGCTGGGGGCGCCGATAGAGTCATAATAGAGAAAGCCAACTATTTTGCCAAACAATTTGGTTACGAAGTATACCTTATAACCACTTATCAAAAAAACAGACCTTTTTTTTATAGGCCTGATGATGAAGTCAAATATATTGATTTGAATATAGACTTCCCGTCTCAGTATAATCATTCCATATTAAAAAGAGGGATAATATATTTCCAACTAATAAGAGAATACAAAACAAAACTAAGCAAAATATTAAATGACATTAAACCTGATTTTACAATAACAACTATAAATAGAGACATCGATGTACTGCATTCCATAAACGATGGGAGTAAGAAAATTGCAGAAGCTCATGTTTCAAAAGATTTCGCAAGAAATTTACATCAATTCAGCAACCGGGGAATGCTATACAAACTTATTGGTTATTTCTTAAAAAAAAGAGTATGGAAATCAATAAGAAAATTTGATGGATTAGTTGTTCTTACACATGAAGATGCGCAAAGGTGGCAAAAGATAAAACAAGCAACCGTGATACCCAATGCACTGCCTTTTTATCCGGAACAAAGCAGTAACTGCAAAGAAAAGAAAATAATAAGTGTAGGAAGAATAGCCGAGCAAAAAGGATATGACCTGCTACTAGAAGCCTGGGAAATAGTTATTGAGAAACATCCTGACTGGAGTATATACATATATGGCGATGGAGAATTGCAGGAAGAGTTATCAAATGCTATTGATCATAAAAAATTAGATGAGTCATTTAAGATAGTAGCCCCAACAAAAAATATTATAAGTAAATACTTAGAAAGCAGTTTTTACGTAATGAGCTCACGCTTTGAAGGTTTTGGTATGGTTCTTATTGAAGCAATGAGTTGCGGATTACCCTGTGTTTCATTCAATTGTCCAAGTGGACCATCGGAAATTATATCAGATAAAGAAGATGGGTTACTAATCGAAAATGGGAATATTGAAAAATTGGCAAACGGTATATGCTTTCTGATAGAGAATGAGCAGACTCGAATTGATTGGGGACAAAACGCCCGCAAGAACGTTAAACGTTTTCTGCCTGAAAACGTCATGTTAGAATGGAAAAGATATTTTGAATCTAAATAAAATAAACATGAAAGCACTATTTCTTATATTTCATGGTTTCGAAGAATTTAATGGAATCAGCAAAAAAATACGTTATCAGGTACACGCACTAAAAGAATGCGGGGTGGACGTGCAAACATGTTATTTGACAGATGAAAAGAATCATAAATACAGGATGATAGACGATTACGTGTTACGTGATTATGGCAATGGAATAAAGGGGAAAATACTTAAGCGCATCGAATACAATAGTATTATAAAATACGTACTAAACAATAATATTACTTTCATCTACATAAGATATGTGCACAATGCAAATCCGTTTACCATATACCTTATAAAACAATTAAAAAACACAGGAGCAAAAGTTGTTTTAGAGATTCCTACCTACCCTTATGACAGTGAATATATAGGATTGCCATTCTGTTACCAGCGCATTTTATTCATTGATAAGCTATTTCGCCGGCAATTAATCAAATATATAGATAAGGTTGTTACTTTCTCCGAACATGACACAATCTGGGGAAAACCAACAATAAAGATTTCAAACGGAATAGATTTTAGTCAGATAAAGCTCAAAGAAAACAAGAATGATGTATCAAAGGAAATACATCTTATAGGAGTAGCAACAATGCATCCATGGCATGGCTTCGATAGAGCCATTGAAGGCCTTGCCCTATATTACGCTAAAGCTCCCAAAAGGAATGTGTATTTTCACATTGTGGGATACGGAATATCAGAAGCTCTCGATGTATACAAAAGGAATGTCGTAAAGTATCATCTAGAGAATTTCGTTACATTTCATGGAGCCTTATTTGGAACAGAGTTAGATGAAATGTTTGAGAGATCGGATATAGGAATAGGAAGCTTGGCCCGGCATAGAAGTCATATTGACAAAATAAAAACTCTAAAAAACAGAGAATATGCAGCTCGCGGAATACCTTTTATTTACTCCGAAACCGATGATGATTTTGATAAAATGCCGTATGTACTAAAAATTAAAGCCGATGAAAGTCCGGTAAACATAGAAGAACTAATTACTTTCTATTTATCACTAAAAATGACTCCTTCAGAAATTAGAAACTCAATATTGGGACATTTATCATGGAAAGTGCAAATGCAAAAAGTATTAAATCAGACTTTTAATCCATAACAAAATAGTACCATGAAAGATATTAAACAAATAATCAACACACTCAAATATAAGATTAGATATGGAAGCACTGTAGAATGGTATAATCTATGGTATATCATCCTGCAGAAAAAACAAAAAGTAATCCCAATAGTTGCATCTATCGATCAAACAATTGAAAAAATAATTAAAGATCATTGCTCTATTAGCAGATATGGTGATGGAGAGATGTTGCTTACAGAATGTAAATCGATAGGATTTCAGAAAGGGAACCCCATATTAGCCAAACGACTTATTGAAATATTAACAAGTGAAAATGAAAAGCACCTGATAGGCATATCCGACGCATTTACTAATCTCAATAGATATAACAGAAAAGCACGTCGTTTTTGGAGGACTCATTTTTATATTTACGGAAGTTTATGGGATAAATATTTATCTACTAATCATCTGTATTACAATACATTCGTTACTCGTCCCTATATGGATTTTGCCTCAAAAGAATCTTGTAAACAATGGTTTGATAGCTTAAAACAAATTTGGCATGAACGTGATATTGTCTTCATCGAAGGAGAAAAAAGCAGACTCGGAATAGGTAATGATTTGTTCAATAATGCAAAAAGTATTCGTCGCATTTTGTGTCCCTCTCAGGATGCATTCAATAAATATGAATTAATATTAAATGAAGCATTAAAGATCGAAAAAGGAGCACTTTTTCTTATTGCTTTGGGCCCAACGGCCACTGTATTAGCCTATGATTTATTTAAAGCAGGATATCAGGCAATAGATGCCGGGCATGTAGATATAGAATACGAATGGTGGCTAATAAAAGCTAAACGGAAGATAAGACTTCCACATAAATATGTAAACGAAGCGCCTAATGGCAACAATGTCATAAATTTATTAAATGAGGAATATCAAAAGCAAATTATATCTTTAATACTTTAGTTTATGAAAATAATGTATTATTTACCTTCACTTCATACTCCGGGGGGGTTAGAAAGAATTATAACATTCAAAGCTAATTATTTTGCTGAGAACTACAAAGACTACTCTGTTACGATTCTTACATCAGAACAGATGGATAGAAAGCCCTATTACCCTCTATCTTCTTTAATAAAGCATGTTGATTTGCATGTTGCTTTTGATGAACCTATGAGGCAATCGTTACTCATGAAATTACTAACTTATCCGTTTAAATACTATTTATTTAAAAAAAGGTTTAAACTTTTTTTAAATAATAATCCTCAAGATATAGTTATTTCCACTTTAAGAAGAGAATTGAATTTTATTACTGAAATATCGGATAAGAGCATTAAAATAGGAGAATTCCATGTGACAAGAAATTCATATCATGCAAATGCTGCAAAAGGGTCAAACCCCCTAACTATCTTTTTCAAAAAAAGATGGAGCAACAAATTTCTTAATAACTTAAAAAAACTTGATAAGCTGATATTGCTTACACAAGAAGAAGCGAATCTTTGGCCTGAATTGACCAATAAATATGTAATTCACAATTCGCTCCCGTTTTTTCCAGAGCAGGCTTCAGATTGTTCTCATAAGCAAATTATAGCAGTAGGTAGATACACATTCCAAAAAGGATTCGATTTACTTATCAATGCATGGGGAAAAGTCTCGTACAGACATCCCGACTGGATATTACAGATTTACGGAGATGGAGAGAGAGCAGATCTGGAACAATTAATAAAATCTAATAATGTAACAAAATCATGTTTTCTGGAACATACCACACCAGATATTATTGACAAATATTGCCATAGTTCTATTTTTGTTTTAAGTTCACGTTTCGAAGGCCTTCCTATGGTTCTAGCCGAAGCAATGGCTTGCGGGCTGCCACCCGTCTCATTCACATGCCCTTGCGGGCCACGAGATATCATTCATGACAATGAAGACGGACTGCTTGTTGATAACGGGAATATAGAACAACTTGCTGAAAAGATATGTTATCTTATTGAGAATGATACGATACGTAAAGAAATGGGGGGAAAAGCAAGAGAAAACATAAAACGCATCAAAATAGAGAACATATCAAAGCAATGGGATGAGTTATTTAATAGCCTATTAAAACAAAAAGCATGAATTGGTACAACAAATATCTAAAGGTTTATGATAAACCATTAAGTCAGGATTCACAAGAAGTCATTGCCGACGTAGGCTATAAATTGCAATTATTGCAAAGCAAAGAACCTTTAGCAACTGTATCAGTCATAGCTTACAATGAAGAAAAACATTTGTTAGCTTGTTTATGGTCTCTTAGTGAAATGGAATGTAAATATCCGATAGAAATTATTGGGGTAAATAATGACTCTAAAGATTTGACCGAAGATATTTTTAAAGCTCTTAATATGCCATATTACAACGAGTACCAACATAGTTGCGGATACGCTAGACGCTGCGGACTTGAGCATGCAAAAGGCAAATACCATATTAATATTGATGCTGATACCATGTACCCTCCCCATTACATTGAAACGATGATTAATGAATTAGAAAAGCCAGGAATAGTGGCTGTAAGTTCTCTATGGAGCTATATTCAAGATAAAAAACATTCACGTGTTGGACTAAAACTTTATGAACTCTCCAGGGATTTATATTTATTTCTACAATCATTTAAACGTCCGGAACTCAGTGTAAGAGGATTGGTTTTTGCCTATAATACAGAACATGCCAGAAAGGTAGGTATCCGAGTTGATATTATTCGAGGAGAAGACGGGTCTCTCGCTTTAGGATTGAAAAAATATGGAAAGATAGCTTTTATTCAAAGTAAAAAGGCCAGAGCAGTGACAGGATATGGTACAGTAGGAGCTAATTTACTTACTAGTTTTAGCCAGAAATTCGTCAGATCCATTAAAAATATAGGCAGACTATTCAGCCAGAAAGAGAAATACAGAGATAAAAAAGATAATTTAATTAAATGACTGTATCTAAAATGGAAAGAAATAAAGCCATTGATATAGCTAAGGGTATTGGTATTGTTGCAGTAGTATGGGGGCATCTTAACCAATCGTGTCCAATTAAAGACGAAATCTATCTTTTCCACATGCCACTGTTCTTTATGCTTTCAGGGTATCTCTTTAATGATTATAATAAGGGGTTTCCCGAGTTTATAAAAAAGAAATTTAAAGCTTATATCATCCCATACTTATTTTTCTTTATTATTGTCGAGCTATCTTTCATAATTTTGTATACTGCTACAGGAAGAAGTGACCAAATATTTTTAAGTTTAGGTTTCATATTTGAGCCATATGGAGTAGCTAGACCTCTTTGGTTCTTTATTTCTATATTCTGGGTGCAACTCATTTACTATCTTATTTGTAAGTACATAAGTAGCGAAAAGCAGAAGTTAATGGTTTCAAGTGCCTGTATAATAATAGGATATGTTTTATATAAAACCAATGTGCATATACCGTTATTTATTGATTCATCGTTATCAATGGTCTTTTATTTCCATATAGGAAAAATGTTGAATAAAAATAATTTTGTTGAAATCAAAATACCAAAAATAGTATTAATCTTTTTCTTGGGAATAATGTTTTTCTATTTGGCTATTATCCACAACATTATCGTAGATATAAGAATAAACAAGTTAGGGAATGATTTGGCTCTGTCTGTTCTATCCGGAACAAGTGGATCGATGATAATATTGATAGTTAGTAAATACATAAACAAAATAAAATACGCATCAAATATACTGTCTTATTTAGGCCGAAATTTATTAGTTATATTCTCTCTACATATGCTATGTTTTGAAATAGTAAAATATTTATGGACATTTTCTCCATTAGAAAATGCAAAATATTGGGAAGGGTTGAAAATGACTGTATTTGGTATTTTGTTTTCACTTATTATTGCCCTTCCTTTAAAAAAAATAGCCCCATTCGTATTTAAATGATAACATAGTAACATGTCAATATTAATGAAAACTCTCGAAATTATATTTTGGTTCTCTTCATTCATCGTATTCTATACCTATTTGGGTTATGGCATATTGCTCTATCTTCTGGTGAAAATAAAAGAAATCTATTACAAACCCCTAAAAAAGATATTGCCCGATGATAACGAGCTGCCTGAGGTAACACTCTTTATCACAGCTTACAACGAAGAGGTAGTAGTCGATGAAAAGATGCGTAACTCTTTAAAGTTAAATTATCCGCCAGAAAAACTGCACATAGTGTGGACAACGGATGGCAGCAACGATGCCACTAACGAACGACTGAGTGCCTGGCCTCAGGCCACGGTATTCTTCCAGCCCGAAAGACAGGGGAAAATGGCAGCAATGAATCGAGGAATGAGTTTCGTAAAAACATCACTTGTCATATTTACAGATGCTAACACAATGGTAAATGCCGAAGCCATACGCAATATCGTGTTGGCTTTCAGTAATCCTAAAGTAGGTTGCGTGGCGGGTGAAAAGCGAATTGCCGTACAAACAAAGGACAAAGCCTCCGTAGGAGGAGAAGGTTTCTACTGGAAATACGAATCGACTTTAAAAGCACTGGACGCACGTCTATACTCTGCAGTGGGAGCCGCTGGCGAACTCTTTGCCATACGCCGTGAACTATTTAATGAAATAGAAAGAGATACGCTACTGGATGATTTTGTGCTTTCGCTACGTATTGCTATGCAAGGATACAAGATTGATTATTGCAGTGAAGCTTATGCAATCGAGTCGGGCTCAATGAACATGAAAGAAGAAGAAAAAAGGAAAGTACGCATTTCGGCCGGAGGACTGCAAGCTATCTGGAGATTAAAAGCATTACTGAATCCTCTACGCTACGGATTACTGAGCTTTCAATACATTTCTCACAGAGTATTACGCTGGTCCATTACTCCAATTCTATTATTTGCACTAATGCCTTTAAATATGGTGTTACTGGCAAGTGGAATATCTCCTATGTTGTACGGAATCATCTTGATTTTGCAACTACTTTTTTATTTAATGGCGGCAGCAGGCCGAAAATTGTCGTCCAGACAGATAAAAACTAAAATTCTTTTTATTCCATACTACTTCTTCTTTATGAACATTAGTGTGATAAAAGGTATACCTTATCTTTGGAACTACAGAGGTAGCGGAGTATGGGAAAAATCAAAGCGGGTATAACTAAAGGGTTAATCTTTTAACAGTTAATCTTAGATGTATAAATTATTTTTCGTATTTTTGTGGCGTTTATATTTTAGTCAGACTTAAAGTTAAATATGAAAAGAATATTACACGAACCGGCGTATTCCGACAGAATATTGCAATTGACTGCTGACACAATGCTATTGGTCGATGCAGAGGGAATTTGCCGGGATATTACTACGCACAGTGATTTATGGTTTTTACAAGAAGATATACTGATTGGTAAAAACCTATTTGAGATAATGCCCGAACATACATATGAAAAAATATACCCTGAATTCATGCGTGTGCTAAATGAAAAAGAGGTAATTTCTAAAAATTATAAACTGCCACTAAAGAGTGAGACTTTATACTTTAAATGCATAATGTATCCTTTCAATGAAATGGTGCTCTGTCAATATCGGGACATCACCAAACGTTGTAATATTAGATTGGAGTTAGAAAACGCCAATAAAAAACTTAAGGAAATACAAAAAACGGCTCTAATAGGTTTATGGATATACGATATCCAAACCGGCATAGTTACATTTCATGGATATACTAACTTATTATCAACCGAAAAAAAACAGCAAATATCATTTGATGACTACTTGAACTTTGTTGTAGAAGAAGATAGAGAAAATCTAACCGAATGGCTTATAAACAGTGCCACAATAGCAGAGGATGATAGCCTTGAATTCAGAGTACATTATTATGATGGAGAAATTCACTACCTACGAGCTAAAAAATTAGCGATTGCGCTGGGCGAGAATGAAGAAATAACATCCGTTGAAGGATATTCACAAAATATCACCAGTATCAGAAGACAAAGAAATGATATAAATCTTCTTACGCATGCCATAGATAATGCTACAGAAGATATTTTTGCTGTACAAAGAGACGGAACATTGATTTTCGCTAACCAACAGTTTAGAAAGCACCACAAAATTCCTGAACACAAAGAACTTGCTGATATTAATGTAAACGATATGCCATATGGAATAATATCTAAAGAGCAATGGAAGGAAATCTTCTCTCACCAAGAAACAAAGAATAATAAATATTTCGTTTCTGAAAATCCTTTCCCGGACGACAAAAAAATATTAGCCTATGAACACACTGTATACTATGTAACAAGTGACGATAGTAAAAAAACGATTTGGGCGTTAGGGCACGATATTTCAGAGAGAATCAGATATGAAGCGGAAATAAAAAAGTTCAATCTAACGATGGACATAACGATGAAAAATCTCCCGGCAAGCATTGTTGTAAAAGATGTAGAGAATGACTTCAAATATTTATACCGTAACAGAGAAGCAGATAACAGAAGTATTGCTTCAGACAGAGCTGTAGGTAAAAGTGATTTCGATTACTACCCAGATGAAATAGCCCGAAAGAAAAGAGAGGAAGATATTGAGCTTGTCAAAAGCAGAAAAGAAATTCATTGTATCAGAGAAGAAAGAGATAGCGACGGAAAACTCACCGTATTGGACAGGAGAAAGACGATGATTGAAAGCAAAGATTTCTCGCCAATTATCGTTAGCATTGAATGGGATATTACACAATTGGAACTGATGAAACGAGAAGTGTTGGCCTCAAAAGAAAAGGCGGAAGCTTCGGATCGGTTAAAGTCTGCGTTTTTAGCAAATATGAGTCATGAAATACGTACTCCGCTCAATGCTATTGTAGGATTCTCCAGAATTATAGCAGACAGCGATAATATGGAAGAAAGAAAGGAATATTTCAATATCGTAGAAGCTAACAACGAAAGATTATTGCAACTAATTAACGAAATTCTGGATCTCTCTAAGATCGAATCTGGTATGGTGGAGTTTTCACTAACTAATATTAAGTTACACACATTGTGCCGTGAAATATTCGACGCACACGTATTCCGCTGCCCTGAAGGGGTGAAATTTTTAGTAGAAGAATCGGATGTTTCATTGGAAATAACATCCGATAAAAATCGTATTTTCCAAGTTTTCTCCAATCTCATCGGCAACGCTTTTAAATTTGTGAAAGAAGGCTCTATTCGCTATGGGTATAGAAAGGAAGGACAATACGTTGTGTTTTATGTTACCGACACCGGAATAGGCATACCTGAGAATAAAATGAATAATATTTTCGATCGATTCGTAAAAGTAAATAACTTCGATCAAGGAACAGGATTAGGATTATCCATATGTAGAACAATTGTAGAACGCTTGGGAGGAGACATATCGGTTAGCTCGGTAGCCGGACAAGGATCAACTTTTAGCTTTACCCTACCATGTAATTCAGACGAAGAAGTGAAAAAAGAAAAAGAAACAAAAGACACTGAAATTGTAGATCATTTTAAAATGGAAACTGCAATGATAGACAAAAAAGAAGAAAAAGCAACGACTATACTCGTGGCAGAAGATACAGACAGTAATTTTGAATTATTGAATGCTATTTTGGGTAAAACGTATCAATTACTACGTGCCAAAGATGGCATTGAAGCTATTAAAATGTTCGAAGAAACGAATCCGGATCTTATATTAATGGACATTAAAATGCCAAATATGGATGGACTATCTGCAACAAAAATAATACGTGGCCTTTCTCTTACTATTCCCATTATTGCCCTTAGCGCATATGCATATGCCGACGATATTAAAGCAGCCAAAGAAGCTGGTTGCAATGAGTTCCTCACAAAGCCGCTTTCGCAAGTAAAGCTAAAGGATGCATTAAAAACATGGTTAGATAATAGATAAAAAGAGCACGTCATTATACCAATTTTGTAATAGATAGGAGCCATAAACATATTCAAATAAACTAATAGCTATTTGATACGGCATACTCTATCTAAGGACGATAGTCGGAATGATTGTATCGCCATTAAAAATACAGAGAGAAAAAATGAGAGCTAATTTTTTTCATTACTTCGTAAGAACAATAACTTTCATCTTAGCATGCCTTGCTATAGCGGGAACGTTTGCCCGATATATTTCTCCGATACATTCATCACTGCTGCCTTTACTGGGGATGCTTTTACCTGTATTGATCACATTAAATTTAATTATTGCTATCTATTGGGTTATACGTCGGCGCTATTGGATGTGCATGCCTATTTTGGCCATTGCCCTTAATTTTAGCTATCTGAATTGTATATTTCAAATTAGCCTGGGCGAAAAAGTACTGCTTGCAAATCATAAAAGCCTAAAAGTGGCTACATACAATGTGCATAGCTTCGGAAATGAATTCGATGGATTTTCTTGCAAAAAAATAGCCCGGTATATGAATGATCAGAAAGTAGATATTATTTGCTTTCAGGAATTTGCCGGTAACAATGACTTTACAATAGACAGCATCAAACAGGCACTTTCTGCGTGGAAGTATAGCGTTATTGTCCCCTACAACGAATTAAATTTAATACCATTAGCTGTGTTCAGTAAATATTCCATCACCAATAGCCGATTGATAACATACCCCGGCAGCCGCAATTGCAGTTTATGGTGCGATATTATAATAAACGGAAAGAAATTACGTCTGTTCAATAATCATTTGCAAACCACCAACATGTCCACAAATCGTAAAGACATAAACAGGGCATTGCAAGAAACCGGAAACACATACGGCGAAAGCGAAGCATTAATTAAAGCTCTGACACAAACAGGAACCAATTTTATAAAACGGGCCCAACAAGCTGAAACAGTGCGCAAGCTCGTAGCAGAAAGCCCCTACCCCGTATTGTTATGCGGCGATCTCAATTCTACCCCATCATCATATACATACCACACAGTAAAGAGCAATCTATTAGATGGTTTTCAAACATCCGGACGTGGCTACGCCTATACCTATCGTTTCTACAAACATTTATTGCGTATCGATTACATCTTTCACTCCCCCGAATTACAGGGTGTCAACTATTTCTCTCCTGATATAAATTTGTGTAGTGATCATAATCCGGTAATCATGGAGGTGGGAGTGCCTTTATAAATCGAATTGAATGGGCATTAAATAAGTCGGCCATTTTTTCGGGAAAGTGATTTAATAAAATAAGAAAGGGCTATCCCTAATCAGGACAACCCTTCACTTACTAAAATAATTATTTATTATTTTGCTACAGGACCAGCCGTAAGTTCATAAGCCGCTGTTTCTGTATTATACATAAATGACATAACATAATTACCGGTACCGCGTCCACTATATACATTATAAGTAACTACGTAACTAATACCCGGATCAGGAGTGGAAACCCAGTTAGGAAGTAATATAGTTGAAATACCTTCCGCTATACGATCGTCCATTATTGCCTGCATTTCATCATTGGTCTTACCGACATAAGTACCCTCCACATCATAATAACTCCTCCACGTATTATAGTTATTGTTAATATTAGAATAGCTGGTAGATGAACCAAAATAATATTCTTCTTTATCAGGATATTGAGTACTCAAATAGGCTGATTTATTATCCTTTACCCAATTATATAACAATTGGTAATCAGTTGCAGCAAAAGTATAATTAACGCTACCACCCAAAAGACGAACAAGAGTCCAATTAGAACCGTCATAGGTCATTTCTGCAATCTTTGTGGTTATTTCTACCGTATCGGCATAAGGATCAAAAGCAGCCCATGAAGAACCGTCATATTTATAAATACGCGACTGAGTAGAACTTACACTACTAGCATAGTAAATATAAGAAACTGAACATGTTGCATCTTTAGCAGCATACGGATATTTGCCCTTGAGAAAAATAGTAAGATAATGATCAATATCCATAGTGGCATCAAAATTATTATACTTACCCGGAGTACCACTTTCCGTTCCCATTGCATCGTAATCTTCCGTTACTAAAGTGTAAGAAAGATTAGTGGCAAAAGCCTCCACCTCATATTTTTCCCATCCGGCAGACGTTTTTTGGTAATATGCAGAAACATCGGATGTAGTTCCTGCATAATATTTATAAGTAATTGATACAATGTCATCTATTGCTGCATCGGGATATTTTGTAGCACAAAAAGCACTAAGATATGCATTCACATCCATGGTAGCATCAAAATTATTATACTTACCCGGATATCCTGCATCAGTTCCCATCGCATCATAATCATCGGCAACCAAAGTATAACTATCAATTGGAGTTACAGTGGTGAAACCTTTAGTTATGTCACCATAGAGCACAGAGACTTTTGCCGTCGAGCCTTTATCGCAATATTCATATAAGTCCTTCAGCATCGTATTCACCGATGTTTCAAGGCTTGTTTTGCTAGTAAAGTATCCTTCAGCCGGATAATTACCTGTATATGCTCCTTCATATTTAGCTACATCAGTAACAGTGATATCATCATAGCCATCAAAGTACTTATCGTTGTAATCGCAACTTGCTAAAAGCAGCAGAGCAGCTAAAAAACTAAAAATTTTAATTTTATTCATAATCAGATTTTCTTTGACTGTTTAGAAATTAACTTTAAGTCTCATAGACATGGTACGTCCAAAACCATAGAATACGCGGTATGCACTTTCCCAATCGTGACCGTCACCATCATAAGCGCTAGATATATATTCCTGGTCAAATAAATTATCTACATTACCTGATAACACAGCCGGAAGAGTACCAATTTTGAATGAATAGCTGGCATTAAAGTCAAATGTATTGGCCGAGGGGATACGCCATGGAGTAACAAATGTTTTAGTACCACCAAGTGAGAGGTCAGTGCTAGCCATTGCCCAATCAGCATAATTACGAGCAAAAAGATTCCAATCAATTCCGAAATGAAGATCTCTACTCAATTTCACCTTTGCACCTAGTGCTGCTGTAGTTTGAGCGGCACCACCTACTTTTACACCATCTAAAAGAAGTACCATCTTAGCATGATCCGGAGCACCAATTCCAGATGCTACAGTTTTATCAACGGTAAGAGGTTGACCACCCGAATTGTAAAAATAACCTGTTGGATCATTTGTCCAACGCCAGTTACCCATAGAGAACATACCAGTAATATCTAACCATCCAAGAGGTTTGGCCGTAAAGTCGAGTTCAACACCTTCATGGGTAGCATCAACTCCCGTCATATTAATCATTGCGCGATCTGTATTACCATCAGCATCAGTATAATCCATAGAGCGAGCCATTGACTTATCGTTCCATGCTGTATGATAAACGTTTAAATTAGCATTTAAAAACCTAGAATGATAACCGTAGCCCAGTTCTACACTAAATATTTTTTCGTTAACAGCATTCTTATTCACAACATTACTTACAGTTGATGAAAGGAATGCGCCTCCTGAAAAGAATGGAGCACGACTAATGTAGCCAATATTAGCAAACACATTATGATTCTCATTCAAATTGTAATTAGCACCGCCTTTTACCGTGAATCCAATAGAATTCACTTTAGCAGATTTGGCATGTTGTTTGTCATAATAGAAACGATCGTAACGCCATTGACTTGTATTATTAACAGAACCTGCTACGAATGCGCTCAATTTATCTACATTATATTCGGCCTGTGCAAACACACCTTCTTGAACAACATAACCATCATAATCTCTATAAACGACATCGCCTACACCCAATTTCTTTGTTGCAAAATCAGGAGAAGCAGCAGCCGAATTATTTGCAGGATCTACCGTAGCACGATAGCGGTCAATATAATATGCGCCATCATAAAGGTCATTAATTTCATTGGTATGAGTGCCAATATAATAACGCCCATCAAAGCCCGCATAAAAATTAATCTTATCATTTAGTTCTTTGGTATATGTAGAGAGCAGTCCAAACCATTTGTGCTTATTCTTGGATACAGACATAACCATTTGAGAACCATTCAAACTGTTTTCGTTCATTTCTTGTATCTGATCATAGGCAAAAGTTCCGTCTGGATTGCGGTAAGTAGTATTAAGAACCCCATTAGAAGATCCATACCATGCACTAGAGTAAGAACTAGTGACTCCCTGGCCGCTGTATCCCCAACCATCACCGATTGACAAGTAGAGTGCAGTACTCAATGACGAGGTATTATCTATTTGCCACATGTGGTTCAACGAAATTTGGGGCTTGTGATATTTGTTTTTAGCAGAGGTTTTACGCTCTCCATTCTTTCCAAATCCATAAGTAGGATTATATTTATATTCGTCGCCCGGCTCCATATAATTTTTAACCTCTTGCCAACCTTTTATGGAAAGACCGTCATAAGCACTACGTTGGTTATGTATTTGAGGAGCTCCAAAAGCGGTTAAAGAAATCTGATGATTATCATTAATACGCTTAGATATATTTAAGAAGTAATTGTATCCAACAAAGTCAGTACCCTGAATGTATCCGTCACCCCACGTTTTACCGCCCATTACAGTCATAGCCCAACCTGTCTTTGTCAGTCCGGTAGATACAGAGAAAAGAACCTTATTGTATCCATCATTACCCATACCATAAGAAACCATACCGCCTTTTTTAGTATCAATTCCATCTGTAATGATATTGATAGAACCTCCTACAGAAGGAGCCGAAACTTTAGAAGCACCCAAGCCACGTTGTGTTTGCATACTACGGGTAACATCAGACAATCCTGCCCAGTTACTCCAATACACACCTCCCCATTCCATGTCATTCATAGGAACTCCATTAATCATAATGGCAATATTAGGAGATTCAAAGCCACGCATGCTAATATCTGAATCACCATATCCACCACCTTGTTTAGTTGCATATACCCCCGGAGTAGATTTTAAAATTTCCGGGAATTCCTGCGTTCCAAGTTTCTCTGAAATATATACAGGATCTATAGTAGAAAGAGCTACCGGAGTTTTACGTGCCACTGCTATAGAAGACGTAATCGTTACATCCGCCAATGCCACTGCATCTATCTCTAAGCTAATAGTGCCAAGATTTACCTGTCCACTCTTGGTCACTTTCTTTTTAAGCTCCTTGTATCCTAAATATTTAATGGACAAGGTTGCATTGGGAGACGCATTTAGGGTAAATTTACCATCAACATCGGTAACAGTGCCCTGAGTAGTGCCAACGACTATAACAGCAGCACCGATTAATGGGTCACTACTTTCTGCGTCCACAACTTGACCTTTCACTGTTGTCTGGGCAAAAGCCGTAGCAGCAGAGCATACCGACAGCAACGCAACCAGCAGGAAATGAATTAGATGTCTTCTCATAATTCTTCTTGTTAAGTAATTAATTTTGTTAATTAAAAATTAGAATCTCTCTTTAGTTAATACACAAAGGTAATTAATATACTTTATATATACATTACATTTATGTGTCATTTTTTAAGGTTTCATATCAGTAAGCAACAAAAAAAATAAAAAATTAACGGATTGAGTAAAATGGATTCAATATAATATTGCATTTCCATCAATGCAAATTAAGTACGTAACTATCCATATACCAGCCACCTACGCCTCATATATTTAAAGTCATAATTTCTCAGACGTTTCATTTTATTCTCCAAGCAATTAAATATCATTCTAAAGAATAAAAATATTTTTAGCTACCTCCAAAAATTAGTATATAGATACAAATACGATTAAGTACCATACAGCCAAAAATTGCTACTTCTCTAAGCAATCAAACAAACTCTAGTGCTAAGTTTTGAGTAGAACAAAAAGTAATTGTTATCGGCATATACAGTAATATGCTAATAATCAACAATTTATATTTTAATAATGTTATCGTTTTTATAATGCTATGAATATTCTTTTGTTTAATTTTGAAGAATTGGAATTATAAAAAAAATGGTGAGAGATAAATATAAATATCGACGTTTGCATTTATAAAAGCGGATTTGTAAATTTCATTATTAATTTTAATATTAAACACTTATGAAAGCTCAAAAAAATCTCAAAAAAATAAGATTGTATATTTCGTGCATATTGATTTGCAATGTCTTAGCATATTGCCAAGATGAACAAATTACTGAAAGCCCGAAGAATGTTTCAGTCACTACACGTGCAATACCTACACTTTCATTTGATTGGGAAAATGCTGAATGGTTGCCAACACCTCCTAGTCAGTCCCCAATTCCCTCCCCGTGGGTCGGAAAAGAAAGCATTGCTTCTGTATATGGAAATGATATTATTAGCGATCGGAAAGCATCCGATGGATGGGAATTGATGTACAGCTTGTTTGATTCTACTGCTCCCGGACAACTTATAGATCCCTATTTTATATTGTACAATAAATATAGAGGAATAATGCGCATTTTTTTCTATATAACGACAGAACTTGTTATTCCTTCCTCCTACTTGCAAGATGGCATCTCTATAGTCTCAGACCAACAGACGTCAATGTTTAATTTTCTTGGACAAGATATTATTGATGCAACGGCTAATAAAAGCCAATATTACCAAATGCAACCGGCACCTATTGATGGCTCTTTACCTCTAGAAATTAATCGATGGCACATGATGCAATATGAAATAGCATATGACCCTAATATATCCAAAATACCCTATCAAAATATCCAACTCTGTTGGGGAATGAATTATTTTAGTGTTGATAGCCTAAATTTAGGAGGAAAGTACATTGAAAAAATAAATGGTGTAGTTGGTTCTTCATCCGAAAAAAATATTTTCAGCTCCTTAACAAGAATGGGCAAAGTCCTTGGGAGTGGGGTATTTGCAGGTATTGGAAAAGATTTTATCACAAGAAACATGATAAATGAAAAAACAGGTGAAAATAACATAGGACTACCTAAAAACACATTTAAATCTATATATTCGGGCGTTAATAGCGCAATATCGACTGCACTCGGCCATTTGCCAGATACAGATATTAAATTATTGAGTACATCCATAGGAGGCAGTAGCGTCACAACAACAATGAGTTATACTATAAATTCAGAAATCAATTTAGTGGGAAGCGGAAAAGATGCAGGGACATTCCCTGCAAATCCAGTAACATTTTGGGTCCCTGGAACTAACATTGCGTCTAATGCAGTTGGATATATTCCTTTATATAACGAAAAATTAGGCGTTTTCAATTTCTCAGCCGACACACAACGGCCTATTATTGACTTTAAAGTAACCAAAGAAACAAGCGAGCAACGACCTGAATGGGACGAACATACCGGAGTTAAAAACATAAATAAGTATAGCCTAAAATATCCGTCAAGAATAGACTATTCTAAATTTCTTATTATAAATCCGGAAGTTCTAAAAATAGCAAAAGTCAAAATAGAACGACAAGATTTGATTACTGTGGAAAGAGTCTGTATAAATAACGAATTCAGCTCTAATATAACTATTAACCCCGATGAAGTAAAATGGGAAACAGGCGGCGACTTTTATAGTCCTAGTCCCAAAGAAAAGCGGATAAAATATGGCGATCGTTTCACCATAAGAGTTACACCATTTAATGGGGCGCCATCGTCTATAATCATGAAAACTCTTTTATTAGAGGATCATTGGCAAGGATTATAATTTTCTATCACAAACATGCCGTTGTTCTTTATTGAAAGATTAAGATAAATACTTTCTATGAATCCCTTATTGAAATTATAGTTCCGATAAAGGATTCATAAAGGTAATTCTACATCAGCTTCCTATATCGCACACGTTTGGGCTCTTCATTGCCAAGACGTTTCATTTTATTCTCTTCGTACTCCGAATAAGAGCCTTCAAAGTAGAATACGTTAGAATCGCCCTCAAAAGCAAGGATATGGGTACAAATGCGATCGAGGAACCAACGATCATGTGAAATAACAACGGCACAGCCGGCAAAGTCTTCCAATCCTTCTTCAAGTGCACGCAAGGTATTCACATCAATATCATTGGTTGGCTCATCAAGCAGCAGCACATTTCCCTCTTCTTTGAGTGCCATGGCCAGATGTAAGCGGTTCCGCTCACCTCCTGAAAGAACGCCGCAGAGTTTCTCTTGGTCACCTCCAGCAAAATTGAAACGCGAAAGGTATGCACGGGCATTAATGTCGCGACCTCCCAAACGCATAAGTTCATTGCCTCCTGATATAACCTGATAGACACTTTTGCCGGGGTCAATATCTTTATGTTGCTGATCTACATAAGCCACCTTCACCGTATCTCCTACTTCAAACTCTCCTTTATCCACCTGTTCCATATCCATTATCAAGCGAAAAAGTGTGGTTTTACCTGCACCGTTAGGCCCTATAACGCCTACGATACCATTTGGAGGGAGCATAAAGTTAAGGTCATCAAACAATAACTTCTCGCCGTACGCTTTGGCTACTCCTTTGGCTTCGATCACTTTATTGCCCAAACGAGGTCCGTTGGGGATGAATATTTCAAGTTTATCTTCTTTTTCTTTTTGATCTTCATTCAGCAGTCTGTCATAGGAATTCAGACGGGCTTTACCTTTTGCTTGGCGGGCTTTGGGGGCCATACGTACCCATTCGAGCTCACGCTCAAGGGTTTTGTGCCGTTTACTAACGGTCTTTTCTTCCATTTCCATTCGCTTGGTTTTCTGTTCCAACCAAGAAGAGTAGTTGCCTTTCCACGGAATACCTTCTCCACGGTCGAGCTCCAATATCCATCCGGCTACGTGGTCGAGGAAGTAGCGGTCGTGCGTCACGGCAATAACTGTTCCTTCGTATTGCTGAAGGTGTTGTTCCAACCAGTCGATAGATTCTGCATCGAGGTGATTGGTAGGCTCATCAAGCAACAAAATGTCCGGCTTCTGCAACAATAGTCGGCACAATGCGACACGACGGCGTTCTCCTCCGGACAGATTAACTACCGGCTGATCTTCGGGCGGACAACGAAGTGCATCCATTGCACGCTCTAGCTTACTATCCAGATTCCACGCATCAGTAGCGTCTATAATATCTTGTAACTCTGCCTGGCGGGCAAAGAGCTTGTCCATCTTGTCGGCATCTTCATAATATTCAGGCTCACCAAACTTGAGATTGATGGCTTCATATTCCGCCAATGCATTAACAATAGGTTGCACCCCTTCCATCACCACTTCTTTCACCGTCTTGTCATTGTCTAAATGCGGTTCCTGAGCCAAATATCCCACAGAATAGCCCGGCGAGAAAACGACTTCTCCCTGATAAGACTTCTCCAAACCGGCAATGATCTTCAGCACCGTAGATTTGCCCGAGCCATTGAGACCGATAATACCAATCTTAGCTCCATAAAAGAATGACAGGTAGATGTCTTTTAATACATTTTTGTTTGGTTGAAAAGCTTTGCTCACGCCAACCATCGAGAAAATTATTTTTTTATCGTCAGCCATATATAATAATTAAATAGATAAATGGTAAAAAACAGAAAAGAGAGTACTTTTTTTAAGGCATTTCCTGCTAGCTCTTCCTGCGACAAAGATAAGAAAAAGACTGGAATAATTTGGCTGTTTCGATAATTGGTTTTACCTTTGCATCCGCTTAACAGCAGGATTGATTCGCTAGCTCAGCTGGTAGAGCACAACACTTTTAATGTTGGGGTCTTGGGTTCGAACCCCAAGCGGATCACAAAAGCGGGGATTTTATCAAGGTTTGATAGAATCCCCGCTTTTTGGTGTGCCGTGCATGGTTAAGAACTAGGTGGTACAAGTCCACTATGGGGGTATGTAGCAACCATTGGCTCAAGGCAAGGGTGTCTACCGCGAGGCTAATCTGAAAAAAGCCGACGGTAAAGTTCTGGTCTGAGGAACACGAACATCACATAAGGCTCAAGCCGTAGGATGAGTTTGCCATACAGAACGAAGTCCTAAAGCTACACGAATGCCCCCGTCTTTAGGATAGAAAGATTAGATAATGTCAAATCAGCTCTTCCAGAAAGTTCATTCAGTGAAATTTTACGCTTTGCCATCATCACGACTAAGTTTACAATAATTGGCATAGCTCAAACTGTTAAGTCCTTTTGCGATTTCATTTCTATGGCATTTTGCAAGAGTTTCTCAAATATTGCCGCAGCAGTTGCAACTACGATAGAAACAAAAGTAGTCACCATACAAATGGCAAGAAAACCCGCAGAGTCGTCCTCTTTATTATGGAATATTCTTATGTATAGTCCTGCCGTCACTATTAAAATACTTAGTACGATAGCACAATACTTATCAACGAACAACTATTTACGGCGTTGGTTTTGTTGGTCGGATTTTCGTTAATGGGATTTGCTTTTTCAGCATTTTACCACCATCTTGTGTTATACGCAAATAATAATCTGAAGTACATGCTGTACCATCTTCGTCGAGTGTAACAAACTCAGCTCCTGCAGGAACTTCATCTTGCGTAGCAGCAGTTTTTGCAATTTGATTGCTTTCGTTATATTCATCAAACATAGATATGTAAATACCTTGCACACCTAAATGTACCATGTTATAGAATTGTCTCCACATAAAATCGCCGTGTACGCGCTGTTTAGCTTGTAAATCACCCGGCAATATGCACGGTTGGTAATCAATACCATTAGCTTTACAGTATGCAAGATCAAGAGTGTTGACATTATTGTAGAAATTATCTTCATCCGCAATTGTGCCGATACGGCCAACCATCCACGGAGAAAGCATATTGAATGCGTTATAAATACTTATAAAATCGCCTCTTGAATCACTATTTTGATCGCGCCAATGCGTAGGCACACCGCCAATTACATAACAGCCTTCGCTTTTAAAGAAGTTGATTACATCTAAACATTGAGCTGTAGTAAAGTTGTGGTTGTTGTCATTAAATCCAAAGCCCCAGATACAAACTACAGGTTTGCCATTTTGCATTGCATATGACGGAGATGAAGTATATACTTTTATTTTTTTCGTCCAGTCATTTTTCATTTCAGTCTGCATATTCGTCCAACCGCTCACATCGTACATAATGTAGAATTTAATGCCATATTTTTCGGCAGCTGTTTTCACTTTCGCCGTAACAGCATCGCGAATTGAACCTTCGCCCCCTGTTGGATTGAAACGTTGCAATGCAGCGCAGTCAATGCCATATTGTTGCATCCATGAAAACTGAATATCTACAGTTTGATCATCATAAGAAGAAAACAATGTAGCAGATTTGCCATTATTCAAATTAGCAAATGCCGTTGGGTATTTGTTTGCATAATCACTCATATCAGGCCATGACGCCATTGCTTTATTTGTTGGAGATGGAATTTTAGACCAATCCTGTGTCCAGTGCCACCATCCATTAATGGGTGAATTATCACCAACGCAGGCAAACCAACCCTGGTATCCTACAGCTATTTTACCTACTACATCACCTATTGGTGAAGGCCATGTTACAGCAGGGTTCGTTCCTCCATTATTTCCCACATCCGGATTCGTTACCGGCGCGTCTTTGGAGCATGCCATAAAAGAAATAGCCACCATTGATATAGCTATTGATATTTGCAATATCTTCTTCATTGCTAATAATTTTATTAGTTTTCTTCTGTTTGTATCACCCTTTTTATGTTCCCATTAGGAATATAGAACAATGTTTCCACACATATAGCTCAGCCAGTCATTTCCCGAGATGGTTGAATTGTGATAAAACGCATACCACTGATCTTTGTATTCCACTATAGATTCGTAGTTTGTTAAACTGCTCATTTTATCAATATAAACGCCTTTGGATGTGATCATTCCTTAGACAATAATGATTTTACCACAAGTTTTCGATCCATTTTCGGACTCGGATTATAAAATTGATTACCTTCCTGCACGGCACTAATGATCGTGTTACCGGCTCCCACAATATGAATTTTTCCATTTACAACCGTTGCAACCTTAGGATTAGCACTAGTATAAGTAATTTTCAAGCCAGATGTAGATGTTGCTTTGAAATTTAAATCAGCATCACCCAGCTTCATTGCTGGTAAAGCAGGGAAAATAGCATATTGATTTTGTCTGGAATCAGGAAGAACAATATTGACTTTTCTATATGCAGGTATTACGTCTAACCGGGAAATATTATGCCCCTTACTCTTCAATCGAACAGTTGTGTTTCCATAAGCCAGAAGTTTATAATCGACAGTCCATGCTGAAGGAAAAGACGGAATTACATAAATATGATTCCCGACATTTTGAATCAGCATATTTTGTAATGCCATCATCAGTGCTCCACCGTTATCAAAATCGGGTATATAATCGCTTTTAGGTGCCCAAAAAGCAGGAAATTTGACTGTTTTGTCCACCGATTTGGAATTATCAATTACATATTGTTTAGATAAATCTGCCAGTCCCAACAAGGAAGCCTGAATAGGGTCCTGCGACCAACAAGATGTCCATTTATACAACCTGTCACTAAATGTTTTAAGACCAATATTGATGTCAGGATGCCCGATTCCATATATTCTGTATGGAAAAATCGTATAACATTCCGGGTTTTCGCTGTTACGCTGTATATCGTAAATTTGTGCAGGTAAAATTTTTGTTCCGGTAGAATCCATAGGAATAGCAGGCAAAGCACTCAGGCAACTATTCCATTCATCACGCAATGCCTGCGTTATCAAATCGTTTGGCAAACTTGTCAAACGCGGAATATTGTATCGCAAACCGGCAATATAATCAGTTGGATTGGTGCAATCCCAGTATTCTTCTATGCTATTAGCCGGATAAAAATGGATAATACCATCTTTTCGTACCCAATGTTTATCAAAAAAACGAATTACCTGAGTAGCGTAGGGAACAATATAATTGGTTACAAAAGCATGATCATGAGTATAATCATAATATTCTAGCATTTGAGTCAGTACTTCCAACCCTCCTGAATAATGATAACGTATCCATCGAGTATCCGATATCTTTCCGGTGTTTGACCATCCCCAATCGTCCTGTATATAAAGTCCGAAAAAATTAAAAGTTTCAGGAAAAAATGCCCCTCCGTGATTATAGTACTTCTTAGTAATATCAGTTTGAATCAGGAGCATATTCATGTAACAATCAAACCAGGGCTTCATCAAATCAAAATCACCCGTTGCCAAAAGAGGCCAGTATAAATGGCGGTTATTTTGATTCCAGTAAGCCGGTCCCCAATTTCGATAGTCTCCATTTTGCCCATTATAGTCGAAAGTTAATGTCCCGCCATTAAATTTAATTGGATATTTACCTCGTCCTTGGCAAGCTTCCATGAATCGTTGCAATAAATACCCACGCGTAACACTGACGGCATTTTCATCGCCGCTCAGAAAAACCCAACTCCGGTTCCAGAATGCATCCCACCAGTTGTAATGATTTGCACGAAGCGTTTCAATATCCACGGCATCTGTCTTTGTAACAATGGCTGACAGTTGATTATCCCAATCGGCAGCAGTTTCTGTTTGTGCTGTATAGGTATAAATTGAGACGGAAAACCTTTTTCCGCTCTGAATAGATTGCAACGTATTATCATCCGCTTTACTCATTCCGTTTCCTAACATCGCTGCTCCAAAAGTTCTATTCATAAAAGGGTCAGGATAGGTATTAGCTAACTCTGGAACATTCTGTTTTTCAAGAATTGTTTTGAAAAAAGAGGTTGTATCCCTATGATACCATTCAATTCTGTCTGGCTTTAACATCAACACATCGGCACTTTCTGTTGGTTTTATCGGACCATCAATTACCCCTCGAAAACTCGAAGCCAGCGCATCACGCTCCGATGGAAGCGTATATGCAACTGGGCGAAGCAATTCCGTAGAGCATTTCATACTGAAACTTTGGGTACCCGAAGCTTCAATATGAATTACCGGATGATTAGCATCGATCCACACTTTCAGATTTATTTTTGATTCCTCTGCCCCACCAGAAATATTAATTTCACCACCATACAGGTTTAGCGTTTGATTAAACGCTGTTCCGGAAACAAATGGATTAGGAGTCAAATGAACACGCACCCGACCAACTTTTAATAATCTGGTTCCTTCACTCCATGTATCTGATTTTCCGATATACATCATTAAATCGCCATCATTTTCAACCCATATATTAGCTGTAATATCACCGTTTCCGAGTGGCATTGATGCCTTTGAGCCTGTTGTACTTGCCGTATTCCAACTCACATTATACGCATTGAGTTGGGCCAGTATATCGGATGGTAATTTTTTAGCATAAATTCCAACTGAAAGAAAAGAAATCGAACATATAGACAATACAATTCTACTGAATTTTATACCATTATTCATATTCATTGTTTTATTAATAAATTTACAATTAAAAACATTTTCTATTATTAGCTACTTTACTAAAACAGAAGTGCCTGAATAATATACAACCCGATCAGCTTGAGCTGTTACCTCATCCGCAATACCATGATTTTGGCTGACAAAGACGATACGGAAAGTACGCTTTTGCAACATTCCCGGAAATTCGCCCTTTCGTTTGCCAATAGTTAATGTCTTTGTTTTTTCATCCCAATGAATCGGAATTAATGAATAAATTCCTTTTTCATAATTATAATTATCATTTTCATCTTCATAAAGTATAAAGTTAGCATCTGCACCCGTGTAAACCCGTAATTCTATGGGATCTTCCTTTTTCTCAGTAGCATATTGCATTGTTGGTCCCATTGGAATAATAGAGCCCGCTTTAACATATAATGGTAAAATATCTATGGGAGTTTGTCTGGAAATTTGCTTTCCACCAGTGTATTTTTCACCTGTCCAAAAATCGAACCAGCCTTGTGATTCAGGTAAATAAACTGCAGTCGATTTTATTGTGCTGAAATCGCTTTTACCAAAGTCTCCATCTCGTGTAGTATATAATGGTTCGGTTACCGGAGTCACCAATAAAGAAGGTCCAAACATATACTGGTTAGCAACATTCAAAGCTACCGTATCTGTTGGAAAATCCATCACCAACCCGCGCATCATGGAAGCTCCTTCGGACGTCACACGCCATGATTGGGAATATATGTAAGGCAACAGACGATAACGTAAGTTGATATATTTTTCCTGCACATCACAAGCCCAATATCCTTTTTTGCCAAACTGGAAAATCTCTCTCGGTGTATTCGTTCCATGCGAACGGAACAAAGGCGAAAATGCGCCAAACTGAAACCAGCGAACATATAATTCCTGGTAAGCAATATCGGCCACACCCTTAGGATATAATTCCGGACGAGCCCAAAAGCCACCTATATCAGTAGTCCAGTAAGGAATACCCGAAAGACAAAAGTTGATACCTCCCGCTATCTGGTTATGAAAGACCTGCCAGGTACCTTCAATATCGCCGGACCACGTCGAAGCCCCGAATCGTTGTTGACCGGAAAAAGCTGAACGAGTTAGAATAAATACACGTTTATCGGAACTGGTTTTACGTTGGTTTTCATAAACACCTTTATTAGTTTCAAGCGGAAATGCATTTCCAAATCGTTTAAAACTGCCCAACGCCGTTTGGGTTGAATCTATTTTCCCCTGACGGTCTCCCTGTTCAGGTTCTGTTGCATCAAGCCACCATGCATCCATGCCTATTGAAAACAAATTTTTATTTATATATTTCCAATATATAGATCGTGCCTTCGGATTAAAGGCATCATACACTCTTAGTCTTTCGGTACTTGGCCATGTTTTAAAATTAAGTAGCAAACCTTTCTCATTCAATTCTTTATAAATAGCCGTACTGTCACCAAAAGAAGGCCAAACAGAAATCATAATATGCGCATTGCTTTTATGTATTTTATCAATCATAGCTTTGGGGTCCGGAAATTTCGGATTGCCAAATTCCGTTGAATTCCAAACATTTTCTTCTATTCCCCAGTAGCGCCAATCCTGTACAATATTATCCAACGGCACTTTCAGATCACGGTATTTTTCTACCACTCCGGTAATTTCATCTTGGCTTTGATAACGTTCCCTGCATTGCCATAATCCGAAAACCCATTTTCCATACATGGGAGCGCTACCCGTTAGTTCACGATAGGCCGCTATGGTCCCGTCGGATGTTCCACCATAAACAAAATAATAGTCGATACAATCACCAATTTCCGATTCAAACGATGTTCCTTTAGCATCATCGGCAAATGTCGTTACAGAATAATTATCCCACAACAAACCATAGCCTTTTGATGAAAGTAAAAATGGATTAGCAACATACATATTCCTTTGTTTCAATAAAACGGTATGGTTTCGAAAATTGATTATTCCACGCTGATCCTGTCCTAACCCATACACAGCTTCGGTACTTGAAAGTTTAAATTGTTGTTTGATTTTATATGATTCACCGTTTATATCGGCAGCCGGAAGAAAAACCGGTACATTGGCCGATTCATTTAATAAAAGCCGATTGCTTAGATCAAAAAAGCCAATTGTTCCGGTTAGTTTATTGACTCTAATTTTCAATTTTTGTGTAGTTAAAACAAATTCGGTCGGGGTTTCCTTACGGTTTATTCCACTTCCTCCTTGCGGTAAAATAACAGACAAACTTTGTTTACTTAACTTTTCAACAACCGGAGACTTAACGACCCGTACAATCTTTTGCCCGTAAGTTTCAATCTTTAGATTCAAACCACCTATAGTCAACGTAAAAACAGATTTATTTCCGAAATCGGTAGCTTTAGCCACAAAGATTCCTGAAAAAAGGCACAATAAGATAAAAAATAACTGAAGATTTTTTTTCATGATATTCAATCTACAAAAGTTAATTATTCTATGCTTTAATTTTTTATTTCGATAATTTCATTAGTCTGTGTAATACCACTTCCATTCACAGCATCAACTGTAAAATAATATTCCTGGCCCACATTTAATGAATTTATATCCAAAGTATTCGATTTATAAACTTGATAATTAGAATAAAGACGGTCGGATGCAATTCCGTATCGAACTATATAAAAGTCAGCATTTCCAACCTTATCCCAGTTGACATGAACCCTGCGTCCATCATTATTTATTCTGTTGCAACCGATATTTGTTACTTTCTCAGGCTTTGCCCCAGGAGCTAATCCGAATATTCTGAAATCATAAAGAGAAAATAGACTGTTAGCAGGCGAGTGGATATTTATAATCCGGACATATCTGGCTGTTTGCGGAGAGCTTAGTTCAACATAATGATGAGGTTCATCCCGTAAAGAATCGCTCCTGTTTATTACGGTTTTCCATGTTTTGGCATCAACAGATGTCTCAACCACATAACTATAGCCATCATTCTGTAACCGATTTTTTGTAGTAATCGATTGATCGGCAAAATTAAGTTGTATAGCATTAATCCTGCAATTCTGAAGTAAATCTACCTGAAGCCATTCTCCCTTTTGTCCACTTGCAGCCGACCACCAGGTAGTCATCTTTTCATCAAAAGCCAAATTTGATTCTAACTTGACTCCAACTTCCGTTACCATAACCGACGAAGCTTTTGACGGTTTACCATACGAAAGTAACATCCATCCGGGAGAGTTCTTTTCAAAAGAGTTTTTACTTTTCCCCGGAATATATTGCGGATAATCACCCAGATAACTATTTGTTACCAACTGGCCATCCGATAGGACTACAGTAGGCAAAAGTGCCAGCCGGCGTTCGAACATATTCCGGACCGACAAGGCCACACTGCTGATATGCCAGTATTGGTTTTGTTTATCGGCAAATGTACAAGAATGTCCTATCCCCGTGACAAAGCCAGTAGGTTTAAAAGAAAAAGGGCTGTAAGAAGCATATTGAAAAGGTCCCATAACCGAATCGGATACATAAACACCATCGGCATAGGTGGAAAATTGAGTACCTGGAGCAGCATATTGTAGATAATAACGGCCATTTATTTTATTCATCCAGGAACCTTCTATCCAGGGAGCCTGATTGCTTACTGACAAATCACCCGGATTTTTACCCAAATTTTCATTCCCGGCAATTTCCCAGCCGTGCGAACGAATATCCGACTTTATAACATCCCGACCATTATTTTTAGGTTGAAAAGTTGTTGTATCCAGTTCCACAACTCCTAGAGGATTTTTATCGCTGCAACCGTAAAAAAGATACAGCCGACCATTGTCATCAACAAATAATGCCGGATCATCAAAACCCCGTGAATAAGTTGCAACCTGATACCATTTGCCAAGAGTAGGATTGTCTGTGCTATACAGACCATTAGCAGCTTGATAATATAATTTCCCTTTAAAATTAACAACAGCCGGTGCATACTGCTCAATGGGCAAACCTGTGGGCTCTACAAACATCCATTTAATAAAATCCGTTGTATGCCAATAGCCACCGCTTTTAGACGCGAACAACCAATACTCGCCTTTATATAATACAATTACCGGATCAGCAGCTTCCCTTTGTGAACCATCCAATTGAAAACGATATGGCAAATCAAGGGGATTACAAAATGTCTCAGGTCGCAGACGTGGTCTTTCCTTTCCACAGGTATCTATCCCGACAAAAAGAAGTCCGGATATAATGAATATAAGTACTATTTTTTTCATCTGTATTTTCAAGTTAGATTTTACTGAAGCAATTATAGTTCAAAATGACAGCGGAATCAATATTTATTAATCCACTTTAATAGCCGCACTCGTCGGTTTCAATCCTTCAGACTTTGTCGCTACTGTTATATTTCCTTTTGTGTCTCCTGATTTTACAATAATCATAGCTTTACCGTAAAACAAATCAACTTTATTCGATCCGAAAAAATTGAACGATTGCGGATTGCCGTTACCTACACCAGCCAATTTACCTGTTCCCGATATTTTTACTTCTATTTTGTTGTTAACCAAAGGACAAATGTTACCATCCTTGTCGATGGCTTCTACCAAAACATAAGACAAATCGCTGCCATCGGCCTTTATAACTGTTCGGTCGGGGGTTAATCTTAACCGAAATGGTTTATCCGCCGTGCGAACAATGCTCTCTCCTATTTTTACACCTTCTTTATATGCAATGACTTTCAACTCCCCCGGTTCATACATGACGTCATTCCACATCAGCCTAAATCGTTCAATCGATTTATCGGAACGCGGATCTTTATATTTTTTCCCCAGCGATTTTCCGTTCAGGAAAAGCTCGGCACAATCACCATTTGTATAAACAAAGACAGGAACATTTTTTCCAATACGATCGCTCCAGTTCCAGTGCGGAAGAATGTGCACAGTGGTTTCATCCGGCTTCCAATAACTTTTATATAAATAATAGCGGTCTTTCGGAATGCCGCATAAATCTACAATACCAAAATAAGAACTTCTGGAAGCTTCAGCATTGGGCAGACCAAGTTCCTTTACTGCTCCATAAGGAATAGGTTCCCCCAAGTAATCAAATCCCGTCCAGACGAATTCGCCGGCAACAAAAGGATCTTCCTGTTGCCACATAAAATCATCATCAGGTACCTCGGCCCATTCGGGAGCATTCAGGTCGTAAGAACTTACTTGTAATGATTTGGTGAAAGCGGTTTTTTTATCCGGTAAGGGGAATTCGTAAAATCCGCGTGTGCTGACAGTCGAAGCCGATTCCGTAATGATGACAGGCTTATTTGGCTCCAGTAAATGGGCCCAGCTATACCGTCGTCCGTAATTCCATGAATGTACGTCATAATAATCGAAGCTACGGAGAGGAGTACTTTCATACATGTCCGTAGCCATGGTTACCGGACGGGTGACATCATATTTCCGGGCATAATTCACCATAGTATGAAGCCTGTGAAAGCCATTATTCTCATTCATTTCCATTTCTCGCATTTCGTTCCCAACGCTCCAGAGAAATACCGAAGGATGATTGCGATCCCTCGTTATAAAATTCCGGATGTTCCGTTCGGCAAAACCTTCGAAATCGGTTGTATCTGTCATATCTATTTTAGCATCGTATTTATCAAATGCTTCATCCAGCACAAGGAATCCCATCCGGTCGCAAAGATCAAGTAATTCAGGTGCGGAGACATTATGACTGGTCCGGATAGCATTACATCCCATGTTTTTCATGATTTCCAACCGGTGTTCCATTGCTCTTACATTAAAAGCTGCACCTAACGGTCCGAGATCATGATGCAAATTGACTCCTTTGATCAAAACTCTTTTATCATTCAGGAAAAGCCCGCGATCGCTTGTCAAACGTATATCCCGCACTCCAAAATCAGTGGAACAACTGTCAATTAGTTCTCCAGCATGGTAAACTTTGGTAATCAGTATATACAGGTAAGGATTTTCCAAATCCCAGCGGGTGGGATTCGTCATGGGTATTGTCAGGTCGGTCATCCTGTTCTGGTTGGCAGGAACAGCCACCGTTTGTTCTCTCTCCTGCAACTTTATTTTGTTTTTGGAAAGAATAGTGTTTCGAACTACGATATTTTGATCCGTGCCAGAATTATTTGTCAACGTAGTCGAAACCCTTACATCGGCATAATTGGGTTTAATAACCGGAGTAGTAACGTAAGTTCCCCATATATTCACATGAACGGAATTCACGACAATCATTTGTATCTTCCTGTATATCCCCGCACCCGGGTACCAGCGGCTGTCGTGCCTGCGGGTATCGGCATGGATGGCCAGGGAATTGTTTTCCCCGAAATTGAGATAATCAGTCACGTCAAGAAAAAAAGAATTGTATCCATAATCCCAGCCTCCGGCAAGTTTTCCATTAATATATACCGTGGGGAAAGCCATAATGCCATCGAATAGTAAATAAACCCGTTTTCCACGGGATTCTTTGGGCAGGTCGATCTTCCTGCGATACCATCCTTCGCCGCGCCAATCCAATTTGCCGGTTGATCCGTCGCCTGTTTTGAAAAAAGGCTGTCCGATAGCCCAATCATGAGGTATCGTAACATTTTTCCAATTCGAATCATCAAAATCTTTCTGAAAGGCCAAGGAACTTTCTCCTTTGTGAAATTTCCAACCTCTGTCCAACAGGGACACCTGCCTCACCTGGGAATAAGAGAGTTGAAAAAACAGGAAAAGCATCAAAAAGATACTTGTAATTTGTTTGGAATTCATATTGAAAATTTAAACGGTTATACAATACGCACAACCAAGTTCACGGATTTTGTTTATCTCCTTTTTCTTTCAGCGGAAACATTATATGGAAGAAAATCCCCCCCCCGCATTTCTCCCCTATTCATGTTTTTCCCTTATTTAAAGGATTACTTCCTGCGACGACTTAAAAAACCAGAGTTTATTGATCAGAAACAAGACCAGAAACTACCGAACGGAGGAAGCAGATGGGGGTGCATCGTTTAAATTGGAGCCCCAGTTTTTATTTGCTTTATCTCCCATAATTAATATAAGCGATCCGCCATTCGCTATATCCGAATGATTAAACCAAGGTTTATTCCATTCTTTACCATTCAATATAGCCGATTGGATATATTTATTTTCTTCAGAGCAATTTTTGGCAACAATCTCAAATACCTTGCCATTACCCAACCGAACCTTCACATCTTTGAATAACGGACTTCCGATGTTATAGGAAAGCGAACCCGGAGTAACCGGATAAAACCCCATCGACGAAAATACCACAAAAGCAGTCATTCCGCCGCCATCTTCATCACCAGGCACTCCCATTAAATCATTCCGGAACCAGTATTTGAGTAATTGACGAATTCGTTTTTGAGTCTTCCAGGGTTGTCCGGCATAATTGTAAAGATAAGGAATATGTAAAGAAGGTTCATTTGCCATCGAGAACTGCCCCACGTTTCCTGTGTTATCAGGCAAAGAGGAATAAAACTCAAATTTACTTTTGCCCAAAGGTTCCCGGAATGTAGCATCCAAATTCCGAGAAAACTTTTCGGCTCCACCCATTAATTTGATTAAATCGGCAACATTATGCTGCACATCCCAACGGTAAGTCCAGCCGTTGTTTTCGTCATAATACTCCCGGGCACCCGGACCTCCGGAGAACCTATAATCAAAAGGCTGGATAAAATTGCCATCAGCATCTTTCGGATGAAAAAAGGAGGTTTGAGAGTTAAACAAATTTCGATAATAATACGAGCGTTTCATAAAAGAATTGTAATCTTCCATTTTATTAAGAGCTTTAGCCATTTGGGCCAGGCACCAGTCATCATAACTATTTCCCAATGTTACAGCCACAGGTTGACGTTTTTCCCATGAATTGACATCCGCACAGGTTTCCGCTTCTCCCGGTTTTAATGCGGGGAAATATCCTTTTTCATTATAAAATTTATCCAATTCGTTAGCAGGAACTTTAGTCCAGGGTAAAAGCGATTTTTCCGTAAGTGCACCTTTACAAGCTTTATATGCCGCTTCCAGGTCAATACCTGCAATTCCTTTACTGTATGCATCCCAAATAACCGCCACGGCATGATTTCCGTTCATTCTATGGCTATCGCCGGTTACTTCGGGGAAATTAGGCATCCAACCACTTGGTGATTGTTCAGCCATACGAATGTAGGATTGCACCATATTCTTTTCCATTTCTGGTTCAATCAAAACCCGTAACGGATGAGCTGCCCTGTATGTATCCCAAACCCAATCATCGGTATAAAACGGTTTACCTCCATCATCGTGTACTTTTCCATCAAAAGCGCTATAATACTTTCCATCTTCACTAATATTGATCATCCGTTCATAGGTACGGTAAAGTGAGGTGTAAAATACAGTCTTATCATTTTCCGACCCTCCCGCAACCTGAATTTTAGACAGGGTGTTATTCCAAACCTCCCGCCCCTTCTGGGCCAATTGATTTACATCGTAATTTTCAATTTCCTTTTTTAAGTTCTTTTTTGCTTGCTCCGTGCTTATAAATGAAATACCATAGCGGATATTTACTTTTTCATTCGTATTTCCATAATTTAAAACGATTGCTTTATTTTGTCCATCCACACTTTTTGATGTGTAAGTAACTTTACCTTTTTCTAATACCCCTACCGATAATGGCTTTTGTTCGGTTTCCAGATAAAGATATATTTTTGTGGGAGTACCGTCAATAATCTGATAACCGTTAATTCCATCGGCATCATAATTCAACTTTCCATTACCGACATTGATGACAATGAAATTTTTTCCCAGCTTTTCAAAAGTCAAATTATACAATCCTGAATGATTCGAAGGGGCATAATCAACTCCTATTTGGGCTTCATCCAAATAAACCGAATACCTGTAGGGATGAATTTTTTCCAAGTCATATGAGTATGGTTTAACCGGAATTAAGGCAGACTCATCTCCCTGTTCCGGGCTGATATTAAACGCCGAACTGCCCCGATGGCTGGTAATGGCCACAGGTAACCCTTTTATTAGATCTGTTGTGTAGTCAGCACGTTCGGGACAAACCCGCAACATACTGTTTGGCAGATGGACAGTAGGGAAAGTGGGTACCAACAAATGGCTGATATTCCCGATAAGCGGGTTCACATAATCTATCGGCGCATAGGATCCTTTTTCGATGGCCGAAGTCAGGAAAATCATTCCGCAAAACAGTATTGGTAACATTAGAGAGAGAGACCGTTTCTTTTTATTTATCATCTTATTGTCTTTTTTTAATTATTATTTCAGGTTATTTTTTTTGAACAATTTAATATTCTCCGTCAGCCAATTAATTTATTATTTGAGCTGATCTGCACGTACAATAAAAGTATTCCATGAACGTGCAGGCAGATCCGGTGTGTATTTTTTACCAGCAATATTGATTGCTACCTTTTTATCTACACTGTGGCTATTTTGAATTTCGATCACCACATCACCATTTGGATTTACGAAAGCAATCTGATCGGTGAAGTTTCCTCGTGATTCAATTCTGTAAGCTCCAGGTTCCACAAAATACGAGAAATGTTTAAAAGCATAAAATTGAGGATTATAAGTTACTTCTTTTGTTCTCTTATTAACAACAACTGGTGAACACTGTGCCCAATTCGTAATACTATATCCGGTTTCATCCAGAATCATATTCCACAACATATATGAATTTGCACCTGCTTCCAAGTATTCTTTCACCAATCCCCATTGATCAACGCCATACGACCAATCGTTGTTATTGACTTGTCTCAGGGGTTCAAGGTCAATGTTGCACTTTGTCTCTGTTTGCATCAGCTTTTTTGTTTTATATTTCTCTGCTGTTTTACGCATAACACCTACTGCCGACCACTGGCAACCGACACCTTTTATGTAAGGCTCTATAGAAGGATCATTCAAACATTTCTCTACAAAATCATACTGGTTCCCATGTAAAGTTCCTAGCCAAATTTCGCATTCTGGATGATCAGCCTTAAATCTGGGAATCAGGTAATTTTTGATAAAATCATATTCCATTTCGTTACTGAAATGAGTCCAGAAGGGATTTACCGGATTTCCGGCCGCATGCATATTCGGTTCTTCATTTTCGGGCATAATCATGAAAATATTTATACCCTCACGTTTATAGTCCGTTATATACTTAGAAAAATAGAGGGCATAAGCCTTTTGTATTTTCGGATCAGTCAAAAATATGTCTTTGCTATCTTTCATCCAGGTAGGGGCAGACCAAGGAACTCCCCACAATTTCAAATCAGGGCGAAAGGAAAGTGCAGCTTTTATAAAAGGAATCTGTTTCTTTTTATCTCGTTGAATGCTAAAATGGTTCATTTCATAGTCACCGGGCGTTTCATTGTATGAATACCAATCGGTCGAATAATCACTGCAACCTATGGGAGTTCGTCCAATATTAAGTTTGCAACCCTCATTCGGATCGAAAAATGCCTTTATAACAGAAGTTCGTTCGGAAGAAGATAGGGCTGACAAGGCATCCCAGCCCCGCTCATTAAAACAGCCGCCCCAACCATCAATTTGTTGATACCGAACGCGAGGATTGACTGTAATGTATGTAGCAGTCGCATCTATGTTCAAAGAGGTTGATTTTATTTGTTTACAATTATACCAGGACTTTCCAGGTTTGGTACATTTCCAGATTATTTTTTGTGCAGAACTTGTTTCTGTACAAAAAAAACAGAATAACACACAAATTGCGGTATAAAAAAAATGTCTTGGTCTGCTCATACTTTGAATATAAATTTTAAATAATTTTCTATTATTATTAATTAAACAAGTTTATCCTTCCAATAAATTACTTCTACGATATACTATTATAGGATTTAGCGGCATTTTAATTTCTAAAAAAACCCTCAATAATTATATTGCAAATATAGAATCCGATAATTAATAAATTAATTAATTATTGATTAATCCTCACATAAAAATCTATTAATCATACAATTTTTCAGATAAAATTTATTTTTTATCTAACCTGCCATTATAATAGCAAACACATAGTGAATGATAAATAGTAAAATAGAATAAATCGGCAAATAGTTTCATTTTATATTCGAGAGTACGAAAGTATTAAAAGAGTTTCCAACTTAAGTAATTATATTTATCCAATTTGTTTATGTTATGAAACGATCAAATTTTACGGAATTTCAGATTTTGTTTGCATTGAAACAACATGAGACAGAAGTCAGGACAGAGGAAGTCTGTCGTAAGATGGGTGTAAGTGAAGCCACCTTTTACAATTGGAAGAAGAAGTATAGTGGTTTAGGTTTTTCTGGGGTTCGTCGTTTACAATAGCTAGAGGAAGAGAGTCAGAAGTTAAAGCAGATTGTAGCAGATCTTTCATTGGATAAGCAGATGCTTCAGCATATTTAAAAAAAAGTTCTGAGACCATCCCAATTACGAGAGGCAGCTATGAAATTAATAAATGAATATAAGGTTTCTGCCTATAAGGCAACTGTTGCAGTGATGCTCCATCGTTTCGTTTGGTATAATAAGACAAAACCTAAAAATGATGATTTACAAAAGGGGAAAACCTGCGTTCAAAGCGTCACGGCAGAAGCAAAGTCGGGGTACACAGAGAGAATCATCCGGCGGTAAAAGAGATAAATCAATGCTGGAGTATGGATTTTGTATCCGATTCGTTGTATAACGGACAGAAGTTCAGAACACTCACAGTTATAGATAATTTCAGCAAAAAGTGTGTGGCCATTCAGGTAGGACAATCCTTAAAAGGTAAGGATATTGTAAATACATTAGGGCAATTGCATGTCCTTCATGGTAGTAAGCCACAGCGGATAAAAGTTGATAATGGATCTGAATTTATTTCCAAAGAATTGGACCAACGGACATACGAGAATAAGGTTACGTTGGATTGTCCCCGTCCTAAAAGGGGCACGGACCAACCCTTTATCGAATCATTTAACGGTAGTTTCAGGAATGAATGTTTAAAGACAAATATAACAGTATCATTATTTTCTACTTTGTCGACACTTATAAAGCGTTCATGTTCTAATGGTTTTATCTATTTTAGCACTGATTACATTAGATAAATAGTTAGCATGCAAAGTCTGTGTATCGGCATAATCTTGTACCCGCAGTTGTTTTTCAACTTTTCCACTAATAATTTCCTTGTCTCTGCGTACCGTTTTTCATTATATTAAACTATTTGATGCTTCTAAATCTTATTTTGTTATAAAAGAGTAAAGTTCCTACTACAATAATGGCCCAGCCAACTAATTGCCCCCATGCCGGTATCTCTGCAAGAAAAAGAAAAGAAATCAACATTCCAAATACAGGATTGAAATTAATAATGATGCCCGATTCTGCTGCTCCTAAATTTTTTATACTGATATTAAAAAACCATTGTGCCAAGGCCGTAGAAAAAACGCCAACAAGCAACACTAAAAACATAAGTTTAAAATCCCATTCAGGCCACTCAAAATTCCCAATACTTAATGGAGTCAATAACAATAGTCCTATTATACTGGAATAAAAAACAGCATTTAACGGGCTCATACTTTTGGTAGCATATCTGGAACAAATGGCCGATAACCCAAAAGAGAAAACGGCCATTATCATCAACACATCACCTAAATGGAATTGAAGGGAAAATAAGGCGAACATATTCCCTTTAAATACCATTACCATTACACCGAAGAAAGCAAGGAATGCACCGATGACCTGAATAAACTTAAAGCGTACTTTCAGAATAACGAATGACCAAAAAGCAATAGTTAAAGGATTCATTGCAGATATTACAGAAATATTAGTTCCGGTAGTTGTTTTATAGGCTTCAAACATCAATAAATTCATTAGTAATACATTAAATAAAGCCATGCCTATGATAGGAAAAATGTTCTCTTTCTTTGGAAAACCAAGTTTTTCTGTTGTTAAGATGATAGGTAGCAAAACCAATATTACGATAAAGTATCTAAAAAAAAGAAGCGTGGTAGCATTGATTGATTTTAAAATTACCCCCATTGCAATGAAACCTGTAGCCCATAAAAAGCTGGTTACAAACATAAGGATTAGGGATTTTAAATGTGACATACGAATAATTATTAACAGATTATACTTTTATCTTACTTGCTTTAGAATATTCCTGATTTTAGAATAGTGAAACAAAATTAGGAAAAAACTAAAAGATAATTTATAGCACAATCAAAGAGCTTTATATGAATTTCAAAGTCACTAATAATGTGTTTTCCTAAAAATGGCACGGCGTTTCCAAACAAAATAATCCATAATCCCTTTATTTAAGGAATTATGGATTAAAACTAATTTCAGCAGCAACGTGCTTTTATATTTTAAGACTATAAAAGATGTGCAAGTTTTCTATAAATATGTATGAATCAGATTTTGGTAACCTTATAATGTGCCTGTAATATATCAAAAGAAATAGTCCTGCTTTCTATCAGCGTAAGGTTTATATCAGCTTTAATTCCATCAATTAGAGGAACGCCATTTTTTGTCATTACAGGTACATAATTGAGGTAGAATTCATCTACATATCCCCTATTAATGAAGTTCTGATATGTTAGGGCGCCTCCTGCGACAAAGATTTTAGTATGTCCGATTTTTTTAAAATGTTCTATTACAGATTCTATGTCTTTCAGAAAGGTTACCCCTTCAATTTGTTCTTTATTTTGTGATATAACCGCTAGCTCTATCCCTTGGAGGCTTTCTTTCGCACCCGGACTATTTATAAATAGCTCAAATGTTTTTCTGCCAATAACCATATTACCAATTTGGTGCGCTAACGCTAAACTATCTATTAATAGATCGATAGGCGTTTGATAATTGCCTTCGCTTGCTAGTAAGACTTGTCCATTAGCGGAAATTGCTACATAAATAATTGTTTCCATTATAATTTATTTTTTTTATGCAAAGTTATGTATTTACAAAGAGTAAAATTGTACGTGGCGGACAAAGTAGAAAATAAATAATCTAAGTGCCTAATAAGATATTTTAGATAGGACACAATGGGCCGAAATATTTTGCATTTTGACCAGACATCTTTTTAAATTCCTTAGCAAAATGAGCTTGGTCATAATAGCCTGATTGGTACCCTACGTCAGTAAGTTGTACATTGCTATTTTTTAATAGTATTTCTTTTGCCACTTCAAATTTAGACATCCTTCTGAATGTTTACATATTTACTCCTATATTTGCTTTAAATAGTCTGGACAAATGGCGATAACTAAAAGGTATATCAAGTAAAGCACAGTCGGACATTCCTGCCCGTTAATTTGTGCTTGTCTGAAATTAAATATCATTGAAATGCAAGTACAAGGCCAAATATTTTTTTTGAATGTAATTACCTGTTTTGCTATAAAAGTGCACATAACGGTCAATTACAGATGCTTATTTATCCTCATTAGATGAATTAACTTGAAAAACACTATCATTTTGAATATCTAATTCTATCATATTAAACTTTCTACAATTTTAAATAATTGAATATTTTTCATCATTTAGAAGAGCAATTAAACAAAAAAGATTAGAAGTTAGTTCAAATCAAAGTCAATCAAGATTAAGCCTTAAAGTCTCATATGTAAAAGACACAGAGGTATCTATGCTAAATAACCGATAAGTCGATAAAAACTTTAATGGTCCTAACCAAGATAAATCGGTTAGCACCATTAAGACAATTAAGTTTTTATTGATTTTACAATAGACTCATTTTACAACATCATCATGATCGGTACCGATAATTACATCGTACCAATTTTCTATGTCTTTTGCAAATCCGGCTGTTTTATGTTCATACCGCTCTAACGTATCTTTACCCAATGGCAAATGTAACGGTGGATTTTCCGCAACCGCCAGCTTTATAAAAGCTTCAGCTAATTTAACCGGATTTCCGGGTTGTTTACGATTTACCTGAGTAGCAAATGCTCGCATTTTACCAACAGTTTCAGCATAATCTTCAATAATATTAGCCGTCCGATTTAGAGAGGATGCGTCCAAAAAATTAGTGCGGAAGTACCCCGGTTCAACAACAGTCGCTTTTATTCCCAGAGGAGCTAATTCCAAAGCAAGAGCTTCGGTTATTCCTTCTATAGCAAATTTTGTCGAACTGTATAATCCCCAACCAATAGAACCTGTCAGTCCTCCGACCGAAGAAATATTAATAATGTGTCCGCTACGCTGCTTTCGCATGAAAGGCAGAACTGCTCTAATTACATTTAACGTACCAAACACATTGGTATCATAGTTCTTTTTGACTTCTTCTCCCGAAGCTTCTTCCACTGCACTTAATAAACCGTAACCGGCATTATTTACCAACACATCAATCCGCCCAAAATAATCATGGCCCGTTAATACAGCTTTTTTTGACTGCTCTTCATTGGTCACATCGAGTGGCACCACTAAGAGATTCTCATTATTGCTAACCTGCAATACAAATTCGTCAGGAGTCCGAACAGCGGCTATCACTTTGTCTCCGCTAGCCAAAACGGCCTTTGTAATTTCCAAACCGAAACCTCTTGATGCTCCGGTAATAAACCATACTTTCATACTTTTCTCTATTTTAATTTTAATAGAACAAAATTATATATAAATGAAATGATTACTTATAGCATAATCAAAGAGCTTTATATGAATTTCAACGTTGATTTACATAAAAGGATCTATATTACACTTTTAGGGCTAAACAATTATGCTTCCGTAGAGAAGGGATAATCAGAATATCCCTCTACTCCTCCACCACCAAAAAGTTTATGCGTATCAGATATTACATTTAATGGGAAGTTATTCTTTACACGATACGGATAATCCGGATTAGCAAGAAATTTACGTCCGAAGCCCACCAGATCTATTAACCCTTTTTCTAACAAACGTTCTCCTTCTTCAGGTGTCTTATTGCCGGTAGCTATGATCGTGGAATGAAATTTTTCTCTTAAATCTATCCTGAAATCTTCCGGTATTTGCGGAGCATCATCCCAATCCGCTTCTGACAAATGTAAATAGGCAATGTCCATCAAATTTAATTTCTGAGCGGCTAACATAATTGTATCCAGAATTTCCGGATCATCCATATCTTTAAATCTAATAAAGGGAGATATGCGTAATCCGGTACGATCGTGCCCAACAGCATCTGCAACCGCCTGAGTTACTTCGAGCATAAAACGAACTCTGTTTTCAATTTTACCTCCGTAATCATCAGTACGCTTATTACTGTTGGAACGTAAAAATTCATCAATGAGATAACCGTTTGCTCCATGAATTTCTACTCCGTCAAATCCAGCACTTATTGCATTTTTAGCAGCCATCACATATTCATCTATAACCTTTCTGATATCTTCGACGGTCATTTCTCTTGGCTCTTCAACCGGAACAAAAGTCGCATCTCCGTTAACTGCGCCATCGAATATATAGACATTAGTTTCTTTTGCTACCAGAGCAGAAGGAGCTATCGGCTGTAATCCATTCACTTTACTGCTGCTAATTCTCCCTACATGCCATAATTGAGAAAATATTTTGCTGCCATTTTCATGAACTATTTTTGTTATTTTTTTCCAAGCTTCAATTTGCTCTTCCGTGTAGATGCCAGGCGTCCTCTCATAGCCTTTTCCTTGAAGTGATATTTGTGTAGCCTCTGTGATAATTAACCCGGCTGACGTACGTTGTCGATAATATTCAACCATAATATCATTGGGAACATCTCCCGGTTGTGAACTTCTGGAACGTGTCATGGGTGCCATAACAAACCTATTTTGTAAAGAGAGTGACCTCAGGTTGTTTTGTTCAAATAATTTTGTATACATTTTATTTTCAATTTATAAGTTTCTACACAACAAACAATTATGCAGTACATGTTATTACTTTAATGAATGTTGTTTGAAAAAGTTTCGTCAAGCCAGTCAAAAATAATCTGCGTCAAACGTCTCATAGCTCCTTCATGACAATGCTCACCTGCACCCTCTGATGTATACAATTTCACCAATGTAGTAGCGCCTAGTAAACTATCTACGACTTTCTGAGCCTGTCCTTGAAGAAATTTATCTTCTTCTGCTTCCAAAACCAAGGTCGGTGCTTTTACTTTGTCTGCAAAGCCATCCAGAGTCCAAGCTTTTGTTTCTTTAAGATAAGCAGAAGGAGTTGTTGCGCCAAATGTCCATAACCCGTTTTGAATAGCCCATCTTAGAGAAGTATTATTCTTCATGAGCATTCTGATAACTTGGTCAAAAATTTCCCCTTGTCCATTATCTAATAGTTTAAGTAAAAACGGAGGCATTTCAATCGTATTAGCATCGTAAAAATCATACATGCCATCATTAAGTATTAAGGCTCCGACGCGAGAATCAAATGCAGCAGCACGTACAATTTGGAGAGCCCCCAGACTATAGCCGAATAGTGCAATCTGATCTTTGCAAACATCTTTACGCGAATAGGTATAATCCAATACCGGCGTGATGACAGCCTCCCAATCGACCCTAAATAACATATTATCTTCTCGAAGAGGTTCGCCAGCTCCCGGCCCGTCAAAGGCTAATACATTGTAGCCACGCCTTAAAGCCGCAGCAGCAATAGCGAAATAGGCTTCTTCACGGGTAGAGTCAAACCCATTATTATAAATGATTGTTGGCCGTTGACTATCCGTAGCATCCGCTTTGAAAAAATAAGCTGGTAACATTACATCTTCATAGGGTATCAAAACATTTTCTACCGGAGTATCTAACAATAGAGCCGCCTTCTGAAACGTTTCTCTGGATAATCTGGATACTGAAATCACCTCCTGATCATTAACAGGATCGAAACGGCGATAAAATTCAGCTACTCTATAATAGTTTGACGCTCTTAAAAAAGCTTCCCGAGCGCTGACGTGATGTCCCTTGGATAAAGAGTCTTCTCCCTGCTGCGCTATTCGATCTGCAAGAGTTTTCCATTCTCTTAACCATGCGTCCTCGTCTCCATCGGGTATTTTAGATGCTGTAATAATTATCTCGCCCAGGTCTGCACCGCCATCACATGCGAATCCAAGAGTACGTAATGTCTCAAATGAAAATGAAGGGTCATTAAATAAGATTTTCATGATTTGATAATTTAGTAATTATATTCAATAAATAGTATTACTTTTCAATAGATGAACTATATGGAATGCTATCATAAACAAACTTAGATGAAAGAGAGAAAATGATCTATACTTAAATCAAAGAGATTTATATGATTATCAAAGCTAATTTTTGATAATCAGTTTTCTCTTTCACTGGATACTGATTATCTTTTTCAGTAAACGAATAAGCTCTTGAGGCTGTTCTTCAGGAATGTAGTGCCCTGAATTTTTTATAACTTCAATTACAGGATTTGAAATATTTTTAAAAGCTTTATCAACATTCGCCCCCAATGCATATTCTCCACCTATAGCATAAATTGGAATCTTGAGCTGATGTAGATTCTTTTTATTCTGACGGGCACTTTCGGGAAAAGCTCTATAATAATTAAACCCATTTGCCATCTTTCCCCTGCCTTTATAAGCTTTGTAATAGTGATTCAGATCTTTTTTATTGATTGCTGTTTTAATAAAAGACTTGTTTGAAAAATACCAATTGATATATTCTTTCTCTCTCCCCGCAACAAGTATTTCGGGTATACCAGCTATTGCATGGAAATAAAATTGCCAAACTTTATCTGCATTTTGGGGTTTAAAAACATTATCATCAGACAAGCCTGGTATTGCAGCATCTAATATAGTCAATGATTTTAATTTATTTTCATATTTCAAAGCGAACGAAACAGCAACCCAACTACCAACATCATGGCCCACTAAATGAACCTTTTCAATTCCCATATCATCAATAAAAGAGGCTAAGATGTCTGCTATTGATTGAGTATCATATTTATCAGGAGCACCACTATTTCCCAATCCCGGTAAATCGACGGCGATTACTCTGTTGTTTTTTGATAATTCAGGAATTACCTTTCTCCATGCATAAGAAGTCTGCGGCCAACCATGAAGCAATATAATTGTTTCACCTTTCCCCTGTTCATAATAACATAACTTTGTTTTCCCTACCGAATGATATTTGGCCACAGGCATCTGAGCCTTCAAACAAATTGCAAGAACTAAGAAAAACAATACTGAAAAACATTTAATCTTATTCATATTTATTTATATTATAATTGATGGGACAAAAATAATCGATTTATTAATTGTCTGAAATGACAATGCACACGCAATTACTGCCAATTGCATATAGAAATCATTATCTTTGCATTTTATTATATATAATATATGAAACTACGAACAGAAATACGGCATATTGTTATCGTTGCTCCATCAAACTCAACATTGCTGGATGTAGCAGGGCCACTGGATGTTTTTACAAAAGCTATTGAAAACTATAATAGCATAAATGACAATATAGACTTTGTGTACAAAACACATGTAGTATCTACTACAGCAAATAAATTAGTTTCAATGTCTTCTGGGATTTCGATTATGAGTGACGGGTTCTACAAATTGATAGATTATAACATAGATACTTTAATTATAGCAGGTTTACCCAAAATTCAGGATTATAAAATGGAAAATGATTTGCTGAAATGGATCAAAGAACAATCAAAGATAGTTCGACGTATTTGTTCGGTTTGCTCAGGAGCTTTTATTTTAGCAGAAGCAGATGTTTTATCGGGGAAGAATGCTACAACACATTGGAAATATTGCGGCACACTCTCCAATATGTATCCAGCAGTTAAAGTTGATATAAATCCCATTTTCATAAAAGACGGAAACGTTTACACATCGGCAGGCGTTACCGCCGGCATGGATTTAGCTTTAGCTTTAGTTGAAGAAGACTTAGGAAAATCATTCGCCATAGAAATAGCTAAAGATATGGTTTTATTTCTAAAACGTCCGGGCAACCAGTCTCAATACAGCACCATGCTAAAATATCAAAATATAGACTATAAACCCATTGAAAAAATTAAGGATTGGATATCCGATCACCTAACCGAAGAATTAACGGTTGAGCGACTGGCAAAAGAAAGCTTGATGAGTCCGCGCAATTTTGCACGTATTTTTGTTCGTGAATTAAAAATTACTCCGGCAAAATACATCGAAAGATTAAGAATAGAAACCGCATGCCGTTTTTTAGAAGAAACACAATTAAACATTGAGGAAATTGCTGCAATATGTGGCTTAAAATCATCGGAGAATATGAGACGATTATTTTTCAAATCATTAGAAATAAATCCTTCACTCTATAGAAGCAACTTTCAACGGTGAATCTTAAAATATCACTCGTCTATTGAAACAGAGACATAACAGCGAGGACACTATTTTATATCTATGCCTGATAATTTCGTCTGAACTCATTGGGCGTTACGCCGATATTCTTTTTAAAAAACTGACTAAAATTAGGTTGATCGGCAAACCCGATGCAATAACCTATTTCCTGTAATGTCCAATCTGTTTGCAGAAGTAATGCTTTACTTTCTTCCAGTAACCTATTCTTGATGTGCGTACTTACATTTTGCCCGGTATATTTTTTCAATAGAACATTTAAATGATTGGGATGAAGAGACAGGTTATCGGCAAATTCTTTTGCTGTCTTCATCTTAACCGGATTATTATAATTGATCTCCGATGTTTTACTTTCCAATAACTGAAAGAATTGGTGTATATGTCGAAATTCAGCATTCACCGTATCAGGCAGAGGAAAATCAGCATTCTTAATACTTTCGATTATTATTAATTGGATATAAGCCATCATAGCATCTTCGGCCAATGCTCCTCCTATTGTATCTTCCGTATGCATTTGTTTAAAAAGCTTATCAATTACATTCAGGCTGTTCTCGCGCAGGCAAATTACACTTTTATTAGCATCAGTAAACAATTGATATTTATCTACAACAGATTTTAGAATAGGATGAGCATCAATATATCTCTTTTTAAATAAGGTATAGTATCCAGCAGACCGGTCAGACATATTTTTCCAGGAAACAATTTCATTTGGATGAATAAATAAAATCATCGGTTTATCGATGTGATAAGTTCGGGTACCCAGACTAAAAAGGCCGACTCCTTCTGTGATAAATAAAATCTTGTAGAAATCACGCCGATTGGGAGACAAATAATTCTTGCAGGAATTTTGCTCTCTATTAAAGACCTTAATATTCCAATTTTCGAAATAATTCCTTGTAACGGGTATTAAATCCGGTATATCCCTTAATTGTTCTATGCATTTAATATCTATAGTGGAATCTGACATTTACTTAACTTATTTATGAAATAAAAGTAAAGATACAGCTATTTCGAGCAACTTAAATATTCAAATACAAGATATTTATATGAAAATCAAATATCGGGAAGTCAGCAGCTGTATATGGAATGAAAGTTATTAGCCTTGCCACGGGAGATTTCACGAACGTGTGGCTGATTTTTTTCAGAAGCGCGGATAACTCCTATCGTATCTGAAGTTCCATAAAGACTAACTGATAACATCGTTAATGGATGGCAACTACCGTGGTGTGATAAGTCCTTTTACGATTTCATATCTATGGCATTTTGTAAAAGTTTCTCAAATATTGCCGCAGCAGTTGCAACTACGATAGAAACAAAAGTAGTCACCATACAAATGGCAAGAAAACCCGCAGGGTCGTCTTCTTTATTATGGAATATCCTTATGTATAGTCCTGCCGTCACTATTAAAATACTTAGTACGATAGCACAATACTTTATACTCTTTAAAGTCTTAACAGAGTTTGATGAGAATACTTTATTTTGTCCAATGTATCCAAGTAATTTGAACGCCTTGTACAGCACAACAAAAAAAGCGATTGATGCTGCGTATCCATACAAGATGAGCGGGTCAAGGTAAATGCTAAACAAATCCAAGTTTGCAGCTCTTCCCTCGGTTAAGGGAAGGCAAATCAAAAGGGCAAGTGTTACAATGCCGATAAGCACGATGACTGCCTGAAGAAATATCATTGAAATTCTTTTCATAATGATTTTAAATTATGCTGCAAATATAATAAATATTGAAGAATAAGCGTCTTAGTCTTATCCTTATTTACAATTTCAGAATTTGAATAGCCAGACAATTAGGATTAGGTGGCTTATCCGCTACAATGACCGCTAACGTTCCGCAGCTACACGCAGGACACTAAGGAAGAATTTACCGAAAAAAGTCTATAAACACTTAATTTGCAACTGCTTTAACAGGTGAGCTGCATTTATTTCTTGATTGAAATAGCCGGAAGGAAAAAGGTCTCTAAGACAATATATTATTATTTACAATAACAATCCTATTTATAGGGCATGGGTTCCCTTTGCAAAGAAAACAGGTCCTCTTTGCAAAGGCGACCTGTTTTCTTTGCAAAGGGAACCTGTTTTCTTTAATACCCATCTACAGTGCCTATATGCCCTGTTTGTAAATCATTACATTTACAGTTACGCATACTTAATTTCGGAATAATATAGAGGAGGTACTTTGAATAACATTATAAGATAAACTGATTACATTACTAGTTATCTCGATAACAAGTAATGTAACGGTAGAGAAGAAGCCTTCTATTGAGTTGAAAGGACCGTGCAATCAACTCAATTGCACGGTCCTTTCAGACGAAAACAACCGTGCTTTGAAGTTAACGGCACGGTGCATAAAATAGGGGAAGGCAAGAACAAATAAGACTATTTTATTCTCTTATAAATAAGTTCTATGCCATGTCCGGTCTTCAAGTTTCCCGAATATTGTTTATCACGGGCATTGTTCCAATGTTCAAATACGCCCAAACTTTCGAGGCCGGTTCCGTCTCTTTCGGGGTCATAATGTGTGCCCGAAGGAGGATTGTTGGCCAAAGCAGACTCGATGAGATACTGATCACAATGTTTCAAATCAGCAGCATCGGGCCATTCGTTGATTATGAAATCAGTGCCAACGGCATCAATGGCCACAGGATCTTGAGAGGCGAAAAGGCTTGCCGGCCAGTTGTTGTTAAAAGGAGACATCTCCCACTTGAAACCGGGCACGCCATTTACTAATTTATTTCCGTAGATCCCGTCAATAAGGAACAGTACCGTTTTTTGTCCCAAGTCTTTATGCCCCAGAAAGTCGGTAAAAGTCATGTATTTAGCTTTTCCCGATTTATCCTGATCGAAATTATTATGAGCATTCAGCTTCCAGTCATTGAAAATACTGGTACATCCATAATAATTTTTAGCACAAAGCGTAACCCCTTGCCCCACATGACCTTTAAGCAGTGCCATATCAATCAGGTAATCGGCATCGACAACACAATGGGCCAGGCCGCGGGCAAGTTTCTCATTATCAACAGAATACGGAATGGCATTATCAACGTAGGTAGATTTAATCCGACCGTTGCCGCCAACATTATCAACAAACCGAACGTCGGGATATTCGGCATGGCATTTGGTGAAAATATTGTCGGTTATAAAACGACTGGCATCAAACACCGTTATATTTTTTTGAGGCACTCCGGCTTCATTTATCAAACTCCGCAACAAACTTAAAACTAATTGTGGTGAGGCATTTATCTCATTCGTGTTGGCATGACTCTCCGTATTATTTTCGTTTATTTTAATTGCAATCGTTTCATTGAGCTGATATCCTTTCCCTCCTCTTTTCTTTACGGTGTTGAAATACTTAAATAGCGACTCCCATGCTCCCGCTTCACTTTTTTGTCCGGTAAGCGTTAACAGCGAACTAGTCATCAGCTTGTCGGTTTCTACTTGAGGATTGTACTTGTCATCCCACCAATAGCCCGTAGTTCCATCCCATTGCGCAGCTTTCGGGTTGTGAGCCCACGCCACGCGCCCCGGGAAGATGCCTTTGGCAACGCCTATCGGCTTGTTAACTTCAATAAATAGCGAGTTCATTGCTTTGGCATACATCTTTGTGGGACTACCAAAGAAGAACAAGCCCGTACAAAACAAAGCCAGACAGAGAAAAAGTGTGGCATAAAGATAGCGGGCACGGGCAAAATGCTTGCGCGCGGCACGAAATGCGGTGACGGAACTAAAGAACGTAAGAAGATAAATAACAAAAGCCGACATCATTGGTGCAGATGCCCTCATGCAAGGATAAGTGGCACGTTGAGGTTTGGGTATCACCCGGATAAGGAACCATGCCGTCGACATAAAGCCGAGGGCCAACAAAGTGATTTTGGATACAATCGGTTTTTGAATGAGCCGTATTATCCCGATAATAGTGGAGTTAATTCTGTTTTTCATTGAAATTGCCTTTACTGCCTATTTAATTTAAAGTCTAAACAATCATACTTCATATTCCTGTTTGCTGCGATTCTCAGAGTAAGAATGAGTAAGCGTTCAAATTTAAAGAAATATTTTATACGGTGCATTGTTTTGATGCATAAATAATTAAGATAGCAGAATAAGAGAAAGCTACTATACGCAGAATTAAATGATTTAGTAAGACGTCAAAGAGTGTTTTTAAGAATACTTTTGAAAACCGAATCGCGCAGATTGCGGCCAATGGGAATTTTATGTTCCCCGATGCATAGCATATTTCCGTCTACCATACTAACGCACTCCACATTAACAATATACGATTTATGTGTTTGCATAAACACATTACCCGGCAGCGCCCCGGCAATACGTTTCATAGTAGAGTGCACCAACAACCTCTCCGTAGGAGTATAAATGCTGATATAGTTTTCCAAGCCCTCTATGAAAAGAATATCTTTCAGGAAAACCTTCCGCATCTGTTTGTCGCACTTTACAAAAAGAAAATCTTCAGTGGTCGGTTGGGTCTCTTTCTGTAATATATCGTGTACTCTATTTACTGCTTTAAAGAAACGTTCAAAGGAGATAGGCTTAAGCAAATAATCGGTTACATCGAGTTCGTAACCCTTTAGTGCATACTGCTCATAGGCCGAAGTGATGATTACTTTAGGCGGATTATTCAGCGTAGATAACAAATCCAGCCCCGAAAGGTAAGGCATCTCTATATCCAGAAATAACAAATCGAGGGCTTGCGTTTTGAGTAATGCATTCAACTGAATGGCATCCTCGCACACGCCCGCCAGTTCCAGGAAATCTACCCGCTCCACGTACGACTGCAATCCTTTTCGGGCCACCGGTTCGTCATCGGTAATTACACTTTTAATGTTCATCCTTTTTCACTTCAATTATCAGTTTTACAACAAAAAACGTCTCTCTCCTACCCACCTCAAATACATACTTGCCCGCATACAAAAGATCGAGCCTTCTTTTCAGATTTTCGAGCCCGATGCCTTGTTTGTCCGGCCGGGAAGCAGGAGCATGCAAAGGAATGGAGTTTTCTATTTTAAAGATAATCTTATTACCTTCTGCTCTCGCGTCTATATCGATGCGATAATCTCCACCTGCATATTTGAATGCATTTTCTACCAAAGGCAAAAAAAGAAGCGGCTGTACTTCAAGATTGCTCAATGCGGGGTCGAAGAAGGTAGTAAGTTGCAAACGTTCGCTCATGCGAAGCGTCTGCAAGCCGATATATGTTTTCAAATAATCAATTTCCTGTTGCATGGTTACCTGCTTATTCGCACCATAAAGCTGATAACGCAATAAGTCAGAAAGCATCTCCAATGTACGACGAGGTGCTTCATTCTTTTCATCTATCTGAAAATATACGGTATTAAGTGCGTTAAACAAGAAATGCGGATGATACTGTGACTTCAGAAACTTCAGTTCTGTCTGCAACTGATCGTTTTTCATCTTCTCCAGTTGCAGGCGTTGCGCCGCATAATCTTCGGATATTTTATCACTACGGACAACGGTATAATACAATGAAAGGAGAAGAATGCCTACCACATTGGCTATTACAAAAGCATCCGCGCCGTATCCCTCGTTTGTAAAATAGTGTATAATCGCTACAACCGGATTTAGTATCAAGACCACCACAAGCACCAGTTGTGCATATTCAATGAACAAATTCTTGCGCTTCCAACTCTCTCTCTTTTTCTGATTGTGAATCATCACAAGGCGCAGCATGAAATCGAAAATGTATGAAGCCAGAATGGCAAAAAAGAACTCCTGAAGATGCATTGTAAATGAGCTCTCCCAAAAGCGATAGTGCTGGGGAACGTCCGTAACCAGGCGAATTCCCAGAAGCAGTAAAATAGCCAGTACGGGAGGTGATATCCATCTATACAATGTTCTCATTGTGCAACGTATTATAAATAAGATCTACAAATTTATTCTTTTGCTTTCATCTATACTATTTTTCCGTCGCAAATCTTTCGATTCGTGTCCTTTGCTAAGCCGATAAGAGAAAGAGAAACCAACCATGGTGTAATCTTGGCGCTCGCACGCGTAAGCTGTTTGTGCGTTTGTAAGAATATCCGTTTTATTCCGATAAGACGCAAATATATCGCGCGCATATAGTTGCATCGTACCTTTCTCTTTGAATATCTTCCTTTGAATACTTGCCCCGACCAGACACATCGGATGCAAAATGGCCTGCCCGTATGCCATTCGCCCATTGTACGAAACCGTAAGTTCTGCCGAATAACCTCCGCCAAGTTTAAACATATTAGTAAGACCTCCTATCGGAGTTATCCGTTTGTTTTTGCCCACCTGCCCTTCGAGAGACCAGTGATAGTTATTGTACATAAAGGAAGCATACGTATTAATTTCCCAAAAAGCGGCCAGAGAAATATTACCGGTACCCAGACGCACTCCCGCGCTTACGGCCGAAGACAGATTTTCAGGAGAAATATATACCCGCTTGTTCTCTCTTGTAAAATAACTCTTAGCAATGACGTCATCGGTATGCGTAAAAAAAAGCGTGGTTTTAATCAATCCCCTGAAAATATAAGATAACTCTATATTGTCAGACATTTCAGGCTTCAACTTCGTATTTCCCTGCTCATAGGTGTATTTATCGTGAATGTAGATAAACGGATTCAAGTCACCATAATTGGGGCGCACTATCCGCCTGCCATACGAAACAGAGAGGCTACTATTACTGGGAAGACCATACTGAAGTAAGATAGTGGGAAAAAGGCGGGTGTAATTGCTTGAGAAAGAAGAATCACGCTCGGCTCCTTCTCCTGATTGCCGCCCGCTTATCTGTGTATTTTCCAAACGTAATCCTGCCTCAAGGGATAATCTGTTCCACTTTGCATCGCATTGAATATAAGCTGCATTAATATTTTCATCATATATAAAAGAATGACTAAGGGCGTCATTCTTCCTCCATTGTCCAAGCACGGCATTGTCATATCCGGCAGCATTATCAATAGAAACAAATGAAGATTTCAGGCCCCCATAAAACGACCACTGCTTATTGACCGGAAAATTCAGATTAATTTGTGCCGTATAGAGGTCGATCCCCCCATTCATATCTCCTCTCAACGTGTCGCCTTTTTCCCATACTCCGTTCCTGTTTGTATATGAATTATATTGTTTCTGTTTCTCCGTATAATTATAATACAAATAATCAAAGGAAGCATCAATAGATTTCCCCAACGTATCTATGCGATGAGAAAAAGTTACGCCGGCAGAATAGTTCAATCTACTCTTATCACTTATGTTCCGGGTACCAAGCGTAGAATCCGGTTGCTGAGAAAAACCACGAAAATAAGAATTCATAGTCCCTTTTGTTCCATTATCAGAGGAATTTACATAAGCAGAAACACCCAGCGTAGTGCTCGGAGAAATATAAAAATCGGCTCCGGTGCGTAAATAATGATTCGTATTACTGAATTTGCGATAAGAGCTTTGGTGTTGGTTTACCAGCGGGTCATCGGCATCAATAGGATTACCGGAAGCGCGATCAATTTTTAAGTTATTGAAGTCTTTACCCTGATAGTAAGAATAATCTAGGTAGAGATTCAGAAACCCTTCCCTCCTGTTAAAGGAAAATCCTCCGGACCCTTTTCCATATTTACCCTGACTGTAATTCGTATAAAAAGAAAGATTTTCTCCTTGTATTTTAAGCTTCTTCATGTGTATGTCTATAATACCGGAATTGCCACTGGCATCATAGCGGGAAGAAGGATGAGTAATCAAATCTATTTTATCGCCAGAACTTGCCGGAGTAGATTTTAACAGACTTACAAGTTCCTGGCCACTAAGATAAGTCTGTTTGCCGTCTATCAACACACTTACTCCCCGCTGACCGTTCAAAAACACATCTCCGTCACCATTTACCACAACCCCGGGTAAAGTAAGCAATGCATCATACATACTTCCCTGACTGCGCAAGGCAGATGAGCCCACATTAATGGTCATTTTGGCCGCATGCAGTTCAACAGGAGGAGCCTGTGCTGTTATCAGCACTGTAGATAATTGGTGTACATCCGTTCTTAGTTGCACTTCTCCGAGGTTCAGAGATTGTTTATTCTGAAGATGTACGGATAGATATTGTTTCACATAGCCAACCATCGAAATCCGTAGTAAATAATCTGCCGGAGTTAATTTCCCGACAAAAAACTGTCCGGAGCTATCAGCTACCGTGCCGCAAATAAAAGAAGAATCACGTTGAGCAATCACCGATATAGTTGCTCCCTCCGCCGGAATATTATGCTCTATTCGTACTCGTCCCGATACAGACACTACTGATTGAGCAATAGACATTGGCACCACAAGAAAAGATAACATAAACCAAAAATAAATTCTGCACATAATGTTTTTTCTTTCAAAACTAATCGCGCAGAGATGCCCCGGCAAATAATTGTGACAACCGGTTACACATTATTGACCAAATGCAAAAAACAATAAAGGCTGCCCTCTGATATCACATCAGCAGGCAGCCTTTTCTTTACTGAAACTTACCAAAGCCCTGTAATTCCCAGCACGAAGGGACTCCTATCTTAGTCCACTTGCCCGAATTTCGACCTCCTGTACAAAAGAAATTCCACTGTACCATATCATCAGCTCCATGTCCTGATAGATAATGTCTTTCAGTTACCGGAATCTTATTTTGTGCACTTCCTGCAACTACGCATGCAAACAAAAGTGATAAAGCCGATAGAATGCGGCACCATTTTAATCGTCCGTCAATCATTATAATTTGTATATTTGTTCCCAATTCTATTTAGATAGACGCTAAAACAAGACGTTTGTACCCATCTTCACGAGTACAAACTAAGTATAGAAAGGTCTATTAATAGTACATACAACCCTAATAACAATATATTGTCATGAAACAAATACCCGACAAATCGCCTGCTTTTCTTAAGAAGGACAGCAAAAAAGCCAGTACAACAGGTAAAAGAGTTGGCAAATCAAAGCCGGAAAAAGCGAATAACCAACTTAATAGAAGAGTGAAATAAGTAAACGAAGAAATTAGCCTGCTATTTCTTCTGCAATACGGGTGGCCTGTTTTATCCGGTCGGCCATGCCTATACCGTCACGAATGCCGCCGGCAAGGATTAAACCGGGATATATTGTTTGAAGATGATCAATAGCATTGAGACGACATTCGCTATCAGCTTCGTATTGAGGGATGGCCCGTTGATGCCGAAAGATATACATTTTATCGGGTTGCGTGCCAACGGGATAGCCCAGCATACGATGAAGTCCGTCAGTTACCAACTCTTTCACTTGCTCATCGGTAAACTTTACCATATCCGGATGCTTCATCCCTCCGGCAAAGAAGGCAAGTGCCGCACCGCCTTCGGGCACTCTATCGTCATAACATGAAGAGGTAAAAAGGATACCCAGCAACCGTTCTTGTTCTTTCGAAGGAATTAATCCGCCAAAAGCCAGCGGAATCCGGCGACCATCTTTCATACCAACGCCAACTTGTACCACAGGTGCATAAGTCAACGAAGCAATGGGATTCATCCACTTCTTCTCCACGAAAGGCAGTAATGAGGGTAAGGCATAGGCCGGAACAGTAGATATAACCTGTTTAGAGAAAATGCGCATGCCGGTTACGGGAACCTCTGTTATCCAGCCACCATCGCTTGCAGAAGAAACACTGAGTTCTCCGGAAGATAGCAAAATGCATTGATCTGTTATCTTAGATTGTAAAGCCTTTGCCAGATTCTCAAATCCACCTTTAACAGAAAATACTTCTTTAGATATTCCGCTTCGTTTTTCCTCTGCCAGAGCCGGATGTCTTTTAATTGCTCCACGAATAAAGCTACCGTAGTTGTGTTCTAACTGATAGAGCTTAGGCATGGCAAAACGGGTTACAAGCTTGTCGGGATTCCCGGCATACACCCCAGACACAAAAGGATCGACGGCATAGTCCAGATAAGACTTTCCCAGCCTGCGACGGGTAAGCGAGGCTATACTTTCTAAAGGATCATTTCCTTTACGACGAAAAGGTTCGAATAAAATTCTTATTTTGTCATACCAGGAGAATAATGGGGTTCCTATCGCTTCCCCCAGTCCGCCGGGTAGGGAGTGAAATTTTCCATTCTTCCAGATAAGGCGAATTTTAGATTCTTTACGCGCTGTTTCCAGAGTACATGCATCACCTAGTTTTTGGAATAACCGCACCACATCCATATTAGACACAACGCCTGTGTTAGGTCCCGATTCAAAGATAAATCCATCGTCATTAATGGTATGCAACTGCCCTCCTACCCGGTCGCTCTTTTCCAGTAGAAGTACACTCATTCCTTTTTCTATCAGTAAAAAAGCAGTGGTTAAGCCGGTGATACCTGCCCCTATAACAACTACATCTACATTTCGATCCATTATCCTAGCCTTTTATCTTATTATGAAATAACCCGTAGTATCTATTTTTATACCGGTTTTGAATACATCTTAGCATTTCCGTTCCGCATCAACGGATCAAAGACTGCCGCTACATTCCTCACGTAAAGCGATCCTTCCTGTGTTATGTTAATTTCTTCGGGACTATAAGTTATTATACCGTCAGCCGCCATCTCTTCCAATACTGCGGGATCATAAGATATGTCTTTCTTTAGGGCATCAATCTCCATACCCAAATGCTCAGATAGCTCCTGCCAGTTCATTCGGTTATTACACATCAGTGTTGTTATAATCTCACGCGCCAACTGCTCTTGTGTGTTGAGTGAGTATCCCCGCATCACGGGCATCTGTCCGTCGGCCACAGTCTTTATATAACCGCCTATATCACGGGTATTCTGACTATAAGCAGTAGCCAGCTGACTGATTGCTGTAACCCCGAAAGCATATACCTGCCCTGTAGTAGTGCGTGTACAATATCCTTGAAAGTTGCGATGAAGCAAGCCTTTTTGCAGTGCGATATTCAACGAATCATCCGGCAATACAAAATGATCGAGCCCAACAGGCATGTATCCCGCAGCAGTAAGAACCTTTTTCGCTTCACTATACATTGCTCTTTTATCTTCGGCAGAAGGTAATCCGGCTTTCTCGAGCAGTAACTGATTTTTATTCACCCATGGCACATGAGCGTATGAGAAAGTAACCAATCTGTCGGGTCTTAAAGAAATAGCTTTTTCTATGGTTCCTACAAATTCACCAACCGTTTGCTGTGGCAGTCCATAAATAAAATCAAGATTAACCGAAACCTGATGCTCGCGCAAGATAGAAAAGATATCTTCCATCGGCAGAAGTGCGGGAACGCGATTGGCTATACGAAGTACTTCAGTATTAAAATCCTGAACGCCAATGCTACATCTGTTAAATCCGGCTTCAACCAACTGCAGCCAATGCGCTTCATTCAGATAACCCGGATGGCATTCAATAGCAATCTCCGGATGTTCAATACATGAAAACGACGATAAAAGCAGCTCGTTAATCTCTTTTAGGTAATGCAACGGAATAGCGGTAGGCGTTCCGCCACCATAATGTATCTGAGATATTTTTCGATTCTTATCGATCAGTGGCAGTAAGTGCATTATCTCTTTCTTCACCGCATCTACATAGGCAGAAACTATATCAGCCTTTGCCATCGGATAGGAATTACATCCGCAATAATAGCACAAGCGGGGACAAAATGGAATATGTATGTAGAATGATATATTCTCGGGGCGAACCTGATTAGAAGAAACTACAGCCTCACGATAATCATCAGCCGTAAATCCTTCATGAAAATAATTAGCCGGAGGATAACTGGTATAACGGGGAGTAGGAACATTATATTTTAAAAGCAAATCAGAGTTCATACACGCAATATTTTTTTAAAATACATCCAGATATAAATAAAAGAGAGTAATGCCAGTGCGGCTTCCGCCACAAATAACGTGCTATATCCCATCTTATCGGCTAGTTTACCACTTCCTACAGCTATTATAACGCTACCCAGATGCATGATTACAATTTGTAATGTAAAGTCTGTACCTTCTCTGCCCACTCGCACGTAATCCATAGCCACCGTATAGATCAATACGGTAGAAAGCCCGTAGGTGCACCACAAACAAAATATACCGATGTATAATGACACATCGGTTAGTGTGCCTAATTTTGAAAGCAGAAAAAACAGAAGCGTAGTTCCTAATATGCAAAAAGCAAATAAAGCTGCCGCACGCCCTCGCCCCCATCTCCTAATGATGTATCCGCTGACATAAGACCCCAAACAACCACATAGAGAGCCGAAGATACTAAACATTAAACCTATGTTGGCTATAGGATAGCCAAGGTCTACCAACCAGGGTTTCATCATAGCCAGCGTTCCTATCAAACCGGAGTTAAATAGAAGAAGAAAAGTTAATTGCGAACCAATGCGGCGTTGACGAAAGAAGAGGAACAAATCTTTCATACCGATAGGTACACGCCCGGCCCGTGATACAAATGTGTGGTCGTGATAAAAGGCCAAAGGAAGAACCATCACCAGCACAAAGGCAGAGAGCCCCAATAACATCACCGTCCAACCCGTATATTTATATAATATAAGAAGTAACCCGCCTCCTACTAAAGATCCGGCAAAATTGCCCATACTTTGCATGCTATTTCCACGGCTCCTTTCTTTCTTTTTGAAGGAGAGTGTTGTCATCCCATCAGTAGCTATATCTTGCGTGGCCGAAGCTATAAATGATAAGATGATAAGTAATAACACAAGCTTAAAATCAGCTTTCAAGTCGAGAAAAGCAAGCATAAGTATGAGAAATGCATAAACGGCTTCCGAAGAGAAAATCCAGCGTTTATAAGAGCCAAGTCCGGATGTTTTTCTATCAACCAAAGGTGCCCACAGGAACTTTACAATCCAGGGAAGTTTAATCAGTTGAAGCATTCCGATAGCCGTGAGTGAAAAATTATCCTGCCGCATCAGCACGGGAAGTAATGTGCTGAAAAGGCTCATTGGCACCGATTGTGCAATGTATAAAGAAAAAAACGTTGATAGTTTACCAAACTGTTTATCGGCCATTCGAGTTTCTGATTATTATAATGCAATTGATATTGTAGTGCCAAAGGTAAGCGGTTTACCTTTCTGCGCAAAATTATTACCCAATGAGTTGAGGTAGTATGCCATATAATCTCTTGAAGTAGCATTTTTTATCCATAAATCGACAGTCAGGTTCTTTTTCGTTGCCGAAACCTTACCGTTAAGCACCCCGTAGAATCCCTGTCTTACTGAATTATCATCATTCCAGTAATGTTTCCCGGTACCTACGTACTGGGCCGAAAACAATAAACGATCAACATATACAGAGTGCAGCCTGAGCATATAATCTCCTCCCACCATTAAAGTTTGATTAGGCACATAGGGAATATAATTTCCCGAGTAATCTTTATCACCATAAAGATACGTTTTAAATTTTGCCTTCGTATATCCATAACTTAGTTGAAGGTTCAGTGCACTGTTTACCCTTCCGTTGAGCGTCAATTCAACTCCTTTACTATACGATTTCCCTGCATTAGTCAGCATTGTTCCTTTTCCTGTTGCCAATGGATGAGAGATTTGTTGATGATCCCAGTCGATATAAAACAAATCCATATCACCGTATATTCTGCCATCTAAAATAGAAAAATGACTTCCTATTTCATAATTCCAACTGTATTCCGGAGAAAAAGTACGCTCCTCTTCCGAGCTGAAAGTTGTATTGAAACCTCCTGTTTTGTAACCCTTTGTCGTTGTTACATAGACCATATTTCGAGGGGTAAACTGATATTGCAGAGAAACCTTAGGTGTTATTTGAGTAAAACTCTTGCCATCATTCAATCGTTGTGTTTCTTCTTTTTGGCTATCACTCACAGTCCACGAAGTATAGTCTTGTCGGGCTCTTTCAAAGTCGAAACGAAGTCCTGCCGTTAAAGACAAATGATGAATCAACAAATCTTTTAAAGTTGATTGATGGTATACAGCAATACCATAGTCAGGTTCTTTATACCCTTTTTCTACCGAAGCCACTTTTACCGTCCTGTCATTCTTCTGATAAAAGCCAAATACCCCATTCAGCCAATTATAATGTTTATTCCCCGACGAACGCATCTCAACTTCCTGAGAAAGAAGATGCTGCTGCTGGGTTTGAGTAACAAAATAAAGAGGAGCTTCGGTGAAATCCTGGTCAATAGCCTGCCTGTCGTCCAGGTTTTGGTAAGCAGTAACCGATTGAAGCAGGAAGTGCTCAAACGAATAGTTTAACGTTAAACCACTGGTTAGCACACCCTGACGATATGAACTATAATTATTGTAATCCACATCATCCACTTTCCCTGTTTCGGCATCGATCAAGCCATACGGATATCCGCCCTGGTCGGTGTATTCATAATTCACAGATAAGTTCGCTTCCAGCCTTGAAGAGGCCCTCCATTGTAGTTTAGCTTTGCTGGAAACCATATTCATATTATCCGCTTTACTACCGGTATAGTCGTTTACAAAAAAGCCATCGTTATGTTTATAGTTCGTTGAAACGGAATAACCCATTGTTTGACTGGCTTTGCCGTAGTAGCTACCCGAGAACTGAGTTTGTCCATAGTTCCCTACTGTCTGTTTATAATTAAGCCCCTGATAGTCAAGTGGATTTTTAGTATATACATTGATTATTCCTCCCATGGTATTACGCCCGTAAAGTGTTCCTTGCGGCCCCCGAAGTATTTCGATCTTATTCACCTCATTCATATCAAAATCAAAAAGAGATTTCGAGAAAAAAGGTACACCGTCTACATACAGCCCGATAGAAGGAGTATCCTGTCGTGAACCGATTCCGCGTATATAAACCGGTGAGGTTAGTTTAGAACCAAAATCAGGCAAATAAAAATTAGGAATATAAGCACTGATATCCTTCGCATCCATTATGTTCTTGTTTTGAAGATCAAGAGCAGACATAACCGAAACGGAGGCCGGAATTTCTCTAAGATTCTTTTTTTCTTTAGAAGAAGTAACCACAACTTCTTTAAGCATAACCGGATAGCGGGTAGTGGAATCCGACGGTACAACAGACGCTTCTGAATAAACACAAAACAACAATAATGCCAATACGGTAAAAGCTCTCATTTTTCTTTATCTATTTTGCTTGCAAAAGTACAGCATTCAATGTTCACCCACAATCCTCATTAATTAGGATTTCAATTCTTAATAAAACAAAATAAATAAAAGGGGCAGATAGCCAATAAGACCATCAACCCCCTTTTTTCATCTCTATTTTTAAAATTATTTCTATTACCCGACTCTTCTATTTTGCTACTTTTTCAAGCCACTTTAGCATGGAGAACATGATAATCATGGAGAAACTACAAGCTGCAACAAATACAGTCCACGTAAGCCAAATAGGAATAGAATCATAAAGAACCGCACCTATAAACAACAATTGATTTCCAATAGCTGTTGCGCCCAGCCAACCTCCTTGCATAATCCCCTGATACTTAGGAGGTGCCACTTTCGAAACGAAAGAGATGCCCAAAGGTGAAATATATAACTCGGCTACCGTTAGCATTAAGTAAGTAAACATCAATAAAAACGGAGTAACTTTTACCGGAGAAGTACCCAGAGTAAGAACCTCCTTATGCAAAGGCAGGTGACTAAAATAGGAACCTACAGCCATCACGACAAATGCCAAAGCCGCAATTCCCATTCCGATAGCAATTTTCCGGGGTGTCGACGGCTCTTTGCCGCGAGCACGCTGCGCTGCAAAGAGCGCCATAATAACAGGAGTAAGAAATACAACAAAGAACGGATTCAGAGTCTGAAATAGTTCGGCCGTAATATTCATGCCAAAAAGAGAAAGATTGGTATATTCTTTAGCAAAATAAGTCAACGTTAAACCATTCTGATGAAATGAAAACCAGAAAAATATAACCACTCCAAAAACAGCAAAAAGAGCATACATACGTCGCTTAACCTCTTTTACATCCATTTCAGTAACGCTCTCCGATGCCTTCCTTAATTCTTTATTAGCAGGGTCCGGGAATCTCTTTTTATTAACCAGATAAATGACCAGTGAAAGTAACATGGCTAAAATAGCGACCCCAAATGCATAATGAAAGCCGGTGGTAAATACATTCAAATAATCGGCAGCAAAAGCAGAAAGATTGGAAACAGGAGAAGCTGATACTTTAGCTGCCAGATTCGCAAATAATGTAGATGCTTCAGGGGATAATGTTCCGCCTAACTGACCATGGCACAAAGCGGGCAGATCGGCATTATAAACATATCCATGGAGTGAAAGCCACCAGCTACGAACGCCTACTGCTGCAAAAGGAGCAAAAATGGCTCCTACATTAATGAACATATAAAAAAGCGAGAAACCGGAATCTCTTAAACCGGAATATTTATCATTATCATACATTTGCCCTACAAGCGCCTGCAGATTACCCTTAAAAAGACCATTTCCAAAAGCAATAACAAACAAACCTATACAAGTGACAGTAAGGAAAAATGCTTTATCCGAAACAGGAGTCGGAGTAGGAATGGCCAACATCAGATACCCGAATGCCATCACAATGAGCCCTGCCAAGATTGTTCCCTTGTAATTACGTGTTTTATCGGCTATCACACCGCCAACAAAGGCAAGTATGTAAATGGAGAAATAAAAAACGGAATAAATTAGCCCGGCATCATTACCACTCAAACCAAATTTAGCCTGAAGAAAAAGAACCAAAATCGCCATCATGGTATAAAAACCAAATCGCTCGCCCAGATTAGCCAGGGCAGCAGATAATAATCCTTTAGGGTGTTTGTCAAACATAAACTATCATTTTTGAATTAATACATTAGCGAAAATAAATATTAAAAAAACATATTTCCTGCAAATATATACTTTTCGATAGATTTATACTTCAAAAAGAGGACAAACTTCCGCCTTCACCACCTTTATTAATTCATTCGGATCAATTTTGATTTGTAAGCCCCGTTGGCCTGCACTAACATAAATATACGGGTAGTTCAAACAACTTTGATGAATATAGGTAGGAAAATGTTTTTTCATACCTACTGGCGAACATGCCCCGCGGATATAACCCGTAGCAGGTAATAACTCTTTCATCGGAATCATATCACAGTTTTTATTGCCTGATGCTTTCGCTGCCATTTTTAGATTTACTTCTTTATCTCCCGGAATGACACAAACAAAATAACCGTTTTTATCCCCCTGTAGCACTAATGTTTTAAATACCTGATCAATATTCTCTCCCAGATTGGCTGCTACATGAATAGCACTTAAATCATTTTCATTCACTTCATACGGAATCAGTTCATACGAAATCTTTTCTTTGTCCAATAATCTGGCAGCATTGGTTTTATTTATCTTCATAACAATAGAATTTATAGCCCGAGTTCTTCACGCAAAAAAAGTGGAGTATACCCCTTCTTACTTTCAGCTACTTTTTCCGGCGTACCTACACTTAGCAACTCTCCGCCTCCCTTTCCTCCGTCGGGACCAATATCAATAATATGGTCGGCCATTTTAATAACATCCAGATTATGCTCAATAACAATGACCGTATTACCTTTATCCACCAGTTTATTCAGAACACCCATCAATACACGAATATCTTCAAAATGAAGTCCGGTAGTCGGTTCGTCGAGTATATATAGAGTTTTACCCGTATCACGCTTCGAAAGCTCCGTTGCGAGTTTTACACGCTGGCTTTCGCCTCCTGAAAGTGTTGTAGACGATTGCCCCAACTTGATATATCCCAATCCCACTTCCTGAATAACTTTAATCTTATTCAATATTTGCGGCACGTTTTCAAAGAATTCCACTGCTTGGTTAATAGTCATATCCAACACATCGGCTATTGATTTCCCTTTGAAGCGAACTTCAAGCGTTTCGCGGTTATAGCGTTTGCCATGGCATACCTCACAGGGAACATACACATCCGGCAGAAAATTCATTTCAATCGTTTTATAGCCGTTGCCCGAACAGGCTTCACAACGACCACCGGAAACATTAAAAGAAAAACGTCCCGGCTTATATCCGCGTATCTTAGCTTCCGGAAGAACAACAAACAAATTTCGTATATCAGAAAACACACCTGTATAGGTAGCCGGATTGGATCGTGGCGTACGGCCCAAAGGAGACTGATCCACATTAACGACCTTATCTATATTTTCTAATCCATCTATCGATTCGTACTCCAAAGGATCTTGTAATGAGCGATAAAACTTCTGTGACAGAATCGGCTGCAACGTTTCATTAATCAGAGTCGATTTACCACTACCGGACACACCCGTAACACAAATTAATTTCCCCAATGGGAATTCCACATCCACGCTCTTCAGATTATTACCTTTGGCTCCTCTCAGCCACAATGATTTCTTATTGCCTGGCCTACGTTTAGCAGGTATCTCTATCTTTGCCTGTCCGTTAAGATATTTTGAAGTAAGCGTTTCCGTCTGCAACATTTCTTGCGGAGTTCCTGAAAAGACAACATCCCCACCTAAGCGTCCGGCTTTAGGGCCCATGTCAATTATATAATCGGCAGCAAGCATCATGTCTTTATCATGCTCCACCACAATCACAGAATTACCCATATCACGTAACTCTTTCAGTGAATTAATCAAACGAAGATTATCTCGCTGATGAAGCCCGATACTCGGTTCATCCAGAATATAAAGCACATTCACCAGCTGCGAACCAATTTGCGTAGCCAGTCGGATACGCTGGCTCTCTCCTCCCGACAGACTGGCCGAAGCACGATTGAGTGAAAGATAATCCAGCCCCACATTTAAGAGGAACTTTAAACGAGTACGTATTTCCTTTAATATTTCGACTGCTATTTTCTTTTGTTGCTCCGACAAATAATCCTCTACATGTAGCAACCATTCGTAGAGCTCAGATATATCCATTGCCGAAAGATCATGGATATTCTTATCATGAATACGAAAATGTAAGGCCTCTTTATTCAGTTTAGCGCCATTACATTCCGGGCAAACGGTGGTTCGGGCAAACTGTTCCGCCCACTTCTGTGCTGTAGCCGAAGCATCTTTTTCTTGTAACATCCGAACATATTTAACTACCCCTTCGTAAGTCACAAAGTAATCGGAGGAAGTCCCTATCAATGAACTTTTAATTTTAATTCGATCATCCGATCCATATAAGATTTCATCAATAGCATCTTCCGGAAGTTCCGAAATAGCTGTCTTCAGCGTCGAATCATATTTCTCGAGTAAAGCTGCTATTTGCCAGAATATCATTGAATTCTTGTACTTCCCTAACGGTACAATTGCACCGTCATGAATAGAAACCGTCTTATCAGGTATTATTTTATCTACATCTATCTGGTTGATAACACCCAGTCCTTTACATTTAGGACACGCACCTTGCGGCGAATTAAAAGAAAAGTTATGTGGAGCAGGTTCTTTGTATGATAACCCGGTAGTAGGGCACATCAGTTGTTTGCTGTAATGACGGATACTTTCCGTCTGCATATCGAGAATCATCAGCAAACCGTCTCCCTGGCGCATGGCCGTAGCAACACTTTGTTTCAACCGTTTATCATCTTTCTCGCCCACAATCATTTTGTCTATCACGACTTCAATGTCGTGATTCTTATATCTGTCCAGCTTCATACCGTGCATTATTTCACGCACTTCACCATCCACCCGCACATGCAGATATCCTTTCTTCCTTACTTGTTCAAATAATTCCTTGTAATGTCCTTTTCTGGTGCGCACTAAAGGAGCCAGCATATAAATTTTCTTCCCTCTATAATCTTTCAGAATCAAATCGATAATCTGCTCTTCCGTGTACTTCACCATCTTTTCACCGGACAGGTAAGAATAAGCTTCACCTGCACGGGCAAAAAGCAGACGTAAGTAGTCATAAATTTCCGTTGTAGTACCAACTGTTGAACGAGGATTCTTATTTGTCGTTTTCTGCTCGATAGAAATAACAGGGCTCAATCCGGTTATCTTATCTACATCCGGACGTTCCAGATTTCCTAGGAAGTTACGGGCATAAGAAGAAAATGTTTCTATGTAGCGGCGTTGTCCCTCAGCAAATATCGTATCAAAAGCCAAAGACGATTTTCCACTTCCGCTCAATCCTGTTATTACGGTCAAACTATTGCGGGGTATTTCCGCATCAATGTCTTTTAAATTATGTACACGCGCACCGTATACGTTTATATATTCTGTTTCCTGCATATCTTCTCTTAAGCTATTTACCTACCTTACGTATGTTTTTATTTATAATTTTCTTATGCACCTTTTGCTCTATGAACGTAGTGCTTGCAAAACCATAATTCCTGCAAAATTAATGTTTCCATGCGAAAAAAGGTTTTAAAACCACATTATTATTTTCTTAACTCAATATATTGTGCAAATATATGACATTATTTGTACCTTTGCCTGCAATAAATGTTCCTGTGCACTTAACCACCTATCGCGAATTTATAAAGGTAGACAATCGGTTAATATAGCAGGAGATAAATATTATTGTAAAATTAGAATAACATATAAATAAATTATTGATGAGACTAATAGGTAAGATAACCATTTTATTGTTTGTTTTAAACTTCTGTTATTCAGTAGTTTCGGCACAAGAAAACAGTTCTTATTTCCTTCACACCATTGAAAAAGGACAAAATCTATATTCTATTTCAAGCATGTACGGTGTCAGCAAAGCCGATATTATCAATCTAAATCCGGGTTGCGAAGATAAAATTTATGCAGGAGAAACGCTTAAGATACCACAAAACAAATCGACTCAAAAAGGAGAAGTCTTTCACACAATCAAGAGTGGCGAAACATTATATAGGCTCACACTTATGTATAAAGTTTCCGCGGATGCTATATGCAGTGCAAATCCCGGACTTAGTGCTCAAAACTTTCAAACAGGAACCGTTATTCGCATACCAACGGGAGAAGAATCAGAAACAGCATCCGAAAAGGAGCATCCATTTCCCACGGAACCAACCATTCAACCTGCCGTAAAGTCAAACTGCAGAGACATGCATAAGATAAAACGAAGAGAAACTATTTTCAGCATCAGCCATAGTTACAATATTACCGAGCAAGAGTTAATAGCTGCTAATCCTGAATTAAAAGAGAATAAATTAGAAAAAGGAAAATATTTATGTATTCCTTATGCCAAACCAGTCGGTATGGAGCAACAGGACAAAGAGGCTACGCCACCGAGTAACAATGAGCTGTTTAGTGCCAATAAAAACAAAACGCGTAAGCTAGGAACTATAAAAGCAGCTGTAATTCTGCCATTTATGCTTAATGGCGACAAAAAAAACGAGTCGGCCCGGATGGTAGAATATTATGAAGGTTTTCTAATGGCAATAGATAGTTTGAAGCGTACGGGCTTTTCCATTGATCTGTACACGTATGATTCCGGCGACGAAAACACCTCAATAAACCCCATTCTGCAAAAAAAAGAAATGAAAGATATGGATATCATATTTGGTCCTCTTTATCAGGAACACATCGATCCATTGGCATCATTTGCTAAGAAAAATAACATTCGTCTGGTCATTCCATTTACCTCAAAAGACAGCGAAGTATTCCAAAATCCATCTGTATATCAAATAAATACTCCACAGTCTTATCTATACTCAGAGGTTTATGAACACTTTATTCGTCAATTTCCGAACGCCAACATTATTATTATGGAAACAACGGGCATAGAAAAAGATAAAGTCGAATTTATAAAAGGACTAAGGCAGGCACTTAAGGACAAAGCAATTCCTGTACATACGCTAAAAGCTGATGCAACACAAGATGCATTAAAGAATGCTCTCCGCCCCGATAAAGAAAATATATTCATACCCACTTCCGGCAGTAGCATTACTCTCATCAGATTGATACCGCAATTAAAACAGGTGGCGATGGACATGCCTGAAGCAAAAATTCACTTGTTCGGATATCCGGAATGGCAAACCTACACTAAAGATTTTCTAGCTAGCTTTTTTGAACTCGATACTTATTTTTATTCTTCGTTCTACACCAATAATCTATTACCCGCTGCTATCAGGTTTACCTATGCATATCGCAGGTGGTACACAAAAGAGATGGCCAATACTTACCCAAAATATGGTATGTTGGGCTTTGACACAGGGTTTTTCTTTCTCAAAGGGCTGTCAGAATATGGCTCCGGGTTAGAACGAAATCTCTCAAAAATAAACTTAGTTCCCATACAAACGGGCTTTAAATTTCAACGAGTAAATAACTGGGGAGGCTTTGTTAATAAGAAAGTATTCTTTGTTCATTTCTCAAAAGATTTTGCATTAACAAAACTGGATTTTGAATAGCCCAAAAACCTCTACTTATAATTTGAATGAATGTTGAAAAGAAATTTTAATATATGGAGCGTAGCCTTACTTATGGCAATCAGTCTCCCTGTTGCAGCACAAGTGGGCGAGCAACGCAGCAATTTTTCTATTGGAGTTAACGGAGGGGTAAATTATAACAGCGTTTCATTCACTCCCAAAATAAAACAGAATAGCTTAACGGGGCTCAACGGTGGAATAACCGCCCGTTACATCTCAGAAAAATATTTCTCTATGATTTGTGGCGTTCAAGTAGAGCTGAACTATTCTCAAAAAGGCTGGAGCGAGCTGATAGAAGATAATACTGATACGTATAGCCGCAACATGAATTATTTGGAAATCCCATTTCTGGCACACTTGGCCTTTGGAAAAGACCGAGGTGGACAGTTCTTTCTCAACCTGGGCCCGCAAATAGCATTTCTTCTTAATGAGAAAGAAAACATGAGTGCTTCCTGGGATCCGGCAAACCGCACCAATGAGCAATATGGAAAAATGGCCGAAAGCAAGTTTGACTACGGAATTGTCGGTGGTGCCGGACTTGAAATAAAGACAAAAGCAGGTAACTTCTTGATAGAAGGTCGATATTATTTCGGTTTATCCGATTTCTATAATAGCACAAAAAGTGATTACTTTTCCCGTTCGGCTCACTCTACTCTAACAGCAAAAGTTACTTATCTGTTTGATATAACCAAGTAGTTCCATTCAGGCTTTTTATTACAATAAGACGTATAATACGGAAAAATAAGATCAGTCTTATTCTTCCGCATTTTACGTCTTAATATACGATTGAACCTATTTTACCTTTTATCTCAACCGGTCGGCTGCTTTTACCATAACCTCATCACGACCAATAGCGCGAATGGCAAGGTAATTTAGTATAATAGCGATTAAAGGAAAACACAAAGCCCATGATATACGGAAAGAAGTCCCTAAATCACTCTTCAACATAAACATGAATGCCAGAAAGGACAAATAATACCCCACCAATAAGACACAGCAAAACACGGTCATCCTTATTTGCAATATTCTATTTTTAAACAAGAAAATGGTAGCAAATGATATGATTGAACTTAGTAACAAGATACAAAAAATGCCCCAAGTGGAGTGAAAAACGCCATTCACTTCAAGCCCCATTGGTTTGAATGTATAAGATACCGCATCAGCAACAAAGTAGCCTACAGGCAAACACATACTAGCCACAAGTAAACCAGTTACCAGCAACAAAAAAACAGTCTGAATTCGTTGAATCATAAAATCTAAGTTATTTTGTTTCTAAATAAAAATAGTCAAACAGCAAAAGAACAGAAAGTATACTTTCCGTTTTATTACTACTTGACTACTACTTAATTATTAACTAACGTGTAATTATTGCAATTTTTCTTTTTCCTTTGAAGGATTTCTATAATAAATCTTTCCTTCGAGGTATTCTTGAGCAGCAATAAGATTAGGCTTAGGTAATTTCTCGTAGTAACGTGAAATCTCAATTTGTTCTCTGTTCTCAAAAACCTCCTCCAAATTATCGCTATATGAAGCAAATTCCTGAAGTTTCTTCGATAGATCGCTTTTAATCTCAACACTAATCTGGTTCGAACGTTTACCTATAATAGCAACTGTTTCATATATATTACCAGTATCAGCGCACAATTCCATCATGTCACGTGTAATAGTGCTCGCTGGAGCATTTGATTTTTTGTAATCCATAAATTTATATTAGTTAGTCCTTAATTACTTCACTTGCATTCTTGAATATTTTCTGAGCCTCTTTCATGTATTTACTTTCAGGAAATTCATTAGCGAAAGCATAATACTCATCAACTGCCTCACGATAACGATCCATTTTCTTATCTTCTACGCTATATACCGCCATTTCATATTTAGATTCTAAAATCAAAATAGATAAATCCTCGCGATACTCGGTGTAAGGATAATCTCTTAATGCATTTTGAGCCGTAATAACACATGACAAGAAATTATTACCCATATAATTACCCAAATTATAGTATAACTTAGCAGAAAGATATTCTTTGTATACTAATTTATCCTGCAATTCAAAAAGCATCTTCTGAGCCTCCGGTTTTTTAGCACTTTTCGGGAAGTATTCGATGAACATTTGCAATTCCTGTACAGCTTTGTAAGTACCCGATTGATCGAGCCGTGCCTCCGGAGTATCCAAATAGAGCGCTTTGCCTGTATGGAAACGGGCTAATTCCGTGAAAGTGCCCCGGGGATATGTATTATAATAAGTAATGAAAGTTTGGGCTGCCGTTTGGTAATCTTGCTGATTGTAATAGCTCATACCCAACATGTAAAGCGACTCTTCGGCCTTGTCGGTACCTTTCAGAATCGTTATTAACCCATTAAGCAATGTAGCCGATTTGCTGTACTGCCCTTTAGCAAAGTAGTTTTTAGCCGCCTCATACTGATACTCGTAATCGGTACTTTTCAACAGTTTGTTATATTCTCCACACGAGGAAAAAACAATGACTGCAAGCAAATATACAATGATATTCTTCTTCATTCTTTTTTAAAATAATTGTGCAAAGTTACTTATTCACATCGAATAAATCAATTAATCAATGTTTTTTAATACTTAAAAAGCGTTTAAACAGATGAAAAGAATAGCCTAGTTGTTATGTTCAGGCACAATAGCCATGAAAACAACTATCGAAAAATGATACAAAAGGCTGGTTATAGTTTATATAAATCACTGGCGGCCAGCAAATCCACTTTCTTCTCCATAAGTACCCGAATGCAGTTCGACATGTCATTGGGGCGTATAATCACATTGGCAGACCCGTTATTAGCAAATGAATACATATATTCGATAAATACTCCCGATTCGGAAAGATACTTCAACACTTTAGCCAACGCACCCGGAATATTGGGACAATTAATACCTACCACATCGGTGATGCTTACTGCAAAATGATTCTCTTTCAACACTTTATAGGCTTTATCCGGATCAGAAACTATGCCACGCAAAATACCAAAATCGGCATTTTCGGCAATACACAAAGCAGAAAGATTAATTCCTTCTTTAGCCAATACCTGAGTTACTTCCGTCAGGCGTCCCTGTTTGTTCTCCAAGAAAATGGAAAGTTGTTTTGCTACCATAATTACAAGTATAATAGATTATAGTTTTCTGTTATCAATCACTCGTTTGGCTTTTCCCACACTACGTTCTATGCTCTTCGGTTCCACCAATTTCACATCAACACCCAACCCGAGAACGCTTTGTAAACGAGCTGCCAGTTTCTTCTTCATGGCAAGCATTTTATTTATCTCATCCGAATAAAAATCAGGTCGGACTTCAACCTTCAATTCCATTGTATCCGTATTATTCACCCTGCCCACCATTAGTAAATAATGAGGCTCAAATTCGGGCATTTCAAGTATAACCGACTCAATTTGAGTAGGAAATACATTTACACCTCGAATAATCAGCATATCGTCACTTCTACCCAAGATACGATCCATGCGTACCAAAGTGCGTCCGCAATTGCATTTTTCGTAATGAAGAGCTGTAAGATCTTTTGTGCGATAACGAAGCAACGGCATCCCCTCTTTCGTCAGATGGGTAAAGACTAATTCTCCCGTTTCTCCGCGTTCAACAGGTAACAATGTTTTCGGATCAATAATCTCAGGAAAAAAATGATCTTCATTTAAATGAGTTCCGTCCTGACATTCACATTCATATCCTACACCGGGGCCGGCTATTTCACTCAGCCCGTAGATATCGTATGCTTTAATAGCCAGCTTTTCTTCTATTTCCTTGCGCATGTTTTCCGTCCATGGCTCGGCACCAAAAGCTCCTATTTTTAGTCTGAAATCACTCCTCACCAAACCGGAATCTTTAATGGCATCTGCTATAAAAAGAGAATAAGAAGGAGTACAACACAACACAGTGGAGCCAAAATCGTGCATAAGCGCAATCTGTTTTTCCGTGTTGCCGCTTGACATGGGAATAACCGAAGCACCTATATTCTCTGCTCCATAATGAGCACCCAGACCTCCGGTGAACAAGCCATATCCGTAAGCTATCTGAAACATATCCGAGTTTCCGGCCCCATAAGCGGTGAAAGAGCGCGATAAACATTCGGTCCATACGGAAAGGTCTTTACGTGTATATCCTACCACCGTGGGTTTACCGGTTGTACCGGAAGAAGCATGTATACGAACTATCTGGCTCATCGGTACGGCACACAAACCAAACGGATAATTATCTCTTAAGTCTGTTTTTGTAGTAAAGGGTAATTTAACGATGTCTTCGAGACTGTTAATATCATCAGGAGTAACTCCCAATTCCTGCATTTTTTTTCGATAAAAAGGAGTATTGTGATAAACATGTTCTACAGTTTTCCTCAATCTTATGCTTTGAATTTTCCGAAGGCTCTCTCTATCTAAGCATTCTACGCTTTCATTCCAAATCATGTCTTTCGTTCTATTTTTATTTGTAGTATCAGAATTTATGTATTATAATGATGCAAAGTAAAGGATTTATTTGGAAAAACAATTTGTTTATATCAACTATTTTGCCGAATATTGCCAACCATTTTACGACCAGCATACTATATTATTTTTTATTAACAAACATTTAAAAGAAAAATCCTGAAGATGAAATTTTTGCAATTAGTTGGCTACCATGGCCAGACAAGTATCCGCACTGAGTGCATTGCCGGACTTACCACTTTCCTTACCATGTCTTATATCCTTGCTGTTAATCCGGACATTTTGTCTCAGGCAGGCATGAGCAAAGAATCGGTTTTCACAGCCACAGCACTAGCTTCTGCAGTCGCTACATTGTGCATGGCCTTTTTAGCTAAACTCCCTATTGCATTGGCTCCGGCCATGGGCGTAAATGCTTTTTTCGCTTTTACACTCGTGCAGGGAATGGGGCTCAGCTGGCAAACGGCATTGGCAGCAGTACTTATCGAAGGCGTTATTTTTATATTTATCACCCTGTTTAATATTCGGGAAGCTATAGTTAACAGCATCCCCATGAGTTTACGATACGCTATTTCGGCGGGCATAGGCATGTTCATCTCCTTCATCGGTTTAAAGAATGCCGGTATTATTGTGCCCAATGCCGCAACATTCGTTATGCTCGGAAAGTTTACTCCGGTTTCCATTCTTGCAGTGATGGGCATCCTGCTGAGTGGTATATTAATGAAATACCGTGTAAAAGGCGCTTTGTTTTATAGCATCATCGCCTGTACCATCATCGGCATACCCATGGGAGTGACCCAACTGCCCGAACATTTTTCACTGGTATCGATGCCGCACTCCATGAAACCCACATTCATGCAATTTGATTTTAGCCATGTTTTTTCCGTCGACATGTTTATGATTGTTTTTGTTCTTATATTTATGGATCTGTTCGACACCATCGGAACCCTTATCGGTGTTACCGCTAAAGCGGGAATAATGGATAAAGACGGCAATGTGCCCCACATCAAACAAGCACTGCTGGCCGATGCCATCGGTACAACTTTCGGGGCCATCTGCGGAACTTCCACAGTGGGATCGTATGTAGAAAGCGCTTCGGGCATCAGTGAAGGAGGTCGCACGGGACTTACCGCACTTACCGTATCCGGTTTGTTTCTCCTTTCTCTGTTTTTTGCCCCACTTTTTCTCCTGATCCCCAGTGCCGCTACCACCGGAGCTTTATTCATTGTAGGTGTACTCATGATTAGTAATATTCCGAACATAGATCTTTCGGACATTACAGAAGCCCTGCCGGCTTTCGTAACCATGTTGCTGATGGTACTTACCTATTCCATAGCCGATGGAATCATTCTCGGAATGCTAAGCTACGTAGTCATTAAATTATTTACCGGAGAATACAAGAAGATATCAATTACCATGTACGTTTTATCCGTCTTGTTTATTCTTAAATTAATTATTGGATAATGGATTTTGAATTAACATCCTCTTATCAACCTACCGGCGACCAGCCCGAAGCAATTGCGCAACTCACCGAGGGGCTCCTTCAGGGAGTTCCCGCGCAAACGTTGCTTGGGGTCACCGGTTCCGGAAAAACCTTCACTATTGCTAATGTTATTAAAAATATCAATAAACCCACTTTGATATTGAGCCATAATAAAACATTGGCAGCACAGCTCTACAGTGAGTTCAAAGGATTTTTCCCTGACAACGCCGTAGAGTATTACGTCTCTTACTACGATTATTACCAGCCGGAAGCTTATCTGCCGAGTAGCGATACCTATATAGAAAAAGACCTGGCTATCAATGATGAAATAGATAAGCTCAGACTGGCTGCCACATCAGCTTTACTGTCGGGACGAAAGGATGTTCTGGTTGTATCTTCCGTGTCATGTATCTATGGCATGGGCAATCCGGCCGATTTTTACAGCAATGTGATAGAAGTTGAAAAAGGCAGAACGGTGAGCCGCAACGTTTTTTTGCGTCGCTTGGTAGATAGCCTTTACGTGCGCAACGACATCGACCTGGGACGTGGTAATTTCCGCGTAAAAGGAGATACGGTGGATATTGCCCTGGCCTACTCTGACAACATATTAAGAATCATTTTCTGGGGAGATGAAATAGACGGCATTGAAGAGGTCGACTCCATCTCCGGCGTAACAACAGCCGTATTTGAATCATACAAAATATATCCGGCCAATCTCTTTATGACTACCAAAGAGGCCACTCAGAGGGCCATTCACATGATAGAAGATGACCTGACCAAGCAAGTAGCTTATTTTGAATCCATAGGCCAGCCCTACGAAGCCAAGCGAATTTATGAACGCGTAACATACGATATGGAGATGATTCGCGAACTGGGACATTGTTCCGGTATAGAAAACTATTCCCGATACTTCGACGGCCGCGAGGAAGGTACACGTCCTTACTGCCTACTCGATTTCTTTCCCGACGATTTTCTGATGGTCATCGATGAGAGTCACGTTAGTGTGCCTCAAATACGGGCAATGTACGGAGGAGACCGTGCCCGAAAAATCAACCTCGTGCAATATGGCTTCCGTCTCCCCGCTGCAATGGATAATCGTCCGTTAAAATTTGAAGAGTTCGAAACATTGGTTAAGCAAGTAATCTACGTCAGTGCCACTCCGGCAGATTATGAGTTGATCCGATCGGAAGGTGTTGTAGTGGAGCAGGTTATCCGCCCCACCGGATTATTAGATCCTGTTATAGAAGTGCGCCCCAGCCTCAACCAGATAGATGACCTTATGGAAGAGATACAGTTGCGCATTGAGAAAGAAGAGCGTACGCTTATCACCACATTGACCAAGCGCATGGCCGAGGAATTGACCGAATATCTACTGAATAACAATGTTCGTTGCAACTACATCCACAGTGATGTAGATACGCTAGACCGTGTAAAGATTATGGATGATCTCCGCCAAGGAATATATGATGTACTGGTTGGAGTCAATCTATTACGCGAAGGACTGGATCTTCCCGAAGTATCTCTGGTTGCCATTCTTGATGCCGATAAAGAAGGTTTTCTCCGCTCCCACCGTTCACTAACTCAAACAGCCGGCCGCGCAGCCCGAAACATAAACGGAAAAGTGATTATGTATGCAGACAGGATAACGGAAAGCATGAAACGAACCATCGACGAAACCAATAAACGCCGGGAAAAACAGCTGGCCTACAATGAAGCCCACAACATTACGCCTCAACAAATCATAAAAGCCCGCAATCTGGCTGTTTTTGGAAACAAGAATGCAGAAGCAGTCGCTTATGCGTCACGTGCATACATAGAGCCCGAAACGCCCAATATGGCTGCCGACCCCATCATACAATACATGAATAAAGCCCAAATGGAAAAGAGCATTGAACGTACACGCAAATTAATGCAAGCAGCAGCTAAGAAACTGGAATTTATAGAAGCGGCCCAATACCGGGACGAATTGCTAAAACTCGAAGACATACTCAAAGAAAAAGAAGGAAAATAATGCATTTTTATTACATAATTAAACAATTGAGGCACCCAAATATTAAATCATGTTATGAAACATACTTTTTTTATTGAATTATTTGCGGGTAATTAGAAAAGCCGTATATTTGCAATGTGTTTTTCATAGTATTAGATTTAAGGTTAACAAAGGTTGGAGCAAAGCGTTGCTCCTTTTTTTTTGCAAAAAAATAAAGGACGCATTTATGAAATACATCATCATCATATTATTTCCTGTGTTTCTGCTTGGTTGCGGCACAATTCGCCAACCTATGCTGGCGCTTATGAACGCAGAGAAGACATACCAAACAGATACGCTGAGTAGCAGAAACTTCTACTTTACCGAGATTCTGTTTCAGAGCGTTAAATATAACTGCCTTGAATTTTATATATCAATAAAAAATAATTCAGCAGATACCCTACAAATCAATCCGTCTTCATTCAGATATACTCCCGTATTCCATAAAGCCGGTACGTCAACTGATTCATTAGGCCATTTTATTCAAGGCATTGATCCGGAGAGAAGAATAAATCAGTTACAAAATGAGCTAGACAGTCTATCAAAAGAAGTCAATCCTTATTCCTTATCCAACAAAAGTACAAAGGAAATTATCAGAGACGGTCTTGTTACCGGCCTGGTTGCCACTATCTTCGGCCAAAATATTAATAAGCTAGACTCTATAAGAGAGGATAACAAGGAGCAATGGAATAATCGTAATAATTACTGTATAACCGAAGCAAAGAGTGAACTTGTTCTTTTGCAAAATAAGGCATTAAAACCGACAGCGCTTTTACCAAACAGAAAAATTGAAGGAATCATTCATTTTCCAGTGACGAAAGAAGCAAAAGAAATTTTGATGGAACTGCCGGAATCGTCTAATATTCAATCGATCAGATACAAGCAGGTTTATATTAAATAGTTATCTTATATTTGCAATCACTTTTTAATCAAAAGAAAATGCAGGAAATCATCTTAAACGAACACAATAAGCAGGAATATCCGCCCATGCACACGGCAGAGCATATACTCAATCAAACAATGGTGAGAATGTTTGGCTGTCCGCGCTCGAGGAATGCCCATATAGAAAGAAAGAAAAGTAAGTGCGACTATCTATTGAATTCCTGCCCTACCAATGAACAGATACAAGCTATTGAAGATAAAGTAAACGAAGTCATCGCACTGCATCTGCCGGTAACTATCGGTTTTATGCCTCGAGAAGAAGCGGAGAAAATTGTCGACTTGACCAAGTTGCCCGAGGATGCCAGTCCTACACTCAGAGTGGTGAAAGTAGGCGATTACGATGCTTGCGCCTGCATCGGAACACACGTAGAAAACACTTCAGAGATAGGCCTGTTCAGTATCATCAGCCATGATTATAATGACGGAACGCTGAGACTACGTTTTAAACTACTCTGACCGGCCATCGAAACCGGGAGCTTTAAGCTTGTAAATATATTAATACAGCACACAAAAGCCTCACAACAGGGGTTTACAGAGAACCTGTTTTCTTCGCAAAGGGGACCTGTTTTCTTTGCAAAGGGAACCTGTTTTCTTTGCGAAGAAATCCCATGAACTATGCAATCCGCAATATTTGTAAACAATAATAGTAATTCCATCTATTTTGCCTGCTAACAAAATATATCTGCAATAATAGATAACAAAACTGAAATTTTGTCATAAATAACGGATTTAAGCAAGCAAAAAAGACAGAAAACAGCTATAAATAACAAATAAAAACCTAATATTATGTCTTTTTGACAATAATAAGCGCTGGCATGGCTTTTGCCTATAGATCTGTGAATTCGGGAATCAAAAAGAGAAATCCGAAAGAATATTCTTCTAAAGAAACCTGAAATCAAAACAAATTTAATGTTTAACTTTTAAAGATAGGAGACTATAATTATGATGCCTGTAAGAAGATCTCAAAATTGGTTACCAAGTATCTTTAATGATTTCTTTGATAACGAATGGCTTGAAAGAGCCAATGTCACTGCTCCGGCAATAAATGTAATTGAATCGGAGACAAACTTCAAAGTAGAAGTTGCCGCTCCCGGCATGACGAAAGATGACTTCAATGTACGTATTGATGAAGATAATAATCTGGTCATCTCCATGGAGAAGAAAAGCGAAAATAAGGAAGAGAAAAAAGACGGCAGATACCTGCGTCGCGAATTCTCTTATGCTAAATTTCAACAGACAATGATTTTGCCTGATAATGTAGATAAAGAAAAGATCAGTGCGAAGGTAGAACACGGTGTTCTGGGCATTGAACTTCCTAAATTATCGGAAGAAGAAACTAAAAAAGCTCAGAAACTGATTGAGGTGCAATAAGCACATCATGCATTCCCTGATAAGGTAGCCTCCAAGTAGAAAAGCAGCACACAGAGGACATTAAAAAAGAAAGGGATTAGCAAGTATACGTAAATGATTAATTACTAAAACCTCAAAGAGGATATTGCTCTTGCAGCAACATCCTCTTTTTTATTTTTCTATTTCAAAAAATCCTTTTTTAGAAAAATCTACGAATTCTTTCTGTAACTACGCACCGCCCAGATGTTGAAGAAAGCTGCAAATGCGCTCAAAGCAACCAATTGCCATAACATATCGCCCAAGCCACTGCCTTTGAGGTAAACCATGCGCATCATATCCACGAAATATTTCAGCGGATTAAAAATAGTGATGGCTTGCGCCCATTCGGGCATACTCCTCACGGGAGTAAACAACCCACTCATCAACATTAGAATAATCATAAAGAAAAACATCACAAACATGGCTTGCTGCATTGTGTCGGAATGATTAGAGATGACTAACCCGAAACCCGACATTACAAGCACAAAGAGCGAAGCGAAAAAGTAGATGACATACAAATGCCCCACCGGAGTAAAGCCATAGAGCAACCAGGCCATACCAAAACAAATAGTGAGCACCACGAATCCTACCGTCCAGTAAGGAATGAGCTTGGCCAGAATAAAGGTAAACTTACCCACCGGAGTAACATTCATCTGCTCAATGGTACCCACCTCCTTCTCACTTACAATGTTAAGTGCAGGCAAAAAGCCGCAAAGAATGGTGAGTAACATCACCATCAGTGCCGGAACCATAAACAATTTATAGTTTAAATGCGAATTATACAAGTTCAGCGTATCAATGCCTATCTGCGGATCAGTCGATGTCTTATGCCACGCAGGATGCTCGGCGTGCATATCATCGGCATATTCATTCATTATCGATGTAAGATACGAACTCCCCAACCCTCCTTTGGTACCGTTTACCGCATTGGCTGCTATCAGCACAGGTGCCTCTTCTCCTTTAGCCCAGTTACGCTCAAAGTATCGGGGAATTTCCACTATAACATCCGCCTTACCCGCCTCAATAGCCAGCAAAGCATCCTGATAAGAAGCCGACACTCCATTCAGCCGGAAATAGGTAGAAGTATCTATCTTGCGCACCAATTGCTGTGAAACGGGAGAATGATCATGATCTACCACATTTACCGAAATATTCTTTATCTCCAAATTGGCCGCCCATGGCATAAGAATCATGATCATACACGGATAAGCCAAAATAAGCCTTGGCAAAAAGGGATTGCGCAGCAATTGCTTAAATTCTTTTTCAATGAGAAACTTTATCATTCTTTCTATGTATTACTCCAATCGGGTTTTAAAATTCTTTAAACTCACTACTATCAGCACAAAGGCCATCAAGGCCAAAATGCCCATTTCTTTGGCCACTAACACAATGCTAACCCCCTCTATCATAATCTTTCGCACAACATCGATATACCAGCGAGCCGGAATAATGGTCGATATAACCTGTAACACAGTGGGCATACCATCTACGGGAAAAATCATACCCGAAAGCAACATCGTAGGCATCATTAACATCATACCCGATGCCATCATGGCCGCAATCTGTGTATGAGTAATGGTGGAGATAAGAAGTCCCAATGCCAAAGAAACAAAAATAAACAGTAGCGAAACAAAGACCAATGCTGCTAAACTTCCCGCAATAGGCACATTCAGCACATAAACGGAGAGCAGCAATATGGTGCTCAGATTAACAAAAGAAAGTACAAAATAGGGAACAGCCTTAGCCAGAATAATTAGCAACGGTTTCATGGGCGAAACCAACAATACTTCCATCGTCCCCATCTCCTTTTCGCGCACGATGGAGATGGAAGTCATCATAGCGCAAATAAGCATCAGTATCAATCCCATCACTCCCGGAACAAAATTATACGCGCTCTTCATCTGCGGATTATAAAGCAACCGCACATTGGGTACAATCGTTGCTCCTTTTGCACCGCCGGGAAGTAACTCCCGCTGAACGGAAGCAATGATGCCGGATGCATATTGTGTTCGCGTAACAGCCATGTTAGGATCTGTGGCATCGGCTATGAGTTGAATATTTGCATCACCCGTATACAGATTATCTGAAAAACGGTGACTAAAGACTACCGCCATATCGATCTCTCCCTTCCGAAATGCCCGATCCGCCTCCTCGGGCGTATTCACCTTTTTGGTTACCGTGAAATATTCGCTTGCATTCAGGCGGTCTATTATCTTATGAGTAATGACATCCCCCGAAGGATCGAGCACCGCCAACCTCACATTCTTCACTTCCGTGCTTATGGCAAAACCAAAAAGAATAATCTCAATGATAGGTATGCCCAGCAAAATCATCATTGTCCGCTTATCCCGAAAAATGTGAAAAAACTCTTTCTTAACAAATACCCTGAATTGTTTCATTATTTAGTCTGCATTACGTACGGCCTTGCGGGCCAGTTGCTGAAATACTTCATCCATATTAGCCGCCTGAAACTGTTTTTTAAGGTTATGCGGTGTGTCGAGTGCATCTATCCTCCCGTCTACCATGATAGAAACGCGATTACAATATTCAGCCTCGTCCATGTAGTGCGTAGTGACAAAAACCGTAATTCCCCTGTCGGCCGCCTGATAAATCAGTTCCCAGAACTGCCTCCGTGTAGCCGGATCTACTCCGCCTGTCGGTTCGTCCAGAAACACAATCTTCGGTTCATGGAAAATAGAAACCGAAAAAGCCAACTTCTGTTTCCAACCCAGCGGAAGACGTTTTACCAATGTATCCCTCTCCTCGCTAAACTCCAACTGTTTTAGCAATATATCCGTTTTCTTTTCAATATCTTTCTCCTTCAAACCATAGATGCCGGCAAACAAGCGAATGTTTTCCCACACCTTCAGGTCTTCGTACAATGAAAATTTCTGGCTCATATAACCAATGTTCTTCTTCACTTGTTCGCTCTGTCGGTGTATGTCGAAGCCTGCCACCATCCCTTTTCCCGATGTCGGTTTGCTAAGTCCGCAGAGCATGCGCATGGCCGTAGTCTTACCTGCCCCGTTGGCCCCCAGAAAGCCGAATATCTCCCCGCGATGCACCTCAAAAGAGAGATGATCTACCGCTGTAAAAGAGCCGAAGCGCTTCGTCAACCGCTCTGTTTGTATAACTATCTCATTATTCATGGTCGGGTAATGCCAATTTCATATAACAATCTTCAATAGTAGCCTCAATGGCATGCATCTCCACATCCTTGTGTCCCTTTTCGGTAAGTTCGGTCAGCAAGCTGTTTTTATCCACACCGTCAGCGAGAGTAATGTGATGCATGTCTCCGAAAGCAAAGCAACTCGTTACGTGCGGATGCTGCCTAAGGTCATTGAGTAAACGATACATATTCTCTGCACGCACCGCCCATAACTGCCGCCCATATCCGTTGATGATCTGTTGCGGAGTGTCAATCTGCAAAAATTCTCCCTGACGAATCAGGGCAATACGGTCGCACAAAGTAGCTTCGTCCATATAGGGAGTAGAAACCAGAATGGTGATCCCCTGCGTTTTCAAACGTTTCAGCATTTCCCAGAACTCCTTACGAGACACCGGGTCTACACCCGTAGTCGGTTCGTCGAGAAACAATACCGCCGGCTTATGCACCAACGCACAGCAGAGTGCCAGTTTCTGCTTCATCCCCCCCGACAAAGCTCCGGCCTTACGTTTTTTGAACGGCTCTATCTGCTTGTATATATCTTCTATAAGGTGATAATTCTCCTTCACCGTAGTTTGAAAGACCGTAGCGAAGAAATCCAGATTCTCTTCTACCGAAAGATCCTGGTAAAGCGAAAAACGCCCGGGCATATACCCCACTCGTTGGCGGATGGTTTTATAATCCTTCAGCACGTCCAGCCCGTCAACCGTTGCCGTACCGCTATCGGGTAACAACAAGGTGGTGAGCAACCGAAAGAGCGTACTCTTCCCTGCTCCGTCGGGCCCGATGATACCAAAAATCTCACCCGCCTCCACCCGAAAAGATACACCCTGCAGTGCCTCTATCTTTCCGTAACTCTTCTTTAATTGATTTACTTCAACCGTATAACTCATTTCAGCTTTACTCCTCCGTACATACCAATCTTTAAACTCCCGTCATTCTTCACGGCAATCTTCACAGCATACACTTGGTCGGCACGTTCATCTTTTGTTTGGATAGTTTTCGGGGTAAACTCCGCCCGTGCAGAAATCCAGGTAATTGTGCCCGGATATTCTTTTCCGATATTATCGCCATAGTCCGAAAACACTTTTACTTTATCTCCCACCTTCACATCTGCCAACTGAGCCGAAGTAATATAAGCCCGCAAAAACATATGCTCAACATCCGCTATTTTAAACAGCGGTTTGCCTACAGAAGCCAGCTCGCCGGCTTCGGCATATTTCGCCAGCACAGTACCGTCAATGGGCGATTTGATGTGGCATTTCTCCAACTGATCGGCCATTTGCGCTACTTCTATGGCTACGGAAGAACCTTGTTCCGTTAAGCTCTGCAAACTGTTTTGCAAAGAAGAAGTCTGAGCGCCAAGCTGCTTGCGAAGTACGGCAATTTCCGAATTCCAGTCGTCCAGTTGTTTCTGGTTGGCAGCCCCTGCTTTAAGCAAGTTCTCCACTCTGCGTTTTTCGCGTTCCGCCGTTGCTATTTGTTGTTTCGTTGCAGCCACCTGCTTATTCAGGTCAGGACGTTGACTTTGTACCGACTTCATACTCGCTTCGAGCTGTAGTTTCTTTAAGGCCAACTGCACGGTGTCAATCAATCCCACCTGGGCATCCGCCTGCAACACCGTTCCTTCTTCGGCTTCAAAACTCAGCAATCTACCTGCTGCTTCTGCCGATACAGTTACTTCCGTGGCCTCAAATGTTCCCGTTGCATCATACTCCTCTCCGCCCCGTCCGCAAGCGGCCAGCAAAGCTATAGAAAACAAGCCTCCTAAAAATTGAATGGATTTCATATCATTAATTATTCGTTGTATATTTCAATTGATAAATATTCATCAGCAACTGCACTTCGTGCAATGCTTTGGTTTGACGTGCCATATTTTCGGAAGTTATCTCGCGCAACATATCCGTTACCGTAAGTGTGCCATTGGCCACTTTGGCCTCCGCCGCTTTGCGAATGTTGGTACGCAGGGCAATGATTTCCTCATCTTTCTGCATCACCTCCTTCACCGACTGCACTTCACTGCTTTGCTGCGTGGCCTGTAGTTGAGTGTTGAACAGGAACACGTCACGGTTACTAAACAATTGTTGTCTGCTCGCCTCAATCAACTTCTTATCATTGTGCAGCGTATATAATCCGCCAAAATTCCATGCCAGGCGCACTCCGGCCACATAGTAAGGAGTAAATTCATTCTTCAGCATATTTAGTCCCGGGTTGCCATAAGCTCCCTGCACAAAAACACTCAGTCGGGGCATGTTGCGTGCATACAGCTCCTTTTCATTCGCCTGTAAGCGTCCGTTTTGTGCTTCAAACCAGAACATCTCCGGTCGATAAATGCCTGCAGCAATTGATGGCACAGGAATTTTCTCTTCCGGTCTGACAAACGTTACCGTATCGGCAATCTTTTCTCCCATAAAAACAGATAACATCTTTACGTACGCCTGTTTCGATGCTTCCAGTTGCGTACGTTGCTGGCCCGTATTCAGTTGTTCCACCTTTACCGCATCCAAGTCGGATGTAGCGGCAATGCCGTTATCCACATAAGCCGAAACCTGTTTAAATGTTCTCGCCAAATCATCTTGCAGCAAAGTGTTCTGCTTCAACTGTTCATCGAGCATCAAAATGCCAAAAAACAAATCGTTTACCCGCTCCGTAAGCGCATACATATCTACGTTCAGCTTTTCACGGTCTACGTCCGATGATGCTTTGGCCATCTCCTTCTGCGAACGAATGTTGCCTCCGTCCCATATATTTTGTTGCATCTCCAGCATCACCTGATACTGATCCTTTGACAGTGATTTTACGTCTACTCCGGGAATTTGTACCCCCAACTTCGTCACTTCGCTCTGATACGTGCCTTTGGCCGAAAGTGTAAACTGAGGTAAATATCCCTTGGCTGCATTACTGAGGTTATACTCCTTTGTTTTTTCAACCAGGCCATACTGCTTCACCAGCGGATAGTTCTCCTGCGTTTTTTTATGGCACTCCTCCAACGTAACCTGCGCCCGCAAGCCGGCGATCGTTAACATAAAGAGCATCCAGAAAATGATTCGTTTCATACTTCTATCGTTTTATTTATTATTTTATTTCTTCTTCATCTTATCAGGCTGCAAAGATAAGCCCATAGCACACCCGTTCACATTCCGATTGTCGCCCTTTATGTTCCATTAGTTCGATAAGAGTTCGAAACGGAAGAATATCCCGCCTCAATTATTGTCTTTTCCCCATATAAGGCCTTTATTTTTTTCTTAAATGGCACAATATACAGAAAATATTAAATATGTTTGCAAATAAGAAAGAGACAAAAGTATGACATCCAAAAATGAACCGCTGGAAATTACCCTGAAACGGGTGCGAGATTACAATATAGTAGCAAACAATGAATTCCGGTTCGTCACCATCGGCTTTGGCATTGTTAAAAGCTTTAAGAAGATGGAAAGCTCTTTATTCGGCGTACATCAACCTTATCGTATGAAGGAAGGAAGAATTATTCTGATCATAAGCGGCGAGCTACACGTTTCCATTAACCTGATTGAATATTCGTTGCAGACAGGCAACTTAGTAATCATGTCTCCCGGTTCCATTGTTGAAGTGCTTTCAATAACTCCCGATTTTGACATGCGGGTCATTGTTGTCGAAAATGAGTTTATTCAATACCTCAACAAAAACGAAATTATAGAATACTATATCGGTCACCAGCAAAATGTATCTATCAAGCTCAATGAAAAAGAGTTCGAACAAACAAACACCTACTTTTCGCTGATATGGAATACTGTTTGCGAAGGCATTTTCAGGCGCGAAGTAGTGCAGAGCCTCGTCACTGCCCTGCTTTTCAATATCAGCTACATCCGTAAAGACAACATCAGCGCCATTAGTACCCCGATGTCCCGGCAGGAAGAGTTGTTTCACCGTTTCATCGCTCTGGTCAACGAATTTAGCAGCAGTGAACGCAACGTCCCCTTCTACGCCGATAAACTTTGTCTTACCCCTCGCTACCTGAACACCCTCATCAAGCAAACCAGCAAGCAAACCGTAATGGAATGGATTAACCAATCGGTGATGATGGAAGCTAAAATATTGCTGAAGTACAGCGACCTGTTGGTCTACCAGATATCCGACAAGCTCAATTTTCCCAACCCTTCTTTTTTTTGCAAGTTCTTCAAAAAGATGGCAGGGATAACTCCACTGGAGTATCAACGAAAATAGGTTTATTTTCTGTAATGATCTACTTACGTATTATAATCTATTATATATATATACTATTCTGTTACACACAAGCCCGGGAAGAAAAGATATATATTCATGTACCCCATAACATTATATGTTATGGCGATAACAAAAGATGTAAATGCCATAACATATAATGTAATTAAAACTAGCTTATAATATATAAAATATATTTATCAATTCATTATGGTAATAGAAGTATAAAATATTTTATAAATGAAAAAACTTATTAATAGATAAGAAACGCAAATGTAACATGAGTCGGTTACATTTGCGATGTATTAACCAATATAAAACAAAGCATGAAGTCCAATTATTTAATGATAGCTGCATTAATAGCATCTATATCTATGGAATTCGCCTCTTGCTCTAATGAAGAAGGCAACCTCCTTTCACAAACTAAAACCGTACAGTTAAGCGCATCAATCAACAATACAACGGGTACTCGTATTGCAGGTACTCAATGGGAAGGAAGCGAACAAATAGGGCTTTACATGATCAACGGAACCGCCGCCGAATTTACTCCGGAAGAAAATGTTGAAAACAGGCTCTTCAACGTGGATTCTAATGGTAAGATGACAGCTGCAAATAGTCTGGATGCTGTCTATCCGGCAGATGGAAGTGCCGTTAAATTTGTAGCGTACTACCCTTATTCTGCTACGACCGCCAACAATATCTATCAGGTAGACCTTGCCGACGAAAATGTACCTGACCATGATCTTATCTACGCAGCACCTACAACCTCTTATGATAAGACACAAGGTGAAAATGCGGTTACACTCGCTTTCGATCATCAACTATCAAAGTTGGTTTTAAACTTTGTTGATGATAATGACGTGGCAGCTCAAGGAGTAGAACCAACAATCACTCGTAGCACACAAGCTCAATTCAATCTTTCGACAGGTACACTTTCAGCCATTTCAGCAGAAAAAGCACTGGCTATGCCAATGAATCAGGCGCAAGCGGTTTCTTTGATCCTGCCAGGAAAAGAGGGAGAAATTGTTTTTACATACAATAGCAAGAAATATATCTGGGATACTTCTACAATAACCTTTGAGAAAGATAAACAATATGTTTATACCTTGAAATTAGCAGAGACAGGACAGCCTGAAAATCCGGTTATAGTAGTAGGCTCTGCCAGCATTACTAATTGGACAAACGGAAATGGTTCAGTAGATCTGGGAGAAGACGAGGAAATTATTCCGGTGAATTATGCAGCTCCCGTTTTCACGGGAACATTGCAACAAGAAGCCGCCATTTCGGACGCTTCACTAAAAGTAGATTATACCGATGGCAACGGCGCTACGGTAAACGTTACTACCGAAATCAACGGTGCGGGGGCTCAAGGCATTAATATAGTCAACAAACAAATCACTCTGGATAAAGGAAATGGTTCTTTTACACTGGATATTTCAGGGACACCTTCTGCCACGGGTGATGTAACTTTCACAATATCCGTAGAAGGTGCAGTTATAGGTAGTGTCAACGCAACAGTGGCAGAGAAAGCAGGTGGAGAAACTGACACTTCGGTTTATACCAGCAATATCACACTACCTACTGCCCCAACCACTGCAGTGCAAACCAACGCTTACGGAGGCTTCGTAGAGATAAACGGAACTCAATACAGTTGCCTAAAATTGGGTTCTAGCAAAAGCTATGGAGTTTACACAACTGAAACGATAAATCAGGGAGCAACGAAACTGTCATTACATATTATTGGCTGGAATGCAAAAAATACAAGTTTTAAGATTACCATAAACAATGGCGGAACAATTAATGGCTCTACTTCCATAGAAGATACTGTAGAAAGTGATCCTAACATGACACAGACGGCTTCTCCTTATGCCTTTACCGTAGATCCTAAAAACACACACTTAAAAACTTACACATTGTCGGGCCTTACCAATGAATCGACCATTACCATTGAAACAATAGCAGGTGGCACAGATAAACGTACCATTGCTTACGGACTCAATATTGAATAAATTAAATTCAAGCCCTAAACAATATTGGCTCCCGAAGGGGGCTGGTATTATTACCTAAAAAGAATAAAGTAACTATTAACATAAAAAAATAAAGAATGATAAAATTTAAACTGTGGAGTGCAGCACTTCTGCTCTCCTTGTTTGCCTGTAATCAAGAGGAAGTCCAACAATCCATTGGCAACAATGGACAATCTGCCATTCAATTCACTTCAGAATTAAAAGGCGTTGCCCTTACTCGTGCCAACGGAGCAACATGGACTGCAAACGACTCTATTGGCATATACATGAAAAAAAGCGGAGAAGCTCTTTCCGAGAATTCTTCTATAAATGGAGCTACTAACATTCTCTACTCTACTGCAAACGGTGACGGAAACTTCCGTTCTGTAGGAACAGGCATTTATTTCCCGGAAGACGAAAGCCCGGTAGATTTTATTGCTTATTATCCGCAGCGCACTTTAGAAAATCCATATATATATCCTATAGATATAACAAATCAGAACGATCTTGAAGCTATCGACCTGCTCTATTCAGACAACCTGACGAGTATAAGCAGCCGCTCAAATGCCTTGAACCTAGCTTTTACTCATCAACTCTCCCGTCTGATTTTCAACGTCAAGAGTACAGACGGAGGCAAACTGACTGACCTGAAGTTAGAACTTTCAGGAGTAAAGACAAAAGCCTCTTTTACTTTGGCCGACGCTACTATGACACTTGATCAATCTTCAACCGGCACGATCAATGTAAAAACAAACGTTACAGGCACCACAGCGATCGCTCAAGCGATACTGATACCGGAGAGTTCTGTTGATAAGATCACATTAACCATAGAACTAAACGGTACTAAAAAACAATATGCTCTTCCGTTAACTTCTCTCGAAAAGGGACAAGAATATTCTTATAACCTTAATGTGACCGGAGGCAGCACGGAAGTAGATCCTGAGGCTTCTTCTTACATCCATTGGACAGAGACACCTATAATCACACAAAAGATGTTAGACGGAAACGATTTACTTTATGTAAATAATTATATGCCGAATTCAATGACCGATCCTGTATCCGGAGGAAAAATGCGTAACTATAGTATGCTTTACAGCAAAAGCAATAAAATTGCTTACTGGGTGGCTTATCCATTATTTCCAGCTTGTACCGGTAGCTCCGGGCGTACTGACGCTTGGGATTACGATCCTAGTATTCCTGAAAGTTATCAGGCCGACCTTTCTAGTGGCTTCGGAGGAAACGGTTATGACCGCGGACATCAGATACCTAGCGGAGACCGTACCTGCGATGCTCCGACCAACCGGACAACATTCTATTATAGCAACATGACTCCTCAAATTGGACAAGGATTAAACCAATCTATTTGGGCGGAATTGGAAAATCAGGTACGCTCATGGAGAAGTGGAACCGACACGGTGTATGTGGTAACTGGTGCCATGCCTCCTGCCACCAATGTAACTTTAATGAAAGAGATGGCTGTACCTGAATATTATTTCAAAGCTATAGCTCGAAGAATAAACGGAGCCTTCACAACAATCGCTTTCAAATTCGAGAATAAAATTTATTCAGGCTCTTCTTATATGGAACAGGTTATTTCGGTGAAACAACTGGAAGATCTGACTGGATTTACATTCTTCCCTACAATTGATCCTACAGTCAAAGCAACACTGGATACATCAAAATGGTAAAAGATCAATTTTATTGACTAAACAACATAAAAAGCTAATCAAATAAAATCAAAAATAAAAATGAAAATTAAAAACTTAATTTATCTCACAGCCATAGCATCTATTATTTTATCTAGTTGTACGAACGAAGACGATCACCAAGAATTGCCAACCAACCTTGCCATTTCTTTCAGTACAACCATCGCTTCAAACACCCGTGCTACAGGTAGCACATGGACTGAAGGCGACAAAGTAGGTGTTTTCATGATCCCTCAAGGTGGAACATTGGACGCTGCTCTGGCATCAAACAAAAAATATTCGGCCTCTGCTACAGGCGAACTTACTTATGATTCAGAAGATCAGGCCATCTACTTTCCATCAGATGGCAGCAAAGTAGATTTCGTGACTTACTACCCCTACACAACAGTAGCTAATAACCAAATAGCTGTTAACGTAACAGATCAAACTTCGCAAGAAAGTATTGATCTGATGTATGCTCCTACAAAAAGCGGATTCAGCAATACCACTTTGGGAAAGGTAAACCTGAACTTCACTCATCAATTAACACATATGGTTTTAAATATAACCAAAGCATCAAATGTGAGTTTAGATAATTTTGGAGTAAAATTGCTAGGTACTGAAACTAAAGCGACATTCGATTTGGCTACCGGTACTTTAAACGTAACAAGCGGAAATACCTCAGGAATAGCCTACAAAGTAGTAGACAAAGGCAACAATCAATTACAAGCAGAAGCTATTGTTTTGCCCAGCACCAAACTAGGAGATGATGCTGCTATTGAATTCACTATTGGCTCACAAACATTCAAACAAAGTTTGGCCGGAAGTTCATTAAATTCGGCCAGTGACTATAGCTATAATGTGAACATATCAGACAATGACGGAAAACCGGTAGTGGTAATAGGTCAAGCTACAATTACTGACTGGATTACCGTTTTAGGCGATGACATCAACATTGATCCGGAAAGTGGAACGACCGATCCGACTACAGGCGTTGGAGAAACAATCTTCACAGAGACTTTCGGAACAGTAGAAAAGAAAGATAATGGATACTGGCCGGCAATTAATGAATTTACCGGTTGGGACAACAGTACTTTCACATTCACTGATAATTACTTAACAAGCGATTACAGCACAGCCAGCGTTCGTAGTACTTCGACTATGGATAGCCACGTGTGGTTTGCAGCTGGTAAAGATGCCGGATTACAAATATCAGGTTTCAACACTACCGGCTACACGAACATGAAGTTATCTTACAGTATTGCGGCAAATGCGGCAGGCAATCAAAATACAATCCAAGTGAAATGCGGCGATATGACAATGACTGTGCCGAGTCTGGAATTCTCCGGCATAAATACTTATCAAACAGTCGAATTGAGTAATTTGCCTGAAGGCATAACTTCTATTGAATTTATTTCTTCTGCAAGTACAAACACAGCAGGCTACCGCATTGATAATGTGACGTTAGTAGGTACAAAAATAATTTAATATGGAAGTTCGTCCAAGCTTAAAGTAAAAGTTTGGACAAACTTTTTTTACGGGTTTCCGTTAAAACTCAAGACTTCAAATCATTCTTTGAGAAATAAAAAAAAACTTTTCCAATCCAAAAATCATTTTTCTTATCCAATTTTCCATAACCTAGCGAAACAGATCGCCGTCATCCGAATGCTGTGGGCAATTATCGTCTGGCAAAGACTATACAATATCAATTACTGGCGCGGCCTTCTTCTTTTATTCCTAAATGAAAATAACGCTTTAATTACCGAAAGATGCCATCGATTTATATTATGAGCATCAGTCAGGTTCGAATATATCTATTTAAAACGATCATCGGAACGTAGTTGTGAAATATCTACCGGCTTCGTCTCGGCTAGCCAACCAATTTTAACATCCATCTGATTATCGTATTTAGGGTAAAAGGGCTTAATATCTATTACAGGAGTGCCGTCGAGCATATCGGCTTTCTCAAAATAAACGATATTTCCTTCTATTCTCTTGAGTGGAACGATGGATATGCCTATTTTGTTAGGGCGTTTAGGTGCTCGTGTGGCAAACACGCCGTGTGACTTGGTATCCATAAAGGGTATTAATTGCAGTACATAACCTTCCACTTTATGGAATTGATAGATTAAAATAATATGCGAAAAACCTTCAAGATCTTTAAGCCCTTCTGCATATTTCTCCTCTAATACCACATAAGCTTCAATGCCTATAGCTCCCGTGGGTTGAACGGGCATTCCTTCAATGCATGTATGCGGCGAATGTATTATGCCAATAGGTTCCAGTGTGATTGATTCCATCTTTTTATCTATTAATTAATTTTCATAAAAAGCAAAAATAAAGCCAAACTTATAGATTGCTGATAATCAATATATTAATATTTTGAAGGAAGTTGATATTCTTCAATTAGGTAGGTTAAACGGAAGAGAATAAACGAAAATGTAGAAACGGAAAATTAACATATCAAAATAGATATAATTAATTTCTTTTTATTCTATACCGATTTGATTTACATCAATACTGTAAACCTCGTCACTCGGAGATACATAAATACCATTACGGATACAACCTCCGACAATATAGAGTTTGTCTTCAAAATAAAAAAGTCCGGCATTTTCCAGATTCAAAGCAATAGAATATATCCTTAATGAGTTATCATCCACATTATAAACCTGTAAATTTCTATTCTCATAAATATAAATCAAATTCCCGTTAGTTGCCAATCCCGGATAAGAAACTCCTTCGTGCAAATCACGCAAATGCTTCCACTCTCCTACTGACAAGTCATAACTCTCTATTCCCCACATGGGAGCGGTACGGGAACCTCCAAAAAAATAGACAGAATGTCCCTTTACAATACCGTTCATCTCCCGGCATTTCTCTTTAGGAATTGTTCCCATGTCATACCAAATTCCCTTTTTCAAATCAAGAGCATGGATTTTGTCAGAGAAAACTTTCTCCTTTACCGAACCACCCATCACATACAAGTAATCATTATAGATGAACGAAGTAAAATTAACTGCCTGATGAGGATTAACAGGATCAACATACAAGGTATCTTTATCCATGTCGTAAACCTCCATCGTAGCATCCGTATATTCAATTTTACGATTAGCAGAATATATTTTCCCACCTAACACGAAAATCTTATCATTATATAAATAAGCCGTATGGCAAGCACGGGGAGTGAATTTTTGCTTATCTTTCGTCCACGAATCATTGGCAATATCATATACATACATATCTGTAGAATGATACTTCCAAGCTTCTGTGCCCATTTTCGTTTTCCCAATAACAAGTTTTATATTTGTTTCATCTCCCGCAATCACATAAATCTTTCCTCCCGACAAAAATGAGCCGAAAGAATAAAGGGGCTTTGGCAACGAAGATAACGGAGTATAATTCAAAAAAAGAATTCCTCTTTCTGCCGTAACCGCCACCTCACCTAACCTATATGGCAATTCATACATAAATACACGGTAACCACTATGTTTCAAGTCCCGGAGAGTACATTTTACTTGTTGATATCCAATGTATGAAAAGATGATAGTATCATTCGCACTAAATTTATCCAAGCCCGGTAGATCAAATGTTCCATTTTTGTCTGTAGTGCCTAAACCTATGGCCTCTTTTTGCATATAAATATTTGCCCCTACTAACGTATGATTCGTTTTTCCATCAAAAACCGAACCCTTCGTTTGAGAATTAAGAGTGAATATATTAAAGAAAACGATACTTATAATTACCAATAGCATATCATTCCTCCTATAATTAAAAGCCTATATATAAAGCCATTATTGCCTAGTGGAAATGAGAAAATAAACTCTGGACCAGATAAACAAACCGGACATTTGGTTAAGCTACATTTGATAAATAAACATTTTTATCATTTATTTGTTTCCAGAGAACCTAAACATTGAAATTGATGAATGCCGAATGCTTTTTTCGACTATACAAAATCTCTATGAATTCAAATAGTCCTATTCTCATTTGTTGCCCTGAAATCAATTTATAGCTTATGCCACCATAATTTTAAATAAGAATTGGCTATTCTTTGTGTGCTATAGAATGGATGTCTGTTGCATTGTTCATTTGAATTTATGCGCAAAGATAAGGCCTTAAAGACAAACAAGTAAAAGCAAAGACTATTTTTGATACAGGTCAGCTGAATAACGACTGAAAATAATGTCCCGCGTTTTTTTTAAAATGTTATTTTCCATCTCAATATCACATATGCTCAGACAGTTTCTTTTTCCATGCCGAACATATTCTTATCGCCGACGATAAACTAAGGTAGTACTTACACCAAGTTCATGGGCTAAACCACTGGCATTCTTTCTCTCAGAATTTAATGTCACGGCATTCTCCATAAAGAGAGAATTGTACTGTTTTCTCTCTTTTTTCATTTGGTAAAGTTAAACTTTTTATGCTTAACTAAATGCACGCCTAAAGTTAGATATTCCAAAAGAGAGTTTATAACACATATTTTAGTTACCTTTGATCGATTTTGTTGAAGTATAGATAAAAAGAGTTACTTACCGGCCAATTGATTATACAATATATTTTATGGAGATAGGAGTAAAAAACCTAACGAAAGGTCCCATTCGCCGCCAGCTATTCAATCTGGCAATGCCAATCATGGCTACCTCTTTTATTCAGATGACGTATAGCCTCACCGATATGGCTTGGGTGGGTAGATTAGGTAGCGAATCGGTAGCTGCCATAGGCTCTGTAGGGATTTTAATGTGGATGTCCGCATCTATATCTCTACTTAGCAAAGTCGGATCAGAAGTTAGTGTGGGGCAATCGATCGGAGCAGCTAACATGGAAGATGCCAGGAACTTTGCTTCACACAATGTTTCCATCGCATTACTCATTTCTATTATTTGCGGAGCTGTCCTCTTTCTTCTGGCACAACCTATCATTAGCATATATGAGTTAAAAGAGCCTATCACGAGAAATGCCATTTCCTACCTGAAGATTGTATCCACAGCATTACCTTTCATCTTTCTATCGGCTGCTTTTACAGGTATTTATAACGCAGCAGGAAGAAGTAAGATTCCTTTTTTCATTAGTGGTGCCGGATTAATTTTAAACATTCTTCTTGATCCGCTTTTTATTTTCGGCTTTCACTTAGGAACAAACGGCGCAGCTTATGCTACCTGGGTCTCTCAAGCCGGCGTACTAGGTCTTTTTATCTACCAGTTACGCTATAGAGACGTGTTATTGGGACGCTTTCCCTTCTTTACATATCTACATAAAAGATATACCTATAAAATAATAAAACTAGGACTACCAGTTGCAATATTTAATACATTATTTGCATTCGTAAATATGTTTCTTTGCCGAACAGCCTCTGAACTAGGGGGACATATTGGGTTAATGACACTTACCACAGGCGCACAAATTGAAGCCATCACTTGGAATACATCGCAAGGATTCTCTACGGCGTTGAGTGCTTTCATAGCCCAAAATTATGCGGCAGGTCGCATAGAAAGAGTCATTAAAGCCTGGCATACCACCTTATGGATGACTTTAACCTTCGGTTCTTTCTGCACACTATTATTTGTGTTTTTAGGCAATCAAATCTTTTCAATTTTTGTTCCGGAGCCACAGGCCTATTTATCGGGGGGAGAATATCTGCGCATATCAGGTTACTCTCAACTTTTTATGATGCTGGAAATTACCACTCAAGGCATTTTTTATGGAATTGGGCGTACAGTACCTCCTGCAATAATCAGTGTTATTTTTAATTATATGAGAATTCCATTGGCTCTCATTTTCGCTCAATTAGGTATGGGTGTTGAAGGAATATGGTGGGCAATAAGTTCAACAAGTGTGGCTAAAGGGCTAATCTTGGCTATTTGGTTCACAATAATAAGAAAAAAAGCGCTAAACAGTAAACATTTTATAAGTAGATAACTATCTGTATATCATTGAATTGCATTTAACATTTGTTTTTTTATTCCTAGCCCATATTTGTCATTAACAAACTATTCATATCTTTGCATTGTTTAATAAAGACCTAGATATATAAAAAACAATAATAAAATTATTCATTATGAAAAAAGTCAAACTTTTAGCGTTATTTCTAAGTGCTTCTTTAATTTTCGGAAGCTGTGGAACAAGCAATACTTTTAGGGGAGGAGCTATAGGGGCAGGTTCCGGCGCTGCACTCGGAGCCATCATTGGCGGTATAGCAGGTAAAGGAAAAGGGGCGCTTATCGGAGCGGCTGTAGGTACAGCAGTAGGTGGAACAGCCGGCGCATTAATTGGCCGTAAAATGGATAAAAACGCTGCCGCTGCTGCACAGATTCAGGGTGCAAATGTAGAAAAAATCACTGATGCTAACGGATTATCTGCTGTAAAAGTAACCTTTGAATCGGGAATACTCTTCGGTTTTAACTCTTCAACATTAAATGCTTCGTCCAAACAATCATTAAATGATTTTGCCGGCATTCTCAAAGCAGACCCTACTTTAGACATTGCAATTACAGGCCATACTGATAAGGTTGGAACATACGAAGCAAACCAAACAGTTTCGACCAAGCGGGCGCAAGCTGTATCCAGTTATTTGCAACTTTGTGGTGTATCAAACTCTCAGTTTAAATCAGTACAGGGTATGGGATACTCTCAATATGACGAAACAATGAGTGCCGAACAAAATCGTCGCGTAGAAATTTACATGTATGCCAGCGAACAAATGATCAAAAATGCCGAGGCTGGTAAATAAGAATAAGAAGCAATAAGATATTAACTTATTTGATTCTGAATTTCACAGATTGCCTATAATCCATGTTGAATAGTGTAATCTGTGGAATTTGTTTTTCCGTCCAATTATATTCAAATGTGAACAGTCATGTTTTTAAAAAGAAGCCTTCGTCTCATCCGTAATATAATACTTTTTTTCTTCTTTTCGACTATTTTTGCAGTAGTGGTTTATCGATATATGCCTGTCTATGCTACTCCATTAATGGTAATAAGAAGCGTACAACAATTTATAAATGGAGAAAAGCCTACATGGAAGCATAAATGGGTTTCATTTGAGAATATATCTCCGAATATGCCAATGGCGGTTATTGCATCAGAAGACAATAGGTTTGCTTCGCACAATGGCTTTGATGTAATTGAAATAAAAAAAGCCATGAAAGAGAACGAAAAAAGAAAAAAGAAACGTGGTGCCAGTACCATTAGTCAACAAACAGCCAAAAACGTGTTTTTATGGCCTCAATCTTCCTGGCTGAGAAAAGGATTTGAAGTATACTTCACTGCACTCATCGAATTAACATGGTCAAAAGAACATATTATGGAAGTGTATTTAAACTCGATTGAAATGGGCAAAGGAATCTATGGCGTTGAAGCCGCCGCAAAATACAAATTCAATACTCAAGCTTCCAAATTAACCAAAGAACAATGTGCCTTGATTGCAGCCACTCTCCCTAATCCCATCCGGTTTGATGCCTCTCATCCGTCGCCTTACATAAAGCGCAGAGAACAACACATTTTACGCTTAATGAGATTAGTACCTAAATTTCCAGAAACAGATCAGAAAAAGTAGAAAGGCAAACGGGATATCCAGAAAAAAAAGCGACATTCTAATTTACCGAATGCCGCCTCTTTTGTGGTTAAAAAGATTCTATATTTATAGGTCGGATCTCTCAATATAAGCCAACACATCTCCTTTATTGACTAATTCACCCTGTTTGGCACAAACTTCAATAACACGCCCGACAAAGTTGGCAAATATCCTATCATAAGTTCCCCAAGGAGTTGCAATGTAACAAACTATATCATTAGGAGTATATTTACGTCCTACTTCAGGCGGCATTGAAGGTGACTCTACATCAATTTCCCAAAGAATGCGTCCTTTTTCCTTAGCCGTAATAGGCTCAGCTTTAGTTCGTTTAAATTTCTTCAGTTCCTCTTCAGAAAATCCCGTATTCAAAAGCGTTGCATCTTTTGCGCGTTGTAGCTCTTCCTCAAATCGTTTTTTAGCTACTCCGGATTTATAATCACGATACTGACGGTCGTGCATAGCCAATTCAAATAGTTCTTCGTCATCCGAGCCGCAATCCCATTCATTCTCTTTCATCTCAGCCCTGTATTCTGTCAATTGATCGGGATAATTATTTTGAGGATCTTCATTCGTAAACTCAAATCCCTTAGATTTGGCTAGTTCTATAATTTCAGCATCCAACTGACCGGGTAATTTGCCGCTCTTACCTAAAATCATTTCCCATGCATGATTGTCAATCATGCTCCAACGGCTTTCACCTTTAACCAGAGCCATAACATTCATTAAGGATATGTTTTTTACGTATTGACTAAAAGGAGTAACCAAGGGAGGATAGCCTAATCTAGGCCATACATATTCAACCTCTTCAAAGAGCATTACCAATAAATCGTCAAGAGATAATTCCGGTTGATTTTTATTTCGCAGAATCATATTAATACCGGAATGCACTCCCTTTAAGTCGGCCATCATTGACCCCATCATTCCGCCCGGTAATCCGCATTGCAATAATAGTGAGGACATTTGCTTATTGGTAGGATCCATAAAATAACCCAGAAAGTCATCAATAAACTCCTGAGTCATTGCACGGGCTTTCATGTAAGCTTTCATATTAATTTCGGCTACCTTAAAACCTTTATCCTTAAGCATAGCCTGCACAGAAATAACATCCGGATGTACTTTACCCCACGAAAGAGGCTCCATAGCCACATCAATAATATCGGCGCCGTTTTCGCAGACTTCAAGAATAGAGGCCATCGAAAGACCAGGACCTGAGTGCCCGTGATACTGAATAATAATTTCAGGATGTTTATCTTTAATAGCCTTTGTTAATTGCCCCAACATTCCGGGACGGCCAACACCTGCCATATCTTTCAAACAAATTTCAGGTGCACCGGCAGCTATTAACTGATTAGCAATTTCCACATAGTATTCTACTGTATGTACCGGCGAAAAAGTAATGCAAAGTGTAGCCTGAGGAATCATACCACTATCAAGAGCATACTTTATTGAAGGGATGATATTTCTCACTTCATTCAGCCCACAGAAGATGCGTGTAATATCAACTCCCTGCGCCCGTTTTACCTTATACATTAGTTTTCTAACATCAGAAGGGACAGGATACATACGGAGCCCGTTTAGCCCACGGTCGAGCATGTGAGTCTGAATGCCAACATCGTTAAAAGGTTTTGTAAACTCACGCACAGCTTTGTTGGGATTTTCACCATACAACAGATTTACTTGTTCAAATGCGCCGCCATTAGTTTCCACGCGGGCAAAACAGCCCATTTCAATAATTAAAGGTGCAATCTTCACCAACTGATCTACCCGGGGTTGGTATTTCCCTGACGACTGCCACATGTCCCGATAGACGAGGCTGAACTTAATTTCTTTTTTCATTGCAATAAGTAATAAACTTGTTTACTTAATATAGGTTAATTAGCATCCGCAAAGATAGCTATTTGCGTGCCATAATGACCATGAATAAGACCTAAATATTACATAAAAAAAGAATATTATACCATAATAACAAAAAAGAGCAAATTGATTGTAGTCAACTTGCTCTTTCGCTCAAACAGTAAAACCATTTAGCTTATTCCTACGATAACAAAGTTAATGAGTGTAACCTTTTCCTTCAATTAAACGAAATCTTTCAATTCCTCCTGTAATCTCTGTCGAGTGAAGAAAATACGACTTTTGACTGTACCAAGAGGTAAATCAAGTTTTTCTGCAATCTCACGATATTTAAAACCTGAAACATGCATTGAAAAGGGTACTTTATATTCTTTAGGTAACGAATTAACTATGCGATGCATTTCCTTTAAATCATAAGAGCCTTCAGTGCTTTCAAAACCTGAGTCCTGAGGTAAATTCAAATGATATAAATTATCAGTCTGATCAACATAAGTCTGGTCGCGAACAATTTTACGATAATTATTTATAAATATATTACGCATTATGGTGTACATCCAGCCCTTAAAATTAGTGTCGGGAATATATTTATCTTCATTATCTAATGCTTTTAATGAGGTCTCTTGCAACAAATCATTTGCTTCTTCTCGATTAGCAGTCAATTTATATGCAAAGCGAAGTAATTCTCCTTGAATTCCTATTAAATCTTTTTTAAAGCCTAAACTTTTCATACTTTGCTTTTTTAAGTGAATATTATGTGTTGATTCTCTAAATGCAATTATAAAACTTTTTTCTCATTAAAGCAAGGTATTTTCAATCTTTATTTAGCCTAATAACTATCAAATAACAGTTTTTAGGCTTTATTTGATAAATTATGGGCGTTTATTAAGTCGATTTTTTATCCGTTTTTTTCATAACCTACAATTTCCGTTAAACAATTTAGGATGATATCAGATATAAAAACGAGTTTCGTGGCTGGCTTGGCAAGGCTACAGTTGAAGAAAAAAAAATAATAGTTAAAACCAACCAATTATTAATCAAATGAGACTTTCTATTCGTTATTATTTCAATATCGTTTCAAAAACAAAATGGATAATGAAAACAAATAAATCGATGCTAGTCCTACCTATACTGTTAGTGGCTAACTTACAGCCAATATTCGCACAAAGCAAACAAAAAACGAAAAATGAATGCGAACAAACAGTAAAACAATTAATTGAATTGAAGAGTTATTGCATCGATGTTAATTTAGCTATTCCACGCAGAAGCAGTAGTCTATATCTCACTTCGCCCTACTCTCTCAAAGTCAAAAATGACTCAGTTTTTTCATGGCTGCCTTATTATGGGCGGGCTTATACTATTCCCTATGGTGGAGGCCAAGGATTGACGTTTAAGGCACCCATCGAAAACTATAAGCTTAAATATAATAAAAAGGGGACAGCAAAAATAAATTTCATAGCCCGCAGTAAAGAAGATCTTTTTAGATTCAGCTTGACAATCTATCCTTTAGGTTCTTCAAGTATAGATGTTAACATGCAAAATAGAGAGTCCATAAGCTTTTCAGGAGATTTGAAACTGAATAAATAGCTCTATACAGACTCGTCCCCTTTCAAAACAGGAAGGCATATCTTATATTTCACAGCCAAAAGGCGAACGACAAAGACGCTAATGCCGCTTACTAATTGCGTTATGACTAGGCCTAACGTTAAAAAATCACACAACCAATATACCAGTCCACCTATAACACAAGCTATGGCATAAATTTCCTTACGGAAAATTAGAGGAATCTCATTAATAAATACATCACGAATCACCCCACCGGCGGCACCGGTAATGCTACCCATAATGATAGCTACCCAAAAAGGGTAACCTAAAACAAGTGTTTTTCCAACTCCCGCTACTGTGAAAAGGGACAGGCCAATGCTATCAAAGATAAAAAAAGTGCTATGAAGGTGAATAAGGAATCGTCCAAGAAGAATAACTAAAACGAGTGCTAATCCTGAACAAATAGGATAAACAGGATCGGTCATCCAGAAAGGAGTAACGCCAAGCAATAAATCACGAATAGTACCACCGCCAATAGCCGTAGACAGCCCAACAACATATGCACCAAACCAGTCAAATTGCTTGGCTGAAGCCAAACGAATACCACTAATGGCAAAAGCAAATGTGCCGATAAACTCTAGAACCTGAACAAATGTAGGCATATCCAATGCTTTTTGTTTGCAAAGGAACAAATAAATTTCAAAAGAAACCGTACATTTGCCTACCAAATAACAGCAATAGTACTGGGATGAAAATAACAATAATTGCTGGGGCCCGCCCCAATTTCATGAAAATCGCGCCTATTTTGCGAGCTATCGAAGCTGCACAGGCGCAAGGTAAACGAATCTTTTACAGACTGGTATATACCGGAACAAAAGACGACACAAGCCTCGATGCATCATTATTTGCCGATTTAAACATGAAAGCGCCCGATGTTTATTTAGGAGTTTGCAAGGACAACCCGACTGAACTGACTGCAGGCATAATGATTGCATTTGAACGAGAATTAGCTGAAAACCCTGCTCATGTAGTATTAGTGGTAGACGACTTAACCTCAACAATGAGTTGTGCCATCGTTGCAAAAAAACAAAATATAAAAGTAGCCCATCTCGTTGCCGGAACGCGTTCGTTCGATATGAGCATGCCTAAGGAAATTAACCGAATGATAACAGATGGTTTGTCTGATTATCTTTTCACTGCCGGTATGGTAGCCAATCGGAACTTGAACCAAGCCGGCACTGAAAATGAAAATGTATATTATGTAGGCAATATTCTCGTGGACACAATACGCTATAACAGAAATCGGCTAATTCGTCCCGTATGGTTTAATGTATTAGGATTAAAAAAACAAAGCTACATCTTACTGACTATAAACCGTCATGCACTACTCAACAATAAACTTATCCTTAAAATTTTACTTCAAACGATTATTGAAAAAGCAAACGGAATGCCAATTGTAGCCCCACTGCATAATTATGTAAGCAATGTTATTAAAGAATTGTCTATTAAAGTACCCAATTTGCACATACTCCCAACACAAAGTTATCTATCTTTTGGCTATCTGGCAAATAAGGCTAAAGCTATTATAACCGACTCAGGCAATGTGGCCGAAGAAGCAACTTTTTTAGGCATTCCCTGTATCACCCTTAATACTTATGCCGAGCATCCTGAAACATGGCGTGTAGGCACCAACGAATTGGTTGGAGAAGATCCTTTAGCTCTCGCTTCGGCAATGGATATATTAATGAAAGGAGAATGGAAACAAGGCATATTGCCTGAACAATGGGACGGACGCACGGCCGACAGAATTGTGCAGATATTACTAGGTTAATAAAGATACGAATATCTAAAAATAGTGACCAGTTGAAAAGAAGTTATATATTTCAATAATATAAAATAAAACAATAAAATATTATTTCATTATTTTTAATTTAAAACTTTCTATTTCACGCAAAGATAATCACTAATTATAAGCATCTCATAAGGAATTTCTTATTATTTAAACAAACTATACAGAACCCAATACAGAACAAACATAAATAATTATAGATGGGTATGGGCAATACATATCCATCTATAACAGTTTAGAATTCACAAAAGTAACATAAAAACTGTTATATTATTTATCAATATTGCAACAATTTACTAACTTTACACCTTTCAATAGACTTTTATGAAAAAGAAATATCAGAAACTAATTATACTTCTCTTTTTGGCATTCATTACTCCTAATGCTTTTGCACAGCTAAAAGGAGTTGTTACAGATTCAATATCTCATGAACCGCTCATGTATATCTCTGTTTTTTATGAAGGCAAAGGAGTAGGTGGTATTACCGATGTCAATGGGTATTATAAAATTGAGACAAGAAAAGGATGGGATAAAGTAACATTCTCAGCAATTGGATATATAACTAAAGTGGTAAAAATTCCCTTAGGCAAAAAAGAACTTAACGTACAACTAATGCCTGCGGACATCCAGCTAAATGAAGTAGTAATAAAGCCAAAGCGGGAAAAGTATTCGCGAAAGAATAATCCGGCAGTAGACTTCATGCGGAAAGTGATTGAACATAAGTCGGCACAAAAGCTAGATGAAAATGATTACTACCAGTATGATAAATACCAAAAGATGAAGATGTCTATCAATAATGTAACACCAGAAAGTCTTCAAAAAGGTATTTATAAAAAATTCTCATTTCTAGCTAAGCAGGTAGAGGTTTCGCCTGAAACTCATAAAATGATTTTGCCCATATCAGTGCAAGAAACAGCTTCTCAAACCATTTATCGTAAGAATCCAAAAAGCGAAAAAACAATTATTAAAGGGATGAATTCAAGTGGCGTAGAAGAATTTTTCTCAACCGGAGACATGCTGGGCACCGTTCTCAAAGATGTATTTTCGGACGTGAACATATATGATAACAATATTCGGCTATTACAAACTCCATTTGTGAGCCCTATATCAGAGTCTGCTATCTCTTTTTATAAATTCTACCTAATGGACACTGTCATGATAGATAAACATGAATGTGTGCATCTAACTTTCGTTCCTCAAAATTCACAAGATTTTGGCTTTACCGGACATCTTTACGTATTGAAAGATTCCACTTATGCAGTGAAAAGATGCCTCATGAATCTACCAAAAAAGACAGGGGTTAATTACGTAGACAATCTTGATATTAGCCAGGATTATCAGCAATTGCCCAACGGTAATTGGGTGCTTACTGACGATGATATGACTGTTGATTTGTCTTTTATTAAATCCACTCAAGGAGTTCAGGTAAGAAGAACAACAAAATACACCAACTATGCGTTCACCCCTATAGAACCACGATTATTCAAGTTCAGAGGAGATGTAATGAAGGAAACTGACATGCTGACAAAAAGTGATGAATTCTGGGCCGGCGTAAGGCAAGTTCCTCTGACAAAAACAGAGAGTAACATGGACTTATTTATGAATCAATTAGAACAAATACCGGGCTTTAAATTTTTGATTTTTAGTGCAAAAGCATTGATTGAAAACTTTGTTGAGACAGGTACTAAAGAGCATCCGAGCAAATTTGATTTCGGCCCGATCAATACCATGATTTCCAGCAATTATATTGACGGTACTCGTCTTCGTTTAAGCGGACAGACTACAGGGAATTTTGACCCGCACTGGTTTTTGAGCGGCTATGGGGCTTACGGTTTCAGAGATAAAAAGTGGAAATATAAAGGTGAAGTGCTATATTCTTTTCCTAAATGTAATTATTTACCTTGGGAGTTCCCCAAAAACAATCTGTCATTTTCGTACAGTTTTGATGTTATGTCTCCAATGGATAAGTTTCTGGCTACGGATAAAGATAATGTGTTCGTAGCATGGAAAGCATCGCCCGTCGATCAAATGTCATATGTTCGCGATGCCACATTGCAATATGATATGGAAACAACATGGGGCTTTTCAGTCAATATATTGGGACGCCAACGTAATGATGAACCTACAGGCAAATTACAATATATACGCAATGATGATAGCAATACTCTCATACACGACATTACAACAACCGAATTGGGAGTAACATTGCGCTATGCTCCGGGCGAAACATTTGTCAACACCAAACAAAGACGGCTTCCTGTATCTCTTGATGCACCCGTATTTACCCTTTCACAAACCAGCGGAATTAAAGGAATCATCGGAGGAGATTACAATTTTAATCTTACCGAAGCCAGTATATGGAAACGTTTCTGGCTATCGTCATGGGGAAAAATAGATGTCACATTTAAAGGAAGCATCCAATGGAATAAAGTTCCTTTTCCTTTATTGATTTTGCCTGAAGCCAATCTATCTTACATAACTCAACGTGAAACGTTCAACTTGATTAACAACATGGAGTTCTTGAATGACCGTTATGCTTCCATGTCACTAACCTATGATATGAACGGCAAACTCTTTAACCGCATACCGCTTATAAAGAAGCTTAAATGGAGAGAAGTCTTTCGATTCCGTGCTCTATACGGTTCATTGACCGACAAAAATAACCCATATAAGAATCCCGAAGACGGAGATCTATTCCGCTTCCCTACACGAGACGGAGTAACGACCAGCTTTGTGATGGACCCTAATATACCTTATTTAGAAGTAAGCGTAGGTATTCATAACATATTTAAAATATTACATATAGAATATGTGCGCCGTCTCACCTATCTCAATAACCCAAATATAAGTAAAGACGGAATCCGGTTTATGATGATGATGACTTTTTAGCTCTATACATTATGCAGCCATTGGCAGAAAGGCTTCGGCCGAAAACATTAGATGAATACATCGGCCAAAAACACTTGGTGGGCCAAGGAGCTGTTTTGCGCAAAATGATTGATGCCGGACGCATTTCATCTTTTATCTTATGGGGCCCTCCAGGTGTGGGAAAAACCACTTTAGCGCAAATCATAGCCAACAAGCTGGAAACTCCTTTCTACACTCTTAGTGCCGTAACCTCGGGGGTTAAAGATGTGCGCGAGGTCATTGAAAGAGCAAAGAGTAATCGCTTCTTCACACAAAGCAGTCCGATTCTTTTTATTGACGAAATTCACCGATTCAGCAAGTCGCAACAAGATTCATTGCTGGGAGCTGTGGAACATGGCACAGTGACACTCATTGGTGCCACCACAGAAAATCCTTCGTTCGAAGTCATTCGTCCGCTCCTCTCCCGCTGCCAGCTCTATGTACTAAAATCGCTGGAAAAGGAAGACCTTCTGGAACTTCTTCAACGGGCTATTGCTACGGATACCATATTAAAGGAGAGAAACATTGAGGTGAAAGAGACCTCGGCTATACTCCGATTCTCAGGAGGAGATGCCCGCAAATTATTAAATATATTAGAGCTGGTTGTTGATTCGGAAACAGAAAACACGGTTGTAATTACCGACGACATAGTAACCGAACGCCTGCAACAAAACCCACTAGCCTACGATAAAGATGGCGAAATGCATTATGATATCATTTCAGCCTTTATTAAGTCTATTCGAGGAAGCGACCCTGACGGTGCTATCTACTGGCTGGCCCGTATGGTTGAGGGGGGAGAAGACCCCACATTTATTGCCCGTCGGCTTGTTATCTCCGCTTCCGAAGATATCGGCCTGGCAAATCCCAATGCCTTGCTATTAGCTAATGCCTGCTTTGAAACATTAATGAAAATAGGCTGGCCCGAAGGGCGCATACCTTTAGCCGAAGCGACTATTTATCTGGCCGCTAGCCCAAAAAGTAATTCGGCTTATAATGCCATTAACGATGCATTGGAACTGGTACGAGAAACAGGTAATCTGCCTGTACCCTTGCACCTGCGCAATGCTCCCACTAAACTGATGAAACAGTTGGGGTACGGACAAGATTATAAATACGCCCATAACTACGAAGGAAACTTTGTAAAACAGCAGTATCTACCCGACGAGCTAAAGGAACGTCGCATCTGGCATCCACAAAACAATATTGCAGAAAGCAAACAGTTGGAGCAGATGAAAAAGCTGTGGAACGAAAAATACAACAAATAATAATAAAAAAAATGAAAATAGTAATATTAGACGGTTACGGGATGAATCCCGGAGATCTTTCCTGGGATGAATTAAAAGCTTTTGCAGAATGTACAATATACGACCGGACTTCTCCAGAGGAAATACTGAAACGTTCGGCAGGAGCCGAGCTTGTTATGACTAATAAGACTATTTTTACCGCCGAAATTATAGCCGCACTACCAGAATTGAAATATATCGGTGTATTGGCTACCGGATATAATGTAGTAGATATTACTGCCGCCAAAGAGCACGGCATTGTAGTAACCAACATCCCTGCATATAGTACTCCTTCTGTAGCACAAATGGTTTTTGCGCATCTATTGAACATTGCACAACAGGTGCAGCATCATTCCGATGAAGTGCGAAAAGGAAAATGGACAAAAAGTCCTGACTTTTGTTTTTGGGATACTCCACTGATTGAGCTCTGCGAAAAGAAGATAGGTCTCGTAGGACTTGGGCACACAGGATATGCTACAGCCCGCATCGCTATCGGATTCGGAATGAAAGTCTATGCATTCACTTCCAAAACTCCGCTACAATTGCCTCCCGAAATAAGAAAAATGGAACTCGATGAGCTATTTAGTGAATGCGATGTCATTAGCCTTCACTGCCCTCTGAACAAAGAGACGCAGGAACTTGTCAATGCCCGCCGATTAGCTCTGATGAAACCATCTGCCATACTCATCAATACCGGGCGCGGGCAATTGATCAATGAGCAAGACCTCGCCGATGCACTAAACAACGAAACCATTTATGCAGCGGGAGTAGATGTTCTTTCGACCGAACCACCTCTATCCGATAACCCACTGCTAACAGCCCGGAGTTGTTACATTACTCCACACATTGCCTGGGCTAGTTTAGCAGCCCGCGAACGACTGATGAGTATTGCGATGGATAATATAAAAGCTTATATAGACGGTAAACCCATCAATAATGTTGCAAAATAGAGATTCATCCTTCTCTGTTTAGTAGGCATGACCGCCGCTATTCATTTCTTCAACGTCAATTTTCTTATTATCTATGCTACGCCATGCATAAAAGATATAAGCAATCACAAAAGGCACTAGAATAGAAACATAAGCCATCGTCTTAAGTGTAAACAGGCTGGAACAGCTGTTAGACAAGGTAAGAGAGCTTTGTAGATCGGCCGAAGATGGATAGTAAGCGGTATTATTATATCCGGCGCAGAGCAACAATGCAAGCACAGTGAGCACTGTTCCTGTACCGGTAAACCAAATGCCTTTATCAAAGGTTTTTTTCAAGATACTCATAACTAAACCAAACAAAACAAGTAGTACACCCACTAAAAAAACACCGAGCACCACAGGCATTTCTATGAAGTTAATAAAGTATTTATAAGATTGCAGGTAAACCTCCTGCGTGTCAGGATTCACCGCAAATCCGTCAGCTACAAGCGTGCGGATAACAAAAGCCAGGAAAAACGCCAAAAACAATGCACCGTTAACTACCAACGAACGGCGGCAACGTTTCACCAGCATTTCACTATTAATGCTATTAATAAAATAAAGCGCTCCTAAAATGCGAGCCAAAAAGAAAACAGCCAGCCCAAGTACTACATTCCATGGATTTGTCAATGCATCCAAGCCATGCCAGGCACTCCCCCAGCTACTGATAATAGGCATTAATCCATCTGTCATGTTTCCCTTATTTACATAAAAATCCGATCCGGTAAAGAATGTAGCCACTGCAGCGCCCAGTAAAAGTGGTCCGACAACGCCGTTAATAACCAAAAAAGTTTGATAGGTTTTCTTTCCCAGCAGATTGCCGGCTTTACTCTGAAACTCATAGCTCACAGCCTGAAGCACAAAGCTAAAAAGAATAATCATCCACAACCAGTAAGCTCCGCCAAAACTAGTACTATAAAACAGTGGAAATGAAGCAAAGAAAGCACCACCAAAAGTAACCAATGTGGTGAAAGTAAATTCCCATTTACGTCCGGTAGAGTTTATCATCATCTTACGATGCTCTTCATCTTTACCCAAAGAGAATAACATGGAGTTACCTCCTTGTACAAAAAGCAAAAAGACAAGTAGTGCGCCAAGCAGAGACACCACAAACCACCAATATTGTTGAAGTAAGATATATGTATTCATCGTCATTCAAATTATTTATTTTAATTCAGGACCTTTCTTTATCTCGCGAAGCATAATACCTATCTCAGCAATAAGCATAACAGTAAATAAAACCAGAAAAATAAAGAATGTAGTTTGTACAGCTCCCACACCGAGTCGGGACACAGATACAGATGTAGGCAACATATCCTGTATAGCCCAAGGTTGTCTTCCACATTCGGCAACGACCCAACCCGCCTCGGCAGCCACATAACCCAGAGGAATCGTTAGCAAAGCTACCCAATGCATCCACTTCAGATTAGTCAATTTTTCTTTATAATCCAACAACAGTATTACCGCAAAAAATAAAATGAAATAGAATCCAAGCAAAACCATGATACGAAAAGCATAAAAAGTAATCGGCACATTAGGAACCAACTCATGCACATCTTTAATATAGCCATAGCCAAAGTAAGCCACATTTTTCTTTAACGTAGCATAAGCTGAATCAGCACTTAGCCGATCACCATTTTTTTTGGCCAGCCGATAAGAAGAAAGTGCAGTAATAGCTTTCTTTCCCCGTTCTATTTTTTCTGAAGCAGCAAGAGCCACACTACCATCATTCAGCGTGTAACCTCCTTCTATAATATCTTTAACACCAGGCACAAAAGCATTAAAATCACGCTCCGCCAATAAGGAAAGTAGATGGGGCACGGCTATGCGAAAGATAAATGGTTTTTCACCATCATCATATGTCTTTTTATCAGGATTTAGTATTCCTACAGCTACAAGCCCGGCTCCTCTCTGTCCTTCGTAATATCCCTCCATGGCAGCAAGTTTCATAGGCTGTGTCCGAGCTACCTGATGCCCCGATCCATCGCCCGTCCATGCCGATAATAATGTAGAAATCAGACCAAAAGCCGCACCGATTTTAATACTTGCCAAAGCAAATTCTCTATTTCGTTTTTTAAGAAGGAACCACGAGCTGACACCCACCACGAAAATAGCGGCTAGTACCCAACCAGAAAGGACTGTATGAAAGAATTTGTTAACCGCTACCGGAGAAGTTGCAACAGCCCAGAAATCGACCATCTCATTGCGCACCGTATCCGGATTAAATTCCATTCCCACAGGATATTGCATCCATGCGTTAGCAACCAAAATCCACCAAGCAGATAACGTTGCCCCCAATCCTGTAAGCCAGGTCGAAGTTAAGTGAAAACCTTTGCTCACTTTATTCCACCCAAAAAACATTACTGCTATAAAAGTAGCTTCCATAAAGAAAGCCAAAATACCCTCTATGGCTAAAGGAGCACCAAAGATGTCGCCCACAAACCAGGAATAGTTACTCCAATTAGTACCAAATTCAAATTCAAGAATCAATCCGGTTGCCACCCCCACGGCAAAGTTAATACCAAAAAGTTTCATCCAGAACTTAGCAGTCTGCTTCCAAAACTCCTTGCCTGTTTTGTAATAGAGAGTTTCCATAATTCCCATTATAACAGCAAGCCCCAGTGTCAAGGGAACAAAAATCCAATGATACATAGCAGTGAGCGCAAATTGAGCCCTCGACCAGTCAATTAACGAAATATCAATATTTTCTATCATAAGCATAAATAATTTAAGGAATTGCACGATTAATAAGCTCATTACTTACATATTCTTCTTTACTGTCATCTGAAGAATGATTACTTAAAAAATCAGGAAAGAAAAATAACTTTAGCACAAAAAACATAATAAATAATTTTATCAGTATAATAAGCCACAGAGTACGCCCAAGGGTCATACTCCGAAACCCCTCCACGTAGAAATGCCATATACGCAATAAAATCTTCATTATCATCTATTGTTCTAAATACAAAGCTAATACTAATATTATAATAAACAAATAAACCATATAGTAAATATCGATGAATTATATGAATTGGCAGACAGATTGCAGCCGACTGTCTATCGTATTTGCAAGAGAATAATAGTAGAGATATCTTTGCATACAGAAATTTCAATAGAATCAAAATATGATAAACGTAAAAAAATTAGTAGTAGCGATGTTTTGTATGGCAACACTCTGCCCCGGAATAGACGCACAATCACAGGAGCGTCCGGTAGAATGGAATCTCTCCAGCTGCATTGACTATGCCATGCAACAGAATATTAACATCCGCAAAAATCGCATCGCGGCAGAAAGCAGTAGTGTTGATGTGAAAACAGCCAAAGCAGCTCTATTCCCCAGTCTATCGTTCAGTAGTAGTCAAAACTATGTAAACCGACAGTTAACGGAAGATACCAATCAGAATAAAAACAGTTATAATGCCAGTTACGGCCTGAATGCATCGTGGACTGTATATAACGGAGGTAAACGACAAAAAACCATAGAACAAGAAAAACTGAATAATCAAATAGCCCAACTCACCGTAGTCCAAACAGAAAACGAAATAGAAACATCTATCACTCAAATATATGTGCAGATTCTTTACGCAGCCGAATCCGTAAAAATCAATGAAAACACACTGCAAATATCTGAAGCGCAGAGAGATCGTGGAAAAGAGCTATTAGCAGCCGGCTCTATTGCTCAAAGTGACTATGCACAACTGGAGTCTCAATGCAGTACAGATAAATACCAACTCGTCACAGCACAAGCCACACTACAGAACTACAAATTACAACTGAAACAACTATTAGAACTGGATGGAGAAGAAGAAATGCAACTCTCCATGCCGGCTCTAAGCGACAAAGATGTTCTTACTCCACTTCCCACAAAAACGGATGTATATAATGCCGCACTTGCTTTGCGTCCGGAAATTGAAGCCGGTAAGTTAAACGTTCAAACGTCTGAACTGGGCATAGCCATAGCCCGGGCAGGATATCTACCGAGCGTAAGCCTTACGGCAGGAACAGGGACAAGCCATACGAGTGGTAGTGATTTCACCTTTAGCCAACAAGTAAAAAACGGTTGGAATAACTCCTTAGGAGTAACACTTTCCGTTCCTATTTTTAATAACAGACAAACTAAAAGTGCTGTAGAGAAAGCAAAATTGCAACGAGAAACCAGTAAACTGGATATGCTTGACGAACAAAAGACCTTGTTCAAAACGATCGAAGGACTTTGGCTAGACGCAACAAGTGCACAGCAGAGTTTTGCTGCCGCCAGCGAAAAATTGCGCAGTACGCAGGTGAGTTACGATCTCATTAATGAACAATTTAATTTGGGAATGAAGAATACGGTAGAGTTGTTGACGGAAAAAAATAATCTGTTAGCAGCCAAACAAGAAGTACTTCAATCTAAATATATGGCTATATTGAATGCCCAGTTGCTACGTTTCTATCAGGGAGAACAAATAGAGTTATAAGAAAGACAGGTTTATAATAAAAGAGAAAGAATGAATACAAAGAAAATTAGCCTCATTGTTGCCGGAGTAATCGTTGTCGGAGCACTTATATGGTTTTTCTGGGGGCCAACTCCCCAACATAAAATGACTTTTAAGACAACCAAAGTAACCAAAAGCAGCATCAGTAATTCAGTATCCGCCACGGGAACAATAGAGCCCGTCACACAGGTAGAAGTGGGTACACAGGTATCAGGTATAGTCAACAAATTGTATGTGGACTATAACAGCGTGGTAAAAAAAGGCCAGATCATAGCCGAGCTTGATAAAACAAACCTTTTAAATGAGCTGGCCAGCAAAAAAAGCGATCTGGCCAATGCAAAAACAGAATACGAATATCAATTAAAAAATTACAATCGTATCAAAATGCTGCATGAAAAGAAATTGGTATCAGATACTGATTATGAAACAGCATTGTATACCTACCAAAAGGCCAAAAATTCTTATGACATTAGCCGTAACGATCTGGCCAAAGCAGAAACAAACCTTGGATATGCAACTATCTACTCTCCAATCGACGGAGTGGTATTGAGCCGATCCGTAGAAGAAGGACAAACAGTTGCTGCATCCTTCAGTACCCCGACTCTGTTTATCATAGCCAACGACCTGACGAACATGCAGGTAGTTGCAGATGTGGATGAAGCAGATATAGGTGATATTCGTGAAGGACTTCGCGTCACTTTCCAGGTAGATGCTTATCCCAATGACACCTTCGAAGGAAAAGTGACTCAAGTGCGCCAAGAAGCAAAGACAACCAGCAACGTAGTAACCTACGAAGTTGTTGTCTCGGCCCCTAATCCCGAATTAAAACTTAAACCCGGACTTACAGCCACAGTTACCATCTTTACTCTCGAAAAGAGTGACGTACTATGCGTTCCGGCAAAAGCACTACGTTTTACTCCCAGCAAAGCCATTATCGGTTCTAAAGACAAAATCGTAGATTGTCAGAGTGAACATAAATTATGGACTCGTGAGGGCAATACCTTCACAGCACACGCTGTGCAAATTGGTATTAGTAACGGAATTCTTACCGAAATAACAAGTGGCATAGCAGAAGGTACTCCTATATTAACAGATGCAGTAGCCGGAAAAATGCCCGGAGAAACAGGTGAAGCATTACAATCCGATTCGGGAAATCAAAAAGAGACCTCACCGTTTATGCCGACCCGTCCCGGAAGGAACAAGAAAAAGTAGCAATGATGAAAAGAATAATAGAGCTAAATGACATTAAGCGCAATTTTCAGGTAGGTGAAGAAACAGTTCATGCCCTGCGAGGCGTTTCATTTACGATCAACGAAGGAGAGTTTGTTACCATCATGGGTTCGTCCGGTTCAGGAAAATCCACCTTATTAAATACATTGGGGTGTGTGGATACTCCAACCAGCGGAGAATACCTGCTTGATGGTATTCCTGTGCGTAGTATGAGTAAAAATGAACGGGCTGTGCTCCGTAACCGAAAAATAGGCTTTGTGTTTCAAAGTTACAACCTATTGGCTAAAACAACAGCCATAGAAAATGTTGAACTACCTCTTATGTACAATGCTGCAGTCAATGCCGCCGAAAGAAAGAGACGTGCCATAGAAGCTTTACAGGCCGTGAGCCTGGGAGATCGTCTAATGCATAAAAGTAACCAGATGAGCGGTGGACAGATGCAGCGTGTTGCCATAGCCCGCGCATTGGTTAATAATCCGGCGGTGATACTGGCCGATGAAGCAACCGGTAATCTCGACACACGTACCTCATTCGAAATACTTGTTCTCTTTCAGCAGCTACACAAAGAAGGACGTACCATCATCTTCGTTACGCATAATGCCGAAATAGCACAATACAGTAGCCGGAATATTTTGCTGAGAGACGGGCTAGTCAAAGAAGATAAAATCAACCCCCATGTTCAGTCGGCCGCCACAACGCTTGCTACATTGCCAGTACCCGAAGAACTCTAATATATCAACCTTATGAATGGATTAAATTTATTTAAAATAGCTCTACGGGCATTAGCCAATAACAAGCTCCGGGCTTTTCTTACAATGCTCGGTATTATTATCGGCGTAGCCTCTGTTATCACCATGCTAGCCATTGGGCAAGGTTCGAAGAAGAGCATACAAAGTCAGATTGCCGAAATGGGGTCAAACATGATTATGATAAATCCCGGAGCCGACATGCGTGGAGGTGTACGCCAAGATCCGACAGCCATGCAGACATTAAAATTAACCGACTACCATTCATTATGTAACGAAACAAAATACCTGGCAGCTGTAAGTCCGAATGTTAACAGCTCCGGCCAATTTATATATGGAGCCAACAACTATCCAGGCAGCATCAACGGAGTAAGCATCGAGTATCTCACTATACGCCAACTTACAATCGAGAATGGCGAGATGTTTACCGAAGCCGACATACAAAGCAGCGCAAAAGTTTGTGTAGTAGGGAAAACCATTACTGACAATCTGTTTCCCGACGGAAGTGATCCGGTAGGACGCATCATCCGCTTCGGCAAAATACCTTTCCGAATAGTAGGCGTGCTCAAAGCAAAAGGATATAACTCCATGGGACAAGATCAGGATGCCGTTGTTCTTGCACCTTATACTACAGTTATGAAACGATTATTGGCAGTCACCTATCTTCAAGGCATCTTTGCCTCTGCTATAACCGAAGATATGACGGAACAGGCCATAGACGAAGTTACATCCATCTTAAGAATTAATCATAAATTAAAAACAACAGATGATGATGATTTCAACATTCGTTCTCAACAAGAATTAAGTACTATGCTCAATTCTACCACCGATTTAATGACCACTTTACTTGCCTGCATTGCAGGAATCAGCCTCATTGTTGGTGGCATTGGAATCATGAATATCATGTATGTCAGTGTAACAGAACGCACCCGTGAAATCGGATTACGTATGTCTGTAGGTGCCAGAGGCATCGATATTCTAAGCCAGTTCCTTATAGAAGCAATATTAATAAGCATTACGGGGGGCATTATAGGCATGCTTATTGGTATCGGTGCCTCGTTTGGAGTAAAGACATTTGCTCATTGGCCTATTTACATACAACCATGGAGTGTTGTGTTAAGTTTTGCCGTATGTACTGTTACCGGGATATTCTTTGGATGGTATCCGGCAAAGAAAGCAGCCGATCTTGACCCAATAGAGGCTATTAGGTACGAATAATGAAATAAATGACTATATTTGTAAACATGAAACAACAAGTAAACAGCCGCCCATTGGAAATTCTGATACACATTATCAGTTGGGGCATTGTATTCGGTTTACCTTTTATCTTTATGGAACGGGAAAGTAATATAATTGACTGGGCCTCTTATTTGCGCCGCACAGTAGTGCCATTTTCCTTTCTGATTGTTTTTTATGTCAATTATTTCATTTTTATCCCACGTCTTTTATTCAGTGAGCAGCCACGAAAATACATTATATATAATATAATACTACTTGTTGTCATAGGCTTGGGCCTGCAAGTATGGCAAGAAATAAAAGTTCCGCCAATCAATTTTCGTCCCGATAATAAACGGCCGCTCCCTCCTCAATGGGTTTTCTTTATACGAGATATTGTAAGTCTAATTTTCACAATCGGACTCAGTGCTGCTATCCGAATGAGTGGCAGATGGAGAGAATCGGAGACGGCACGCCGAGAGGCTGAAAAAAGCAGAACAGAGGCCGAATTAAAGAATCTGCGCAATCAGCTAAATCCACACTTTTTGCTGAATACCTTAAATAACATCTACGCCTTAATATCGTTTGATACAGACAAAGCACAGCAGGCGGTACAAGAGCTAAGTAAACTACTCAGACATGTACTTTACGATAATCAGCAAACTTATGTACCACTGGGAAAAGAGGCCGATTTTATTCAAAATTACATTGAATTAATGCGCATACGTCTCACTAACAATGTCAGCGTAGAAACTCAAATAGACATTCGATCGGACAGTAAAACGAATATAGCCCCGCTTATTTTCATTTCATTGATAGAAAATGCTTTCAAACATGGCATTTCACCCACTGAACCAAGTTTTATCCGTATACTGCTCTCCGAACATAAAAATGAAATATGTTGTGAAATAACCAACAGTTACCATCCCAAAAACAAGATGGATAAAAGTGGATCCGGCATTGGTTTAGAACAGGTTCAAAAACGCCTAGAGCTACTATACCCCGGACACTATACCTGGAAAAAACAAATATCAGAAGATGGCAAAGAATATATTTCAAAATTAAACCTCACCCCTTTAACCATTTAAATTATGATACTAAATTGTGCAGTAGTAGACGATGAACCTCTAGCTTTAGATTTGCTAGAAAGCTACGTAAACAAGACTCCATTTCTGAAATTAGTAGGAAAATATTCCAGTGCTATGCAAGTGATGAAAGAACCTACCAATAAAGAAATAGATTTGTTATTTCTCGATATACAGATGCCAGAACTAAACGGGTTGGAATTTTCTAAAATGATAGATCCGCATACCCGTATCGTATTTACCACAGCTTTCGGACAATATGCTATAGATGGTTACCGGGTCAACGCACTCGATTATCTATTAAAGCCGATTTCTTATGTGGATTTTTTGCAAGCATCCAACAAAGCCCTTCAGTGGTTTGAACTCATTCAAAAGCCGGAAGAAAAAGCAAGCATTTATGTAAAAAGCGATTATAAACTTGTGCAAATCGAATTAAAAAAAATACTCTATATAGAGGGGTTGAAAGATTACATAAAAATATATACAGAAGATAGCACCAAACCTATACTTTCATTAATGAGTATGAAATCCATGGAAGAATTACTATCTCCAATTCATTTTATGCGAGTGCACCGTTCCTTTATTGTGCAAAAAGAGAAAATACGAATTATAGATCGTGGCAGAATTGTCTTTGATAAGATATACATACCTGTTAGCGATAGCTACAAGCAAGCTTTTCAGGCTTTTTTAGACGAAAGAAGCTAAAGATATGTCCGATTAATCGATAGAATACATCTATTAGTCGATTTCAATTTGCATAGAATAAAACAAATATATATCTTTGCAGGGAACAGATGGAGTTGTGAAACTCCGCAATAGAATAGTTTAGTTAAGTCTAGTTTAGTTTTTGTGTTGATACTTCCTCCGTAAGCGAACGGCAGGAAGTATCGTTTTTTATGGCCCATAGGGAGTTACAAGAAAAATAAACCGTTATCATTAACTACGCAAAGAAGAGAAAGATGGTAAGCTACGATACAGATCCGTTTGAGTTTTGCCGGATGCCATCCGCAAACATCCGGGAACTAGATCTTACCATAGAAGAAATAAAGGCCATTAGAGATCTTGAAATAAAGGAATACAATATCAGAACGGTGAGAGATATCTTCATGCTCTCCTATTACCTTGGTGGTATAAACCTTGTCGATCTTTTAAATATTGATTTCAAAGCCAAAACAACAATAGAATACTATCGAAAGAAAACAAGAAACAAAAAACAAAGTGAAAGCAAAATATCCTTCACTATACAGCCAGAGGCTAAAGCCATAATCGATAAGTATATTTCCCGCAACGGTAAACTCGTTTTTGGGAAGTATGATACATTTGGAAAATGCTATTCTGTTGTTTCACGCAAAATTGCCAAACTTGCCAAATTAGCCGACATTAATAAAAGGGTCGTTTATTATTCCGCTCGAAAGAGTTTTGTTCAGCATGGTTTTGAGCTAGGTATCTCACTCAAAATATTAGAATATTGTATAGGCCAGTCAATGAAAACAAACCGCCCCATATTCAACTACGTGAAGATTATGAGGAAGCACGCAGATGAAGCATTACATAAAATATTGGATAGCGTAAATAGATGATTACTCAAAGTTAAAACAGAAGCCCCACGAAGTGGAATAGCTAACTTTAGCTGGACATTAAGTTAATCGTAAAGCGTTTAGCTTTACCAAATAAAAAAGCTAAATTTGCCGAGAGCTTACCCCCCATTATATGAAAACCAAGTGAAAACAATTACTACATCTTTTTGATAGTCTCCTAACAGTCTCCGAATGTTTTAGGAGTTTTTGAATGTAGCATTAAAGAATATAGCAAATCCTTGAAGAATATCTGTAGACTTTTGATGTACTTCAAGGATTTTGAAATACGGGGTTTACTAAATGCTTACCCTAGCCTTGCTTTTCATATAGTGCTATCTATTTTTAATCCAATGAACAGCAATGTCAATCGGTTCAGCAGAGCCCGAAACATAATGTCCCAATGTTGAAAATAAGCAATACTCGTAAGGTTTCCCTTGTGCCTTGAGTGCATTGAGGCGCTCTATCGATAGTCCTACTGGGACTTGTATATCCTTCTCGCCAAAAAGCCAAAGCCCCAGAATCGAGAGCGTGCTAAGAGCGTCGTAAGGATCAGTGTTTGCAAATTGATAGCGATCTGCAGCATTACGTATGTGTTCTCGTACCTCTGCTTCGGTGTGATTGTCCCAAAAATCAGGTTTCCCTTCTGTAAAAAACTGAAACCTAAGTTGCTCTAGAGTTGAGACCATAGATCCGCTAAACAACACCATAAAATTCACAAGCGAATTTTTGTTTGCGGCAATGGGAATTATCCACCCTGCCTGACTGAAACCGACCAAACCGATAGGTACATTTTTGTCCCGCTGATGCTGATGAAGTATATTTATGGCGGCGATTGCATCTTCAGCCAAGAGGTTAAGATTAGCAGAATCAATGTTGTTGGTACCCACTTCCGGACCGGCATAAATCCCACCCGATTCACCGACTCCACGTTTATCATATGTTAACACCGAAATGCCTTTTTTAGCCAAAAGCGATGCGAAATTTCTCATTCGAGGTGTCTGATCAGAACCATGCACCAGAACTACCGCAGCATGTGAATGCTGCGGCGTGTAGATCGTACCAACAAGAGTGACTCCCTCGCTTTCAAATCTGATATCCTCAACGGTCACGCCCGGTGATTGGGCTTTTAACTGATTCGATAATACTGACAATAACAACAAAAGAAAGGCATACCGGCAAAAAAATGCGATATTCCTTAGTCTATCAACGTTTTTAATGTAACTTATGCTGCAATTTATAGGGGTCATATTTTCTGAATTTAAATTAGTTTATATTCACACTAAATTAGACGTAACAGATTAGAAAAGGTTACACGTTTTTAGGGAAAACTTCATAATACTTTCTGTATAGTCAAAATAGGCAGATAGTCACAGCCAATTATCGTGTCAGGATTTGATAATAATATTTAGCTTCACAAAACAGAAATCAAGAGTTTCTTTAATATCTTTGAAGAATATCTGTAGACTTCTGATATGCATAAGCCTATCCCTCTTTTTACAATCAAGATTATCAAATAGACTCAATTGCGCTCCTTCAGTAATTTCCGTAATAATCACACCAGCCTTTTTATATTGGTATCCCTCCATAAAAATGGATTTTAATCCGACTAAAGCGTACTTTGCAATTTCTGCTGTATCAGCCGTAGGTACGGGAAGTTTAACAACTATGTTTTTCCAGCTACACCCCTAACACAATATTAGCATCAATATTCAATAAGATAGTCACTCACACGTGAAGAGCTCACATTTAGTATCTCTGATAGCTTGTTTTGATTAATTTTCATCTCGTACATACAAGCTTGATGACATCCATAAAGAAAAACTATATTTATATAGCAATAAATATTCCCGCATTTCAATAATTACACCGCAACAGATAGCAGCAACCCCGAAGAATCGTCGCTATCTGTTATTTGCGCTATGGGCATTAAACTACGAGAGTAACCTTCTTTTCCTCTCTTTGAGCTTTTGAAGCTTGTTCTTCTTCAATTTATAATTAAATTCTTCATTTTTATTCATATTCTTTATTTAACCCGTATCTTTGATAGCACAATAAATATTTAAATATATTTTTATGGAATATCATCGTATATCTTTTATCCACAACGATACAGAATATTCTTTTATCAAAGCGATAAAGGGGGAATTATCCGGATATTCTCTAACGTCAGTTTGTCGAGTAGAAGTCCTGATTTATATGAATGAACATAACTTAAAAGGCGATTATATATTAACCGGCATCGCCGAAGTTTAATATCAATGACTTCACCCTCCTACTATCTATAAATCAAAACAATTATTTTCTGACGGATAGCGTCGACATTCGTCTTCACCAATCCGGCTATCCGGTCGTGATATCCGACACATGCAGGGTCAACATTTAGTGTCAGGCAACAAATCATGATCTATTTTCATCCCGTTAACATAAATGTTAATCATTAACAGAAACAGGGTTTAATGTTAACTCCATAAATATTTATATTAAACCATGTTATAAATGCAGCGTTGAAAGCTCTATTATTTGTATATAAAGTAATTATGAATACATTTGCATAACATTATTTTTTCATAAACTCAATTTTGAATTCAACATAAGACAGGCTGCCCGTGATGGGTAGCCTATTTTGTATATCAAATTATCATGTATAATTATCATTTCAAGATTTTTTAGCCCAACAATCAGCCCATCTTGACTGTGAATCTAAAACGCAGTTAAGGCACTACCTAATAGATTGTGTCTTAATTTCTATTATAAGTTGGTAAGGTGAATTCCTGAGAATCACAAATTACTCCATTTTCATCGGATACTGCTACACGAAGCGTAATCTCGCCCTCCTTTAAGTTATTACCAGCATAAACAGTAGCAGTATAGCGGATACCTTCTCCCGGAAGAATTCTTTCTATCATAACCGATGGGGAAATACCGATATTTTTTATCTTACTCACTTGCTCCACTATAGGAACCACGCTATACGCCGGTCTCTGTCCTTCGTTCATGACTTCAAAAATCACTTTACTGTTCTCACTGGCATCAATGGCTTGATTTCGGCTATCGTCTATGAATCGAATATTGCGTAGTCTCAATAAATTAACGGGTTGCCGGGCATGAGTATCCGAAATATAAGTATTATTCACGGATTCCTCTTGTTGAGGAGTAGTTAATGCATTTCCAATAGCTGCCCCGGCAATTGTACCGATAATCGTTCCAATGGCCGAGCCACGATATCCACCTCTCCAACCATTGTTGTTTTCTCCAATCAAACCTCCTACCGCATTTCCCAGCGATCCTCCGATAGAAGCTCCTGCAAACGTGGCATCCGGATCACCCATTCGCCCTGTGGCACATCCACTTAAAAAAAGAGTGGAAAGCAATAACATTACTACTTGTCTTCTCATGGCTACTATTATTTAAAATAGTTATTTTACCGAAATAAAACACCTTAAACAGAAAAATGGTTGTCTTACCTTTTACTTTTATTGCTTTTTTAAGTTATCGTGTATGAATATTTAGATCTCATACTTTTATTGAGGAATAAATTTAGTTCTTTATCCTAATTATCAGTTATATCCGTCAACAAATTATTCAGCTATTCATCCTTCAAAAATAGCATCAAAAAAAAACAATCCCTGTCCGTACCCAAGTTGCCTCTTAAGAATTTTCTTATACGATACCTTGTTAAAATCGAACAAGAAACTGCCTAGCAAATAGTTCTTATCAATAGCCATTTGAGTGTTATCAGCCAAACTAAATGCACAGGATGCGGGGGCTTTGGCAGCCCGAGCATCCTGTGCATTTAGGATATTAAATTAATTTTTGCAGAGATATTGCCTTCTATTTTCATAATGACAATAGCGCAAAATTACTTCAAAAATAATTCACCAAGCTGTTTCCTGAAAGCCTCATCACCCATCTGCAAGCGCTGGGCGTAAAGAGCCTTTGCGTCATCACCCGCAACATAACGCAATTGATCTTTTCCATCGGTTGCCGCATCATATACTACTTCGGCAATTTGTTCGGCCGATGAACCTGATTGCATATGATCACCGGTATTGGAAAACATTTGTTCAACCCACTCATTGTACGCAGGATGAGAGCTCATATCTAATGAACGACCGATAAAATCAGTACTGATGGCACCCGGTGAAACGGTTTTGATGCCGATTCCCATTTTGTTCAATTCAAAAGCCAGACTTTCGCTCCAGCCTTCAATTGCCCATTTGGTGGCATGATACATAGAACTAAACGGAAACGTAACCAACCCGCCTATAGAAGTCGTTGTGATAAAAAGGCCTTTGCGCTCTTCTCTGAAATAAGGGATGAACGCCTTGGTTACCCTAATCACTCCAAGAAGATTCGTATTGATTTGTCGAACTATTTGTTCGTCGGTGGCAGATTCCAACGGTCCCATCAATCCGTAACCTGCGTTGTTGAACACTACATCCACACCGCCTGATGCGATAACTTCTTTAACCGTTTTGTCGATCTGCTCAACATTCGTTACGTCAAGCGGCAACACTGTTACATTTTCCAGTTGTACCAATTCTGTTTCCTTTCCGGGATTGCGCATGGTAGCAATCACTTTCCAGCCTCTTGATTGAAATAACCTGGCAGTTGCTTTTCCGAGCCCTGTCGAAGCTCCTGTAATAAAAATAACCTTCATAATCTATTTGTTTTAATTTTATAATGCAAAGATCGGCTATTGCAATTTGATAAATATTGCCACGTTGAGTTTGGACATATCCAGTTGCTGACAAGTTACTAAAAGAGTCGTTTTTATAATGAGATGATCTTTAAATTCTTTGCAACCTTTCACCAGAAGGTGCTTTACCAAACTTAGGCTGTTGCATGTACAAAAGCACAAAGCCTGTAAGCAAAAACACATTGGAAATTAGAATGAACATTGTACGTTTAATAAGCCTCAAAAAAAGCATCTTTATAGCGATTGCATGAACGCAAGATATATTATCTCATTTTGCCTGCAATAAAATATCTTTCACTTCCAGAATATTTTTATCATATCCGCTTACTGAAGTACGAATCATGGCACAAGCAACTTGTTGTAGGTTACATGCCGAAAAAAAAGGACTCAACACCGGATACAACAATTTGATATAACGGTTATATCCTTTAAAGTTATGCTGACCTTTAGAAGGTTTTATCAATCCCGGACGGAAGTTATACTGCCTGCCGGGAAAAAGTTCTTTCAGTTCGTTCTCTGTCCGCCCCTTCACGCGTGCCCACATTAGCTTACCCTGTTCTGTACTATCGGTGTGACTGCCGGATACAAAAATAAAGACCATATCAGAATTAATTTCCTTCAACGTTCGTGCAAACTGCATCGTGGTGTCATAAGTTATTTTGGTGTAATCCATTTCGCTCATACCCAGCGAACTGATTCCTGCACAATAGAAACAAGCATCATACCCAATCAGTTGTTCCTTTACGCCAGCAAGGTTCAGAAAATCGGCCACGACTAATTCCTTCAACTTGGGATGGACAAGGTCAAAATGCCTACGATTAATCATCAACACTTCAGAAACAGTCGGATTTTCCAAACACTCTAACAAAACACCTTCACCCACCATACCGGTAGCCCCGGTAAGCATTATTTTTATGTTGTTTGAATTCATATTATCACTAATCTTTGTTATCAAATTAATTTGGGCACAAAGATAGAACGGAAATCAGGTATAATAGTTTGCTCAAAGGTTCAAAATTCCTTTACTCAGAAGCTCATTTGAAAGCAACGATTGAATTATTACTTCAACCACATAGGTTTCTCCTCAATTATCTCTTTGTACACAGGGCAGGAAGCATCATGGGCTCCGGGCAGATAACCGATACTCATCAAAAACTCGCCGACAATTTCGCCGCCGGTAAACTTAAACGTCTTTTTAAATAGTTTCACCCATTCTTCTTTTGTCTTGGGATGATTTAGCTCGAGCCATTTTTCAAAAGAGCCGCATTCTTTTTGCAAATGCATGATGGTTTTGGCATTCTCTATAGCTGCGTTTACTTTCAGACGGTTTCGTATAATACCCGGATTGCCGAGCAAGCGCTCTCTGTCTGCCTCTGTATATGCAGCAATCTTTTGAATATCAAAATTGTCGTAAGCTTCTCTGAAAGAAGCCTCTTTTTTCAGAATCGTTTCCCAACTTAATCCTGCCTGATTTATTTCAAGGATTAATCTGCCGAATAACTCATTATCATCGTGTATCGGAAAACCGTAATGATTATCGTGATAGTTTTGATGTAAAGAGCGGCTAGGCTCCTTCATGGTGGGTATATAGTTGCAGTATGACATAATTTATGTAAAATATGATTAATAAGTAATTTAGCTATCTTTTTAATAGCGCTTTCAAGCTTATTGTTTTATTGTTTATCAGTGGATGAGCCCAAAAGCCAATGAAAGTCATGTAACCCACAAAGACAAAGATACTCAACATACCGACACGCAGACTGGTTACATCGGCCAGTAAACTGATGATAAGGGGGCCACCGGCTCCACCCACAATAGCCGAACAAAGGATACCGGCAAACGATCCGTGATTGTTACGTGCAGAGTTCAGCGCCAAAGAGAAGACGATGGAATACATCATCGAGATACTAAAGCCGATTGCAGGGAAGGCCAGAATTGACATTGATTTATTTCCGAATAAGGCAGTAAACAGCAATACCATGGTGAGTACGCCCGATATCTGCAACAAGCGCTTGCAATCCATCAATTTCAGCAGCACCATACCTACAAGGCAACCTGCCGTCATCGCCCCCCAAAAATAGCTAACTGCTTGCGCACCTTCTACCTGCGGATTAACACCGTGATATTTTTCAAGAAAGGTACTCATGAAAATGGAAGTACCTTGTTCCGTACTCACATAACAGAAAATTCCGAGGAAGAACAACCATACATATTTCTGCCGGAACAATTCGAAGTAAGAGCTTTTCGTCCCGTTTTTTTCTTCTTCAAGTAGCGTTATTTTTGGAATGCGGGAGATGGATACGGCCACGAGCATCACCAGCAACAGCGCTGTAAACACCCAATAAAGCGATACCCAAGGCATTTCCCGTGGGGTGATTTTAGCCAGAACATCCAATATGATGTTGTGTCCGGGAATATACGTTCCTGTATTCAGACCGGTTATTAAATAAGTATATACCAGCGGACTGAGAAACGAAGCGATGCCGAACATGAATTGCGCCAGTTCGGCTACAAAAGCGTAGTTTTCTTCACCTCCAACCGTACGCTGCAGCGGATTCAACACGGTTTGGAGCATTGCCATTCCTAATCCGATGATGAAAGACGAAATTAACAAAATAGGGTATGTATGCAGAGTAGCGAAAAGGATTGTTCCGATGAAAGGCATCAAAAAGCCGCAAAAAAGTACAGGTTTTTCTCCATAACGGTCTATCAACAAACCGGCCGGGATAGACATAATGGCGTAGGCGAGAAAGAATGACGTTGGAATAAATCCGGCCATGGCCAGATCACTGAGACTGAAATTATGAATGATGTCCGGTATCAGAGGCCCTAAAATATTAGTGATAAATGAAATGGTAAACCAAAATACCATGATCAGCGCCAGCATGCCGTAATTTCTTTTCATAAGATTTAGTTTTTTAGAAGTTGTTATTTTATAGAGTGTTTCAAAAGGCGTGTAAATTCCCATTAGAAAACAAAGGTACAGCAATATTTTATATTTATCACAGAATTGCCATTGAATAAAGCAGACCACATTTATTGGACGAATATCCATAATACATGCTGCTAAAAGTCCTTTTTCCTATTATCACAACTAGGGAGCTATCAAAGATATAGCAAAAGAGTTAATACTTGAATCTTTTAGCAACAAGAACTCTTTATCAATTGTTTCAATTAAATATATAAATATAACTTAAGGTTTAACCTTGGATATATAACCAGTGTTTTTTTTTAAACCCACTAATTCAGACTGATGATACTCTTTATAAAAGATATGGTAAGTAATCGCTGCATAATGTTTGTAGAGAATGTTCTAAAACGCTATGGAGTAAGTTATTTATCAGTTCAATTGGGAAAAATAGAAATCAGAGACCAGGTTACACGCAATCAATACACTCAAATTCAAGATGCTTTATTAAAATTCGGATTAGATATAATCACCGATAAGAAGAAAATTTTAATTGAAAAAATAAAAACATCGATAATAGAATTGATACATAATCCGGATAAGCAGTCTAAGATAAACTTTTCTGCTTATTTAAGCTGTAAATTGAAGTATAATTATACTTATCTATCTAATGTTTTTTCGGAGAATGAAGGCATTACAATAGAACATTTTATAATTCGCCACAAAATAGAAAGAGTGAAAGAACTCATCCTGTATAATGAATTGAATATTTCGGAAATTGCAAACAAATTACATTATAGTAGCACAGCTCATCTATCAAACCAATTTAAAAAAGAAACAGGAATTACCCCCACTTTTTTTAAAGGTCTAAAAGAAAAAGAGCTCAAAAAGCCGGCAGATATTTAATTAAAGATCAGAGACACAATCTGCACATAATCGTTCAAAGAAAAGAATTATAATTCAAACTGCATTACATAATTCTTATTATTAATTGCATAATTCACAGATTAACAAGCCATATATATATATCAGCTGTTTTAACAACATACAGAAAATGATTCTTTATACACAAGTTAAAGCATAGTCAGCGAATTATGTGTAAAACTCCTCACTTTCGGCATTATATACTATACAAGATTAGAACTAAAAAACAAATTTAAAAAACAAAGAAAATGGAATTAGGTATTGTTGGTTCAATAGTTATTGGAATTCTCGCCGGTTTTGCTGCCGGCCAGATTACAAAAGGGCGTGGTTTCGGGTTAATTGTAAATCTGATAGTTGGTTTGATCGGCGCTGTATTGGGTGGTTTTCTCTTCAGGCTGATGGGAGTAAATTTTGGCGGAATTATAGGAACGTTAATTGTGTCTATTGTCGGAGCAGTTGTATTCTTGTGGATACTTTCCATGTTTCACGGAAGAAACAATAAGTCAGGACTATGAGATTAGATTATCATCCGCATATTCAGCAACAATATTAAAAATTATTTTAAATAAAAGAAAATGAAAAAAGTAGTAGTAGGTTTAGTTATAGGAACAGCAATCGGTTATGTGATCAGAAAACTTCAAAATGACGGAAAATTTGACTATGTACGCGACGGCGCCAATGAACTTATCAATAAGTCCAAAAGAAATTTGAAGAATGCAGCAGACATTGCTAAGAACGAAGTAACATACTTAAAAGACAAGGTGGAAGACAAAATTGGAAAATAACAATTCAATTGCCTCGAAATAGTTTATCTATATTCCTTTATTCTAGCCAAAAGCTGAATAGCTTTAGCTCATAAAGAGATAAGTATAAGTATTTTTTATTACTCGTCAAAAGCCTTGTATAAAGGGGTTGAAAGGGGACCTGTTTTCTTTGCAAAGAAAACAGGTCCCCTTTGCAAAGAAAGTTGGTTCCCTTTGTGAAAAAAACCTGATGGCTTACAAAAGGAGATTATTTGTAAATAAGAATGCTATTTATCTTGTAGCTTAACTGCCGCTGCCTCGTCTAAAAACAGTTCCACTTTATTGGCATGATGAGCAACATAAGCTGCCGGACAAGTATCGCCCGACATGCATATTTCGGCTACCACATCCGCTTTATCTTTTCCCATAATAAAGAATATAACTCTACCGGCATTTATAATGGATTGCCCGGTGAGTGCTATTCTTTTTTGAGCATTATGGGGATTGCAACTCACTTCATACACATTAGGTGATATAAGTAAATGCTCCTGACCCTGAAAGATGGAGGAAGTATGCCCGTCATTTCCCGCACCGAGTAACACAATATCAAAGGCAGGCATACCACTACTTTGTTGCTGCATATATTTTTTTGCCAAGCCGGAGTACCGAACAGCCTCCTCTTCCGGGTTGCTTTCGCCTTCAATACGAAAAATATTACTTTCGGGTATTGGCACTATATCTAATAGCAGCATACGCATCATTCCATAGTTACTATCAGAATTCTCCGGACGCACACAGCGTTCGTCCACCCACCATATTCGTATTCTGTCCCAAGGGGTTACAACACTGTATTCATTGGCCCACAAATCGAACATCAATGCCGGAGTACTGCCTCCGCTAAAGGCTATATTAAAGATTTTACGAGGTTCTTCCGAAATTAAATTTATCAGATGTAATATCAGTGCACGAGCTGTTTCAGCAGAAGATGCATATATATATTGTTTCATAATTCGCAATATTGATCAGTGTTAGTCAGATTTTTACAGGGGTTGGTCCAATCAGCTCCGTGTTCGTGCATCATTGCTTCACTCTCCAACGGTCCCCAGGTACCTACGGGATATCCATATAACGGAGCTTCCGTATGCTCTTTCCAATAACGTAATATCGGGTCAAAGAAACGCCACGATGCTTCTACGGCATCACTACGGGTAAAGAGTGTAGGATCTCCCTGTATGCAATCTTCTATGAGTCGGGCATAAGCATCTCCCGATGGCACGCCGCCCAGTTGGTCGTAACTAAAATCCATGGCTACTTGCTTCACTTCAAAGCCGGGTCCGGGCAACTTCATGCCAAACTTCAGCACCATTCCCTCATTGGGCTGCAAGCGTAAAATCAACTTGTTGGCCGTAGGACCTTTATCGCCCACTGCGTGAAACATCTGGTGAGGCGTTTCTTTGAAATGTATCACAATCTCCGTTACTTTTGTAGGCATTTGCTTGCCAGTGCGGATATAGAATGGCACCCCACTCCACCGCCAGTTACTGATGCCCAACTTCATGGCAATATATGTTTCAGTGCGAGAATCGGCCGCTATATTCTTTTCTTCGCGATACCCTTTTTTAGAGTTGGAAGCCATGTATTGCCCGCGCACAATATGTTCGTCCAGATCTATCTCATCGAGTGGAGTTAAAGATTCGTATACTTTTACCACTTCATTTCTGAAGCTATCTGCATTAAAGGCGGCAGGCGGCTCCATAGCCGTTAGTGCAACCAACTGTATAAGATGATTTTGCACCATGTCTCGCAAAGCTCCGGTAGTATCATAAAATCCGCCGCGTTGTTCAATGCCCAGATTCTCTACAGCCGTTACCTCCACGTAATCCACATAATTTCTGTTCCACAACGGTTCAAAGATACCATTGGCAAACCGAAAAGCCAACAGATTCTGTGCTGTTTCCTTCCCAAGGAAGTGATCAATGCGATATATCTGATGTTCTTCAAACACAGAAGAATAAATACGATTAAGCTCTTGGGCCGATGCCAGATCATAACCAAAAGGTTTCTCCACAATAATCCGCGCATGCTTACTGTTAAGTCTCCATTTCTTCAAGTGTTGCGGAATCACTCCATACAAAGAAGGCGGTGTAGCCAGATAAAACAATAAATTATCCGGATGTTCATTGCCGCTCAATTCTTCTAATCGTGCCCGTAATTGTTCATACTCACTCTCCACAGCCGGATCAATAGACAGGTAGTACAGATGAGACACAAAATCCCCCATCACCTGTTCATCTTGTTCCTCGTGCTTTAAGTATTGTTTTTCTTCACCCAAAATATACGAACGATAGTTACTATCCGTATATACCGTTCTTCCTATGCCCAGAATAGAAAACGCTTTCGGTAGCCGGCCTTCCTTATATAAAGAGTAAAGTGCCGGCATCAACTTGCGCTTCGTTAAATCTCCCGAAGCGCCAAATATAACCATTACGAAAGGCTGTTCTGTATTTATATTATTCATAATTTTCCGGTTTTATTACCTATATATCATTATACATTATACGTACCCGATTTCGTATTGCCTCCATGTCCGGTCCAATTCTCGTGAAAGAACGTGCCACGCGGGTTATCTGTACGTTCAAAGGTATGCGCCCCAAAGTAATCGCGCTGTGCCTGTACCATGTTGGCAGGCAACGTGTCCGAAATCAGTGAATAGAAATAGTTCAGCGCCGACGAGAAAGCCGGTACCGGCAATTCCTCATGCATGGCTTGTCCCACCAGACTCTTCCAACCGGGCAACAATTGTTGCATCTCTTCTTTGAAATACGGGGCCAACAACAAATGTTCCGGCTTTTCTTCCGCTTCGAACGCAGCGGCAATATCGTTCAAAAACGCGCTACGAATAATGCAGCCGCCTCGCCACATACGTGCAACAGACGACAAATTGAGCTTCCATCCAAACGAATCTGAGGCTTGTTTCAACACAGCAAAGCCCTGTGCATAAGACACCAATTTAGAAGCATAAAGAGCCGAATAGATTTCATCCACCAATTCCGGCTTGTTGTAAACGGCTTGCCTGTGTCCGTGCTTATATTGACGTGAAGCCATTTCGCGCAAAGCTTTTTGCGACGACAGGCTACGTTCAAAAACAGCACTGGCTATAAGTCCCAGCGGCATACCCAATTCCATAGCGTTTATTACCGACCACTTACCTGTACCTTTCTGTCCGGCAGCATCCAATATTTTATCTACCAGATAATCGCCCGATTTATCTTTATGCTGTAAGATGCGAGCCGTTATCTCGATCAGGTAACTGCGAAGTTTGCCTTCGTTCCAACCGGTAAAGATGGAGGCCATCTCCTCATTGTCGATGCCTAAAAAGTTCTTCATCACCCAATAAGCTTCCGCTATAAGCTGCATATCGCCATACTCTATGCCATTGTGAATCATCTTCACAAAATGCCCCGAACCTGCCGGGCCTACCCATTGGCAACAAGGAGTTCCGTCCGGCGCCTTGGCGGCAATGCTTTGCAGAATAGGACTCACATGAGCCCAGGCTTCGGCAGAGCCACCCGGCATTATCGAAGCACCGTTGAGTGCACCTTCTTCGCCGCCGGAAACGCCACTACCCACAAACAAAAATCCCTTTGATTCGGTGAGCTCTACCCGTCTGTTCGTATCTTCATAGTTAGAGTTACCACCATCTATCAATATATCTCCTGCAGAAAGCAAAGGAAAGAGTTGCTCCATCAGCTCATCTACCGCACTACCCGCACGCACCATCATCATTATTTTACGAGGTGCAGCTATTGATTCCACAAAATCTTTTATATCTGTAAAACCCTGTATATTTTTCCCTTTTCCACGTCCGTTTACAAAACGATCTACCACTCCTTCTTCTATGCCCGGAACTGTACGATTGTACACCGAAACTTGCCAATTCTTACTTTCCATATTCAAAGCAAGATTCTCTCCCATCACTGCAAGTCCGATAAGACCTATATCCGATTTCTGTTTTTCCATACTATCTGTACTTTTTTTCTGATTAGTTATTTTTGACTATAACGATATGCTTCGCCCATTTGTTCGGCAGATTTTACTACTTTTGTATCCAACAAAACATTAAGAGATGAGAAAAATACACATTGGCCTCCTGGCGCGCATCATTATTGCTATTTTGTTAGGAATTGCAATCGGGCACATTCTACCCTCTCCGCTTGTGCGACTATTTGCCACTTTCAATGCGCTTTTCAGTGAGTTACTCAACTTCTCTATCCCACTTATTATTCTTGGATTCGTTACCGTGGCCATTGCCGATATTGGTAAAAAAGCCGGTAAGATGTTGCTTATCACCGTCTCAATAGCCTATGGAGCCACGCTTTTCTCTGGCTTTCTTTCGTATTTTACCGGTTCGGCTCTGTTTCCTTTGCTGATAACGCCCGGCTCACCCTTAAATGAGTTCAATCAAGTTCAAGATGCTCTTCCTTACTTTTCCATAGCCATCCCTCCGCTTATGAATGTAATGACTTCGCTCGTACTTGCCTTCACTCTCGGATTAGGGCTTGCCGGCCTCAAAAGCAATTCGCTTAAAGAGGTAGCCAGAGACTTTCAGGAAATTATTCTCCAACTCATCAACTCCGTTATTTTGCCTTTACTGCCAATATACATATTCGGTATCTTTCTGAACATGACACATACCGGACAGGTATATTCAGTATTGACAGTCTTTATTAAAATCATCGGAGTCATTTTCTTGCTGCATATCTTTCTGTTGGTCTTTCAATATTGCATCGCTGCACTATTTGTAAAGCGCAACCCATTTAAATTGCTTGGCCGCATGATGCCCGCCTATTTTACAGCCTTAGGCACACAATCATCTGCTGCGACCATCCCCGTTACACTGGAGCAAACAAAGAAAAATGGAGTTTCGGCGGACATTGCCGGGTTTGTGATACCTCTTTGTGCTACCATCCATCTTTCGGGTAGTACCCTGAAGATAGTAGGTTGCGCACTGGCCTTAATGATGATGCAGGGAATGCCTCATGATTTCCCGATGTTTGCCGGATTCATTTTTATGCTTGGAGTTACGATGGTGGCTGCCCCCGGAGTACCCGGCGGAGCTATTATGGCGGCACTGGGAGTGTTACAATCAATGCTGGGCTTCGATCAATCGGCTCAGGCACTCATGATTGCACTCTATATTGCCATGGATAGCTTTGGGACAGCCTGCAACGTAACCGGCGACGGAGCCATAGCCCTTGTTATCGACAAAATCATGGGCAAAAAGCAGGCATTGCACAGCGAACTCTGATTTATCGAATTAAACTTAAAATAAAATAGATATGAATAAGAAAACAGCATTAATTACCGGTATCACCGGCCAGGACGGCTCGTTTTTAGCCGAATTTCTAATAGATAAAGGGTACGAAGTACACGGCATCATCCGCCGTTCCTCTTCCTTTAACACAGGTCGCATAGAACATTTATACCTCGACGAATGGGTGCGGGATATGAAGAAAGATCGCCTGGTAAATCTTCATTACGGAGACATGACGGACAGCAGTTCGCTGATCCGCATCATTCAGCAGGTACAACCCGATGAGATTTATAACCTCGCTGCACAGAGCCATGTAAAGGTATCGTTTGACGTACCGGAATATACGGCCGAAGCCGATGCAGTGGGTACGTTGCGTTTACTCGAAGCCGTACGCATACTTGGTTTGGAGAAGAAAACAAGAATATATCAGGCTTCCACATCAGAGCTTTTCGGAAAAGTACAGGAGGTTCCTCAAAAGGAGACCACTCCGTTTTATCCGCGTTCTCCGTATGGAGTAGCCAAACAATATGGTTTCTGGATTACTAAAAACTACCGCGAGAGCTACGGCATGTTTGCCGTAAACGGCATTCTGTTCAACCACGAAAGCGAACGTCGCGGAGAAACATTTGTAACCCGCAAAATTACGTTGGCTGCCGCACGCATTGCTCAGGGATTTCAAGACAAGTTGTATCTTGGAAACATGGACTCATTGCGCGACTGGGGTTACGCCAAAGATTACGTGGAGTGCATGTGGCTGATTCTGCAACATGATGTGCCCGAAGATTTTGTGATTGCCACAGGAGAGTATCACACTGTGCGAGAGTTTGCCACACTGGCTTTCAAAGAAGTGGGCATTGAACTTCGTTGGGAAGGCAAAGGAGTGGATGAAAAAGGGATTGACGCAGCTACGGGTAAAACGGTGGTCGAGATAGATCCAAAGTATTTCCGTCCCTCAGAAGTAGAACAATTATTGGGAGACCCCACCAAAGCAAAAACATTACTTGGCTGGAACCCTACACAGACTAGTTTCCCGGAACTAGTGCACATCATGGCGACACACGATATGAAGTTTGTGAGAAAGTTGCACAGTAAACAAACAGAGGAGTAAAACAGCATGGATAAACATATCAAAATTTATGTGGCAGGGCATCACGGACTAGTGGGATCTGCCATCTGGAATAATCTGAAAAGCAAGGGCTATACCAATTTGGTAGGCCGCACACATAAAGAACTCGATTTACTGGATGGAGTCGCCGTCCGGCAGTTCTTTGACGAACAACAACCGGAAGCGGTTATTCTGGCTGCCGCTCACGTAGGAGGTATCATGGCTAACAGCATCTATCGGGCGGATTTTATCTACAAGAATTTACAGATTCAGCAGAACATCATCGGAGAGAGCTTTCGCCACGACGTAAAGAAGCTACTCTTTCTGGGCAGTACGTGCATCTATCCGCGTGATGCGGAGCAACCCATGAAAGAAGAAGCCTTGCTCACCGCCCCACTGGAGTATACCAACGAGCCGTATGCCATTGCCAAAATAGCGGGACTGAAAATGTGCGAAAGCTTCAACCTGCAATACGGCACCAACTACATAGCCGTGATGCCAACCAATTTGTACGGACCTAATGATAATTTCGATCTGGAACGCAGCCACGTACTACCGGCCATGATCAGAAAGATTCATCTGGCTCATTGCCTGAAAGAAGGAAATTGGGAAGCGGTGTGCAAAGACATGAATCTTCGTCCGGTAGAGAGAATCAACGGCAAAAGCTCCCGGGCAGAAATACTTGCCGTTTTAAAGAAATACGGCATCACCGAAACGGAGGTTACGCTCTGGGGCACAGGAACACCACTACGCGAATTCTTGTGGAGTGAAGAGATGGCAGACGCCAGTGTCTTCGTAATGGAACATGTAGATTTTAAAGATACGTACCGGGAAGGCAGCAAAGATATTCGCAACTGCCACATCAATATTGGCACAGGAAAAGAAATATCCATTCGCCAACTAGCCGAACGAATAGTACAGACCGTAGGCTATCAGGGCAAATTAACCTTTGACAGCAACAAGCCCGACGGCACGATGCGTAAACTTACAGATCCTTCAAAACTCCACGCACTGGGATGGCATCATCAAATTGACATTGAAGAAGGAGTGAAGCGAATGTATGAATGGTACCTGAATTGTTATTTATGATCAATTAATTTGCAGTGCACGGATAAAAGTCTATATTTGCACAGTTTTTAAATAAATGTGCAGAAAACAATGGAACAAAGTTTTATCGCTTATATTGAAAATAGTATAAAGAAGAATTGGGATTTAGACGCCCTGACCGATTATAAAGGCGCCACCCTACAGTATAAAGATGTAGCCCGCAAAATAGAAAAGATGCATATTCTTTTCGAAGAAAGCGGAATTCAAAAAGGAGATAAGATTGCTATTTGCGGAAGAAACAGTTCTCATTGGGGAGTAGCTTTTCTGGCTACGCTGACTTATGGAGCGGTAATAGTACCTATATTGCACGAGTTTAAGACCGATAACATACACAACATAGTAAACCATTCCGAGGCTAAACTATTGTTTGTAGGCGATATGGTTTGGGAGAATCTGAACGAATCGGCCATGCCTTTGCTCGAAGGTGTGGTGTTGGTAAATGATTTCTCGGTTCTCATATCGAGGAGTGAAAAACTAACTAATGCACGCGAACATCTGAACGAACTGTTCGGGAAGAAATATCCAAAGAATTTTCGTCAGGAACATATCAATTACCACAAAGACCAGCCCGAAGAACTTGCTGTAATTAACTATACTTCCGGCACCACAAGCTATTCAAAGGGAGTGATGTTGCCCTACCGCAGTTTATGGTCGAACGTCGAATTCGCTTTCGAAGTATTGGAATTAAAGCCCGGAAACAAGATCGTATCCATGCTACCCATGGCACACATGTACGGCCTCGCATTCGAGTTTTTATATGAGTTTTCTATGGGTTGCCAGATTTATTTCCTTACCCGCATGCCCAGCCCCAAAATTATATTTCAGGCTTTTGCCGAGGTTAAACCTAATCTGGTTGTGGCCGTACCTCTTATTATTGAAAAGATCATCAAGAAAAGCATACTCCCAAAATTAGAGACTCCCGCAATGAGACTCTTACTTAAAGTACCAATTATTAATGATAAGATTAAAGCGACTGTTCGCACCGAAATGATCAATGCCTTTGGAGGAAACTTCGAAGAAATAGCCATAGGCGGTGCCTCTTTTAACCCCGAAATAGAGAAATTTCTGCAAATGATAGAGTTTCCGTACACCGTAGGATACGGAATGACCGAATGCGGCCCCATCATCTGTTACGAAGACTGGAAACGATTCAAACCCGCTTCGTGTGGTAAGGCGGTTCCCCGTATGGAAGTGAAAATACTTTCTCCCGATCCCGGAAATGTGGTGGGAGAAATTATATGCCGGGGAACCAATGTAATGCTGGGATACTATAAAAATGAAGAAGCTACCGCACAGGTTATTAAAAACGGCTGGATGCATACCGGAGATCTTGGTCTTATGGATGCCGAAGGCAATATTACAATTAAAGGCAGAAGCAAAAATATGCTACTCAGTGCCAGCGGGCAAAACATATATCCCGAAGAAATTGAAGATATTCTGAATAACATGCCTTATGTAGCCGAGAGCATTATCGTGCAACAAAACGAGAAACTCGTTGGTTTGGTTTATCCTGACTTTGACGATGCCTTTGCCCACGGATTAAATCACGAAGATATGGACCGTGTCATGGAAGAGAACCGAGTAGCTCTCAATGCCATGTTACCGGCTTATAGCCAAATTTCTAAAATGAAAGTATATCCCGAGGAATTCGAGAAAACGCCGAAAAAGAGCATTAAGAGATTCTTGTATCAAGAAGCCAAAGGTTAACAAACGAGTTAGCCGGCGGCGGAAACAACGTTGCTCTCTTACAACAGAAACAAAAGAATCACCTGAGCGATAATCACCCGGAGAAACATGCTTAGCGGGTAAACCGTAGCATAGGCTACCGACGGATTATCGCCCGGAATTGTATCGTTGGCATAATTCAACGCCATCGGGTTAGCCATACTTCCGCAAATCATGCCTACCACCGATCCGAAGTCTATCTTCATTAGTTTAAAGGCTATAATGCCGACAAAAAGAATCGGAATTGCCGTCAGGCCAAAGCCCACCCCTATCCAAAGTAAACCTTCGGGACGAAAAACGGTTTCAAAGAAATTAGTGCCGGCATCCAGCCCCAGGCAAGCCAAGTACATAGAAAGCCCCAAAGCACGAAGCATCAGGTTAGCACTACGTGTAGTGTAAGTAAGCATGTGCAAACGCGGGCCAAAAGTTCCGATTAAAATACCCACTATAATAGGTCCGCCTGCAAGTCCCAACTTTACCGGAGCACTTACTCCAGGAATAGATAAAGGTATCGCACCCAGTGTCAATCCGAGTACTATTCCTATAAATACAGCTACCAAATTCGGTTCATTTAAGTTCTTAACAGCATTGCCCAATACCTTTTCTACATTTTGAATAGCCACCGCCTCGCCTACCACGGTAAGCCTGTCTCCCAGTTGCAACGTTAAATCGGGGGTTGCAAGCAACTGCACATCCGAACGATACACACGGCTGATATTAATGCCGTACGTATTGCGTAAACGCAGAGAACCAAGTCTCTTCCCGTTAAGCTCCGGGCGGGTAATAACTATTCGTTGCGACACCAGTTGGCTATCTATGGCATTCCAGTCAATATCTTCCTTGTTCCAGTCAGTATTCTCTTGCTCACCAAATAGTACCGTAAGAGCCAGTACGTCTTTCTCTGAAGTAATGACCAGTAGCCTGTCACCTTCTTTAATCATTTTCTCGGATGTAGGAATACTAACATTCCCGTCGCGCCACAACCTGGATATAACAAATTTCGGATAACTGAGATGCGCAATATCTTTAACACTCTTATTAAAAATAGCCGGATTATGTACCTGGAATGCAGCAATATATGTTTTGTTATTGCAATCTTTTTGTTCCTGTCCAAAATCCTCCTTGTGCACAAACAACTTCCGAATAAACAAAATAGCCAGTATAACCCCAATGACTCCCAACGGATAAGCAACGGCACAACCCAAAGCGGGCGAGTTACTTTCCAATCCAAGCTGTTTAAGTGTTTGTTGAGCCGCACCCAAAGCAGGAGTATTTGTTGTAGCTCCGCATAAGATACCTACCACATCGGGCAATGAAATTCCGGTTGTAAAACTCGCCGTCACACTAAGCAAAGTACCCATCAAAACCACGCCTACAGCCAGCATATTCAGTTTTACACCACCTTTGCGGAAAGAAGCAAAAAAGCCGGGGCCAACCTGCAAGCCCAGTGCATAGACAAAGATAACCAGTCCGAAGCTCTCTGCATAGTTCAGCATCTGCTCATCAACAGACAAGCCGAAGTGCCCTGCCAAAATGCCGGCAAAAAAGACAAAGGTAACTCCCAGAGAAACGCCGAAGATATGCACTTTTCCCAATCCGAGGCCGATAGCAGAGATCAGAGAAATAATCACTACCGCCTGTAAAGCTGAATGTTGAACGAATAAACTATATAGCCATTCCATGTATAATACCGATTAGTTGGTTTATCGGGCTGCAAAGATACAATTATTTCGTATATCCCGTTAAGAAAGCGTTATCCGAATTTAGCAAAAAGTTACTTTACAAAGCTCTTTTTTATCCACTTCATGCCATACCAACGACGAACAAACACAATTCCGCGTATATTCTCGTCAAGTAGAAAGGCTATCCACATTCCGAACAAACCCCATTCCCAATGCACTCCTAAGAGATAGCCACACCCTACAGCCACACTCCACATCACCACCAAACCCACGTAGAAAGGATAATTCACATCTCCGGCAGCCCTCAGCGCATTTGTGGCAAAGATATTAATCGGGCGTCCTATTTCCAGCACAACATCAATAATCAGCACCATCGCTCCCATGCGTATAATCTCCGGATTCGAAGTAAGCCAACCAAAGATAACACGACCGAAGAGAGCCAACACACAAGAAAAAGAGAAAGTAATCAGAATAGATTTCTTCATCACATACTTACCCAACAGAAAAGCCGCATGAGGTTTCTGTTCTCCTATCAGATGCCCGATACAGATAGCCCCTCCCTGTGCCATGGCAATGCAGAAAAGATAAGAAAACATAATGATATTAACACAATACGTGCGGGTAGCCAAAGCCTCCGTGCCCAGCATATTTATAAAAAACGTAATAACAACCTGAGACGAACTGTACGAAAGTTGTTCTCCTGCCGATGGCAATCCCACTTTCAGTAGATTCTTTAACTCGACAAAAGGGAAAGGTCGAAAATAAGCCAGAGGGAAACGAGGAATATGTTTACGAAACAAAATAACGAACAGAATCACCATAGACACTCCCCTACTAAACGCCGTCGATATGGCCGCCCCCTCCACTCCAAGCTCAGGAAAACCAAACTTGCCGAAGATAAGCGAATAGTTACCTATTATATTAAGGATATTCACCACTACAGTTACCATCATCGGGTAAATAGCCTTGTTGGCACTACGCAAGGATGCCGACAGCGTTAGCGAAACAGCCTGAAAGAAAGCAAAAGCTCCCACAATACGCATATAATCCATGCCATCCTTCATCAACTCCGGCCCCAAGCCCATCCAATGAAGTATCGTACCGTTCATAGAAAACAAGAAAAGACTTACCAAAAGCCCTATCACAAGATTCATAAGTAAAGACACGCCCACCACCTGAACCACCTTTTTCTGCATCTTTGCACCCAGATATTGTGAGCATAGTACAGATGTACCCAAGTTGATAACCTCGAAAACCAGAAACGTAAGCATCACAATCTGATTGACCACCCCCACAGCAGCCACACTGTTATCGGAGTGCCGGCTCAACATAATTATGTCCACCGCCCCCAACATCATAATGAGCAGTGTTTCTACAAAAATAGGAGCAGCCAGTTTCAGTAACCTTCTGCGTAAACTCTCTTGCCTGATTATGTTTGTCACCTTTCCAATCCTTTTACCTTTTCGGTTGCAAAGTTATTTAAAAAGCATCACATAACAGATGGATATGCATCAATAAAGAAAAAGAATTTCTTTGTAGCCCAACAAGAAAAACTTTGCAACCTTACTATTTGAACCTTAGAACATTAGTTATTTCGGTACACAGGTCGCCGAAAAATATCGTAGAAAGATTTGCGTAGTCCAAAAGTTCCTCCTATATTTGCACCGCATTTGAGAGAAAATGCAGGTAAAGGAAGTTTGGGTGAGTGGCTGAAACCACCAGTTTGCTAAACTGACGTACGGGTTACCGTACCGGGGGTTCGAATCCCCCAGCTTCCGCCAGCTCGGGCATAACTGATTAATAAAATTATCAGTTATGCCTTTTACAAAAATACAATAAACGTAGATATACCACGGTGCATTCGTCTAGTGGCTTAGGACGCCGCCCTCTCACGGCGGAAACTCGGGTTCGACTCCCGGACGCACTACTTTTAGTAACAAAAAAAGGATACATTCTTATTATAGAATAGTATCCTTTTTTTGTTGATGCCACTATTATATATAATCTTATAACTATTGGGCGTACAAAAGACCTCCGGACACACTAGTCCGGAGGCCTACAAACAAAACAAACAAATTTACCGTGATTCACATCATGGGTATTTCATTAATTCCATTATCTATTTAAAAGTTCCAAAATAAAACAAATTTATTCTTGCACGCAGCGCACCGGAAAGCTATCGGCACGACCGTAGTCATTGCTTGCCGGGTACACGTTGCCTCCCGAATTAAAACGCAGGAAGTACCCGTTAGCGGAACTCGGCGACGCCGACCAGCAGTAACCGTCAGTACCTACGAGATTGAACGCACCCGTAATGCGGCTCCGATAGCCAGAAGTAGGATAATAACCGATACCCGTAAGCAGCATGCTATAGTTAGAAAACGTGTTAGACGAATACCCGTTCCAAGGTGATGCGCTTCCTGTCCAAGGCGGAACCCGCCAACCGGAAGGGCAGGGATCAAAAACAGTCTTCGCAGCAAAAGTCGTGGCACTAATGGTACCATCACCCCATAAATTATTGTTCTGAGAAGAAATAGTATTAGTATACCAATCATAAGGAGAAGACGGACCCTCATAGAACACAAACGGATTGCGCACAGAATTTGTAAGGTTTGTAGATACAGCCACAGCCTGTGCATTAGCCAACACATTCATATTAGTTCCCGTTGCACTGTAAACAACCGCAGGATCTGTACCGGCGGTAATGTTCCAAGCATTGGCTCCCGGAAAAGGATCCTTCCTTCCCCATTGATAGAAAAGTCCTGACACACTAGCAGCTTGGTCGGAAGAAGTAGAGGTTGCAGCAGCCGTTGCTCCCAAATTACGATCCATAAATACGTAAGTTTTCGTTCCGTTCGATCTGGAATAGGTTGTTCCTCCGCCATCCGGGTTATAGCTTGTTACCCAAATGTGCCACGACCATAACACCTGGTCGGAACTGTTCTTGATTTGTACCACTGCATTGCCACCGTCGCTCCCTGTGGGAGTGTTCGCCCTTACTGTGAAACGCCCAGTAGGTCCGGTGCCAATCGTATTAGTGATACTCACCAGACCGGTCGTGCTCTCCCAAAGAAGGCTGGCCGTCCACGTAGTGCCGGATAGAATCTGGTAATAAGTGCCGTTTGTCAAAGTGGCACCGGTAATTGCAATGGGGCTTTCATTGGCACGGCGCACTAAGATATTAGTCGTTGCTCCCGGAGCCACTATGTAACTATTGGATAAATTTTCCACAGTCACCCTTCCGTCCGCTTCGTTCATACCCTTTATCGTCATGGATATGTTATAAGCCGTGTTGCGGATAAGATTAAAATCTGTAGTAAAGTTGGCACCCGGATAAATGCGGTACGTTATGTGTTCGGACGTCCCGCCACTGGGTGTATAAATGCCATATACTTCTATATAAGTGCTAAAAGCCGGCGCATTTGTTTTATTTTTATCCTGTACATTGCTGATAGCAGACACTGTGCCCCGAAGGTTTTCGGGCAAATACCATGTAAGTGTACTTCCCGCCGTGTAAGCCGCTTCAGCCATGTAGTATGCATATTTATCCGTATCCGAAGTTGCATTAGCCGGATAAGTGCCTGTAGGAACCGCCATCTGAGCCACATTGGGCACAGAACAAAGCTGAACAGCTTCAAGGGTAAACGCATCGCTTGTATTTGTGAGACTCACATTGCAGGTAAATGAGAGTTTGGCAACCATGCGGGTCAGTGATACGGAATACAATCCGGGCATGGTGGCTCCGGTATATGTGCCTATCATGGGAAGATCGGTACCCGATGTTACCGATGCTTCGGTGGCAAAACCAAGTGTTGAAGCCTGGAAATCGGCTATGGTAGTTGTTCCAACGGTATAATCCGATATGATATCTTCTCCCACATTGGCAACCACATACACAGTCTGATCATTACTGCTTTCAGTAAGGGTTGTTTCCAGATTCGTATTGTCCGGAGAGCTATGATATTCTTTCGCTACTAAAGTGGATGTGGGTAGTGTGCCATCAAATTGGAAGATACATACCTCATTAATGGCATACTCATCAATTCCTGTTGAACTGCGGGTAGTACCCGTACTTTCTTTATCAGAGAGTCCCATCGCTACGCTTAACGCTTCACCTCTACTGCTGCTCGTGGCTTTGGTAGTGGCAGACGAAGCAGATCCCATTCTCACAAGCTGCAAGTTGAAGTGCATTTGTACGATCTCTCCCTTCCTTGCGTCAGAATAACCTAAATCATCACCGGTGCAACCACTTAGTAGCGGAAATATCAGCGTAATTATTAACAATGTCCATTTATGTAACACCATCTTTAGTATTCTCTTTTTTTTCTTAGTATGTAATATACTTTCCTATAAACATTAAACCGTCTTAATTCTCTTTTGCAATCTTTCATGACAGTAAGTTAAAATACATAAGTTATTCCCATTACATAAATAATACAAATAATTTATTCTTGCGCGCACCGCACACTAAACCCAAAGCTTCGAATATTATTGTTCAATGGGTACATATTGCTATTGCTGAAGTACAGGTTGCCTGCGTATGTAGGACTACCAGAATCATAGGATGACGACGACCAATAGCAACCGTACGAGCTAACGTTCGTCAAGACACCCGTATTGTAATTTTGATAACCGGCAGCCGGCCAAAAAGATGTAGCACCGGAAGTTCCCGCTATATAAAAAGTCCAACCTTTAACAAAACCGGAACTCGTTAAAACATTAGCCACACCTTCATTTGCTCCTGTTGTACTGAAAATCCGGTAACTATCCTGAGTAGGCACACGCCAACCCACAGGGCAGGGGTCATAAATAGACTTACTACCGGATAAGGTATTAGGAGCCGTCCCACTATTAGGATTACCCCAGAGATTATCCCGCTGAGCCGCATTACTTGTCACATTCAGCCAATCATAGGATGATATGTTATTTAGAATGAATTTCGTTGGATTCTTAATTGAATAAGCAATGGAAGTAGCAGCGTCAGTACCTGCCGAAGCATTGGATACGGCGCTATAAGAATACCCGCTGGCATAAGTAGGGACAAGCGCAGTCGCAGTCCAACCGGAAGCACCCAGAAACGGATCCTTACGCCCCCACTGATAAAGCAGGCCCATGTCACCCGCATTGGTCGCCGTTCCACTCCAATTACTAATTTCCGTAGCACCCAAGTTATACTTCATCATCTTGAAAGTAGTGGTGCTGCCATATTTCTTATAAGTGTCATAATCCGTATCAGGATCATAATTCACCTTCCAAATGTGCCAACTCCAAAGGATATTAGTGCCGTCCGTTACCGCAATCAAGGCGTTACCATTGGCCGTTTTATTGGCCGTTTTAAAACGAACATAGCCGTTAACAAGCTTCACACTACCCTCTTCTATCACATTTCCTTTTTTAGCACCGGTTTCCCAAACCACAAAGGCGGCAGTAGGGCTCAGAATTGATGGAGTTATAACTGATCCGTTTTGCCAAGATGTCGCAGCAGTTATCGCTCCATTGCCCATTACCGTAGCATTAAACTTATATGCTTGATCGCCATCATTTGCTATGTAGCAATTAGCCGTGACTTGTGTTCCCGCATTGTTTATGCTCAAATTTTCAGGAATCAACACCCTACTATCCGCTTCATTCATACCCTTTATCGTCATGGATATGTTATAAGCCGTGTTGCGGAGGAGATTAAAGTCCGTGGTAAAGTTAGCACCCGGATAAATGCGGTATGTTACATATTCCGCTGTTCCGCCACTGGGTGTATAAATCCCTTCGACCTCTATATAGGTGCTATAAGCCGGCGCATTGGTTTTGCTCTTATCCGCTTCATTCGTGATGGTAGAAACCGTTCCTTTCAGATTTTCGGGAATATACCACGTTAACGTATTGCCTGCCGTATAAGATTCCGCTGTATAGTTGATGTATTTACTTGCGTCCGTAGTTGCGTTTGCCGGATAAGTGCCTGTTGGTGTACTCATTTGAGCCACATCGGCAACCGAATAGAGACGAGCCGATGTAAGTGTAAACGCATCGCCTGTATTTGTGAGACTCACATTACAAGTAAATGTAAGTTTGGCAACCAGACGAGTAAGTGACACGGAATACAAACCGGGCATGGTGGCTCCGGTATATGTGCCTATCATGGGAAGATCGGTACCTGATGTAACCGATGCTTCGGTGGCTAAGCCAAGTGTTGAAGCCTGGAAATCGGCCAAGGTTGTTGTCCCTGTGTAGTTTCCTGTTATATTTCCCACATTGGCCAATACATAAACGGTTTGATCGCCGCTGCTCTCGGTAAGAGTCGTTTCCAAATTTGTAGTATTAGGAGAACTATAATACTCTTTGGCTACTAAAGTAGAAGTCAATGCTGTGCCACAAAATTGAAAGACACATACTTCATTAATGGCATACTCATCAATTCCTGTTGAGCTGCGTGTAGTGGCGGTACTTTGTTTATCAGAGAGCCTTATCGCTACGCTCAACGTTTCACCTTTACTACTGCTGCTCGTGGCTTTGGTAGTGGCAGACGAAGCAGATTCCATTTCCACTGGTTGCAAGTTGAAGTGCATTTGTACAGTCTCTCCTTCTTTCACGTTGGAATTGTCCAAATCGTCTGCGGTGCAACTTGCTAGCAGCAGAAGCAGTATTCCAATCGTTGGCAATATCCATTTATTTAGTATCATTTCATTCTTTTAAAAACAAATTTATTCTTGAGCACAGCGCACCAGAAACCCATAAGCCCGGTAGTTGAAATCTAGCGGATACACTAGTTCAGCACTGAAGTTCAAATTGCCAGCGAATATATTGCCGCTGACTGAAGATGAAGAAGACCAACAATCAGTATAGGAACCAACGTATGATAATGCCCCGGAACCAGAAAGCCTATAGCCTACAACAGGAAAAAAGGAAGTGTTACCTGATTTGGCAGCGGCAATATAGAATGTCCAACCATTACTAAATGAGCTCGAAATATTGAACGCATTTCCGGCATTTGTATTAGTTCCGGTAGTAGTAAACTGGGTAAAACTATCTTGCCGAGGCACACGCCAACCCGGAGGACAAGGATCGTAAATGGATTTACTTCCAGGCGCTGTATTCGGAGCCGTAGTCGTCGTATTTGGATTACCCCACAGATTGTCACGTTGAGTTGCGTAAGTTGTTACATTTAACCAATCATAAGTCGTAGTAGAACTGCAATAGATAAAATGCGTCGGATTTCGCCTAACATACTCTATACTGGCATCCGCCCCGCTGAAGCCAGATACTATCCCTGAAGTGGCAGCTATCGCCGTGGTACTGTTACTAGCGTCTTTCCACTCATATCCGCTAGTGTTGGTGGTAGCAATTCGGGTAGCACTGCTCCATGCGGTAGCTCCCACAAACGGGTCTTTACGACCAAACTGGTAAATCAATCCCATGTTTCCCGGCACGGTGGCCGAACCGCTCCAAGTGATTATGTTTGTAGCTCCAAGATTGTATTTCATCATTTTAAAAGATCGGGCAGCATAGTTTATATAAGTATCATACGTGCTCGCATCATCCGTACTAGGAGCATAAGTCGTTTTCCAGATATGCCAACTCCAAATCACATTGCCGGCAGCATCTTTTACACCTATGAGTGCATTACCACTCGTATTATTGTTTGCCGTTTTAAATGTAACATATCCATTGCTGATAAGCGTCACACTCCCATCCTGTATCACATCCCCTTTGCTCCCTGTTTCCCAAATAACAAAAGCGGAAGCAGGAGACAGGGCGGTCGGAACAATGGCAGGCGCTATTTGGGTTCCACACGTTGAGGAGGGAGTAGTCGCCCCATTCCCCATCACCGTGGCTTTGAACTTATAATCCTGATTGGCGGTATTTACAAGATAGCAATTAGCCGTTGCTGCCTGACTTAAATCATAGACATCTCCCAGATCCGTCTCCCAGCTTATAGGATTATCCCAACTATTGTCGACGGAGTTCAAAGTCAGCACTATCTTATCTCCATATAGCTGCAAGGTATAAGTATATTGCTTCCCTTTTTCAAAAGCAATAGCAGGCACAGTGACGGGTCCCAAAGTTCGTTGGGTGGATGAGCCGTTGAATCGTACCTTTATGCTTAGTTGAAACGAAACATCACTTTTGGGCAATACCACCACGGAAGCAGAAGCCTGCCACGGATTATCACCTGTTTTAAAGCCTGATTCAGGAATGGTTATTGTTCCATCATTGCCTGTCGTCGCTGTTAAATCGGCATTCAGTGCACCCGTAATCGGTGCGGAGGCTATGCCGGTCAATGTCAGTTCGTCCACGGCCACACTGTTTACGGAGGTTGCTCCCCTGTCCACATTGAGCACCAGTTGCGCACACTTCCTCTCCAGCATGGCAAGTGCCACCGTTGGCGAAGAGGAAGTAAAGGTCACATTTCCGGTAAGTGATGCGGCATAATCCGTGCCGTTGGGCACACTGACAGAAACACCAGCCTCCCGGATTACCGTCAATGCAGGGGTTATTGCATAAAAATCATAAGTGCCCGGACTGAGATATAATTCCGTACCTGTATTTGAGGTCAGTGTTCCACCGTCTGCTCCCACCACATAAGTGTTCTCCCCCACATAAGCGTCGGCAGACAGATCGGGTAGATCGCCCGCTCGCCGATAGGCCAACACACGAACGGTGGTGCCCGCCGCTAGCTGTGACGGAGTGCTTGCCCGGGTAGAAGTTACCTGAGCCACGATGCCTGCGGCGGTAAATTTCACCGCCACAGGTTTATTGTTGCCGGATAATTCATCAGAATTAGTACAAGCATAGATACCCACCGTGAGCAGGAAGAGCAGGATATATTTATTCATCGTTCAATATACACAAATTCGTTTGTTTGCTTACTTGTGAAAAACAAAACAGGGAGATACCCTGTTTATGGCACGTCAATTTCCGGATTCGTAACAGTTCCCGTTTCCCAACTGCCAATTGTTGCGGAAGCTACGATTCCTGTTTTAAACACCAGGGTAATTGCATAAGCATGGCTTGCCTCATAAGCTTGCAAAGGCAAATTCACCGTTCTTGTTCCACCACTTCCGGTAGTTACTTCAATTTGTAGCTGAGTCGATGAAGCTACCGGCGGTATCATGGCATAACCACAATCTGTGGGATTGGTTGAACCGGTTTGTAATGCATTAGGAATTTGCGACATTAAGATATCTCCGGAACCCGAGAAATCAGAAGTCAGGGATGACAATGTTACTGCGCAAACAGGTTTTTGGCTCTTAATATTTATCGCTGCCGTTATATTTCCCCAAAGAGTTTTTGTATCTGCATCTTCGGCATAAGCCTTGATTTGGATTTGTGTGAGCAGATGACTAAAAGCCAAGCTGCTTAAAGGAGAAGTCGTTGATCCTTCCGATACGTTACTCAGCATGATGTCCGTGCCGCCATCGACTGTAAAAGTGACAACTCCGGAAGCAAATTTCTCGGAAGAAACCACCGGATACCAACCTACTAATTTAGTTAGTTTATCATCGACCGGATAATACTGCGGCGTTTCGAAAGTAATACCGCCTCCAACATTTAGAGTGGAAGGAAGTGCCGAAGACAAAGTAGTATAGTCAGGATAAGCAAGAGGATCACCAGTCTTATCAAGCCTGACAATACTTATTGGCAAAGCTTCGGTAAGAGTTGAATTTATCGGAACCCGTGTTCCGGCTTCCATACTCTGAATTCCTCCCGTAAGTTTTATCTCTACAGGTTCCGTCTTTGTACCGCTTTGCGGTTCGTTGTCCGAGGAACAACCTGCCAGTAGCAGGAAGGGCAGCGATGCTAAAATCATTCTTTTCATACTTGTCATTTTTAAGTTATTCATTTGTTTTTATCTATATATTTCGTTTTGTTTTTTCTCTCACATTTCCGTCTGTTGCCCGGCCTGTTGCCAGGGAGAAACGGTAACCGTCACCTTGGCCCGGGCATGGGCGAAATCGATCGTCACATTAAGCTGTTTTCCTGCGGGAGCCTGCAAGGGTTCGCCTTCCTCATCGGTGGTGGTGGTGAACAGCCGCTCGTCTCCCCGGTAAATGTCTATGGCCAAACTACTGTCTTCTTCCGTGGGAAAGACATAAAAATTAGACGCGTAAAAGTCGCCTTCGGAATCTTCTCGCACATCGGGTTCATATCCGGCAGCGTTTCCGGTTGTTCGCCCCAGAAAGTTGAGTGCATTGCCCGCATCGCGCACTATAATGCGGCAATTCTCTCCGCTCTGCGTTTCGCCGAAATGCTCCCTGAACGAGGAAGTGCGAATACTTATCGCCGAAGCCATGCGCTGCAACGACAAGGTAACATTCGTCCCACCCGGATCGCTACGGGTATCCGCTTCGCTTAGTTCCAACTTACCATAAAAAAGATCAGTGGACGGCAGGTAGCTACCGTTCGTGCGTTGCAGCAACTCCACGCAGGCCGCTTCCAGCGAAGTGCCCACGGCCAGCTGCGGCACTTTGAGGCTATCCGTCTTCAGATTGCCCCAAGCCACCAGCGTCAGGCTCTTGTCTTTATCTTTTTGCCAGACAAAAACGGCGGATGGCTCTTGCGGAATGATCTGTACGAAGCCATTTTCGTTGAACAGGTAAAAAGTAACAGAAGAAACCACGCCGGAAGCGGTGATATCATTGCCCTCCGTATCCACCACCTTCACAGACAGGGAATAGCGGGAACAATTGCCAGTGTCCTCGCGCACACAACCGTCAATTAACAGGCACAAGCAAAACAGCCCGAGAAACAGGTTTCGTTTCCTTGATGTTATCGTCCTGTATGTCATTTCTTTCATTACACCCTGTTAATAAACAACCACCTCCTGCAGAAACGTCAACTCCCAGTCATTCACTTTAACGGACAAATCAACAGCCACCGGCTCGATATCATCCTCCGGACTGTCTGCTCCGATGCCTTTGAGGGTAACGCTGATAGTATAATTGGTATTGCGGGCAATGGTGGAGGTTCCACCTCCCGTGCCGTCGATGGTGGTGCCCGTCTGGGCCTTATTCACTACAATAGGGTAATATACCCGTTTCTCTGAATAGGCTGTCCCGGCTCCGTCAGCATCGAAAAGCCCCGAAATTACCAACTTGGTGGGATGCATGATGCTGTTGTTAGCAAAGGTATAGAACCAGTGGGGAGCGCTCAACGAGCTTTCAGCGGGAGAAATATCATCCAGCAAATAATCGGTACCTGCCGTCCACGTGCCGTCGCCGTTTACCGTACCGCCCGAGAGCCAGTAGGGAGAGGCCGGCATGGTAAACGAAACATCTCCTGTGGAAACTTTGGAAGTACCGCAGGCATCATACAGAAAAATCCTGTCCATTTTAAAAGTGGCTTTGATATACTGCCCGTTGGCATCAAAGGCGGTCACAACCTTGGAAGTGGAGATGCGGGCTACCAAGCGGGTCAGGTTCACGGTGGTTTTGGCGGTGATTCCGGCTTCCAGCACCACTCCGTCCGTTCGTCCGGACATGGGCAGGTTGTCCGGAGTTTGCACACCGGAAGTGGCCGTAGAACCCAGAGAAACCGTTTTGTTCAGAAAAGCATCCAGGGTGGTTACTCCGGCAAACGTGCCCGAAGGTGCATTTGCCACTACCACAATATTGCACGTTCCGGCCGTGCAGTTGATGGTCGAAGCCGTGGTGCCCGTAAGTGTGGGTTCGGCAATCACATTAACACCCCCGTCGAGGTTGAATACCCCCACTGCCAATGTACGAATATTGTCTTCACCCGTGGGCAGGGCGCTACCGGAGGCGCGACTTTCGGGCAAGGTGCCTTCGACGGTAAGTTGCAACGAGGCGTTCTTTTCGTTGGTCGGCTGTTCAGGGGCATTAGCGTCTCCCGAACAAGCTGACAACAATGGTATCGCCAGGCCGATGAGCGCCGATACAAAAACAACCAGCAAAACGGTTTTTATCCTCTTTGTTCTTCTAGCAGATTTGCTCATTTTCTTTCTCGATATACTTTTGTGCTTTTCCATCTGCATATCCTTATTTGTTTATTTCTGTTTATTTACTTATTTGTTCATTTGTCCTTCTTCATTTTCCTGTGTCGGACAACTGCTTCAATGCCTCCGCGGCTTGCGACACTCCTGCCGCCGCGGCCATTTGCAGGTACACCTCCGCCTTGTCGTTATTACCTTCGAGCAGACAGAGCAGTCCCATGTTGTTATAAGCCATCGGCAGGGTGGCGAAGCGTTCCAGGTAATGGCGTGCCCGTTTAGTGTCCCTCTTGTAAAGCGCCACGGCAGCGGCGTTGATGTTCGCCTCCGGACTGTCGGGATACAGACGGGCGATCAAGTCAAGCGCATCGTTATATTCCGCCGTACCTCTAGGATAACTGCTTGCCACGGAAAAGAACTCGTGCTGGCTGAGCAAACGGGAACCCGTTTCCATGAGGTGGCGACTGTCTGCCACGTTGAGCGGAGTGCGGACATAACAGATCTCGTATTCCACCCGGCGAACCTTGGGGAAAATCCTTTTCGACAAATAGCGGTAAGGCACTCCCCCCGCCAGTTCCTTCAGCATGTCTTCACGTCCTTTGCTCACCTCTACATGGTCTATGATATCCAGAGTAGCCTCGCGAAACAACATGTCCGAGGATTGCACCAGCGAACGGATAGAATCCCAGTCTTCGGCCACCCAAGCCACCTCCGGAGAGATCTTACCCGCCACCGACCGACCCACCAGATACTCTTTCAAAGAAAGGGCCGCACTTAATCCCTTGCGATTGTTCTTGCGGAAATCGCCCGCCGGACTGCCATATCCGGTGAGGATCACCTTGGTGAGCGTTACACCCGCCTGTTGCTGAACCGCCCGCACGGCATCCCGCAGGGGATAATACACTTCGTAATCATGACTGGCGGTACCAAAGGGAATCCGCCCCCGAACCACATGCAGGGTATCCGCATCGGCCGGAGGAGTCAGTATGCTCACCAGAGATAACAGCCGTGCGTCGATGCCTTTGACCAGTGGATAAACTTCCGGATCGGGAATGGTAAAACCTTCCACTATCTTATCTTCGTACACTTCCGCCGGTTTACCGTTGCAGCCGCACTCGCGGCTGCGAAACAACAGCACGCCGTTTCTCATCCAATCCTCGAAGGGAACAGTCGTTTTATAAACAAACCGATGAAAACGGTTTTCGTCATTTTCCACCACCAGAGCGTGGGGGGCTTCCTTTTGGGTGCGAGAGGCGGTAGTTCCGGCCAGCACCTCGTGTCGGTGATCTACCCGCTGTCTTTCCCGTCCCAAGATTATTATAGGGAGTAGTTCTACCTGTTTGCCCGGAGCTTTTAATACCGGAGTAACCGTCAACGATTCATCGGGAGAAAGCTTCAAACCTTCATAATCCACATCCAGTTCCATCTGCAAACGCATTCCGGTGAGCGAGAACTGTTTCTTCGTGACAAAGAGTTCCCCCTTGTAAGCCTCCTGACACAAGGCTCGGGCCACGGGCAGTTGCCAAAGCAGGAATAGTACGATTAAACTCTTCTTCATTGCCGATTTACTATATATTTATTATATATTCTATTCTTAATTTTCTCTTTTTCAACTTATTCACCTGAGCATATACACCACCGAGAGCGCCACCCTAGTGGGTCCCAGATAGTTTTTGTGCCCGCTGCCCAGCAGCTCGCCGCAATGGGCGCAACGGTAGCGGTCGTAACCGGCGCGCACGAAACCCGCCCCCAGCTCAGCTTCCAAGCCCCAATGGGGAGAGAGGATCCACTGGTGGCCGTAAGAGAGGCCGACTCCCATCACGAAGCCTTCGTAGCGCCATCTTTTCGTTCCTTTATACAGTCCCAACGGCAAATCAGTGTCGGCTATGTTGTATTCACCGGCCAGCAAATGAAGGCCCCAGAAGGAACCGGCGAAAGGCCGGCAACGCCACAAGCGCAGTTCGGGCTGTGCGATCCAGTGTTTCCACCGGTGCATGTCCTGCTGCGAACCGAGCGGATTGTAATGGCCGGACACATCCAGGCTCAACCGGCCGCCCAGAGAGAACTCCAGACTCAGGTTGGGAGAAAACACGGCGTCGGAAAGCACATCGGTTTTCACAGCCACTACCTGCCCGCAAAGACGGATGCTAGCAAAGACCGTAAAAAACAGCAGAATCCACGCCCCTCTTCTCATTGATGCGTTTTCTTCGGTTCGATTGTAAGCAGGTCCGTCAGCCGAATCTCCGAGAGATAGCGGCAGGCCATCTGGTTGAGCACGCCCAGGCGGCCGCCCGCCATGCCGTAACGGGCATAGATACTATCGGTATCCTCCATCGAGAAGGCGATGCCGCCGCCCGTGGCTACCATGATGTCGCACAGAGAGATCTCGTGCAGGGGATAACACAACTCGTAGGAACCGGGCAGACGCACGTCGCCCGCCGGATCTTTAAGACGCACCAAACCAGCCGAGCGGAAACAGTCCAGCAATTTACGCCGTTCGGTATCCGTTAGCAGGTGCGCGCGCCGGCTCTCCGATAAGGAGATTCCGTAGCGGATGTCCTTGATTAACGCCACGGCCTTTAAGACTTCGAGACTTAACATCTTTTTCTTTTTAGCTGTTCCGTTACTTTGCAGGTAATGGAATGGTGTATTAGCATAAAAGATGACAATAAATAAGATAAATAGTATAAAACAGCAATCTGAAATAGATTTTGAAGTAAATTAATATGCTAATAATAAGTGGATATGATATTTATCAGGTTATATACAATCAGCGATATCATGAAGAAAAGAAATAGCATATACAGGTATAGAGCTAAAATATAACATTAACAATGAACCTGTTAACTAAAAAAAAGATCTATTTGTTTTGCCGTATAATATTTTATTTTAATCTTTGCAAGCAAAATATCGTTCCATTACCTGCAAAGTAACGGCCCGCCCGAAAACGTCCGCACCCGCCTGTCGCAAAAAGATTCCCCCCTACTCCATCCTGTTAAAAAGTTGTTTTGTCCACTGATTTTTATATCCGGCCGAAGACTGTTCCTCCCGGTTGCCGGGTTTTATCAATGCTATTACCCGACGATTGGCCTTGCGCAGCGTGCGGTTATCAAACGAGGCCAGATAGGTATAGGTTATCTTCTCGGAAGAATGCCCCAATGACTCGCTGATTACCCCCACCGGAATGCCAGCATGATAGGCCGCGGTGGCCCAAGAGTGGCGCGCCACGTACGAAGAGAGCTTTGTTTTAAGCTTCAGCAGGAGAGAAAGCCTCACCAAACGTTTGTTGTAAGAACGCAAGGCCGACTGGTATTGCTTGTATTCATTCTTGCCCGAACCATTCACGATGGAAAGCAGGTAAGGAGAACGGTTATTGGAGGAGGCATATCTCCGGATAAGGGTCATGGCACAGGGCTCTACCTCCACGGTGACCAGACCGCCCGTTTTGGTGCGGCGATAAGAGAGAACGCCGTTGCGCAGATCGCTGCGGCGCAGATGGATGAGGTCGACGAAGGGGATGCCGCGCAGATAGAACGAGAGCAGGAAAAGATCGCGCGCCATGGCCAGAGACGGATACGACTCCAGATCGGCACCGCAGAGCTGCTGGATAACGGCGGGAGTCACGGCGCGCTTGGCCGACGGATCATTACCCGTAAACACCTGATCGAAAAGTCGGGGATTATCCGCCGCCAACTCTTTTTCCACCGCCTGATTATAAATGGAGCGGAGCATGCGCATGTACAGCGACACGGTATTGCGGCAACGGCCCAGCCCCGTCAGGTAGCGTTCATACTGCTTCAGCCATTCGGGGGTGAAGTCTTCAAAAGAAATCTCATTGTCCGCACGGAAACGCTCCACGCTACGCAGCGTGCTGCGATAAGCAGCCGACGTGCCGTCGCGACCGGAGAGTTTAAGTTCGTTACAAAGATTCAACGTAAAATCTGAAAATGATGTTTTCATATAGAAATTAATTAGTTATATATATATAAACATTATATATGATATAGTAAGAATATTAAGCTACATAACCAAATACTTTTATTTAAATATATAGTTATAACAAATAAATACTAATATTTTGTATTGTAATGATATTGATTTTATTTTTGCTTCCAATAAACGGATATATTCAAATTACTAATTTAAAAAATAAATGAACATGACTATTGAACAATTGGAACAGTCAAGAGCAAAATTAATTCACAGACGAAACAGACTGCAAGATGAGGAGAATAAAATAGAAGGGGAACTTTTGGCCCTGGATAGTTTGATCAGGCATAAAAAAAAGAGTGAAAACAGGCGAATCATTGCCTTCGACGACGTTCATCGCTTCCTGCATACCATGAACAGGTTCTTTTTGTGGATGGAGAGGAAGCTAAACCTGCATTTCACCTATGCCAACTTTTGTCAGATGATTACCAACAAATTTAGGCTCGAAAACAAAAGGAAACAAGGAGAATTCTTGTCGGAAGACACGATTCTGTCTTACTTCAAGAAGATAAAAAGAGGCGACTGGGAGCTGGCATAAATAAATAAAGCAATACACCAAACAAGAAAAAACAACTTATAAAATGAAAAACATTGTAATCTCATTATTTAAAAACGCGGCCTCAAAGCAACCGGCAACAGTAACCCTGAAAGCCGTTATAGAAGGCATACATTCCGGACGATGGAAAGAGGAAATAATACACATCCAGCAACTGACGGAAGAGGAAAAAAAGAAAGAAGCGGCCGGATGGAAGAGAAAATTGCCTTATGTGACGTTTGGCGGTGTGTTCGAAGGAGGACATCAGGCTGCACAGTTAAGGAAATACAGTTCGCTGGTGGTGCTGGATTATGATGGAGTGCCCGAAGCCGATGAACTGGAACGGATGCGGAAACGCAGCATGGAGCAACGTTGCGTGGTGAGTGTCTTCATCACTCCGTCGGGCCGGGGATTGAAGGTGGTTGTGCTCACCGCCGCCGCCAGCGGACAGCATGCCCGGACGTTTGCCGCCGTTACCGCTTACTTCGACGCGCTGCTGCAACACCGCAGCGACACTTCTTGCAAAGACATCAGCAGGGGGCATTTTGTGTCGTGGGATGAGCGGGCGGTTTATAATGGGCAGGCGGAACCTTTTGAACAGATGGTTAAAGAAACCGAGACGAACAAAGAACCCGAAGGCGTAAAGGAGAACGCAAGCCGCCCGCAAAAAGCCATATCAAATGAAGAACGCACCAAAACGGTACTGGCCGCCGCAATGATGCAGCTCAACAAGAAGATGTTATACACCAAAGGGAACCGGAATAATTATCTTTTCGAGCTGCTGTGTCATCTCAACAGAAAAGGCATAGAGAGTGGCGAGGCAGAGAGGCTATGCCGGGCAAACTTCGAGCTTCCGGCAGAGGAGTTGAGCGCCATTGTGCGCAGTGCCTATTCGCACGAAAAAGAGCATGCCTGCAAGGCGGAGAAAGAAAAAACGGAAAAGAAACAGGAACTGATAAAAAACATAGAACAACATCTTGCCCGGCGCTACGAATTACGTTTTAACACGGTGCTGAATCGGTTGGAGTTTCGACGTAAAGGTAACAAAAAGAGCTTGCGCGAACCGATGACGGATTATGACGAAAATTCCATCTATCGCGGGTTGCTACTCGAGGGATTCGATCTGCGCATCAGCCTACTGCACAGCATATTGAATTCTAATTTTGTACCACTGTACGATCCGTTTACGGAGTATTTTAAAGCCCTGGCGCCGTGGGACGGACAAACGGATTACATCGCTCAGCTGGCGGAAACGGTTACCACCACCAACCCCGCGCACTGGAAGTTGTGCCTGCGCAAGTGGCTCGTGGCCATGGTGGCAGGATGGTTGCGCCCCGAGGTGGTGAACCATACGGTGTTGGTGCTCATCGGGAAGCAGGGGATATACAAAACGTCATGGGGACTGAGGCTGATGCCGCCCGAGCTGGAAAAATATCGCTACAGCGGAACCATAAACACGCACGATAAAGACGGCCTGTTTACCCTCTCGCAATGCGGACTAATTAACAACGAGGAGATAGAGAACATGACGCAACGAGAGCTGAACGAGTTCAAGGCGTTGGTAACACAGGGAGTTATCAACCAGCGGGCGGCCTACGGGCACAACAAGGAATACCTCATCCGCCGGGCTTCGTTCATAGCCAACGGCAATAACAAAGAGATACTGACCGACCCCACTGGCAACCGCCGTTTTCTCTGCTTCGAGGTTACCGACATCCGTCCGAGCGAAGACTTCTTACTGCCCTACGCAGGCATCTACGCACAGGCTTTCGCCCTGCTGCAATCGGGCTTCTGCTACTGGTTCGACCGCAAAGAAACAAAGCTGGTGAACAGTTCAAACAAGGAGTTCGAACTACGCAGTGTGGAAGAAGAACAACTCTCCGTTTGCTTCCGGAAACCCGCACGCGGAGAACAAGGAGAGCTGATGACAGCCTCACAGATAATGGGCAAACTGATGGTGTGGGTGCGCACGCCGATGAGTGTGGTGCGGGTGGGTCGTGCCCTTAAAAAATGGGGATATGAAAGAATAACGATGCGTGGCGTAAGTGTCTATCTGGTAATGGAACTCACTGTAGATGAGGTGAATACGCAAAAAAGAAGCATCAAGCGTGAAGGGGATGTAGGGGATGTAGGGGTACTTTTCTAAGAAGATTGTATTTTCCATTTTATTTTTTATTTAAAAAAAACAATTAGTATAGAAAAAACCCTTTTCATCCCCTACATCCCCCACCCTGATAGTGGCAACAGATGAAACGGCAAGGCTCTCCACAAAGCACGGAGAGCCTTGCCGCAGGCCATCTCGAGGCTTGTTAGCAGCGACAAAGAGTAACCTTATAGCTGTAGCACACATGGGTTGATGCGGAAACAAGCCCCCCACCCCCGCAACAAGAAAGAAACCAAATCGGAGAAAAAAGTAATTAAAAAACGCCCGAATAATGATCGTAATACTTGACTTTTCCTCTCTCATTTTGTATCTTTATCAAAGCAGATAAAGGCTGTCAGAACATGAGCCGGCAATGCCACACAACACTTTATTTGCAACAATTATAACCAAATTATTAATTTAAATTTAAATCCCTATGGCAGTACCCGTAATGCGTTATCTACGCAAGAAGTATTACAACAAAGCAGATTCGCCCATGCTCTACTATTTGAAGCAAGAACCCGGATCGGGGCAGATGTACAACATCAACACACTGGCCGCAAGAATCGAAGCTAACGGTTCGCTCACGCAAGAAGATGTGATTCACTCCATCCAATCTTTTGTGCGCCACCTGCGCGAAGTGCTCATCGAGGGCAACAAGGTAAAGGTAGACGGACTGGGCATTTTCCACATCACCACCTCGTGCACCGGTTCCGAAAAGGCCGAAGATTGCACTGTGAAGAGCATCCGCCGGGTAAACCTCCGCTTTATGGTAGACAGCGCGCTGCGTCTGGTCAACGACTCCATTGCCACCACCCGAAGCGCCCCCAACAACGTGTCCTTCTACCTGAAATCGGAATCCGCCACCACTCCCGGAGGAGACAGCGGCGGCTCAGGTGACGGCGGCGGAGAAGATCCCGACGCTTAAGCCCCCTCCTTCTTTTGCCGTGAGGTAAAAAAGGAATCTCTCTAAAGTCCGGCCGCCTGTCGATGTACGCAAAAGTGAACGAGCCCCCAACAAAAGCTCCGCAGCACTGCCTTAAAAATAGCAGATACGATCGCCTGTTGTTATAGGCAGCACAGTAACAGCACACAGCAGGCGGCCCGATTTAGGGAGTACGAGAAGAAACCTTAGCATACTCAACAAGGGAAAAAATAGCATTATGCAGTTTTACGAATCGTTTCCTATTAACAAGAAAATCAATACAAAAAGCAAATAAATGATACCTTCTCCTTAAAACGAGGCTTTCTCCCCGAAATCACAAAAAGTGCATGTACAAAGGATCTCAAGGCAAAAAGTAAGCTCCCGTTTTTACTCCGCAAAAAAAACAGTCTTCTCCGCAAAAACGGGAAAGAGCCTGAAACGCCGATAAATAAGCACCTGTAGCCTTACTCCTCAAAAAAGAGCTCTTTGCCACTTTTTTTGATACTAAAACCGTACATAATGCAGCAAACACTACGTCCTCATCTTTGGGCATAAAAAACAAAAGAAAAGTAAGTAAAACCTTTAATAAAAGAATGAAATGAAAAAAGTAATCGAACAAATCATGGAATGCATTGTAACCGTGCTCCCCTTCTTCAAAAAGAAAAACGCAAAAGAAATCCAAGAATTCAGCGACCTGATAACCGGCCAGTACGAATTCTTAGTGCAACAACTCGAAAAAATGCTTCAAGACTATTTAGACCTCAGCGAAAAAATAAAAGAGATGCACGCCGAAATGTTCAACCTCAAAGACGAACTGGGCAAAGCACTGACACAACAGTGCACCGCCAAAGACTGCACCTCAAGAATCTAATCACCCCCCCAGACGCAAAAGAAAGGAACCAAAGAAAAAACATAGGCAAAGCCCCCCACAAAAGTTATTGCTCACAACAGCAAGCGAAGCAAAGCAAAAACAGCAAAACAATGGAAGCAAGCATGTAAAGCATTCCATTTCGCTACAGCGAGCGAAGCAAAGCAAAAACGCGAAGCAGAAGCAATGGAAGCAAGCAAGCAAAGCATTCCATCTTGCCACAGCGAGCGAAGCAAAGCGCCACACGCACCAAAAGCAAGAGAATGGCCTCTTATGCGTAGCGTTAAACGGAGGGAATGTTTGGAGCGTAAAGCAAGCGATACTGTTTGAGCGAAGCGAGTTGTATCGCTTGTAGCGGAAAACACAACCGCAGTAGCGTAGCATGAGAAGCCTTGATTTTTTCTTTGTTACCTTTCTTTTGCATCAAGGCAAAAGAAAGTAATCACAATGCGAATCGTAAATTTAATCATCCTCCACTGCTCCGCCACGCGCGAAGACAGAGACTTCACCGAGCAGTTACTCGAAGCAGCCCACCGCCGGAGAGGGTTCAACGGCATCGGCTATCATTACTACATCCGTAAAAACGGAGACATCAAAACCACCCGCCCCATCGAACGCATAGGTGCCCATGCCAAAGGCTACAACGCCAACAGCATCGGCATCTGTTACGAAGGCGGACTCGATGCCGCCGGAAAGCCCAAAGACACCCGCACCCTGTGGCAAAAACATTCGTTGCAGGTATTGGTAAAAGCCCTGCTGATGGATTACCCAGACTGCCGTGTGTGCGGCCATCGCGATCTGAGTCCCGACCTCAACGGAGACGGAGAGATAGAACCCGAAGAATGGATCAAAGCCTGCCCCTGCTTCGACGTAAGCACAGAAATGTAAACACAAAAAGTCCGGCACTCATCAAGATAGCCGGACTTTTCATCTATCTATTTTTCACTGCCTCCCGGTTAAAGCTCACCAAAAGACAATCGGCTACCACAAAGTCGCATTTTTTAATTGAGATTGCTATTAAGTAAGCAGGCTACATCCGTAAAGACAATATCAAATGCCATAACATATAGTGTAATTAGAACTGCTTTATCATATATAAAATTATATTTACTCATAAATGTTAAAAAGAGAAACAACCACTCTGTTTGAATAAATACATGAAAGCAGATAATTAACAATTAAAAAAGATTATTTTAGAAAAAATAGCTATATTTGTCGCATCAAGGTTCCAAACCGGACATCAGTTTCCGGAGAGGATTAATAGGGAATGCCGTGAAAATCGGCTACAATACCCGTTGCTGTGAGTTCCTACTCTCTTATATATACAGAGAGTAAAAAGGGGTCAACATTCTTTGCCACTGTTTTTAATAAAATGGGAAGGCGTTGAACCGGAACAAGTCAGAAGACCTGCCTCGATTATAACACGATTTGCGCCACGGGATTATGGGCAGAATCAAATAGAATCATAGCTTATATCCGATTTTTTACGGCCCTATTTTTCCATTTGTTTCATTTCATTATTCCATAACGCATATATTTTTAATTGTTTAATTAAAATTTATGTCTTATGAAAAAGTTTTTTTCTTTTCAGGCAATGCTTGCAATTGCAGCAACTTCCATGCTTATTTCATCTTGTAGTAATGAAGACGACAGTTTCTACACAGATATCAGCGGACAAAGTTCCAACACTCGTACCGCTATAAGCGGAGACACCACTATCATTGATTTTGAAAATGATGCAACTGTTTTACTGGCAGGCCCTACCTCTTATGGGGAAAATTTGTATGCCGATTATTCAGGTAGTAAATATCTGACATGGAGTGATAATTCTTCAAGCTTTACTTGCGGAATAAATTATCTAAACGGAGGTTTTAACTATTATAACGGTGGTATCGCCATCTCCAACTGGAATATCATGTCAAACCCGTCGAGTGAAACCGGCGATTGGTGGTATTCATACCTAAATCAATGTAGTGTATACAATTCCGCTTCAATAGACGGGTCAAACGAAAATGCCGGTCATAGTGGTTCTGATAATTTCGGTATTATGTATGGATACAGCGATGCGTATAACGCTTCATACATGTCCAATCCCGAATTTAGTTTTAAATCTGGTGAAGAATTCACAGTAAAGAAAATGTATGTTTGCAATTCGTCTTATCTATATGGAGTCATGAAATATGGCAATCAGTTCGGCATATACGGTTCTGCCGTTTCATTGGAACAGGCAAAAGGGTACTTCAAAGTGTTGGCTTACGGCTTTGATGCCAATGGCAATGCAACCAACGGAGGACAACCTGTTGAAAAATATCTGGCTGATTATCGCGACGGTACCTCTACTCCGACTTCCATTTCTACCACTTGGTCGGCATGGGACCTTTCCGCTCTGGGAAGCGTCAACAAAGTAAAGTTTAACTTTATTGGCTCCGACAGTGGAACATACGGGCTGAATACTCCTGCCTACCTATGCATTGACGATATACATATTTATTAATTATTAATCTGGAGAAGGATATTGTAATTTCAATATCCTCCTCTTTCTTTCTTCACTTTATGATAAACAAAAACTATATTAAGGCGTTATGCCTCATCCTTTTCATTTTTGCATCGTGTAACAAAGATGATGTTATTGAAAAAGAGACCTCTCAAAAGCCAGTAATCACACTGGATAGTGAAACAGGAGTTTATGCGACTAAAATTGGCAAAACGCTTACTATCGCTCCAAGTGTAGAATACAATGATAATGCAATCTATTCTTGGATCATTGACGGAAAATTAGTCAGTACAGAACCTACCTACAGTGCAACGTGGACTACAGAAGGAGAAATATACATCACTTTCCGCGTAGAGACACTGACCGGAACAGCAGAAGAAGAGCTACGTGTGGATGTGAGCAATCTGGCTCCTCCTGTCATTTCTCTGGTTTTGCCGTCACAGGGTTTGAAAGTCTTGTCCGGAACAGATTATGTTTTCACTCCTGATATCCAAAATCAGGATGAAGACAACTTTGAGTGTCAATGGATTCGTAACGGCGAGGTAGTTGCTACCGGCATCACTTATACATTCAACGAATCTCAACTTGGAAGCTATCCTATCACAATCAAGACTACTAATGTGGATGGGGAAGCGACCAAAGAAATTACAGTAGAGGTCGTTGAAACAATGCCTTATAAAGCAAGTTTTGAAACACCTTCCTATTTACAAACGTCAACAGATAGAAACACATTCGTAGGACGTCCTGTTTTTCTAAACCCTACTCTTGAATATTTTGACAATCCGCAATATGCGTGGAGTGTAGATGGAGAGGCCATAGAAAACGAAACAAGTTCCATATATAAGTTCACCCCAACAACAGCGGGAAATTATACAGTAAAAGTCAATGTGACAGAAAATCTAATCACCAAATCGGCACTTACAAGAAATATCACACGTGCAGCAACTTCGATATCGACCGAAGTCGTGGTGCACTGTCTTGATAGTGAGCAAATGGATAACTTTCGATTCTCCACTACATCTAGTTCTCAAATACAAAATAAAGTATATGAATACACCCCTGCTCCCGGACAGTTTATAAATGAGTTGAACACTGCAGGATTCACCGGAAATGAAAAAACGCAGGCAGACGCTATTGCTTATGCAACCAAACGATTAAGCAACAAGTATTATGTTTCCTTGGGTGGTTTCGGAGGGTACATCATTGTAGGATTTGACCATAGCATACCAAAGACAAGCAATACGTATGACTTTTCGATTCAAGGAAATGCTTTTAACGGTAGTTCGGAACCAGGCATCATTTGGGTCATGCAGGATATAAATAAAAATGGCTTGCCTGATGATGAATGGTATGAACTTAAAGGTTGCGAAACAGGGAAAGAAAGCACGACACAAAATTATGCTGTGACTTACTACCGACCATCCGGCAAGGGAATGAGTGTACAATGGACAGACTCAAAAGGAGAAACGGGCAAAATTGATTATCTGCAAGAGTATCATGCACAAGATTATTATTATCCGCAATGGATTAAAAAAGATAGCTATACACTTCGGGGAACTTGCCTAGAAGCTCACAACAAGCTCGTTGGTAATATATGGAAAAATCAGTCGTACGATTGGGGGTATGCGGATAATTACGGAACGGATGTTCTTGCCGGAGACGCAGTAAACGGTAGCGGACAACAAAATGGTTTCAAAATATCCAATGCCATCTATCGTGACGGTAGCTCCGTAGACTTGAAATATATAGATTTTATCAAAGTCCAGGTTGGAGCCAATACAAAAAGCGGCCCCATAGGCGAGCTCTCTACCGAAGTATTCTCTTTTTATGATTTATCAATAACTAATCAACAATAATACAACTAAGATGAAAACAAAATTATTACTCTTATTTTTTATATCAGCCTGCTCTTTTTGCTTACTAAGCTGTTCTAATGACGACAAAGCTCCCGCCGATGCCAATGACAACTTTATAACATCTGCTACATTAAGCGTGGGAGGTAAGACGTATGAAGCTGTCATTGCCAACAACGAAATTACAATTACCGTTCCATATACCGTTTCACTTAGTGGGGCAACGGTTGATTTAAAATATACCCAGTCTGCTAAAATATTACCCGACCCGACGAGTATTACCGATTGGGATAATGAACGCATTTTTCGTGTAACGTCCTACAATGGTGATGAAAACCAATATACTTATCGTGTCATCAAGGATGATATTCGCCAGGAAGGAGATGTGGCGCTAAGCAATGCGAGTGAAATCACGGCTTTCGCAGAAAGTGGGGTTACTATCATTAAAGGAAACCTGACCATTGGAACTGATGATGGAGAAGATATTGAAAAGATTACTGAACTTTCTAAACTGAAACAAGTAGAAGGAAATATTGTAATAAAGAACAGCTATAAAGGCAATGATTTGACAGGATTAGACAATCTTACTTCAATTGGAGGACTTTATATAGGCAACAAGAACATTCCTTCAACATCTCCTCTTTATCAAGTATCTCTCGAGGCACTAACTACAGTCACAGGCAACGTTATGATATGCAATAACGAAACAAAATGGATCATGACAAAGAGATTAGCAGATGTAGGTGGAAATATTGTTATAAATTCCTCCAATCTTCAATCCATACAAATGGAAATGCTAAGTAAAGTAACCGGTAATTTCAATATCCAAAGTGATACGGATGAAGATGGTGATGGAGTGCCCGAACTAGGTGGCACGATGGTATCACTAATTCTACCTGAATTAACTTCCGTAGGAGATACACTGTCGGCAAACTATCTTGCCTCCCTCAAGAGTATTGATTTAGAGAAACTGAAATCGGCTGGTGCCATCTTATTTGAAACACTCCCTCTTACTTTTGAAACAATCAATTTACCTGCCATACAAACCGTAGAAGGTGATCTGAACATTAGTTCCAGCACCACAAAAATAGCTATCGGTAGTATAATAAACAGAAACGAAACACTTACTTCTTTCGGGGGATTCAGTAAACTACAAAAGGTAGGAGGCACCTTAACTCTCGCCAACTTCATTAATGTAATGCAATTGCCCTCCCTTACTAGTATAGCAGAACTAGGAGGGTACTATTTATTCCATCTGGATAAGGCCAAAACAGAACTTGACTTTTCGAAAACCTCTTTTCTAAAACAAGGAGACAATGACTGTGAACTAAGAATATCCTACACTCCAATTACCAAAATTATAGGAAAAGCAACCATGAATTGCAAGCTTAACTTAGACCAATTTTATCTAAAAAACGCCCTCCCAGATCTTGAAGGGATTGAAACGATTAACAACTTTCGCATATTTGTAGATTCTAATTATGCTACAGCATTTGAATCAAAGACTTTCAATATCAAAAAAGTAATTGGCAATCTATATATTAATGGAGGACTCAATTACGACGGCGTTACGACTAATCTGATACAACTAATGAACTTCCCGAACCTCGAATCGGTAGGTGGATATTTCTATCTGGCGAATTCCAATATTTCCGCTCCAAATCTGACAACCGTCGGAGGACAATTCTTATTAAAGAACAATCTCACAGAGTTTAATTTGAATAAGCTGGAGACAGTGGGACTCAGCAGCTCAGCACAGGATGTAAGTAACAATGAGCCTAATATAAGTAGCAGCGAACCTGCATTCTACATTCAAGATATGAATACTACAATTCTAAAAATACCTGTTTTGAAAGAAGTTGGAGAAAAGGGACTGACAATAGATATTGGAGGTAAAAGTTCAACAGTGACGGAACTTAGCTGCCCCAAGCTAGAAACTGTAGACGGAAATATAACGATCATGGGAGGACTAAATCCAATAACACGTTTCTTAAATAAATCATTAACCACATTATCTTTCCCTCTCCTGGTAAAAGCTGCCAGCGTAACTATCGAAAACCTCAATATACTTAATAATTTCACGGATTTTGCTCCTCTATTTACTAATAATATTATGGAAGATGGTAAATGGATCGTTACGAAATGTGCTTATAACCCGACTTATCAGAATATGAAAAACGGACAATATACACAACCATAATTTCATTGAAATAAATAATTCAGAGTATCTGTTCTATGGAGCAGATACTCTCTTCTATAATTATTACACTTATAATGAAAATACCTATGTTAAAAGTTTGCAAAAATAGTTTTTATCTCTTACTGATACTTCTTCTTTCCGGCTGTATGAACTATGGGCCTATTGATGAAGAAGAATTCAACGCCGGAGAAGATTCAGGAAGCGGTGATACGATTACGGGGCAAGGGCTTTTCATCACCAATGAAGGTAATTTCACCTATGGCAATGCCTCGTTATCTTATTATAATCCTGAAACAAAAGTGATAGAGAATGAAGTGTTTGCACGCGCTAATGCGCAAAAGTTGGGCGATGTGGCGCAATCCATGACTATTTATAATGGCATTGGATGGATTGTTGTCAATAATTCCGGAGTCATCTTCGCCATTAACTTAAATACTTTCAAAGAAGTAGGGCGCATCACCGGTTTTACATCACCGCGTTATATTCATTTTCTGAGCGATGAAAAAGCATATGTGACTCAGATTTGGGATAAACGCATTTGCGTTGTCAACCCCAAGACCTATCAGATAACAGGTTACATAAATATGCCGATGAAAGCAGGAAGCGAATCAACAGAACAAATGGTACAATACGGAAAGTATGTTTTCACAAATTGCTGGAGTTATAATAATAAAATATTAGTCATCGATACGGAGACTGATCAGGTCTGTGATTCCATTAAAGTGGGCATTCAGCCGACTTCACTTGTGATAGATAAGAACAACAAACTATGGACTGTTACTGATGGAGGATATGAAGGTAGCCCTTATGGTTACGAAGCCCCTTCGCTCTATCGGATTGACGCTGAAACGAGAGAAGTAGAAAAGCAATTTAAATTTATATTAGGCGAGCATCCCTCAGAAGTGCAACTGAACGGTACACGAGATACACTCTATTTCATAAATAACGATATTTGGCGACTCCCGATAACAGCAGAACGTTTTCCTGTAAAATCGTTCATTAAGAACAAAAATACCATTTACTACGGATTGACCGTAAATCCCGTTAATTCGGAGATATATGTAGCAGACGCCATTGATTATGTACAACCTGGCGTTATCCTGCGATATTCTTCGGATGGTGTAGAAGTTGACGAATTTAAAGTAGGAATTATCCCCGGTGCTTTTTGCTGGAGATAATAGCATTATTTAAGTGATAAAATAAATGAAAAAGCTGAATATAGTACTTATTTGTTTCTCTCTCTTGTTTGTTGAAAGCATACAAGGACAAAATAAATGGTCGCTTAAGATTCCTGAAGTAACCATACTTGGTCGCCGTCCGATGAAAGAGATCGGAACTCAGGAAACCAAACTTGATTCCGTGGTGTTGCAAGAAGTTGTGGGATATGCCATGTCTGACGTCCTTTCACAAAACTCAACTATCTTCATCAAACAATACGGACGAGCGACGTTGTCTACCGCCTCTTTCAGGGGAACATCTCCATCGCATACGCAAGTGATGTGGAACGGCATGAAACTAAACTCGCCCATGCTGGGGATGGTGGATTTCTCTATGATTCCTTCCTATTTCATTGATGACGCAACCTTGCTCCACGGCACCTCTTCGATTAATGTCACGGGCGGAGGATTAGGAGGAGCTATCACTCTATCGAATAACCCAGTCAAGCAACAAGGTCTCAATCTGCAATACATTCAGGGATTAAGTTCCTTTCAAACGATGGACGAATTCTTACGACTTACCTATGGAGACAAGTATTGGCACACTTCCACACGCATTGCCTATTCTTCATCTGAAAACCAGTATAAATACAGAAATTACAACAAAAAAGAATACACGTACGACGAAAATTATAATATAACAGGAAGCTATTATCCAATAGAGCGAAACAAGTCTGGTGATTTTCATGATCTGAATATTCTTCAGGAAGCATATTATACTACGAAAAAAGAAGATAAATTCGGTTTATCTGCTTGGTATACAGAATCACGTCGTGGAGTACCGATGCTAAATGTAGACTATAGAGAAGACGCCGAATACACTAACAAGAAGCAGGAAAATACTTTCAGAGGAGTCTTATCGTGGAACAGAAATCTGAATAAACTGAAAATGGGAGCCCGAACCGGGTATACTCATACCAATCTGGGGTACGATTATACACGTGATTTGGGAAACGGGACTAAAGCCAATATGATTCACTCCCGCAGTTACGTAAACACATTTTATGGTGCTGTTAATGCCGATTATTACCTGAGTAAGAAATGGCTATTTACAGCAAACGCCTCCCTAAATCAACATTTCGTAAAAAGTCAGGATAAAAATATAATCACACAAAGTGGCAATAAGGCGGTAGTAGGATATGACCAGGCACGTATTGAGATTTCCGGATATGTGTCTGCCAAATGGCAACCAACCGACCGTCTGGGAACTTCGCTGGCCATCCGTGAAGATCGGTACGGCAATAGTTGGACACCCGTCATTCCAGCAGCTTTCTTCGATTATGTTCTGTCTAAAAGAGGAAACGTCATAGCTAAAACTTCCATCTCACGCAACTATCGCTTCCCCACCTTAAACGATCTTTATTTTCTGCCGGGAGGAAATCCGGATTTAAAAACAGAACGTGGTTTTACGTATGATGGAAGCATAGAGTTCACAGTAGGAAAGCAAAATAGATATACCTTAAGAGGATCTGCCACATGGTTTGATTCTTACATAAACGACTGGATTGTTTGGCTTCCAACTTTTAAAGGCTTCTGGACTCCTAAAAATATAAAGCAGGTACATGCTTATGGCATAGAGATAAAGAGTGATCTGAATATGCAATTGTCATCTGAATGGAATCTAAGAATTAATGGTAACTTTGCATGGACACCTTCCATCAACCATGGAGACCCGGTAAACTGGGCTGACTCTTCAATCGGAAAACAATTAGTCTACATACCCGAATATTCTTCAGCCCTCACAGGGCGTCTTTCGTGGAGAAGCTGGCATTTTACCTACAAATGGTGTTATTACAGCGAACGATACACCACATCAAGTAATGAAACCACTACCAAGATTGGGCGGGTACTCCCCTATTTCATGAACGACCTGTCCCTCGAAAAACAGTTCTCCCTTCGTTGGGCTAATCTTTCCGTAAAAGGTCTTATCAACAATCTTTTCAATGAAGAGTATGAATCTGTTCTCTCACATCCCATGCCAAGAATAAACTATGGAATTATGATAGATATACAGCCAAAATGGTAAGATCTCTCTAAATGCATATTCTTAGACAAAATATTCAATAAACTAATATCTTGGGTTGCAAACTCTCTTCTTATTCTTTTGAAGAGAAACATGTATAAATTCATTTTATAAAAATACCATCCTGCAAATAAAATTGTATTTTTGTGTGCAAGAACAAATTATACGATTATGAAAAATACAGTTTTATGTGCTTTTTTCTTCTTTTTTGTAGGAAGTTTTAATGGATATGCCCAGCAAACGGGAGCAAAAGATGCTCCTAAGGTAATTGTAAGAGAGAGTGAGAAGACGTTGGTCACTCAATGGCAAGGAAAAAGGGTTGCTTTCCTGGGCGATTCCATGACGGACAAACGTCGTGTAGGTACAACTTGTGTATATTGGGAATACTTGTCCGAATTATTGGGAATTAAACCCTCGGTGTACGGCATCAGCGGTAATCAATGGAATGATATCTATCGACAAGCAGTGAAACTGCATGACGAGGAAGGGGATAATGTGGATGCTATTCTGATCTTTGCCGGAACGAATGATTATAACCAAGGCCTACCCTTGGGAGAGTTCTTCACCGAAACGACAAAGGAAACCAACTATAATGGCAGGCAGGTGATGCGTAAATACAGAACTCCAATAATGACTGATTCAACTTTTTGCGGGCGCATAAATGAGGCAATGTCTTATCTGAAAACAAATTTCCCTCAGCAACAGATTATTATTATGACCCCTATTCATCGATCTTACGCACAGTTTAACAGCAAGAATGTACAGCCTGACGAGAACTATTGCAACTCTCAGGGATTGTATCTTGATTCTTATATCAATGTTCTGAAACAAGCGGCTTCTCATTGGGCGGTTCCGTTGATCAATTTATACTCAATTAGCGGTCTGTATCCACTTGCCGATTCGCAGTTACAATATTTCCATAATAGCGAAATGGATCGCCTTCATCCGAATGCTGTGGGTGATTATCGTCTAGCAAAAAACATACAATACCAATTACTGGCGTTGCCTTCTACTTTTATTATTAAATAAAAGTAACGTTTTAATCACCGGAACAAACTATTTACGTATGAAACTATTATTAATCGTCTTAATTTCCTTATCATACCCTAGCGTAGATAATTTTAAGCTGCAAAATGGAGATCTGATATTTCAAGAGTCATGCAGTGGAGATATCAGCAATGCTATTAAAGATGTAACATCCAGTACTGACAAGTATAACTTCACGCACGTAGGCATGGTTTATATCAAAGAGAACGACAGTATCTATGTGATAGAAGCAACCCAACCGGAAGTAAAAATCACCCCATTATCGAAATTCCTATATCCGGCAGATGAAAAAGAATGTTACCCTCAATCGGTTGTCGGACGCTTAAAAGAAAAATACCGGCACTGCATTCCCCAAGCAATAAAAGAGGGTATGTCGTTAATTGGCAAAAAATACGATTACGGCTATAACCTGAATAACGACAAGTATTATTGTTCAGAATTAATATACCATATCCTTTTAAAAGCGAACAATGGAAATCCGATATTTCACCTCAATAAAATGACTTTCAAATCAAAAGGAACAAAGAAATTCCTTCCGGAATGGGTCAATTATTTTAAAGAATTAAATACACCTATACCTGAGGGGAAACCGGGCATTAATCCCGGAGCCATGTCGAAAGCGGATGTTATAGACATCATTCATCATTATTAAAACTAGGATAAGCAGCAGTAACCTAATACGAATTCTTATCCCTGCAAAATAAATTCTTTTTTAAATTAAGCGAACAAAAATTTAGAAATTATTGAGTACTTTTGCTTGAGTAAACGAAAATAAATAACTTATAAAACAAAATTATGACACATACTTGGTTTGAGTGTAAAATTCGCTATGAGAAGATGATGGAGAACGGAATGAATAAAAAAGTAACGGAGCCGTATCTGGTAGATGCTCTGAGCTTTACGGAAGCGGAAGCACGCATCATTGAAGAGATCACTCCTTTCATTACCGGCGAATTTACGGTATCAGACATCAAACGGGCAAACTACAGCGAGCTTTTTGCATGCGATGAAGACGCGGCAGACAGGTGGTTTAGATGCAAACTCTTATTTATTACACTAGATGAAAAGAGCGGAGCAGAAAGAAAAATAGCAACGCAAGTGTTGGTTCAGGCGGCAGACTTACGTGATGCGGTAAAGAAATTGGATGAGGGTATGAAAGGAACAATGGCCGATTATCAAATTGCATCGGTAGCCGAAACACCTATCATGGATGTATATCCGTATGGTGCCGAACCTAACGACAAACCGGAAGTCTAAAAAAAATAAAAATGAGCATTACTGAGAATTTGCAACAAGTACTGGCCGATTTGCCCCAAGGGGTGCAACTGGTGGCCGTGTCAAAGTTTCATCCGGTAGCAGCTCTGGAAGAGGCATACAAAGCCGGACAAAGGGTGTTCGGTGAAAACAAGGTGCAAGAGATGACAACCAAGTATGAAGCTTTGCCTAAAGACATAGAATGGCACTTCATCGGGCATCTGCAAACGAATAAAATTAAGTATATAGCCCCTTACGTGGCAATGATTCACGGCATTGACTCCTACAAGCTACTATGCGAAGTTAACAAACAGGCAGAGCGGGCAAACCGCGTAATAGATTGCCTGCTGCAAATACACATTGCGGAGGAAGAAACAAAATTCGGCTTCAGTTTTGACGAATGTAAGGAGATGCTGACCGACGAAAAATGGCAGGAAATGACCCATGTGAGGATATGCGGATTAATGGGCATGGCAACAAACACGAACGATAAAGAACAAATAAGGCATGAATTTTGTTGTTTACACAGATTCTTTACTGATATAAAGAATGCTTTTTTTATAAACAGGTCGGAATTCAGGGATCTTTCCATGGGAATGTCTCAGGATTACGCTATAGCTGTGTCAGAAGGTAGCACCCTGGTAAGAATAGGAAGCAAGATATTTGGGGAAAGAATTTATTAAAACAAAAAGAAGATTATAAATTTATGAGTAATTTAAAAACCACATTTGCAGGCATCCAACTCAGAAACCCGATTATCATTAGTAGCTCGGGATTAACAAATACTGCTGAGAAAAATCAAAAGCTCTGCGAAGCCGGTGCAGGCGCAATTGTGCTGAAATCATTATTTGAAGAACAAATTATGATGGAAGTGGATTTGCTAAAAAATACAGCCTACTATTCGGAAGGAATTGACTATTTAAAAATGTCGATTGAAAACTACAAAGTCCGCGAATACCTGAAACTGATAGAAGATAGCAAAAGGCTTTGTAATATACCCATAATAGCCAGCATAAACTGTTTCAGCACAGCAGAATGGGCACACTTTGCACAAGAAATAGAACAGGCGGGAGCAGATGCGATAGAAGTTAATATTTTAGCTCTACAAACAGATGTGGAATATGAGTATGGAGCATTTGAACAACGCCACATCGACATATTGCGCAATGTTAAAGAGCATGTAAGCATACCCGTAATCATGAAATTAGGATATAAGCTGACTAATCCGGTGGCATTAATCAACCAGTTGTATGCCAACGGAGCAGCGGCAGTTGTTCTATTCAACCGCTTTTATCAGCCGGACATAGATGTGGAAAAAATGAAGCATACGTCCGGAGAAGTATTCAGTCATCCATCGGAATTATCCAGGTCACTTCGCTGGGTAGGCATAGCTTCGGCTACGGTGAATAAGATTGATTATGCCGTTTCGGGAGGCGTGCATACACCGGAAGATGTAGTGAAAGCCATTTTATCCGGAGCAGCGGCTATTGAAGTTTGTAGCGCAATCTATCAAAACACCAATGCCTACATCGGTACAATGACACGCTTTCTGGATGCCTGGATGATTCGCAAAGGATTTACAAACATTACCCAGTTTAAAGGAAGACTGAATGTGAAAGACGTGAAAGGTGTGAACACATTTGAACGCACGCAATTTCTAAAGTACTTCAATGAACATAAAGTAGCTGAATAATAAAACAAAAAAAACACGGAATCATATAATTCCGTGTTTTTTTATCTCTCAAACAAACCCAAGAAGAGGATTTAGCCAATGTTCATTTTTAAAGTTTTAGAAGAAGTTTGACCTATCGAAGGATAGTTACGATCGTCATCGCTGTCATTATTATCCAACACTTCAAAACAGGAATTCTTGCTTACAAACTCAGGTACTATATCTTTCATGGCAGCAACAATACTCATCTGATCGTACGTATAACTAATATTGACCAGCTTCTGAATGCGTTTATTCACATCATCATAGTCGTATTCGCGAACGGTAGCAATCATAATCTTGTCATGGTAAGTAGGTCTCGTAAACTCTTTCACGTTAAGCAATTCCTCATACAGTTTTTCGCCATGTCGTAACCCGGTAAACTCTATCTTCACACTTGGACAACCGGAAAGACTAATCATTCGTTTAGCCAGATCAAGAATCTTCACCGGCTTACCCATATCGAAAATGTAAATCTCACCTCCGGCCCCCATGCTCCCGGCCTCAAGCACTAATCTGCATGCTTCGGGGATAGTCATGAAATAGCGGATAATCTCCGGATGAGTCACCGTAACAGGCCCCCCACGCTGTATCTGATCGCGAAATCGAGGTATAACGGAACCGTTAGAACCTAAAACATTGCCAAAACGGGTAGTGATGAACTTCACCGAACAATCTCCTTCCTTCTGTATCTTCTTAGCCAGAGACTGCACGTAAATCTCCGCTAGACGTTTAGAACAGCCCATCACATTGGTAGGGTTCACAGCCTTATCTGTTGAGATCATTACAAACTTCTCTGTGCAGTATTTTACGGCCAGATCGGCCATGATCCGGGTACCGAGTACATTTACCTGAATGGATTCGGAAACATTGTCCTCCATCATGGGTACATGCTTATAAGCGGCAGCATGAAAAATATATTGAGGCTTATACTCGTGAAAAATAGCATCCATACGAGTAGCGTTGGACACATCCGCCACAATTGTTTCGGCATCAATATCACGCCAACGATCCTGTAACTCCAGACGAATATCGTGCAACGGCGTTTCAGCTTGATCAATCAAAATTAATTTATAAGGATTAAAAGAAGCTACCTGACGCATAATTTCACTACCGATAGAACCGGCAGCACCGGTTATCATCACACGTTTTCCTTCCAGATGAGAAGCAATCTTATGAATATCGACCTGGATAGGTTCCCGCTGCAAAAGATCTTCAATCTGTATTTGCTTCAGCTGCTCTTTTCCAAGCCCTAATCCTTCCCATTCGCTCAGAGGAGGGGCTGTCAGTAACTTAATATTGTGTGCCAAGAATTTATCGGTAAGATCGGAATTATTTTTGAGCAACTCCATTTTAAGAGGCGAGACAATGATAGTCTTCACATCGCGTTCATCCATGCTTTCGAGCAAAGTATCATCATTTCGAAAAACCTTCACGCCCATCATCGTTTTATCCACTAGCTCAGATTCATCGGCTATGAAGCCCCGCAGACGATAGTGATTTCGAAGATTTGCCCGCAATGATTTGGCTATATTCACTCCGGTATCTTTTGCTCCATAGATAAAGACATTAGAGCTATGCCTGCCGTCAAAATTAATAAGTTCAAAAAACAACTTAACCACCACCCGGGAAGTGGACATCAAAGCAAAATTAATAATATAAGACATAAACAACACACTGGGCGTTGCCAATTTTATATTTAAATAAGTTTCAGATAATAAGCTGCCTAATAACAACAAGCCATAAGATACTGATAGAGAAACAAAAATGTGCATTATATCAACAAAAGAGGAAAAGCGAAGCACATTAGAATAAGTTCGGAACACGCGAAAGAAAACGAGATTCACCAACACAGATGCATAAATCGTTCTACGAATTATAGACGTATCTAAAAAGATAAGACTAAAATCGTAACGAAGTGCATAGGCAATAAGGCAAGAAACAATGATGATAAAGATATCAATTAACAGAATAGTCCAAATAGGTAGAACCTTTGCAGAAAGGTATTTTTTAAAAAGAGTATGCTTCATATTTGTTTTGCAGTTTCAGTTTTAGGTATTACAAAGATAATACTATTTTTCCTAACAAAAGAAATCTTACACAAAAAAAATAAAGATATTAACACTTATCCTTCCATATATATTGATATTCAATAAGTTAACGCTATAAAGATCGGCAATATACATCAGACAATAGCTTGGAAAAGAATCACTCTACCAGAATTATTCATAATATTATTTGCTTTTCAGTAAGAAAAGCTATTCAGTAAAAAAAGAATTAACTACCTTTTTAATCTGCAATAAACAAATATGGGACGGGATATCAAAATTTATTTTTTTGTATATCCCTTTGGTATCTTCGTTAACCTGCGGCTGAGAAAGATATTCCATTTCAGCCTTTTGGGACCAATAGGTATTTCCGGAGAAAGTAACGCCTCTCTGACTGTAATCGCCCCAAATATGTTGAGTTCCGTTGCCGGTAAGAAGAAACCTATTATTGCGAAAAAGTAACCCTGAAGCATACCCGGTTTCAAAAGAGACAGAATGACCATGCGAACTAATGACCAGATTATGATGAATGCAGCTGTTTCGTAAAGGAACCGACTTATTATACGGATCGCACCAAACAAAAAAACCGGCCTGTGAGTTTTTTCTTCCGTCATTAATACTCACATTGTGGTGAATATCATTATTTGTCCAATCAGATGCGCCGCCAAACTGAAAAAGGCCATATCCTGCCCCTTCATTATCCATGGAGAGGTTATATTGCATCACAGAATTAGTTACTCCACCATCAAAATCAAATCCACCGCCATCTCTGCCTCCGGCTGACGTTTTGTTATCATGAGAAAAACAATACTGTATCGTGAGACTATCACACTCGTATGCCCAAATCCCTACGGGCCCGTTTCCGACACGAGGCATATCCCATCCGTTGTTCATTGCTTCACAATATTCTACCAAAACTCCAGTAGAATGGGCTACCAGAATTCCACTACCACTGTGATTGTCTTTTATTCGAGGATTACCGGGATTATTCTCGGCCACACAATGGGCTATATGAATATTTCTCACTTCTTTATGCGACCACGGGCCACTTACCTCTATACCATTAAAACCATTATTGTGGGCATAAATATCTGTAAGAGTAATGTTACTACCCCCGAAAGTGCTGATGCCATTCCATAAGAAGCCATAAGCCTCTACGCTATCAATATAAACATTATTAGAATATTTTACATCAATACCGGAACTTTCACTCCCACCAAGCCGACCGTCTCCTTTAGCTATAATATAGCTGACACGCACATATTGAGAAGAGTCTACCGTCAAAGCGGCATTTGCTTTTCCGTATATCATTGCCTTGCCTTCGCCATAAGAGCTGATCAGTAGCGGAGCATTGGAAGTACCGGTAAACTTATTGATATGAATTGTGCCCGCAAATTCTTGCCCTCCGGCCAATAAAATATTGTCTCCCGGATATAGTTGAAGCCTGTTAACAGCACTTAGGCATGAAAAAGGATTTCCAAAACTGCCGTCACCGTTTTCGGTTCCTCTTAAACCATCGATATAATAAGATCTTCTTCCTCCCGCCTGATAGCAATCAAAGTTTGCAGCCTGCACCTCCGGCTTAAGAAAAAAAAAGAATAAAAAACACACGTATATACACTTTACCATACATTCAATTTTCAAGAGACATCACACCTTAATAAATATATTTTTCTTATATAGAAACCATAAAAACAGCCAGCAAACAGCTACATAGCCTGCACTGAGCAGCAAAGACTGAATGCCCGGTAATATTCGGGTAGCCACCCCCGAGAGAAAGAAAGAGTCAATGCCGTAGAAGTCGACTATTCGCTGAGCTATGTAGATAGCGATGGAATTTAACCCTATCACTCTGAAAAAGAAAGACCAACGAGTAAAGTGAAGAACATCAATTACCCAATAGAAAAGGGAAAGAAGCAAAATACTAATTCCTCCCGTAAGAAGCACAAATGAGCTGGACCATAACGCTTTATTATATGGTATAATAATTTCTGTAACCACAGAGAGAACAAGCAAAGCCACACCGAAAAGGAATAGCGTAAATGCCTTGCGTGAAGGAGTTATCTGGATACGCATGAGGTAATTGCCGCAAATCATACCCAACAAAGCGGTAGCGATAGCGAGAAGAATGCTTAAGAATCCTTCGGGGTCATAATTACCATTATAAAGAACACCCGGTAAGAAACTTCGATCGAACCAAGCAACGATATTATTTTCGGGCACAAAAGGATTGGTACCTATAGCATCAGGAGCCAACACACAAAGATTCAGCAAAGCATAACCAATAAGTATAGAAAGGACACAGGCCCAAATTACAACCTCTTTCCTTATATGCATATACAACAATGCACCGAAGCACCAGGCTAAACCGATATGAGCCAACACACTGGCAAAACGAAAGGAAGCAACATCAAGTGCAAGCCATCCATTGTATATAAATCCAAGTAAAATGAGTATGGCGGTTCTTTTCACTATGTGGAGATAAAGAGCGGAGTAGGGCGTGTTCCGCTCTCTTCTCTTAGATAGAGAAAAGGGAAAAGAGACGCCTGCTATAAATAAGAAAAGCGGAAATACCAAATCCATCAAGTGAAATCCGTCCCATGGCACATGTTCCATCTGCTCTGAGCACCAAGCTAAAGTGGTGCTACCAAAAATACCTGAAAGTGCATAAATAATGCCTGGCACTCCCATGATCCAGCACATATCGAATCCGCGTAAAGCATCAATGGATTGAAGTCTATTTGTTTTTTGTTCCATGTCTCCTCTTTTTATCATTACCATTTATCAAATACCTATAAACAGACATATACAGGCAAAAATATTTTTCATTATTGCGTTATTCTTATTTTATATTCGGGATTTGCTTCAAACTTATCTATCCTACACTGACCGTAGTCTTTCGACACAGGAGGTATATCAAAGAATATCTTTTCGTCCTTGCTCAACGGGTAGACAATGAGCCTCAACGTGCTACCCTCTACACTGCGTTCTTGTCTTTGCAAGCCGATGCTCCAAGGTACATTGGCATTAAAGTCATCGGCAGACAGGGTATAACCGTTGTACAGTTCGGCTCTGTCTCCCGTGTAATTGAGGTGCAGATATACTTCATTGCCCCCCTGATAAAGACAGACAGGCACCTGAACATTCCATTCCCTGAATTCATTGGCAAAGAGGCTGGCGGCGAAAGCAGGAGCAACTACGACTTTGGGAGGCAGCGGACGCTTAAAAGCTTTCAACGAAGAGGGAAACGAATACATATCCGTTGCTAACCAGGAGGAATCGGTGGACATTTCCACACGATCATAATTCATGTATTCGACCACCATGCGGGCAGCAAATTTATGTTCTCCTACGGTATAAGGAAAAGCCAGAAAGAGGGTATTCTCTCCTTTGGCGGCATAGCCTTTCAGATCAATCGCATTGAGCTTGCCGGGAGTAACAGACTGAGATACCCACTGGTTATTCAAATTGATGCGTACCTCTGTCTCGGGATAGAGATACAGGGTTACCTTTCTGAATGCCGAAGGGTTATCAAGACTGAACTCTTTGAAGAAGAAACGATGATTGAGCTGCTCGTTGGCAGAGATCTCTTTTAAATTGCCTGTCTCGAGCCATTGAACACCTTTAAACAGCGGATGGGAAGTGAGTGTTATCTGAGGTTTACGCTCGGGAGTACTTACCACTGAGCCGATAAAGCGACCGTCGGCTTTCAGCGAGCTGAACTCCATACGGTTTTGTTGGGAGTAAACATAGATGCTGTCTTTATCCGCATACATACCTGCAGAACTTATAAAGCATTTTTTCTGTCCACGAGTAGTGAAGAGCCAGCAGTTATCCGCCTCTTGCTGGGTAAGTACAACGATATTTGCTATTGTGCCGTTCTTCATCCGAAGAGTAACAAGGCAATTCTTACCTGACTGAAGTCCGGCAACAAAGAGACGTGTCCCTTCTTTGCGAACAATAGCCCCGGGCTGATCCGGAACGCTGATATCCGCTATTTCCGCCGCATCAAAAGCCATCTCTACAGGAATGTTCTTGTTCTGAAAAAACAGGTAGTTATGCCCCACCGTATCAATAAGCTGTGCCGTAGCATATTTCATTCGAGCATTGCCTATCCGAAGATTGAGCGGCCAGATAAAAATAGTGCTGTCCGAAATATCTACTCCTTTGCGCGGAAACTCTATCTTTTCATTCTGAAAACGGATGGAAAAACGATTATTTCTGCTTACCTGTCGAGATTGGTAACGGGCATAATGAATACCAAAAAGAAATCCGGAATGATTGTCCGACCGGACTGCTGTTTGCAATTCACCGTCACGAGCTGTGCCGATCATCGTTGCCATAGGAGCAAGCAAGCTTCCAAAATCATCTACAAAATAGTGCAGTTTCTTTAGTTGTTTATATGCTTCCGAAATCTCGCCTGACTCTTTGATAGCCGCCTGAAAATCATACGACTTAGCTGGAACACGCGTCCAGTAACCCGTTTCGTCCTGATCTTCGTTCGTGGGATGAAGCAACCCACGAAACTGCGTGCCTCCGCTAAAGACATAGTAGCCCAGCAGGTTACTACCCGAACCAAGTTTAGCGGTAATCAGCCCCAAACCATCTATCGGATCTATCACCAAGCGACGATGATAGGTATTCTGTATGCCTACTCCCATCTCACAGGTAAAGAAAGGATAATCCTCATAAGTCATATAGACATCTTTAGACTTTATCTGATCATTGCCTATCTTTTTGTTATCACGGAAAGAATCAAATTTGAAATTACCAGGCTGATACTCTTTTTGAACATGCTGCGACCAGGGAGCATCTGGATAAGCACCCCATAACGGGATGACTTGATAAGGAGGCACTGAGCCGTTGCTCCATCCGGTAACCGTATAGATGGGAACATCCATGCCCAGCTTCATCACCGTATCTTTAAGCCATTGAATATATGCTTCTCCGGCTTTGGCATACCAATATTCATTTTCCAGTTGAATGCCTATTATATTACCTCCGTCTTTGTAATACAAGCCTCTGACCTGAGCAGCAATTTGAGCAAAATAACGCTTCACATAGTTTTGATAGACCTCATCATCGGAACGGTCTTTGATAAACTTCTTCCGTAGAATCCAGTCGGGTGTGCCGCCATTGCGTGCCTCTCCATGCGCCCAAGGACCTACACGAAGAAAGACAAACAGGCCCTGTTCTTTGCAAAGTTCCACAAATGCACGTACATCCTTCTCTCCTTCCCAATCAAACTGTCCTTCCACTTCCTCGTGGCGATTCCAGAAAAAATAAGTAGAGATGATACGAATACCACACGCCTTCATCTTTAGAATCACATCCAACCAATGATCACGCTTCACACGAGAGAAATGAAACTCACCCATCACAGGCAGAAAAGGTTTCTCTCCCAGCATGAGATAACGACTATTGATGGTTATCCGGCTCTCTTCCGAACCAGGATTACCCATCTTGAAATGTCCGCTAAGTGGTTTCTCGTACACATTTGAGACGTCAAATACCTGTTTTTGTTGCGCAGCAGCCACTCCGGGAAGTAAAGAGAGCGATCCGATAAGCAGAGCCGACACAACGTGTTTTGTCATTACTAATTTCATATCAAGGCTATATTATTTAATATTTTTCAAATCTAACGACCATCTTTCTTTCCACGGAATCACCATGTTGTGGTCAGTAAATTCTATAGGTAGCCAAATATACGAAGAATGAATAAGATCTGTTTTATTCCAACGATCAAACATGGCGATATACTCATCTTTTCCCTCTATTTGCAAGACAAAAGTACTCTGCCCGTAAAAGGTCTTATCAGCATCTGTGCCTGTACACGGATCTCCCTGCACACTCCATGTGCCCAACATGGAATCGGCAACGGCATACGAAGCCCTGTTCGGATCCCAACCGGTGCAGCCTGAAGAAAGAAGGTAATATTTCCCCTTTCGCTTGAAGACAGCGGGGGCTTCTCGTTTTTGCCGAATAAGGATTCGTTTATAAACACCTGACGGTTTCGTGTAATCATCCGTAAGCAAACTAACCATCAAACTCTTATTCCAATCCGTGGAACAGATGTGATAGGCCTTGCCATCTGTATCCTTAAACAGCGTCTGGTCACGACTATCCAAACCATTAGGTTTAAAGGAACCCAGGTAGACAAACGGTCCCGTAGGCGAATCGGCAACAGCCACTCCGGCAACAGCCTTTTCATAATCTGGACTGTCTATGTGCATCCAGAGAACAAACTTCCGTGTTTTGTCATTATAGAGAACTTTAGGACGTTCAATGATCTGCGACGGGTGCAAGTCCGACAATGAATCATTCGGAAGGGAAGCCAACACAATGCCCTCGTACCTCCAATGAAGCAAGTCGGTCGACGAATAACACGATACTCCCTGAGCATCCGCCCGCCAACACTCCCACGACTTTACCCTCTCCAATCGATAAGTGGAATCACCCTTGAACTCCCCATACCAATAGTAACGCCCTTCATGATATAGAATGCCTCCTCCGTGTGCATTAATAAAGTTACCATTAATATCACGCCAAACCTCTCCGGAAATAATTTCATTCGGTTTTTTTTCTGACTTATTCACGCAAGAGCCCAACAGATAAACCGCAAAGACCAACAGCCAGCAAAGAAGCAATTTATTTTTTCTTTTCATTCTTTTTTGTTTAATTACTTAGCAATCAAAGCGATTTGTTCACGGTGATTCGAAACGTGGCCTGCTGCAACCCGGGAGAAGCAACAGTCAAAACTATCTCACCCGAAGCACCACCTTTGGGACGTAGTATCACCAAAGCTTTCCCTTTATAAACCCGGGGAGTCAGTGAACGGAAACTCTCCATATCCGTAGGAGAAGCATTTCCCGAACCAGCAATCGTCCCCTCTCCACTTACGCTAAGCAATACCTTCGCATTGCTATCGGCAATGATATTTCCTTCTTTATCCGTCACAGCGATATGAACATAAGACAAATCATTGGGTGAAGCAGCCAGTGAAGTGCGGTCGGCAGTCAACTTTAAAGCATACGGTTTACCGGAAGTTCTGAGCACAATAGCATCCGTTTCCTTTCCGTTCACAACATTAACAGCCTTCAGTTTTCCCGATTGGTACCTTACATTGAATGAAGCAGTGTATTTATTCACCGTGCCCACCGGTTGCTCTCCCAGTAACTTACCGTTCAGATAGAGCCGTACCAAACAGGCACGACTATAAACATTGACCTTCATCGCCTGATTCTCATAACCATTCCAGCTCCATGAAGGATATTCGTCCACCCAACCCCAGTAACTAACTTTCTCCTTAAGCCCCTCTTTAACCGGAGTATGCACACAAATAGCCACAGGAGTCCTGCGCCAGACCACATCCCGATAATATGACTGAGGTTTCTTGTCACCACACAAATCAATATCTCCGCACCAAGCATTGAACCAAGGCCATTCAAGAAACTGGGGATTTACCTCTTCACTCTTTAGACTGAGTGCATGAGCAATACCCGCTTCACCCAGATAATCAAGAGCAGTCCACACAAAATCACCTATAATAAACGGGTGCTTCTCTACCAAATCCCAATTGACAGCCGCTTCTCCAGCGGTAGATTCACTACCAAACATAATGCGCTGCGGAAACTTCCGATGATCATTTTCATACTCACGCCACATGTAATTGTATCCGCAAATATCCAATGTAGAAAAAGCCTTTTCAGAATCCGTTTTCCACGACAGGCCGGGATTATCCCAATAATCATTCACCGCCGCCGTCACAGGTCGGGTTGTATCATAGCTAAGAACCACACTCTTCAGGTAACGGGCAATATCAACTCCTGAAGAATCGGAACGCTCCTGAATTTCATTGCCGATACTCCACATTATCACCGAAGGATGATTCCTGTCACGCCGCACCATAGAAGAAATATCCCGGCCCGCACATTTATCAAAGAAGCGATGATAATCATTCGGATTCTTTGGCTTTCTCCACTGATCGAAAGCCTCATCAATAACCAACAATCCCAGCGTATCGCAAGCAGTAAGAAATGCTTCACTTGGGGGATTGTGTGCGCATCTCACTGCATTGTAGCCATTGGCTTTCAGTAATTCAACCTTCCGTACCTCCGCCCGGTCTATGGCAGCCGCACCCAAGAAACCGTTATCATGGTGGATGCAACCACCTTTCAACTTAATAGGTTGTCCATTGAGCAACATTCCCTTGGAAGCACTAAAATCAAGCGAGCGGATGCCAAAAGGAATCTCATTCCGGCAGACCATCTCTCCCTCACTGTTGAGCACAGAGAGTATGGCTTTGTACATCACAGGAGTATCCGTTGACCAAAGTTGAGGATGGGCAACAGTAAGCGGAAAAGACACCTCCCGCTCCTCTCCGGAATGAAGAGTGAAATCACGATCCACTGCAACGACCTGCCTTCCCTGCGGAGAAAGAATACGAACGGCCAAAGTAGCCTGTTGAAGCGTATCATATTTATTATATAAGGTCGATGAAAGTTTCAAATGAGCGGAGTCTGCCGTAAGAGCAGTGGTCACAATAACATTGCTCCAATCCTTTAGATGAAGCTTGTCGGTGGTGACCATCCATACATGTCTGTAAATGCCCGAGCCCGAATACCAACGACTGTTTCTGCCAAGATTAGCGACACGAACGACCAGTACATTCACCTTATCCGGTAACAAACACTGCGCAGGTATATCGCAAAAGAAAGAAGTATATCCATTAGGATGATAACCCACCTCCTTTCCATTGACCCATACCTTTGTCTCCATATATGCCCCTTCAAAATAGAGAGCATGCAATTTATTCTTCTCACCCGCAGGAATCGTGAAAGTACGGGCATACCATCCTACCCCTCCTGCGGTATTGCCGGTAGATTTACCTCCCACGCTGTGGCGGGTAAACGGTCCACATGTAATACCCTCCGATTGATTGACAAGCGATTCGATACTCCAGTCGTGCGGCAAATCCACCCTCTTCCATGTTGAAGCACCAGCAAGAGAGCCAATGGTATCCTCTGCCTCATCCAAGCGAAAATACCACCCACTATCCATGCCCCTCTTTTCTTCCGGAACTTCCTTTTTCACTTTACATCCTGAAAGAGAAAAAATAATTACCAGAGCGGCCCATAAGAGTTTTTTATTTCTCATTCCACATTTTTTGTTTGGTCTATTGGTAAATAGGATTCTGAATAAGAGCCGTATTCTTCTGAATCTCTGTACGAGAAATAGGAATCAGATAATGACTATTGTTCCATGCTCTTTCTTCAAAGTCAAATTCTTTATAGCTGCCACCTTCAAGCTTCACTCCTCTGGCGGGGACATAAGCTTCGGAAGCAATCATCCATCTGCGTACATCAAAGAAACGATCTCCTTCCCACGCCAGCTCCACCCGGCGCTCGTTGCGGTAGCGGGCCAAAAGCGCCGCACCCGTTTCAGTCTCAGGAACATCCGGCATGCCGGCCCTCTCACGTATCTTGTTCATAGCCGAACGGGCAGAAGGTTCATCACCCAATCCCAGACAAGCCTCCGCATAATTGAGCAACACTTCCGCATAACGAATCTGAATATACGGTTCAGGTTGTCTGGAACCATAATAATAGTCATTTTCCGAAGGAGAGATAAACTTACGAATGTAGTATCCCGTAGTGTTGCCATTATTATTATCCGTACTCGTAATATCAATCGTAGCAGGAGACACGGCACCCCAAGAATTAGTGTACCAGGAAGCTCCGTTATAAAGTATCGTAGCATAAAAGCGGGGATCTCTATCTGCATACGGATTAGCTTTCTGCATCTGAAAATTAAAACTTGTTCCATCGGCATTTTCAAAAGCATCAGCCAGATTAGCAGTTACCTGATTGAGGGCAAAGCCCCCATAAGAAGGAGTGCCGCATACCCATGCCACCCAATCGGTAGCATAATACGGGAAATTCTGCTTATCATACTGAGTAATAAAAATCTGTTCCGGCGAACTCATCTGCAAGAACAATTGCTGGAAATTGACAGACGGATTACTGCTGCCCTTATAAAGATCATATCCCAAAGTCATCACCTTTTCGGCTGCTGCTTTAGCAGCTTTGTAAAGCGCTTCCCTATCACCGTTGACATAACCAATAAGTTCGGGATGTGCATATCCATTGGCCCATGAGGCATTAGAATGATAAAGATCACTCGCAGCATAGAGCAACACCCTCGATTTGAGCGCATAAGCAGCCCCCACGGTTGCCCGTGTCTTATCTGTCTGCTCCGTAAGCTTGTCATCAGACACAGCCGCATCCAGATCATCCACAATAAAATTCACCGTCTCTTCAAACGTATTTCTCGGAATATTATAATCATCACCAATATTGATAACCTTATTTACCAACGGAACCCCTCCGTATTGGGCCATCAACAAATAATAGAAATAGCCCCTCAGAAAGTGCACCTCACCGATAAGTTGCTGCTTCTTTGCAGCATCAGTAAACTCCACATTATCTATCTTGGAGAAGAAAAGATTGCATGCCCTGATATTGGTATAAACTGATTTCCACCACCAATTTTCCATACACGTAGCCCAATTGCTTACAAACGCTCCCTGATCATCGGGTGTCATGGTACTGGTAAGAACCCTTGTCGTTACTCCATCATTCTGAATAGGCACAGCTTCATCAACCAGCGATGCGCTCATGTACCATTGATACGGATATGGAATGCCCAAATATATCTTATAAACAAAGCTCTCTACCAAGCTTGAATTAGACCACACGGCATTATCATCATACTGATCTCCCGGAACCGTGTCAAGATAATCACTACACGAAGAAAAGATAAAGACCAGGAGTAGTGCTATAGTTGAATATAATTGTTTCATAATCTACTGATTTAAAAGTTAATAGAAATACCTGCGGTAATGATTCTTTGTAACGGATATCCCTGCCCGGCAAATCCGTCACCTTTAAACTCCAATTCAGGATCAAAATCCTTCATATCGGGCGCATATGTAAACAGATTCATTCCGCTGACATTTACTCGCAAATTTTCAAGTCCCCATTTATGAACAATAGCAGAAGGGATGGTATATCCTAGTTCTATCGTTTTCAACCGAATAAAATCAGTACGGTGAAGCCAGAATGTATTCGGATTTTCAGAGCTTACCCAATACTCTTCATTCCTATTAAAAGTACGCGGATAATTAGCATTCGGATTGTCTGCCGTCCAACGTTTATCATAGAACGACTTGAAATAATTAATTCCATCCTTACCACCCAGAGCCTGTACATAACGCACGGCTCCTGCTTGTCCCTGAAAGAGTACAGAAGCATCAAAGCCCTTATATTTAACAACAAGCGTCATACCGCCCGTCCACTTGGGCACATCACTCTTATAGATACGAGCCTTATCCTCACCCGTTATCTGCTTATCCCCATTCACATCTTTAAAGATAATATCACCCGGAACAGCCCCATCCATGTGCGGATAAGCATCTATCTCGGCCTGATTATGGAAGATGCCGATAGCCTGATAATAAAGACTTGAATTCATGGGGTGACCGGTTTGTCGTTGCCATTCCGGAGCTCCCGCCGCCTCATCAAAGAAAATAATCTTATTCTTAGCATATCCGCCATTCAAGCCAATACGATATTCAAAATCACGCACTTTGTCCGACCATGCCATTTCAAAGTCAAAGCCTTGATTACGTACTTTACCCAGATTTATATCAGGCAGGATGTCTGTCATCCCGGTAACATCAGGAATAGAAGCCGTTTGAGGAATCAATATCTTGGAACGCAAATTATTGAAATAATCGGCTGTAAGAGAGAAACGGTTATTGAACATGTTCAGGTCGAAACCCACATTCATCTGATCCGCCACTTCCCATTGTACCTTCACGTTGGCAGCAAGGCTTTCATAATAAGTAGAGTTATTCGTCTGACTACCATCCACAAAATCCTGCCAATACTTAGCATAGAGAGAATAGAACTGATACGGATCAATGAGATCATTACCTGTCTTTCCCCATGAAGCCCTTAGTTTAAGATTACTTATCAGATTTCCCATTTTACTGTTCTTCCAAAAATCTTCTTCAGAAATTCGGTAAGCCACGGAAACTCCGGGAAAAAAGCCCCAACGTGTATCAGAAGCAAATTTACTTGATCCCTGATACCTCCACACAAACTCTGCAATATATTTACTCATATAAGAATAATTGACACGACCGAAATAATTCATCCAACGATTCTTTCCCGGATTAGAGCCACTGGCATACTGACTGTTCGGGTCACCGAAATTAAGTTCATCAGGGAAATCTACCGTATAATTTCTACGCTCGGCACTAAACCAGTTTGAGTTATTTTCTATCGATTCTATGCCAGCCAATAAAGAAACATCGTGCACTTTAGCAAACGTCCGTTGATAATTCACCAACAAGTTCAGCATGTACTCTTTGCTAATATCCAATTGCTGAATCAGATTGCTGGAAGAACCATACTGTCCTTTTACTAAGGAAGGAAGTCCATCGGAACCTGTACTTACTCCATCCCAAGTATACAATTCATATTTCTTTGAAAACTGCTTCGTATAATCCAATCCGCGGTCTATGGCAGCAATACCTGTTAGCGATAATCCTTCCACCCAGGGTATTTTCACATTAACCTTTGCATTGATATTAAACACATAGTTTTCTCCTTTATTATAACCCGACTTGGCGGTAGACTGTACCACGGGATTATTTTGATTCTGCAAGTCCAGTGGTGGGCCCGGCAGACCATTGGGCCATACAGCTGGTAGCAGAGGACTAGCTGTCATCAGGTCACGAAAGAGCCTTGCAGAACCAACTGACAAAAAGTTACTCTCCTCCAGACGCGCACTCGCATCCACAGACAAGCTAATATAATTGTTTATCTTACCGTCAATATTAGCACGCAAATCATGCTGGGCATACTTGCTCCCACTATTTTTGAAAAAACCATCCTGATGACGGGTAGAGAGAGAAACATACGCCTGTAATTTTTCATTGCCGCCGGACATAGTCACATTAGCATTCTGCTGCATAGACCAAGTCTTTAAAACCTCACCAAACCAATCCGTGTTAGGATAACGCCAAGGGTCGCTGCCATCGGCATACTTCCGAATTTCTTCGGCAGTATATGTATCCGGAGTGATCTCATTCACCAAGGTGGCATACTCGGACGCATTAGTAAGCTTAGGAGTTTTCGTAGGCTGAGACCATCCAGCCGAGTAAGAGGCAGTAATACCCAACTTCTCTACCTTACCGCGCTTCGTTGTCACAAGAATCACCCCATTGGCAGCCTGCGAACCATAAATAGCAGCCGAGGCATCCTTTAGCACTGTAATGTTATCAATAGTAGAAGGATCAATACGCTCCAACGAACGATTGGGAACTCCATCAACCACTATCAAAGGAGAATTATTGTTCAACGAACTCTTCCCGCGGATATACAAATTAGAATAATCCGCTCCCGGCTCGCCACTCTGAGAGACAACCACCAGACCGGGAACAGTTCCCGCCATAGAGTTCGTCACATTCATCGCAGGAGATTTCGCTATCTCCTGTCCGCTGACAGAACTCACCGAGCCGGAAAGCGTAGCCTTCTTTTGCACCCCGTAGCCCACAACCACAACTTCATCAATCACTTTACTATCCTCCTGAAAAGTGATGTTAACCTCCCCGGAAGCAGAGACGATATGGGTTACCGTCTTATATCCTATATAAGAATAGGTGATTTTACTGCCCGCCGGAACAGCAATTGAATAATGACCGGATATATCGGTAATAGTCCCAATAGAAGAATTTTCTACACGCACAGTAGCTCCGATAACAGGGCTACCATCCTGCTCCATCACATGACCGGTAATTTTAAGTTCTTTTTGCTGCTGAACAGAGACAGAGGAAGAAGAAGCTATTCCCGGATAGTTCCATTCACGGGCTAAGGCCGTGGCAGACAAGCCCAACAACGGCAACAAGAGGAAGAGTACCTTCTTTACCTGAATTTGAATTTGCTTTTTCATAATGATTATAATTTAGAATTAACTGTGGACAAAGATAAAAATACTGTTTCTTTATCAATAACACATAAAAACTATATTATAGCACAATCATATCGCACATTATACACCATAACAAGAAAGAAGCTTTTTATAATAAAATCGTGCCGTTTGCGCTTTTAAATAGGATATGATAAAAATATCCTTTAGATTTGTTTTTCCATTAACCAATGTACTATGAGACGAGTTATAATCACCTTATTCTTATCACTACAAGCACTGTTTCTATCCTCACAGGAGTTCCGACATTATGACACAATGGATGGATTATCCAGTATTGAAGTAACCTCGATCTGTGAGAATGACAACTTCATGTGGATTGCCACAACCGACGGACTCAATCGTTTTGATGGTCGAAATTTTAAAGTGTACAAAAGAGAAAACGGCAACCCCAACAGCCTGGCAGGCAATAACATTGAAGTGCTGATGTTTGATAGCAAAGGATTGTTATGGATAGGACTAAAAACGGGAGGTGTAGATATCTATGACCCTATGAAAGATCAATTCACTCATTTACAAAACATCACTAAGGGGAAATGCCCCCACCGCGTTATCTCCATCTTTGAAGATTCAGAAAAGAATATATGGCTAGGAAGCTGGGAAGAAGGTCTCTATCAGCTCACTCCAAACAAAAATAAAGGTTTTGATATATCAGGCTACTACAATGGATACATCATCTCCAGCATTTTAGAAAAGCCCAAAGGATATCTCTGGTTCGGAAGTTATTTCGGTTTTTTTGTTTATGATCTGAAAGGAAAACAATGGATAGAACAAGGAAAAGGAAAGATGGCTGTCACTCAGTTTCTAGATTCCGGCGAGAAAGATGCTTTGTGGTGTTCCACCTGGAATTCGGGACTACTAAAAATGCATTGGAAAGGAAAGAAGCCCTCGGGTGTCAAAATAGAAACCAACTATACAGACAAGAGATTCCTGTCTATTTTTAAAATATTGCAGGCTGCGGCAAATAACCTATATCTCGGCACATGGGGCGAAGGGATAAAGATGATCAATACAAATGATCAAAAGATGCAATTACTAAGCAATAAATACTTTGATGCTTCGCTTATAAACTCTCTTTATAGGGATAAACACAATGACATATGGATTGGAACTTTCGGCAAAGGTATCTATCGCTTCAATCCGGATGAAAACGGCATTAAGCGTTTTCCCGATTCACATGAACTCCCTGTATCAGCCATGTCGCTCACTTCCGTAGAGAATAATTCCATTCTGGTAGGCACACAAGGCAAAGGCGTGTACCTGTGTAAGCTATCGGACAGTAGCATCATCAGCAAATCTGAAGATGCACAAAGCGGAGCACTCAACAACTACATTTTATCAATGTACTCCGACCGACAGTTTATCATGGTCGGACACGACGGATACGGATTTCTATATAATTTTAAAGATAGTAAAGCACACAAAGAGGTGAGATTAAAATCTTACCGGGCCGACAAGCAATTGGAGAAAATAACCTCTTTTTTTTATGACGACAATGATGGGCGTATGTGGATAGGTTCCAAACAAAACGGCCTAATGTCCGTCTTGCCTGATAAACAGAAAAAGAACTTTGAACATTACACACATTACGACTCTTTCGGGCGTGACGAGATTACCGGCTTCGCACCATACGATAAACATCATCTATGGATTTCATCACATAGCGGACTGTACCTATTCAACACGCAAACAAACAAAATAGAAAAAGACGGGTACATCATATCCGACGAGATAGTATACAGCATAGCCATCAATAAACAGACACACTGCCTATGGATAGGTACCTCTACTGATCTGTTGCAGATAGATAAAGGTTCTACGAAGACACATAGTGTTTTCCCTTCGGACATCCTGCCCAAAGGAGCTATTAAGGATTTGACACTGGACTCGGAAAGTAATCTGTGGTTTTCTATCGGAGGCCGTATTTTTTGCTACATGACCAGGCAGAAGATGATCAAAGAGATAAATGCTACCATATTCGGGAAACATACCATTCTTTCAGCATCGCGTGCCATCATTGATAGTAGAGAACATATCGTTTTCGGCAGTACAGATTATCTGATCATCATTGATCCTCACCTGGCACTAAATCAGCCCGATAATACCAAAATATTACTTACCGAACTACTAATAGACCATCAGAGAGTGAAAGCAGGAGAAAAAGTACACAATAAAATAGTGTTGACCAAAGAGACAGAGTATGTATCTTCCATCGAATTATCCTATAAATCAAAATGGGTAACACTCTCCTTTACAGAAACCGGAACTGATTTTTATAATAATAAATATCAGTATCGCATTCGCGGATTTAGCGAGAACTGGCAATACCTGAACCTCTCCTATCCTATTTCATTCTCACAACTCACTCCCGGAACTTATGTGCTGGAGATAAGAGAATACGACGGATTCACTGATAAACCGGTTTGTTGGTCAATGGATATTACGGTTATCCCCCCTTGGTGGAATACCGGATGGTTCTACACACTACTTGTCATTTTCATTGCCATTATTCTAGGGTTGGCAGCCTATATAGTCTTACAACGTTATAAGAGACAACAAATGAGACGATTACACAAGATTGAAAGGCTAAAACAGGAAGAACTCTTACGGGAAAAAGAAAGTTTCTTTGCCGGATTATCTCATGATCTGCTAACACCATTTTCGCTTATCATGGCTCCTGCCAATGATTTGTTACGCGAGAGTACAAAAGAAGATCCGCAACGTGAAAAGCTGGAAATAATAGCCAAGAACGCCTCCTTCTTATCCGATATATTCAGCACGATACTCGACTTCAAAAGAGCCGAGTTATCCGATTCGGAAGTAAAAGAGAGAAAGACCGAAATAGTATCGTTCACCCGTCTAATAGTCCAATCCTTTGCATATCTGGCTAAATCAAAGCAAATAGCATTATTTTATCAACCCTCAATAACCGAACTCTATCTGCTCACCGATCATGTGAAAATAGAACGGATACTCTATAACCTGATCAGCAACTCTCTGAAATACACTTCAGTAGAAGGAACAATTACGGTTTCTCTGGAATATGATGAAGTTCAGGCAAGGTTACATTACCGAATAAAAGATAACGGAGCAGGAATAGAAAAAATCAATCAGGAAAAGATTTTTGATAAGTTCTATCGAGAACCTAAATATATCCGAAACAATATCTCACAAGGATTTGGCATAGGACTGTATGTTGTGAAACGCTTTGTCGCCATGCTGAATGGAGAGCTATCCATTGCTTCGGAACCCGGAGAAGGAACCGAAATCAGGATTTCTCTGCCTGCTGCTATCTGTTCCTGTGAAGAGGAAAAAGAAGTTGAAAACAGCTATAAACAGGACGATGCAAATACTCTCCTTTTAGTAGAAGACAACGAAGAGCTGAGGGAATACCTCAAAAGCAAATTTACAGAAGCACATTTCTCCGTGATTACAGCGAGAAACGGAAATGAAGCGATGAAACTCGTAACGGAATACATGCCCGAAATTGTAGTATCGGACGTGATGATGCCGGAAGGAGATGGTTTTACTTTATGTCGGGAGATAAAAGGAAACAGTCTCTATGCGGATATATTCGTGATATTCCTCACAGCAAGAGCATCAACAGATGATGAACTACAAGGATACAAAGCCGGAGCGGACATCTATGTAAAAAAACCTTTTGATCCAGATGCTCTAGTTAATCAAATGATAAACATCAGCCAGACGCGTCAGAAAAGAAAAGCACAACTCTTGGGAAAACTGATCTCTCCCGACAGCAAGGACATTGATTTTGATCCCAGAGACCAGTTTCTACAGCAGTCCATGAAAGTTATTGAAGAGCATCTGATGGAAGCCGATTTCAAGATTGATGAGTTTGCGGCAGAGATGAATGCCAGCAAGACAGTATTGCACCGCAAGTTTCGGACATTGGTAGGGCAAACGCCTAATCAATTTATCCGCACAATACGCCTACGAAAGGCAGTAAATTTGCTAAACAATACCGAGCTGAGTATTGCAGAAATTGCTTATCTCACAGGGTTTAATCAATCACATTACTTTATAAAATGCTTCCGGGAGGTGTATGAGGATACCCCTAAAAATTTCCGACAGAAAAAACAGGAACAAAAGAATAAATAGAAAAAAACATTTAATATCTATTATATAACGATTGACTTTCTGGCATACTTTAAAAAAAAATCTATCTTTGCAAAAGTTCGTATTCACTAAATTTATATGAGAATGAGAAAAATCATTTATTTATTTGCTGCAACCACTCTGGGGTTGGCTGCCTGCACAGGCGGAAATAAGGGTTACACGGTTACAGGTACTGTAGAGGGAGCTGTCAATGGAGATACAGTATTTCTTCAGGAACGCGCCAACAGACAATTCAACAAACTGGATACTGCTGTTATTGCCGATGGAACATTTGCCTTTAAAGGTGTACAAGATTCTACTGTAAATCGCTATATTACTTATGTAAAAGGCGACAAACAACTGATAATGGATTTCTTCTTAGAGAATGGAAAAATTAACGTAAAGCTCGGCAAGGAGGATGACTCGGCAACCGGAACTCTCTCTAACGATGCATACCAGGAGTTTAGGACGAAGATAAACGTCATCAACAACAAAGAAAATGCCATCTACGAGTCGATGAGTGACACAACTTTAACCGACAAACAGAAGGAAGCCAAAATAAAAGAAATGGATGCACTGGAGAAGGATATGCTGGCTGTAATTAAGACTAGTATCGAAAAGAATATCAGCAATACGGTGGGGGTATTCTTACTGAACCAGTATAATTACTACATGGAGTATACCGAAATAGAACCGCTTCTGGCCAAAGTTCCGGCTAATTTTCTGAAAAACGAGAATATATTGCATTTAAAAGAACTCATAAAAACAGCAAAAGCAACTGCCGTAGGACAGAAATTTGTTGATATCGAGATGCTTACTCCCGAGGGTAAACCAATAAAGTTGTCGGATTACGCCGGAAAAGGGAAAGTTGTATTGGTTGATTTTTGGGCAAGTTGGTGTGGTCCTTGCCGACAGGAAATGCCTAATTTAGTTAGCGCTTATGCCAAATATAAGAATAAGGGATTTGAAATTGTAGGTGTCTCTCTGGATAAAGACGGAGAATCGTGGAAAGGAGGCATCAAACAACTAAATATTACCTGGCCTCAAATGTCCGATCTGAAGTACTGGGATAGTGAAGGTTCGAAACTTTATGCTATTCGCAGCATTCCTCATACTGTGTTGATAGACAAAGACGGAACAATCTTAGCACATAGTTTGCGCGGTGAAGAGTTGTTAGCTAAACTGACTGAATTACTAAAATAGTATTTCGACTAACTTGAAAAAGACAAACGCACATGTTTGTTACGCATACAAAACATGCATGAATGAATATCTGTTAAACTTGCATGATTAAAGTCCATAAAAAGAATAGGCTGCTCCAATATAATTGAGCAGCCTATTCTTTTTTATAACTTAAATGACCTCCGACATCACGAGTACATGATTAGTCAAACCAGCGAACATAACAAAAGTCCTGGCGATGAGGCAGATCCGGATTCTTGGGATACATACGATAAGCAACCTTAAAGCTACCGGCGTTAGATAAGCTATGCTTTCCTTTGAAAGTATAGAGATTACCTTCTTTCTTTACCACATCGAAAGGCTCAACCGAATAAACATGATCTTTACCTTCGGCATTGGTATGGATAGTAACTAATTCAATGCCCACAGCATCATTCAGCCCTTTTTCATCAATCACATAAGTAATGGTATAATCTCTTCCGCTCTCTAACGATTCCTGAAGCAATTCCTCCGTTTTTTCGCACGAAACAATTTCTATTGAGTCCCATTTTTCGGCAACCTCTTCTTTCCAAGAAGCTATTTCCTTCGCTTTTTGATAGTCATTAGCATTCAAAGCGTGGAAACGTCCAGCTAGCTTAGTATAAAATTTATCATAATAATCATCGATCTGGCGTTTCATGGTGTAATGAGGAGCAATCTGAGCAATAGAGTTCTTTACATATTTAACCCACTCTTCAGAATAATCAGCCGCATTTCTATCATAGTAAAGAGGCAAGATTTCCGTTTCGAGAATACTGTAAATAGTTGCAGCATCCAGCTGATCCTGATGATCTTGATTCTGATAAGTACGTTTATCTGTCAACATCCATCCAGCATGTTCACGATAACCCTCAAGCCACCAACCATCAAGCACAGAGAAATTTAGCACACCGTTCATCAGCGCTTTCTCTCCGGATGTACCCGATGCCTCCAACGGACGGGTGGGTGTGTTTAACCAAATATCTACTCCGGTAACTAAACGACGGGCCAACTGCATATCATAATTTTCCAGAAAGATTATCTTTCCTAAAAACTCCGGACGACGTGAGATTTCAATAATCATTTTTATAAGTCCCTGTCCGGCACCATCATGAGGATGTGCCTTTCCGGTGAAAAGAAATTGCACGGGGCGATCAGGGTTATTCACTATCTTGGCCAAACGATCAAGATCAGTAAATAGCAGATGAGCACGTTTATAGGTAGCGAAGCGACGTCCGAAACCAATAAGCAAAGCATTGGGATTAATTTTTTCCATCAAAGAAACAATACGTGAAGGATCTCCCTGATTTTTCAACCACGATTCACTAAATTGCCTGCGAATATAATCAACAAGCTTATTCTTCATCTTTAAACGGAGATCCCAGATTTCTTCATCCGGAACATTATAGATTGCTTCCCACATTTTGGGATTAGACTGGTCATACAAAAAATTATCATCAAAGTATTTAGCATACAATTGCTTCCATTCTCTTGCACTCCAAGTAGGAAAATGCACGCCATTGGTTACATATCCCACATGGCTTTCTTCCGGAAAATATCCCTTCCAGATAGAAGCAAACATTTCTTGAGACACTTTACCGTGGAGCCAGCTCACACCATTTACTTCCTGAGAAGTATTGCAAGCAAAAACCGACATACAAAAACGCTCACTCCTATCCCCCGGATTGTTTCTACCAAGATCCATCAAATCATCCCACGATATGTCCATTTTTGAAGGGTAAACACTCATGTATTTCCCGAACAACCCTTCGTCGAAATAATCATGACCCGCAGGAACCGGAGTATGAACGGTATATAATGAAGAAGCCCTAACCAACTCGATAGCCTGATTGAAAGTAAGGCCTTCGGCCACATAATCGCAAATACGCTGTACATTGATTAAAGCCGCATGCCCTTCGTTACAATGATAGATATCTTTTTTAATACCTAAGGCTTTCAACGTCAAAATGCCACCTATGCCCAGTAATATCTCTTGTTTGAGTCGGTTTTCCCAATCGCCTCCATATAACTGATGCGTAATGGAACGATCAAATTCACTGTTCATTTCATTATCCGTATCAAGAAGATACAAGGAGATGCGACCCACATTTACTTTCCAGACACAAGCATGTACCACATAATCAATATAAGGCACATCAACAATAAGTGGTTGTCCGTCTGCTCCGTGCACACGCTCCAAAGGAAGAGTTCCGAAATTCTGAGCTTCATAATTAGCTATCTGTTGGCCATCAATAGCAAGTGTTTGCGTAAAATAGCCGTAACGATAAAGAAAGCCCACTGCACAAAGATCTACATTGCTATCCGATGCCTCTTTCAAATAATCACCGGCAAGAACACCCAAGCCACCGGAATATATTTTAAGTACGTGATTCAAACCATATTCCATACTGAAGTAAGCAACAGATGGACGTTTCTTGTCTGGTTCGACGTCCATGTAATCTCTAAACTTAGCATATACATCGTTCATCCTCTTGAGAACAACCTTATCATTAGATAAAGTTTCCATTTTCTCAAAATTCATACGCTCAAGAAAAAGAACCGGGTTTTGGCCTACTTCTTTCCACAAGGCAGAATCAAGACTTCTGAACAGTTCTGTAGCCTCATAATTCCATGACCACCATATATTCCGGGCCATTTCAGACAACTTATCCAGTTCCGCCGGAATAGAAGATTTTACAGTTACCTCTCTCCAATTCGGAGTATTCACATTACTTACTTTAATCTTCATAATGTTATAATTTTCTTGTTGATGAATAAATTTCTAATTCGTTTGACGTTTTTCAGCTTTGCGTAGAGCAAGGTCGTAAGCTTCATAATAGTATTGAATGAAATGCTTCCACAGTGCCTGTTCGGCAACTTCAGAGGCTCGTTTACGAATTTCTCCTATCTCATCCTCTGTTTTAGACGAAAACATAGAAATCGTATTTTTAATGCCATCAACTACCTCTGTATAATTGTTATCCGAGCGATGAAGCACTTCTACACCGTCATTAATGCCATGCTGGTTCTTTAAACTGTTTACCCAAAGGCCAAAGCCGGCAAGATCAGTGGTAATAGTAGGAACACAAAAAGCCACACTCTCTAACGGAGTATATCCCCATGGCTCGTAATAAGAAGGATAAACACTTAAATCTTGCCCTAATAATAAATCGTAATACTCTTTATTAAAAATGCCGTCCACTCCATTTAAGTAACAAGGCACAAAAACAACTTTTACTTTATCTTCGGGGCGATTAGCTATGTCCAGACTTTTGAGCATATTCAACACTTTATCATTTCCCACATCATGCAGCCAATGAGTAAAAAAAGGAGTATCCAGTTGGGTTGTGTATTTCTGCTTACTCTTTAGGCGCATTATAAGGTCTTCGCGAGCAGCTCCCGACCAACCGGGCACATTAATAAAAGCTAAAACTCTTTTATTGAGATTTTTGTCGGACTTTAAACGATAAAGCGATTCCAAGAACACATCAATGCCTTTGTTTTTAAATTCATAACGCCCGCTCGTTCCCACAATTAACGTATCGTCTCCCCAATCACTTCCCAACAAGCAGTTGGCCACATTAAGCATAGCAGCACGAGCTCTTTTGCGCTTTCCGGTAAAAGTGCTCCCTTTAGGAACGAAATCGTTTTCAAAACCATTCATCAACACCACATCAGCCTCTTTATCCAATAATTTTTTGCATTCATTATTGGTTATCTGGCTCACTGTGGTGAAACAATCTACAGAATGAGCTGTTTGCTTTTCAATAGAATGCTTTGATTGCATATTAAGCTCTTGTGCCATTTGGTCACCGTTATAAGCAAACAAATAGTCGTAAAGTGGCTTATTATTTCCGGCTATAGAACGTCCGATTGATGTTGCATGGGTAGTAAAAATAGTAGCAATTTCGGGAACAGCTATCTGAAGATAAAGTGCTCCCAGACCTGTCATCCATTCGTGCGCCTGATAAATAACTTTATCTGTTTCCGATAAATTATACCTATAAAAGCTCTCCACTGCTTTAGCCGCAGCATACGAAAACATAGACGCTTCGTCATAATCACCGTAAGCATGTAAAGAATCTACTTGAAAAGCATTCCACATTTCAGCATATATTTCATTCTTCTGTTCAAAGAAAGGTTGAAAATCGACTAATAGAACAATTGGTTCACCCGGAATGTTCCATCGCCCTATGCGTACCTTAAGATTCTCTTTTTCTAATGCTTCTTTCCGCCATTCGCTACAGAAACTTTCTGATTCAACAAACAACGGGTTTTCTACGTTTTGCCAGATATCAGGACCAATAAAGATCACTTTGTCGTGAAAATTCTTCTGCAAAGTATTTGCTCTGGTAGACAATACAGTATAAATCCCCCCCACTTTATTACAAACTTCCCAACTTGCTTCAAAGATATAATTGGGAGATAATAATTCTTTTATCATATTATTTTCTAAAACTCTATTTGTACTGGTGTCGCAAAAATACATATTATTAATTGAAATATAGATGTTTATGCATTAAATCTCAGAGAAGCAAAAGAAACAAACGTTTGCATAAAAAAGGATATATAAGACAAAAAACACCCGTAAAATAGCCTTCACGAGTGTCTTTCAAATAATAATATGTTGTTAATTTAAACCAGGGCGCTTCCCATGAGGAAAGTGGCAGCCAAAGCTACAATGGCATAAAGCTCGGGAAACACAGCCAGAATCAGTGTATTACCAAAAACATTGTGTCCCTGACCGATTGCAGCAATACCATTAGCGCAAACCTGTCCCTGACGGATAGCAGAAAACAGAGCCACAAGTCCCAAAGCAATGCCTGAACCTAAAACAGCAGCAGCCTGAATAGCCGTTATGGTAGGTGTCAGCACACCAAAAATAGTTTGAAACATAAAGTATCCGGCAAATCCATACAAACCCTGCGTACCGGGAAGAGCTGTTAACACAAGAAAATTACCGAATGCACTGTCATTTTTCTTCAAGGCTCCGATAGCCGCATTACCTGCAATAGTCACACCAAATGCACTACCGATACCCGATAAACCAACCATTACTGCAATGCCGATATAGGCAATAAACAAATTCATTTCCATAATTTAATTCTATTTTTATTGTTTATATTATTCTTTTATTCAAAAATCAATTGCTAAATGGTTTATATTCTTTTCCGCCTCCTTCATAGCCAGAATTCTTGAAAAATTCAACGAAGGTCAGACGCATAGGGTGAACCATAGCACCCAGTACATTCATGAAAATGTTAATTGAATGGCCGGCAACGAAAATCAACACCATTACGATGGGGCCGGCAATAACATTATCAGGGCTCATCCCCACAGCCAGACTGTTGAATACACTGGCCAGAATGCCTCCCGAAAGCCCCAGAGCAAACAAGCGAACATAAGAGAGCACATCTCCCAATAACCCGGTTACCATGTTATACGAATCCCAAAAGCCCAATCCGAAGTTGATAAAGATATTCTTATCCGGACTATTATAAAAGAATATCATCAACGCTGCAATTCCGAGAATCACCAAATGCACTGTTCCTCCCATGGGTAGTACCGAAGGCAATAAAGCAGAAATAGCTAACGAAATCAGAAGAATAATCCATCCGATTGTACCGACAGCATATTTAAAGCCGAATTGTATGGTCTGATTTACCGATTTAAGAACCATACCAAACATAATCTGAACAGCTCCAAGAATCAAAGAGAGCCGAAACATATCATTATTATCCAAAACAATGGCATGCTTCATTCGTTGAACGAAGGCCCAGTCAAGATTATAAAAGTTAGCCCCGAAAAAGTTCCCCGTTAACAAACCGCAAAAAAAGGTAGATACAGCCAGTAATTGAACCAAAGAAAGTATGGGCTTCATCGTATCTCCGATATTTTTTGTTACCATCCGGTAAACGGATACTCCCAAAAGCAGGAATAAACCATATCCTGAATCGCCCAGACAGAGGCCGAAAAACAGCATAAAGAAGGGAGCAAAGAAAGGAGTCAGATCCAGTTCATTATACTTTGGAAGCATATAGAGTTTGCAAATAGGTTCAAACCAAGCAAAAATACCTTTATTATTGAGTTGAATGGGTACGTTATCTTCCGAACTAGGTGGAGCAATATCGTAATAAACTTCTTGAGTGCTCAGATAAGCTGTTACTTCATCCTCTTTTGCAGCCGGAGCCCATCCTTGTAGCAACATTAACTTGTCGGCAGTAGTCTGTTCGGTATTAAGCAAAACCTTTGAAAAATCAATTTTACGCTGCAACTGTTTTTGAGCAGCCTGCAATGACAAAACATCTTCTTTAGCCAGTTTTACCAACCGTGCCTCATTTTCTTGTAATTCCAGCCGAATGCCGTCAGATAGAAATTCTATTTGCTGCAACGAATGAGCCGGAAGCTTCAAATGTTCAACATCAATATCCATCTCTTCACCAACTTGAGTAATGGTTATAAAGAAAATTTTAGATGCCAGACGATTTACTATGATAGCATTGTATTTTTCACCCCATTCTTCTTTAAAATTACCCTCAGAACAAACATAAAATTCAACCAAAAAACCGGCATCCCGTAGCCGCTGGATATTTTCGGGAGAGAAATTCCCCCAAGCTTTCAAAATATCAATTTCTTTAGCATACGCTTGTAATTGCTGCGTCAGTCTATTCTTATCATTAAGCAAAGCGTCCACCTCCTCAAGCACTTGCATGCCTCTTTCCGACGTTGATTTTGCAACATCTTCCGCTTTCTTATCAATCTTTACATTTTGGAGCAACTTTACCGAGCCGGACAGACGGGCAGATAACCGGATATATTCCTGCAATTCTACACTATCAGCCATACCTTGTTGTTTTTCTGCCACATGAACCACACCCAAGTCACGAAGATTAGTAAGAAAATTATCATACTCTTTATGATATACAAGAAATGTAAGTTTTTTCATTTTTGTAATCATTCCTCTGCCTCCTTCCTGTTTTCCTGTTGAGATTTTAATATCTTTTGAGAAGATTTGGATAGATTCTCTTCATCTTCCATAAAGCGTTTAATCTTTAGCAAAGCGTCCTGATATCCGGGTATCTGTACTTTCTCAAAAAGGTTTACTTTCTGAGTTGTTTTTTTCCGGGCATGTTCCAGTAAATTCAATTTAGCCAGAGTAAACTCACGCTCTATAGCCGTTTGAGCCAGCCCCTTTAATAAATGAATTCCATCAGCATACCATTTGGGAGCACTAAACAGACTATAGGAGCGAATCTCAAAATCAACGTTCTCTAATAAAGGAACCCGCACGCCGGCTATTTTCTTCACGCCCAAATGAACATCATTTACTTTAATCAATGAGGCATCAAACTCATTCCAAAGCGCAAACATAGCTTCGTAGGCCTGAATCTGCTTTTCAAGTCTTTCTTCCAATGCTACAGCTTCGGATTTGCAACGCTTTACTTCCATGCGCAAAGCACTTTCCTTATTTTTTATAATAGGAAGAGTGCGCACACGTACTTTCAGTTGCTTTTCCAGTTGCTGAAGAGAAGTTTTGTTATATTGAAACTTTATAGCCATCTTATTAAATTAAGAATGAATTTATTTCCAGAATTCATCAACCAGTTCTTGCTTGATGTTCACTTCTTCCGGACGGAAATATTTGCTTAAAAGGCTCCATGCCACATCGAGCATCTCCGTTGTGTCGAGATTGACATCAATGGCCAGCAACTGAGTAGAGTAATCTTTTGCAAAAGAAAGCGTACGCTCGTCATAGTTAGTCAAATCAAAACCATTTTCCAGTTTGGTTTTTGCATTCGCTGCATCGGCATACAAACGAACGGCCGCATTCATTACCTGAGGATGATCTCTACGAGTTTTCTTTCCGATAACCAACTGTTTTAAACGAGATAACGAGCGGAACGGATCCACAATTACTTTACCTATATCACTATCACGTCTCAGAAATAATTGTCCCTCGGTAATATATCCTGTGTTATCAGGCACAGCATGCGTAATATCACCACCCGATAAAGTTGTTACGGCTATAATAGTAATAGATCCTCCATCAGGAAATTGCACTGCCTTTTCATATATCTTTGCCAAATCGGAATAGAGTGATCCCGGCATAGAATCCTTAGAAGGAATCTGATCCATGCGATTTGACACAATAGAAAGCGCATCTGCATACGAAGACATATCTGTTAGCAAGACCAGTACCTTCTCACTATTTTTCACGGCAAAATACTCTGCCGCTGTAAGCGCCATATCAGGAATCAACAGACGTTCTACCGGAGGATTCTCTGTCGTATTTACAAAACTCACAATACGATCGAGTGCGCCGGCATTAGAGAATACATTCTTAAAATAAAGGTAATCATCATTTGTCATCCCCATACCGCCCAGAATAATTTTGTCTGTCTCTGCACGCATAGCCACATTGGCCATTACTTGATTAAAGGGTTGATCAGGATCGGCAAAAAATGGTATTTTCTGCCCTGAAACTAATGTATTGTTTAAGTCAATGCCTGCTATACCGGTAGCAATCAGCTCCGAAGGTTGTTTTCTACGAACCGGATTAACGGAAGGTCCGCCAATCTCTACCTCTTCTCCTTCAATAGCAGAACCGCCATCAATAGGATCTCCAAAGGCGTTGAAGAAACGACCGGCAAGTTGTTCACTAACCTTTATTGTTGGCGCTTTACCCAGAAACACCACTTCGGCATTCGTAGGGATGCCTTGAGTTCCTTCAAATACCTGCAAGGTTACTTCATCTCCGGCCATTTTAACCACCTGGGCTAGCTTGCCATTAACTGTTGCCAACTCATCATAACCTACTCCCGTTGCCCTGAGCGAACAAGTAGCCTTCGTTATCTGAGTAATCTTGGTATATATCTTTTGAAATGCTTTTGTTGCCATCTTTTTATTTACGATTTACCAGTTACAAATTATGCTTTTCTCTCCTCTACCAACTCAGAGAGTTGCTTGATGAATCCGTCATACTCTTTCGAGTTAAACTTCGAATAATTCATTTGCTTGCAGATGTTTATCATTTTTTTGAAGTAATCCATCACCTCATTAAAATTATCAAATACAAATTCTGTATGGCAAATATCTATCACAATATTCAAGATAGCCTCTTGGCGCTCCATCGGAGTTACCGCATCAATTTCATCGAACGCATCTTGTTGCAAAATAACAAAGTCAATTAACTCAGACTTCCAGAAAATAACGTGGTAATCTGCCGGAACACCGTCATCACCCAATATATTGATCTGTTCAGCAATCTCCTTACCACGCTGAAGCCGTGTTTTAATTTCATTTACCTTATCCAGCCACTCCCCATTAATATGTTTGGTTATGTAAGCTTCAAACTCAGGATATTCAATATATTTAGAGTATGAATCTATCGGGTTCACCGCCGGGTAGCGTTTTTTGTCGGCACGGTCTTGCTCGAGAGCATAAAAGCAACGAGCCACTTTTTTTGTATTCTCCGTTACCGGTTCCTTGAGGTTACCACCGGCCGGAGACACAGTACCGATAAAAGTGATAGATCCGGTTTCGCCATTATTAAGAAGAACATAACCCGCACGTCCGTAGAAGTTTGAAATAATGGAAGACAAATCCATTGGAAAAGCATCCGGTCCGGGCAATTCTTCCATACGGTTAGACATTTCACGCAAAGCCTGTGCCCAACGAGAAGTAGAATCAGCCATAAGCAACACCTTCAATCCCATTGCACGATAATACTCGGCAATCGTCATCGCCGTATACACAGACGCTTCGCGGGCAGCCACCGGCATATTAGACGTATTGGCAATAATAATAGTACGTTCCATTAACTGGCGACCCGTATGCGGATCAATCAATTCAGGAAATTCAGTAAAGATTTCAACAACCTCATTAGCACGTTCACCACATGCAGCAATAATCACAATATCTGCTTCCGCCTGCTTAGATATGGCATGCTGAAGCACCGTTTTACCAGTACCAAAAGGTCCGGGAATAAATCCTGTACCTCCTTCTACAATAGGATTTACCGTATCGATGGCACGAACTCCGGTTTCCAAAAGTTTATACGGACGCGGTTTTTCTTTATAATTCATCATCGCTTTTTTTACCGGCCATTTTTGAATCATATTCACCTCTACGTCATTGCCTTCATCATCTGTCAGCACAGCCATCACATCATAAATACCATACTCTCCCTCCTCTGCAACCGATTTCACCGTGCAGAGACCTATCTGAGTGAATGGTGCCATGATCTTCAACGGCTGAAAGTTCTCGTCCACCTGACCTAACCAAGCAGATGCTGCAACTTTATCTCCTACCTTTGCCAGCGGAGTGAAATGCCATTTACTATCCTTATCAAGTGGAAAAGTATATTGGCCGCGTTTTAGAAAAACGCCCTCCATTTTATCAAGATCGTTCTGCAAACCATCATAGTTTTTCGACAGCATGCCCGGGCCCAAAGTTACTTCCAGCATATGCCCGGTAAACTCAGCTTCAGCTCCCATTTTCAATCCGCGTGTGCTTTCAAAAACTTGCACATATACATTAGCCCTTATTACCTTAATCACCTCCGCCATTAATCTGTCGCCGCCGGTAGAGATATAACAAATCTCGTTTTGCGCTACAGGGCCATCAACGATGAGGGTTACCATGTTGGCTATTACGCCACTAACAGTTCCTTTTGTTGCCATATAATTTATTTTGTTTATTTACCTAAATTCTGCCGGGATCTGCACATCATTCTTCAGCGAATCAATAATACTTCTGAATAACTGATTACCTTTTTCTTTATCCATAGAGATCCAGCGCTCTACCATTTCCAGCCTGATTAAAAAGACAAAGATTCGTTCGATCGTAAAGTAATGAAAGAAAACAGCATTTTCCATCCAGCTCCACTTCAAAGCATCAAGTTTCTTTTCTCTTTCTACCAAATCGGCTATTTCGCTTATTTTCACCAACTGATCAAAATAATCAAGTTCATTCGTTAATCCGAAATCGCGTGCGCTCGAAGTACGTAAAGCTTCACTGATCTCCGTTTGCCCCACAATGCTCTGAGCCACATCCTGTTTATACTTACGGGCTATCAACGCTACCAGTATATTATTAACAGTCAGATTAAATTCAAACCAACGAGTTATAAACTCATTGCCGTTCCTCATAGCATACTCATAGTACAAAGCAGAAAGATGATCTTCCTGTAAAGCAGGCTCGCCATTCGCTTCACTAAAATAATCAGAAATAAAAGAGACAAGATAAGAGGGGAATACTTCCGGATCAACGTCATCTTCCACTTTAACCGAAGAAATAAGTTCCAGCAGTTGCTGAGAAGAATAATTTCCTCTGTCATCAATCGTAGCGTCTTTATCCTTCAATAATCTCAAGACATTCCCGTTATCAAACTTGAGATAAAATAAATCTATTATTTTTTTGTCCGATAAGGATAAATCAGGATACAATTCGGTTTTAAAATCAGCCACTGTATAGTTTAGCTTGCTATCTTCCAACGTAAGTTCAGGCAAACCGGCTATCAGGCAATAATACTTACTCATAATTATTCATTTGTCTATAAGGATTTTAAGCCGGTTAACTAAAACAACATTTCAACCAACTGCGGGCGTAAGAAAGCTTTAAAGTAATTCATAAATTCTTCTTCCCCAAAATTCACCTTATAGGAACCATCAGCAGGTGATATGGAAAACCATGTTTTAATGCCATTCACTTGCTCTATCTTAACTCCGTTATCAAGTAACGATTTCGCTTTAGCAACAAAATAAGTTTTCAATGAATCGGCATCAGAAGTAGAAATAACAATAGGTTCTGTTGCACTCCATTTTGTAGCCAGAGCAACGATAAATGCATGAAGATATTCTTCCTCTTTACTGAATTCTTTCACCGAAGCAGATACAATTTTATCGGTGATAATAGAAGCAATCTCAGATTGCAATGCAGTAACGGCTTGACTGGCAAACAATTTTAATTCCGACTTAGTATTTTCCATCAATTCAGCCGCAGTTTTACGAGAAGAAGCGATAACAACATCAGCCTCTTTACGAGCCTGCTCGATAATGCCTTTAGCCTCTTCCTGAGCATTTACAATCAGGCGTTGAGCCTCTTCATTGCCTTTCGCCACACCTTCGCGATAAATTTTATCAGTCAGCTCTTGAATTTTATTTTCCATATTTACAGGAATATTTTGAAGTTCATATTAAATATACGAAGTTAATTCTATTTAAGATTTCTGCCAAAAATACTCAATTCAGCCCAATAATCGATACTAAAAAGAAGGAAAACTCTATCATTTAATTTTTTTTTCATTATATAGATATAAAAGGATTGCATTATTGCCATATCATTTTCTACAAACAAAAGATATTATTAAAATATATATTAAAATTCAAATTATAAAGGCTACAAGAAAGAACTATTACAGTTTTAAAACGTTAAACAAAATAAATATACGTGAATTTAATAGATTAAAAGAATGGAAATATCACCCAAAGCTATCTTTTGCACTTATTTGTTTATTTTATTCGGTTGCTTGACAAATGCAAATGCTCAAAAAGATACCCTTATCAATGCAACCTCCGTAATTGCAATAAAGCAATTAAATATAAGTGAGAAGGATATGAAAAAAGTATTGGATTCACAACCTCCTTTTGCTATATATAAAGATATGTTCATTGTTACAGGAATACCTTTAAATAAGAATATAAACAGTAATACTGCAAATGTAATGTTTCAAATAAGTTTCAGGCATAGACTAACAAAGAGTTATTTGCCATTCAATACATTTGCCTATTTTACCTTCACACAAAAAGTATTTTGGAATGCTTATTCAAATTCAGCTCCATTTCGGGATTTAAATTACAATCCAAGCTTTGGTTTAGGGCGATACCTCATCGTTAATAATAAATTAGTCGGAGCCGCATTTGTACAATTAGAACATGAATCGAACGGAAAAGATAAAGAGGATTCCAGAAGTTGGAATTTTCTAAGTTTGTCATGTAGATATTTTATTAATCATCGCTTTTCTGCAAGTATAAAGACCTGGCTTCCCTTTTCAGTAGCTGAAAACAATAAAGACCTTTCCGATTATAAAGGACTAGCAACCTTATCTACTAATTATTTAATCAAAAAAAACAAGTGGTGGATTTCAAGTGAACTTACACCTCGCAAAGGATTGGGTAATGTAAATACCACCATAAGCATGGCTTACAAAGTATCTAAGAGTGATAATCAGTATTTATATGCGAGGTTTTATAACGGAAAAGGGGATAGCATGCTTGATTATAAACGCTATACTATGAACTTCAGCGTTGGCATCTGCATTAAACCGGATTTCTATAGCATCTACTAAAGCAGAACAACCTATCCTAAAATAGCGATAGAAGCGTTATTTCGCATGTTGAAAAACACCAAAATGATCATTAGCCCAAGTAGTTAGGCTTAGGATGTGAGGCATCAGTGATTGGCCAACTTCCGTTAGTGAATATTCCACGCGTGGAGGCACTACAGGATATACCTTCCGATTAATCAAATGATTTACTTCCAGCCGTTTCAAGGTAGACGAAAGCATCTTTTGTGAAATGTCCACCATCTCTTTTTGAATTTCACTGAAACGCAAGGTTCCTTTGGTATCCAAAACATACAATATTAACATTGACCACTTATCTCCAAACTTATCAACGACATGCCTTATCGGGCAAAAAGCATATTCTTCCGGAAGCTCTTTCATCTATATGATTATTTGTAACAAGCTGCAAATCTACAAAACTATCTTTTGGTAACAAAGTATACATTATTAATTAACTTACTCATAGTACAAAATAGGAAAAGGAAGTTGAGCAAATCAATGTATCTTATAATTATACTAAGATATCTATAAAAAGACAAAGCCCCGTAAGATCTAATGATCCACGGGGCTCCGCTAAAAAACGGCGACTACCTACTCTCCCACTGTTACGCAGTACCATCGGCGTGATCGGGCTTAACTTCTCTGTTCGGAATGGGAAGAGGTGGAACCCCGATGCCATAGTCACCTAAAATAAGGTTGACACGATGCACACAAAAAGTAAACCCGTTATAAGCTTAAGCTAAAGGGATATATTAACCATACTCCGACAAAAGAAAGTGTACGGGCAATTAGTACCGCTCGGCTGTGATATCTCTACCTATACACCTGCGGCCTATCAACGTCATCGTCTTTAACGACCCTAAGAAATCTAATCTTGTGGCTGGCTTCGTGCTTAGATGCTTTCAGCACTTATCCAATCCCGACTTAGATACCCGGCGATGCACCTGGCGGCACAACCGGTAAACCAGAGGTCAGTCCAACACGGTCCTCTCGTACTAGTGTCAGAGCCACGCAAATTTCATACGCCCACGATAGATAGAGACCGAACTGTCTCACGACGTTCTGAACCCAGCTCGCGTGCCACTTTAATGGGCGAACAGCCCAACCCTTGGGACCTTCTCCAGCCCCAGGATGTGACGAGCCGACATCGAGGTGCCAAACCCCTCCGTCGATATGAGCTCTTGGGAGGGATCAGCCTGTTATCCCCGGAGTACCTTTTATCCTTTGAGCGATGTCCCTTCCATACGGAAACACCGGATCACTATGCTCTAGTTTCCTACCTGATCGACTTGTCGGTCTCCCAGTCAAGCACCCTTATGCCATTACACTCTGCGGACGGTTACCAATCGTCCTGAGGGTACCTTTAGAAGCCTCCGTTACACTTTTGGAGGCGACCACCCCAGTCAAACTACCCACCAAACAGTGTCCCCGCATGAAGCGGGTTAGAACTCAAATAATCAAAGGGCCGTATTTCAACAGCGACTCCACATACACTGGCGTGCACGCTTCAATGTCTCCGGCCTATCCTACACATCAATTACCCAAACTCAATGTTAAGCTATAGTAAAGGTTCACGGGGTCTTTTCGTCCCATCGCGGGTAATCGGCATCTTCACCGATACTACAATTTCACTGAGCTCACGGTTGAGACAGTGTCCAGATCATTACACCATTCGTGCAGGTCGGAACTTACCCGACAAGGAATTTCGCTACCTTAGGACCGTTATAGTTACGGCCGCCGTTTACTGGGGCTTCAATTCAATGCTTCTCTTGCGATGACATCTCCTCTTAACCTTCCAGCACCGGGCAGGTGTCAGGCTGTATACGTGATCTTTCGATTTTGCACAGCCCTGTGTTTTTGTTAAACAGTTGCCTGGACCTATTCTCTGCGCCCTCCCGTCACCGGGTAGGGACCCTTTATCCCGAAGTTACAGGGTCAATTTGCCTAGTTCCTTAACCGTGATTCACTCAAGCGCCTTAGTATATTCTACCCGACTACGTGTGTCCGTTTGCGGTACGGGTACCTTAAAGATTAAGTTTAGCGGATTTTCTTGGAAGCTTGCTTACATACACTATTGGATTGTCACAAGGACGCTCCATACTATCAGGTTCGACTCTCGCTGCGGATTTGCCTGCAACGATCAACATCTACACCCTTTAACGGACTATTCCGTCAGTCCGCGGTACTATCACTACTCCGTCTCCACGTCACTCCTTAAGGTAGTAATGGAATATTAACCATTTCTGCCATCGACATCACCATTCGGCTGAGTCTTAGGACCCGACTAACCCTGATCCGATTAGCGTTGATCAGGAAACCTTAGTCTTTCGGCGAGGGGGTTTCCCACCCCCTTTATCGTTACTTATACCTACATTTGCTTTTCCACACGCTCCAGCAAAGCTCACGCTTCACATTCAACGCAGAGTGGAATGCTCCCCTACCAACCATTACTGGTTCCATAGCTTCGGTAAACCGCTTATGCCCGATTATTATCCACGCCAAATTCCTCGACTAGTGAGCTGTTACGCACTCTTTAAATGAATGGCTGCTTCCAAGCCAACATCCTAGCTGTCTTAGCAATCTGACTTCGTTAGTTCAACTCAGCGGTTATTTCGGGACCTTAGCTGATGGTCTGGATTCTTCTCCTTTCGGACGCGGACCTTAGCACCCGCGCCCTCACTCCTGTTCTAAAACTAATGCGCATTCGGAGTTTATCAAGACTTGATAGGCGGTGAAGCCCTCGCATCTTATCAGTCGCTCTACCTCACATTAGTAATAAACAAGGCTGCACCTAAATGCATTTCGGGGAGTACGAGCTATCTCCAAGTTTGATTAGCCTTTCACCCCCACCCTCAGCTCATCCGGAAGCTTTTCAACGCTTATCGGTTCGGTCCTCCAGTTAGTGTTACCTAACCTTCAACCTGGCCAAGGGTAGATCACTTGGTTTCGCGTCTACTCCTCCCGACTAATTCGCCCTATTAAGACTCGCTTTCGCTTCGGCTGCGGGCCTCAAGACCCTTAACCTTGCCGGAAAAAGTAACTCGTAGGTTCATTATGCAAAAGGCACGCCGTCACGGCACGAAGCCGCTCCGACCGCTTGTAGGCGCATGGTTTCAGGAACTATTTCACTCTTCTATTCGAAGTGCTTTTCACCTTTCCCTCACGGTACTGGTTCACTATCGGTCTCTCGGGAGTATTTAGCCTTACCGGATGGTCCCGGCAGATTCATGCAGAATTCCTCGTGCTCCGCACTACTCAGGATACCACTAGGGTTCATCAAACTTCGAATACCGGGTTATCACCGTCTACGACCACACTTTCCAGAGTGTTCTTCTCGCTTGATTTCGTCCCACAACGTGGTCCTACAACCCCATATATGCCGTAACATACATGGTTTGGGCTATTCCGCGTTCGCTCGCCACTACTTGCGGAATCATTATTTATTTTCTTTTCCTGCAGGTACTAAGATGTTTCAGTTCCCTGCGTTAGCCTCCATCAGTGATGGATGATATCTCTTCAAGATAACGGGTTGTCCCATTCGGAAATCTTCGGATCAAAGGTTATTTGCACCTACCCGAAGCTTATCGCAGCTTATCACGTCCTTCATCGCCTCCGAGAGCCAAGGCATCCGCCATGCGCCCTTACTTACTTTCTTTCATCAAACACGGATCTTGACAACGGAATGAACCGCCATCAAAAACGTATGGATGACATATACTTTTAGCTTTTACTAAAATTTACTTTTTGTTGTTGTACATCATGTCAAAGATCGTCGTATCCTTCCGGCGTTAAGATCTGTGATCGCAAGACCACCAATCAGCCGAAGGAAATAAAAGTGGAGAATAACGGATTCGAACCGTTGACCCTCTGCGTGCAAGGCAGATGCTCTAGCCAGCTGAGCTAATCCCCCGAATCAAGAGATTCGTAGTCCCAGGCAGAGTTGAACTGCCGACCTCTACATTATCAGTGTAGCGCTCTAACCAACTGAGCTATAGGACTGTGGACTGTGTTCAAACCCTTGCCTTTCGGCTCGGCTTCTTCTTTTTCTCTTGTTTATCTCTTATTTAATCTATATATTAAATAAACAAGTACAAGCAGTACGATTGAGAATGCCATTAATGACACTAAGCGACCTTTAAAACCTTTTACGACATCACTCCAGAAAGGAGGTGTTCCAGCCGCACCTTCCGGTACGGCTACCTTGTTACGACTTAGCCCCAGTCACCAGTTTCACCCTAGGACGCTCCTTGCGGTTACGTACTTCAGGTGCCCCCGGCTCCCATGGCTTGACGGGCGGTGTGTACAAGGCCCGGGAACGTATTCACCGCGCCGTGGCTGATGCGCGATTACTAGCGAATCCAGCTTCACGAAGTCGGGTTGCAGACTTCGATCCGAACTGAGAGAGGTTTTATGGATTAGCATCCGGTCGCCCGGTAGCTGCCCTCTGTACCCCCCATTGTAACACGTGTGTAGCCCCGGACGTAAGGGCCGTGCTGATTTGACGTCATCCCCACCTTCCTCGCATCTTACGACGGCAGTCTCACTAGAGTCCTCAGCATGACCTGTTAGTAACTAATGATAAGGGTTGCGCTCGTTATGGCACTTAAGCCGACACCTCACGGCACGAGCTGACGACAACCATGCAGCACCTTCACAGCGGCCTTGCGGCTATACTATTTCTAATATATTCCACTGCAATTCAAGCCCGGGTAAGGTTCCTCGCGTATCATCGAATTAAACCACATGTTCCTCCGCTTGTGCGGGCCCCCGTCAATTCCTTTGAGTTTCACCGTTGCCGGCGTACTCCCCAGGTGGAATACTTAACGCTTTCGCTTAGCCGCTTACTGTATATCGCAAACAGCGAGTATTCATCGTTTACTGTGTGGACTACCAGGGTATCTAATCCTGTTTGATACCCACACTTTCGTGCCTCAGCGTCAGTTGTACCCCAGTGAGCTGCCTTCGCAATCGGAGTTCTTCGTGATATCTAAGCATTTCACCGCTACACCACGAATTCCGCCCACCTCTTGTACACTCAAGAAAGACAGTATCAATTGCAATTTTAAGGTTGAGCCTCAAACTTTCACAACTGACTGATCTTTCCGCCTACGCACCCTTTAAACCCAATAAATCCGGATAACGCTTGGATCCTCCGTATTACCGCGGCTGCTGGCACGGAGTTAGCCGATCCTTATTCGTAAGGTACATGCAAACAGGAACACGTTCCCGCTGTTATTCCCTTATAAAAGAAGTTTACAACCCATAGGGCAGTCATCCTTCACGCTACTTGGCTGGTTCAGGCCATCGCCCATTGACCAATATTCCTCACTGCTGCCTCCCGTAGGAGTTTGGACCGTGTCTCAGTTCCAATGTGGGGGACCTTCCTCTCAGAACCCCTATCCATCGAAGACTTGGTGAGCCGTTACCTCACCAACTATCTAATGGAACGCATCCCCATCTTTTACCGAAATTCTTTAATAAAGAGAACATGCGGACTCTTTATGCCATCGGGTATTAATCTTTCTTTCGAAAGCCTATTCCCGAGTAGAAGGTAGGTTGGATACGTGTTACTCACCCGTGCGCCGGTCGTCAGCGGCATTGCTGCCCTGCTACCCCTCGACTTGCATGTGTTAAGCCTGTAGCTAGCGTTCATCCTGAGCCAGGATCAAACTCTTCGTTGTAATTGTATTGTTGATGCTGAAATCTCATCTTTCCCCAAGGAATAATGAAAAACAACAAGTCTTAGCTCTGTTCAGGATATCGTAAATTTATTATCTATCATCCATATAATACGGATCATTGACGGTTCTAAATTTTACCCAAGACCATCGCTGGTCTTGCTCTTGTACTACTTGTATTGTTTATGTAATTCTGTCAAAGAACGCTTCTTTTTTTTTGGCTTTCGTTTTAAAAGCGGGTGCAAAGGTAAAGGCTTTATCACTAACTACCAAACATTATCGGAAGTTTTTTTAGTTTTATTTTCCGTGACTTCCCGTGGGAAAAGCACCTCTGTAAAACAAACCTTTTTTTGCGGGTGAACTGCAAAGATAAGAACTTTAAAACTTTACTTCCAAATCATTTGAAAGATATTTTTTTCAAGGCGCTCGAATCTCTTGTCGCCGGACACCGGCCGCTTCTGTCAACATGTCAATCAAAACACTTTGCGTCTCTTGCAAAGCGGGTGCAAAAGTAGAACTTATTGCCATACCATCCAAACTTAGAGGCCTTTTATTTTAAAGAAAATTTAGGCATAGGCGTTAAATGGCTGAATATAAAGGCTTAGTGGATAAAACTTTTTTTCCGGATTTATCGAATTACATTATAAGTTATTGCAATTCTATTATAAGTTATGCCCGCAACTTATAATGAAATCCACTTTCTGCCCACATATAAACACATAAAGCATTTATGCCAAATTTAAACAGAAACAAATAGTTTCTATCTTCTCATCTATATATAGTAGAAGGAATGCCATTTATTCCGGGGGCTAGGCATTTTGCCTTTGCAACTTGATTTTGCGAATTCACCTTAGAATCAATTAATTCGGCAAAAGTAACAATAGTTACGCACTGATATTTCAAAAGCCCTGCTCAAAGGCTCTGAAGGTGCGCTACTCCTCTCAGAAAAGAAGAACTGCAAAAATAAAAACGAAAAGTAAATTACTCAATTACCGAACAAAACGACGAAAGGGAGAAGCAAAACTACCAACCTGTATCACTCCAGCCACCATCCGTATACCATTGGTAACTATGATAGAATTTATTTAAAGTAGAAGCAGAATTGCCACGAGGAATGTAGATAGAAAGGCCCGAAAAACCAGTCATCGAATGCATAGAACCACTACCAAAAGCATCAGTGCAATAATTTTCATCTGTTGTTTCAGCCCAGATTACAGCATTAGTAAAAGCTATTTTCCAATTAGTGTATGCAGAGCCTTCACCAGCCAAAGACTTCATTAAACCATACATATCATAATAATATTTATTACGATACGGATCATAACAAAGAATCCCGGAGGTACCAATAACAGCACCATCAGAAATGTATTGTGGTAAAAGACTCTTCGTAGCAGTAGCTAAATCATCTAACTTATCACTTTCAACCACAGAAACAGAAACTCCCGCCGTCCAGTTAGAATTAGAGAGTCCAATTCCATCGTTATATTTAGCATTATAATAATTATAATACCCGCTGGCAATAGCTATTGCACTTTCTTTTTTCGTCGATGTTTCCTGAAACATAGCAGGTACCACATCCGTATAAAAAGCACCCGGCCCGGGAATTTCAGTAGGAGAGCTAATGAAGTAATCTACGCAAGAACTCAATTCATAGGCCACTTCAACTGATTGCATAAAGCAGGCGTCAGAAAGAATAAAATCGAAATGGGGAGCCGCCTCGAGAGCCAGTTTCAAAGCAGAGATATCCATTTGAGTATCTTCATCATATCCAAACCAACGAGTAGAAACAGAAGCAGTAGTTGCAGGAATCCATCCATCTCCGTGCGACCATAATACCAAACCATAGCTATCGGCCGGGAAACCAGCAAATGTACGTTCAAAGACCTCTGACATTACGGGTACGTCGAGCGAATTTTGCTCCGGATATCTATAAATAGTATCTTGAATAACAGTTCCGTTTTTGTTTTTCTTCAATTGGATCACACAAGGGGTACTATTTCCATCCACATAAACGAGGAGGTTATCCTTATCAGCATCAACAGAAGCATAACCTTCTACCATTTCAGCTATATCATCGGAAGCAAAAGAAGCTAACCCGTTGTTATCTGCAACAATATAGACCAGCACCGTACGCGAAGCTTTTTCTTGCACAGGAGCATCGTCATCCTTACTGCAAGCAGTAAGCAAAGCCAGTGCAACAAAGCAAGCGAAGTAAGAAAGTCTAAAGCTTCTCCTCATAAAAATAGGCCTTTAATTATCCCTGAGGTTTTGTAAAATGAAACTCAACGGTATCTACTTTCTGAAGAGTAACCGCTTTGCTCTTCTGATATTTACTAATAAATTTCAGCAATTCCTTACCAAGTTTATCCTTGTCCTTAGAAAAGTAAATCATGCAGGTTCTGTCGGGTAATCCCTTCACACCTTCCAAGTAGTTTTTCAGTTGATAACTGTATAAATCCCTCTTAGGCAAAAAACCATTCTTCAGCTGCACACTATCCAGTAACTGGATATCGGTATAATAAACCACTGTGTCAGTGAATGAAGTAGACACGCCAAAAGCATAAACGGTTTTCTTATCTTTTTTAAAGGAGAAAGCCGAGCAAATGACAAAAGCCAATAAGAGCGACAAAGCTATTTTTGCAAATTTCATACTATTTTCTTTTAAAAGTCCGTGACAAAGATAAGCATTCGCCGCATATGAGAATGCAAAAAAGGATAGAATTAACAGGAATAAAGGAAAAAACCGATTCATCTTTACAGATAAACCGGTTTCTAATACTTTTTGTTTGTCGGAAACTGATATACTTATTTATCCCAAATAAGATTTGAGCAATGTACTACGATTTCCTTGTCTTAATCTTCTGATTGCTTTTTCTTTAATCTGACGAACACGTTCACGGGTAAGCCCGAATTTGTCGCCGATTTCTTCCAGTGTCATTTCCTGTTGTCCGATACCAAAAAACATCTGTATGATGTCCTTTTCTCTATCGGTTAACGTAGAAAGAGCTCTATCAATTTCCCTCGCAAGAGATTCATTAACAAGAGCACGATCTGCCATAGGCGAATCGTCATTCACCAACACATCCAAAAGGCTATTATCCTCTCCCTCTACAAAAGGAGCATCTACCGAAATATGTCGGCCGGATACTTTTAATGTATCAGAGATTTTATCAACCGGAATATCTAATTCGTCTGCCAGTTCATCGGGAGACGGCTTGCGTTCGTTCTCTTGCTCAAACTTAGAAAAAGCTTTGCTGATTTTATTCAGCGATCCTACTTGATTGAGCGGAAGACGAACAATACGCGATTGTTCAGCTAAAGCCTGAAGAATGGATTGGCGAATCCACCACACAGCATAACTGATAAATTTAAAGCCACGTGTTTCATCAAATTTCTCGGCTGCCTTAATTAAGCCTAAATTACCCTCATTAATTAAATCGGGCAAACTTAAACCTTGATTCTGATACTGCTTAGCTACCGAAACGACGAAACGCAGATTGGCTCGCGTCAGCTTTTCCAATGCTACACGATCACCCTTACGAATGCGTTGAGCTAGTTCTACCTCTTCTTCCACAGTAATTAAGTCCTCACGACCTATTTCCTGCAGATACTTATCAAGAGAAGCACTCTCTCTGTTAGTAATACTTTTTGTAATCTTTAGTTGTCTCATCCTTCTTTAAAACAGATTTTTGGTGTGCAAAGTTACAATAAATATTCATAGGTGTACTACTCTATCATAACTTTTTGATCACTCATGTTATTTAAAGAACAAAAAGTACGCCGACATGTTGTATGCCAGCGCACTTTTTTCATCAATGTTTGCTAAAATTTAATCTTCTTACCTTATCTTATTTATTAATTCTGACTCAAATCAACGGCATAATTGGCACGTTTACCCGATGGAAACATTCCGGTAAGGAACAAAACTTGCTCTGGCGATTTGGTTGCCGCACTAAAGACTTCTTCCAGATCATTCACCGTATTCATTTTTTGTCCGTTGGCTTTCAATATAATAAAGCCTTTCCGAATACCTGCTGCCGACATTTTACCGGATGTAACACCCGTAACTTCCAGACCATAGTTTAAATTCAACTGTTTCTTCAAATCGGCCGATACTTCCTTAAAAGCAGCACCCAAAATATCCATTCCGGCATTTTTAACTACTTTAGTAGTTCCCTGTTCATTTTTCAATGTCAGATTAATAGTCATTTCCTTCTTGTGGCGAATCAATTTCACATTCACTTTATCACCTGGACGATGTTTTGCCAATTCTCCCTGCAATTCAGCCATGTTTTTCACCTTCGCACCGTCAAGCCCCACAATCACATCATCAACTTTAATGCCGGCTCCGGCAGCAGATCCTCCATCAATAACCTCAGCCACCAATACACCGTCTACTACACCCAATTCTTTTGCTTTTTTATTAAGAGCATCGCTTAATTCTTCATCGCTGATAGATCCGCCTTTGATGCCTAACAGAGCACGTTGCACGGTTCCATACTGTTTCAAATCGGCAACCACTTTCGTCATAATGCTCGTCGGTATGGCAAATCCATATCCGGCATACGCACCTGTAGGAGAAGACAATACTGCATTAATTCCCACCAATTCACCTTTTGTGTTCACCAGTGCTCCACCACTATTCCCCTGATTAATGGCAGCATCGGTCTGAATAAACGATTCTACACCTCCATTATAAACACCCAACGTACGAGCTTTTGCACTGACAATACCCGCTGTTACCGTAGATGTTAAGTTAAACGGATTACCTACAGCAAGCACCCACTCTCCTACTTTCAAAGCATCGGAATTACCCACAGGCATCGTCGGAAAATCATCTCCTTCTATTTTAATCAATGCCAAGTCAGTAGCCGGATCGGCACCTATAATGCGGCCTTTAAAATCACGATTATCATTCAGCTTCACATTTATTTCATCAGCTCCGTCTATCACATGGTTGTTGGTTACAATATATCCATCTTTCGAAATAATAACCCCCGAACCAAATCCCACTCTGGGTTGTGTCTGCATCCGACGTTGCCGTCCTCCTCCATCACCAAAGAAAAAGTCAAATAAATCAGGTTCTTGTTGTTCTACAGTTGTTACTTTAGATAACTGCGTCGATTTAATATGTACAACAGCCTGAATGGAACTTGCGGCAGCGGCTGTCAAATCTACAGGTTGTGCATTCACACCATTGTAGGAAGCCAGATGCGTATTAGGATTTTGCTCAAACACCTCATCATACGTCAAAGGTTTGCTACCCGATTTCAATATAGAATAAGTAGTAACCCCTGCCACTCCCGAACTTAGGAGCACTATAGCACCTATTCCTAGAATTTTTTTAGTTGTCTGTTTCATATAATCCGTTATTTTAAATTGTTAATATTATATTATCATTTAACATTATGGGCGTTAAAATAACTACAAAAATCGGTCGGTTATTCCTCCTGTCATCTTTTTTTGTCCTCTTTTAACAGTGACTATTAAGTGATTAACAGCGGTTAACGACACAGGGTGACAAATTTACATTCATTGTGATACAAGTATGTAACTAGTCTATATACAGCTCAACAACTATTATGAACTGACTTTAGCGAAAGAGACAACTACTACAAAAGAGGAAATGCCTAACTCTTAAAAAGCAAGCATTCCCTCTTTTAGTTACTACTTCAATGCAAATTCTACCTCCGAACGGATATCGGTAGAAGATGAACCCACATAGACTTTGAACTTACCGGGTTCCGCTCTCCAGCCACCGGCTTTATCATCATAGAATTTTAAATCGTCGGCGGTAATGGCAAACACCACCTCTTTCTCTTCACCTGGAGCTAAAGCTATTTTATGGAAACCTTTTAGCTCTTTCAGCGGGCGAATCACACTGCATTTTTCATCACCGATGTAGAGCTGCACCACCTCTTTTCCGGCTACTGCACCGGCATTTTTTACCTCGACAGTTACCTTTAGCGTATCTTCGGCAGACATCTCTTTGTCTGAAATAACTGCTTTGCCGTAACTGAAACGGGTGTAACTCAATCCATATCCAAAAGGAAAGAGCGCCGGTATCTTTTTGGTATCGTGCCAGCGATAACCCACCAGAATATCTTCTTTATATACTTCATTGATACTATCTCCGGGGTAGCTGATCTTACCAAACGAATAAGCTCCGTTATCTGCCAACTTCACCGGAAAGGAGAAAGGCAACTTTCCACTCGGGTTCACTTCTCCGCTTAGCACATTGGCTATAGCAGTACCGGCTTCCGAACCCAAATACCAGGCCTGCAAAATAGAAGGAACTTCTTTCACCCATGGCATTGCTACGGCATTGCCGCTAATAAGTACCATCACCATGCGTTTGTTTACCTGCAACAGGCCGTTTATCAGCTCGTTTTGCCCGAAAGGAAGAGAATAGTCCAACCGGTCTCCGTCCTCGCAGTCTTGCAGATGATTTTTATTCAATCCGCCTACATAAATCACCACATCGGCATCAGCAGCCTGCCTGATTGCTTCAGCACGCAGAGAATCCGTCACAGCAGCAGGAATATGATCAACACCGTCATACAACGCACGTCCCGAAGCATATCCTTGTGCATACACTACTTTATTGCCATATCTGGCTTGTAAACCGGCCAACGGAGAAACTTCTTTTTTCACTTTCAATACCGAAGACCCACCGCCTTCGGTCAAGCGTCGGGTAGCATTTTCTCCCACCACCAGAATCTTATGATATTTACTTCCGTCAAGTAGTGGAAGCAACGCGGCTTCTTTCTTGGAGACAGGAGCATTTTTAAGCAACACAATCCCCTCTTCGGCCACCGTGCGCGAAACATTATAATGATCTTCTGTGGTAAATGAGCCCCATGGCTTATTCCTATTCATCGACGTGCGAAAGATAAGTCTCAAAACACGCGAAGCCTTGTCGTCAAGGGTCGACATCGGCACTGTTCCATCTTTGAGCATCCGCAAATAAGGTTTTGCCAGATAATAATCATCATAAGTAAATGCTGATTCCGACGTCAGTCCATTCGTAAAAGAGCCCATTTCAATATCCAATCCGTTGAGTGCGGCCTCACGGGTGTCATGCGCTCCTCCCCAATCGGTAATCACCGCCCCGTCAAATCCCCATTCGCCTTTCAATATTTTCTGTAGCAACAAATCGCTTTGGCAGGCATGTTGTCCGCGCACTTTATTGTAAGATCCCATAATGCTCCATGCACCGCCTTTCTGCACGGCGGCTTTAAAGGCCGGCAGATAGATTTCATACAAAGCGCGGTCGCTCAATTCCACGTTGATGTGTCCTCTCCAAAGTTCCTGATTATTCAGCGCATAATGCTTTACGCAGGCTGCCACTCCATTCTTCTGAACACCTTGTATGTACGGAACCACCATGGTCGATGACAGATACGGATCTTCACCCATATACTCAAAGTTACGTCCATTGAGCGGGATGCGATAGATATTCACTCCCGGACCCAATAAAACATCCTTCTTCCGATAGCGTGCTTCTTCGCCTATTGCCTTTCCATACATGGCAGACATTTCCGGATTCCACGTAGCAGCCAGGCAGGTAAGAGCCGGGAAAGCCGTACACGAATCATTAGTCCAGTGAGCCACTCCCCACGAATTCCACAGAATTTCTTCGCGCACTCCGTGTGGCCCGTCGCTCATCCAAAGTTCGGGTATACCCAGCCGGGGAACTCCCGAAGTGCTGAATTTACTCTGTGCATGGCAAAGTTTCACTTTCTCCTCTATCGTCATGCGACTCAACGCATCTTTTATTCTCACTTCTATCGGTTTTGTATCGTCCAGATAGACAGGTGTTTGTGCCTTACCGGGCAAACCCAGCAAAGTCAGCAAAGCAAAAGCAGTAATCAGTTGTTTTTTCATATTATCCGTATTCTATTTAATAATTAATGTCATTACTCCGTTGCCTTTACGCTAACTTCAGCCTCCGGCAATCCTGCTGCAATTGCTTTCAGTTCAATCGTCCCTTTCTCTCCGTTGTTTTGCAACACCACCAGGCATTTACCGTAAAAGGCTTTTCGCTGCGGAGCCTTGAAACTCTCCAACGAAACAGGATTTCCATTGTCAACACCGGCTATAAAACCGGCACCTTCAACCTTAAACCTCACCAAATTATCAGCATTCGGGCAGAGGTTTCCGTCTTTATCCAGAACCTCTATCGTCACAAAACTCAAATCCCGCCCGTCGGCCGCAATTTTTGTTCTGTCAGCCGTCAGTTTCAGCTGTGCCGGTGCTCCTGCCGTATGTATTTCACGGGTAAGCACCACTTTTCCGGCTTTCCGCGAAACAACCTTTATCGTTCCCGGCTCATACGTCACCCGCCAGCTCACGTGATACTGATCTTTCCCCTTGCTCTTCACCCCCTGCGACTTCCCGTTTACAAACAGTTCCACTTCATCAGCCTGATTATAATAAGCCCATACGTCCACTGTTTGTCCGGCTTTCCAGTTCCAGTGAGGAAAAACATGAAGCACCTTCTTGTCCGTCCATTCACTCTGGTACATATAGTAAATGTCTTTGGGAAATCCCGCAAGATCAATTAAACCGAAATACGAACTGTGCGCCGGCCACCAGTAAGGAGTCGGCTCACCAAGATAATCAAACCCTGTCCACAGATACATGCCACTGATAAAATCATTGTTCTTCACCAATCGCCAGGTATCTTCATGTGTTGTGCCCCAGGGCACATGGCAATTATCATACGAAGAGCAGGAAAAGCTATCATCGTGAAACGGCATGTCCCAACGCGTAGGCCAGATAAACGTCGAATCGGACGGCATGCGATAGTATCCCCGTGTCATCAACCCCGATGTAGCCTCGGTCACAAGAAAAGGCTTACCCGGAAAGTTTTTCGGCACCTCCTTAAAGTAGGTATCGTGATAATTGAATCCTATAATATCTAACGCTCCCGAGCGAAACAGCTGATTGTCCGGACTAGGTTCGTTATTGGCTGCCGTAACCGGTCGCGTGGGGTCAAGTGCCTTCACCCTGTTTGCCAGCTTTTGGGTAAGTAGTGCGTTCACACTCAATTCTTTCCCATCCGTAGCCAGTGCCTTCGAATCCCGTTTTTTGTTCAATAACAGGTTAGCTGCCTGAATATCAAGCGTATCGGCATCTGCCTGCATCCATTGTTCCAACACTTCATTACCAATACTCCACATAAAAACAGACGGATGATTCCGATCCCGGAGTATGTGATCCGTCAAATCCCGTTCGTGCCACTCATCAAAATAGCGCGAATAGTCGTAAGCCGTCTTCCGCTTTCTCCATACATCAAAGGTTTCGTCCATCACAATAAAGCCCATCCGATCGCAAAGATCGAGCAACTCGGGAGCAGGCGGATTGTGACTGCAACGAATACCGTTACATCCCATCTCCTTTAAAAGTTGCAATTGGCGCTGCAAAGCCCGAATATTAAAAGCCGTTCCCAAACAGCCCAAATCATGATGCAAACATACACCCTTAATCTTCACCTGTTTGCTGTTCAGTATAAAGCCTTTCTGTGCATCAAAAGCAAAACTACGAATTCCCATCGACGTTTCATAGGTATCCACTATTTTTTTACCCACTTTTATTTTCGTACGCAACGTATAAAGATACGGATTTTCCACTTCCCAGAGAACGGGTTTCGACAGTGTAAGTGCCTGCCTTACTTCTTCTACCGACTGAGGCGCCACCGCCACAGAGACAGATACATTGCGCCCCACTTCTTTGCCCTTGTCATTACAGAGCACAGATATTACTTCGGCATGCACAGTGGCATTCGAATCATTCTTCACACTAGTAACCACAGATACCGTAGCGGTTTCTGCATTCGCAACCGGTGTTGTTACGTACGTTCCCCACAGATCCACGTGCACCGCATCCGTCATCGTAAGCCATACATTACGATAAATGCCCGAACCGCTGTACCAACGGGAGTTGGGTTGCTCACTATTATCCACCCGCACCGCCAACACGTTTTTCCCGCCTGCTTTTAAATAAGGTGTCAGATCGTACCTGAAAGAGATATACCCATTCGGACGGATCCCGAGAGAAATACCATTAATAAATACCTCGGCATTCATATACACCCCGTCAAAATCGATAAATACTTTTTTCCCCGTCATACCTGCATTCGGCACAAAGGTTTTCCGATACCAGCCGATACCTCCCGGAAGTGCTCCTCCCCCGCATCCTGCCGGATTTTTTTCATCAAATGATCCTTCAATAGACCAATCGTGCGGCAAGTTCAGTTTCCTCCATTGCGAGTCGTCAAACGTCAGGGTAGCCGCCTCCGGTGTATCTCCCAAATGAAACATCCATCCGTTGTCAAAACTTACCTTTTCACGCGTTTGTCCGGAAGCGGCACAAGCCGTAAACAAGAAATTCATCAGAAGAGTCACGCCAAAAACGAAGGCCATCCCTTTTGAGCAAATCTTCTTTTCCGAAAAACCGGAAACATCTTTCATCAAACAGTTCCCTCTCCATGTAATTTGCTTTTTCATTGCCCGTATTTTAAAGTTTCACTGTCAATTCCGTCCCATTGTATTTCACCAACTGCCCATTCGCCTTCAGGTCGAATGCCTGCGGCCGGGTTCTAGTAACCACCACCACATTGAACTCACGTTCTCTCAGCATTCCCCGAAATTCGCCTTTACGCTGTCCGATGGTCAGCGAGCAGGAAGTTTCATCATACGTAAACGGAATAGTGGCATAGCTGCCTTTCTCATAATTATAATTCACTCCCTCATCTTCATACAACGTAAATGCACCGTTTTGTCCCGCATAAACATATAGCGTTATCTTCTCGGCCGGTTTTTCGTCACTGTATTGCATATCCGGTCCGTAAGGAATGATAGCCCCCGCCCGCACATAAAGCGGAATACGTCCGTAAGGGGCAGGTACCATCATCCGCTCACCTCCGCCGATGTATTTCCCCGTATAAAAGTCATACCAACCACACGTTTCAGGAAAGTAAACCTCCCTTTCGCGCGCTCCGTACGTATATACGGGGCACACCATGAGCGACGGACCAAACATGTATTGATCGCCAATATCGTTCACCTTGGTATCTTTCTCAAAATCCATCACCAATGCCCGCATAATGGTGTAATCATTAAAGTACGTCATCCCGGCCAGCGAATAAATATAAGGCATCAGGTTGTAGCGAAGTTTTGTATAATACAAAATAGACCGGTAAGCAGGATGATTCTCGGGAGCAATGTTCCACACCTCCCGGTACGGAAATTGTCCATGCGTGCGAAAAAGAGGAGCAAACGCCCCGAACTGATACCAACGCGTATTCAATTCCCGCCACTCTTTGTAATCAGCATTCTCTTTACCCGTGCGGTCGTACGCATGTTGCCCGCTCTCATACCTCTTTTCCACGCAAAAGCCACCGATATCCATTGTCCAGTAAGGGATGCCGCTCATCGAGAAGTTCAGTCCAGCAGAGATCTGTGCTTTCATATCCTCCCAGCGAGTGGCAATATCCCCGCTCCACGTAGCGGTAGAGTAGCGTTGCAAACCCGCGAAGCCCGAGCGAGTGAGTAAAAATACGCGTTGATCCGGATTCACACCCCGCTGCCCGTCATAAATAGCCTCCGCATTCATCAGCGCATATGCATTGAAGTATTTTGTCGAAGGACCCAGCGCCGTGGGGCCACATAGTTCTTTGCGATACGCCATATCCGTACAGTCGCGCACATTCGGTTCGCTGGCATCCATCCACCAGGCATCAATACCCAGCGAATAGAGGTTATCCTGCAATTGTTTCCAGAACAACTTACGTGCTCCTGCACTGTAAGCATCATAAAAAGAGCCGATATATCCGGGCCCTACCCAGTCGCGTATGCTGTCTTTCACCGCCTGCTGATACATCCAGCCTTTCCGGTCGAATTCCTTATAATGTTCGGTAGTGATATAAAACTTCGGCCATACCGAGATCATTATTTTCGCATGCATGGCATGTATGGAGTCTATCATCCCTTTCGGGTCGGGAAAACGAGTTTTGTCAAACCGATGGCTCCCCCAAGCATCTTCGGGCCAGTAATTCCAGTCGAGCACGATGTTATCAATCGGAATCCGCCGCCGGCGAAACTCTTTCAGCGTACTCAGAATTTCCTTTTGCGTTTTGTAGCGTTCGCGGCTCTGCCAGTATCCCATAGCCCATTTAGGCATCACCGGAGATTTCCCTGTCAGTTCCCGATAACCACTAATCACCTCATCCATAGAGGTACCATACACAAAATAATAATTAATCTCATCCCCCATCTCGCTATAGATAGCCAGTTTGCTCTGCTCTTCGGCAGGCACCGGAGAGAGTACACGCAATCCGCAATAAGAAATATTACCGTCCGGTTTCCATTCTATTCGTAGCGGCACCCGCTTGCCGGCCTGCATCTTTACTGTAAATTTATAGCTGTTCGGGTTCCATGCCGTACGCCAGCGTTCGGGCACCACTAACTGATTGTCGATATATACCTTAATGTAGCCGGCATAGTAAAGCCGAAAGCGAAAATCTCCGCTCTCATTGGCTGCTATTTCTCCCTGATAAGTTACTTGTGCCCCATTCAGCGGAAAAACCTGAGGCAGATTCCGGATAGATTTAATATCTTCATAAAAGATGGATTGTTCGGAACGTATCAGCGCTTTCTCTCCACTATCAGGTGCCGGTCGGTAAGTAGCCGTAAGTCCGCCTTTCGCCCCTGTGGCATCATACAACGTAAATGTTTCGCCAAGCTGAGCATAGTCTCGTTCATCGCCAAACTTGCTTAGCGAATAATTATCCCACAAAATACCGTAATTTTTATTGGATAAGACAAAAGGAACAGAAACCTTCGTGTTATACTGAAAGAGCGATACGTTCCTTCCCTTGTAGTTAAATTCATCCGCCTGGTGTTGTCCCAAACCGTAGAAAGCTTCATCGGCCGGCGATTCAAAAACCTGACGCATTGTATACCCTTTGGTACCTTCCACCTCTATGGGCGTAAAATTCTTGCCGCCGCCTTCGTTCTCCTGCAAAAGAGAATTCCCGTTCAGATCGGTAAATTTCACTTCTCCTGTTTTCGTACTGACTATTGCCCGCAAAGCTGCCGTAGAAATCATCACGGCTCCCTGCTTTTCCTCCACAGAAAACTTGTTATCAACCTCCTGAGGCACAATAATCAGGCTCTTTTCCGTTGAGAATGAATCGACGGGCGTAGCCGACACATGAATCACTTTATCGCTAATCACTTCCAGCCTCACCATCCTTACATCAGTCGGTTGTTTTTGACTTAACCTAACAATAACTCCATTTTGTGTTTTCTCATATCCTGCCCTGGCGCACGAAGCGAACATTAATCCGGCTAACAAACAGAAGCATGTGTTCTTCATTTTACAATCTATTAATGATTAATTTCTGTGTCGTAAAAATACGCCTTTCACAGAGACCAAACACAACTCTTTGTATTTCATGCAGGTGCCATTTGTTTAATGCAAGGTTATTGGATGTTTCGTCATAGGGTATTCTATGTTAACGATCCGTTTTTCATCGAACCGTCCGGCTCTTTTTTCATCTCCACCATATAAGCAGAAGGCAGCATACCAAATTCTTCCCTGAAATATTTACTGAAATATTTCGGATTATTAAAACCTACCTCATAGGCTATTTCCGATACATTCAGCTGGCTCTCGCGCAGTAACTGAGCCGCACGCTTCAATCGAAGAACACGTATAAATTCTACCGGAGATTTTCCGGTAATATGCATCAGCTTCTTGTATAAATGTACCCGGCTCATACCCAACTCCCGGCTCAGCTCTTCCACCGAAAGTTCGCTTCGCGAAATGTTGTTTTCCACATACAGAATGGCCTTTCTTATCAACTTCTCGTCCAATGGAGTAATGGTTATCTCACTGGGTTCGGGATCTATCTGCCTACTGAATTTCTCTCTCCTCATTTCCCGTATTTCGAGTAGTTTCTTTATCCGGAGCGAAAGAATATCGAAATTAAAAGGCTTCGTTATATAATCGTCGGCGCCCGTTTCCAGTCCCTCCAGCTTATGTGCCTCCGCCGTGCGTGCCGTCAGCAATATCAGCGGAATGTGCGAAGTACGCACATCATTCTTCACTAGGCTGCACAACTCATATCCGTCCATCTCCGGCATCATCACATCACTGATAATCAAATCCGGCTGAAGTTCGGCTATCTTTCTCCAGGCTATTTTCCCATTTTCAACCTCCCGAATACGGTACTGACCTTTCAGGCTCTCTTTCATGAACGAGCGAAAATCATTATTGTCATCCACCAGCAAAATCAACGGAATTTCTTTCCGTTCGCCCGTTCTCGAAATTTCTTCCAGCTCTGCCGAACTACCTTCATCTCCTTCCATAATTGTCTCTTTGCTTTCCTTCGAGGCCGCAATCATCTCTACTTCCTGCTCCGAAAGTGTATAAGTCAAAGGGAGAATAAACACAAATACACTTCCTTTCTCCCGGTTATCGCATACGTATACATCCCCATGATGCAGCAACACAAATTCCTTCACCAGATGCAACCCGATGCCGCTTCCTCCGAAATCGTGCGCATCTCCGTGCTGTACCTGATAAAAACGTTCAAACACACGCTCCTTGTCTTCGTCCTTTATGCCCAGCCCCGTATCGGCCACTTTCACCTCCAGCGAAGCCGATCGGTCATCGTTAGCAGGCAGCAATCCGACTGTCACATCCACTTTTCCCTCCGCATCGGTAAACTTAAACGCATTCGATAGCAGATTCATCATTATTTTATTCAACTTCTCCTCGTCAAATTCCATGGTGAGTTTTTCCACAGAAGTGGAAAAAGTTAAGTGAATATTCTTTTTATCCGATAATTCGGCAAACGACTGGCAAGTCATCTTCAGACAAGAAATAATGTCCTCTTTAGACAAGTTCAGTTGATTCCCTTTCACGTCACTTCGTCTGAAATCAAGCAATTCATTTACCAGATTCAGCAGGCGTACGGCATTTCTCTTCATCAACACCAGTTTCTGCCGGTAGTCTTCATTTTCTATGCTCTTAATCAGCCCGTCCATCGGAGCCAGAATCAAAGTAAGCGGCGTACGGAACTCATGACTAATATTGGTAAAAAAGCGTAGTTTCATGTCATCCAGCTCGTGTTTACGCTCAGCTTCCAGTTCCACCTGTTTTAGTCTGAATTTGTTTCGTTCACTACGTAGCACCAGCAAACGAGCAAATGCCAACGCCCCTATCAGCAAAACAACATACACAATGTAAGCCCAGAGCGAAAGCCAAAACGGAGGCCTGATTACAATGGTGAGCATGGCTGCTTCCTCATTCCAGTAGCCGTCACTATTAGCCGCTTTTACTTTAAAGGTATAGGTGCCCGGCGCCAGATTGGTATACGTCACCCGGTGCGTGTTTCCCTCCACCACCAACCAATCAGAGTTAAAACCCTCCAGCATATATGCATATTTAACCTTCTCCGGCAAAATATAATTCATTCCCGAAAAAGAGATCGAAAACACATTCTGCCTGTACTCCAGCGTTATTTTTTTTGTGCGGCTCAGTGCTTCGGTTAAAATCCGGTTTCCCCGATATACGGAGTCAATCTTTACCTCCTCGTTAAACAACGTCAATCCCGTAAACACTACCTTCGGCAATATCTTATTATATTTAATGGCATTCGGATCAAAGAAATTAAACCCGCTCACTCCCCCCATCAGAATCTCTCCGCCGGATGTTTTAGCCATGGAACGAATATTGAACTCCTTTCCCTGTAGCCCGTCCAGTTCGTCGTAGTTAGAATAAGAAAAAGAGTAATTTCCTGTTTTCGGATCAGCATTTACCAACACGTTAGAGACTCCGTTTACCGTTGTCACCCACATGTTTTTGTTATTATCCTCTATGATTCCGCAGATGATGTCATCCGCCAGCCCATCCGTTTTTCTCATCGCAAGTACGCGGTCCTTCTTCTGATCAAACACATTCAGCCCGTCGCGCGTGCCCACCCAGAGCAATCCCCGGCTATCCTCATATACCTGATTTACATTCATGCTCGAAAACCGTTGAGTACCCGCCCTGTTGCCGGTCAATTGTTCAAAGCGCCCCGTATCTTCATGATAAAGCGTAATGCCCACTGCCGTGCCGATGTAAAGCACATCATTTTTGCCCATATATAACGAAGAAACATAATCCGAAGACAGATATCGGCTCCCGCTGTACGTCACAAACACCCCGGTAGCCGGATTAAAAGATTGCACACCCGCACCCAGCGTACCTATCCAGAGCAGTCCCTTTTTATCTTCTACAATAGACCACACATTGTTACTGGCCAGCGAATTTGAATCTCCCGGATTGTGCTGATAATGCACAAAACGCTTACCGTCAAAGCAATCCATCCCTCCCAGATAAGTTCCGATCCAGAGCTTGCCGTCGGTGGCGGCACACAGAGACACAATCACATCATTAGACAGCGAAGAAGCCACTCCCGGGTTGTGCTCATACAGTTGTTTTTTACCCGTCAGGCGGTTCATGCAGATCAATCCGCTACCGTTCGTTCCCACCCACAGATTGCCATTGTCGCCTTCCGCCAGAAACGTAATATCACTATCGAAATTTTTAATCTGCTTAAAGTAAGACAAATGCTCCACTCCGAACTTAAAAATACTCTCACTGTAATACGAAATTCCTTTTTTGTATGTTCCCACCCAAATCAGATTCATGTCATCGCAATAAATGCAGTTAATGCTATTGTGCGACAAACTCCGCTCATCCGAGATGTCATTCTGCAGATTTATTAACTTTTTGTTTTTCTTATCTATTATGTCAATACCTCCGTGGTCGGTTCCCAACCATATTCTGCCATGCACATCTTCGGCAATAGCCTGCACCACATTGCTCGACAAACGATACGGAACACTATTTACGTTATTATCAAAAAACGCCCACTGCCCCTGTTGCGGATGAAACGTCCATACGCCCGACGCTCCCTTGGAATATACCCAGTAATCATTTTCGGCATCTACAAATAAAGCATATTTATCCGATCGGAATCCGGGAGTGTGGCGGGGAATGTAATCCTCCCGTTTTATCACTTTTCCCGTGTTTCTGTCCACACATTCCAGCAAACCGTTATTAAACAGATAAAGCGCCCCCGCTTTGCATTCATGTATATCCGTCACCATACCTGCACTCAGTCCCTGCTTCCCCTTTTGAGGATAGGCAATCAAACGCTTATTTACCGCCTGATACTGAAAGCCGCCCAAGCCCGGCACATAAAACCACAGATTTTTCCGCTTGTCCACATGCACCACCGCAGGCACCTCATCCAATCCGTATTTTTTTACGACCGCTACCATGTCCTGCACAAAAATTTCCTTTCGCACATCATAAATCACATAGCCCGTTCCCCTGTGAATCCATAAATTGCCCTCACTATCTTCCTGAATATTATCCACATAATTGTCAGGCAAAGACCACGGTTCTTTCTCCTGGTGCCGATAAACCTTATAATTGTAGCCGTCAAAACGATTCAAACCGCCTGCCGTAGCAAACCACATAAATCCTCTGCTGTCCTTAAAGATATAATTCACCTGACTATGAGACAATCCGTCCTTGGCTTCCAGACGCTTAAACATGTAATTATCCTGAGCATTGGCAGAAGGAACACATACCAAAAGAAAGTAAGTAAACACATAAAGAGAGAGTGTTTTCATGATCGGATTTTTTGTTTGCTCGTGCAAACATCGTCATAAATCAGCACTTTTCAAACAGATAGAGCTAATACTTTTTTATTCATTTATCATACTTTATGTACACACATTATCATCTTTCATTTTTTGTTCATATATTCGTAAGCAATTATCAACCGTTTGTTATTTATAACTCGAATTTTATGAAAAAGAATCTTCTCTACGGCCTGCTGTTTGCCCTATTCGCTTCCACAGCATGCGCCAAAGTCCGGCTACCGGACATTCTTAGCAACAACATGGTGTTGCAGCAAAACACACAAGTCAAACTCTGGGGAAAAGCCCGTGCCAATATGCCTGTAAGCGTAAAAACATCCTGGGAATCAAAAACGTATACGGCCCATAGCGATGTCGACGGACGATGGATATTGACGGTAACTACTCCAAAGGCCGGCTACACCCCGCAAACCATTCAGTTTACCGAAGGAGAAAAGACCGTACTCAGTAACATCCTTATTGGTGAAGTATGGTTCTGCTCCGGACAATCGAACATGGAGATGCCGCTCAACGGATTTCGCAACTGCCCTGTTCTGGGTGCTAATGAGTCCATTGCCAATGCCTCTCAGTACAAAGGTAGCATTCGTTTTGCCACCATTCCTAAAACGGCAGCTCTCACCCCGCAAGATACCTGTGGGGGAAAATGGCAGGAGTGCATTCCCGAAAAGGCTCAGGGATTCAGTGCTGCCGCTTTCCATTTTGCCACCGCCCTGCACACCGCACTCAATATCCCTGTAGGCATTATTAATTGCAGTTGGGGCGGGTCCACGGTAGAAGGCTGGCTACCCGAAAATATCCTCAAGAATTACCCTGACATAGATCTTAAACAGGCCGGAAGCAAAGAGGGATTGCAGTTCATGCAACCCATGATTATGTACAACGGCATGCTTAAACCGCTCGAGAACTATACCATCAAAGGCTTTCTGTGGTATCAGGGCGAATCGAATGTAGGTAAACAATCCACCTATGCCGACCGATTGGCCACCATGGTCAACCTCTGGCGCAACGAATGGGGGTTGGGCGAACTACCTTTCTATTTCGTAGAAATTGCTCCGTATGAATACGGCAAAGGCGATCAGGGTGCTTACCTGCGCGAAGCCCAGTTCAAAGCACAGGCACTGATTCCCTCCAGTGGCATGATCTCTACCAACGATTTGGTCGAACCCTACGAAGCAACCAACATACATCCGCACAATAAAACGCTGGTGGGGCAACGTCTTTGTTACATGGCCCTGAGCCGCACGTATGGAATGAAAGGGATTTCCGATCACGGGCCCGTATATCGGTCGATGGAGATTAAAGACGGAAAAGCCGTGCTTACTTTCGATAATGCCGACAACGGTTTCGGTCGTATGAACGGAATCACCGGTTTCGAAATTGCCGGAGCCGACAAGGTCTTTCATCCCGCCACCGCCGTCTCCGATTGGAATCAGCACATCATTGTAAGCAGCAACGAAGTAGCTCAGCCGGTAGCCGTGCGCTACGGTTTCCGGAACTTTCTTCCCGGAAATCTGTATAACCACCGGGAACAGCCCGCCTATCCGTTCCGTACGGACAATTGGGAATAGAACGTAACCTTTTATTATATAATTTAGTCCCAAACAGCTCATCTGTTTGGGACTAAATATATAATATTAAAAAGAAACAATCAGAAGAGCCAACGGCGTTTTTTCCGCTTCGCTACGGGTTGTTCCGATGCGTTACCGTATATCTCTTCAAAACCAATCTTCTCTTTTATTATCCGATAAATAATACCCCAATCGGGCAATCCTCCCAAATTACTGTTATCTATAAATAAATCCGCCTTAATCTTTCTGGAGAAACCCCGGTTCTCTCTGCCCTCTTCCGGATAATCCTTATTTACGGCATAAAACTCCACCCCCTTTTGCCGGCACCACTCCACAGCTTCATCCAAAAGCTTGCCCTCACGTACCGTCCACAAAATCAGCTGATGCCTATCTTGTTGTAACAGTTTCAATGTATCAATCGCAAATGGAATTTCCTTCCCTATTTCCGGATAACGATGCTCCACAATTGTCCCGTCAAAATCTACCGCTATAACCATTTCTAAGCATTATTTCTTGTTACTGAACTATTTGCAAAATTACATAAAAAATCCACAAAATGCTTTATCTTTGTACTCCGTTCTACAAAAACGGCGCTAAAAGCACATGAAGCAAAGAGAGAAAATTCTAATTCAGGCATCCTGGGTAAGTATTATTGGCAACGCCATCTTATCCGTTCTTAAAATGGGTATCGGCCTTTTTGCAGGCAGTTTGGCTGTGTTGGGAGACGGAATAGATTCCGCCACCGATGTGGTTATATCTATCGTTACTCTCATCACCGCCCGCATTGTAAGTCGTCCACCCAATTCCAATTATGCCTACGGCTATGAAAAAGCCGATAGTGTAGCCACCAAAGTACTCTCCTTTGTCATCTTCTTTGCAGGCATACAGATGCTTATCTCCACCGGCAAAAGTATTATCTTTGCCGAACCCCGCGAACTGCCTTCCGTCATAGCAATCTACGTTACCATACTATCCATGTTCGGCAAACTGGGGCTCGCTTACTATCAGTTTCATCAGGGCAAGCTGGCCGAAAGCTCCATGCTGATAGCCAACGCCAAAAATATGCGTAACGATGTGATAATCTCCTCCGGCGTATTGTTAGGACTGCTGTTTACCTTCGTGCTCAATATGCCCATCCTCGATTCCATCACCGGATTACTAATCAGTATTTATATCATCAAATCTTCCATAGACATCTTTTTGGAGAGCAATGTCGTTCTGATGGACGGTGTAAAAGACACCTCCGTTTATAAAAAAATTTTCGAAGCTGTAGAACAAGTGCCCGGAGCAAGCAATCCTCACCGTGTGCGTTCCCGTCAGATAGGCAATCTGTACATGATCGTGCTCGATATTGAAATTGATGGCGACCTTACGCTCAACGAAGCGCACGACATAGCCAACGAAGTAGAACAAGGCATTAAAAGCTCTATAGCGAACGTATATGACATCGTAGTGCATCTCGAACCTCAGGGAAAGCACCACGAGGAAGAAAAGTTCGGACTCAACAAAGACCTGCTTTAACGGCCGGTTCGTTGCAAAACAAATTATCGGTAACTCCTCGACACAAAAATGTACGCACAGTTTCTCCATTTGTGTTCCCTTCCGAAGCATGTTTCCAATCTGCATAATCTTGATTTGCTTCTACTGCAGCCTCCTGCTGCAAAACCTTATCAGGTATCTTAATAGTTAACCGTTCTATTACATATTAAATATTTATTTATATGCAAATAAATAAATATAATTATAATTAGAAACATATCATGAACTATATACAAAGAATCATTGTTATACATAAAGCTCTATTATGAGCCAATTATAGTTGAATAGACAGCAGCTTATTAAAGTATTTACCAAATGATTTCAATTTAGAAAAAAAATGAAAAAATTATTATTTTCAGTAGCATTAATGTCAATAATTTCGATTGCCAATGCGCAAAATTCCCTTCCAAAGGGAGGAACTCAGTTCAACGTAGGGGTAGGAATTTCAGATTATGGCTTGCCTGTTTATATCGGATTAGATCACGCTGTTAGTCGGGATATCACTCTCGGCGGAGAACTTTCGTACAGAGGTTACAATGATAACTGGAACAGTTATGATTATCATCGCCACATCTGGGGCATTTCAGGGAATGCAAATTATCATTTCAACAATCTGATGGAGATCCCCAGAAATTGGGATTTTTATGCAGGACTAAACCTTGGCTTCTATTCATGGGATTCACCCGATGGTTATCACGGCGATCATACTTCGGGCTTGGGACTGGGTGCACAGATAGGTGGTCGTTACTTTTTCAACGATAAAGTAGGCGTTAATCTTGAATTAGGCGGACAAACAGAATTTTCGGGTGGTAAGATAGGTCTTACTATCAAACTATAAAACAAATATATATATTTCATAAAAAGAAGGTTGTAAGAAATGGACATAATCCAATTTCTTACAACCTTCTTTGCCGATATGCTATATAAAGGACTATTCAGTACTATCTATCAATCAGTTTCAGTATTCCTTTCAAATTAGTTTTAAACACTTCAAAAAATCAATCTATTATACGCTCCAACAACAACAGGATTCAGTAATACTTCAGAAAAAGTAAGTCTGAGCTTTACACACCAATTAACCCACATGGTTTTGAATATAACCAAAGCTACATTTAATTTGGCTACAGGAACTTTGAACACAACTGCCGGAAACGCCTCCGGAATAATGCATGAACCATTACTACCCCGGATTATTAATACTATTATAAACATCAATCAGCGGAACATTATTTTCCCTAGCAAGCCTGCACGCATCATCATATTCGATGGTAATCCGCGATGTCTCGCCCTGTTCTATCTTCTTTCCTTTCACTTCCCCGAAAGGTGTTGTAAGCATAATCGGTTTACGTGGGAGGCACCTCCTGCCAACCGGATACTTACGTATACCTATAGTCGATGTTTCACTGAAAAGAATATTTTCCATCTGCGTTACCGATCCTAAGTCACATATAACATTAATCATCGTTGCCGGGCGGCATTTCTTCATGTAAATAGGAATGAAGAACACATCCCACGCACCGGCGCCGAAAAGCTTTTCCATCACATAACCGAGAATCTCGGGAGTGCTGTCATCTACATTGGTTTCAATGACCATTATCGAGTCACTTTCCTCTTTCTCCACCGTTTCTCCCAGTGTAAGGCGCAAGATATTGGGTATGTCAAAATCCTTTTTTCCTGCCCCGTAACCTATTTTTGTAATTTTCATTAACGGCATGGGGCCAAATCTTTCGGCTAGTTCGGCCACAATAGCCGCACCTGTGGGAGTCATCATTTCACCTTCTATATCGAGTTGTTTTATTACAGCCCCTCTTTCGGAGAGAACCTCGGTAACCGCCGGAACAGGAACAGGAATAGTACCATGCTGACATTTAACAAATCCATACCCATCATGTAATACAGAAGCATAGATCTTATCCGGAGAAAGTATATCAATACAGATTGCCACACCGACAATATCAATGATCGAATCAACAGCGCCTACTTCATGGAAATGAACCTTTTCCGGCGTAGTCCCGTGTACTTTCGCTTCGGCAACAGCCAAGCGCATGAAAATAGATTTGGCTAGTTTTTTTGCACCTGGCGAAATCCCGCTTTTGTCTATAATCGCAGCAATATCCTCCATATTACGATGAACATGGGGATGTTTCTCGGTTTCATGTTCATGTTCATGAGAGTGCAAATGCCCATGCACATGTTCATCTTCGACCGCTTCGGTTCGTAACACTACATCTACATGCTTTGCACCGATTCCGTGTTTTGGCAGGTCAGACAGCTTTATTTCCCAGCCGTCTACATTTAGTTTTCTCAATTCCGAAACGAGTAAATCATTATCAACTCCAAGATCAAGCAGAGCCGCAAGGGTCATATCACCGCTAATACCCGAAAAACAATCGAAATACAATATTTTCATCTGTCGGTTATTTAGAAAGGTTTAACTTATTCATACTATTGGCGATATAGGCGGCTCCGAATCCGTTATCAATATTGACCACGGAAACGCCGTTTGCACAGGAATTGAGCATTGATAGCAATGCGGAAACACCTCCGAAACTAGCTCCGTAACCAACACTTGTAGGAACCGCAACAACCGGCTTATCGGTCAATCCACCGACAACGCTCGCTAGCGCCCCCTCCATTCCCGCAATAACAATAATGACATTAGCTGACCGGATAATATCAAGTTTGGACAGCAAACGGTGAATGCCTGCCACCCCCACATCGAACATCCTTTCCACTTCGTTACCGAGAAATTCAGCCGTAACCAATGCTTCGTCAGCAACCGGGATATCGGATGTTCCCCCCGTGATAACAAGAATTTTCCCCCCACCGGTAATTGCTACAGGATTTCGTTTTATCACAACGGTACGGGCTAATGAGTTCCACTCCGCATCAGGGCACATTCGAAGGATAGCCTCTGCGATAGTGTCGTTAGCCCTGGTAGCAAGAACATTAGAATGTCCTATCTCCAGCATGTTTTTTACGATTCCTTCAACCTGTTCCACTGTCTTACCGGCACAGTATATAACTTCCGGACAACCATTACGTAGCTGACGATGATGGTCTATCACAGCATAACCAAGATCGTCGAACGGGAAACTTTTCAACTGTTCCGCAGCATCTTCAACAGCCAGGTTGCCATCTTTCACCTTTTCCAACAGATTCATTATATCCATATTTATTCTTTAGCTTTTATTCGGTTAATTCATGCTTCCGCTACGGAACCCCTCCAAGTCAAGGGTAACATACTTAAATCCGAGACATTTCAGCTCTTTTATGATATCTTTCATCTCTAGTATAGTTCCGAAATAGTGCTCCGGTGCTTCGATACGTGCTATATTATCGTGCCACCGCACCCTGCAGCCTTCCATTCCACGTCTACGCAACACTTCCTCTGCGGCTTCGATAACGGCAAGCCGTTCCTGAGTAATTTCAAATCCATAAGGAAAACGTGAAGCAAGACAAGCGTTTGATGGCTTATCCCATGTCGATACTCCCAGTTCCTTGCTATAACGCCGTATATCCTGTTTCGTTAATCCGCATTCCGCAAGCGGGCTAACTACCCCAAGTTCTCTTGCCGCTTTTATTCCCGGACGATGGTCGTTTACTGTATCGTCCGCATTTTGTCCGTCGGCTATCGGTTCGATCCCTTTTTTCTTTGCCACTTCCATAATCTGCGAAAAGTCATTTTTTTTACAGAAATAACATCGCATTGTGCTGTTCTGTGTAAACTCGCTTATGTGAAAAGGATCGTCCACCACAACCTCGTAACTTACTCCCATCTTTACTAATATCTCAACAGCTTTCGTCTTATCCCTTCGTGCCAACACCGGAGAATCCACAAGCACAGCCATCGCATTATCACCAAGCACCTGATAAGCTACATGTAATAGAAACGAAGAATCTACACCTCCCGAATAGGCCACACATAACTTGCCATAGGAAGCTATTTTATTCTTTAACAATTCCAATTTTTCCATTTTTACTTTCTTAATTATTACCCCGGATTCTATCATTTAAATATTTTATTCTGCACATTTCACATAGTAAACTGTAGCCAAACATTAAACCTTATCTATCTTCATGCTAAAAGATTGTTATAAATCACATAACAACCGTACGCCAAACATAACACTGACGATGTCAAAACGAGAATGGTCCGCAGTATCTTTGAATTAACAAGTTTCTTCGAGAACGGGATACTGAATACCCCTGCGATCAAAGTCATGCCTATGATCGATCCAATACCGAATATGACGAGGTAAAGCAGGCTGCTTGCCATCGATTCTATCTGTGTCATTACCAACACAACCAAAGCACCGCTACCGGCCAGTCCGTGTACAAAACCGATACCGTAAGATGTTTTATGCAGGTTTGGGCCCTTTGAATGAACATGTACATGGAGGTGATCATTCACCCCGGCATGTTCATAGCTGTGTTTATGAAAGTAAAATAATTCTTCATCCCTAAAAAAGAGATATAACCTATAAGAAGCCACAATGATCAGCATGAGGCCTACTGCGGCTTCGAAATAAGAAAAAGAACGGTCTGGAATATTAACTTTGAACAGAATCATAACGATGCCGACCAAAAAAATAGTCGAGGTATGTCCCAGTCCCCAAAATATACCGTCCTTAACGGCCGGCCAGATTTTATTTCGCTGAGAGACTATGTTAGTAACAGCCAAAACATGATCGGCCTCGACAGCATGGAAAAGACCTTCATACAAAGCATACGCCAGAAGGACTAATAAAGGTAATTGCCCCATAATTATTTAGTCGTTTTATATAGTTCATTTAATGGATGATCGACCGCTAAATTGCGCATTATATTTATTCATTAGCAGGTACAACCTCTTAAAGCGAAAAAAAAGACGGTTATCACGAAAAATAAATAGGTTATAAATGTATTAGTTTTGCATCTTTAGGCTGATTAATCCTTATTTTTGTGAAAAATAGAACAGGAATGAGATCATCGAACGAATTTCCCTCATTAAGCAAGCTATCATCAAGCAGGATGATACTTATAATAAGTTTATCTCTGTCTGTAATCATGGTTTATCCGAATACAGTAGATTTTACTTGGCATTTCCCCGAATCAGCCACAAATTCCGAACAGATATCTTATGGATTATTTTTCTTTTTCAGGTACCTGTTTTTCTATCTTTTGATTTGGATTCTTTTAACCGTTAGCATACAAAAGCAAAAAACACTGGCCTTTTTCAAAAGACTTATCAACTCTTTCTGGATAACTTTCATCGCTTATACGATTTATGTCATATTCTCACTGGCCATAAGCAAACATGTGGATTGTTTTACCGGAATACTGTTATTTCAGTTTGTGATAACCTGTCTCTTTTGCACATTCATTGGTTATTTCTTCACCCTGTATGCGGAAAGCAACAATAAAGAAAAACAAATTGAAAAACTAAAAGCCGAAAATCTGCAAAGCCTTTGCAATGCACTTGTCAACCAAATCAATCCCCATTTCTTCTTCAATTCACTCAACAGCGTTTCGGCCCTTGTCCGTGAAGATGAAAAAGAGAAGACGCTGGAATATATCAATAAACTGTCAGGAGTATTCCGTTATATCCTGCAAAGAGATAAAATAGGACTCACTTTTTTGAATGAAGAACTGAACTTTCTGGAGGCTTTCCGCTATACGTTGGAAGTAAGATATGAAAACAAGCTGAAATTTCATATCCATATAGATGATGAGAAACGTAACTTGAAATTGCCGGTATTATCATTGCTTCCCGTGGTAGAGAACGTCGTGAAACATAACATCATTGATAGCTATAATCCGATGGAAATCACATTGTCCACCAATGCCAATGATGAATTAGTCATAGTTAATCCTATCCACGAAAAGCTAGATGCCGGAGAAAGTAGCGGAATCGGACTGGAAAACCTTTCCAAACGTTTCGAACTACTAACAGGGAAAAATATTAGAATAGAAAAAAACAATGGCTGTTTTATGGTTTATTTACCTCTTTTTAACTGACAGTATGAAAGCATTGATTGTAGAAGATGAAACAGTAGCCTATACCAATCTCAAAAGAATATTATACGACCTTAATTTAGGCATTGAGGTTGTAGGTAATACAGAAAGTGTTGTACGGACGGCCAAATGGTTACAAGAATCCCAACACCTTATTGACATAATCTTTATGGATATTCATCTCTCAGATGGTTCAGCCTTTAAAATATTCGAAATAGTCGATGTAAAAACACCTATCATTTTCACAACGGCCTTTGACCAGTATGCAATTGAAGCGTTCAAAGTAAATAGTATAGACTACCTGCTGAAACCAATTGAAGCCGGAGAGGTGAAGCATGCGATAGAAAAATTCAGGGAACGAACTAAACGGGATATTCATGAGTATCTAAATATCCTGCCACGTCTGGCGCATCAGGATAAATATCCGGAAAAAATCCTCATTCCGTTTAATGATAAAATATTTCCGGTAGCAGTTAGTAATATTTCCTGTTTTTACACCACAGAAGTGAAAACGATAGTCATCCTTAAAGACGGTACTTCCTTTCCTTATAAAAAAACACTGGAATACATAAATCATTCATTGAACCCCGACCTGTTTTTTCGGGCTAACAAGCAATATATCATCTCCAAAGACAGTGTGAAAAACATAACAATCTGGTTCGATAACCGATTATTGGTCACCCTTCATACCGAACTTCCGGAAAATCTGTATATCAGCAAGAATAAAGCAGCCGAATTCAAACAATGGTTGGCTGGATAATAATACATCATGGTCTTATTTTTTCGTGATGGCAGTTCTTTTATTCGTTTTAACTAAAAAAACAAATAATCAAAGTATTCTATTCTTAAATTTGATCATCTTAATCGGATAATACCATCTCCTGTAAAGGTTGATATTTATAAAGATCGAATGACACGGCATTAAATGGTTACGTAAAATTGAAAAAGGCCTTTAGTAAGCTTCATTAATACATTTCAGAAAATAAAATTATGCTAAGAAAAATCAGAAGAACAGCTGCTATTTTTTGTTTTGTCTTCACAACTCTGTTGTTCCTGGATTTTACAGGAACACTTCATGGATGGTTTGGGTGGTTGGCTAAAATACAGTTTGTACCTGCATTGCTGGCATTGAATGTAGGTGTTGTATTAACATTCGTTCTGCTAACTCTGCTTTTCGGCCGTATTTATTGTTCGATAATCTGTCCGCTAGGCGTATTTCAGGATATCATATCATGGATAGCCGGAAAGCGGAAGAAAAATCGTTTCAGGTATTCACCGGCAGTCGGCTGGTTAAGATACGGAGTATTAGTCATATTTATTATCGCTTTTATAGCAGGCGTCAGCTCGGTGGTTGTTATGTTAGAGCCGTATAGTGCATACGGTCGCATTGTTTCCAATTTATTTGCCCCCTTATATCAATGGGGAAATAATGTTCTTGCTTATTTTTCGGAACGGATAAATAGTTATGCGTTTTATTCTGTTGATGTCTGGCTAAAAAGCATCGTAACTTTCGCGGTTGTTGTCGTAACTTTTGCCGCTTTAATTATCCTCTCATGGCGTAACGGACGAACCTATTGTAACACTATTTGTCCCGTAGGTACATTATTGGGCTTTATTTCTAAGTTCTCACTTTTCAAACTGACTTTCATTGAAGAAAAATGTGGCGGATGCGGATTATGCGCCCGCAATTGCAAAGCTTCCTGTATAGATGTAAAGGCGAAGCGCATCGACCAGAGCCGGTGTGTAACGTGCTTCGACTGTATCGAAAAATGTAAATTTGGAGCCATGAGGTATGCTCCACGCAGAATAGGAAATAAAAAGGAGACAGTAGAGAACTCTTCCGCTGTTACGCCAGAACAAGTCGGCATATCACGCCGTAATGTGCTTTCTTTAATAACAGCATTTATTGTCACCAATACGATAAAAGCACAGCAAATAAAGGTGGATGGCGGACTGGCAACCATTGAGGATAAAAAAATACCAAGTAGAAAAACTCCGATTGTACCGCCTGGCGCAGTAAGCGCCAAAAACCTGAAGGATCACTGCACGGCTTGCCAGCTTTGTGTGTCGGCTTGTCCGAACGGTGTCTTACGTCCGTCTAGCAAATTAGCAACATTCATGCAGCCCGAGATGTCATACGAGAGAGGATACTGCCGTCCCGAGTGTACGGAATGTTCGCAGGTCTGTCCTGCAGGTGCCATTAAACCCATTACAACGGCAGATAAATCGGCCATTTCCATCGGTAAGGCTGTTTGGATTAAAGATAATTGTGTGGTAAACAGGGACAATATCCAATGTCATAACTGTGAACGCCATTGTCCTACAGGAGCTATTTCCTTAGTAGATAAGGACCTTAGTTCCAGTAACTCTCTGAAAATACCTGTTGTAAATAAAGAGTTATGTATCGGATGTGGTGCCTGTGAGAATCTTTGTCCGGCTCGTCCGTTCAGCGCAATATATGTAGAAGGAAATGTAAGGCATCATTCGATTTAGAAAATAGTTAATATGGAAAACAAGGATAAAAAAGAAATAAATCGCAGGAGTTTTCTTAAAATGGTAGGTGCTGGTTCGGCTGCCGCTACTGCTGCCTTATATGGATGTAAACCGAGTAATACGGTATCTGGAGAAGGAGGTTCTCTGGGCGAAGTCCCTAAGGATAAGATGACTTACCGTACTAATCCGCATACGGGAGAAAAAGTGTCATTATTAGGATATGGTTGCATGCGTTGGCCTTTGCGGACAAACGCCAAAGGTGAAGAAGAAGTGGATCAGGATGCCGTTAACGAATTAATAGATTACGCCCTTGAACACGGAGTTAACTATTTCGATACTTCTCCTGTATATGTCAGAGGATGGTCGGAGACCGCTACAGGCATTGCTTTGAAGCGTCATCCCCGCGATAAATATTTTATTGCGACTAAATTGTCTAATATGAACGATGATCCGAATATACGTTCTTATCAAGGTTCTCTGGCAATGTATCGGAAATCCTTTAGGGAACTTCAGACAGATTATATTGATTATTACCTGCTGCATACTGTCGGTAACGGAGGAATGGAAACTTTCAAGAACCGCTATTTAGATAATAAAGTATTGGATTTTTTATTGAAAGAACGAGAAGCAGGCCGCATTCGTAATCTAGGATTTTCGTTTCATGGAGATATTGCGGTTTACGATTATTTATTGGCAACTGATATAAAATGGGATTTTGTTCAGATACAATTAAACTATATCGACTGGCAACACGCAACCGGATATAATACGAATGCCGAATATCTATTAACTGAATTAGAAAAGCGTAATATACCGGCCGTAATTATGGAACCGCTTTTAGGAGGACGGCTTTCGAGAGTGCCTTCACAAGCGTTGGCTATAATGAACGAAGTACACCCTGAAGATAGTGCGGCTCAATGGGCTTTCCGCTATGCGGGTACGCCGAAGAGTGTATTGACAGTACTAAGCGGTATGGTATATTTAGAGCATTTGCAAGAAAATATCCGAACATATTCACCTCTTAAGCCACTAAATAAACAAGAATATAATGCACTGGAGAGAGTGACTGAAATAATGTTGAATGCCGATTATGTGCAGTGCACCGAATGTCAATATTGCATGCCTTGTCCTTATGGGATTGATATACCGGGTGTTTTCGGACACTACAATCGCATAGTAAGCGCAGGATACATGCTGAAAACTTCAAAGGATGAAAATTATAAGAAAGCACGCAGGGCATTCCTTGTCGGATATGACCGTAGTGTGCCTAAGCTACGACAGGCCAATCATTGCATCGGTTGTGAAGAATGTATGGTACATTGCCCGCAACGCATTAAGATTCCGGAAGAAATGGCACGGATCGACAAATTCACGGAACAGCTAAAACAGAAGTTAAGCTTCTGATTTCTCGTAGTAAAACAGAAATATAAAAAAGATGAAAGAAATTTTTAATCAAAAAATAAGTTCTTATGAAAATTGTATCATGTATATCAATTATGTTCTTTTTGGTTGCAACTATGAATGCTCAAGATCTGAAGCAAATTAAATTACCTACTCCGAACAAAACAAAAGGAGCTTCAATAATGAAAGCATTCAATGACCGTCATTCCGATCGCACCTTTGCTTCGGATAAACTTTCTCAACAGGATCTTTCGGATTTACTATGGGCTACAAACGGCATAAATCGTCCGGATGGCAAACGTACCGCTCCTTCGTGCATGAATTTTCAAGAAGTAGGAGTATATGTTATTTTCCCCGAAGGTGCCTATCGTTATGATGAAAAAGCACATGCATTGACATTGCTTACCGAGGGTGATTACCGAACGGCTGTAGCAGGCGGACAGGATTTTGCAAAAACCGCCCCGCTTAGCATTGTCCTTTCCGCAGATTTAACACGCTTTGGCGGAACAATCAATGAGGGCGCTAAACTAATGGCTTCTGTTGATATAGGTATCGTCTGCCAAAATATTAATCTTGCATGTGCCGGGTTAGGACTGGCAACTGTGCCTCGCGCAACGATGGACAAAAACACACTAAAAAAAGTATTGAAATTGAAGGATACCGATTTATTACTCATGAATAATCCGGTAGGATATCCCAAAAAATAAAAAACATTCTTTAATTATAAAAGCCCGTTGATACTATTCAACGGGCTTTTTCCATCATTACATTTATAGAAATATGAATTTGTGAGGCGTAGCACCGACAAGGAAAAAGAGATGCAAACTTTCTTATTTCTTCGAGAGAAATTCTTTTTCTTTCCACTCTTTCATTAAATCGGAGATGGTCTCTTTTACGCTCATAATCCGGGTTGCCCTATAAGCATTTGCTCCGGCAAAAGCATAGCCATTACTGAAGTTACCTTTGAAGGCACTGTAAAGAGCCAACATAATGCAGTACGGGCTTTTAGATATATCGCACGTTTTAATACAATGAAAAGGACAGGATTTGGGTTGCTTAATGCCTTCTTTCACTTGCTGAATAAAAGAGCTGATAATAGCACGACCAGGCATGCCTACGGGGCTCTTTATTATTTCAATATCTATTTCTTTGGCATTAAGATATTGTTCTTTAAAAGCATAAGAGGCATCGCACTCATCTGTGGTAACAAAGCGGGTTCCCATCTGTACGCCTGAAGCCCCCAGTTGCATCATACGATAGATATCTTCTCCCGTATAAATACCTCCCGCTGCTATAACGGGAATCTTCTTGTTGTATTTTTGCTCGAACAAAGACACTTCAGCTACTACCAGAGGCAGAATCTCTTCGAGAGAAAAATCCTCGTCTGTAATCTGATTTAGCTTGAATCCAAGGTGTCCGCCGGCCTTGGGCCCTTCTACAACAACTGCATCCGGCAAGTAGTTATAATGCCCCACCCACTTCTCACAGATAATTTTCACTGCACGGGCAGAGGAGACAATAGGTACAAGCTTTGTGGTACTATCTTCTTCTAAATAGCTCGGCAAATCAAGTGGAAGACCGGCTCCACTGAATATGATATCAACTTTTTCTGCAATAGCTGTTTTTACCATATCGGCAAAGTTGGTCATAGCTACCATTACATTTACAGCAATAATTCCTTTTGCTTTTTCACGCGCTTTTCTTATCTCTTCTTTAAGACCTAAAATACCAGCTTCAGCAAAATTAGCGGATAGCTTATTATATATAAGTCCCAAACCGGCACTGGAAATAGTTCCAATACCACCTTCATTGGCTACAGCTGATGCTAAGCCGGATAAAGAGACACCAACACCCATTCCGCCTTGAATAATAGGGATACGAGCTTTCAAGTCTCCGATAGTCAATAGTTTCATTTATAACGTTATTTTAATAACGGCATAAAGGTAGTCTATTATATAGACGAAATAGATAAAGCGCACAGATTTAAATTAGGTTATTATATCTTCTTATTTGAACTATTCTACTTTTAACATTATGATCGCAGCGAGGAAGATCTGTAACGCTATCAAAGAAGTTACGTTTGCTGTAGGTCGTGGGGCTAGTATGCCAAAGAATGAGAAAGATTATTATCCTAAATAGGTAGTGGGGCAACTGAAGAGTGAGCATCAACATTGCATTCCTTAGGCAATAGCAGAGGTTCTGATATTGACACGGGTAAGAGTATGAATTAACGATACATCGCACTGACAAAAAAAAGGAGGATGACTTTTCAGACACCCCCCTTAACGAGACATAAGTCCCTATTGTCAGAGAGAATTTTTCTTATTCAATTCCTGGTCAATGCGATTGATCAAATCCAGCAAATGATACTTTGTCAGCTCATCATCCGTACGATTGATTTCCTTCGTCATATCTTTGCTGAGCGAAAGCAAATGAGAACGGATAACACTGGAAACATCAGAAAGAGTCGGGTCAGGATCCATATAAATAATCGTTCCGTTACCGTCGTTTCTTCCTACGATCGTATTAGTAGCTTTAAATGATTTAAAAGCATTGTCAATATATATTTTCTGCAATTTACGACGATAGATATCAATCGGTTTGTGAGTATACAATTCCGTCCAGATGCTCTGTTTCATATCGTTCAGAAACTCCGTAATACCATAACTGTTATTTTTCTTTTCACTCTCATTTTTGATGAAGTCAGACAAAACAGCCGATCCTTCTATACGGAATAAAACCATTTGTTGAGCGGCGCTGATGTAGGATAATGCGCTAGCGCCAGTGTAAGCAGTAATACTGTCGTTAATGAGCCATTTAGGCGTATTGAACACATTTTCAGTCAAAAATCTCACAGCGGCTTTTTGCTTTTCGTATTCCACAGGCACAAAAACAGCACCCGATTGTTCCACACTCTTAGGAGTAACATAGCTTCCGTCGATTAATTTAAGCACATGTGCGTTATAGAGTTTGTACTGTTTAAGCAATTCAACATATATATTCCTCCAGCCATCGTACCCTTTATTGGCCTGACATGTCCAATCCCGCAACTGAGGTAAAATACGTTTCAAATTTTTCATACCGTAAGTAGAGGCAAGTACCGGGTCATCACCCAAATCCTCGCTTTGCGAACGAGGATCGGTGCTTTCGTATTCGCTACCAAAAAATAACCGTTTGTTATTATTCAGCCTCTTGATAATAAGTTTATTAGAATATTCTTCCTCTTCGTCAGCAGTTTTAAACTGCGGAAGCCATTTATATCCCCATTCTATTGCCCACTTATCATAGTCACCAATGCGCGGAAAGATACCTTTTTCTGTGATTTTGTCTTCAGGTTGCGCCACATAATTGAATCGTGCATAATCCATTATAGAAGGCGTATGCCCATTCTTCTCCACCCAGTTTTTATCACGCAATTTTTCCACAGGCACAGTCGAACTCGAACCGTAATTATGGCGTAATCCCAGCGTATGTCCTACTTCATGCGATGATACAAAGCGAATGAGTTGCCCCATCAATTCATCGTCAAATTGCATCTTATGGGCGCGAGGATCTATGGCTCCAGCCTGTATCATATACCAGCTTCGCAACAATTGCATAACATTATGATACCAATTAACATGAGTCTCAATAATTTCACCACTACGAGGATCGTGAACGTGCGGGCCGCTTGCATTAGCTATAGCAGACGCTTTATAGACTATCACATTATGGCGGGCATCCTCGATTGTCCATGTCGAATCATTTTCGGGAGCAGGCATAGCTTTTATAGCATTTTTAAATCCGGCCTGTTCAAAAGCTTTTTGCCAATCGTTAACCCCAGCAATCAGATAAGGAACCCATTTTTTAGGCGTAGCCGGATCAATATAAAAAATAATCGGCTTGGCCGGTTCCACTAATTCGCCTTTCAGATATTTGGCCCGGTCTTCCGGTTTGGGTTCCAATCGCCAACGAGTGATGTAATATTTCTCCTCTACTCCCTGCGGATCGGCATCAAAGTCATAAAATCCTCTCGAAAAATAACCCACCCGTGCATCAGCATAACGAGGCTTCATCGGCACTCTTGGAAGAAGAACCAACGAACTGTTAAGTTCATAAGTCACAGGCATGGTAGAGCCCACATTATTCTGTCCGCTCGAATTTTTTAGATAAGATCTCACTGTGCGTATCTCAATATTAATCGGATAAGAATGAATGGCATCAATATAAGATTTATCTGATTGAATAGCTCCAACAGAGTAACTTTTTTTAGCCTCCGGACTGAAATAAAACAGTTCATTCTCGGTTTGCAAATAATCGGTGATATCGATAACTGATGTTCCTACTCTCGTACTATCGCCGCCATATGCTTTCACAGGAAAAGCGGCCGTTATGGGCTGCAAGTTCGATTGAATGACCGAACGATACATACCATTCTCAGTACTGTCTCTGGAAGTATCAACAAATGACATCTGCCGGATAAAAATGCGACTGGACGGGCCTTTCTCGAAACGGATAACGTTCTCCCCTATCTGGTCACCGGCAAATACCTGCACCTGTGGACGCAATCCGGCCGGAGCCTTTGCTATCCTATTAACCACAAGTATTTCACGTCCAAGCAACGTATCGGGTATTTCAAGAAAGAAGCGATCGTCGATTCTGTGCACATCCACCATCCCATGACTGGTAACAGCTTTGTCGGTTATAACTTCCTTATAAGGTTTAGGTTTATTGGGATTTACTTCTGTAGGTTTAACTGCATTCACTTTTCCCAAAGTATCGATTTTCAAGCTATCAGTTTTCAAAGTATCATTCCCCTGTGACTTCGACATTTTTTTTTGTGCACAGAGGGAAAGATTTATTCCCAACGCAAATAATAATAATAAATATTTCATGCTATTTTATTTTTCTCGCTAATCATCATTTATTCATCAATACCTCTTCTAATCTTTTCGATAATGCTTCACCGCGTAAATTGGCAGCAATGATTTTACCTTGCGGATCTATCAGAAAATTCTGAGGAATCGAACGGACACAATATAATTGGGCTACTTCACTTTGCCAAAACTTAAGATCAGATACGTGTGTCCATGCCAATTGGTCATCATGTATCGCCTTTAGCCAGGTGTCGTGTTTACCCGGCTGATCGAGCGAAACAGAAAGTATGGTAAAATTCTGATCTTTAAATCGATGATAAACTTCTACTACGACGGGATTTTCTTCTCTACAAGGGCCACACCAACTTGCCCAAAAATCAATCAAAACGTATTTGCCTTTGAAATCACTCAGGCAAACGGGTTTCCCGATAGTATCGTTACATACAAATTCAGGTGCTTCCGCACCGATAGCTACCCGTAAAAACTTATCGATGCTATTACGAGTTTTTACACCCTCAACACTCTCTCGTATGTCCTTATTCAATTTGGAAAATAAGTCATTATAAGCCCGGATATCATCGGGCAAATACCCAATCACATCGTTGAGTGCCGTAATGCTGATCTGGTAATCAGGATGTGCCTTGATGAAGTCAACCTCTTTAGCTTTCCTTACCTCTTTCAATACTTTTATTTCGTAGCGATACTTTGCCAGCCCAATGGTATCATAAGCCACCTTTTTCTTTTGTGCATCCATCCAAGCTTGTTGCCTATCGGCCAGTTCCCGATCAATGTCCTGCAAGGTGACAGTCAACTCTACTTGTTGCTTAATTAGCCCAATTGAATCGGGGGTAACAGCCAATGCACGCCCCAACCCCAAAAGGCAACCGAACATTATTATTAATATTAGTTTTTTCATTCTGTTTTTTTATTATATAAATTAATATCGTCGCACTAATAAATTCTAGTTCCAGTTCCCTGCTCCATATAGATAACAGAGGCAATGCGACCATTACCCGTAATTTCTGACTGAGTGCCGGACGGAGTCAACCCTCCAATAGAACTAATATCGTAGAAACGCACTTTATATTGGTCTCCTATGACCGAAGCTACCACAAATACATTGAGATTTGTCGAAGGCGGGTCTGGATATTTCACATGCTGCATGCAAGTAACCGTTTCACCCACCGGAAGCGTAATTTGCAATCTCTCCTGAAGACTGGCTATATCCGTCACATATATTTGGCTGCCAACAGCATAGTAAACATAGTCATTGTCATAGTTACCGGCTATTACGTCAGCATTCATCAGCCCATGTGAAGCAGGTACAATATGCGGATTGGATGGATCATATAATGCAGGAGTACTATTGCTACTCATTTGACCATAATTCATATTTAGTTTCAGCAAATTGCCCGACCCATCTGTCTTTTTGAGAAGAGCCATGCCTGCACTACGACTCCCCGCATACCCTGCCATCCACACTATATCCGCATTCGTGCTTGTTAAAGCGCTTGAGTTAGATGGAATAGAACGAAACGAATTTCCGTTATCAGAGATAATCATTGATTTTGAATTTTCATCAAACCCTAGTAACATGGCAGCTACAACCGCCATCGGCGATACTTTGTAGGTCGATACGGGGGGATTAGAGAAACGTCCGCCTTTAGTCATTCCATACATTTTGCCGTCATTTATAAACACAAGACTTTGTGTGGCCATCGGTTGAAGTACGTTTTGTGGTTTCTTCACCACAGGTGCCGAGAAGAACATGCTTTCAAAATTCATCGTCTGTAAACCGTTATCTATGCGATAAATCCCTGCATCTTCATCGGACAAAACAAACAATGTGTTATAAAGATCGGAAGAAGTAGGCGCAGGTTTCATCTGCGGCACATAAATAGCTTTTACCGCATTACCTTCCATGCTTTTCCCATTGTAGAAACGAATCCAATTATTAATTCGTCCTCCACTGTAAATAAAGTCAAAGTCGGTCTGATCGTTTTCTGTTTTCAAAAGATACCATCCATTCATGTTAAGCGTGGAAACGTACAAATCTGATGTGATTTTCTTAGTCACGCCTGTTTCTTTGTCCACAGCATTGAAAACAAGGATATACTGACCGGGATCAAGAAGTACCTCATAGTCCAAGTTCTTCGTGTATGATAGAGTGTCGGCTTTCGGTACAACACCTTCGTTTACATTAAAATTAGTAGAATACACTAACCAATAGAAGTTGTAGCGGTTTTCGTTCTGCACGGTTGGGCTAATACTCAGCACATCCTCAAAAGTATATACATCGTATCGCGTTTCCAAACCGTCAACCACAACCGGTACCAACCCATCCACACCCTCGCTGCTATTGTCTTCAAAGCAGGCTACAACCAACAGTGAAAACAAGCCTATTAGAAAGCCATTTATTTTTTTCATATCCGTTTTATCTATATTGTTTTCAACTTCAATTAAGGAAAAGTAACCAGTGGGCTGTTAGAGTCATCTGTCTCTCGCAATGGCGCTTTTCCACTAGCCAGATTGACCGGGTCATTATTAAATGTGTTCAACGCTTCCTTAAATAAATTCTTATAATGAGAAGTAGCTTGTATCGCTACAATTGTCTGATACCAATCTTCATCAATCACCTCGCCGCTCACGTCAATCATGAACTGATGTTTGGCAATGCTATATTTTCCAAAAAGGTTGTAAGCCGTTGCTACAGAGTTATCCACTCGCCATGAATAAAAACGTTGTAAAAAGTCTGATAAAATAATTGTTTTAGCTCTTGCATTCGACTCTCCCAGTCCAAAATCTTTAGATTCAACCAATTCAAGACGCAACCGGTAACTCTCGTTCTTAAGGTTTGCGTCACGAAGTAACACAACTGGAATTTGTGCCGTAACAGCATTGGCCTTCACCACATAAAACTTTTTTAACTCGGCATCGTCTAAAGCTACATAGTCAACACCTGCAACGGCTTTATTAGGCCGCTCCGTTTCAATAGTGTCCGTCACCTGGCCTGTTTCAGGATCCCTTACGTAAGTATAATTATATTCCGGAATCTGTTTCAGTTCTATTTCGCGATCATAATTTGCTATGTTACCAATAGTATTCACCTGAATGTATACGGTGTCTCTTATCACCGATTCCGGTTCATAAACGAACGTATAGTTAACAGTCACCGTATCTTCCATTTGCACCCGGTCTATGTCATTATACAACAAATATCCTGTTTCCGAGCAACTCGTCATGATGATCGACCCAATAGTTACCAGAATAAATATAAATCTCTTCATAATCATACCTTATTATTTATTGTTATACTCAATTTCGCGCAAAGGCTTGGGAACAACATATTTAGCCAGTGTCCCCGAAAAACTCGGATATGCCCATCCAGCGGGTAGCGAAGTTACATTGAATCGTTTGTAGGTAAAGAAAGACTGTCCTTCTGCATAAAACTCACGGACATACTCCCTAATCAACTTATTGCGCCGGTCACCCTCCCAATTAGCGTCCGAAAAGCCGATAAAGGGAATACCTTTCTTGTCGCAATAAAACTTATAAGGTATTTCGGCATTTTCTTTAGTCTCTGCACATTCGGTTAGAATCAGATACATTTCACTCAATCGCAGCAAAGGCACTTGTAAAATACGTTTAGAAATTTCCGCATTTTGCACAAATTTCTTATACATCACATAATTGGTCTGACCACTAGTCGTACGGTAAGACCACATACTATTCCAACGCACATCCGATACTCGTTCGGATACCGGGAATAAGTTATTAAGATAATAAAATCCGTCCTGTATACTAAAATCATAACGCACAAATTGCCCTTGTTCACCAAACAGGTTATCGGCAGTGGCAGCCAGATCATACACGCTCAATGCCATGATGTGTTCGGACGAAAAAGTATAATCTCCCGCCACCCGATCGGACTCTATTCCTAAACGGAAGGTAGGCGTACCCGTATTATCTTTTGCATCAATCACCATCTGCGCATATCGGGCAGCATTTGCCTTTTGTGTCGGGTCCTGACCGGCCATCCAAAGATAAACTCTTGCTTTAATGGCTAGCGTAGCATAATAATTCATCCGCAAATTCCGATACCCTATATAATTGTCATCCGTTGTGAAATCCCCACTATCTAAATCACTTAAATCGGCAATAGAATAAGTTAAAATAGGATCAACTCCCTTTAACAATTCCTGAGCCTCATCCAAATCTTTAAGAATATTCTTTGTGTAGTCTTGATAAGTTAACGAGGGATGAATATCCTCCGTTACCGTTGTCACGTAAGGAAATAATTCACTATCTCCCACATTCGCCGGCATAGGGCCAAATAAGCGCAATATATCAAAATGGCAGAAAGCCCGTAAGTTCAGAGCTTCCCCTTTTATCATTTCGTAATTTCCATCAGAAAAAACAGATTTCCGGTTATCTATTTCCTCAAGAATACTGTTAACATCGGCAATCACTTTATAGAGGTTTTCGTAGATGGCATCCATTTTACTAACAACCCCCGCATTGTTGTAGTTACAATTTAACAGCTCATTCAAGGTGGTATTGCTTGTTGTCGGATTATACCAATTACAAGCCATATATTCAATATCGCCCCACATCAATGCTCCTCCGTAAAGAGAGCCTCCCTTCAAACGAATATAGGCACCGGTCAAAGCACTACGAAATCCATTCTGGGTTTCAAATAATTTATCTTTGGGGCTTTCAGACTGAGGACTCACATCCAGCCAATCACTGCATCCCGCATACAGCAAGCTGCTTAACAACCATATTGTTGTAATGATATACTTTTTCATATTCCTTATTGTTTAGAACATTAAAGATAAAGACATTAATAATTGTCGGGTATAAGGATAGTTCGTGCCACGCTCGCGTTTCACTGTAGAGAGATAGAACAACTCTCCCGTACTGGCAGTCAGCGATATGTATTGCGCCCCCATCGATTCCAACCATTTCTTTGCTCTCATTTCATAGCGAAGACTGGCACTCTGGCAGGTAAGTGTGTTTTCATCTTGCACAAACCGTGAAGTAGGTGCCATTATCGAATAATCGTTTATACCTTTGAAGAAAGTCCTATCACCCGGCTGCTTCCAGCGATCGGTAAACACTCGCTCATCTACATTCAGTAATTTGTTATTCACTTCAACTTTATCCCTCAACGTCGAGTTATAAATCTGTCCGCCGAAACGATAACCGAACGAGACGTTCAGTGTGAAGTCCTTGTAACGAAGCATTGTACTAAAATTACCTCTGTATTTAGGCATCAAATTTCCGACAGCCACTCTGTCACTGGCATTCCACGTATAAGTAACTTCACCGTTCTTAGTCAGGAATAGCTCTTTACCCGTACTCGGATCAATTCCCAGAGAAGGAACCACATAAATGGTGTTTTGCGAATCACCCTCGCGAAGAATATGATTAGGTGTTGAACCGGTGCTAACCAATGCCAATTTCTCACTGGTAGCCTTCATCGCTTCAGATAATTTTACTATTTTATCTTTGTCGTGAGTAATATTTCCGGTAACTGACCATGAAATTCTTTGCTTCACATCACGTAACAACCATACGGTAGCCGACAACTCAAAACCTTTATTTTCAAGCTTTCCCACATTCTCCGTGTAGCTGGTAAATCCGTTAGAATAAGGAAGTTCGAGATCAGACAGCAAGTTAGATGTTTTCTCCTTATACAAATCAGCTTCCAAAATAAAACGATCGCCAAATAGCCCCAACTCAAACCCGAGATTATATTTGTTTCTTTTCTGCCACTTCAGGTCTTTGTTTCCCAGTGCAATCTGATAGGCCCCCATCCACATATTATATCTATCGTCTGTATAGTATTGATAGGTAGCTTGCGCTTGGTAAGGGTTGAAGTTTTGTGAACCGGTTGTACCGTAAGACATTCTCAATCTCATCCGGTCTACAAATTTCAGGTTGTTCTTGATAAATGATTCGTTCTGAAGATTCCATCCCGTACCGGCGGACCAGAAAGGAGCAAATCGGCTATTTGTCCCATAAAGTGAAGCACCATCCACACGATAAGAAAGATCTAGCAGGTAACGATTATCATAAGTGTAGTTTGCATTAGCCACCGTACCAATTCTGCGAATAGTAGATTCCGATCCTCCTGGACTGCCATCTTGCTCGTATTGAAGTGCCATCCCCAAAAAGTCAATCGATTCATCGGGAAAACCTTCAGCCACAAAACTATAAGTCCGGCTTTGATTTTGCGTAATATCCAAATTTACTCCAGCAAACAGCGAGTGTTTCTCAGCAAAAACTTTCGTATAATTAGCAGAGAAGTTCAATGCATAGCTGAAACCTTTTGTGTTTGAGTAAGCATAACGTCCTTTTCTGAATAAGTCCTCATCGGAATAGCCGGCAAAGTCCGAATGATTTGCTGGTTTAAAATCATCATGGTTGCCCATATCACCGGTTAGCGAAACCGACCCCCTGAATATCAATTCGTTCAGCGGTTTCCATTCGATAGCAAAATTATTGATGATAGATGTATTTTCCGTTTTATCATAAGTATTCAATGTAGCATCATACATCGGGTTAGGATATGCTCCGGAAAATCTCACATCGCCGGTTTGCACCCAATAATTCCTGTTATAAGGAGAGAAATAGCGAACAATCTTTCCGTTCTCGTCGTAAGGCTTCCAATAAGGATTTAGTTCTGCATACTGAGAAAATGCTCCGTAAGGAGACTCCTGCGAATTGGTATGCCCTATAGATAAATAATTACGGAAAAGCAATTTTTGGTGTCTATATGCCAGATCTATTCCACCATTAAACGTTTTGCGCCCCGATTCCTTCATTACACCTTCCAAATCTTTATATTGTGCAGAAATAGCATATTGAAATATGCGATCTCCTCCTTCCAGTTTTATATTGTGAGTCTGTTCAATGGCCGTACGCAACGGCTTAGCTAACCAATCGGTATTCACCCCTCTGCTAACTTCTGCCAATACTTGGTTATAATATTGTTGAAGATCTATATTGGCAGCTGCATCCTTCGTTGCACTTTCGTAATAACCTGATAATCTCTCCAATTCCAACTTGTCACGAGCGTTCAACAAATGGTAACTACTTAAATCCGGCAGATTCAAACTGGCTTCGCTTCGGATAGACAATCGTAACTTCCCTCCTTCTGGGTCTTTGGTTGTAATAACGATAATTCCGTTTGCTCCGCGCGAGCCGTAGAGTGATGTAGCTGCTCCGTCTTTCAATATGGAAATGGAAGAAATCTCCTGATCGTTCAAGTCCATCATACGCTGCAAAGTAGTTTCAAATCCGTTCAGAATAATCAGTGGTGTGTTAAGAACAGTCGATGTTTGATCCTGTAGTTGATTAAGCGAAGGTAAATTGCCCGCACCACGTATCTGCACGTCAGGAAGCCTGTTAGGGTCTGCTCCCAAAGCATTATTTTCAACAATATTGAAAGAAGGATCGATATTGTTTAACGTAGTAAAAATATCACGTCCCCGGAAGAGTTCCAGATCTTCGCTCGAAATGACCTTAACAGCACCCGTATAGCTACTTTTCTTTTTAGTAAATATACCGGTCACCACTACATCATCCAATGTATTCAGGTTCTCCTGCATCACTATATTCACGTTTTTTCCCGCATATCGCACCTCTTGCGTTTTCATTCCTACAAACGAAAACACTAACACCGGATTATTCATATTATCGGGTACGGTAATCAAATATCGTCCTTCAAGATCGGTAAGTGCCCCTATATCGGAATCCTTCAATCGAACAGTAACACTTGGCAACGGGCTTTTTTCCATGTCCGTTACCATACCGGCTATCTGTATGTTTTTCTGAAATGCAGTGTAAGTCGTCCTTTGTTGCTGCAAATGTTCCTGTGGTTTACTTACTATAAGAATTTTATCATTACTTATATTGTACGTAAGGTTTGTCTTCGCCAATAAGAGGTTAAGTGTCTCGGCAACAGTCCGTTGTCCTTTAGTCAATGATATATTCTGGTAAGCCGTTACCAGCGACAACGAATAATTCATTCTGAAACCAGATAATTTACCGACTTGGTCCAATCCCTCCTTCAACGGTTGATTCTTCAATTCAACTGTTATTCTTGTTTTCGAAGATTGCGCACAGATGGAATTATTTAAACCGAGTAAGGGTATTAAAATTATCAAGAGATAAAAAATATAATATTGCCTCTTTTTCATATCTTTGCAATGGTTATAAATATTGTTTTTTTAATTGAGGTAAAGATCTAATATTGTAACTAAAAGCCTTTCCAACTCTCCAAAAGGAAAGGCTTTTACTCTAATATTCGCCCGCTCACGAAGAATCCATTTTCATAATTTATATATTTCGGTATTTATTCTGATTGATCTATTACCACTTTACCCGATTCCATGGAATAAGATGATGAACTGATAGGACACAAAACATTCAATACGTTTTCTAATGATTCTGTCCCGACAAATGATGCCACAATCAATGCATTAGCCAGTTTGTTCCCATGAATTTCAATATCCGCACCGTATCGTTTGCTCAAGATTACCGCAATATCTTTCAGACTCATCCCATTGAACTCCATATCCTGTTTTGTCCAGTCGATTATCTTCTGTGTGGCAGCCACTTCCGTATGTTTTTCGCTTATGGATTTCGACTTATCATATTCTATTTCTTCATTACGCGAAAGATCGGCCAATATATTTTTGGTCTCGGTATTCTCTATTCTAACCTTTCCTCGCGTCACCGCCACACGAATCTGATCCTCATTAGGCCACGCAGCAATGTTAAAAGCCGTACCAAGCACCGTTGTTTTCAACTCTCCGCTATAGATAACAAACGGACGTTTCGCATTGCGTTTTATGTCAAAATAAGCTTCTCCCGATAGTCGCACTTCCCTTTTTCCTTTGTCGAAAGAGGGTAATAATTCAATCGTACTATTTGCTTGTAAAACAACCAACGAACCATCCGGCAAAACTACACTACGCACATATGACGTATTTTCAGACAAGCTCACCGGCTGAGAAGTGATAATAATAGATTCTTCCGGAACAGCCTGTTTTATGTAATAACCTATCCCCAGCAACAACAGCAAAACAGCAGCAATAGAGCCTATACGAATAAAAAAATCATGCCTCATCCATCTTCTGTTTCTCCGAATCCTACTTTTCTTTACCAAAATCGTAGACAAAATCTCTTGAGAACGTTCATCCGATAAATGTTCCAAAGAATCGTATTTTAGCCAAACAGCTTCCAATTGTCTCTTCAATTCACTGTCATTCTGACTTTTAACCATTCGTGCCAACGTTTCTCTTTCTTCGCTGTTACATTCACCTTTGATATAACGCATAAGCAACGATTCAAGCATATTAGTTTCCATTTTGATTATTATTTAAATAATAAACAGGCATTTATCTACAAAAAGAATCGGTATTAACGCCTATTGATATACTAAGACGAAAAAATGGAAGACAGCACCTAGTCTTATGCTAAGAATTTTATAAAATATCAGAAAATAATCGAAATCAGCAATAAAAGTAAGACTGGATAGTTACCGGAGAAGTAAGTACGTATGTTAATGAGTGCCTGTCGCATGTGGTTTTGAACAGTGGACACGGATATGTCCATCAAACGGGCAATCTCTTCATGAGGCAGCCCTTCTATACAATGAAAAGTAAATACCTTCTTCTGTTGAGGAGGAAGTTGTTCTATTGCTTCCGTAAGTGCACTACTTAATTCCTTATTCAACAAAAGATCAAGAGGAGTTTGGGCCGTAGCGTTATCTTCATTTCCTAGATATTTATCGCTAAATAACAGAATCTCGTTACTCCTCTTCCGAATTTGATCGATAGCATGATTTTGAGCGGCCCGATAAATATAAGCATTTAAATTATCTATAAGCGTAAGTTCTTCACGCTTTTGCCATATTCGCATAAAAACTTCCTGAACAAGATCCTCAGATTTTGTCGGAGAATGAGTCAGTCCCAAGAAAAAACCATATAATTTATCTTTATATAAATAGAAAAGAGAAGTAAAGGACTCTTCATCAAATTTACCTACACTCATAAGAAGCACCCTCTCATTTTAATATTTTTATGCCTGCTTAACCATTTAAAGCTGTTTTTCGCAAAAATATAAAAAAAGAGCGATTCTTAGTGAATATTACAAATATGTTTTAGAATGAACCCAATAAAAAAACGCTCGATTCAAAAACCTGAAAATTACTTTAGCAAAAATAAATTCAACATTTACAGGTTGTTTAAGAATCAATTATTTATTCACTCTTAAACAATCCTTTTAGCTTATGCGGTTCGCAGCGCAGGTATTGCTTTACGCCGATTGCTTTGGCACCCAGCGCAGCGGCGGCATGCCATCCCCAACGAGGGTCGTAAAGCATTCCGCGCCCCACGGCTATCATATCGGCTTTATTCGATTCTATTGCATCTTCAGCCTCTTGCGGTTCTGTGATCAGCCCAACTCCTATGACAGGCATTTTCACCTCTTTTTTTATTGCTTCGGCAAGTGCCAATTGATAGCCCGATTGCAGAGAGGGCAATTGTTGCAGGGCACCATCGAGACCTCCGCTTGAAACATGTATATAACCGCAACCTTTGCTGTCCAGTTGTTTGGCCAGTTCAATGCTTTGCGGCAAATCCCAACCATTTTCTATCCAGTCGGTAGCCGATATGCGAATGCCCACAGGGAAATCCTTTGGAACAACTGCTTTGACGGCTTCAAAAACCTCTAAAGCAAAACGCATTCTGTTTTCGAGACTTCCTCCGTATTCATCCGTCCGTTTATTGGTTACAGGCGATAGAAACTGATGAATCAGATAACCGTGTGCGCCGTGTAATTCAACTGCGTTGAATCCGATAGCCACCGCCCGTTTAGCTGCCGCAGCAAATTGTGAAATTATCTTTTTGATTCCTTCTGTCGTCAATGCCTCAGGGGTAGTTCCGCCCGTGCTGAGAGGTTCGGCAGACGGAGCGAATGTCTGCCAGCCATTGGGATTGTCCGTTGATAGAGAAAGGCCCGGTTTCCAACCCAAATCGGTAGAGGCTTTCCTCCCTGCGTGCGATAGCTGTATAGCCAAAGGTATCTGAGAATGCAGACGAATGAAATTAACTACTTTCGCCAACGCAAAAGCCGTTTTTTCGTCCCAAAGGCCTAAATCACCATACGAAATTCTGCCCTCAGGCGCTATTCCCGTAGCTTCCATTATTAAAAGTCCGGCACCGGACAAGGATAAATTGCCGTAATGCATCAAGTGCCATTCGGTAGCCTGCCCGTTTGCTGCCGAATATTGGCACATGGGAGGTATTATAATACGATTGCTTAGATTGACACTGCCAATCGTTGCTTCAGAAAATAATTTGCTCATCTTTTTAGTTCGCTAACATTTATTTACTCATCTCATCCAATAAAATCAAATCTTCGGCATCAAGCTTTAGTTTAGGGCCAGCAACGATGGTCTCTAACTGACTTTTGCCGATTGCGTTCACAATCACTTAAACGATTATCGCCGCATTTTGTTCTTGGCTATGCTTCTCATACAACCCGTCAATCATACCATCCGCCAGACCAATCACCGGCACATGAATATATTCCGCCCTTACCACCTCGGCAATAGCCAGAAAAATCTCAGCCGCGGGCACAATCACATCCGCCCGGTCCGCCTTAATATTGAACGCATCCATGCGTTCTCCCGGCGTTAAAAGACTCAACTGATCATATATAGCCTTCAAAGAGCCCACAGACATCCGCTGCTTCTTCTTGTCTTTTTTGCTTGCCAAACGATACAGCCTGTTAATGTTACCCCCCGAACCTATGATATCCACACGATCCAATCCCTCCGTCAAGTGACTTAGGTCATCCTTCATTCGTTCCCAAACGCCCTCCTCAACAACATTTCTCAACATTCGTACCGTACCTATATTATAAGAAAGCGACTGCTTCAGCTCCCCGTCAATCTGCAGGTTTATCTCCGTGCTGCCTCCGCCCACATCCACATAAATATAATTACCCAAACGCTCCGCAGAACATTCAATATGATACTTATAAATAAGTTGAGCCTCCTCCTGACCGCCTATTATCTCAATATCAAGCCCGGTAGCCTTTTGAATCTTCTTGATAACATCCTTACCATTGGCAGCCTCCCTCATAGCCGACGTAGCGCAGGCCCGGTAATCCGTCACCTCATAAATCTTCATCAGCTGTCTGAAAGCCTTCATCAAACGCAGTAACTTCTTCGATTTACCATCAGAAAGCTCACCCAGTGAAAACACATCAAAACCCAACCGCAACGGAACCCGTAACATCAACACCTTAGAGAATTTCTTACTCATCTGTGCCTCATCAGACTTCACCCTTTTTATTAACAAACGCACTGCGTTTGAACCAATGTCAATAGCAGCATAACATGTATCCGGCATAATCCCCCTCCTCTACTCTTTTAGCTTATAATAATTATATAACTCCTCTTGAGAACGAAACGGTACATTGTTTCCATCCTCCCTCGTCCATGGCCGGTTCTCTCCCGTACCGTCCACCACACAACCCTGACAGGTATCCCGAAAGCCAAAGTCAAACACCTTTTGCAGATCTTCCTTAATCAGCGGGTCATAAACAGGAGTAACCACCTCCACCCTATTATCAAGATTGCGTTGCATCCAGTCCGCCGAACCTATGAACGTTTTATTCTCTCCGCCCGCAGCAAAAATAAAAATACGGGCATGCTCCAGATAGCGATCTATAATTCCATTGACCCGTATCGTATCACTCCCCCCCGGAATGTCCGTCAACAGAGAACAATTACCCCGCACCAACAATTCTACAGGCACACCGGCCTTCGAGGCTTCATACAGTTTTTCTATAATGGCATCATCCGTCACATGATTCACCTTTACGCGGATATAGGCCGGCAACCCCGCTTTTTTATTCTTTATTTCGTCGGCAATCAAGGCGATGAAACGTTTTTTCATATCATTAGGAGACACCAGCAATTCCTTGAATCGTTGAGACAAATAAGGCTTTTCAATGAAATCGAATACAGTGTCCACCTCCCGCACAATATTACGCATAGCAGTCATCAACAAATAATCCGTATACATCGAAGCGTTCCCCTCATGAAAATTACCCGTACTGATGCAAGCAATATCTCCCCCTCTTTTCATACCTATATGAGTAATCTTGGAGTGAACCTTTACCCCTTCCAGCCCGAAAAGCACCTGAATGCCCGCATCTTGCATCTTCTTAGACCAGTTTATGTTCGAAGCTTCATCAAATCGTGCCAGTAGCTCAATGATCACCGTCACCTTTTTACCATTGAGCGCAGCGCAAATCAATGCCTTTACCACCTTCGATTCTTTAGCCAGGCGATACAACGTTGTTTTGATACTTTTTACCTCTTTACTAATAGCAGCTTCCTGCAACACACGAATATAATAATCGAAACTATGGTAAGGAACATGAATATAGCGGTCCCGTTCCTGAATCAATTTCAGCAAACTCTCATTTCTCTTCAACTCAGGTTTCAAGATAGGCACCCATGCAGGATATTTCAGATCTTTGCGCCCGCAATCGGGAAAAGACATTAAATCTTTGTGATTATGATAACGCCCGCCGCTCTGCACCGTGTCCGACTTGTCCAGATTCAGCCGCTTCATGATACGACTTAATAAGTCCCGCGGCATTTTAACATCGTATATCACTCGGAGAGCATCTCCCCTCTTACGACTTTTCACCCCTTTCGAAATCTTCTGCAACCTTCCGTTACGCAAGTCATTATCAATCTCCATCTCGGCATCTTTTGTGAATTTAAAAGCATACGCCTCAAAATGATTGTAATCCATGCCCGAGAAAATCATCGGCAAACAAAAACGGATGATATCATCCAGATACATCAAAGAACTTCCCCCCTTGCTATCGGGCAAACGCACAAAACGACCACATGCCGACACAGGCAGTTCTATCAATGCGTACTCCGGACGATGTGCCTTGGGTTTTTCCGCATTCTTCATTACCTGCATTTTCACCGCAAGATAGATATTTTCATCCGCGGCCTCCGTCAACTGTTTCACTGCAGAAAGCCATATCGGGCTGACAAAGCCACTCAGTTGCCGACGAAAGAAGCCCCGCACAAAAGTTTGCTGTTCAACGTCCAGCTCCTCCTCGTTAAGCAAGAAAATATTTTCCTCACGCAAACGGCAGGTAACCTCCTGAATGGCAAATTCATATTCAATCGAATATTTACTATTCAAATTATGTATTTGCTTAATCAAAAGCTTGGCATGCTCGCGTTCCGAACGCAAACTTCTATCCTCATACTCTGCAATGCGGCCAAGCGTTGCCATGCGCACACGGAAAAATTCATCCAGATTATTAGAATAAATACCCAGAAATGAAATCCTTTCAAGTAAAGGAATATTCGGTTTCATCGCTTCGGATAAAATACGGCGATTGAAGTACATCCAGCTCAAATCACGGTCTATACCGGGAATGGATTTTTTTTTGTTCATATTACACTTCTACGATTTGTCACAAATATAGAGGATGCATATTACAAAAGCAACTCAAAAGCGTTACAAATAAAACATCGAGATCGGAACAAGTAAATCCAGTGAAAAACAACGTTTAGGGGAAATACGGTAAGTTTGCAACCGGGTTGCACGGATTTATTATTATATTTGCACCATCAAAGAAAAACAAGAATGAAAGCATTAGTATTTATAGTAAGTATTTATTTTCTGTTTCTCGCTCTACTTCCGTGTAGTTGCAATTTACAGATTGTAGATTCTTTCTCTAATGAAACCGAACAAATATCATCTGCTCATGCCGAAAGTAATTTTCTTGATGATGACTGTACCCCATTCTGTGCCTGTTCCTCTATCCACAATCCGAACTTTATAGCAAAACATGACTTCAATTTTCAGAATACGTGCATAGATACAGTCAAAAAAAATGCTATTTATAACGAAAACCGAACCTCTTCCTATCTGGAGAGTCTCTGGAGACCTCCCAAAGCTTAAAATATAACATTCATGTATTTTTTTTGGCCGATCTGCGATAGATCTGTCACGCAAACTTATTGTTATATTTTAATATTCAATTTATGTTTCAAAAACTAATTAAATTCTCGATAGAGAATAAATTGGTAATTGGAGTGATGACTGTAGCCCTTATCATTTGGGGTACCTATTCTTTATTTCAATTACCATTCGACTCCACTCCCGATATAACAAACAATCAGGTACAAGTCATGACCCAGGCTCCGTCATTAGGCGCCCAAGAAGTAGAACAATTCATTACCACCCCATTGGAAATGGCTTTTGCCAATATTCCAAAAGTTATAGAAAGAAGAAGCATCAGCCGGAGCGGATTATCTGTTATAACTATCGTATTTAAAGAAGATGTTGATATTTACTGGGCACGTCAGCAAGTAGACCAACAATTAAAAGAGGCCGAGGAAGTTATTCCACAGGGAGTAGCAAAAATCGGACTGGCTCCTATATCCACCGGATTAGGAGAAATATATCACTACACGACACGTGCCAGAAAAGGCTACGAAGATAAATATAACCTATCCGATTTGCGCACCATGCAAGACTGGATAGTCAGAAAGCAACTATCAGGAACCGAGGGAGTAGCCGAGATAAGCGGCTGGGGAGGCTTCGTAAAACAGTATGAGGTTGCCATTGATGCAGAGAAACTGAACGCGGCCAATATAACGATTTCCGAACTCTATACAGCGCTCGAAAACAACAATGAAAATACCGGGGGCAGCTATATTGAGCAGTACAGTAACCAATACTTCATACGCGGACTAGGTGTTGTGACTTCATTAAAAGACATCGAAAAAATACCGGTTAAAATAATAAACGGTACTCCTATCCTTATTCGGGATGTTGCTAAAGTGCAGTTCGGAAGCGCAACAAGATACGGAGCAGTAACACGTAACGGCGAAGGCGAAGTTGTTGCGGGCATAACCCTGATGTTGAAAGGAGAGAACTTTCAACAGGTCATTGAGAATGTAAAAGAACGTATGGCGCAGGTACAAAAGAGCCTACCCGAAGGAGTCGTTATCGAACCGTTTATTGACAGAACCCGGTTAGTAAACAGAGTGACCGATACCATTACCAGAAACCTGATAGAGGGAGGATTGATTGTTATATTTATCCTTATTCTCTTTTTAGGAAATTACAAAGCAGGATTAGTCGTCGCATCCGTCATTCCTCTGTCCATGCTTTTTGCGTTCGGTATGATGCGCATGTTTGGGGTTAGCGGAAACCTGATGAGCCTCGGAGCGATTGACTTCGGATTGATTGTCGACGGGGCGGTGATTATTGTTGAAGCCGTCTGTCATCATATAAGTGTCACAAAAGACCGATACAAGGGAGCTTTACTCACACAAGCACAGATGGATCAGGAAGTGTTTTATTCAGCTTCCAAAATAAGAAACAGTGCTGCATTCGGGGAAATCATCATTATGATTGTTTATATTCCTCTTCTCACATTGGTCGGTATAGAAGGTAAGATGTTTAAACCGATGGCAATGACAGTATTCTTTGCCATATTGGGTGCGTTTATCCTTTCCCTTACCTATGTTCCGATGGCAAGTGCTCTGTTTTTAAGTAAAAAGGCCGAGCACAAACGTAATATTTCGGATATGACAATGGATAAGCTTAGAGGCTTTTACCGTCCCATTATAACAAAAAGCCTTGATTGGAGCAAAACAGTGATCATAAGCATGATTGTCCTTTTCGCTATAAGCATTTTTGCGTTTAACAGAATGGGAGGAGAATTTATCCCCAACCTCGAAGAGGGAGACTTTGCTGCCGAAGTAAGTATGGCTCAGGGAACTTCATTGTCGCAGATGATTAAAAGCTGTACGCAAGCCGAAAAAATACTCAAAGAACAATTTCCGGAAGTAAAACAGGCTGTCAGCCGCATCGGTAGCGCAGAAATCCCCACCGATCCCATGCCCGTCGAACGGGCGGATATGATGATTGCTTTAACCCCCAAGAAAGAATGGACATCGGCCAAAACGAAAGAAGACCTGATGGAAAAGATGGAAAAAGCGATAAGTGTGATTCCCGGACTAACGGTGGAAATGACTCAGCCCATACAAATGCGTACCAATGAGCTGATAACAGGTATCAAGCAAGACGTAGCCATTAAGATTTACGGTAATGATCAAGGTATCCTCAGCGCATCGGCCGATAAGATTGCTTCTCTGATTAAAAATGTAAACGGGGTAACAGATCCGTTTGTCGAAAAAGTCGCCGGATTGCCGCAAATACAAGTGGTTTATAACCGGGATCAGTTAGCAAAATACGGTATATCCGTTAAAGAGGCCAACAGGGTACTTAAAACAGCATTTGCAGGAAGCCAGGCAGGATATGTATTTGAAGAAGACCGTCGATTCGACCTTGTTTTGAGGATGGATAAGAATTTGAGAAACGATATTACCTCTTTAGAAAATTTGTATCTACCGCTTCCTTCAGGAGGTACAATCCCTCTCTCTCAAGTGGCAGAAATCGAATACAAGGATACTCCCGCACAAATAACCCGTGAAGACGGGCAACGACGGATTTATGTCGGCTTCAATGTCAGAGGGCGCGATGTACAAAGCACCGTATTCGATATACAAAATATTCTGGATAAGGAATTTAAACTACCGGCCGGATATTATTATACATACGGAGGTCAATTCCAGAATCTGAAAGAAGCAAAAGACAGATTGATGATAGCAGTGCCACTGGCATTATTACTAATTCTTTTCTTGTTATATGCAACATTGAAGAGTGTTAAAGAATCCCTGTTCGTGTTTTCAGCCATACCGCTATCCGCTATTGGAGGTATCTGGGCTTTATGGCTACGGGGCATGCCGTTCAGTATTTCGGCAGGCGTCGGATTCATTGCACTATTCGGGGTTGCCGTGTTGAACGGTATCGTACTTATCGGGCAGTTCAACCTGTTTGAAAAAGAAAGAATAACAGACATTAAGGAAAGAGTTATCAAAGGGTGCATGCTTCGGTTACGACCTGTGATTATGACAGCGCTTGTCGCATCACTAGGTTTCCTTCCGATGGCATTATCCACCGGAGACGGAGCGGAAGTACAAAGACCTCTTGCTACGGTGGTGATCGGCGGATTACTGGTTGCAACGGTTCTCACATTACTTGTACTGCCTTCTATCTATAAAACGTTCACTAAAAAATAAACAGAGATGAAAACAAAGATAACAATATCGGCTATTGCGATTATAACAATGCATGTTGCTTTCCCGCCAACTTTATCCGGACAAAATAGCACAAAATCGTTACAAGAATGCCTTCAGTCCGCCATAGATAATAACCTGACCATGCAATCGGGGCGTATCTCGATTGAGAGGGCTAAAGATTTGCAGGGTACGGCTTTCAACATAGACAAAACAAGTTTCTCCCTGAGTCAGGACCCTACATCCGGCGGCAGTCCCGATAACAGTATATCGCTAAGCCAGAGTTTTGATTTTCCCACGGCATACGGTTCACGGAGAGGATTGCTAAAAGCGGAAACAAAACTCGAACGCAGCAATCTGGAAGTAACCCGCAATGAGCTTGTAAAAGAGATAACAAGTATATATTATCAATTGCTGTATGCCAGAGAGAATATAAAAATCCGGCAGAAGCAGGATAGCATTTACGCACAGTTTCTGTTTCTTGCCGATGCCAAATTGAAATCAGGGGAAACAAGCCGTCTCGAACAGATGAATGCCGAACGGCTCTATAATGAGAATAAGATAGAGTTGCAAAACACAAAGAAATCCTATCAGAATATACAACTGATTCTTCAACGATGGATGAATACGGAAGAATATGTAGAACCTGTTGAAGTTGCTTTATCCGTCATGGAACCCGCATTTCCTATAACCGATTTCAATCCGGAACAAACGCCTCTGGGTGAGCTATACGCTAATAAAAAGATTATCAGCGAAAAAAACCTGAGTGTTGTCAAACAAGGATATCTGCCCGGTTTCAATTTCGCATTGAAGAGCCAGTTTCTCATAAAAGGGTTCAATCCTTATAATATCGAACGGGAACGCTTTGACAAAGGTAACTTTATGGGCTTTGAAGCAGGTATCAGTGTTCCTCTGTTTTTCGGGGAGCAAAGAGCTAAAACAAAAGCAGCCAAAAGAGAAGTAGAAAGGACAAAAATTCAGCAAGAGGATGCCATGCTTGCCATGCGTAAAGACTATCAGACTTATCTGAATGAATATGCCAAAGCTAAAAACACTCTGGAGTACTATTCGCTTCATGGCAGAAAACAGGCGGGCGATATAATACGTATATCACAGATTTCGTACGAAAAAGGAGAAATAGATTATGTGGAGTATATCCAAAATCTAAAAACAGCGGTCGAAATAAATTTGCAATATGCCAATGCCATTAACGACTATAACCAGACAATCATTATGTTAAACTATCTACAAGGAAATAAATAAAAAGAATTATGAGAACAATATATATAGCACTGATAAGTTTGCCCCTGATATTTTTAGCGTCGTGCGGCCAAAGTTCCAAAGCTGAAACAGAAAAGGAAAAGCAGGAAGAAGCTCATGGCGAATCGGTAGAGGTTGAACTGACCGAAGCTCAAATGAAGGCGGTTGATATTCAGCTTGGAAAAATAGAGCAAAGAGCCCTGAACAGTATAATACGGGTAAACGGCGAAATGGCTTTAGACCCACAGAAAAAGGCGGAAGTCACCTCCCTTTTAGGCGGGAGCATCAAACAGATATTGGTTATCGAAGGCAGGTATGTAAGTGCAGGGCAAGCTGTAGCTTATCTGGAAAACACAGAAATCGTGGAACTGCAAAAAAACTACCTGACAACAAAGAGGGAGGCCCTGATTGCCGAACAGGAATACAGGAGGCAAAAAGAATTGTCCCGTCAAGGTGCGGGGGTTGAGAAAACTTTGCAGCAAGCAACAGCCAATTATGAAATAACAAAGGCACAGCTGGCAGGCCTGGAAAAGCAATTGAAACAAATATCCATTAGCGAGGAACAGGTTTCGGCAGGTAATATGGTGACTCAGATTCCAATAAAAGCTCCCATAGCAGGAACGATCAGTAAAATCAATATCAGCACGGGAAGCTATGTCGATATGCAAACACCTCTGATGAGCATTACAGACAATGCAAGTATCCATTGTGATGTCAACGTATTTGAAAAGGATATCAATCGAATCAATATCGGTCAGGAAGTGGATATTACACTGACCAATCAACCGGGCGTTAACTTGAAAGGCGAGATCTATGAAATAAACAAATCCTTTGAAGGGGATACCAGAGCTATTATTGCCCATGCGAAAATAAAAGGAAGGGCAGATGTCAAATTCATCCCCGGAATGTATGTAACCGGATTAATAAATGTAGGAAAGCAAAAGGCCGACGCCGTGCCGAATGATGCCATCATTAGCAATGAAGGTAAAAAGTACATATTTGTTTTAGAAAAAGAGGCTGAACGGGAAGGGGTAAAAACGTATCATTTCGAACGGGTGGAAGTAATAACCGGTATTAGTGAACTGGGATATACGCAGACAACTCCCGTAACCGAGTTGAAAAAAGATGCAACCATTGTTAAATCCAATGCATTTTATCTCGGATCAATGAGTACGGATCACGGAGAACACGGAGATTAAATGCCGGAGTGATAAAGAAGTGACTTCTTATCTTTTTGCTTTTCTCCATAATATTGCTTATTTTTGCGACTTTTTTTTATAAACTTTAAAAATACATAAACATGAAATTAAAAAAAAGAGTAGTAGCAGAGAGCGCCTACACACACTTCAGCGTATAGAAAAAGAACTGGAAGAGCTGATGGATGAAAAAAAAGAATTGACCGACGAAGAAAAAAGAACCATTCGCAGAATAGGGAAAAAAGTAGATAAAATTGTTGCGTTTGCGAAAAATAGTTAAAAGTATTATTGACCTTTTTTAGTACACTTTTGCTAACCTATAAATGTTAATTAACAAGCATTTATAGGTTAGTAAGTGTACTAAAATCAGTTTTTTATTATATATCTTTTTCGTATATTTGTCTTAGAAAATACATATTAAATTATACTTATTTTTTTTTAAGACTATGAACAATAATAATTTAAAAATCTCATTCTTCACCCATGTGTGGAGTAAAAAATCCACTTTAGTAGGCCTGGAAGAGTTTGTAACCGAAATTCGGGGTAATCGCTGGACGGTATTTACCGATACATATCGACGTTGGGTAAGCGAGGGAAAACTCAAAGATGCCACGGATATGAAACGTAACATGCCGGCTGTGGTGCCGGGCGGAACATGTAGGGGCGGACATGCCGCTTCGCAAATGCAGGAACTCAGCGGACTGATGGTGCTGGATTATGACCACACGGACGGGCGCACGCAGGAGATCATCGACCTGCTGAAACAATTACCTTATGTGGCCGTAGCGTTTATCAGTATTTCAGGCAACGGCGTCAAAGTCTTCATCCGCATCTCCATCAAAGAGAAAGGGCAATATGCGCGCATCTACGCCATCGTCTCCGCCGAAGTAAACCGGGTGGTGAATTTTGAGTGCGACAAGCAATGCACGGACATCAGTCGCATGTGCTACCTGTGTCACGATCCCAACATTTATTACAATCCCGATGCGAAAACTTTCCAAATCGATACGCCGCAAATCCCTTCCTCCCATTCAGAGGCACCGAAAGATGTGACTCCCCCCTGGAATGAAAAAAGCCCTGCCGAAGCACCAGGATACATGGTTACGTTTATAAACAATTTCAGTCAAAAACACCCTTTTGTAACAGGTGCCAGACACGCCTGTATGCTTAAACTGGGACAGGCTTCAAGATATAGAGGATTTTCATCAAAAGAGTTCGAAGAACTGAAGCAACTGGCCATAGAAAAATATTCGGAAACCGATTTTTCGGCCAAAGAGATAGAAAGCACCTTACAGTCTGGTTATCAATATATTAGTTCAAATCCGGAAGCATTAAAAAAGTCATTCAGGGTTCACAAGGTTCAGGGTTCACCTTTGGGTGCTCCACCGTACGAGGGTGAGGGTGAAGAAGAGGACGATTTGTTAGAAAAAAGTAATGAATTAAGGGCCGATTCGCCTTACTTTCCGAAAGAGGTGTTCGAGCATCTTCCCTCGATACTAAAAAACACAACAAATATGGCACGAAGCCCTCGCGAGCAGGATATGCTGCTCATGGGCATGATAGCCAATATGAGCACCGCACTTCCTTATGTGCGTTTCAATTACGATCAGCAGGAATACTCCCCGCACCTGTATTATGCTTGTGTGGCTCCCGCAGCGGCCGGCAAGGGAATTATCTCGCTCACGGCCATGATTACCCACGCAGTGCATCGACACTATGAAAAAGCATACAAGGAACAGAAAAAGAAGTACGAGCAGGAGAAAATGGCGTGGGACTTAGAGGTGCAGGAGGCTTTTCGGCAAAAGAGGAAGGTAGATCCGTCTCAACGCCCCGAAGAACCCAAAGGCATCTACATCAACATCTCCGGCAACACGTCTAAAAGTCGCCTGATAGAACACCTCAAGAATAACGGAGAGCTCGGGGCAATCATTAATGTAAGCGAAATCAACACGCTGGCCTCCTCCATCAGTCAGGATTACGGGCAACAAGATGATATTTTGTGCCAAGCGGCCCATCACGAAGAAATTACCGTCTCCTTTAAAAATACGGGAGACCCCATTTATGTGCCTTCCCCACGCCTAAGCATGTGCCTTTCGGGCACGCCGAACCAGTTTGTCAACCTCATCCACTCACAAGAGAACGGTCTGTACAGTCGTTTTGCGCTGCTCACGGCAGAAGCGCAATGGAAATGGCGTTCGGCCGCTCCGCGTGATAATGCGGAAGAATACCGCACATACTTCAGTCAATTGGGCGAAGAAATACTTAAGATGCACCTCAGCCTCCTGGAGTCTCCCACCCGGGTGCAGTTCAGTGCCCAACAATGGGATAAGCACAGCGAGTTTTTTAAGCAATGCCTCAAAAGTGTAGCGGTGGAAGCTAAAGAGTATACTGCCGCCGTGGTCTATCGGCACGGGCTGCTGGCCATGCGCATAGCTTCCATATTAACGACTCTGAGAAAATGCGAAGAGCGGTGGTGGATAGAGTACCGCACATGTACCGACGAAGATTTTAACTGTGCCATGCAGATGACTGCCGTGTTGCTGGAACACAGCTTACTGCTCAGCTCCTCTTTACCGGAAAACGACCACAAGGCTCAGCCTCTGAAAAAGTTCCATCATTTAGAGGATATATTGGCTGAATTGCCAGAATCTTTTACTTATAGTGAGTTTATCTCCGCAGGGTTCACTTTTAACTTATCACTCAGCACATGCAAGCGGTTGCTAAAGCGGTCTGTAAAGGAGAATTATACTGATAATCAAGGAGATAAGTACATTAAGCAGGAATGGGCACGCACGATGGAGCACCCAAAGGTGAACCCTGAACCCTGTGAACCCTAATTTAACATTTAAACGGAAGAGAAAAGGCTATTTTTGTAATTAAAAGAGAGTAGTCTTTTTTCTTTCAAAAGATTTTCGACCCAAGGCTCTGGTCATTCACCAAAGACTTAGGTCTGTTATTGCAAAGACTTAAGTGTTTTTGGAAAAGGCTTATGCCTTTTCTTTCTTTTGTTTTTCGCCACATTGCTTCGCCGTGTTTTTATGCTTTGCTTCGCTCTACCTCTAGCGTTTCGCTTCGCTTACTTTTTAAAAAAAATAAATACATATAACACAAGGCAATATTTATTCTTTTTTCTCCTTAAAAAAATAGTGCAGGCAGAATAGGCAACAAAACGAAGAAAGTTTGCTTTGCCCGTCATAATATCGTTTGGTTCGTTCACGAAATCGATACTCGTCTCTATCTATTAATTGGCTCACGCCATGCTTTTTTCCGGCCCAAAACATCGTTATTTGAGCTAAATTTATTTTATTCTATCCCATACAGTGGTAAATTCGTCATCCAGGACTCCTCACAATAATCAGTAAGTGACGTTCGGATAGCCTTTTTTGAGTTATATTTTTCACAAAATAGTTTAAAACTCTTTGCTTTTAGGTTCTCACCCGCCTTCACCTCTATCGGGATTATTTCACCTTCCTGCTGAATTACAAAATCCACTTCGGAAGTACTTCGATCATTCGTCCAATAGCCGATATAACGTTCACTTACCAGACGAAGCTGCTGCATCACATATTGCTCCGTGAGAGAGCCCTTAAATTCTGTAAAAACGGTATTTCCCTGTATCAATGATTGCACATTGACACCTGCCATGGCCGAAAGCAGGCCCACATCATGAAGATAAAGTTTGAAAGTTGAAAGATCCTGATAAGCAATGAGCGGCATTCCCGGTTTCGAAACCCGATGGCATTTCAATAATAAGCCGCAGTCTACCAGCCACTGAATGGCTAATTCAAAATCCTTTGCCCGTGCGCCTTCCCTAAGAACGCCATAGATAAATTTCTTATTCTCTTTTGCCAACTGAGCGGGAATGCTCTGCCAAACCATCCGGATACGAGGAACGACCTCAACAGGAGCATGTTTTGAAAAATCACCCTCATAAGAACTCAAGATCCGAAGTTGAATGCGGCGTACCAATTGCCAATCACGTGTTTCAGAAAACGCATCCACCACTTCAGGCATACCGCCTACATACAGGTAATAGCGTAAATATTCTACTAACTTATCACGAAATACAGTCACAACACCCCAATCGTGCCTGCGAAGAGCCTCTACCAATTCATTTTCATTAAACGAATAAAGGAATTCCGCAAATGACATAGGGCGCAGGTCCATAAAATCCACTTTGCCAACAGGAAAAGAAACATTACTATGCAAACCCATACCCAACAGAGAGCCCGCAGCAACAACATGATACTGTGGAACCTTTTCACAAAAATATTTCAAAGAAGTGATGCCGCGTTCTGCCGACTGAATTTCATCAAAAATAATTAAGGTATCTTCCGGAGTAATAATAGTTTGCGCTTGAATTTGCAAAATATTAATGATCCGTTCCATATTAAAATCAGTAACAAACAATGATTGCAAAGCAGGCGTATCCTCAAAGTTAACATACACACTCTTTTCATAAGATGTGCGGCCGAACTCTTCCAAAAGCCAAGTCTTCCCAACCTGCCGGGCCCCTCGTAATATAAGCGGCTTACGAAATTTACTTTCTTTCCAAGCAATCAATTCCTTTAGCTTCTCTCTATACATATCTTGTTCTCTTTGCATTAATAATGCAAAGATACATTTTATCCTGTAAAAAGTGTGCCTTAAATACATTTTTTACGTGATAAAAGTGTAGTACAAGCACACTTTTATCACGTAAAACAGATTTTGAAGCAACAAACCACCCTCCAACGTAAAGCGTGAAACAAGCAATTCTATTTGAGCAAGCAATATGGAAGAGAAAAAGCATGTCAGGGAATTCCAAGAAATTTCACGATAAGTTCTACCTCACGTCGCAAAAAAGTATGTCGATACTTATCATAGCCCACCTCCCGAAGAGCCGCCGTGAGCTCCTCATTCTTTCGTATCCACCGATAAAGTTTCTGCAAAGCAGGCGTCACACACAAACCCGGTGAGTAGAGCAGCGCCAGTTCCGCTTTCGGATAGGCTCTGAGGGGGAAGGGAGCATCAATTTCCTGTTCTTTCATGTCACAAATATTCTACCTATTTACATAACATAAAGATACTTATTTAGAGATGTAAAAACAAATAATACGCATTTTTTTTTACTTTTTTACGTACTAAAATACAGTCCGATTTCATCCTTATACCTACTGCCTTCCGTCATGAGATTATATGCCTGCATGCAGATAATAGATTGCATTTTTGCACAAAAAAGAATAAATAAATATATCTTTGTATATCTTACTTTAACTTTAATACATAAAGAAAACATGGCTCAGCCGGAATCTGATTCAATAGTCTTTGAAGAACTATTTAATAAATACAGGACAAGATTTATCCGCTTTGCGCAAAATTACGTACACGATGCTCCTATAGCCGAGGACTTCGTTATGGAAGCATTCGTTTACTATTGGGAGAACCGCAACCGACTGGAAAATGAAAGAAACATACCGGCTTACATACTTACCGTCATCAAACATAAATGCTTAAACTATCTGCAACACCTGCAACTGGAAACAAATGTGGCTGAAGACATGGCCATCCGTGCTCAATGGGAACTCGACATACGTATTTCCACCCTGAAAGCCTGTGACCCTTACGATATATTCTCCGCTGAGACCAAAGAGATGGTAAACAAGGCGTTAAGCGAATTGCCCGAAAAGACAAAACGCGTCTTCCTCATGAGTCGCTTGGAAAATAAATCGAACATGCAAATCGCCACTGAATTAGGTATCTCAGCCAAAGGTGTGGAATTTCATATCACAAAAGCTTTGAAAAAACTTCGTATAAGCCTCAAAGATTACTATCCGCTCCTCTTTCTTTTCCTTGGCTAAAAAAAATAGAAAAAAAGGCCAAAACAAACTAGGGTTAATCAACTATTATCTGCTTTACATATAGATGCTTAAAAAAACGAGCGCATAATAAATGATATAACTCTGATGAATAAAGAAATACTATATAAATTCTTTCAAAGAGAAACGACTTCAGAAGAAGAAGAATGCATTAAAAAATGGTCGGATGATTCTCCTGAAAATCGTCAAAAAATAATAAACGAAAGAAAGTTATTCGATACGTTGCTACTTCTGGCGGATGACGAGCTCATAGCAAGTCAAAACAACTATTCCATAAGAAGAAAGCGGATATATAATTGGGCTAAAGTGGCAGCCATTATCATTTTCGCCATTCTGGGGACGAAACTTTACGATCGTTATCAGGAATCAGTGCAGCCTGTGCCCCTGCAAACAATAGCAGTCCCCGCCGGACAGAGAGTCAACCTGACTCTTGCAGACGGTACCCGGGTATGGCTCAACTCCCGTACCAGTCTTGTTTATCCAACCGATTTTAATAGGCACAAACGAGTAGTCCAACTAAAAGGCGAAGCTTATTTTGAAGTCACTCATAATACCCGTAAACCCTTCATCGTGCAAACAAATAAAGGAAACGTACGCGTGTTGGGCACAAAATTCGATGTAGAAGCATACCCCGATAACGATAAGTTTGTCACCTCATTAATGGAAGGATCAGTAAACATAAAACATAACGGTATCACCTATGTTCTCGCCCCCCATCAGAAAGCTTCGCTGCACAATAATCGTATTGTGATAGATAAGATAACGGATTATGACCAATACAGATGGAAAGAGGGACTTATCTGTTTCAAGAAAGCCTGTTTTGCCGATATCATGAAAGAGTTTGAAAAATATTACGGTTATAAAATCATAATCCGTAATCCTTCTGTTTCAGCCTACCGCTGCAGCGGAAAGTTCCGCTTATCCGACGGAGTAGATTGTGCATTAAACGTATTGCAAAAAGATGCCGATTTTGTGTTTGAGCGAGATAAAGAAAAACAGATTATTAATATAAAATAAGATAAGGAGGGAGCCTATGAACTAATACTATAATGAAAAAACACGCAGTTATAACTGCAAAAGAAGAATGCCGGCATAATTAGACACTCTGCCGACATTCAAATTAACACAATTTACCATTGTATTAACCTCAAAATCAAGTACAAAGATATGAATAAAATTTCTTTGTGGAAGACAATGCGTCATCCAAACTCACAAATTAAACAAATTTTTAAGACTATGAAAGTAACATTATTGATTCTTTTCATGTCAATATTCGGGTTGCATGCAGAAAATGTGCTCTCCCAGAATGTTTTCGTGACTATTTCGCAAAATAATGTTCCTCTGGAGAAAGTATTGAATACGATTGAAAAACAAACAAACTATCTCTTCGTTATCAATGCTAACGTAAACACCGGTATAAAAGTATCCGTCAATGCCCGGAATGAAAAAATTCAGGATGTGCTCAGTAAAGCATTGAAAGGAACTAAGATAAATTACACTGTAGACGGCGATTACATCGTTCTCTCAGACAAACAGAAAGAAGACAACAGCAATCAGGTTTCCGACACACAACAAAAAGATAAGATTAAAGGAAATGTGGTCGACGAAAACGGAGACCCGATTATCGGTGTTAATGTGCTGATAAAAGGAACATCAAAAGGAACAATAACCGATTTAAAAGGAGAGTTTCAACTCGAAGCCAATTCGAAAGACGTGCTGTTGCTCACCTACATCGGTTACCAATCTCAGGAAGTCATCGTAGGAACAAAACGGGATATCAGAGTTCAGATGCGGGAAGACAATAAAGCCCTCGAGGAAGTGGTCGTTATCGGCTATGGCGTACAAAAAAGGGTATCGGTCACCGGTTCCATTGCCGTCGCCAAAGGAGAAGAGCTAACCAAACAGCCTACAACCAATGTGGTTAACACACTGGGCGGACGCCTGCCGGGTTTGATCTCCTATCAAACAAGCGGTGAACCCGGTTATGACAGTGCTACCCTGCTAATACGTGGTGCCAGTACCACCGGAGATTCCAGTCCGCTGGTCGTTGTCGACGGTGTAGCCGATCGTGCCGGCGGCTTAGAGCGCATCGATGCCAATGACATTGAAAGCATCACCATCCTGAAAGATGCATCTGCCGCCATATACGGTTCACGTGCGGCCAATGGCGTTATTCTCGTTACCACCAAAAAAGGAAAAGAAGGCAAAACAACCGTAACCTATAACGGTAATTTCGCTATCAGTAACCCGGCAGTGTTACCAAAAATGTGCCATTCATGGCAATACGCCCAATTAATTAATGAGATCAACACTACCATTCAGGGCACCAATGCCTCTTACTCCGATGACGAAATAGAACTGTATAAAAACGGAACCGACCCGCTCAACTATCCCGATGTAGATGCGCTCGATTATATGTTGAAACCTTCTCTGCAAACTCAACATAACGTTCAGGTATCCGGATCTGGCAAAATAGTCAGTTATTTTGTTTCCGGAGGTTACCAGTATCAGGACAACTATTACAAAAAAGGAACCAGTGATTTCTCCCAATACAGCCTGCGTTCTAACATCGACATCAATGCCCACAAAAATTTGAAGTTGGGAGTTAACATGGCCTGGCGTCACATAGACAGAAATTCTCCCTACTACGGTTCTACGGACATATGGAGATATTTAATCAAATACGATCCGAAGTACAACATCAAATGGCCGGGCACCGATTATCCCACCCTTGCCTCACAAGATAACTTCAATCCCGTTACAGCAGTAGACGGTTCCATGGGCTACCAAATAAATGACGGCGATTATATTAATGCCGACCTTACGGCCAACTGGGACTTATCATTTCTGACCAACGGATTGTCGGCTGCCGGCGGAGCCTACTTTGACCGCACAGATACTCATTACAAACAATTCTACAAAAAGTTCTATCTCTATGACAAAGACGGAGAGAATTACACCGCAAAAGGATACGGTCCGTCAAACGCATCGCTGAGTCAGAATATGAGTCAGACGTTGGGCATCACGTTCAATGCCCGCATTAACTACGAAAAAACCTTCAATGATGTGCATGCATTGAGTGCATTTGTTGCCTACGAGCAACACACCAGCCGCTATGATTATTTGAAGGCATATCGCCAGGATTACGTATCTACGGAAGTAGACCAACTGTTTGCCGGTAGCAGCGATTCTCAAACGAATGACGGAACCGCATCGGAGACCGCCCGTATGAACTTCTTCGGACGTATGGATTATGCCTATAACAGCCGGTATATGTTACAATTCAATTGGAGATACGACGGTTCCGAAAACTTTCCTAAGAACAAACGCTGGGGTTTCTTTCCGGGTGTATCAATGGGATGGAGAATTTCCGAAGAAGATTTTTGGAAAAAGAATGTTTCTTGGATGGACTATTTAAAGATCCGCGCCTCCTGGGGACAAATGGGTAACGATGCCGTAGATGCTTTTCAATACCTCGAGACATATACCTTTGACAATGCCGCCATTTTAAACGGCGGGGCACAGACAGGTATTGTAAAAGAAGGTACAGCCAACCCCAACATCACATGGGAGGTGGCAAATACTTACAATGTAGGTTTAGAGGCACGTTTCCTTACCCATTTCAATTTTGAGTTCGACGCCTTTAAAACCAATCGTAAAAAAGTACTGTGCACACGTAGTGCCGCTATCCCCGACTATTCAGGTCTCGATCTCCCCGACGAAAATATCGGCAAATGCTCGGCTTACGGATTTGAAACCGTTTTGGGCTACGCTAATAAATGGAACGACTTCAAACTCTCGGTAAACGGAAACCTCTCGTACAGCAAAAATAAAATTGACTATATAGCAGAGGCCGACACATACGACTGGCAGAAGATTACCGGAAATTCCATCGGCACTAACGATGATTATTTCCTGATGTACGAAGCAACGGGTATTATGAGAACGCAGGAAGATTATGATAACTCTCCGCATTTCAGCAATGCAACAGTGGGCGATTTAAAATTCCGCGACGTAAATGGCGACGGCGCTATTGATGCCGATGACAAAGTTCGCCAGAATAAGCCCAAAGTGCCAAGAATCATGTACGGAGTAACCACCGACCTGCAATATAAAAACTGGGGGTTGAATATGTTGTGGCAAGGTACTGCCCAAGTATGGCAATACACCTTTATGGAAGCCGGGATTATAGGAAACTTCACCGAAGACTTCTATAACAACAGATGGACGGCCGATAATCCGAATGCCAAATATCCTAAAGTATATAACCGCGACTATACTCCCTCCGGAGCGGGCGATTACAGAAACACCTTCTGGTTAAAGAACGCCTCGTACCTTCGTCTGAAAAGTATAGAGCTATCATACACCCTGCCTAAAAAAAGCCTCGGATTCTTAGGAAACGTATTCTCGGATTTACGCTTTTCGGTAGCAGGATACAACCTGCTCACCTTTACAGGGATTAAGAACCTAGATCCTGAAACCTCCGATACGGCAAGCGGACAAGGATGGACCGGATGGAGTACTCCGCAAGCCAAATCAATCAGTTTCGGTATTCATTTATCATTATAACCTTAAACAGAGAATACAATGAAATACAATAAATTAATAGGCACTATACTGTGTGCCTGCTGCATGATGTCATGCAATGACGATCTATTGAATAAAACCTCACTGACTTCCATCACGGAGGATGCCGTATGGACAGACCCCGAACTGATACAAGCATTTGTCAATGCCCGCTATAACCAGGTGGGACACGGATGGACGGAATCATGGATGAGCTCTTGTATCGATGAAACTGCCCTGACATGGTCTCGCGGATGCGAACAAATTAATCTGGGTACCATTACCTCATCGGACATAGGCCGTATGAACGGCGGATGGTACGGATGGGACAACCGTGCGTGGAATACGGAATGGGCCAATATACAGAACTGTAACCTTTTCTTTCAGAATGTAGACAATGCCACCTTTACAGATGAAGATTGGCGTACAAGAATGAAGGGTGAAGTCCGCTTTATCCGTGTTTTGATGTACCACGACCTTACTCGCAGATGGGGAGGCCTGCCCATCATCACCGACTACTATACCCTATCCGATGAAAAAGCCATACTGAATGTTAAACGAGATTCGTACGAAGATTGCGTTAACTGGATGGTTGCCCAGCTGGATAGTGCGGCAACAGAGCTACCCGGCTCCTACTCGGATGCAGATGACAACGGTCGCGCCACTCAGGCAGCTGCTTTGGCTTTGAAGTCGCGCATCCTGCTATATGCAGCCAGCGATTTGATGAATGTAGATGTAGACAATGAACTGGTAGGATATGTAGGATCGAGCGAAACGCAGGCCGAGCGATGGAGCAAAGCGGCCGTTGCCGCTCAGGAAGCCATTGATAATGCGCTGGAAAACGGATTCGCCCTCTACAAAAAGTACTCCGATCCCGCAGAGAATTACAAAAACATCTTTATGGACAGATTAAACAGCGAAGTGCTTTTTGCCAGACAAGGAACCTCCAGTGCGGATGAAGAGAACCTCAGCTACCTGGATCAGTCCAACTCTCCAAGCGGATACAACGGATGGGGCGGTAACTGCCCGATGGAATCTTTTGTCGATGCATTCGAATGTCTGTCGGCCGACGGAACCACAGCCACCGACTTTAGCTGGGAAAACTTCAAGGATACATTCAATATTGCCGGCGGAGCCACTCCCTGGGACCACAGAGATCCCCGCCTGAAAGCTACAGTATTGTATGATGGTGCTGCGTGGTCTAGCCGAAACATGGAACTCTTCTACGCCGCCTATATCAATGGCAAGGATACCACCATCTGTTCCACCTGGAAATCCCTATCGGGTGTTACCATCGGTAGCGGCAAGGATACGGACAGGTACCCCACCAACTCATGGAACTCCTCCTTAACAGGATACAACGTTAAGAAATTCATGGATGAAGATTATGTATCCGATTCATGGAACTTCTCCGCACGCGATTGGATCTGGTTACGTTTGGGCGAACAATACCTCAATTTAGCCGAAGCCCTGTGCGAAACAGGCGATTATCAGGGAGCACGCAATGCGCTGGATGCTATCCGTAACCGGGCCGGCATGCCCGATGTGGCCGCTTCAATGAGCGGAGAAACACTCTTGAACAAAATCCGTCACGAACGCCGCATCGAACTATGCTTCGAAGAGCACCGTTATTTCGATGTACGTCGCTGGAAGCTCGGAAGCACCCTTGCCGTACCCAATACTAAAATTGACATATACAAATTGTATAATAACGACAAGTTTGATGGTACGGGCAATATAACCGGCTATCTTTACCTGCCCAAACACAGTGTTATCGAAACACGCGTATGGAACGATAAACTATACTGGTTACCCATACCGTATAGTGAAATAACAAAGAACCCGAATCTGATACAGAATCCGGGATATTAATAAAACCGAGAGGGCAACCTCACATTAAGCAGAGATTGCCCTCTTTTATAATTTTTTTCAACAGTGAGTTTTCAAAGGTAACCAATTAATATATTTTATTTTATGAATTACATGAAGAAAAAAAGTCTCTTTCTTTACATGGCTCTGTTTTTCACAGCCTCTGCAACTGCACAAACAGATTTTAGAGAATGGGCCCCCACCCCTCCTATGGGATGGAACAGCTGGGACTGCTACGGCCCCACGGTAACCGAACCCGAAGTAAAAGCCAACGCCGACTACATGGCTAAATACTTAAAAGAATACGGGTGGCAATACATTGTGGTTGATATCCGCTGGTTTATAGAAAATGATAAAGCCGGGGGCTATAACCAAACCGACCCGCGCTATGTAATGGACGGCTACGGAAGATACCAACCGGCAGTGAATCGCTTTCCATCGGCAGCCAACGGAAAAGGCTTTAAACCACTAGCCGACTATATCCATTCTTTAGGACTGAAGTTCGGCATCCACATTATGAGAGGCATCCCTAAAGAAGCTGTTAATGCCAAACTCCCTATCAAGGACGCAAACGGTGTTACCGCCGATCAAATCTACTCCACCGAGCTGCAATGCCAATGGTTAAAAGATAACTATACCATCGTTGCAGACAAACCGGGAGCACAGGAATACTACAATTCCATTATGGAACTATACGCTTCATGGGGAGTAGATTTTATCAAAATCGACGATTTGTCACGTCCCTATCATCAAAGTGAAATAGAACTTATCCGCAAAGCCATTGATGCCACGAGGCGCCCCATCGTGCTAAGCACCTCTCCCGGTGAAACACCTTTGGCTAAAGCCGAACACGTATCGAATCATGCCAATATGTGGCGTATGGTAGACGATGTATGGGACACCTGGCATCATTTAACCCACCTCATGGAAGTGGCGCAAGGATGGTATCCCTATATTCGTCCGGGTACCTGGCCCGATTGCGATATGATTCCCCTCGGACGCATCTCTATCCGTGGAGAACGGGGCGAAGACCGAATGACACGCCTCACTAAAAACGAACAATACTCATTGATGACTTTCTTCACCATATTTCGCTCTCCGCTAATGTTCGGCGGCGATTTGCCCAGCAATGACCAATTTACTCTCTCTCTGCTCACGAATGTCGAAGTATTAAAAATGCATCGTGAGAGCACTGCTGTCCGCCAACTTTATTTTAAAGACGGAAAGCTCGCCATTACCTCCGTTCATCCTAAAACAGGAGACATCTATCTCGCATTGTTCAATTTAGCCGACAACAACGATGCCACTATAGAAGTCTCACTTCAGGATTTAAACATTCAGGGAGAATGCGAGGTCATTGATTTATGGAAAAACAAGTCAATTGGTTCTTTTTCCAAAACGTTTAAACAACAATTGGCTCCCCACGCTTGCGGGTTGTATTGTTTCAAAGCCGGATAAAAGATATCATGCAAAGCAAAATCCATATTTGCCTATTCCCTTCTATAGTATAATATAAACTATTTAATGGTGTTATAATACATTTCCTAACATCTGAAATATCAATAAGAGCAAAAGTATAAGGATTTTCCTCTATTATATTCAATCAGTGATTCAATTCAGCAACAAAAGCATTGTATACTGAGCTATTCCATTCGGAAAGTAAGTAGTCTTTTAACTGTAATATCCTTGTTTGAGCGCGTGGAGTTATTCTTAATTCATACATTAAAGCATGCACTTTTTCATAAATTCCCTCATATCACTACTTTCTCCATTCAGATACTGCTTCATTCCTATAGCAACATCCTCTCGAACATATTCAGGTACTTCCGTTATTTGATTGGCTTTAACGCCGTATTCCATAGCAGGTTCTTTAGATATGTTGGAATTGGGAGTCGTTGTTTTATCTATTTTCTTTGCCATATATTTATGATTTAGTTACAAAGATAGAGCTTCTTTTTAAAAGCGCAAGAATGCCTCGTCTATTTCTATTATGATATTCCTATTTTGCTCATCAAATATAGTCAAACGCCATCATCTCTCCTCATTTCTCATCATTGGGTTGTATGCACTGTCGTATCTTTACAGAGCGATAAGGTACCGTCGCATTATTGTATAACTTAATAAATTAAATGTATGCCAAAATCAGTAATGTATTCCGTGGTGGAGCGTAAGAATCCTTCCATCAAAGACGCGCCGGTGAAGTATTATGCACAAGCGCAATCCAGTGGCGATGTAGACAGCGACGAAATGGCCGAGCGCATCGAGAAAAACTGTACGGTGACCCGTGCAGACGTAACCGCAGTGCTCACCGCACTCGAAGATACCATTTCCGAAGGGCTTCAAAAGGGTGAGATTGTGCGCCTGGGCAAGTTGGGTAGCTTCCAGATCGGCCTGAACGGTAAAGGGGCGGATACGGAAAAAGAATTCTCCGTGTCACTCATTAAGCAGGCCAAGATTAACTTCCGTCCCGGCACGGCGCTTTCTAAAATTCTTCCGGGGCTGAGCTATTCCAAGGTAAGCAAGATTGCCAACAGGAGCACCACTCCCGACGACGGAGAGGTGCCCGACCCCGATGATCCCGGCAATGGCGGTGGCGGTGAGGAGGATCCTGATGCTTAATCTTTAAAAAAAGAATGAAATGAAAAAAATTATCGAACAAATCATCGAATGCATTCTGGCGGTGCTTCCTTTCTTTAAAAAAAAAATGCGAAAGAAGTGAAAGAATTCAGTGACCTGATAACAGGACAATACGAATTTCTGGTGGCACAATTGGAAAAGATGCTCAACGACTACTTAGAACTCAGTACCCGCATAAAAGATATGCACAACGAAGTATTGAACCTCAGGGACGAGTTGAGCAAGGCACTGGCACAACAATGCAGCGCCAAAGATTGCACCTCAAGAATGTAAAAACTCACAACATCAGCAGCAATGCAACGAAAAAGCCCGGCACTCATTACGAGTCACCGGGCTTTCCTTTCAGCAAAACTTATCTTTAGTGCTTAATTAAGAAATCAAAAATTCTTCCGAACATCACTGCCCGGAAGAATCAACAAACAAAACAAATGAATGTATCGTGATTCACATCCTGACACCTCCACAGTCTCTCTATTAATTAAAATCATACGTATAGCAAAAATTTAATATCTTTTTATCTTGCATTCGATTTTGCGCGCAATTCATTAATGCACTTCACCAACGAATCCCTCCAGTAAGGCACCGTTATGCCGAATGTTTCCTTCACCTTAGTCTTATCGAGCACCGAAAAGTCGGGGCGCTTCACCTTACTCGGAAATTCATCGCTGTGGCAAGGCTGAATGTTACACACATTGCCGCTCAGCGTAGCAATCTCCCGGGCAAAGTCGTACCACGAGCACACCCCTTCATTACTGAAATGATAAATACCCGGATGTTTGAGATAGTGCTTCTCGCCTATCGCATCATAAATTACAACGGCCAGATCTGCCGCATACGTAGGCGTTCCCACCTGATCGGACACCACTTTCAGACTATGTTTCTCGCGCGTAATCCGTTGCATGGTTTTTACAAAATTAACACCAAACATCGAATAGAGCCAGGAAGTGCGAAAAATCAGATATTGACAGCCCGACTCCAATATACGCAACTCCCCCGCCAGCTTGGTACGCCCGTAGGCACCCAGCGGATTCGTCGGCTCATCCTCCGTATACGCCTTGTTTTTATCTCCCTGAAACACATAATCCGTCGAAACATGAATCAGCCCCGCATTCATCTCCCGGCAAACAATAGCCAGATTCTCTACCGCCTTGTCGTTAATCAAAGCCGCCGCAGCAAAATCATCTTCCGCCTTGTCTACGTTAGTATAAGCTGCACAATTCACCACTACGTTCACCCCCTCACTCTTCATGAAAAAGTCGACAGCTTCCCTATCCGTAATGTCCAAATCAGATACATCCGTAAAAATGTAATGATTCAGGCTATTTACAGACACCCGTCTCATCTCGTTACCCAATTGCCCATCGGCCCCGGTAACCAAAATTGTTTGCATCTTACTCACTGTTTAGCATTTTTATATTATTTTTTGAGAATTCTTTTATTCGTTGCTCTTCCTCCAACTTGCAGATGAGCAATACCCATACTACACACCCGCGTAGCTGTAACGAGTGTTATTCATCGATTAGTATACATAGATTCATAATACTTCTCATATTCTCCCGAAGTGATGCTATCCATCCACTCCTGATTGTCGAGATACCAGCACACCGTCTTCTCAATGCCCTCTTCGAACTGCAAGGAAGGTTCCCAGCCCAGTTCATTCTTCAGTTTGGTAGAATCGATGGCATAACGCAAATCATGTCCCGCACGATCTGTTACATACGTGATCAGTTTCTCACTCGTTCCCTCGGCATTGCCCAGCAAGCGATCCACCGTTTTGATGATCACCTTAATCAGGTCGATATTCTTCCATTCATTAAAGCCACCGATGTTGTACGTATCCGCTGTCTTACCCTCATGAAAAATTACATCAATGGCTCGTGCATGATCCACCACATACAGCCAATCGCGCACGTTCTCCCCTTTCCCATAAACAGGTAACGGTTTCCCGTGACGGATATTATTGATAAAGAGCGGAATCAGCTTCTCGGGAAACTGATACGGCCCGTAGTTATTGCTACAATTAGTAACGACCGTAGGCAGACCATACGTGTCATGAAATGCCCGTACAAAGTGGTCGCTGCCCGCCTTACTGGCCGAATACGGACTGTGCGGATCGTACTTTGTCGTTTCCGTAAAGAACGTATCCTCAAAATGCAACGCTCCATACACCTCATCCGTAGAGATATGGTAGAAACGTTTGCCCTCAAAAGCACCCTCCCAGCTCAACTTAGCAGCCTGAAGCAACGACAGCGTACCCATCACATTCGTTTGCGCAAACGTAAACGGATCTTTGATACTTCGATCCACATGGCTCTCCGCAGCCAAATGAATGACCCCGTCGATAGAGAACGTTTTAAACAACTCCATCATCTTATCGAAATCGCAGATATCCGCCCGTACAAACGTATAGTTCGGCATCTCCTCAATATCCGTCAGGTTGGCCAGATTACCCGCATACGTCAGCTTATCGAGATTGATGATGTGATACTCCGGGTATTTGTTCACAAACAGACGCACCACGTGCGAGCCGATAAATCCCGCTCCACCCGTTATTAATAGGTTTCTTTTAAATTTCATTTTCCGTCATTTTAATGCTTCTATACATATCCTCTTTGTAATCGAACAACCAGTCAGCATCCTTTAGCCGGACATGCACTTTATCTTTCTCCGAAAGCAAAATCTTATCCGCAGGAACCTGCCAGTCGATAGCCAGATCAGGATCATCCCAAGCCAAAGCCCCTTCACTCTGCGGAGCATAAAAATTATCACATTTATATTGAAATACCACCTCTTCAGACAATACCACAAATCCGTGCGCAAAACCACGGGGAACAAAGAACTGTCTATGATTCCCGGCCGTCAACTCCACAGCCACATGCTGGCCGAAAGTAGGCGAACCCTTCCTGATATCCACCGCTACATCGAGCACCGCCCCCTGCACTACCCGCACCAACTTGCTTTGTGCAAACGGTGGTTTCTGAAAATGCAATCCACGCAATACTCCGTAGCTCGATTTTGATTCATTATCCTGTACAAAAGTAGTCTTATATACTTTCTCTTCAAATTCTTTCTGAGAAAACGATTCAAAAAAATAACCACGCGCATCCGCAAACACACAAGGTTCTATGATTACAACCCCCTCCAGGGCAGTTTTTATAACCTCCATGATCTTATTTTATTATTACAATAATTCAAAATAGCCCCAATTAATAAAGGGACAGACACTCCAACGATACAATATAATAACCAATAATAAGTATTGTTCCCATCAATTACAGGAAATTTAGCAAGTTCTCTTATATCCAAACGATAATGAGCTATCTGCAACAAATTAACTAACTTAAAAGATAAAAAATGAAAAGTTAGAATAATTATAGTATTATCTCCTATATAAATTAATCCTTTTGACAGAGGTGTATTTGACAAATATTTTGATATATTTAAAACCAAATAGATACCAAGAAATGCTACGACAAACAAATATCCAATTTTCCATCCAACAACATTCATCATCGTTAAAGGCATAAAAAAAGCAGCTAGTCCAACAGACAAGGCAACTAAAAAAAGCATAGTACTATTATAAAGAATGAACTTTTCTTTTGCAAAATAAATAGAACCGCCAACATAAATACTAGTAGATAATAACGTTCTGTAATTTATGCCTAAAAATGGAATATGAAAATTCAGGTAGCTAAATAAAACGGTCCCTATTAATGTAGAAAACAAGAATAAAATCTTATGATTTCTAAACAATATAAGTCCAAACATTGAAATCAAAGCAGCCAATAGAAGTTCTCGTAAGAACCAATAGCCACCTAACAACTGTTCAGCTCCTGACATTTTACAAAATATCAGATAAAGTCTATATGCAAACTCTTTTATTGAATACAAAGATGAGACACTATCCTTGAATCCATACATCGAATTATATACATTCAAATAATAAAACACATTATGCAATAGAAGAAATAAAAAAGCCCATTTTACATAAGGAACATAAAGTCCTTTGAATCTTTTTAGAGCAAAATCTTTTTTATTATTTAAAACATAATCATACTTAAAGAAATAGCCAGAAAGAAAAAAGAATAATGGCATATGAAACATATATATAAAATCATGAAGGAAATCAGGACAACCGCTATGTCCAATAACCATTAATATGATACCTATACCTTTTGCTATTGAAATCTTATTGTCACGCATTCAATATAAAATTACCAGATTATCGTTCGTCCGCTAATTTAAGCAAATATTGCCCATACTGATTCTTCAACATCGGCTTAGCCAGTTCTCGTAATTTATCGGCCGTGATCCAACCATGATTGAAAGCAATGCCTTCCAAGCAGGCAATCTTCAGTCCTTGGCGTTTCTCAATCACCTCGATAAACGTGCTCGCCTCACTGAGCGAATCATGGGTACCCGTATCCAACCAAGCAAAGCCACGTCCCAAAAGTTGAACCTTCAACTCTTTATTTTCCAGAAAACGCTGATTTACCGTAGTGATCTCCAATTCTCCACGAGCGGAAGGCTTAATATTTTTCGCAACTGAAACGATCTTATTCGGATAAAAATAAAGTCCCACTACCGCATAATTAGATTTCGGTTCAGTCGGTTTCTCTTCAAGACTGAGTACATTGCCCTCCTTGTCGAACTCCGCCACTCCATAACGTTCAGGATCACTCACATAATACCCAAACACAGTAGCCTTGTTCTCCTCTTCAGCCATGCGTACAGCTTCCGTCAGCATGCGTGTAAAGCTCTGCCCATGAAAGATATTATCACCCAGCACCAAACAGGCAGAATCATCGCCTATGAATTTATCACCTATGATGAACGCCTGCGCCAAACCATCTGGTGAAGGCTGTTCCGCATATTCTAAACGAACGCCATAATCAGAACCATCACCCAGCAGACGTTTAAAACCCGGTAAATCCGTTGGCGTAGAGATAATCAAAATCTCTCGTATACCCGCTAACATCAGTACTGATATCGGATAATAAACCATTGGCTTATCAAAGATAGGGAGTAGTTGTTTACTTACCCCTTTGGTGATGGGATACAAACGTGTACCTGATCCTCCGGCTAATACTATTCCTTTCATAAGGTTTTTCTTTTATACGTTATCTTCCTATACAATAATACTCTATACCCAGACCTTCCATTTCATGAGCATCATAAATATTTCTTCCATCGATAATCAACGGTGTATTCATCGCCTTTTTAATGACTCTCCAACTAGGCAAACGAAACTGCTTCCATTCAGTAAGTAACAGCAAAGCATCTGCGTTCAGAATAGCATCATACATATCCGTTGCATATTCTACTACATCACCTATTCTCCTTTCACATTCCTCCATTGCCACAGGATCATATACACAAACCTTACAACCAGCTTTTAGCAATAAATCAATAGTAACCAATGCCGTAGCTTCCCGCATGTCATCTGTTTCCGGCTTAAACGCCAAGCCCCACAGTGCAATAGCCTTACCTTGTAATTCACCTTTGTAATGCTTACTTAATTTATTAAACAGAATAGACTTCTGATTCTCATTCACCTCCTCTACTGCTTCCAATACACTCATTGTATAACCGCTTTTCTCCGCTGTTTTAATCAATGCCTTCACATCTTTAGGAAAACAAGAACCACCGTATCCACAACCCGGATACAAGAACTTACTGCCAATACGAGAATCAGAACCAATACCTTTACGTACCATGTTTACATTGGCACCTACTAACTCACACAAGTTGGCGATATCGTTCATGAAACTGATACGAGTTGCTAGCATTGAGTTAGCCGCATATTTAATCATCTCAGCTGAAGGTATATCAGTAAAAATCACTCGGAAATTGTTTAGCATCATTGGACGATAAAGAGAAGTCAATATCTCTTTCGCCTTTTCAGACTCTACTCCCACTACTACGCGGTCAGGACTCATGAAATCACTGATTGCTGCTCCTTCTTTCAAAAATTCAGGATTAGACGCTACATCAAATTCAAGATCAATAGCTCTTTTCTCCAACTCTTCTTGAATAACAGCCTTTACTTTTTTAGCCGTACCTACAGGTACCGTACTCTTGGTAACCAACACCAAATATTTCTTCATGTTACGTCCTACAGTCCGTGCTACTTCAAGAACATATTTCAGATCAGCAGAACCATCTTCATCCGGAGGAGTACCAACTGCGCTAAATATAATATCAACATCATCTATACAAGAAATTAAGTCAGTAGTAAAGCGTAATCGCCCTTCCTTGTAGTTACGCAAGACCATTTCATCCAGACCAGGCTCGTAAATAGGGACTTTACCATTCAAAAGACTTTGAATCTTTTCTTCGTTTACATCTACGCAAGTTACATTTACACCCATTTCTGCAAAACATGTGCCACTCACTAAGCCTACATACCCTGTACCAACTACTGCTATATTCATATTTCTAAAAATAGTTTACAATCATTACTATAAAATTTCATTAATAAAATGTACCATATAAATTTCTCATCAAAGAAAAATGTAAAGTCATTTTTTGAGCCCTCATGAAATGCATTCGAAAACCTTTTTGGGAAAATCTTCCCATTTATTATTTTCAATATAAGCTGTTACAGCTGAAAGAACAGCTTTATTATCATCTATTTTCATGAATTCAATGTCTTTAAAAGTATCATAACACAAAACAGCTCCTTTTATATCAAGGAAATTACCAACATTTGGTGCTATAATAAGCTTGGAGAAATTAAGACTGTGGATTAATGCCCCCGAACATAACACAGTACTTGGTGAATATGTAAATAGAACACAACGACTGGAAGCTATATATTCTTTCAACGTTTCATCTGAAATAAACTCATTAATATAGGTTATGTTAGAATTCATCTTAACATATTCATTCAACATAGTGTCGTAAGAAGAATCAGAGCATTTACCACATATTAATATTCTCTTATCTTTATAAAAAGGACGATTATGTATAAAAGTAATAAAAGGTAATATATTCTTATAAGGGATTATACTTCCCCAAATGATAAAATCCCAAATAATTTTATTAGAAGGTATAATTTCAGTAGAATATACAGGATGTGGTATACAATGTGCTTTAAAACCATATTTAACCATATACATAGATTTGTAATAACTAATACCTTCATTAGAATGTGCAATAACAACATCTGCATAGTGAGCCATAAACTCCATTAATTTAAAAGCTTCTACATTTTGTTTATCATTTCCTGAATGTGGGCATTTATTATGCAATATCCAAACTATTTTCTTTCTAAGCATTCGCAAGATATGGACGTATATTTTAAAAATAAAAATTTGTATACTAGCCAATTTAAATAAAGGAAAAGCATCAATCCAATGAAAAATAAAAACGTCTGAATTTATATTAAAAATGAGCCCTGCAACCTTGAGGAATGAGCATCTATTATGAACAGTATATCCATTATTGATAAATGATAAATGGAAAAATCTAATATAATTATTCTCGCCTTTCCCAGAAGTCTTATAAGATGGAAATATATAAACAGATTTCATATATAATATTTATAGCGACCTATCTGATTCAATTACTTTATCAATATACATAAGAGACGTAGCTCTTTCTTTTTTTAACAAAACATTTATTTTATTATAATCAATAAATTCCATATTCTCATATTGAAAATTAAAATCTGTCACCAAGCGATTTTTTAAATCAAATAAGTCTAATAGACTATTTACTCTTGAATTAAATTTATTCGGAGTAATAGACAAAAATTCTTTATTCATATTTATAGAGAAAGCAGTACCATGAAATGAGCTAGCTACAATAAAGTCAGCATTATACATTAAACTTAAGAAAAGATCTGGAGTTGCTCTCATATAATTCCGATCACAGAAGCTCAATTTATGAAAGTAGTCATTACATGAGACATTGTAGATAGCATATCCTTTCTCTTTCGCTATCTGAGTAGCGATATTCTTGATTATAGAATTCTCTTTATTCGTTTCAACACTGTATATCAACAGATATTGCTCTCTTTTAAAAAAAACATTATTATTAATCAACTTAGCCCAATCAGATTTAGACAACAACAGAGTGGGATCAAGTACAATTTCTACATTGTCAAAGCCTATTTCATTTAGTATTTTTTTAGCATGAGTTTCACGAACAGAAAGATAATCATATCTCGCTATTAAAGATTTAGTCTCTTTAACTTCGTCCTTTGGAAACATATCCATACCAATACTCGCAGCATATGCAGCTCTGCAAGCGGTAGTATTAAGAGGCAAAAAATCCAAATAAAAAGCCCTCTCTATACCACGATTATAAACACTATTCCATACCTGATCACTACCCGTAACATAAATATCAGCTTTAGGAGGATTCGTTTTTAAAGCCTGATATGATGTATACTTAATAGAAGAAAAAGATAAATAATTGCGCAAAAATCGACGATCCTTGTTTTTTAAATAAAATGTCTCCGGAATATTATATAATATATTATACAATATTTTTACTACGTTTTTTTTAAAAGTTGTTTTTATTACATACGTTAAAGTTGTGACTTTCCTATGATAATCTATTATTTCAACTTCACATCCTTTCTGTTTAAAAACAAGCCCTAAAGCAAGTGCTTGTAAGTAAGTACCCAAATTAATATTATCCAGAATAGTAATTAAAGCAATTTTTTTAAATTTCATAAGATCATTCGTTTATAATACATCTATGCAGATTTCTTTCCATGAAGCTTTAGGAGAAGAAGCTAAATGAAAAAAATCAGGAACATAACCACATGACAAAATCATACATACAGCTTCGCTTGCAGGAATATTCAATAATTTCCTCAAAGCTTTATCTTTCCGAGCAGATACACTCCAATTCAAAGAACAAGAACCTATTTCATGATAATGCAAGGCATTTATAAACGTCATAATATACATACCTGAATTTAAATACGCTTCATGTCGCTCAGAACTCTCTCTAAAAACAGATATTTCAGAAGTAAAAACAATTAAAGCATCTGCTAAATTACCAAATCCTCTATTCCCATTTTGCAAAGATAATACACTGTTTATAGCATCCCTATTCTTAACGATATAAACACGATTGGGCTGCCTGTTACAAGCAGAAGGGGTGTTTTGAGCCAATTCTACGCAACGATGTAAAATATCTAATTGTATTTTTTTCGAAGAATAATTTCTGACAGTATGCCTTGACATCGAAAATAGATCAAAAGAGTCTCGCCTATGAGCAAAAAAAACATCTCTACTAATATAACTTTGCTTTACAAAATTTTGGATACCAGTATATTTAGACAATTGATGAATTTTTAAGACTACATCATCATCTAATAAATAATTTCTTTCTACGTGAAACTTAACATATTCATTTAAAATCTCCACAGAATGAATAAATGCTAATGCTGATAAATCATATTTTTTATCCATATATCTTTCACATAAATGAATCAAAAAAGATATTTTCTCCTTAGCAAAGCCCAATCTTGGTTCAGGCATAGTTAATCCCTTTTCTATAACATGATAATGATAAGTCAAGACTCCTCTAAATTGTTTTTCTGAATCTATTCTATTCCCAAAAACAGCGTATTTACAATACCTTTTATAATCATAGTAATATGATAAAAAAAGAGAACGAGTACTTCTAATTTTCAAAGGTAGTAGCGAGTTAATAGTATTTTTTAAATCCATTTTTATTATTTAGTAATTAATTTATATATTTTATAACTAGACAAATATGTAAAAACAAAAAACAATAAGGGAAAACGATAAAATTTATAGCCTTTATTTAACTCAAAATATTTATCAAAGACATTTATTAAAATTACATTATTTAAGTATAATGAGAAAAAAGACAAGCGCACCAATAGCATTTTAAAGTTAAAAAGTGATACATTTATTCCTCGATCTTTAAAAAATACTTTAAACCAATTGAGCATCTCCGCTACTGTATTGATTTTCCTTTTTAAAACAATCTTAGAAATATTAGGAGATATATTAACATTACTATAACGCCATTTCACTCTTCCTTTCGGGATAGTATAGATGCCTTTAGAATATGATAATTTAGCCCAAGTAGCAACATCACTTCCCCACGCCAAATCAAAGCTTTGAAAACGCTCAACATTCAAAAATGCTTGTTTACGAAACACATACTCTACAACATAACAAGGAAGAGAACCATTTAATCTCTTCTTATAGAAATCAATGCAACTAAGAATCTTAGGATAATCAAAATTAGCAGAATTAGAAATAATACGAGATTCGCTATTTATTACATCTACATTAAAATGGTATAGATCATAACAAGCACCTGTTTCTTTAAGAGAATTATAAAATTCAAAGACACAGTTCTCATCCATCGTATCATCATCAGAAAATAACCAGACCCAATCTTCTTCATTTACCATATCCACACAACGTTCCCATTGAGCAACTAAGTCTTTTCCTCCTAAATTAGAGTCAAAACGTTTATAAACTATATTAATTCGACCAACATATTTATCAACTATAGACTCTAAGTTATCAGAACTATTATCATCACCAATGTATAAAGTAAAATCATGACAAGATTGTTCTGCTATAGAATTTAATGCCTGATCAAAATACGTACTTTTATAAGCAGGAATCACTATTGCCAACCTGGATTTATTCATCACAGAATATTTTATATAATTATTAATTTACAGTTTATCTAAAATACAAAATAGTTATATTTGAGATTTAGGTTTTTCGATTAGTAAATTATTTGTCAATATGAATATTATCATATTGAGCCTTTACGAAGGATCGATCAGCCAAACTTCACAATGTTTTCAACAGTTCAACAAACCAGCAATCGTTATAGGCAATGATGTCCAACGCTCTTTCTAAGATGTCAATTTCCATCTCAATATCATGTATGCGTTTTTCATTTCAGAAAATTTCTCTTCTTCCTTAATCACTTTTATGCCACTATTCAAGAAAACACCATTTTCCATACTAGACGTATTCTTCGAGCCAACAATAGAAACGACACTTATACCAAGTTCTCAGATTAAACCGCTGCTATTCTTCCTCTTATAACTCAATTTAGCTCCATTTTCTTTAACAGTAAGTCATATTGTTTTCTAGATTCTCTCATTGGAGAAAATCAGATTTAGCTCAGTATCCAAACAAAGGATCTTTACGCCTTGCAGCTCTTCTACATAAAAATGAAAACATCACCGCTACAAGAATTTTTGCGCATTTTAGTTCGTATCAATAAATATAAGATAATTTATCAATGCCACAACGCATATCGGTAGGTCCTTGATTGTTATAATAAGTATAGTTTACTGATCAAAACAAAAATATCAAAGGGCAAGTTTACGCAGTAACTCAATAGACAGCAACAGGTTAATACCACGTTTTCTGATTTCCCTACCATCTGCAAATAAAATACGGACACATTGAATGCTAAGTTTACCATTCGCCCAAACAGACTTGTCAATAGCAATACATCTTTTGAAGATTCTTTCCCCACGCAGACATTATCCAAAGGAATACCGGTAATTTGGGTAGAAGCAAAAGAATTACAGCGTATTTATTTGTACCATTTCAAACTCACGGTAGACAAAACCATTGCTAACACAAAACCTTTCAACCGAAATTTCATTAGGTATACCTTCCTTTTGGGGAACAACTCCACATCAAATAATAGTCTTCTCGCTTCGGTATAATAACTGATTTATTCCTATATCACAAATATAGGAATGCTGGAAATACAAGTCAAGAGCCGAATATTAAGCGCGTAAACAACAATAAACTATTTAGAGCACAAATGTACTCATCTTGCAGAAGCAGCGCCCCATGCCGCCAGCCATTATTACTACCTGATTATTGCTCAGTATAGGCTATAAAAATAAATTAGAACAAATACCAATCAAACATCCGTTCAACACCTTCTTCGATATCTATTTTATGTTGCCAACCGAGTTCATGTAACTTAGTCACATCTGTTAACTTGCGCATAGTGCCATCAGGTTTGTCACTATTAAAAGCCAACTCTCCTTTGTACTTCACCGTTTTTACAATCAATACCGATAATTCACGTATGCTCAATTCTTTGCCGGTGCCGATATTGATATGGCAATTGCGTACATCCTTATCCGTACCTTTCAAGTCTTCGAAATTCACATGCTCTAAGACATGAACACTTGCATCCGCCATCTCCTCACTCCAGAGGAACTCACGTAATGGCTTACCCGTACCCCAAAGCTCTACCTGATTCTTTGAGATACCGTATTTTTTCAAAACAGTAATAATCTCATCAGGTTTATGATCACCTGTAATACCTTCTACAGGTCGCTTATTTAAGTCCTTACATACCGCTCCCCAATTACCTTCGTTTAAGCATTTGCCCAAATAAATCTTACGAATCATAGCAGGAAGTACATGACTACGTTCCAAATCAAAGTTATCATTCGGACCGTATAAGTTCGTGGGCATCACTGCAATGTAGTTCGTGCCATACTGCAAGTTAAAGCTTTCGCACATCTTCAATCCTGCAATCTTAGCAATAGCATAGGGTTCATTGGTATATTCCAATGGAGCAGTTAGCAACTCTGTTTCTTTAATTGGTTGCACCGCATCCCTTGGGTAAATGCAAGTACTCCCTAAGAAAAGTAATTTCTTGACATTGTGGCGGAAGCTCTCTCCAATCACATTCTGCTGAATCTGTAGATTCTTATAGATGAAATCTGCTCGATATAAACTATTCGCCATAACTCCACCAACATGCGCAGCAGCTAAAATAACATATTCCGGTTGTTCCGCATCAAAGAATTCACGAACAGCCATCCCATCCATTAGGTCCAACTCTTTATGACTTTTACCCACCAGAGTAGTATAACCTTTCTGACGTAAATTATTCCAAATAGCAGAGCCCACCAAGCCATGGTGACCTGCTACGTATATCTTTGAATCCTTATTCATTTTATCTCTTCTATTATCAATCAACTTGCTTCGCATGAAGCTTTTTCACAAACTTCATATCATGTTCTACCATGATCTTTACCAATTCAGGGAAAGAAGTTTTTGTAGGATTCCATCCAAGCAATGTTCTTGCCTTAGTAGGATCACCCAGTAATTGTTCTACCTCTGATGGACGGAAATATTTAGGATCAACCTCTACCAAGACTTTTCCTGTAGATACATCAATACCCTTTTCATTCACTCCTTCACCTTCCCAACGAAGTTCAATTCCAGCTTCTTTGAAAGCCAATGTTGCAAACTCACGCACCTTGTGATATCCGCCTGTTGCTATTACAAAATCTTCAGGAGTTTCATGTTGCAAGATTAGCCACATACATTCCACGTAATCCTTTGCATATCCCCAATCACGCAGTGAATCCAAATTACCTAAGTATAGTTTATCTTGTAATCCTTGTGCAATACGAGCTACTGCCAACGTGATTTTACGAGTTACGAAAGTTTCTCCGCGGCGTTCACTTTCATGATTAAATAGAATACCGTTAACAGCATACATACCGTAACTTTCACGATAATTCTTTGTAATCCAAAAACCGTATAATTTTGCAACTCCATACGGAGAGCGAGGATAGAATGGAGTCGTTTCTTTTTGAGGCACTTCTTGCACCAAACCATAGAGTTCCGAAGTAGAAGCCTGATAAATTTTCGTTTTCTTCTCCAGACCTAATATCCGAACAGCCTCTAACAGACGCAAAGTTCCTACCGCATCCGCTTCCGCGGTGTATTCAGGAACATCAAACGAAACCTTTACATGGCTCTGAGCAGCCAAGTTATATATTTCGTCGGGTTTTACTTCCTGAATAATACGAATCAATGAACTGGAATCCGTCATATCCCCATAGTGAAGATTCACCAAACGACTTTGCTTCATATCACGCACCCATTCATCCAGATAAAGGTGTTCTATACGTGCGGTGTTAAAAGACGAAGAGCGTCTTAATACTCCATGTACCTCATATCCTTTTTCTATTAAAAGTTCGGCTAGGAAAGAGCCGTCTTGTCCGGTAATACCAGATATTAATGCTACTTTTTTCATACTTATTCAGTAGTTATGTTAGATTTTTTATTTCTATTTTAAGTGAACTTTAAAAATCACAGATGCAGATACGTATTTAAAGTCATTCAATTCACCTACAAAGTTTATATGATCTTTCCAAAAGCTATATCCCAAGCCACAATTTGGCGTTTTAGAATCATACTCTGCCATCACATTCAGGTTCTTATGGAAGTAAGGTTTCCAATTCATTCCAAAAGCAGGACCATTAAGAGGATTATCTATTCGCCTATTATATACATATGCAACATGAATGCCCAATTCCCCTCTCAAATCAAAATGCTTTGTCAATACAATATAATAACGGTTCCATTTCCCATTTCCTTTAGCCACAGGAGTTCCAAAGCCTGAATCTGAATTTTCTCCTGACCCTTGCCAATCACGTGTTAAGACATCATTTCCACCAAGCACTATAGCTGGCATATATTTCCATAATTGCCCTTCCTTCAAAATCCTTAATCTACCGGAAAATTGCCTATCCTGATTAGTAAACTTTCCCCAAGTAGATTCAGGCCAATAATCTCCCTTTACGCCTTTATTCATTGTACACGAATAAGCAACTTCCAAGAATGGAAAAAGTGTAATGTTTATAAAATAATTATACGTATTATATTTCCATCCAGGAGTAGCATGCTCATTCAGAGCAGAACCTCCAAACATAAAAGTCTTATCTTGCTGCATATCAGCCGTAGGCATGTGAAGCAACCCTGTAGTTCCATAAGGAAATTGAGCATAAGATTTACCCAATAATAAAATAAGAAAGAAAACAGACAATATAACTCGTCGCATTTTGCTTAAGTATTAATTTTCTCTTTCAATATATTCCATAAAAATAAGGTATTGCCAATAAGATACCTTCTCCACATCCTCTTTGGTTCTTTTATTAACCGATACAGCCATTCCAGTCCATGCTCTTGCCACCATATCGGCGCCCGCTGCGCAGTTCCCGCAAAAAAGTCAAAGACCGCTCCAATAGTACCTATATGACAAGTTACATCTAGTTCATCTAAATGAACATAAGCCCATTTCTCTTGCTTAGGAGCCGTCATCCCGATCCAAAGCAAATCAGGGTTTACCTGATTTACAGCCGAGATCATATCCTGATTTTCTTTTTCTGTAAATTCGGGTTTATAAGGAGGAGAATACGCTAACACTTCTATATTAGGATAAATAGATTTTGATTTTTCAACTATAAGTTTCAACACTTTATCACTACTACCTAAGAAGAAACACTTACCTCCTTTTTCATTTAATAGATTCATTTCAAACTGAAATAAATCCCATCCTGCAATACGCTCTATTTTCTCAGCACGTAAAAACCTAAAGGCTAGAACAATACTAGCCCCATCAGGAATTAATGCGCCCCCCTTCCTCAACGCTTCATCAAAAAACAAATCATGGCGAGCAACATTATAAGAATGTGCATTTATTGTATTTATCAGAATTTTCTTGTCTGGCAATAGTAGTAATTCATTCTTAAATTTCAAGATGCACGCATTTCTCAATTTTACCATAACTAAAAACTAGATTAAAAAAATATGAACCATGTGATCTAATATTAAATAATTTTACAATTTATTGCAAAGTAAGGCTATTCAAAAGAAATAAAAGTGTAACTATTTATCACCATTCCAATATTGAAAAAATTCGGCCCCCTCACTTTTTAACCACTCTATCGTTTCAGCTACATTTTGACTTATATCATTATTTCGAGTACCAAATAATTGCATTGTTATATTACTTGGTGCATAAAAATCTTCTACCATATTATGATATCTTTGCGAATATAGAGGAAATTTTATCCCTAATTGCCGCAAAACATCTCCAATAACAGCAATATATGCAAAAAATATTTTATGAATTCGCAATATTTTTTTATTTCTTAATTGAATGGAAAACTCATTCAACCAGATATAAGAATCAATAGGCATATCTCCAAGATAAAATGTTTTCTTATCAATTAAATTTTGTTCAGCATTAATTATTTTATCCAATTGATAAACCAAGTTCTTCACATATGCATAAGTTCGTATTACTGGTTTATGGCTAGGATGGATATAATAACCTTTTGCTATAACTTTCCACAATTCATCAGGATAGCGCATGTGCCAAGGTCCCCAGACATTACAAGGACGAAAAATTGTCCACATACAACGCATATTAGAATGCCTAATTATTTCCTCACTATTCATTTTACTAATTCCATAAACCGTGTGAGGAGCATAATTGTCATCATCAACCCCAAAAGGTACCTCTTTTGACTTATAAACATACTGTGTAGACGCAAACAAAGCATGCTTAACACTGTTTGTTTTGTCTATTGTTTTAATAATATTTTCTGTACCTATAAAATTTTCCTTGTAGTCATCCAGTTTATCACTTAAAGTATCTGTTCTAGCCGCTAAGTGAACTACTATTGTAGGATTATATTTAGTGAAAGCCTGCTCTAATTCAGATAAGTTCATTATGTCCCCCTGCACCCAATATTTTTCTTGTTGACGCTTAGTTGGTGCTTTTTTATCAAAATTAACAATTTTACATTTTTTATTTTCATAGAAATCCACCAAATTTGTCCCAATAAAACCTGATGCTCCCGTAATTAATATAATACTTTTTTCTGAAATCATAATGATCTACCTCCTTGCTATTTATCTAAAAAATTCAACTCATTATTTATAACATATTCAACTTCTGAACAATATTTACATACTGAAAATTTTTGATGAGATACTATTAAAGCTTGCTTTCTAATATTATTAAATTTAACCTCAGAACTTAAGACTTGTCTTACTGAAGAAACAAATGACTTTTTATCATTAAACAAATACCCTGTTATACCATCGTCAATTAACTCAGATGTTCCTGCATTATCAAATCCAATGACCGGTATAGCATGCATCATAGCTTCAACGGTAACTCTGCCAAAGCCTTCAGATCTTGAAAACATAAAAACAATATCTAATAAAGAATATATTTTAGTATAGTCATTCTCAAATCCATGAAAAACAATGGAGTTTTCAATATTTAATGATTTTATCAATCGAAGCAAATACGTTTTGTATTTACTCTCTCTATCACCAAAAATATGCAATTTCGCTTTTGGATAGATAAAAAGAATATCTCGGAAATACGTAATAGCTAAATCTTGCCTTTTTGCAGGATCTAATATCCCAACAATACCAAAATTAACATCTTGTCTTATTGTTTTTTTAGAAAAAGTTAGTTCCGGTACATCTACCCCATTATATATAACCTTATGATTCACTAATGAGAGTGAATCTAACAATACATTATTTCGCACTGAATTTGAGACAAATATAACAAAATCACTTATAGAAATATATTTCTTTTTCAATTTTCTCCCTCCAATAAAACAAGCATTATAATCGGCCTTCATAAACTCTCTAATATGCCAAATATGTTTCTTTTTCAAAACTTTAGCAATTAAAATTCCCATATTTTCAGCCGAAGTATTAGAATATATAACATCAGGATTTATTTTAGCTACAACATATAACAAATAGGGAAAAATTATAATATTCCAAAGGAATAGAAATGGCACAGCTAAATACCTAAGTGAAGGCTTTATATATAATATTTGAGGATAGAAACGAATAACTATACATGCTATCTTTTTCTGAATACACAATTTCACCGCTTCCCCATTCGATGGATATAATACTGAAACCTCATATCCCACTTCTTTCATATGTTCAATAATTGTTAGAAGGGAACGATTAGCACCGTATAAAAGGCTATAGTTAGAAATGAAAAGAATTTTTTTAGACATACTACAAGTTAAAATAAAAAACAATAGAATTAAGATAAACTCTTCAAATTAGCATTGCATGAAATATATTTATCAATAAATAAAGTAAAAGTTGAAACAACATCAGTATGATTCATATATTTTATAGAATACTCTGATTGATTTGATTTAATATTATTCAACTTATCTTCAGGCATATTTATGCAATAATCTAAAATAGAGACTAATGAATCCACAGTATTTTCATTTAAAATAAAGCCATTTTCACCATTTGTTACCATATCATTAAAGTATGAATGATTGATAGCTATAATAGGTAAACTATACTTATAAGCTATAAGTAGTAGCCCAGATTGAGTTGTATCACTATAGGGTAATACCAAAAAATCACTTTGTGTAAATAAGTCTGGTATCATATCATTATCAATAAATTGTATATAGCACGATATATTACTATTTATATCTATCAGTGATTCATAAATACTCCAATCCTTACAACTTCCTGCAATCACAAAATGTGCTCCATTACCTATTACATTAGCAGCCTGTATAAACAAATCTAATCTTTTATATTCTCGTATAGCGCCAAAAAACAAAAATGTCCTTTTTAACTCTTGCTTGATAGTCACTATATTCTGAGGAGGTCCAAAATATTTCAAAGGCATTTCTGTATAAAAACTCTTTTTATGAGGAAAATCAACATCAAATTTATTCTTTTGCAATAAATAATAAAAATGAAAACGAGAATACAGTTTATGAAAAATAGATTTGTGAAATTTCAACCACCAAGGTGCATCAATATGCTCTATATAATTATGAAATCCTATTATGGATTTTTTAGGAGATATAAATAATATAAGAAGTAAATTTAAATAAGGATTATTCCCCCATACAGTAACTACTCAGGCTGTTCTTTAGGTTTACAGTGATCCTCTGCTGGCATTTTCGCAATTGCCAGTAGGGTCTTATATCTTGAGATTTGATTTTTCTTTGCGGTATCTACGATTGAGTGTAATTGCATGAATGTGTCTGCTCCTTTTTCACTTCTGAAGCATCCGCAAACCTTTAGTTCAGTTTTGATGATTCTTATCGCACTTTCTGAAGCATTGTTATCGTAGGGTACATCCGGGTCATACAAGAACTTGAATATATAGTCCTTTTTTCTTGCCAACGCTTTTCTGAATCCCCAAAACTCTTTTTGGTACTGCCACAAGGGTTCGTTTAACAGCTCGTCGAGCTTTTGTTCAAACTCCTGCCTCGGTATATTTTCCCACTTCTTAGTCTTCCTTTGGTGGATGGCATCCCGCAGTAGCTCGAGAAACCTTTGGGACCATGTTTGCTTCTTATTGAGTTCACTCAGATAGTTCAATTCCCGCAACAAATGAGCCAGACAAATCTGATGCTCTTTTACCGGTATGCAGAAATAGGAACTGTGTCGGTCAGTCACCAGTGTGGCTTTGGACAATCCTTCAGGAAATTCTTTATAAATCTGAACGGTGTTAGTGTAAGAGATAAACGCTTGTATGCGGGGGCCGTAAGATATTCTGGAACGAACATCCACCGGAAAATCTGCTTTATTGATGTGTCCGCAAGTGCATTCTCTGCTATAAATCCGATGTTCGGTTACTACGGGGACTATGGCAGGAAGATCAATGACCTGACGTGCACCTTGCTCTGTGTAGGGAATGTCTGACAAAGAACTTCCGCAATGCCTACAATACTCACACACGTGGGTTTGAATAACATCCGGATGAGAACAATACTCCAAAGTATGTCCCGCATGACCGGGCTGCCCTCCGGTGGGCAGATCCGATTTCCCGCGAAGCGAACGAGTGCGCAATATTTGTGCACTTGCGATCGGATTCTTTGAGCCCGGGATACTGCTATCATGGCTGTTCTTCACCGGAAGCTCAAAAGAGGACAGTTTCTTTTGAAGCTTGAGGTTCTCACCGGTGAGTCGTTTTATCTCTTGATCCTTCAAACTTAGAAGACGATCTTTGGAAGACAACTCTTTGAGAAGAGTCTTTTTCTCCTTTCCAACAATGGAAAACTTGTTGCGAAGGGAATTCAACTCCTCATATAAAGTAGAGAGGATAAAAGGGATATCATTCAATTTTTCTTCCACAGGGCAAAGGTAAAGACCAATACAAAAAAAAGAAAAAAGGACTCATAGATTATCAACCGGATATGAACAACAAGACCAATTACGATACTATTTGCAACTTTGAAGGACCTGAGTAGTTACCCCATACATAGTAAACTAAACCTTTTTCTTTTAGGTATTTTTTATAGAAACTAAAAAAAAGAGTAATTGATGAGAATATCTTTCTTAAATCTCTATCACGATAACGAGATTTTATGTTGATAACCTTAGTTTTACCATCAATTTCTTTTCTAGTATATTTATAATTAACAGATGGGGAAGCAACAAAGACATCAATATCATAACCCTCTGTTAAGGCTTCAATTATATCAACATCAGTATCCCACCATGAGTCATAAGTCAAATAAGAAATATGTATCATATCTTTACACCTTTCATCTTACATTGCATAGCAAATCTCATATCAGTTTCACTATCGCCAATCATTAAACATTTATTCCACTCAAGGTCTGGAAAATCTTTTTTAGCCTGTAATGCCATTCCAATATTAGGCTTTCTATAAAAATCAGCATCGAAAAAAGTTTGATTAAGGATGCTTTGAATACAAATCGCTAAGAAACTCGCTTTATATGCTGGTATTGCTATTGTATATTTCATAGCTCTTATCATTTCTATTTAATAAATAATTTCGACTATAGATAGTATTTAGAATATAAATACAGATGCAAATCATAATTATATTATCTGCTGTAGAATACCACGATGCAGCAATATTGGCAGGTATCTGATATATAATAAATAACTTAGCAAACATAAATTCTTCTGAGACAGATTGAAAAAATACTTTTCCAAACAATAAGAAATAAAGGAATAGACCTAATATTCCAGTAACTACAAACATTTGAGCATATCCTACATCGCTCATAAAATATCGTTTCATTTTTTTAATACGTTCATTAGAATATCCATAAGAACTATTTGCATGAGGCATACCATTCCCAAAAAAAGTTGTTAATATATTCTTAGAATAATCATTAAAAAAGAATTTATATTCTTGTATACGTATATTTTCATCTCCAGAGCGCTGATTTTCAGCTTGATTTTCAGAGAGGGCTATAAGCTTACCCAAAACACTATCATCACTAATCTTTATTATTTGTGGAGAAAAATACAACACCATAAAAGCTAATGCAAGATATAACCACATTTTTTTATTATTCCTAAGTATATAATACAAGCCAACAAGAAAAGAAAAAAGAATAACCTGTCTAACAACTTGCAATACTATAAAAACAAAAAAGAAGATGACAAGAATTAAATATTTCTTCTTTTTCAAAAACGAAAATTTATTTAATGATAAGAAAAAGGCAGCAATAATAAAGGATTTACCTATAATAATCAATCGAAAAATACCTCTAGAATCATCAAGTTCTCTATCTGAGTCGAAACCAAAAACGAGCTGAGGTGCCTTACTCATGCCATACAACCATAATAGAATATAAACAAAGGCAAATATCCATATCATGCGTTCTAATTCTCTTATTGGAGGCTTCACTTTACAGAGAAAAAAGAAGTAAGTCAATCCCAACATACCCGCAGTTACTCTATAACCAAGCACTATTGATTGCCCCCAAAATATCCATGCCATGAACATAGATAATATTGTAGAGAAGAATATCCATCGCATTATCTTAAAATAACGTGTTCTATTATTTTGTTGAAACAAAACATCAGAGACATATATCAGAAGTAATGGAACAGAAACAAAAGACAATAGTTTAATTACAAATTGACTAAATCCTACATAACTGTAAAATTGAAAAAGTACCAACGGGAATAAATACAGAATAATAAAGTCTCTCTTTTTCATCTTATAAACCCCAAAAACAGTGTATAAATAAGTATTAAATCCAATAAAACGGAAATAGTGTTTTTACTTAAATAGTAAGTTGAAACTCTCATAAGTGTCTAAAGCTATATTATTAGCAGTCATAGCCGATTTACTAAGTTGCTTTCTAATTCTTGATAAATCGAGACAAATATCTTCATAACGGTCTATGATAACACTTGCTTTATTAGAAGCTATTAAATCATAAATACTGAAACTGTAATCTTCTAATCCAAGAAAAGAAAGCATTCCTGTCATTTTGCTCTCATAAGTTAAACTAATAAATGGAGTTTTATTCATTATAGCAAATACTGTCTGATGATACCTTGTTACTATAGCAAAAGATGCATCTAAATACAACTTCTGATAATCATTAGAACTCTGTAAATTATCAACAATGATAACCCGATTACTATTCAATTTTTGAATTAATCGTTTATAATTATTCACATCTTGGTTGTTATAATACATATGAGGAATTAACAAAATAAACTTATTCGTTTTAGCCAATAATTCTGTTATAATGCTTAAATAAAAAGAATCTAAAGACAATTCCGATATATTCTTAAAGAAAGGATGCCAAGTGATCCAAGTTGGAACAAAAATAATATAACTATCTTTTGGATAAGGAATAGCGTATTCAGAAACAACTTTATTTTCCAAGAAAACAATATCTATACTAGATATATACTTTACATTATACTTTTTTGCTTCTCTCTGACTAATGATATCTCTTAAAGAATTAAAACAAGATTTTCTGCAAATAAAAATGGTAATTAATTTAAATACCCTATCTAAAAACGTACAAGTAGAAAATCCACCAAATGATCTAGAGTAAAGCCCATAAGGGATTTTATTTGCATAAGCAAAAGACAAATAAAATAATAGTCTCCAGTTACGATAAAGGCCTAATTCCAAACCACCAGGAGCAACTAATATAAAATCGGAGTTAATAATTTCCTTTAATCCCTTATTTTTAAAAACAAATTTAGCAAAAAAAGGAAAAATGACACAAAATAGAGTAAACAATATATATCGTCTTCGTCCATATGACGGTAATAAATACTTCAATTTACCGCCCAATAACTTGTCGAACCAAGGATCTTTTTTATTCGTTATTTCAGTAATAACACTAAAATCATAAGCAGAATTCTCCAATAAATCGGTGATATTTTTACAGGCTGCATAATCTCCTATATTATAAAATGGTTGACCAATTATATTAATTTTCATATAATATTTTTTTTATTTTTAAAAGATCTCTCCATCCAGAAAGAAGAGATTGAGTTTGCATTCTAGCTATAAAACGATATTGAGGAATAAAATAATGTGTAAAATAACCACTAAAAAAAACTGTAAAAATTGCAGCATAAGCAGAACCGATTATTCCAAAAGATGGAATAAGAGCAAAGTTTAAAGCTACACATACAACACAACCTACAACATTTCTAATAACAGCAAATTTTTGTATCCCTTCTATAACGATTACTTGCCCTGAAGAAGACGCCATAGCTGTTCCTACTGCTTTCCAAGCAATTATCTGTAACACAGGAACAGCATCCATATATTTCAAACCAAAAGTAAAATAGATTATCCAATAAGATAGAAGAGAAACTAATGTAACCACTATTATGGAAACCCAATTAATTAAATTAAAAAAGATTTGTAATCTTTCTTTATATATATCAGGCTTAGTTGTTTTTGTTCTAATTAACAATGGGGTCAATGTTTGGCTAATGACACTAGGCACAAAAATGATAAGATCTAAAAATTTACTTGCAGTAGCAAAATATCCCACAGATTCATTATCAATCATGTTACGAATCATGACCTGATCGATACGCTGATATATAATAACCGCAGCACCTGAAAGAACTAAAGGGAATGATTCCTTTAACATAAAAAATACCATTGTTTTATCATATTTCCAATCACTAAATTTACCAACTTTAATATGATACGCGTAAATATAGCCACTTGCAACTAAAACAGTATCGAATGCCGTAGCAATTATAAAATAAGTTAGTGGAGCTTTGAGCCATAACAAAGCTATTTTTATTAACGCGCCTATAATAGTTCTCAATATTTCAGACTTAACAACATATTCATTCTGAACAATAGAAGTAAAATAGTTTCGAATAACATTAAAACAACCAGAAAATACTGTAGAAGAATATACCAAAACCATTATTGAGGTATATGAATCCGATTCAAAAAGCCAAAGAGTAGCACCTATAAGTAAAAATGCTATTAGTGCAAAAAACAGCCGTATACGAAATGTCGTACCTAATACAGTATCTCTATTTAGAGGTTGTTTAGAAAGTTCACGAATTTCAATATTATCTAAGCCAAAAGTTGCTATAATAGTAAAAATAGTGACATAACTGACTACATAATTCATTAAACCATATTGAGAAGGGCCTAAATAACGAGCTACTAGGATACCTACTAATAAGGCCCCCGCCATATTAATAACCTTTCCCGTAAATGCCCAAAAAACATTCGCAAATATTTTTTTCTTATTATCTGATAATTTAGATGTATATTTTTTCAACATTTATAGAAGTATTCAAATCTCATATATTTCATTTTATACCAACATTCATAAAAATACAGCAATTAATAAAATGGAATATATCTACCACTCAAATCATATTTCAAGTCTCGGTTACGATCGCCTATTTTCTTAGCTGGATTTCCTCCAACCAAAGTAAAATCTGCGACATTTTTAGTAACAACTGCTCCAGCTGCGACAACAGCCCCTTCGCCAATTTTTACTCCACGCAATATTATTACATTAGGACCAATCCATGCCCTATTTCCTATTTTTACTTTAAATGTTCTATCTGAGTTACAAGCAAAATAAGGATCTCGATGATCATGTTGCTCTGTATAAATCGAGACATTAGATGATATATTTACATTTTCCCCAATTTCTATTTCATTTCTTGCATCCAATAAACAATTGTCGCCAATAATAGAATTTCGACCTATTTTAAGGTTTTGAGAGGCACGAATTTCAGCTTTCCAATAAATAATAACGTTAGCACTCATGTTAATTAACCAAACTTTTTTATATAAGAAATTTCTAATATGGTGAGAGGGAATCAATCCTGTTTGAAAATTCAGATACCTAAGATATCCTGTAATATATCTTGAGACGATTTTCAATAACGATGAAGAATTAGCAATAGAAACTCTAACATTATTTTCCGTACCAATATTTATTTTTCGAACTTCATATTTTTTATTATATTTAGAAAGTATTCTCTTATTCCAGACGCTAACAGGCAATAAAGAGAAAACAATAATAACCCATTTGAAGCTATATAATAGGATGAAAAGAAACAGAATGTTTTCCATATCAATCATAATTTAAATATTAGGTATTATCTCTTCTTCTTTTTACTAATTTTTGCATCCGCATATCCATACCCGTAACCATATGTATACTTTTTTCCATAATGTCCATAGCCATACTTCCCGTAACCATATCCATAGCGCTTATTTTCTAAATTAACCGCATTGACCACAATGGCAATATGAGGGAGTTTATGTTCCCGACGTAGCGTATTAACCAATTCAAAATCGTTTTTATGGGTTACCTCCGAACGACAGACATAGACGGAGAGATCGGCTACACGACCTGCAATAAGAGGGTCGGTGATGAGCCCTACGGGGGCACTATCGAGGATGATATAATCGAACTCTTTACGGAGGATCTCTATAGCTTGTTCCAACCGCGAACTGGCCAAGAGCTCAGCGGGGTTGGGAGGAATGATGCCAGCAGGGATGATTTGTAAGTCTTTCGTGATATCGGAAATAATCAGCAATGAATCCAGATCGTCCGTACCTCCGGAAAGGTATTTGGTAATTCCTTCCGTCTTTTTATCAAAGCCAAAATGCTCTGCCAGGCGGGGTTTACGAATATCCAGACCGACCATCACGACCTTCTTGCCCAAGAGGGCTAAGCTGACAGCCATATTGGTGGAAATAAAGGTTTTTCCTTCTCCAGGAGAAGTGGAGGTAAAGAGGATGACCTTTTTCTCAGAACTACCGAGCATGAACTGCAAGTTGGTACGTAGCGTACGGAAAGCTTCGGACATGAGATTGTTCTTATTCTCGTGTACCACAATGGTACGACTGCCTTCGGTATCGGTATTAAGAGGTACATCGCCCAAGATTGGAAGGGTGGTGAGTTTCTCCACATCGTGACGGGTACCAATTTTATACTGTAGTAGATCGAGCAGATAGAGGATTCCTACCGGAATGCCCAAACCTAAGACAAGAGCTACTAACAGGATTATTTTACTCCTAGGCGATACAGGCGCACTGTCTGCCAAGGGTTCATCAATGAGTTTGGCATTATCTGCCGTAGCTGCCATGGTGATGGAGTTCTCTTCTCGTTTCTGCAACAACATGAGGTATAGACCGGACTTGATCTCTTGCTGACGAGAGATGCTAGTAAGGATACGTTCTTGCTGTGGCGCATTGTTGATGCGAGTAGAAAACTTTCCTGCCTGGCGATCAATATCGTCTTTGGTAATCAATAGGCCTTTGCGCACAGAAGCGACGGAAGCAAGGATATTGCCATGCAAGGCACGAATACCGGTGTTCAAGTTTTGTATAACAGGGTTGCTGGGAGAAGAGGTGCGCAAAAGGCGATCTCGCTCCAACACCTGCTCGTTATAGGTATTGATGAGGGCAGATAGGGAGATATCCTGCAAGCCTACATTGGCAGGGATTACCGCATCGGCATTAGTAGGATTGCGAACGTACTCACTTAGATAATCCACCAAATTGATCTGGGTACCGTTTTCTATTTTTTTCTGTTCGTAATCGGAATTTTCTTGCAAATAGATCTGGGCATCCTCTTTCAAATCAGTCAGCCCCGCACCTCGCTTATAAGACTCCAATTGTTCTTCCGTGCTGCCCAGTTCTCCGGAGATGATGGCAATGCGATCGTTAATGAATTGCTCGGTCTTGGTGCCGACAATGTTTTTATCGGTATTGGTATCGCGATTATAAACTTCGACCAGTTTATTGAGAAAATCTTGTCCGCGTTGCCGACTAGAGTTCTTAAACGACAGAATAGCTACCGAAGTGGTTTTGGAGGTAGGCGAGATATCTAAGTTAGCCAAATAGGCTTTTGCCACGTTGATAGCGGGAGCAACGGTTACCAGTAAATCTTCATCGAGAAGCAACGGAGTGCCCGGACGATAAGCCACTGTGAGCCGCCCCGCAGGAGTCGTGATAAAGCCGGGAAGTTTCTTCACGGTCTGCTCAAATTCCTGAGTATCATCCTGCGTTTCGTAGGTGCCGCTCACGGTAAGGGAAGAATCGGGGAGCATCTTAATTTCCAAATCCAGCGTGCCTTTCATGGCATCATTATCCGTAAGGTCCATGGTGATGAGTAACGGGCTTTGGGTATAGACATCGGACTTTATAAACCCGGACTTAACGCTGTATCGGCAATAGGTATTCAGTTCGTAAACCACCTGCTTAATGAGGGATTTGGCCTTGAGCACTTCTATTTCATTATCGAAATTAGTGTTATCGGCAAACAGGCCCAAATCCTGAAAGGCGGACATTTCGGACCCCATGGAACTGCTGCTGCCTTTCTTATCGTCTTTGATCATGATGGTGGCGGAAATGTTATAAACAGGGGTCGTAAACTTGAGGTAGAGAAAGGCCACCACCAGGCAGGCCACCACGGAAACTACAAACCAGGGCCAATAGGCCAGGTATTTGAAAATTAACTCTTGTATGTTCAGGGATTCTCCGGCCTCCGGATAATTTTTTTCGCTCTCGACTTCTTCTTTCATAGGGTGCAGACGTTAGTTAATAAGTATGTTTTGTTTATTTGAGTATATTGACCAACAGGCTGGCAATGGATACCAAAGCGGTACTTACCGATATCCAGATAGTGGTGCTGGTAGTGATATCTGCGGTACGAGATTTGGCTTTATTGGGTGTAACATACAAAATATCATTCTGCTGCAGGTAATAATAAGGGGAGAGCACAAGGTTGGCATCGTTGAGATTGAGGGTTACAATCTGTTTGGCGCCGTTTTCGTCTTCGCGAATAAGCTTTACGTTATTACGAAGTCCGTAGATGGTGAGATCGCCCGCCAGGGCAAGGGCCTCGAACACATTAACTTTTTCGTTGGCTACGGTAAAGGTGTTGGGACGGGCTACTTCGCCTATCACAGATATTTTATAGTTGATGAGACGTACATTAACAATGGGTTCTTCTTTGAGGTACTGCTTTAGCCTACCTTTAATCAGCATCTCGGCTTCTCCTTTGGTAAGTCCGCCCAAATGCAACGCTCCTACAATAGGAAAATCGACATATCCCTTATTATCTACCAGGTAGCTTTGCAAAGATGGCTGGCTGGTAAGATATTGCTGCGCAGTAGTAATGGTAGTAGGCACTGTAAGATTAAACGGGACAGCCAGTTCCGGTTGCGAAGTGCTTACGGCAATGGTAAGCAAATCTTTGGGTTGGATGCGGGCATCGTAAAGAGTAGGTACCTGCACCACTTTGTTTACAATGGAATCGTTTTGCAAATAAGGCACATTTTTATAGGAAGTGCAGGCCGCCAGCCAAAAGGGCAACAGCAGCAAGATCAATTTTGTTTTCTTCATATAACTTTCATTATCAGTATAAATACATTAATAAGCTTTCTTTTCTCCTCGTACGGCATTGCGTAGCGTTTTATATATGATTAAAAGATCGAGCAGGAACGTCCAGTTCTCGATGTACCAGATATCTTGTTTTACACGTCCCTCCATCTGAGAGAGTCTTTTGGTTTCGCCACGAAAGCCGGTGACTTGTGCCCAACCGGTGATGCCGGGCTTTACCCAGTGGCGAATCATAAATTTATCAATCAATGCGGAGTATTCTTTGGTGTGTTTAAGCATGTGCGGGCGAGGCCCTACTACGGACATATCTCCGATGAGTACGTTGATGAATTGGGGAAGTTCATCTATATTACTTTTACGCAAGAAGTTACCGAACTTTGTTTTTCGCGGATCGTCTTTGGTGGCTTGAAGCGTGTCGCTGTCTCCGTTTACCTTCATGGAACGAAACTTATAACACCAGAATTCTTTGCCATTCTGCCCGCTACGCTTCTGCTTAAAGAAGATAGGACCGGGAGAGGTGAATTTGGTGATGACGGCTACCAGTACAAAAATAAAAGGAAAGAGCGTGCAAAGTACCAGTAAAGAGAAAATGACATCGAACAGGCGTTTAAGCAAACGGTTTTCGAACTGCGAGAGCGGTTCTTCGCGGATGCTAAGAATGGGAATGTCGCCCATCAGCTCCATGCACATGCGGCGTTTGAGGTATCGACGCACATTGGGCACACTATAGAAGCGTATAAAATTGTTCTCGCAATAATTAACGATGGGTAGTATCTCTTCGCTTCGTTTGGACGGAAGACAACAGTAGAGATGGTCTATATCATGATGCCGAAGATAAGGAATGACATCGTATATATCGCCCAAGCAGCCCAATTCGGGAGGATAAAAACCCGAAAAAGAAGAGACGTTATCAAAATAGCCCAATACGCGAAAGCCGGAAGTGGCATCGGAAGTCATCAGGGTATAAAGCTCTTCCATATTGGAAGCACCACCCACGTAAACCGCCGTACGGATATTGCCGCCCTGCTTTCGATAAAGCTTGATGAAGTAACGGAATAGCAAGCGGTAGAGAGTGAGCGCAAGTACGGAAACGGCATAAAAAATAAAGAGCAGGGAGAAAGAGATATTTCGGTCGTCCCAGAAATTGATTACAATGGCAAAAAGGATAAAATGAGCAAAAAGAGTGCTAAGAATGTGCTTAATGATGCGCTCGGAACGAATGACTCTCTCGTGCAATATGACTCCAAAAAAGCTGGTGCAAAGCAAATAACACATGGTGAGCAACAGCAGATTGAGACGTAACTCGTGGGTGAACAGATGACAATCAATATAGTTATTTAACGTGCATTGGAGCCCTACAAAAATAAGGTTCAGCAGGATTACATCGCCTATTATTAAAAGGGCGGCAATGACTTGATTAAATCGGGTAACTTGCCTCATACTCATAACGATACATTTAAAAAACGGGGGTTATAACAATTCGATATTGCGCTTATCTCCAGTTACTGAAGGAGCAAGCTTCTGTAAATGGTTCCGGGGAATCTTAATACTGATAGTCAGTATTTGAGGTATGCGCAATATGACGTACGTTTTACCAGAAATACGTACCAGTTCACCTTCAAAACCGGTTAAATCTCCTTTAATGACGCGAACCTTATCTCCTTTGGATAAACATGTATCGCCCTCGCACATTGAGGCTTCAGCTGAAGAACTATTCATGGCTAGCATGAAGTGTTCCATCTGCTGATCGGGAATGACCAATAGGGAACCGGTAATAATATCTTTCATGTAAGAGAGCTTTAAACTATAGTTTTTGACTAACGCAAAAGCATCCGCTTTGGTACATTTTACAAAGATAAGGTTGCTGATAACAGGCACCTCCACTCTTTTACGACGATCACTGTAAATGCGAGTCACAAACTGTGTAGGCAAAAAAAAAGCCACATTCAATTTCTTCAATGACTCTCTCAGGCTAATCTCTTGATTAGCACGAGTGCGGGCTGCAAACCAATACATCTGGTTAACAATCATAAAATGGTGGAGATTAAGATTAATTTCATCTTCTCTCTGGGCCAATTAAACATAAGTGGAATTGGGGCAATATTTATATGCCAATACTTACGGAAGATTTCCTCAGACTGAGCGGTAGAAAGATAAACAGAAAGAAAAAGGGTATTTGTTTTATTTGTTCTTTGATGAAGCTTATAGTCAAAGCTTCGCTAATTGTCCGACACATAAAGTCTTCGGGCAAATGAAAAAAAGGTGAATAAAAAAATGTCTTTTTGTACGATAAATATATGATAAACAAAACATAAATCGCACAATTGTTTCGGCAAATGTAACACGTCTATTTGAAATAAGCAAATAAATAAATAAGATTTTTTTCAAAAAAATAAAAATTGCAGCTAAAATATTGTAAATAAGGAAGATATAAAAAAATAGGCCTGATGACGTGAACAAATGGAACGGATGATTTGTTGGAAATGCTTTTCAGGGTAAACAAGGGAAGAAAACTGTGAAAAAAGCGGGTTAATCAAAAAAGAGGTATATCCCGCCATAACGACTTATTCATAGGGAATAGAAAGCTAAATATGCTTATGGGACAGTCCCTGCAGCGACTTTTGATCAATTAAACTCCCCATCGCCGACAATTTAGATAACAAAATGCCAATCGATTAAATTGCTCCAGGGAAAAGGCAACATAAATGTAACCAATTCTACATTTATGTTACTATAGAAAAATTAGAGAAAATAAGACTTATATCCTGATTAAAGGAGTATAGATAAAAATAGCATTTTGATGCAATTGTATTTTTGTTAATATATTAAAAATAAGATAGTTTGAAATGATAGTAAATAGCATGAAAGCGTACAAATGCAATCTCCACTTTGCAATATTCAGACTTACCGCTTTTTATTTATATTTTTATCAAAAAACTAACAAACGCCGAATTGCGTAAACCAATAAAACGACTAACTTTGCGAGCGATTAGAGAATCGTGGTTACGAAATTGTATTATTTTACTAAAAAAAGAGCTAATTATGACTTATTCACACGAAGTGGAACACATGTGTGTTGTGAAGAAAGGCCCGAATCATGGACCGGCTCCCATACCCGAAGAAGGAAAATGGGTAAAATCTAAAGAAATTGTTGACATCTCAGGTTTAACACATGGTGTTGGTTGGTGCGCTCCTCAACAAGGTGCCTGCAAGCTTACGCTTAACGTTAAAGAAGGAGTTATTCAGGAAGCCCTGATCGAGACTATCGGATGTTCCGGTATGACTCACTCTGCTGCCATGGCAGCGGAAATTCTTCCGGGTAAAACAATTTTAGAGGCCTTGAACACAGACCTTGTTTGTGACGCTATCAACACTGCTATGCGCGAGCTGTTTCTTCAGATTGTTTACGGACGTACTCAGTCGGCTTTCTCGGAAGGCGGCCTCATCATCGGTGCGGGTCTGGAAGATTTGGGTAAAGGTCTCCGCAGCCAGGTCGGTACACTGTACGGCACATTGGCGAAAGGTCCTCGTTACCTTGAAATGGCCGAAGGTTACATCAAAAACATCTTCCTTGATAAGAACGATGAAATCTGCGGATACGAATTCGTTCACATGGGCAAGTTCATGGACGAAATTAAGAAGGGTACGGATGCTAACGAAGCTTTGAAGAAAGTAACCGGCACGTACGGACGCGTAACAGCGGAACAGGGAGCAGTTAAACACATTGACCCACGTCACGAATAATATAAGGAGGAAAGAAACAATGATTAGAGAAGTAAAATTTGAAAGTCAAGACCGTCGTATCAAAGGCATTATTGATATTTTGAACGCTAACGGCATCAAAGACATAGCAGAAGCTAACGCAATATGCGAGGCTAACGGAGTTGATCCTTATAAAACGTGTGAAGAAACTCAACCTATCTGTTTTGAAAATGCAAAATGGGCGTATGTAGTAGGTGCTGCCATCGCTATCAAGAAAGGATGCAAAGTAGCTGCTGATGCAGCCGAAGCAATCGGACTCGGACTTCAGTCATTCTGTATCCCGGGCTCTGTAGCCGCCGATCGTAAAGTAGGTATCGGCCATGGTAACCTGGCTGCCCGTCTGCTTCGTGAAGAAACAAAATGTTTCGCTTTCCTTGCCGGACACGAATCATTCGCTGCCGCCGAAGGCGCTATCAAGATTGCCGCTAAAGCCGACAAGGTTCGTAAAGAACCTCTTCGTTGCATATTGAACGGATTAGGAAAAGACGCTGCACAAATCATCTCCCGTATCAACGGATTTACTTATGTGCAAACTCAATTCGATTACTACACTTCAGAACTGAAAGTAGTTCGCGAGATAGCTTATTCTGACGGAAACCGTGCCAAAGTAAAATGCTACGGTGCCGACGATGTTCGCGAAGGTGTAGCCATCATGCACAAAGAAGGCGTAGACGTATCTATCACAGGTAACTCTACCAACCCGACCCGTTTTCAACACCCTGTTGCAGGTACATACAAAAAAGAATGTATCGAGATGGGTAAAAAATATTTCTCAGTAGCTTCGGGTGGCGGTACAGGCCGTACCCTTCACCCCGACAACATGGCTGCCGGTCCTGCCTCTTACGGTATGACAGACACGATGGGTCGTATGCACTCAGATGCTCAATTCGCCGGTTCTTCATCAGTTCCCGCTCACGTGGAAATGATGGGATTCCTCGGAATTGGCAACAACCCAATGGTAGGTGTTACCGTTGCCGTAGCTGTAGACGTAGCTCAGGCTTTAGGCAAATAAGCCCTCCCATTTGTTTTTTTCTAGTTTAATTTATCAGGTCCCCGCAATCTTTTGGTTACGGGGATTTTTTTCGTTATAAAAATCTATCCTATTAGGATAAGCACCATTCGCATTTTACTTCCGGATATTACATATATAATAAAATCGCCCGAATCCGAAACAGAAACAGCCACTGCAACGTTCTAAAAGCATAGTAACCTACTATTCACTGATTTAGTCATAGCACTTATAACTTAATCAATAAAACTTTTAGTAATATGGGAACAAACGAAATATCTGAAGAAGATATCACCAGAGAGAGGATGGATGACCAAAGTACTCCATTATCAAAAGATTATTTACGGAAGATAAATGCTTATTGGCGTGCTGCCAATTATCTCTCAGTCGGCCAGCTTTACCTGCGCGACAATCCACTGTTGCACGAGCCACTCAAATTATCGCACATAAAGTCGATGTTGCTCGGACATTGGGGTACCACCCCCGGACAGAATTTTATCTATGCACATTTAAACAGAGTCATCAAAAAGTATGATCTGGATATGATTTATATTTCCGGTCCCGGCCATGGCGGCCCCGCAGTGGTGGGTAACACCTACCTTGAGGGTACCTATAGCGAAGTATATCCCAAAATCACACAAGATGAAGCAGGACTGAAAAAACTATTTACTCAATTCTCCTTTCCGGGGGGTATCCCCAGCCATGCTTCACCCGAATGTCCGGGCTCGATTCACGAAGGTGGAGAATTGGGCTATTCACTCAGCCATGCTTTCGGAGCTGTGCTCGATAATCCCGAATTGATTGTAGCTTGCGTCGTTGGTGATGGTGAAGCCGAAACCGGTCCACTGGCCACCTCCTGGCATTCAAACAAATTTCTGGACCCGATTAACGATGGTGCCGTACTGCCCATTCTGCACCTTAATGGTTACAAAATAGCCAACCCCACCATACTGGCGCGTATAGAGCCCGAAGAATTGGATCAATTTCTGAGAGGATGTGGCTGGACGCCTTATTATGTGGAAGGTGATGATCCGGAAACCATGCATCAGCTCATGGCTTCCGTGATGGATGAGACTATCGAAAACATCCGTAGCATACAGAAGAATGCAAGAGCCAATAACGACACTACCCGACCACGCTGGCCAATGATTGTACTAAAATCGCCCAAAGGATGGACAGGACCTAAAGAAGTGGACGGACTACAAATAGAGGGTACTTTCCGTGCCCATCAAATTCCTTTATTGGCAGATGCCCAACATCCTACTCATATAAAGTTGCTTGAAGAGTGGATGAAAAGTTACAAACCCGAAGAGCTCTTTGATAAAAAAGGCCATCTCCTACCCGAGCTGGCAGAACTGGCTCCTAAGGGAGAGCGAAGAATGGGTGCTAACCCTCATGCTAACGGCGGACTGTTACTGCACGATCTCGTGATGCCTGACTTTCGGAAGTTTGCCGTTAAAGTACCCGCACCGGGAGCTGTCGAAGCTGCCGACACACACGAGCTTGGAGTGTTTCTGCGCGAAGTGATCAACCTCAATAAAGAGCAACGAAACTTCCGGATATTCGGTCCTGACGAAACTCTGTCGAATCGACTGAACGCTGTGTTTGAAACTACCAACCGACAATGGGATGCCCGCACGAAAGAGAACGATGAGTTTCTTGCCACGGAAGGACGTGTCATGGAAATGCTGAGCGAACATCAATGCGAGGGCTGGCTCGAAGGGTATCTGCTCACGGGAAGGCACGGATTATTTAACTGTTACGAAGCCTTCATCCATATCGTAGATTCTATGTTTAACCAACACGCCAAGTGGCTGAAAGTAACTGCCGGATTGCCTTGGCGACGGAAAATCGCTTCGCTCAACTACCTGCTCGCCTCTCACGTTTGGCAACAGGCACATAACGGTTTTACCCACCAGGATCCCGGTTTTATCGACCATGTAGTTAACAAGAAAGCTTCCATTGTTCGCGTTTACCTTCCACCCGATGCCAACTGTTTATTGTCCGTATGGGATCATTGCTTGCGAAGCAGACATTACGTTAATGTAGTGATTGCGGGTAAATATCAGGCTCCTCAGTGGTTAACCATGGATGAAGCGATTGAGCATTGCACCAAAGGAATCGGTGTATGGCAATGGGCCAGCACTGACAAAGGGCAAGAACCGGATGTGGTGATGGCTTGTTGCGGTGATGTACCTACGCTAGAAACACTGGCTGCCGTTTCCATTCTTCGTGAACATCTGCCCGAACTGAAAATAAGGGTGGTTAATGTAGTCGATTTAATGAAACTACAACCCGCAACCGAACATCCCCACGGGTTGAATGAGGAAGCCTTTGATGCCTTGTTTACCAAAGACAAACCCATCGTCTTTGCTTTCCACGGCTATCCATGGTTGATTCATCGGTTGACTTACCGTCGCACCAACCACGAAAACATGCATGTAAGAGGATATAAGGAAGAAGGAACCATTACCACTTATTTCGACATGACCGTTTTAAATCAGCTCGACCGATTCCATCTGGTAGAGGATGTGATTGATCGCGTTCCCCAATTGGGTGCAAAAGGTGCCCAACTGAAAAAGCTGGTGCAAGATAAACTCATTGAGCACAAGAAATACATTGATAAATACGGTCTGGACATGCCCGAAATCCTTAATTGGAAATGGAGCAATTCAAAATAAAACTCCTTTTTCCACTGTATCAGGTATTATTGAAGTTGTTTCCGCTTTCGGTTTGCTCTATCCGAGCGAACTTGTCTTTCATCTCGGCGGGGAACAATTAAGATCAAAACAAACCGCTATAATAGAATCTATTATAGCGGTTTGTTTTATGTACCATTCTGATTGACAACCAGATGGCGGAAGTCTATAGTGAATACTTTATTTCTCTATTTTAGTCCAACTATCGACTAAAGATTGATGTTGTTTAATCCATCCTTTAACGGCATCTTCTTCATTTGTCTTGGAGTTTTCAATATCAGCCATTAAACTACTTATGTCTTCATTGCTTAATCGGATTTTCTTTACTATTTTTGCCACTTCGGGATATTTATCAGAGAAACCTTTCCAGGCTATTGCTTGAATGTCTTCTGCTTGACCATATATTCCTTTAGGGTCTTTTAGTATTTTGAGTGCAAATCTATTGAACATCCAGTGAGGAGTCCATCCGGTTATCACAATCCATTCTTTTTTATCAATAGCCTTCTTTAGTGAAGCAGTCATAGCCGGTCCGCTTGATGTCTGTAGCTCAAAATCTAAATTGTATTCTTTAATAGCTTTAGCCGTTGCCCTCATTATCCCGGCACCTGCATCAATACCAACAATCTTCTTATCAAATTTTGCTTTATATTTATTTAGTTCGTCTATAGAATTGGCTGTTACATAGTCGGGAACCACCAGACCAATGCGTGCTTCATCATATACTGTGCCCAGCTTTTCGAGCTTATCACCGTACTGATCCATATAATCTTTCATTGTAACAGGTAGCCATGTGTCCATAAACAGATCGGCTTTTTTGCGAGATAAGGAGGCCATGACAGGTGCTAAATCAGCATTCATAAGCTTAACATCGTATCCCTGATCTTCCAAAATTACTTTTGTCAGATGGGTAATAGCGATGCCTTCCGACCAGTTTACATAAGCAATGCTTATTGATTTCTTCGTTCCTTTTCCCCCACAAGCAGCTAATAGTAGAGCTGCTGTGAAAACTGCCAGTAATGTTTTAAACTTCATTCTTTATTTCTTTATTAGTTAATGATTCTTTTTTTGTTGAGCGATGCCTTGTGTGATGCGGTCGAGCACAATTGCTAAAATAACAACAGCTATTCCGCCTTCAAAGCCCAATCCTATTTTCATTTGTGTAATTCCTTTCAACACCACTTCTCCCAGTCCTCCTGCCGAGATCATGGCAGCAATAACGACCATGGACAATGACATCATAATGGTTTGATTCACTCCGGTAAGAATCGTAGGAAGAGCAAGAGGCAATTGCACCTTGTATAACATCTGGAGAGGAGTGGCACCAAATGCACGCGACGCTTCAATAATGTTGGCCGGAACCTGACGGATGCCCAAACTGGTTAGCCTCACCACCGGAGGCATTGCAAAGATAATAGTAGCAAATGCGCCAGGAACGGTACCCAGTCCAAAGAAGAGCACGGCCGGTATTAAGTAAACGAAAGCAGGCATGGTTTGCATGAGATCGAGTATTGGCCGTAATATCTTATTGCAGTTGTCACTGTGCGCAGCCCAGATGCCCAAAGGGATACCAATTAATAGCGCAATCGTGGTCGAAGACAAAACTAAGGCAAGTGTTTGCATCGTTTCCTCCCAAAAGCCCATTTGATGAATCAGTACTAATCCCAGTAAAGTGAATATGCCGATCCCTTTCCCCGCTTTAAACCACGCCAGAACGCTAATAAGCAAAATAGCCACGTAAAACGGAATGATTGTCAGCATATGCTGAAATCCGTCAATAAAACTTCCTATCCCATAATTCAATGAATCAAAGAACGGAGAGAAATTATTTGTAAGCCAATTAATGGCTGTTTCTATGTATTGTCCTATATCAATCATAAGTCTACGGCTTTTTGTATGATGTCATTAATCTCTTTTTTGTCTTTTCCTGTCATCTCAATCACTACCGATGAGAGAGGAACTACACCCAGAAATTCTTTTTTATCGTTGATTACATAAATAGGAGAATTTGTACGGGTCATAAGAGGAAGTATATCTTCTACTTTAGTGTCAGGCAAGATGGAATGTATTTCGGTATCTATGGCAGATTCCAGACTTTTAATTCCGGCCTTTCTTAATTCAATCACTTCATTAAGAGTAATCTTACCCAGTAAGATATTCTTTTCGTCAATAACAGGAAGTACTGTTATATCCTTTTCTTTCATCTTTCGTATAAGTGCCTCCGGACCCTCTTTGCGTATACGGGCTACGGTAGGTTTACTTATAAGAATGGAAGCAGCTGTGATTATCTTTGATCGGTCTACATTCTCTACGAATCGTGAAACATAATCGTCGGCAGGCTCTGTCAGTATCTCCTCGGAAGTACCTGTCTGTACTATCTCGCCATCTTTCATAATTGCTATTCTATCACCGAGTTTGATCGCTTCGTCCAAGTCATGCGTGATGAAAACAATTGTTTTCTTCATTTTCTCTTGTAAGTCAAGCAACTCATCCTGCATTTGAACTCTGATGAGAGGGTCGAGTGCCGAGAAGGCCTCATCCATGAGTAACACTTCGGGATTGTTAGCCAAAGCCCTTGCCAGTCCTACTCGTTGTTGCATTCCTCCCGATAGTTCGCTTACCATTTGGTTTTCATAGCCTTTTAGTCCGACCAACTGCATACTATTCATGGCTTTTTCTTCTCTTACATCTTTCTTAACTCCCTGTAATTCAAGTCCAAAAGAGATATTACTTAGAACCGAGCGATGAGGTAGTAAACCGAAATTTTGAAAGACCATTGCCATCCCTTGTCGTCGTATTTGCCGCAATTCTTTATCAGATGCTCTGGATATATCAGTTCCGTTTATGATAATTTCTCCGGAAGTCGGATTTATCAAACGATTAATGCAGCGAAGCAAAGTGGATTTGCCACTGCCTGATAGGCCCATGATAACGAAAATCTCGCCCTCGTTAATTGAGAGAGTAGCATCTTTAACGGCCACTGTGCACCCGGTGGACTTTAATATTTCGCTCTTATTCTTGCCTTCCTTTAGAAGTTTCAACGCTTTCTGCTTATCGTTTCCAAAAACAAGATGTAGGTTTTTAATTTCTATTTTACTCATCGCTTATAGTTCATTGAGTTAAAAATAATATCCCATATTTATATTAAATCGTGCATTCCACTTACCCGAAGGGGAACCTGCAGCGAAAGCGTTAGTCCATTCACTACCTAACCATGCATGATTTTTGCCCAGAGCGTAGTCTACATAAGTGTAAACCGGTCCCATGCTTAACATACAGCCTGTAACATTCTGATAACTGTCTTTAAATTCTTTTTTATGTTTATCCAACATACTGAAGTCATTGTAAAACCGTATACTCTGTAAAAGAGCATTCTTTATAGGGAGGGTGTACGACAAAGAAGCCAGATAAGTCTCTCCACGGGCGGCAACATTATATAATGCACCATAAGCGGCCATCTCTACAACATCATTCGATTGTCCTTCTTTGTTGTGAGTCTTCTTCCGGAAATTAGAGTATTGAGCTTTTAAATTCCATCTTTTATAAGTCGCTTCGTAGTGGGCGGCAAAAGCATAATGATTTCCCATTTCTTCAGTATCTATATTATAGAGACCTCCGAACATTGCCGATAAACCTACTTGTTGCTGCACGCTATTACCAAAATGATAGACTGCTCGTCCGTTTACCTGGTTCGTTTCTTTATTTCTCCCTCCCACATCATATCCATAACGACTGGTGGTAGATTCTGAAGTAGAACCAAATTCGGTTACATCTGCATTCTTGAAAAAAGCAAGAGCTAAATCCCATTTTTTGTTGCTATACAAGTATTTAATACCCATATCGGCATCATCTTCTAATCCCAGATAATAGTTTATATTGAAAAAATAACTGTTGGATGTGTAAGGAAGCAAACCAAAAGGTAGTCCTGTTAATCCCACTTGTATCTGGGTGTTATCACTAAATTTATATCCGGCCCATCCGTGTTTTAACATGCCTCCTCCTGAGGATTTTGAGTAAAATCTATACTCAGCATTTAGTAATAGCTTTTTGTAACTACTTTTCACGTTAATTCGGAATACATCGAAACCCCATTGGCCACCTTGTTTCCTATGGCTGGCTTTCCAGTCAGAATAATTGTAATTAAATCTTAGAGCACCGCCAAGCTCTGTTTTGACTTTCTCTTGTCCGTTTACAGGTAAGGAAATAATGATGCATGTTACGCATAATAATAAAGAAATGAATCTCTCTTTACATCTCATAAAGTGTTGATTTTTAGATCGGAAAGTATCAATTAATTGATGAACTTTTCGGGAGAATTCCTTTCCTCCAATTCCGATATGTTAATAACTAAATAAAAGCAGGAGTGTGTAGCTAAATTGAAAAAACAAGCCGAAGAATGGTTGTTCCTTATAATAACAGAGTAACAAAAAAGACTCCCCTCATAGGGAGCCAACCCGCTTTTTACTATGACTTATAATTGCAAAGTTAAAGAAAAAGAATGGCACATACAAATTAATGGAGACCTAATTGCGTTTTTCAACGAACTTAGAACAGGATATCATCTAAACGAACGTTTTATAATCACCTGATAATCAGACAATAGCTGAATTGAACGACGGTGGATATTTTTTTCTTCCAATGCAGAGTTAGAGTGAGGTTGAAAAGCTTAACGAATCGTATGCCGTGAGTGGTATGGAGAGGTAGGAAAATAAAGTAGGAGGAAAAACTGTATTTTCCTCCTACTCAGTTATTTGAATAATAAAGAATGATTCATTACCAAATCTTCACAATCAGGCTATCGGGACGCCACATTTTATCGCCCTGCTTAACGCCAAAGGTTGCATAGAACTCGGGCATGTTAGACAACGGACCCAGCACTCTCCATTTGGCCGGAGCATGTTCATTGCTTTTTATCTGAGTCGACATGGCTTCCGGGCGCATGTTAACCATCCATGTGAGTGCATAACCAAGGAAGAAGCGTTGGCTGGGATTCAATCCGGCAATCATTTCGTTATCCCTGTATTGCTTCGTCTGCTTAAATGCCTCGTATCCCATGATCACTCCGCCCAGATCGGCTATATTTTCGCCCTGAGTCAATGAGCCATTGATGTGCAGACTGTCAACAGGTACATAATCATCGAACTGCTTTACAATCATCTTCGTTTTTTGATCAAATTTCGCTTTATCTTCTTTCGTCCACCAATCGCTCAGGTTACCAAACTCATTGTATTTACAACCCTGATCGTCAAAACCATGGGTTATTTCATGCCCGAAGGTTCCGCCAATAATAGCATATAAGATAGCGTCATCGGCCATTTTTCTTTCGTAACCGGGAACAATGATGTTGCAACCCGGAATAACGATTTCGTTGTTCGACGGATTATAATACGCATTATAGGTCTGCGGTTCCATGTCCCATTCCGTGCGATCTACCGGCTTTCCATATTTGCTGATCATGTAGCCGACTTCCCATTTATTGGCATTCATTACGTTTTTCACATAAGAGTTGCGGTCAATCTGCATGCTGCTCAGGTCTTTCCATTTATCGGGATAACCCACCTTCATGATCACCGCATTCAGCTTCTTCAGAGCTTTCTCTTTAGTCGGTTCACTCATCCAGTCGAGTGCTTTAATGCGTTGAGCAAAAATAGATTTGATAGCATTCCCTATTTCCACCAACTTTTCTTTCGTCCCTTTTGGCAGATATTCGCTAACATAGACCTGCCCTATAAGATCTCCAAGCGCTCCGTTGGTCATGCCAACCACACGCTTCCATCTGGGTCTCGGCTCTTTTACGCCACGTAGAGTAGAAGAATAAAAGTTGAAATCCTCCATATAAGTTTTATCATCCAGATAAGGAGTTAACCCATTGATGAAATGAAATTTAAGATAATTCTTCCAATCGCTTATGGTGTATTTCTTCAAATCACTGTTTAACGCGGTAAGGAATTCCGGTTGGCCAACCACCACGCTATCCACCTTTGCAAGCCCCATGCCATTCATAAAAACTTTCCAGTCGAGGTTTGGTGTTAACGCCGCTAATTTGCCGGACGCCATTTTATGATAATTAGTCAACGGATCGCGGGTATCTTCGCGTTTACGCGATGTCTTAGCCAAAGCCGTTTCCATCTCCATCAATTTAACGGCAGCCTGTTTTGCCTCAGCATCCTTATATCCCATGATGCTAAACATATTGCCCACATATACCACAAACTTTTCACGAATTTTTTTAGTGCCGGCATCCGTATCTATGTAGTAGTTACGATCGGGCATGCTTAATCCGCCCTGAGTGATATAGACCTGATACTTAGCACTATTTTTATCATCCTGAACCACATACATTCCAAAAAGTGGTGATGACGATACGGTGTGAATATAGGCTGCTTCGGCAATAACGCCGTTCAGATCTTTTATATTATCTATTTTGGCAAAATCATCTTTCAGATCGCTCAAACCTTTTTTATTTAGCGAAACACTATCCATTCCCGAAAAGAAGAGATCGCCAATTTTCTGCTTGTTACTTCCCTTTGGCTCATGCTGGCTAGCCGCTGCCAATTCACAGATCTTACGAACCTGTGCATTAATAGTATCCTGCACCAATTGAAAGATTCCGTTACTCTGTTCACTGGCGGGAATTGGATTTTCCTTAAACCATTTGCCATTGGCAAACTGAAAGAAATCATCTCCCGCCCTTGTGGTGGAGTCGATGTGCGAAGCAAGGGCATCGCCTTTTTCGGCCGAATATTTTCCCTGCTTGCAGGATGATGTTGCGGCCGTTACCACAATGAGACCGCAGATAAGTGGATTGAATTTCATTTTTTCTGTTTTTATATTACATTCAAAAGTACAATAATATTTTAGAGTAACAATAACCTGTACTAAAAATCATATATTACAAATCATTACGAATCATTATGATTTATTTCCCCTCTGTTATTTGTTATATATAAAAAGAACAAAATAATATGAATAGCATTATGAAACCATTATTAATATTCGGCCTATTACTGCCTTTGTGTTGTAGCATTGCTGCGACACCCAATGATTTCAATCAGAACAAGAAGGAACAATTAATAAACAAAAACAGGACTATGGAGAAGAATATATATTTTGCCGGCGGTTGTTTCTGGGGAACAGAGCATTTCATCAAACAGATTCGGGGAGTGAAAGAAACGCAGGTGGGCTACGCCAACGGCAATATAAAAAATCCTACGTATGAGCAGGTTTGCACCGGCAATACTAATTTTGCCGAGACGGTGAAAGTGAAATATGACCCGCAGGAAGTCAATCTAAAACTATTGATTGATCTCTATTTCAAAACCATTGACCCTACCAGCATCAATAAGCAAGGTAACGACCGCGGTTCTCAGTATCGAACGGGTATTTATTATACTGATCCGGCCGATTTGCCGATGATCCGCTCGGTTGTGCAGGAATTGGGTGAAAAATACTCTAAGCCTATTGTAGTGGAAATTAAACCGCTGGACAATTTCTACAAAGCCGAAGAATATCATCAGGACTATCTGGATAAACATCCGGACGGTTATTGCCATATTCCGTCTTCACTATTCGAAGTGGCCAAAAAGGCGAATGCCCCTACTCTGACATTGAAATCGGTTTATGCAAAGCCGGATGATGCCACCTTGCGTGCAAAGTTAACGCAGGAACAGTACGCCGTGACTCAAAAGAGCGCCACTGAACCGGCTTTCCATAATGAATATTGGAACGAACATCGACAGGGCATATACGTTGACGTCGTTACCGGAGAACCATTATTCTCATCGACCGATAAATTTGATTCCAATTGCGGATGGCCCAGTTTCTCGAAGCCTATAAAGAAGGATCTCGTCAAAGAAAAGACAGACACTTCCTATGGTATGAAACGGGTGGAAGTTCGCAGCGAGTCGGGCGACAGCCACCTGGGGCATATCTTTAATGATGGGCCCAAAGATAAAGGCGGATTACGCTATTGCATCAACAGTGCTTCACTACGGTTCATCCCTCTGGAGAAAATGAAAGAGGAAGGATACGGTGACTATATATATCTTGTTACAATGAAGTAGGCTCGCATCTTTACAAAGAGGGATTTCTTATCAATAAAAGGAGGCAATATAAACAGAACTTTTGATGAGAATTCCCATCTTTGCATAAGAATGAATAGACAGATGAATTTACGTGTAGACAAATCAACACTGGTTATTACTGCCGGAGTGGTATGGATAATAGCCGGCGCCAATATATTAAAGATAGGTATAGCAACATGGATGAGCGATTCGCTATACTGGCAATGGAAAGTAGCCGGAGCAATCGTTGTATTCGCCTTGTTTTTCTTCCTTATATTCAAGAGGTTGTACGGCAAGCATACACGCCGGATAGCGGAAAAAGACGAAAGGAACCATCCTCTCGCCTTTTTTGATGCCAAAGGATGGATCATTATGGCATTTATGATGACGATGGGCATCACCATCCGAATGTTTCACTTATTGCCGGACTGGTTCATTGCACTGTTCTATACAGGTCTGTCCGTAGCGCTCATTGCAACGGGATTCCTCTTCCTGCAACACTGGTGGCGGGCTTACAGCTAAGCATTATCGGGAAACCCTGCCCGAACCGTCTCCTTTCATCAGAGTTTCCACTTCGGCCACGGTTGCCAGATTAAAGTCCCCGTAAATGGTGGTTTTCAAACAAGAAGCAGCCAGTGCAAAGTCGAGTGCTTTTTGCTCATCGTTCGGATAGGCCAGCAGACCATAAATCATTCCGCCCACAAAAGCGTCGCCTGTGCCGACTTTATCTACCACATGCGTTACGTCGTAAATGCGTGCATGTTTTACCGTTCCGTCCGAATAAAGTATTCCGCCCAATAAATCGTGATTGGCATTGACGGAATTTCGCAGTTCGATAAACATCTTCCGGCATCGGGGCAAGGTAGCCTGCACCTGCCGGCAAGCCTCTTCATACCCCTCGGTATCTATAGTGTAAGATGCGTCGAGAGCCTTAAAACCTACCGGATTGAAGTTCAATACGTTCATATACTCGCCTTCGCTACCAAAAATCACATCACTGTATTGCACCAATTCGGGCATCACCTCACTCGCAGACTTACCGTATTTCCACAAGTTCCTCCGATAGTTAAGGTCGCAAGAGATGGTTAGCCCCATCTCATTGGCTGTTTCGATGGCTTCACGGCAAACATCGGCAGCACCCTGCGTTAAAGAGGCGGCTATGCCCGACCAGTGAAACCAGGAGGCATCGGCAAAGATGCTCTTCCAGTCAATCATTCCCGGACGAAGGGTAGAAAAGGAAGAATCAGCTCTATCGTACACTACACTGGAACTGCGGGAAACAGCGCCATTTTCGAGGAAATAAATACCCAAACGATTACCACCGTACACAATACCCTCCGTACCCAAGTTGTGCGAACGAAGCGCAGAGACGCATGCCCGTGCAATATCATTATCCGGCAAACGGGTTACATACTCAACGGGAACGCCATAATTGGCAAGCGAAACAGCCACATTGGCTTCGCTCCCGCCATAGATAGCAATAAACTCTCCGACTTGAGAAAAGCGGAGATTACCGGGTGCTGTGAGGCGCAGTAGTACTTCTCCAAACGTAACTACTTTATTTTTTATCTTCATATTACATAATTGTTAAGCTCTTTATCAGAATACAAAATAAAACATAAAAGGGTTCAACTTAATCATAAAACAAGATTTTATTTGAAAAACTTCTCTATATCTTTGCATTACTATGCTTAGCAGGATAAAAAGAAAGAGCAGAACAAGAATAGGTATTGCGTGGTTGTTACTCTTAACGCTCATGCCATTCTATGTGGTGAAAAGCGTTCACCACCATGAGCTTACTGTACAGTCTGCCGGCCATCAGAACAATGACGATGACCAGAGCTCCTGCCCTATCTGTCACTTTACCCTGTCACCCTTCATTCAAACAAAAACCGTTTCAACTATATTTATCGCAGTGCTTGTTCCTTTCGAGCCTGCTGTTTACGAGAGTAAGGGACTCTTCGATATCTCTTATTCACACAGCTTACGTGCTCCCCCCGTAACTGCCTGACATTTTACCACATTTTATTATAATCCTCTATTACATATTGTGTAGCAAAGGCTATTCTATGTATTTGAATTCACAGAATAAAGAAAAATATTTATTTATCTTGTATTAGCCTTCCAATAATAGATTTGGGGGCCGATAATCATAATTATATAACAATGAAAGCAATATATATAATCACTATATTTTTACTTTCCTTAGGGTCTGCATTTGCAAGTACTCCGGTCGGAAACAGGTCGCTGAAAGGAAAAATAACAGACGGAAAAGACGGAACCACATTAATAGGAGTAAACATATACTTCCCCGAACTAAAGAGAGGAGCTGTTAGTGACGATCAGGGAAACTATCACATAAACAATCTTCCGTCTATAAAAACAACACTACAGGTTACTTACCTGGGACATCAGACAATAGTACAAACGGTAGATTTAAAGACTACTGAAATTCTCAATTTCTCACTAAAAGAATCGAATGCCCAGATTAACGAAGTAGTTATTACGGCACTGACGGGAAATACCCTGATAAAAAAGACCCCGTCTCCGATCTCTTACGTTTCGAAGAGAGAATTGGAGCAACAATCATCTACTAATATTATAGATGCTATTGCCAAACAACCGGGAGTATCTCAGATAACAACAGGCAGCAGCATATCAAAACCTGTTATCAGAGGATTGGGATACAACAGAGTGGTAGTGGTGAATGACGGAGTACGTCAGGAGGGCCAGCAATGGGGAGACGAACACGGCATAGAAATAGATGCCCAAAGCGTAAATTCGGTAGAGATACTCAAAGGTCCGGCCAGTTTGATGTACGGTTCGGATGCAATGGCAGGTGTCATCAATTTCCAGTCGGCCCCGATATTGCCCGTAGGGTCGATAAAAGCCAATGTAGCCACGGAATATCAGAGTAACAACGGCCTGTTTAACTACTCTGTAAACACAGCCGGCAACAAAAACGGATTTGTGTGGAACTGGCGATATAGCGATAAAATGGCGCACTCCTATAAAAATAAGTACGACGGATACGTTTATGATTCCGGCTTTAGAGAGAGAGCACTCTCCGGTTTGCTGGGCATCAATCGCAATTGGGGATATACCCACCTCACACTCGATTATTATCACCTCACACCCGGAATAGTAGAAGGCGAACGAGATGAAGAAACAGGTAAATTTCTGAAGCCGGTTATCATTGACGGCGAAGAAGGCGAAGCCGTAGCCACCGATGATGATAACAAGTCGTATACACATCAAATGCCTTATCAGCAGATATACCATTACAAGGCCATATTGAATAACAATATAATTTTAGGAGGAGGTAACCTCCGAACAATTATCGGCTATCAGCAAAACCGCCGTCAGGAATTCGAAGATATACTATCGCCGAAGGATTACGGACTTTACTTTCAATTGCATACTTTAACCTACGACGTGCGCTATTCATTGCCCGAGATTAGCGGCTACAAAATAGTAGCAGGCGCAAACGGCATGTATCAAAAATCGCTGAACAAAGGAACCGAATTCCTTATTCCCGAATATAATTTGTTTGATATCGGTGCGTATGCTGTAGCAAGCCGGACTTTTGGCAAACTGGATGTAAGCGGAGGTATCCGCTTCGATCATCGCAGCGACCATAGCAAATCGTTGTACTTAAATGAAGATGAAGAAGTAGCGGACAAGAATGAAGCGGGAGCCAAAGAAAAATTTGCCGGTTTCTCCCGCAACTTCAGCGGCGTCACCGGTAGTCTGGGACTAACCTATCAACTATCCGATTCATGGCACACCAAATTGAATCTTTCAAGAGGATTCAGAGCACCCAACATGAGTGAACTGGCATCCAACGGAGCACATGAAGGCACTATACGCTACGAGATAGGGAACACAGCCCTGAAAGCGGAAAACAGTTGGCAGGCCGATTGGGGATTGGGATATTCGTCTCCGTTTATATCCGGAGATCTTTCCTTATTCGCAAACCGGATAAACAACTATATTTTCTCGCATAAATTAGTCGACGCTAACGGTCAGGATGTGATGACCGACGGATATGAGACCTATCAATTCGTATCGGGTAATGCCCGTATAATGGGAGGAGAGCTAAGCATAGATATTCATCCTGTAGAACGGCTGCACTTCCAGAACACGTTTTCGTATGTAAATTCCGTTCAGCTTAACCAGCCCGATTCTACCAAATATCTTCCTTTTACACCTGCACCCAAATTAGTGTCGGATATTCGTTACGACATCATCCGTGACGGTAAAACGCTGAATAACACCTATATTTCATTCGGCATTGAATGCAACATGAAGCAAGATCATATATACTCTGCTTTCGGTACTGAAACCGCTACCCCTTCATACACCTTGCTAAATGCATCTATCGGAACAGACTTTATGCACAAAGGACATACATTGGCTTCGCTGTATTTTACGGCCAATAACCTGACAGACAAAGCCTACCAGAGCCATTTAAGCAGACTGAAATATGGCGATGTAAATCAGGTGACAGGACGAGAGGGAGTATACAATATGGGACGTAATTTTGGTGTAAAGCTATTGATACCGCTAAGTTTCTAAAGACTAAATACCCGGATATATACGATCAAAGATAAACAAACATTGTTTATCGCAATGATTAGTAAGCAGGCTTTCCGAAAACGCAAATTCGGAACAGCCTGCTTTAATTTTGTCAGTAAATGAATTAAAGCGCTATTGAAGTGCTTCATTATCCACAAATATCCTACCTTTGCGTAAACATAAAAATATAAAGTCATGAGCTTAAATAAAGAGACGCTGAAAGATTTTATTCGCTTTCAGGAAGATGAAATAACCGGAAGCATTGTTTACGGGCAGTTAGCTTCAATTACTAAAGACAAAGAGAACAGGAACATCCTACAGCAGATATCAGCAGAGGAGAAAGCGCATTATGAAATTCTAAAGAAACATACCGGTCGAGACGTTGCTCCAAACCGCCTGCGAATAATCAAATATTATTGGCTGGCACGTATTTTCGGACTAACCTTTGCTATCAAACTATTGGAGTCCGATGAAGAAGATGCGCAAGCACTGTACTACGAACAGACTGAATACCCTGATTTGATAAGACTGGCTAAAGACGAAGAAAACCATGAGCACAAGCTCATCGGCCTCATCAATGAAGAAAGACTGGAATACATGGGTTCCGTGGTATTGGGACTGAACGATGCATTGGTAGAGTTTACCGGCGCACTGGCCGGTTTCACTCTCGCACTAAGTAACTCTCACCTGATAGCCCTCACCGGAAGCATCACCGGAATAGCTGCCGCACTCTCCATGGCTTCGTCGGAGTATCTCTCCACCAAATCGGACAAGGGAGACGATAAACATCCCGTAAAAGCCGCCATATACACCGGCATTGCCTACATCATAACCGTTGTAGCGTTAGTTGCTCCGTTTATACTGATCAACAATGTGCTGATAGCTCTGGGAGTGATGTTGTTAATGGCTCTGCTTATCATAGGCTTGTTTAATTATTATTATGCCGTGGCGCGCGGAGAGAGTTTCAAAAAACGTTTCACCGAGATGGCTGTGCTTAGTTTCAGCGTAGCTGCCGTTAGTTTCCTTATTGGCTATGCACTCAAAACATTTACCGGAATAGAAGCCTAACCCCTACACGCTAAAAAGTATGAAGAAAAACCCTTCCCCGCTACTCTCCATCGTTCCCATTATCATATTGGTGCTATTGCTATTTGCCACGATACGTATATTCGGGAGTGATGCTCTGAACGGCGGCAGCCAGATAGTACTGCTCACCACCACATCCGTATGTGTGCTCATCGGCATGGCAGGATTCAAAATAGCGTGGAAAGATTTTGAAATAGCCATTACCAACAACATAGCGGGCATAGCAACAGCGCTCATCATATTACTCATTATCGGAGCCCTGAGCGGTAGCTGGATGATAAGCGGGGTGGTGCCCACACTGATATACTATGGCGTGCAGATTATTCATCCGCACTTTTTTTTAGCATCTACCTGCATCATCTGTGCATTGGTATCGCTAATGACGGGCAGTTCGTGGACTACCATCGCCACCATCGGCATCGCCCTGATGGGCATAGGCAAAGCACAGGGATTTGACGAAGGGTGGATAGCAGGAGCAATTATTTCGGGGGCCTACTTTGGCGATAAAGTTTCACCTTTGTCGGACACCACCGTACTGGCTTCATCGGTTACGGACACTCCGCTCTTCACACACATCCGCTACATGATGATAACGACCATTCCCTCACTCATTATCACACTGATCATTTTTACCATTGCCGGTCTGTCGCACGATGCCAGTAACACGGAACATATCGCTGCCTTCTCGGCCTCACTAGCTACTAAATTTAACATCACCCCCTGGCTCTTACTGGTGCCACTGACAACCGGAGTTTTGATAGCCCGCAAAGCACCTTCACTCATCACGCTCTTTCTATCGGCTGCCATGGCCGGACTGTTTGCTCTTATCTTTCAGCCTCAATTGCTGCACGAAATTTCCGGCTTGCCCGGCGGAGGTGCCGAATCGGCCTTTAAAGGATTGATGATGACTTTTTACGGAACAACCAACCTGCAAACAAACAACGTGGGACTAACCGAGTTAATAGCCACCCGTGGCATGGGAGGCATGCTCAACACCGTGTGGCTCATCGTTTGCGCCATGTGTTTTGGAGGAGCCATGACCGCCAGCGGCATGCTGGGCAGCATCACTTCGGTGTTTGTTCGTTTCATGAAAAACACGGTAAGCGTAGTGGCCTCTACCGTATGTTCGGGCATATTTCTGAATCTGACCACTGCCGATCAGTACATTTCCATCATCCTTACAGGGAACATGTTTAACAATATCTATAAAAACAAAGGGTATGAAAGCAGGTTGCTGAGCCGCACCACCGAAGATGCAGTGACTGTTACCTCCGTACTCATACCGTGGAATACCTGCGGCATGACGCAGGCCACCATACTGAGTGTGCCTACCCTGACATACCTGCCCTACTGCTTTTTCAACGTCATCAGTCCGCTCATGAGTATTCTGGTAGCAGCCATCGGATACAAAATAATAAAGAAACAGCCGCAATAGCATTGAATAACCGCAGAAAAGTGTATTTTTGCGTAAAGAGTTTTACAGAAAGGAAAAGTATGAGAGAGTATATCATTGCAGATAATCAGGACATTACCAAAGCAGGACTGATGTTCTTGCTCAGCAGGCAAAAAGAGGTGAGCTTACTACTGGAGGCCGACAATAAAGCGGAGTTGATAAAAGAGTTGCGCCTGCATCCGGATGCCGTAGTGGTGCTTGATTATACACTTTTTGATTTCGGCGGAGCAGAAGAATTAATCGTGTTGCACGAGCGATTTAAAGAGGCAGACTGGTTGCTGTTTTCCGATGAACTCAGCCTGAACTTCCTGCGGCAGGTTTTATTCATTGACACGGCCTTTAGTGTAGTAATGAAAGATAATTCAAAGGAAGAAATAACGATGGCATTGCAGTGTGTTTCGCGAAAAGAACGTTTTATATGCAACCATGCAAGCAACATGCTACTTACCGGAAACACCGTGCCCGCCACCGTAGCCATTCAAGACGATCATTTACTGACTCCCAGTGAGAAGTTGATACTTAAAGAAATTGCACTGGGCAAAACCACTAAAGAGATTGCGGCAGAAAAGAATTTAAGCTTCCACACCATCAACAGTCACCGCAAAAACATATTTCGCAAACTGGGAGTAAACAATGTGCACGAGGCTACCAAATATGCCATGCGTGCGGGAATTGTAGATTTGGCCGAATATTACATCTAAAGTATCAACCGGCTATTTCGCCGCTACCAATGCAAAGAGCCGTCTCCTTATCATACACCACACCAAACTGGCCGGGTGCAATACCCTGTAATTTATCCGATGAAACAAGCTGATATTCATCACCCACACGTGTGAGTTTTCCTTTAAGAAACTCGGGAGTGTGACGTATTTTGAAAGTAACCTCATGTTCCTCTTCCAAGCCTGCCCACGGATTATCGGTGATAAAGTGAAAGTCGTGCATCCGGAATTGGTAACCGTACTGCGTTTCTACATCGTAGCCGCGCGATACATAAATAATATTCTCCTGAATATCTTTCTTTATCACAAACCACGGGCCTCCACTCAGGCCCAACCCCTTACGCTGACCAATGGTGTGAAACCAGTATCCGCGATGCGTGCCGATGCGTTTTCCTGTTTCCAGTTCGATGATAGCTCCCTCCTTTTCGCCCAGAAAGCGGCGTACAAAATCATTGTAGTTTATCTTTCCCAGAAAACAAATGCCCTGACTGTCTTTTCGACGGGCACTGGGCAGTGCAGCTCTCAAAGCTATTTCGCGCACCTCATGCTTCATCAGTCCGCCAATGGGAAACATTAATTTGGACACCTGAAGATAATCTATCTGAGCCAGAAAATCCGTCTGATCTTTTACCGGGTCCTTGGCTGTGCCAAGCCACACCCTACCGTCTTTCTCGACCGTAGTGGCATAATGGCCGGTAGCCGTTTTATCAAAGTCTTTGCCGGCACGTTGCTCAAAGCAGCCGAACTTGATAAGCTTGTTGCACATCACATCGGGATTTGGCGTGAGCCCTTTTTTAATTTTATCGATAGCATATGCCGCCACCCCGTCCCAATACTCCTTGTGAAGATCTATCACCTCCAGTTTCAATCCGTACTTATGGGCAATGGCAGTAGCCAGTTCAATATCCTCTTCGGCGGAACAGTCCATGTATTCCGCCCCGTCCATACCTATCTTTATATAAAAAAGAGTGGGCCTATAGCCCTGTTCGCACAAAAGGTGTACGACAACAGAGCTGTCTACACCTCCCGATAATAATGTCGCTATATTCATATCATCATATTTTGCTAAAAGCCTGTTCGAGATCATCAATAATATCATCAATATGCTCCGTACCGATAGAAAGACGCACCGTACTGGGTTTGATGCCCTGTTCTTCCAACTCCGCTTCGTTTAACTGAGAGTGAGTGGTGCTTGCAGGATGAATAACCAGCGACTTCACATCGGCCACATTGGCCAATAAAGAAAAGATCTCCAGACTGTCAATGAACGTTTGAGCCTCTTTGGCGCCTCCCTTCACTTCGAAAGTAAAAATAGACCCCGCCCCCTTTGGAAAATACCGCCTGTAGAGTTCATGATCGGGATGATGAAGCAATGAAGGATGATTTACAGCAACCACTTTGGGATGCCTTGCAAGGTAATCTACCACTTTCAACGCATTCTCCACGTGGCGTTCCACGCGCAAAGATAGCGTTTCTAATCCTTGCAACAAAATAAAAGCATTAAAGGGACTAATGGTAGCACCCGTATCGCGCAATAAAATGGCACGGATTCTTACTGCATAAGCAGCAGCACCGGCAGCATCTACAAAGCGTACGCCATGGTAGCTGGGATCGGGCTCGGTAAGTTGAGGGAACTTGCCCGAAGCGACCCAGTCGAACTTACCGGAGTCAACGATTACCCCTCCCAGAGAAGTTCCGTGTCCACCGATAAATTTGGTAGCCGAATGCACCACGATGTCCGCTCCATGCTCAATGGGGCGAATGAGATAAGGAGTGCCGAAAGTATTGTCAATAATCAACGGGATTTTATGCCTATGGGCTATAGCCGCCACAACATCAATATCGATAATGTTCGAATTGGGATTACCCAGAGTTTCAATAAACACAGCTTTGGTATTATCCTGAATGGCATTCTCGAAATTAGCAAGATCGGACGGATCGACAAACGTAGTTGTGATTCCGTAAGTGGGCAGTGTGTGCGCCAGCAGATTATACGATCCGCCATAAATAGTTTTGGCTGCCACCACATGATCTCCGGCACGGGTAATGTTTTCAATGGCGTAAGTCACGGCTGCGGCTCCGGAAGCCAGTGCCAGTCCGGCTACTCCGCCTTCGAGAGCTGCCACACGATCTTCAAACACCCCCTGAGTAGAGTTTGTGAGGCGACCGTAAATATTTCCCGGATCTTGTAGGCCAAAGCGTGCTGCTGCATGGGCCGAATTGCGAAAAACATACGATGTGGTTTGATAAATGGGTACTGCCCGGGCATCGGTTGCGGAGTCCGGATTCTCTTGTCCTACGTGTAGTTGAAGTGTTTCAAAATGCAATTTCTTTGTTCCCATGAGCTTTTATTTTTTAGTTCTTATAATCTGTTTAATCGAAATCTGATGATGCAAAGATATTCGCTAAGTAATATTTGTACAATCACATACTAAAGGCATTTTTATACCATAATTGTGGTAGTTCGTCTATAATATTTGTTTTTTCGGCGAATTGACTTGTCTTATAAACCAATAATAAGCTATATTTGCAACATGTACAATTATATTGTAAAATGATGAATGCTAAAAAGAGCACTTGTTTTATTTTATTGGCTCTGACGATAGGTACCGTTTTCACCTCATGCGGAGAAGACAGAAGAATAGAATATGCCGAACAAACGGGATTGGATCGCTGGATAGACAGCCTTATGCGTGAAGAATATTATTGGTATGAAGATATGCCTTCATCGAAAAAGATGAATTACTTTACCGAGCCGGAAACATTCTTAAATTCGGTGCTATCGAGTGAAGATAACTATTCATTCATAGAAGATCTTACTGCAACCAATTACAGCTATGGATTCGAATATAAACGATATAGCCTGAGCGACACCACTTATTACGCACAGATACTTTATGTACTGCCCAACTCTCCGGCCTCGGAAGCAGGGCTAGGCAGAGGATCGTACATAACAAAAATCAACGGAGATTCCATTACGACTAAAAATTATGCCGATCTCGACGGAACGGATGCCATGGGAATTACGGTCGCAACATACAGTGACGGAAAACTGGGAGCTTCAGAAACGGCTCAGCTTAGTGCCGCCCGTAGCTTAAATGATGACCCCATACTTTATCATAGTACCTTTAGCTGGGACGGGAAAAGCATTGGATATCTTGTTTATAATCATTTTACCGCAGGCACAGATGACTCCGATGCAACCTATAACAATGAATTACTGAGTCTGTCTAAAGATTTTTCGGGGGTAAGTAATTTTATCCTTGATCTACGTTACAACAACAGCGGTACCCTTTCTCCTGCCCGACTGCTGGGAACGATACTTGCTCCCTCTAATGCACTTGGTGAAACATTCTGCTCTATGATGTATAACAACAAAAAAGATCCTCAGACAGAAAGTAATACTTTTGATGCCACTTTAATAAGCAGCGGAACGAACTTAAATCTTCAAACCATATATATACTGGTAAGCGGAACAACCTCCGGTAGTGCGGAATTGCTAATTAATTCCCTCAAACCGTATATGAATGTGGTAGTTATCGGTGCAACAACCGCCGGAGAAAACGTGGGATTAAATAGTTATACCAACAGTGAATACCAATGGAAAATGCATCTTGCCGTTTGCCAGTTATTGAATGCAGATGGTGATACTTACGAGAATGGAATCACACCGGATTATGCAGTGACCGAATCGCAGGATACACGAAGTACCTTCTTACCATTCGGTGACACAAAGGAACTATTGCTTGCCACGGCACTTAGCGTTATTGACGGAACTTATAGCAGTAGCACTACCACAGCTTCTACCCATAACGCATTAAAAACAAAAGAGATATTCAGTTCGTTAAAACAAACGGCTGGTCATGGAGTTCAACTCAAATAGTAAAAACAAAATAGATTATTTCATTATGAATAAAATAAAAAATAAACTATACGCTCTCCTCCTGTTAATCGTCGTATTAATAGGTAACGCATCTTGCAGCAAAGACAATGATGAAACAACTACAACACCTGATCCTGAAGGGGAAACGACAGAGACCGGAGTGAATAGTTGGATTGAAAGCACCATGCGCGAGAATTATCTGTGGTATGCAGACATACCAGCTAAGAGCAAGCTCAATTTAAGTGCTGACCCGGAGACTTTCTTCAATTCGTTATTATCCAGCAGTGACGGAAACGAATATTCGGACGGGACGCATTATTATTATTCCTATATAGAGAGTACTGCTTCTACAACGAAGAGTATCAGCAGTATAGATTATAGTTATGGATTTGATTTTGATCTTTACATACTGTCGTCCAGCCCCCATTCTAATTATGTTGCTCATTTGCTCTATGTAGCTCCCGACAGTCCCGCTTCGGAAGCCGGACTGAAACGTGGAGACTGGATTATTACAATGAATGGCGATTCTATCACAGCCAATAATTATACTACATTATACGGCTCAACAGCCCTGTCACTATCTACAGCAAAATACAACAACGGATTAGTTGTACAATCCGAAAAGACTCAGCTGGGCGCCGCCCGTAGCATAGAAGATGATCCGGTGTACTATCACGAAACAATCAATTGGGGCGGAAAAAAAATCGGATATCTTGTTTACAATCACTTTACTGCCGGACAGACCGATACCGATACTAAATACAACGATGAATTACTCAGTCTGTCTCAAACATTTAAATCGGACGGAGTTAATGAATTTATTCTCGACCTCCGCTATAATAACGGAGGATTGCTTAGTTGCGCACAGTTGCTTTCGGCCATACTGGCACCTACAAGCGCATTAAATAATACTTTCTGCACATTGGAGTATAATGATAAACAAAGTCCCCGAACCGAAAAAATAGCACTCAGTTCCAGCATACTGAATAAAGGAGAAAACCTGAACATGGGAACTGTATACATTTTAGTAACCAGCATGACTGCTTCGGCTTCCGAGTTGGTTATCAACGCCTTAAAACCGTATATGAACGTAGTCGTAATAGGCGATACTACCGAAGGCAAAAACGTAGGTTCGGTATCCTATACCGATGACAAATACCCTTGGCATCTACAACCCATTGTGTGCAAACTATACAATGCAAATAACGAATCGAATTACGGCAAAATAGGATTTACACCAGACTATGAGGCCAATGAAGCTGAGAGACTAGACAAATTTCTACCATTCGGAGATACCGATGAGTTACTTTTAAGCACAGCTCTAAGCCTCATAGACGGAACATATACCACCGCCAGAGCTTACACACGGAGCTCGCTGAATTTAAAGAAGATAGCCTCTTCGCTGGATAGAAAGGCCAGCAACGGAGTAATCATTAAATAATCTGCGTGTATTTGGCAGAATACAATACTTTATCGTTACATCCGGTAGATTTTTCGTGAATCACCAACTCCCTTTACAAAGGGGACCTGTTTTCTTTGCAAAGAAAACAGGTCCCCTTTGCAAAGAAAGTTTGTTTTCTTTCAGGCCCCATTTAAAGGGCTTTTCAGCACGATCGTAAATAATTACATATTCAATATCCATCGGGCAACTTGCAGACCTTGAGCAGTGTATTGCAAGAGGCTTTCTTTCGCTTTCTTCACCACTGCATCCTGCTCATGGGCAGCACGGTCTAAAACATACTGAGCATATCTTACGCTATATTCGGGATGTCCTTGGAAACAAAGAATATGGCTCCCGACGAGGAAAGCCTCGTTTTCACAAAAGTCGCTGGTGGCTACAAGCTCAGCTTCGGCAGGCAATTGCACTACCTGATCGTTATGATTATAACAAAGCCGCATCGTCTTATCTTCAAAAAACTCAAAAGCTTTCGGATGAACCACCTTTGCAACCCTTATGCCTGTGCCCCATCCTTTAGACGAAGCTTTTACCTCGCCTCCCAAAGCTTGTGCAATGGCTTGATGCCCAAAACAGATGCCCGCCATTTTTGCTTTAGCTTTATGCGCTTTGCGGATAAAATCCAGCAAATCCACCACCCATGGAATCTCTTCGTAGGCCCCTGCCCGACTTCCGGTAATGAGACAAAGTTCGTTTTCTCTTAATTCACAAGGGAACTCGCCTTTCTGAACGTCGAATAGTTGATATTCAGTACCACTGTCTACAGCATTGAATAAATCGTAGAAAAGGGCAGGGAAAGTTGGAAGAAAATCGGGCAAAATATCTTCAAACCAATCACAAACAAGAATATTTATCTTCATAACCATTTCTCTTTAAAAGAAAAATTTGCTAAAAAAAAGTATCTGATAATCAATAGAATTGTTCCAATAAGCACTGTTGTGCGCTCCCGGACGAGTAATGAAATCGTGGTTGATGCCACGTGCCAGTAAGCGTTCGTGCAGATCCTTATTTACATTTAAGAAGAAATCGCTTTCGCCGCAATCGATGATAATAGCCAGATCGCCGTTTTGAATTTTATCAATCTGGTTAATCACCGTATGTTCATCCCACAATTGCTTGTTGGCTGCAAACTCGCCCAGTTGCTTACTCATTTCCCAATTAGTGGGGAACGGGCGGATGTCTACCCCGCCGCTGGTGCTGCCTGCCGCGCCAAACACATCTTTATGGCGAAAAGCCAGCCACAAGGCCCCGTGTCCGCCCATGCTCAGTCCGGTAATGGCACGTCCGGCACGATTGGCACGTGTTTTATAATGCCCGTCAACATAGGTCACCAACTCCGAAGATACAAATGTTTCATACCGATATTCAGGATTCTTGGGGCTATCCCAGTACCAGCTGTTTTTGGCATCGGGGCAAACAAAGATAATGCCTTTTGCATCGGATATTTCAGGTAGCTCCGGCTTCAACTCAATCCACGAAAGAGCATTGCCGCTGTAGCCATGCAACAGATAGATAACCGGACAATTCACGGCTTTCTTTCCCAATGCGGCATCAGGAGTAATAACCACAACTTTTACTTTTTTATTCATTGACGGACTGTTGACCATCAACGTATCTACTTTGGCTGCCTGTACAGAAAAGACTGACAAGAACAATAAGGTCACTAAAAATAAACTTTTTTTCATAAATTAGCAGATTATAAATTTTCTGATAAGCAAAAGTAAGGGTTTAAATTAAAAAAAGTGTCTTTTTCATTCTACTTTCAAAAGAAAAATGAGCAATATTCAAAACCAAAGCTTGCACACTAGCAAAAAATCAATTAATTTTCGCCTCTAAACTTATCCCACACAAATTGTGTTATTATTGCCGACGACACATTATAACCTGAAAAAAAATAAGAATGAACTTGAACCCAAAAAATAATTCAGATTTAGCCTATATAACCAAATGTGTCTGCAAGATAGCTATCGAGGGAGGAGCTTTTCTGCAAGACGAGAGACATAAATTCAAGCGTGAGCGGGTAGAAGAGAAAAACAGCCATGACTATGTGTCGTACGTGGACAAAGAATCGGAACGCCGCCTGGTATCCCAACTCTCGGCTCTGCTTCCCGAAGCCGGATTCATCGCTGAAGAAGGCTCCGCTACACTTGCGGACGAGCAATATTGCTGGGTAATTGATCCGCTGGACGGGACGACCAATTTCATTCACGATAATGCTCCTTATTGTGTGAGTATTGCTCTGAGAAATAAGTATGAAGTGCTTTTGGGCGTAGTGTACGAGGTGTGCCGCAATGAATGTTTTCATGCTTATAAAGATGCACCGGCTTATCTGAATGATAAAGAGATACGGGTTTCTGAGGTTTCTTCGCTAAATGATGCCTTTATTGAATTGGGGTTGCCCTACAACTTCAACGCCTATAAGCCAATGGCCGATTATCTGATACATACTCTCTACGGTAAAGTAGGCGGTACGCGTATTCAGGGTTCTGCCGCCGCCGAGTTATGCTACATCGCCGCCGGAAGATTTGAAGCCCGCATCGAGCAGTTTTTAGGCCCATGGGATGTGGCAGCGGGTTCCATTATTCTAAAGAATGCCGGAGGAAAGATTACTGATTTCTCCGACGAAGATTCATTTTATTCGGGCAATGAGGTGCTTGCCACAAACGGCAAAATTCATCAAAGCTTACTGGATATTATTCATTTGTTTCACCCTTAACATTTCATGACCATGAGGTATTATTATTCGCAAAACACTCCTGTCGGACCACTCTGCATTTGTGCCGACGAACAAGGCATCACAAAGATATCGTTCAATAAAGTGCCTGAAGGTGAAAGCCTCGAAGAAGAAACGCCGATAATCAAGCAGGCTTTCGAACAGCTTGCCGAGTACTTTAACGGCGAGAGAAAGCAGTTTGATCTGCCCCTAAATCTTCAGGGAACAGACTTTCAAAAGAAGGTGTGGGGTGTTCTCCAAAGTATTCCCTACGGAGAAACATGGAGTTACAAGCAGGTGGCCACAGCAGCCGGAAACCCCAAAGCATCACGGGCGGTGGGCATGGCCAACAATCGTAATCCAATTGCTATTGTTGTTCCGTGCCATCGGGTGATAGGTGCCAATGGTGCTCTGGTTGGTTATGCCGGCGGCCTGGAGATAAAAAAAAGCTTATTGGAAGTAGAAAAGAAAAAGTCACGAAAAAAGTTTCTATATTTGTAACCTTTACAAAAGGTACCGGCTTATTAAAGCTATGACGCAACAAAAGAAAAAATATATCATTCCAACAATCCTCTACCCATTGTTGCTCTTATTACTCACAAACTGCCCCATAAAGCAGGAGATTAAGCAACAATTGGGTGTACCTGTGAGTGCGCACTCCTCCGAGGATAAGCCCAATCAGGCAAGGAATTGTACATTTGTGCTGCAAAAGACAAACAAAGTTGTAATGCAGCAAGAAGAGACTCCTAATTCGCACAGCACTTATATGGTGGTCTCTTCTTCATTCTACTCATTAAGATCTTTTTCGGCACTCCACGATTCACTATATTCTCAAAAATCAACTAATCTTCAAGGAACTCCTCCTCTGTTTCTTCTTTTCAGAACACTATTGATTTGATTTATCTGTTTCAGCTTATTTGTTTGCTTCAAAGGGCAACCGAGATTCTTTTTATTCATAAAACAAAATTAAATCAGATCCAATTATGACACAATCAAATCATTTACCGGGAATGCAACAAATGTATTCCTCATTTGCCGTTTTCACCTTATCTCTTCGTCTGGTAGTAGGCTGGACTTACTTCTCGGCATTCTGGCGCCGCCTGGTTCTGGAGAACAAACTTACTCCCGACGAAGCAGGATATATCGGAGAAAAATTCAATCATTTCCTTCCCAATGCATTGGGCATCAAACCGCTCATTGAATACCTTGTTTCCAATCCCGAAGCCTTATGGTGGGCTATGGCTGTTTTTACCATTATAGAAGGTATCGTAGGTTTACTGTTCATGCTCGGATTCTTCACACGATTAATGAGCATCGGGGTATTGAGCCTTGCCGCAGGCATCTTACTAGGTTCCGGCTGGCTAGGCACCACCTGCTTAGACGAATGGCAGATCGGTATACTGGGCATCGCCGCCGGTTTCACGATTTTTCTTTCGGGTAGTGGCAAGTATTCACTGGATCAACTGCTTATAAACCGGAAGCCGGAAATAACAAACAAGAAATGGTTTCCATGGGTTGCATCAGGAACTCTTCCGCTAACTCCAAAGCTACTCAACAGAAGCGTTTTGACAGGCTCCCTCGTAATTCTTTCCATTACACTCTTCACCAATCAGTATTTTCACAATGGCGTGTGGGGTAAGTTGCATAATAAATCGGTTGCTCCCGTAATAGAGCTATCGGACGCAAGCCTAAATCGTAATGAATTACTGTTTACGGTTTACAGAGTGGAAGGTGTTGATGTCTACGGTTCTTTCCTGATAGGTATCACATTGGAGGATGACAAAGGAAATATCGTTATGAACCAGAACGGCCGACAGTTATCTTCTCTCGCAAAAGAGGATATAAAGAACGACTACATAGCCAAAGTGAAACCGGGTAAACATAGCCTTGTTATTCCCTTGGGAGCTAAAGCTCGAATAACAATAAAAGACTCTACCCTGCAAAATCTTCCGGAGGGCAATTACAAAATAAAGCTCACCGATATAAGTGGAATAACGTGGGAAAAGCAGGTTGCACTCTCTCCTTCATCGGTTCGTTAAACAAAGAACCGCCTAACTGAAATACCTCTACACGGCCCGTTTAAATAAAATATAGCTCGTAGTGGATTAACTAGGACAAAGAGCCGATGCAAGTAGTTTGCATCGGCTCTTTCTTTTAAACGGATAAACAGTCTCTTACCAATCACAACATCAAAAAGATGAAGTATTAATACGAATCTTATTCTTCTATTTTCCGGCAGCCCACAAAATGGCATTGCCAAACATGGTCTTGAACTCGGCTGTTTGAAGCAGCGTGGCATCATGCCCCATCAGAAAGTAAACGTTGCGTGCTTTCATTTTCTCGTTAGTCCAGATAGCGGGATGGTCGCCCATCTTAATATCAGAATCGGGCTTATAGGTAGATTCGTCTACATTGGCCAATACATGAACGTTGGGACGCGGGTTCTTGTCAAACGTATACCACTCGTCATTAGGGATGGAGAAAGAGGCCGGCACGTTCTTCATCACCGGATGAGCGGCATCTTCGACCCGCACGGTAGCCGTAGCTTTAGCGGCAATATAGTCTTTAAACTTAATACCGCCCATAAAGGTAGAAAACCATTGCCACATAGGATAGCCGTCAAAATCGCCCAGCAACGTGGCGTGATGAAAACCTACCCAGCCGCCACGGCCCTCTTCTATGTATTTCACAAAAGCGGCTTTCGACTTATCGCTCCATCTATACGGCGGAAAGTTCAACTGAATAAACACTTTATAATGAGACAAAAACTCTTCATCAATTTTCTCCGTACTAGTTAGCTCTGTAACTTCAAATTGATGGCTGGCGGCAAAGTCCTTGAGCCAGCTCAATGCAGCAGCCGTAAAACCTTCGTGCTGATCGCCTCTTTCGGCAAGTACCAGCACTTTATATTTCGGGGCATTCCCTTTCTGCGAGGCCATAGCCTGAAAGCTGAACGCTGTCATTAACAGCAAAACCAGCAAATACGTAAATCTATTCATACTATTTATTTTAAAAAGTTCTTTTTAACCGATTGTTATTTTATCCGCACACTGTACAAAGCCGAACGCCCCGTAATAAAAAGCGTATGGCCTTCTTTGCCGCCAAACTGAATAGTAGACGGACGCTCGGGAACTTCAATCATTCCGATTTCCTTTCCCGACGGGTTATAAATGTAAATTTGTCCGTCGGCTACGTACAAATTACCCTCTTTGTCTACCGCCGAGCCAAATTCTCCCCTCTCCACGAAGTAAGTCAGGTTGGATAAAGTGCCGTTTGCGGCTACATCCATCTTTACCATCCGCTTGTCGTACTCATCCGCCGCATAATAGGGCTTGCCGGGATAGGCCTCCAGCACAGCCGAAGAACGCGCAAGGTCGTAGCACTCGGGGATAATAGTGACCCCGTCCGGAGCCACAAAGCAGTATTTGGGAACAAAAACCAAAACTTCGTTAAAGTCGTGGTAATCTCGCCAACGATTAGAGGGGTAGAGTGCCTTCTGCACATTCGCAATCTGTCCCATCGGAACCTTCGGCAGCAGTTTAATGCTTTCTTCAGGGTTCTTCGTGTCAATAGCATATACCCAGCTGCCAAATCCGGAGTTTCCCCAGCCGCTAAAGGAGGTGCCATTGGCATCGGGCAGTTCGTCAATGTGTTCCTGTTTACCGTCAATCAAGTAGCCGGGCTGAGGGTCGTACCGAAAAACAACCAAGAGATTATCTTGCGTGTCGCAAGCCAGTGACAGCGGTTTCCACGGGAAATCGGCCAAGAGTGAAAGAGAATTTGTCTCTACCGACCATTTGTATATGCGTCTCATCCGGTTCTCGCAAAAGTAGATATTGCCTTTGCTGTCACGGGCAATGCCTTCGGCAAACTCAAAACCGGAAGCAAGGCGCTCTACCTTGCCCACCTCACCGCTAAGCGGCACTTTTCTCTGTTCTTTTCCGGTAATAAGTAAGCGCTGAAATTCCCACGGGCGAACTTCGGTATCACTATTAATGTCATAAATAGGCACATTCGTAGTATATTTTATCTGTGTATAGTTGTGCACGTTAAGAAATTCAATGCCCGCACAATTCCACGTACGCACGGAGTAAGGAGCCGGAGTTTCCAGACGGATGGTGCGGAACATATACAGGTTGGCAAAAAGCATGTTCCGGCAATTCTCTAATTCCATAGGCTGGCAATCGGCACTCTCGCGATCTTCCTCTTCCATTTGCAGGGCATAGACTTTCCAATTGGTCACGTTGTTAAAGCGTGCTTCGTTGCGCACATGATGTTCGATGGAGATAGCATAAATACGCCCCGGAGTAGAGGTGTTGTTTACATAAAGTCCGTTGGTGCTGTAAGTGCTGGCAGTCCAGATATCTTTAAATGTTCCGCCTCCATTGTTCGTTATCCAGAGGCTCCAATGCTGATTGTCCCATGCACGGTCTTTGCCTACCAGCAAAACCGGATTTGAGGGAGAACTTACTTTTGGTTTTCCATAACCTCCCCAAGGCTTAGCGGGTCCTTTGCTCAGTGTGCCGTGACCGCCTACAAACTTTACATCGTTCAGGTAAGAATTGGCATCCGCCATCCACTTACACCCCACTGCGCGGTAATTGTAAGCTCCGGTATTGATACCGATACCGTTAAGCATATTATTGCCGCCCACAGACGATTCGAGCAACGCTTTGGGAGCGCCGAAGCCGCTGAACGCAGGTGTACTTTCTTCCAAAATAAATTGTGTGGCAAAGGGATGAAGCCCGATAAGGCGGGTGCCGGGTTTCATCTTCACTGTTTCGGTGAAACGATACCAGCCTTGCGGCACGTAGATAGTGGAATATTTGTTTATTGCATCCTGAAAAATCTTCGTATCATCCGTCACCCCGTCGCCTTTGGCACCGAGATCTTTAATATTCACCCACGTTTCCATGGAGGGCAATGCAGGTATATCTTTTACTAAGGCTTGCGAAAGCTTGCGGAGAGGCTCAATAGAGTAGTTCGTGCGGTACTCGGGACGCGCAGTGAGGCTGTCCATCTCCAAACCATGATTGTACTCTTTCACCAGATAAGTTCCTTCGGCAACCGTTGTTTGCTTGCCACTCCGGCGATACTGCACCAAAAGCGGTACATTCCGGCATTCTACGTTACGGAGGGAAATCTGGTTATTGGCATTATCCTCATTGCTCACCACAATGGCCGGCCCGCTTACATTTACAAAGCGTGACTTTTCCATGAACAGCCTTTCGTGATAGTTCGGAGTTATTTCCACCACCGTGGGCACATCTTTCGCCTGCAAATTAACGATGGTAAAACCTACTTCCTGACAATGGATAGCTGCCTTGCGCTGTCCTTCAAAGTAACTGTCTACCATCATCATCTGCCATCCCGGAGAACATTTTGTGGTATAAATACCATATTCGCCGCCATAGAAGGCTACGTTCTCCATTTCATTGCCCACGTCGTAAAGTCCGGCTTTCCCCTTACCGATAAAGACACTCATATTGCTCACAAAACTATGTTGTGCAAAGTGTGTGCGCAAAGCCACCGCATACGGATTTCCATCCTCTATCTTCAGGTTAATGTTTGACATTGCACTGTAAAAGGTTCCGGCATTGGCATCATTCACGTTGTTTTCATCTTCCACCACACCTCCGGTAAACCAAAACATGTATCGGGCTTTGCCTTTATCGGACTCCACAGCTTGCTGATAACCCGGAGAGTTTTTGGCCAACACAAATAAGGGACGTTTTTTGCCATAACCTATCAGGCGGATAGCAGCAGGCACATAAATAGTGCGTGATATTTTATAAGTTCCTTCGGGAATAAAGATTATGCCGAAGTTCTGCTCCTGTTTCAGCTTATTGATAGCCGTCTGCAACTGTTCCGACACATCGGCCTTTCCATCGGCTCTGATGCCATACTTTTCGGGAGTGAAATACACCGCCTCAGGGTCATTGGGGCGTTGTGTGTAAACGGATGCTTCGTTAACCGCCATTGATTTCATCGCTGTAAGAAGCAAGAAAACAAACGTTACTCTTCTGATTACATTCATGGTTTTTTGTTTCTGATTTCTTTAAATACAAAAATAGATTATTCTACCATCTTTTTCACCCTGGAGCCTATCTGAGCATAGTACAGTATGAATAATTCTCCAAAAAGAACAATGCACCACGTCCACCGCCATCCGTGAATGGCATCGGCCAGCACACCCTGCAATAATGGAATAATGGCACCACCCACTACACCGATCATAAACACGCCCGATGCTACGGAAGTATATTTGCCCAATCCGGTAACGGATAAGGTAAAAATGGCTCCCCACATGATGGAATGAAACAGTCCCACGGCAACCAACAGCCACGGATTATTCGTCAAAATAGCCAAAGTGCTGAATAGAGTAGCCATAATAACAGTCACCGTTAGTTGCACGCGCGGCGGAACTTTACTTAAAGAACTGGCAACCAACCGGCCTATTAACATTCCTCCCCAATAAAGCGTAGCCATAAGGGCCGGAATGGAGAAATTTAGACCAAACAACGTCAACGAATCGAAGCCGAAGAAATGAAAAGCATTCCCTGTATTCTGGAGCTCGATTGCATACAAATTTATATTATTACCTATTGAAACTTCTACACCGACATAAAAGAAAATAGTGATGACTCCCAGCGTCAGGTGCCGGAATGACCACACGCTCTTCTCAAGTAATTCGCCTTCTTCGGCCTTGGTACCCTGAATATCGGGCAAAGAAAGTTTAAACAAAATACCTACTACCACTGCCAGAATAGCCATAAGTGCCAGAAACGGCATCATCAGTTGTTCTACCCTGACATCCTCCATAGCCAATCCGCCAAACACGATTCCCGTGACAAAAAAAGGTGCCATGGTGGTACCAATAGAGTTGGATGCACCACCAATGCTTAAACGCTGAATAGACTGTGTGCCCTTTACCGAGCATGCCACCAAATAAGGGTTAATCACCACTTGCAAGATAGTAGCGGATGCTCCTACCACAAACGAACCCAACAGAAAAATAAAATAGCCCACTGGAACTGTAGCCGAGAAAAGATGAACCACAGAAAAAGGAAACTGCACCGTGTACCATGAAGAAAAGAAAAACAAACCCAGCCCGAATATCATTACAAACAAGGCACGGATCAATGTTATCTTATATCCAAACTTGGTTACCCAGTCGGAACCGACCTTGCCCGTGAGCGGATAAGCCAAAAACCAGGAGAAAGTGATAAGTGTAACAAACGTATTCTTTAAATCGCCCACCCCGCTAAGAAAAGCAGAGCGTAAGGGTGCCTGAAACTGACCGTTGGCCGTAGTTAAAAAACCAACGACAAAGAAAAGAAAGACCAACGTGATAAAAGGACCTATGTAACTTACCGGTTTGCTATTTTGTGCTTCCATAATGTTTTTCATTATTATAAGGTTAAATACTTTGCTGCATCGGCATCAAGCAAAAACTCGCAGTCAGGATGAAGTTGCAAAACAGAAGCGGGAACGTCTGTAGTTACAGGGCCTTGAAGCATCTTCTTCACCATTTCGGCTTTGTGTTCGCCCTTGGCTACGAGAATTATCTTTCGGGTGTGCATAATTGTTTTAATACCTAAAGTAAGTCCGCCCAACTCATGCTCGGGAGAGACGTTGGTTTCACGTCTTACTCTGGCTTCAAAATCCGGATCCATAGGAGATACCCACGTTTCACTCTCAAACGGAGTGCCGGGTTGATTAATACCTATATGCCCGTTAAAGCCCAGTCCCAATATTTGCAAATCGGCTCCGCCCTTTTTCTCCAGTTCATTCTGAAACCATCGGCTTTCTCTGGCAAAATCATCGGAAATAGTGGGAGGCATAATGAAATTCTCTTCCTTAATGCCTAGCGGACCGGCTATCTGGTCTTTAATCATTGTGTAGCAACAGCCCTTATATGATCTGGGCAAATTAGTTAGTTCGTCTACATTAAATAAGGTAATGTCCGATACATCAAACGGATGCAATTGATAGATTTCACTCACTATGGCATGCATGTTTTTGGTGGTTTGGCCCGTAGAGAGTCCAATAACAGCGCGGCGGTTGGCCAGCATCTCACCAATAATTCTCCAGGCAGCTATACGGTCAAATTCTGCCTCGTCACGAGCAATCGTAATCTTCATTTTCATGGTATTTTTATTTATTTATTCATTGCTACGGCGGCAGCTCCTATCAGTCCGATAAAGTCAGGGTCGAGTTTAGTAAGTACTACGCCGTTGGTTACAAATCTCATTGTATGTTGATTCAATTTTTCTATTATCTTTTGATACAAAAACCCGCTAGAGACGATGCCACCGCCCAGCACCACCGTATCCGGATCTGTTACTCTGACAAGGTTCATTATTAAGTTCGAAATAGCCCATGCGGCATTCTCTACCAAACAGGTGCAAAGTTCATCTCCCTCCCGGCTCAAACGGTACACCTCCCTCACATCCACACGCTCATCAGCAGGAATGAAAAGAGAAGTATGATGCATGTCTTTTAAGAATCGGGCACTCTTGTCAAATCCTATGCCGGAGGCAATTAGCTCCACACAATCTTCTCTGCCGCACACACACTGAAGTCCAAGCTTAATACCAACATTGGTATGTCCCACTTCACCGGCATTACAGTGACCTCCTCTGACCAGAGCTCCACCGGTAACGATGCCTGCGGCTATCCCCGTACCTATATTTATATAAATAAAATCTTTTGTTCTTTGTCCGTAGCCCCACAACCGTTCGGCGCGCGTAGCCGCTTTCACATCATTGTCCGCATAGCAAGGCATATCGTACGCTATTGAGAGCTCTTTAGCCAGTTGTAATGGCGTTGTTCTGTCTATGTCTATCTGATGCCACACACCTGTGGCATTGTTAACTCTTCCTATCAGCCCCACTCCCATTGCAACGGGGCGCTCATTTGTAGCCCAGCCGACAACCGAGAGATAATTGTCTACCGATTCCCGAATAATATCCAGAGCAGACTCCTGATTAATGTATCCGGTTTGATAACGTTTATAGTTTAAAACGTCACCTTGTTCATTCACTTCACCTACAAGTAATTTGGTTCCTCCGAGGTCTAGTGATAAGTAAGTTCTATTCATGTGTCATTATATGTTTAATTTTTACAAGGGCACAAATCAAAATGATTCATGCCCCTGAATTACATCAGCCAAATTATTTCCAGCCCGGATTTTGATCAAGCGCACCGTTCGATGCATCAATCTCTTTTTGTGCTATAGGGAAATATCTGAACTTTTCTGTCCATCCTTTCGAACCCAATATTTCGGTTCCTTTGTCAAAACGCATAATATCAAACCAACGTTGCATTTCGTCCATAAATTCATAACCTCTCTCCTTAAAGAGTATATCAAGAATTTCAGCTTTACTCTTAGTTGTCAAATCAATGCGATGATTGGTGTTCTGGAACGCACGATCTCTGATCTGATCAAACCAGCCCTGACCCTCTGAGTCTACACTTCCAGTTGAACGTGCCTGTAATTCCGTAGCCAAAAGCAACACATCGGCATATCTGTAAAATCTGAAATTCACCGCATAATTATCCAGAGGATCCAAATCGCTGGTACTTTCCTTTCTGGCATGATATTTATAATGACCCAGCCATTCAAAGTTTTCTTGCTGATCACTGATTATAAAGGTATCGCCTTTAGCTAATACTCCATCAGCAACTAATTTCTGAACTTTCTTTGCTTCTTCTCTATAATCAATAACAGTTCCTTCGCGACGAGTATCGCCGGATGCAAACATATTGTAGATAGTGCTGGGCATCGTATTTTGTCCATATCCGGCCGACAAACCGCCTTCACTGGCAGATCTGGGATCATTTATATCGCGCCCGCTTAATGACTGAACTAAACGACTTCCTTCGCCTGTGTTGTCGCCGGCAAATTCGAGTTCATAAATGGATTCGGAGCAAAACTCTCCACTCTTCTTCCATATATCCAAATAATTAGGCATTAATGAATAACGGCCGCTGTTTATAATCTCTTTCATATCGGCCAGCGCCTCTGCATAGCGACTTTCATCTCTATCAAACAGAATAAGTTTTGTTTTTAAAACTCTTGCCGCATCTTTACTCACTCTGCCTTCCTGCGTATCTGCTTTATCCGGTAAATTGTTAATGATCTCATCACTCAAGTCACTAAGCATAAAATCATAGATTTCTTCTCTGGTGCCTTTTTTTACCGTATATATTTCAGAAACTTTAAGAGGTTCCTCTATCAGAGGAAATTGTTCATATCCCATAAAAAGATATGCATAAAACAAAGCACGGTAAAAACGAGTTTCGGCTGTAATCGAATTTACAAATTTCTCATCCAAAGTACTTGAACTTAATTTTGAAAGAAGAATGTTGCAACTCGTTACTCCGTTATACAAACCATAATCCCATTCGTTCCACCAGGCAGGCGAGGTAGAGGGATCAAAAGTAAAAGTATCATATTTAGTTTTATAAACACCTTCGCCCAAACCTCCACCGGTTTCCGATTCGTCCGACATTAAAGATGCATAACTAAATACTTCCATAAGTCTCTCTTGTATGTCGTTTATAACGGCATACTCACCCATCATCACTTCATTTTCCGTTTTATAGAACTCTTCTTCAGAAACCTGTGTCCTCGGATTCGTTTCCAGGAAATCATCACATCCTACTAAACATGCCATAACCGACACGATAGATAATATAATTATTTTTTTCATCTTATTACTTCTTAATCAGGTTAAAAAACAATATTTGCACCAAAGGTAAATGTCCGTGCCTGAGGATATGTACCACCGTCAAAACCATTACGGGTACCTACTTCCGGGTCTAATCCCGAATAGTTGGTGACAGTAAATAAATTCTCGGCTTGAACAAACAAACGTAATTTGCTAACAGACATTTTCCTTATATAATTCTGTGGCAACTGATAACCCAATTGCAAAACTTTCATTCTTAAATAAGATCCGTCTTCAACAAACAAATCAGAGACCCATGTCGTATTATTGTGCGGATCACCCTCGTCTATTCTCGGAAGTTTATTGGATGTTCCCTCACCATGCCAACGACCTAACCAACTCTTTTCCCAGTTTGCATAAGTAATATTGGCTCTACGATAGAATTTATAAATCTGGTTGCCCTGAGCTCCCTGGAAGAAAGCATTCAAATCAAAATTCCTCCAACTGGCATTCAAAGAGAAACCAAAAGTCCAATCGGGATTGGAATCACCGATCATTTTTCTATCATCTCCTGAGATTGTACCATTTCCATCAAGATCTTTGTATCTTACATCACCCGGTACTGCGTTCGGCTGAATTTTATTACCATTCTTGTCAACGTACGAGTCAATCTCATTCTGATTCTGGAAAATGCCATCGGTTACATATCCATAAAAGAAGCCATACGGTTTGCCCGATTCCATCCAAGTAACTGTTCCTCCCAATCCGCCGCCCAGTATATCCAATCCCGTGCGACCGGAACCCAAGTTGGTAACTTCATTCTTTACATAAGCCGCATTTGCGCCTACGTTAAGGCCTACTTCGCCTATCTTAAGTTTATAAGATGTTTCAAATTCAAAACCCTTATTGCTAACAGTTCCTACATTGTTTTTCATACTTGCATAGCCTGTATACTCAGGAAGAGAAACATCCATCAACATATCCTTCGTCTTTTTATTGAAATAGTCGGCAGATAAAGTCAATGAACTATTCAACAAACGCAAATCAAGTCCTAAATCTGTCTGTTCCGAAGTCTCCCATTTTAAATCACTGTTCACATAACCCGAAGGTTTGGCACCAGTATACACTTTGCCATTGACCACAGCATTATACCCCATAGACATCATGCTTGTATAGCCAAATGCACCGATCGATTCATTACCGTTTTGTCCCCAGCTGGCACGTAGTTTCATAAAGTCTAACCATTCAGGACGATTCTTCATGAAATCCTCACCTGTTAAAACCCAGCCTAAAGAAACAGAAGGGAATATTGCATATTTGTGACTTGCTCCAAAATTAGAGGAACCATCGCGTCTCACAACTGCCTCGAACAAGTATTTCTCCGCATAGTTATAGTTTACACGTCCAAAAACAGAAGCCAATTTGTGATCGTTAGCGCCTCCGTTAACCCGTTCGTTACTTCTATCGCCGGTTGCAATATCAATATATGCTTTCTCCGGATCAACAATTAGCAAATCATAATCCGTTCCCGATAAGTCAGAATACGAATAAGATGAAAGTGTCGTTCCTAGTAACAATCCTAAATGATGCTCTCCGAATGTTTTGTCATAAGATAAAAGATTCTCCCATTGCCAGGAATACGCTTCACTTTTGGCATCATTCACATACGAAGTCGAATTTTTTGTTGTTGTATTCAAATCGTATACCGGAGTTACATTCTTCGTCGAATTAAATCCCCATTCCATACCTGCGGTTGTTTTATATTTCAAGCCCGGAAGTATAGAAACATCCAAATTAAAATTACCATTGAATATTTGCGAAATATTTCTTTGGTTATGATTAACCTGAAGATCAGCCAACGGATTGGATATCTCTCTCAAGTCTATTATATTGTAAACTCTGCCATCGGGTGAAGTTACATAATTAGGATATAAAGAGGCATATTGAGCAATCTTATCGGGATTATCCTGATAAACGCTTTCGGTAGGAGGAAGCATATTCATTGAAGCTATTATTCCGCTCGATTCGCTATTATCGATCGTATTACCAATTCTCTCGGATCGCGAATAGCTAACAATAGAACCGAAAATCATTTTATTTAAAAATTTTCTGTCCTTTGCATCAACCAACGTATTTGAATAATTGAATCGCCCGTTATATCTTTCATAATCCGAATGTCCTTTAGCCAAAATACCACGTTGTTTGATATAACCAAATGAAGCATAATGAGTACTGTGTTCACTTCCTCCGGCTAAAGATAATTTATGTGTAATGACAGGGGCATTGCTATAAGTCAGCTCTTTTTGCCAATCTGTATCAACAGAAGATTCGGTGGGAAAATAATCCGGCTTGCCCGAATTAGCAGCCATCTCATTCATTATCATCTGATACTCCTGGCTGTTCATCAAATCTAACTTTTTAGCAGGGTTCTGAACACCGTATGTAAACTCATAGTTCAGCGTTGTTTTTTGCATGGCAGTTCCTTTTTTAGTTGTTACAAGTACAACACCATTGGCACCACGCGCACCGTAAATAGCAGCCGAAGCCGCATCTTTCAATACCTCTATAGATTCAATATCCGAAGGATTAAGATAATTAATTCCGTTAGATGACGGCATACCATCGACAATATACAATGGTTCAGAGTCGTTTACCGTTCCTGTTCCACGAATGCGTATCTTCGAATCCATACCCGGCTGGCCCGACTGTGAGGTTATTTGCACACCTGCAACTTTACCTTTCAGCACATCTTGTACGTTGGTGGGAGTACCCTTACCCAGCTCATCGGCCGATACCTGGCTCATGGCTGCTGTTACGACACTCTTTTTCTGCACACCATAGCCCACAACCACAACTTCTTCGAGAGTCTTTGTGTCTTCCTTTAAAACAACAATTATGTTTTGTCTTCCATTGAGGGAAATTTCCTGAGTAGAATATCCGATATAGGAAACTACCAAAACGGCATTAGGAGAAGCTTCAAGGCTGAATTTTCCGTCAAGGTCTGTGATAGTCCCCGACTTAGCGTTCTTGACCGTAATATTAGCACCAATGATTGCGTCTCCATTTGAATCTTTAATAAGACCCGTAACCCGTTTATCTTGTTGCGCTGAAGCTATTGCTTTGTCAGCTTTACTCATCAGCATAATATTTTTACCTTCCATAGCATAATAAACGCCGGTACCGTCGAATACGCGATTAAGCACTTCGGCTACCGTTCTGTTATTTGCATCCACATTAACCTTTCTGTTAAGGTTAACTTCATCAACATTGAAGACAAATAAATAATCTGTCTGTTTTTCTATCTCACTAATTATATTTCTGGCTGAAACATTCTTGGCCGAGATGGAGACTTTCATCACCTGAGAATTTACCTCGGTTGCAAAAATCCCTCCGGCAAAGAGGAAAAGAGATAAAATCGCGATTCTCATAATACGGAATAAATGTTTAATTTGTACAATAGATTCCTGATACAAAATATTTTTCATATCTTTGTAGAGTTAATTTTTGAGTTAGTACTTTAGAATTTAAGGCGAAAGTCGATAGTATTGACTCCCCCGGCCGGTAGATGTTGACGCATTTACCGGTTTTTAGTTACTATTAGGTTTTCATTTGTGTATCATAGGCTTCGTTTTAAAAGGTTAATTAATAAAGATTATATTCTTATCGTCGTCTTTCTTATAAGTAAATTTATTGTTCAACTGCAACACTTTAAGAACGTGTTCAACACCATCTTGTGTGCGGAACTTACCTGTATATCTATTCTTCAGTATCTTTGAGTTATTAATAATAATCTTAACATCAAAGCATAATTCAAGTTGTTTCATCATATCTTCGACCGAGGCATCCTGGAAACTGATGATTCCTTCCCTCCATAAAAAATGATCAAATTCAGCAAGCACGGTTTTCTTCAGCTTTCCGTCTACTAAAGAAGCTTTAGTGTTGGGCTCAAGCATCATTCGGCATGAGGTTCCGGGCACATATACTTCAACAGATCCATTCAGCAAAGCCGTTTCAAACTGAGGAGACGAACTATAGGCTATTACATTAAACTCCGTGCCAAATACTCTCACATTATACTTATCAGTCTCCACTATAAAAGGTTTTGACTTATCCTTAGCAACTATAAAGTAGCCCTCGCCATCGAGCTTCACATTACGTGTTTTCGACGAAAAATTAGAAGGAAACGAAAAGGTTGTTTGAGCATTCAACCACACTTTTGTTCCATCAGCCAATAGCAATTCCGCACGCTGCCCTGCAGGAACCCGAATGGTTTGCATCACTTGCGAAAGCTTATCTTGTTTCGTTCTCACCCAATAGGACGCTCCGGCAATAACAATTGCAAAAATGGCTGCAATCTTGAGCATCTCCTTAAAATAAGAAATGCGTTTGCCCTCTTTGCCACCGCTCGTTTCGCACGCAGCCGGTTGTTCATCCGTGTGCCACAGAGTTATATCATGCAATTTTCTGAGGGCCATGTACTCTCGCATGTTTCTCTCGTCTTCATTTAGCCACTCAATAACCAGCTTTTTTTCGGCCATAGTAGCTTCACCTGCGATGTATCGCTGTAACAGTTTTGTTTCCATCTTTTTACCTAATTGTAATCGGAGAGAAATAATGCTATATCTCACCGGTTAATTTATAAACGATTCAACATGATGAATCCCTAATGATAATTATGAATTTAGTGAAAATAAAAAAAGAAGTAGAATAAAGGAAGATAATCCTTCAGGGTGACACGCAATTCTTTGAGTGCTTTAGAAATGTGATAATCTATCCCTTTAACGGATATGCCCATGATTTCGGCTATTTCTTTATTTGATTTATCCTCAAACCGACTCATTTCGAAGATACGCCTGGTTTGTTCGGAAAGCGAATGCAGCGTTTCTTGTACTATGCGAGTTACTTCATCCGAAAATATTTCATCGGGGTCGCAAGCCTCCAGGTTAGAAATTCTCATATCCAATTCCTGATGATACCAATCAGTAAGGTTATCAAACACATTTCGTTTTATTTCATCATGCTTCAAATGATCAAGGGATTTATTTTTTAGAATAGTAAGCAATAGAGGCTGCACATAAGCAATTTCTTCCTCCTTCATACGTTCCCATAATTTAATCAGCGAATCCGAAGCTATATCTTCGGCAGCAAGGTCGTCGTGCACATAGGATTTTGCAAACAAAAAAGCTTTCCTATAATACGAGGTATAAATGTCATTAAATGAAATTGTGGTTGTTTGAACGTCCATTATAATAGCTTTAGATTGTTCCATATCAAAGGCGACGACGTTGCAAACTTATATATAATCTTTGAATTATAGCGCAAATAGTATAAAAAATGCAAGGATTACATTCACAGATACAATATGTTAAGTGCATTGCAAGAAAAAAAGTGTTGTACCTTTAGGGAAGTTCTAAGATGAATCGTTTCATAACAAAGCACTTAATATAGAAAGATGAAATCACATGCATTACCAACAGCCATTTCGACTTCAGACAGCCATACGGGCATATTTATTAAAAAAGGCCACGCCATTCTCATCATCTTCCTGTTCTTTGGCGGCGTACTAAACACTTTTGCACAACAACTATCCCCAAAGTTCATTAATGAAATTGCAAATACAGGATATATTCACCGGCCACTCCCGCTCGACGCCTCTAATTCTCTGGAGGAAGCCGGACTGAAGAAAAAAGTACTAATATCCACACCTCTGTGCACAAAGACGAATCCGGATGGTTGGGAGCATTCGGGAATAGGCACTCTCACCCACACGCAAGAAAGAAGCTTAACGGGAAATGGTTGCCTCAGAATGCGCGTGCCCACAACGGTAGATAAGTGGACCAATTCCGATCATACAACTTATGGTTATTCGCAAGCTACCTATGAGGTAGGAGGAGCCAATTGGGAAAAATATAATCGCATCCTGTTTTACATATATCCCGACTGCGAAGGGAGCCGGAACGTACACCTCAATTTATACCTATTCAATGACGGAAAATTAAAGGTACCCGATGAATACGGACGAGAAGGGAGCCATGAGATCAATCTTATTAATCGTCAGTGGAACAAATGTTATCTGGAGATTAACGAACTACCCAGAGATAAGGTAACAAAAATAGTATTCGGATCTACCGCTTTCGGACGAGACAGAACCACCGGCGAGTTTCTCCAATTCGACATTGATAGTATTGAACTGCAACAAATAGCCGATCCGGAGATTGTTAGCGGATGGATGCCCGGCAAAGAACAAATTGTTTATTCGACTACCGGATACAGTACAGACGGGCATAAAACAGCTATCTGCAACGTTACCCACACAACGCCGGGGGCACAAAAGTTCCAATTGCTCGACACGCTGGGAGAAACAGCTTATCAAGGCACGGTCTCCAGACAAAAAACATCGTTGGGCACATTCGATGTCATCGACTTTTCCGACTTCAAAAAGCCCGGCAGTTATCGGATTAAAATGAATCGGGCACTCACTTCTCCTTTCCTTATCGGTAATAATATATGGGAAAGCTCCGTGTGGAAAGCGCTGAACTTCATTTTCTGCGAAAGATGCGGCTATCCGGTGCCCGAGAAGCACGGCAACTGCCATGCCGATATTCTGGCCACACACAATGGACTTACATTGCCCTACAACGGAGGATGGCATGACGCAGGAGACATGTCGCAGCAATCGTTGCAAACAGGCGATGTAATGTATGCTCTTTTTGAAATGGCCAATAAGGTGAAGGGAAAAGACAATGACTTGTATTACCGACTACTGGAAGAAGCCGAATGGGGATTGGATTTCGTTTTAAAATGCAGGTTCGGCGATGGCTATAGGGCAAGCAGCGCAGGCATAGCCATCTGGACAGACGGAATGACGGGAGATGAAGACGACACCCCCGCCCGCGTGCACAATAATCCTTTTGATAACTTTCTGTTCTCGGGCATGGAAGCTTATGCGGCGCTCTCGATAGACAAAGATAAAATGTTGAAAGAAAAGCTGATAAAGGTAGCCAAAGAAGATTTCGGCTTTGCGATGGCTTCTCACATAAAAGACGGATACGGGAATTTCAAGATTATTTGGGAACACAGCTACAACACTTCCCAAAGCCAGTACATGGCCACTGCTTCGTGGGCGGCAAGTATGCTTTATCAGCTTACAAGCGAAGGCTATTATGCAGAAAAGGCAACGGAATTTATGAACTACACGCTCGATTGCCAACGTACGTCTCCACTAAATGATGCCGACGAGATAAGCGGTTTCTTTTATCGCGATAAGAGCAAAAAGGTCATTGAACACTTCAACCACCAGTCGCGCGAGCAGATTTACATGCAAGCTCTTGTTGCTTTGTGCCAAACACAACCCCGGAACCCACTCTATGATAAATGGAAGAATGCAATCAATCTGTATGGCAGTTATCTAAAGAAGATGATGAAATATTCGCAACCCTACGGACTTATTCCGAGTGGTATTTACCATATCGATGAAGCCAAAGACAGTGTCAGCTTTAATGCACAAAATTTATTTCCCGGAAAGAATGCGGTAAAAGATTTCTCTATGCAATTGCAAAACGGCATCAAGCTGGATAAAGAACATTATCTCAAAATATTTCCCGTATGGTTTTCGTTCAGAGGGAACACGGCCGTTCACCTTGCCATGGGAAAAGCAGCGGCCATCTGTGGCAATTTTCTCCACGATAAAGAGTTGAAAGAGATTGCCGAAGAGCAGCTATTGTGGGTAGTGGGGAAAAACCCGTTCGGCCAATCGCTCATGTACGGAGAAGGAAATAACTATGCACAACAATATGTTGCCCTACCGGGCGAAATGGTAGGCGAAATGCCCGTAGGCATTCAAACCAGATACAATGAAGACAAGCCCTACTGGCCACAAGCCAACAATGCAACCTATAAGGAAGTATGGGTTACCTCGGCCGGCAAATGGTTATCATTAATCGCAGATTTGTAAACGCAAAAAAATAAATTATGAGAAAGATTCTTTACTTGTTGCTCCTGCTGGGTTGTAGCATAACAACCCAGGCACAATTTAAGGTTAGTAAACATCAGGAAGGTTGGGACAATATTCCACCTCAGGCGGTAAAAGAAGGTTTCGGGCTCCAGAAATCGATTTTAGCCAACATGGACAATGACCCTGCTTTAGAGGAAGTTATGTTGTTCGGAAGAGATAGCGGGCACTACCCCACTTTCGATCTGTTTAAAGCCTACTATGTTATTGTAGACAATTATACCAAGGAAGTGGAATACATATCGGATGATATCTATATCACTGATAAATATGAGCTGAAAGTTGAAGACAGAAACAATGACGGAATATCCGAACTATACATCAACTACTTTAAAGACGGCAAGTTTAAGACCAATGCCGACGGATACAACCTGGAAACAACGCGGTGTTATGACTGCATAGAGTGGCAACCCGATAACCAAATCATTAAAAGTAAGCAGAAATGAAAAGAAGAATCATCTTATTTGCAGTATTTATAATTCTTGTTGGTTCGTTTACGGCCATGCAAGCACAGAAGAAAGTGATAAAAACAATGATTATCACCGGGCAGGATGGTAGCCACTACTGGCAGGGAGCGAGCAATGCACTCAAGCAAATACTCGAAAACAGCGGCCTGTTTAAGGTCGATATCAACGTTACTCCGAATTTCGGCGGAAACATAGCCGAATTTAAGCCTGACTTCAGCAAATACAACCTGATAGTGATTGACTATGGCGGGGCAACCTGGTCGGAACCCGTTCGCAAGAATTTTGAGAAATACGTAGCCGACGGCGGAGGTGTAGTTATTATTCATTCATCCGTTGTTCCCATGGCCGACTGGAAAGGATATAATGAAATCATCGGGATGGGTGCTTGGGAAGGGCGCAATGAAAAAGACGGGCCGTATCTGTATTGGAAAGACGGCAAGTATGTTTACGATTATTCACCGGGATGGGCCGGATATCATGGCCTTCAACACGAATCGGTAGTAGATAACAGAGCTACGGAACATCCTATATTAAAGGGACTAAACCTCCGATGGAAGCACTTCAAAGACGAAATATACTGTCACCTTCGCGGACCGGAAAAGAATATGGAAATACTGGCCACAGTGAATGAAAAAGGGAGAGACGAACCTGTTATGTGGACTGTACGCCCGGGCAAGGGACGCGTATTCGTAAGCGTTTTGGGGCATTGCGGCAACGATCCGAACATGATTTATTCCATGAAATGCACCGGCTATCAGGTTACTCTGCTCAGAGGTGCCGAATGGGCTGCTACGGGAGAAGTGACCCAGAAAGTGCCCAACGATTTCCCGCTAGAAGACACCTATACGCTGCGCCCCGACTTTAAGGCGCCGTTCAATGCCTATATTAACTAACACACTAATATTTCAGATGAGAATCTATAAATCGTCTTTTTTACCAACGTTGAAATGAAAAAGCATGTATGCATCCGAACAACTGATCGGGAGGCATACATGCTTTTCTGCAATAGTATTCTTGGAGCGAAAGGGCGCAACTACCTCAGCAGACACGTTAAGTAATTCCTTTTAAAGGCTTTATTATCCTGAAACAACGGCTTCATCTTCTCGTTTCCCGGCTGTGGTCTCTACAGTCCCCGTGTGGAGTCTCGCGGGTCCCCGCGTGGAGACCGGCGAGACTCCACACGGGGAACGAGAAGATGAAGCCGTTCTCTGTGGTTAATAATGGCTTGGTTTGCAGATACAAATGCCGTGCGAAGCACTACCGAAACGGGCTCCCTGCCTCAGGGATGCCTATCCGATGCATGCATCCCCCTGCTCGCCTCTGCGCATCAAATTCCTTCTTCTATCGAATTATCGTCTGAGTCTTGTTGTTGCTGATTCTGCTTTTGGTCGCGCTTAGCATTGTTCTTCATATTTCCGAAGTTATAGGTAAGCGTAAAGCCTACGATACGCCCCGAGCGGGCAAACATTGACTCTTGCGAGAAACCGGAACCCGATGTTACCGTAAGGCGTTTGCGAGAGTTAAGTATATCACGCGTGTTGATGGTTAAGCTTAATTTACGATCGAGGAATGATTTTCTTAGTCCTAAGTCGATTGTATGATTAGCGTCGGTATATCCCTGTGCCACAATCTGGCGAGAGTTATAGTTACCCGTTGCCTGCAACGAAACGCCGTAAGGCAGCATCACATTGGCAATCATACGCCCGCTCCACGAGAAATCTTCGTCTGGCTGACCGATAATAGGCTCGGTTGCTCCCGTAGGAAGATACGTAAACCCATCCAGCTTGTTATAATAAAAGTTCAGCGTAGTAGTAAGATCGAGGAAGCGGAACAGACTATTCTTCAAAATAAGTTCTGTGCCGGCGGACTGTGTTTTGGCTATATTATCATACGTTCTTTTCATGATATCACCTTCCCGGTAACTGACTTGTTGAATCACATTATTCGTATTCCGATAATACAGGGAAGCCGACAAAGTATGGTTTTCCCAGTTTTTAATATAATTCAGCTCTAACGAATTAGAGTATTGCGGTACCAGATACGGGTTACCGTAGGATATATTGGTAGAGTCTGTAAGATCCATAAACGGATTAAGCTGATTGCCCCACGGGCGCGACACACGACGGGTATAATTTAGCTGAAGTTCATTGTTGGCAGGCAACTCGTAAGAGATAAAAGCACTCGGATACAGAGAAAAATAATTATCCTTGTACGGTGGCTGGTCGGCATTGGTCTGCCCATAAGCCAAAGAGTTGGTATTTGTACGGGTATATTCTCCTCGCAACCCTACCTGTATAGCCAGTTTGTCTATTTTCTTAGAGTAAGTAGTATACAAAGCATGAACATCCTGATCGTAAACAAAGTGATTATATAAATTCTCATCGAATACGGCCGACGCTTCGGATGTGCCCGAGTAAGTTTCTACCGGACTTTTTTCTTTAGAGAAGTCGCCTTTATACCCGGCTTCAAACTTATTCTGATTGCCGAATTCATTCACATAATCGACCTGCAATTCCCATTTCTTGCGATTAACATTGTTGTTTTGACGCTGAAAAGAAGACGTTTCATGACCATCGGCAAAAGTCGAAGTCTGGTTAAAAAAGCTCTTCGGATTCCGCGTCATAATGTTATAAGAAGCCGTTACATCCAAATTACTCTTTTCGCTGAAATCTCTTTTATAGTTAAGTTCTATATCACCAATATTAATGTCATTATTCTCTTCCGAAACACGCAGGCTATTGACATACGATTGCGGAATATTGCCACTATAATTCAGCCAGTCGGTTTCCTTGCCACTGCCTATCATGCCAAAACCATTCACTCCGAATTGGTCTTTTTTAGTCATGTGATAGGTTGCACCTGCACGGGCATAATACGGCCCGCCATAATTCTCATCACTGCGCAACTGGTTCAGATAAGAACTTGTGCTGCCGTCTTCCGCCAGATTTGTCCGGTCAGTATATCCGCTGCCGTCTCTTTTTCTGTATCGACGGCCCAGATTGGCAAAAGTTTCCCACTTACCACTACTGTAATTGATATTGGCACTGGCATTGTATCCGCCTTTCGTATCGACTCCCGCCTGCACACTTCCGTAGTAACCCGCTTTGCGGTTTTCTTTCAGCACAATATTAATAATACCCGCTGTCCCTTCCGGATTGTATTTAGCCGACGGATTGGTGATAACCTCCACCCGTTCGATAGATTCCGCAGGAAGTTGCTCCAATATCTGTGCTCTGTTTTCGGCCGAGAGTCCCGATTCCTTTCCATTGATCCAAACCGTTACGCTGGTATTTCCACGCAACGATACTTCTCCTTCGGGATCGACCTCTACAGAAGGAATGTTGCTCAACACATCGCTGGCCGAACCTCCGGTGGTAGCCAGACTCTGATCTACATTGAATACCTTGCGGTCTATTTCAAACTTCATCTGCGAGCGTTGCCCCACCACCTGAACTTCACCCAGCATCTGAGTGTCTTCTTTCAATAAAATATTTTTCAGGTTTATATTCTTCTGGCTTGCTCCGATGGTTATTTGCTTCTCAAAAGGGGTGTATCCCACTACGGTTATACCTATAATATAAGCTCCGTTATTTACTCCGTCCATCTGGAAAGAGCCGGTTTCATTGGTTACCGTACCTTTAATAAACTCTTTACTACCGGTTTTTCGAAGACTTACATTTGCAAACTCAAGCGGTTGTTTACTACCCGCATCAATCACTTTCCCTACAATTTGTCCTCCTTTGGCCGATTCGGCAGAAACGGTGAAGACAGATAATACAAATAAAAAAAGAACTACTATTCGTCTCATACAATTCATTAGTCTAGATTTTTAAAAGCCTGCTTTGTTTCATTGTTCATTATCTAACCAGGCAAACGACTCTACTATTTACATTTTAAGTTAGATGAGAAAAGAGGAAGAGAAGTTTAATGCGGAACCGCCGTTTTAACAAAGAATTAAAGCTTCAACACATATTCTAACGATCTGCCTTTTCATCTTTTTACCCTGTGTCCCTGAACAAATTTGGGCGAAAACGACCAGTGAATGACAAGTGCAGTCGTTAATATGAGCAAACCGGATGCGGCTACTCCCTCCCAAGCAAAATATTGCCAGGCCTTCCCGGCTATGAAGGTTCCCAGCGCACCGCCTATAAAATAAGTAGTCATAAAAACCGTATTTACACGATTGGTTGCTTCAGGACAGAGAGAGTAGATTATCACCTGATTGGATATCTGCACACATTGCATGCCCATATCGAGCAACACAATACCTATAATTAAACCAATGTACGAATACCCGCCCACCCAGCAGATCAACCAGCCGCTAAACATCAGCAACAATCCGGCGGAAATGATATTGTTTTCTCCCAACTTGTGAGAAAAACGCCCTGCCACCGAAGCAATAAGCGCCCCGCCGATGCCCAGTAATCCCAACGTTCCGGCAATATCACTTCCCGCATAGAAAGGAGCCCGTTCGAGATGAAAAACCAGCGTAGTCCAGAAAGCGAGAAAAGCACTAAACGCCAAGGCTCCCCTGATAGCCGACAGTCTCAACACCGGTTGCGTGCGTGCATAAAACACGATCGATTTCATTAATCCGACATACGTGCCTTTAAAGGTAGGCTTTATATCGGGTAGTTTCCAAACCACCAGAAGTCCGTATCCCACCATGAGTACCACAACGATGTAATACATTTCTCTCCAGCCCCAGTATTGCCCCACCAGTCCGCTGATGACGCGGGAAGCGAGAATACCCGTAAGCAATCCGCTCATAACAATACCAATATTCTTTCCTTTTGTTTCGGGGGTAGATAGTTGCGCCGCAATAGGCACAAACATCTGCGGCACCACAGAGCAGATGCCTATAAACAAACTGGCGAACAAGGCAATTCCGATAGTAGGACTAACCGCAATGCCCAGCAAAGCCAATACCAGCAACAAAAAATCGAACGCCAATACGGGGCGTCTTTTAAACTTATCGCCCAAAGGTACAATAAACAGCAATCCCACTGCATAGCCCACCTGTGTAAACATAGAGATGAGGTTCGCTTTTGATTCACTAATATTAAACTCACGCCCCATCATGCCCAATAAAGGCTGGTTATAGTAAAGATTAGCCACGACGAGTCCCGCACCAATCGTCATGAGCCAAAGAATGGAACTTGGAAGTCCCTCGCCCTCGCGCAATGTATATTTCATAAATTTGGTAGATTGTTTTTCCATCATCGGGTTTTGCCCGACATATTTCATCTACAAAGGTGCACCAAATAACCCGAAAAATAAAATAGGGCGTTTTACTTTTCATATTCTTTAATTAAAAGGCAGCATCTACACACGATAAACTAACAAAGCGCCATCGGCGGCAAAAGATTAATTAATAATAAAGAATACAAAAAACAGAGGGGCCCTAAACCTTTATTCGACCGGAAGCGTTACATTTGCTAAAGATCTCAAACAGAAAAGATGAAAAAGTATCTGTTATTACTGTTAATGCCGCTGTATATCGGGGTTTCTTCGGGAATTACCCTGAACTACCACTACTGCATGGGCAAACTGGCCGAGGTTAGTTTGTGGCGAGATGCCGCCTGCCCTGTATGTGGAATGAAGCATGCTGCGCATAAATGCTGTGCTACAGAAACACAACTCATCAAGCTGTCTTTGGATCAGGATGTAGCTCACGCTGCCATCCACCATTTCACTCCCTCTGTTACAACTCTGTTATTCGACAAAGCTGAATGGTGTGCACTGCTCATCCCTGAGAGCCACGTCATTACTTATGTTGCAGAAAAGTATCCACCCGATTGCAATAGCGTTCCGCTATTCATTCATAACTGCACATTTCTGATTTAAATCGTTTATGTATATTGGCTTTTACGATATTTGTTAAAGTATTGTAAAACTATTGCCATGCCCTTTTTGTTTCCATACAGAATCGAGGAGCAAGCAGTATAGCTTTCTATTATCCAAATATATCATATACATAACGATTAAAACAATTCAGAAAATGAAAAATCTATTCAACAAAAGTATCATTATACTTTTCAGTCTTACTCTTACATTTGCTACTACCAATTGTGTTTACGCTCAACAATCGGGCATGAAAGCCCACCACGCATCTCACGCCGACGCCATGACGGGAGCCACATCCGAGATGCATATGGATGGCGCCGAGTTTAAAGATGCCAAAGTTGCAGCAATCTACAAAAGCTACCATGCTCTTTACGAAGCATTGGCTACGGACAATCTGCAAGCAGCACAGAAAGCAGCTGTTTCCTTATCGGCAACAGCCAAAGCGGTTTCCGGCGCAACCGGTATCGCCGCCGGTGCAAAAAAAGTAGCTTCGGCTAAAACCATTGAAGCGCAACGCAAAGAGTTTTCTGCTATCAGCAGTGACATGATTGCACTATTCAAGAAAGGTGTACTGAAAAAAGGAGAAGTTTATGCAGCCTTTTGCCCCATGGCCAATGGCGGACAAGGAGCCTACTGGTTGACAAGTGAAAAGAAGATAGCCAATCCTTACTACGGCAGCAAAATGTCGGGTTGTGGCAGCATCAAAGAGACCCTGAAATAAAAGGTCTCTCTTTCCGGATTGTTTTCATCACTTGTTTCACTTAAAATCAGTAACACATGATTAATAAAATCATTCGTTATTTCCTTGAAAACAGGCTGGTTACGATGCTCTTATTAGTGTTGGTTGTGGTGTGGGGTATCTCTACCTCACCCTTCAACTGGCATGGGGGAATCATTCCCAGAGACCCGATACCGGTAGATGCTATTCCCGATATCGGTGATAACCAGCAAATTGTGGCTACCGAATGGATGGGGCGTTCGCCCAAAGACATTCAAGACCAGATTACGTATCCCTTAACGACTTCCTTACTGGGCATTCCGGGTGTAAAGACCATCCGTAGTACTTCCATGTTCGGCATGTCGTTCATCTATATTATTTTCAATGACGATGTAGAGTTCTACTGGAGTCGTTCGCGAGTATTGGAGAAACTTAATTCCTTGCCCAAAGGTACGTTGCCCGAAGGAGTGCAGCCATCGCTTGGGCCTGATGCAACGGCTTTAGGGCAGATTTATTGGTATACGCTCGAAGGGCGAAATCCCAAAACCGGCAAACCCACCGGAGGTTGGGATGCCCAAGAGCTACGCACCATTCAGGACTTCTACGTAAAGTATTCGCTTTCATCGGCCGAAGGCGTATCCGAAGTCAGCTCCGCCGGAGGTTTTGTTAAAGAGTATCAGATTGAGCTTAACCCCGATGCCATGCGGGCATTCAACGTATCGGTGATGGATATCATGGATGCTGTTAAGAAAAGCAACCTTGACATCGGTGCCGAAACGATGGAAATCAACAAGGTGGAATACCTTATTCGTGGCTTGGGGTATGTTAAGAACATCTCGGACTTAGAGAATGCGGTGATCACCGTACGCAAGGGGGCACCTGTTCGCATTTCAGACGTGGCCTTTGTCAACATTGGTCCCGGCACGCGTAGAGGCGGACTGGATAAGGAAGGGGTTGAGGCCGTAGGTGGAGTCGTTGTGGCCCGCTATGGGTCTAATCCGCTGCAGGTGATAAACAATGTGAAGGCTAAAATCAAAGAAATGGAAGCGGGGTTGCCGCAAAAGACATTGGCAGACGGCACTGTTTCTAAAGTGACAGTCGTTCCCTTCTATGATCGCACAGGGTTGATAAAAGAAACAATCGGTACGTTGGAAACCTCGCTTACCCACGAAATTCTGATCTGTATCATCGTTATCATTGTGTTGGTGCTCAATCTCCGATCGTCTATCATCATAGCCGGCATGCTGCCCATAGCGGTATTGTCTACGTTCATCATTATGCGCTATACGGGAGTGGCGGCCAATATAGTGGCTCTATCGGGCATTGCCATTGCCATCGGAGTGATGGTGGATGTGGGGGTAGTCTTCGTGGAGAGCATTATTCGCTACATGGAGATGCCCGAAAACAAAGGTATCAGAGGTGGAAAGAAGTTCGTGAATCTGATTTATCAGGCCGTAAGCGAAGTGTCCAGTGCCATTGCTACTGCCATGACTACCACGATCGTCAGTTTCCTGCCGGTATTCGCCATGCAGGCGCAAGAAGGTAAACTGTTTACTCCGTTGGCTTATACAAAATCGTACGCACTGGTATCTGCCTTCGTGTTGGGACTTATTGTGCTCCCTACCCTTGCCTACTATCTGTTTTCCATTAAGGTAAATTCCCGGCTCATTCGCAAAGGGCTCAACTATGTACTGGTTGTTGGGGGCATTGTTTTATCCGTCGTTTATGGAAGTCTTCCTGCTTTGGGACTGGTGGCAGTAGGGATCAATAACCTCACCGCCAATTATTGGAAAAATCCGAAATACAGCATCTATATAAATATAGGCATTGCACTCGTGGTGGCTATCTTTTATCTGTCCGGTGCCTGGTTGCCCATGGGGCCTCAGAAAGGATTTTTTTCTAACGCACTATTCGTAGCGGGCTGTATAGCTATCATTCTAAGCATCTTGTGGACACTCGTTCTTTACTACGAACGCATCTTGCGTTGGTGCCTGGCTCACAGATGGCAGTTTATGCTTATTCCTACCACTACCATTGTTTTTGGCATTGTGATATGGATTGGTTTCAATAGTACTTTCGGGTTCGTAGCTTCGGGCTTTGAGGCTGTAGGATGGAACAGCTTCCGGCAAACGAGTGTGTGGCAGGCGGCATCGAAAACTTTTCCGGGTGTGGGACAGGAGTTTATGCCTTCGCTCAATGAAGGTTCATTCTTGCTGATGCCTACCAGTATGCCTCATACGGGAGTGGAACAGAATCTGGAATACATCAAAACGCTGGATAAACGTCTGACCGCTATTCCCGAAGTAGAAGTAGCCGTAGGTAAATGGGGACGAAGTAATTCGGCACTCGACCCCGCACCGATTCAGATGTTCGAAAACACCATTAACTACCGCCCGGAATATATTCTGGATGAAGACGGTCAGCGCGAAAGGTTTAAGGTGAACGGGAAAGGTGCTTATCTGCTAAAGGGAGGCAATACCTATAATCCGTCCGATGGTTTCCGCCGCATACCGGCAGACAGTTTAATTCCGGATGAGCATGGAGATTACTTCCGCCAATGGCGACCGAAAATAAAGAATGCAAACGATATCTGGCAGGAGATTGTAAACGTAACGCATTTGCCGGGAGTTACTTCCGCACCGAAGCTTCAACCCATCGAAGCCCGGTTGGTAATGCTATCTACAGGTATGCGTGCTCCCATGGGGCTTAAAATATACGGTCCCGACCTCGAAACTATTGAGCAAGGGGGAAAAGCCATGGAGAAAGCATTAAAGTCTGTGCCGTCGGTTATTCCGTCTTCCGTGTTCTACGACCGTGCCGTGGGTGCTCCTTATCTGGAGATTAAGCTCAACAGAGAGAACATGGCCCGTTATGGGATAAAGGTTACCGACTTGCAAGAGATATTGAGCGCTGCCGTGGGAGGTATGGTACTGAGCAAAACAGTCGAAGGACGGGAACGTTTTCCCATCCGCCTGCGTTATGCCCGCGAACTGCGGAATAGCCCCGAAGAATTGTCTGCATTGCTGATTCCCACCGCTACCGGTGCACAAATTCCGCTGAAAGAAGTAGCGGATATACAGTACACGAAAGGCGCACAAATGATTCAAAGTGAGAACACTTTCCTGGTGGGATATGTGATATTCGACAAGCAAGCCGGAAAAGCCGAAGTGAATGTGGTGAACGAAGCTCAAAAGGTGCTCAAACAGAAGATAGCCAGCGGAGAGTTAAAGCTACCCAAAGGCGTAAGCTATAAGTTTGCAGGCAACTACGAGCAACAAGAACGAGCCACCAGTCGCCTGCTCATTGTGGTTCCGCTTGCCCTGCTCATTGTTTTGCTGGTACTTTACTTCCAGTTCAGAACCGTAACCGCTTCGCTGATCCATTTCTCGGGTGTCTTTGTAGCATTCGCAGGAGGTTTCATCTTGTTGTGGCTTTATGGGCAAGACTGGTTTATGAACTTCTCTGTGGGAGGAGAAAATATGCGCGACCTCTTCCAGATGCACACCATCAACCTCAGTGTAGCCGTCTGGGTAGGATTCATCGCTCTGTTTGGGGTAGCTACGGATGATGGGGTATTGATGGGAACATACATACATCAAACCTTTCTTCACAAGAATCCGCAGAGTAAACACGAGATTCGCGAAGCAGTGATAGAAGCCGGGTTGAAGCGTGTTCGCCCTGCTGCAATGACCACAGCCACCACGCTCATTGCTCTGCTGCCCGTACTGACCTCTACCGGAAAAGGTGCCGACATCATGATACCGATGGCCATACCAACCTTTGGCGGCATGCTCATCCAATCCATGACCATGTTCGTGGTACCCGTACTTCAATGCTGGTGGCGCGAAGGTGCTATTAAAAAGAATATAAAAATGCAGGAGGAAACAAATGATGAAGAATAAAAACCTAAAACGTTTCTTATCCGGTGGATTAGTATTGATGCTAACCATACTGGCGGGTCATGCGCAACAGGCAGACAGCCTTTCTCATTATCTGGAAACGGCAGCTCGCAATAATCCGCTTATCAATGCCGACTTTGCGAGTTACAAGGCTTCCGTGGAGAAAGTAACGCAAGCAGGCGCATACCCCGACCCGGAACTCGAAATCGGTTTCTTCCTCAAACCGATGGAAGTGGTAAACGGAAAGCAATTAGCCAATTTTACGCTGATGCAAATGTTCCCTTGGTTTGGCACACGCGGTGCTGCCCGTAGCGAAGCTACTCAAATGACTAAAATGGCCTACGAGAAGTTTCGTGAAAGCAGAAACGAACTCTATTATCAGGTAAAAAGTCAGTGGTATCAGCTCAGCAACCTCCGCGAGCAATGGAAGAATACGCAGGCACATTTAGTTCTGCTCAATCAGTTAGAACAACTGGCTTTGACGCGTTTCTCCTCACCCGCAGGAGGAAGAGGAAGCTCTCAGCAGGGCTTTTCATCTGCCGCTCAGCAGCCGGCAGCCGTTGCAGGAGGAGGAGGTCAAAGCATGGGAGGCATGGGCGGAGCTCCACAATCGGGCTCTGCTCCGGCTGCTGCAAGCAGCATGAACAGCATGCCAACAAGCTCTATGAGTGGAGGAAGTAGTAGTAGCCTGTCCGATGTACTCCGAATTCAATTGGAGAAAAAAGAGTTAGAAAACAAACTGGAAACGATACTCTCGGACACTAAAGCGGCCGAAGCCCGGTTCAATGCCTTGCTCAACCGTTCCCAGCAGCTTCCGGTTACCGTGCCCGATTCGCTTCAACGAGTGCTTTTTGCCGCCAACGACAGGGCATTGCTCGATACCATTACCACTCAAAACCCCATGTTGGCCATGCTCGAAGCCGAAGGCAACGCCTACGAGGCCAAAAGAGTAATGGATAAAAGAATGAGTTACCCCATGCTGGGCATAGGGCTACAATATTCTTTAATCGGACAAAAGACTCTGACGGCGGATAATATGGGTTCTATGAGTGGAATGAATGGAAATGATATGATTATGCCGATGGTAAAAATCACTTTGCCCATCTTTCGCCGCAAATACAATGCTCAGCAACGGGAAAGTCGGTACAACTCTCAATCCAGCCGCATGAAGTACGACGATACGCTGAACAAGCTTCAGGCCGAATACATCGGTTTAAAGCAACAGCTCGAAGATGCTTCCCGCAAAGTAACGCTCTACGAAGAGCAATACACCCTTTCGCAATCCATCTACCGGGTAATGGTACAAGGCTTTTCAGCCGGTAGCACATCATTGACGGACGTGATAGCGGTGGAGCGGCAAATGCTGGATTATACCCTCAGAGAAAGCGAAGCCATCGCCTCTTATAATACCGTGGTGGCAGGTATCGATAAATTAGTATCCACCTCCTTTTAACACAGAAGATAATGAAAAAAATAACTGAAATATGGAAACTGAAACAAGTAAGATATACCTTATTTGCCTTGGGCGGATTATTGGTAGGATGGTTGCTCTTTAGCGGCCCCTCCCCTTCCGCAAATAACAAACATCAGGATGGGGATAGCACCCAACAAGATGCCGGACACAAGCTTACTCAGGATGAAACCGGTATATGGACCTGCTCCATGCATCCGCAAATACGTATGCACAAACCAGGCAAATGCCCCATCTGCGGTATGGATCTCATTCCGCTTCGCAAAAGTGCGGGCAGCAGCGAGGCCATCAATCCTGCCGCCGTACAATTATCGGAAGAAGCCACTGCACTGGCCAACGTGCAAACGTCGGTCGTCAGCCGTGAAAACCCGGTAAAAGAAATACGTCTGTATGGCAAAATTGCGGCGGACGAGCGCAATCTGCAATCTCAAACGGCTCATATCAGCGGACGAATAGAGGGCTTGAACGTGAATTTCACCGGAGAGGCCGTACAAGCGGGACAAACTCTTGCACGCATCTATTCACCTGAATTGCTCACGGCTCAACAAGAGTTGCTTGAAGCACTAAAGATGAATCAGCCGCAATTGGTACAAGCCGCCCGTGAGAAGCTGCATCTCTGGAAAATGACCGACACACAGATTGCAGCTATCGAGCACTCGGGCAGTGTTTCTCCCGTGGTAGATATTAAAGCCAATACCAGCGGCATTGTTATCAACAAGCGTGTCAGTCAGGGCGACTATGTATCACAAGGAGCCGTGTTGTTCGATGTAGCTAACCTGTCGAGAGTATGGGCGTTGTTTCAGGCTTATGAAACCGATTTACCTTTCATGAACGTAGGCGATCGGTTGGAGTTTACCCTTCCCTCCGTGCCCGGCAAGGTGTATTCGGGAAAGATTGCTTTTATAGACCCCATCATCGACCCTGCTACTCGCACAGCCAGCGTACGCATAGAAGTGAGCAACACCCAAGGGACATTAAAGCCCGAGATGTATGCCACAGCCACGGTGAGTGCCGGACTGAAAGCTTATAAGAATGAGATTATCATTCCCGCTACCGCTATATTGTGGACAGGAAAACGATCCATTGTATACGTTAAACAAACCGGAATCAGCACGCCTGCCTTCCTGATGCGCCAGGTAGAGCTTGGCCCGTCTCTGGGTAATGCTTACGTCATCCTTAAAGGACTTTCCGAAGGGGAAGAAGTGGTAACGAACGGCGCCTTTGCCATCGATGCCAGTGCACAACTGGAAGGTAAGCGTTCCATGATGAACGATGACGAATCTCAATCCGCATCCGGGCACAAAGCACCTGCGATGAACGGCATGGTAATGAAAGCCGACGAGCCGATGCCCAATAGCAATAGGGAGACCGGGCAGACAAGATAAGTAAAAGGTTTACGACAATTTATCCGAATGCTGTAAATTATAGAGATTAATTATTTTTAATTATACAAAGACGAGTCTACTTTTTCACAAGAAAGTAGACTCGTTTTATAAATACTCTTAAAAAAGACTTAGATTTACAAAGTATAAGACTTAAGTCTTTTGGCTGACATTAGTTTTTAGCCTGCTGGAAGTAAGCACTTCAGCATCTTCTTTTTCATTTTACAATATAGCCCAGATCATGAAGCACTCTTTACTTTATTATGACGCATCAAACCGATGAATTCATCAGGCAGTATCAACTTTCCTATTGCAAACTTAGACAGTAATAAAAAAGCAAAATACAAATAACGTTAAACAATTCTTTTTTTTCTATTTGTTATCTTACTGATAATCAATATTTCTAACTTATAAGTAAGTTAAATACTTCCTTGTAATCTCTTGCAGATATTAACTTCACAAACTATATTTGCTCTCCATAAGTAACCAAATTACTATTTTAAACTATATATAAAACTAAAAAACAAAAAATATGAAGTACTTAGAAAAAAACATTGATTTAGGGTTATTAATCATCCGCTTAGCTGTAGGAGGATTAATGCTGTTTCATGGAATATCAAAAATGATATACGGAGTTGGTTTTATAGAACAAGTGGTTAGCGGTGCAGGTCTACCTCACTTTGTAACGTACGGAGTATATATTGGTGAAGTTGTCGCTCCTATCTTCATTATTGGCGGATTAGCGACACGTGCGGCGGCAGGTATTTTTGCTTTCAACTGCTTAGTAGCAACTTTACTTGTTCATACAAGCATGATATTTACACTAGGTGCAGAAGGTGGATGGGCTTTAGAGTTAATCGGTTTATACTTCTTTGGAGCTGTTGCATTGATTTTTACAGGTGGAGGCAGGTATGCAATAAGTAATAAACACATTTGGGACTAAATATAGAACGCAAAACTAAAAAACAAAAATATGAAAAAGTATTTTATTTCATCAATCATGCAGAATTCAGCCCTAAGAAATAATAAACTATAATCAATTAAATAATAAAAAAAAAATGAAAACAATTATCATTTTAGCTCACCCCAACATAGAGCAGTCTCACATAAACAAGTCATGGATAGAAGCATTAAAAGCAAGTAATCCAGAAATTAAGATACATGATATTTATAAAACATATCCTGATTGGAATATTGATGCTGTCGCAGAACAAACCTTGCTTGAACAATATGATAGAATTATCTTAGAATACCCTATTCAATGGTATAACATGACTCCATTATTAAAAAAATGGTTAGATGATGTTTTCCTTATGGGATGGTGTTATGGGAGTGGAGATAAACTAAAGGGGAAAGAAATTGGACTTGCAGTTTCGACTGCCGGAATTGAAGAAGCATATACAGACTCTGATAACGGCTTTGGTACAATGGAACAATTATTAAAGTCAGTGGCATCTACTGTCAAATTTGTCGGAGGAAAGTATATTTCACACCATATATTCCACGGCGCTTATCAACCAGATGTAAATGACAGACTTCCCGAAAATATCAAACAATACATTAGTTTTATTACACAATAGTTCTTTTTGTAAAAGAGGTACTTCGTTCCATAAAGTATCTCTTTCCACCATAAAGAAACAGGGAGAAAATAACAATGAAAACAGAAGATAGATTGAAAAGTGACTGCCCTGTAAGATCCATTTTAAATGGCATTGGAAATAAATGGTCCATATTAATAGTAGATATTTTAGGTAATATAGAAAGCCTTCGGTTTAATGAATTAAGCAAAGCAGTGGGAGATATATCCCAAAAAATGCTGACTGTTACTCTTCGCTCTCTTGAATCAGATGGAGTTGTATATCGAAAAATGTATTCAGAGATTCCTCCACATGTGGAATATGGATTAACGTCCCTCGGATATGATTTACTGCCACACATCCGTAGTTTAATTGTCTGGAGCAAAGAGAATATTGAAACAATAAAGATAAACAGGAATTCTTTTAGAAATAAAAAGCTAAAAAAGGAAGATACATTATCTACCATATAATCCTCATTCAGACACCTTGCAAAATACTTATTGCGATTCTTGAGAAGGGAAATAAAAAGAGAATCCATTAACTTTCAATAGTTAGCGGATTCTCTTTAAGTATCACTTTCCTGTTTCAAGAAAAGTTTTAAAACAGTTTATGTTGTCAAACAAGCCATCATTCTCCACATTCTCCAATTCACTTTTCGAGTGAGTGCCGTTTGTTACTCCGAATGAATATTTACAACCTGCATTTTTCCCTTCGGCCAGGTCGGAAGGTGTATCTCCTATCTTTATCACTTTTCTAACATCGGTAACGTGGCACAATTCCATGGCTCGAAAGATCATAAAAGGTGCAGGACGTGCGCTTTTTACCTGATCGCTGCTAACCGAAGCATTTATTAGTTCCGTACCTGCATAGTTTTCATCTAATCCTTTATCCCAGCATAATCGGTGCAAAATAATATCTGTTACTTCACGATAAAAACCTGTTGTTAATGCTATTTTTATACCATTCAACTTTAAATAATCAAATAATTCCAAAGTCCCTTCGGTAGGACAAACCGGAGTGTTTTTGTAATGATTTTCAAGTGTATGTTTAAAAATACTATAAGACTTCTCTACTTGTGTGGCTATTTCTATCCCGGGGCTACCTATTAGTTGTCTCTTCCAAAGAGTTTCAAATACGGTTACTTTAGACCAACCCATCATCGAATTAATCTCTTCTCTGGTAACAACAAGGCCGGTTTGCCCCACAGCCTCAAAAAAACATTTTTCAACTTCCTGCTTGTCTTGCACGGTAGTACCTGCCATATCAAAAACTACCATTTCTACATTCTGTAACATATATTTTTCCTTTAATTAAATAATAAGTAAATTACAAGTATTTGTGCGTTTTTCCCTGATTTATTGATTTTCAAATGAGGCACCCGCCCGTCGAAGAATAGCGAGTCTCCCTGCTTCAAGCTTAGAATGACATCATTCAGCCTATAGTCTATATCCCCTTCAATAAGGTAGATGAATTCCATACCATCCGTGGTTACCATTTCGCGCTTAGCCTGTGGTTCCAAGTTTAGAAACACAGCATTAAATGTTATATCCTTAAATGATTGACTCATTATATTGAAATAGTTAAACCCAACCGATTCTTCTTTTTCAATGGGAGTATAATTTCCCTTTTCTATGAGCAGATAAAACGGAGAATTCGTTACGTATTCAATGTTTTCAAAAAAGGCAGAAGGGCTCTCTTTCAGAGCGGCAATAATATTAAATAATACCGGAAGCGAAGGTATGGTCCTCCCATTCTCCACTCGGGATAACAAGCCTTTGCTTATCCCCGAAGCAATAGCAATATCTACCAGTTTCTGTTCTTTCGAAAGTCTGATTTCTTTTATGCGCTTACCTACACAATTAATTTGATCTCTATTCATACTGTTTACATATAGTAAAATAAAAAATAACCTATTCTATTTTGTCTTTGCAAATATAGGCAAAAGATAATAGTCTTTAAATAGCCTTATGCTCATTTAATTAATATATAATGCAACTGCAATATGAATGTAACGAGGTTCCTATTTATTTGCAGTGTAAATCAAATTAAAGTTTAATATAAGTAAACATGAATCAGATAATGAATAAAGCTGAAGGGGATATAAACTGTACCAGTGCCAGAACAGAATGGCTGGAAAGTTTACCTGAAAAAACGATAAAAAAGATCAAAGAAGATGCAGACTCTTTTTTGCATCAGGCATTATCCACACCTTGTATGGAGGTGCTAGAAGAATGCGACGGCCCATATATAATGACCTCTTCTGGGCGGAAAATATTAGATTTTCATGGTAATAATATCCATCAGGTTGGCTATCGGAATAAGCAGGTAATCGACGCAGTTATAGCTATGCTCACAAAACTGCCGTTTTCTCCACGCAGGTACACCAATCAAGCGGCAATTGAACTTGCGCAGCGGCTCACTACAAAAGTACCGGGTTTAAACAGCGTACTTTTTGCTCCCGGAGGTTCCGAGGCCAACTCCATGGCATTAAAACTGGCACGCATTGCCACGGGAAAATTCAAAGTGGTATCCATGTGGGGAGCTTTTCACGGCGCCGGTCTGGACACCATTTCTGTGGGAGGAGAAGCTTCTTTCAGAAAAAACATAGGCCCTTTGCTATCGGGAACAGAACATGTTCCACAGCCCGATAGCTATCGCTCGTTCTGGGAGAACGACAAAGAGCAAGACATTTATGTTGCTTATGTGCGACAGGTTTTCGAGTGTGAGGGCGATGTAGGTGCATTCATCGCAGAAACCATACGCAATACAGATGTGCAAATCCCTACACTTAATTTCTGGCAAAAGATAAGAGCACTATGCGACGAATTTGGAGTTGTGCTTATTCTTGATGAAATTCCAATTGCCATAGGCCGCACCGGACGATTCTTTGCATTTGAGCATTATGGCATTGTGCCGGATATCGTTACCATCGGTAAGGGACTTGGCGGTGGGGTCTTCCCTATGGCTGCGCTTCTTACTAACGACAAGTTTAATATTGCCGCCGAACACTCGGTCGGACATTTTACGCATGAAAAATCGCCATTGGGAAGTGCGGCTGGTTTAGCGGTATTGGACATTATTGAAGAACAGCATCTATTGCAACGTACACAACAGCTTGGAGAGTTAATGAAAAAACGTCTTTTGGAAATGAAAGATCGTTTTGAAATGATTGGAGATGTTCGTGGTATCGGTCTTTTATGGGGCATTGATCTTGTAACTGACAGAATAACGAAAAACAGAGCGGCGGATGAAGCGGAAAAAGTGCTGTACGATTGTATTAAAAACGGGCTGAGTTTTAAAGTATCTCTGGGTAATGTCATTAATCTATGTCCAGCATTGATCATCAGCGAACCCGAACTAAATCGCGCTCTTGACATTCTCGAAAATGCTTTCCGCAAATTCATACATTGAAATAATGAAAGCATTGAAATACAAAATTCAACAATGGCTATTACTACAACCCCAATGGGTGTTTGCTCTTTATGCCTCGCTAACAGCTTTTCTGACCTATTCGTGCATGTATGCATTCAGGAAACCTTTCACGGTGGGTGTTTATGAGGGTCTAAATTTCTTAGGCGTTGATTATAAAATATGGCTCATTACCTCGCAAGTCGTAGGCTATACTCTGAGTAAATTTATTGGCATAAAATATATATCGGAATTAAAACCCTCGTCGAGAGCCGGCTATATACTAATTCTGGTAGGCCTATCCGAATTTGCTTTATTACTCTTCTGGCTGGTTCCTGCACCCTATAATTTTATCTTTATGTTTTGTAACGGGCTACCGCTGGGAATGATTTGGGGAGTGGTTTTCAGTTACTTGGAAGGACGCAAGCTTACTGAATTGTTGGGCGCCGGACTTAGTGTCAGTTTCATTATTGCATCGGGAGTCGTTAAGTCCATAGGAGAATTGGTTATGGTAGATTTCCATATCAGTGAGTTTGGCATGCCTTTCATTACCGGACTGATCTTTGCTCTTCCATTAGTGCTATCGGTATTTTTTATGGATTGCCTTCCTCCCCCAACTGCTGAAGATGAGCGTTTGAGAACGAAAAGATTACCCATGAACAAGCAAGAACGAAAAGCCTTTTTGAAACAGTTTTCCACAGGAATCGTTTTGCTCGTAATTACGTATGTTTTCCTAACCGTATTCAGAGATCTTCGCGATAATTTTTCCGTTGAAATCTGGCGCTCAATCGGATACGTAAATGACCCGGCTATTTTCACACTCACCGAACTCCCTGTTGCTCTGTTTACATTGCTATCACTGGCGCTTGTCACATTTATCCGATCTAATTATAAAGCATTCAATATCATTCTGGCTATCATACTTTTAGGTTTTTCAATAATCATCGCATCTACCTTATTTTATAATTTAAAAATCATTGGCGGGGAACTTTGGATGATTTTGATCGGAATCGGACTTTACCTGGGATATATTCCTTTTAACGCATTTCTGTACGAGAGACTTATTTCTTCTTTCAAATATATTAGCAACATTGGTTTCCTTATCTATGTATCGGATGCTTTTGGATACCTGGGAAGTCTTAGCGTGGTATTTTATAAAAACTTTTTTAATTCAAACATCAGTTGGATGTCCTTTTTCGTACATGCAGTTCCTTGGTGTTCGTTACTCGGAGTGATATTAATTATCGCTTCTTTCTTTTATTTTAAAATGAAATACAAACAATATAAATTAAGATTTGAAAATGAATAAGAATGATTTACCCGAAAACCCCTACTTGCTGCTTACACCCGGTCCGCTATCTACGAGCAAGACTGTGAAAGCAGCGATGCTGCGCGACTGGTGCACATGGGATGATGATTATAACCTGAATATTGTTCAGGAAATACGCCACAGGCTTGTTGCACTGGCCACACAAAACCGCGAAGGTTATACTTCCGTGCTACTGCAAGGAAGCGGCACCTACGTAGTGGAATCTGTAATCGGCACAGTAGTGCCCGCATCCGGTAAATTGTTAATCATCGCAAATGGTGCTTACGGAATGCGCATGATTCAAATTGCTCAAACACTTCGAATTGCTTATGAGGCCTATACACTACCTGAAGTCAATATGCCGGACACGGATCATATAAAGCAAATTCTTGAAAATATGCCCGACATTACTCATGTGGCGGTGGTACATAGCGAAACCACAACAGGCATGATGAATCCCGTGCGTAAAATAGCCACATTGGCCCAACAATATAACAAAACAACCATTGTAGACGCTATGAGCAGTTTTGGTGGAGTGGTCATGGATATAGATGAATGGGGAATCGATTATATCATAAGTTCGGCAAACAAATGCATACAAGGTGTGCCGGGCTTTGGCTTTGTGGTTGCCCGAAAAGAAAAAATTGCGCAATGCAAAAATCAGGCTCGTTCGCTCTCTCTTGATTTATACGACCAGTGGGCTACCATGGAAAAAGGGAACGGCAAATGGCGCTTTACCTCGCCTACCCATGTGGTCAGAGCTTTTTTGCAAGCACTCGTTGAACTGGAAGAGGAAGGTGGAGTTGAGAAAAGACAGAAACGCTATGTTGAAAACCAAAAGACACTTGTCTGCGGAATGAGAGAACTTGGATTTGAAACACTGCTACCGGATACCATGCAATCTCATATAATAACCTCATTCCTTTCACCTTCTTCAGAAAAATATGAGTTCTTAAAGTTTTATCACCTTTTAAAAGAAAACGGATTTATTATTTATCCGGGTAAGGTGGCTCAAAGCGAAACATTCCGTATAGGAGATATTGGTGAAGTATATCCAAAGGATATCGAAAATTTAATAAATGTAATTAATAAGATAAAATTCTGGTAACCCCGGAAGCTTTAGTTTCGTATGTGTAAACAGATTTTAGTAATATAACACAAATTTAATATAATCATAAAACAGTGCTAACTCAATAGTAATATAAACGTGGTACTTTTACTCCATAAAAAAAAGTCTTTCACCAATATATACGGATATTTAATAACAGTAAAATAAGGAAACAATGAAAAGGAAAGTAAGTTTGATTTTAATTTTCATGTGCTCTATAATTTCGGCTTATTCTCAAACAAGCTACATGGCCGACATTAGCAATTTTAATAAAAATGAAGCTACAACTACAAATGTTTCAAGGGTTTATTTTAAATTTCTGGCAGTATCGCAGCTTGATTATATTAAAAATGTTAGCACTGAAACAGCCGGCACTCATTTTCTGGGAGATACCATTGCCAGAAAAGTATATCTATTAAAACAAAGGTACACCTATAAAGAGCCCATTTCTCCCGGAAGCTTTGCTACGAAGACAATTTTCCGCAAACAGGAAATTTACAATTCGGTAAATAAGATCGAAAAATATCTTAAAAAAAGCATAAAAGGCGGTGAAGTGAGTAAGGATGCAGCTCGGGAAGAATACAATAAAGTACTCGATGTGGCTCTTAATGTTTTGGATGAAGATACAGATAAATTTGAGCACAGATTAAGTTCTGTGAATGGAGATGCAGCAAGATTGCTGAAGATCTATATTAACGAAGTACAACTTAAAGAGTAGATCTGTTGCCAGAGGCCTAAACTTCCTCTCTTTTATTTTAATGATTGATTGTATTGTAATTATTTTAAGACAATAATAATTACGATAGAGAGAACTTTTTGCACTATCAAAAAAAATTATAGTCTCAAAAACAAATTGTTATGTCAAAAATCGTAAAAGTATTTTGGTTTTTCTTATTGCTTTTGTATAGCACCTTCTCGTATTCTCAAAAGGTTGCTATACATGGTGAGATAATCGATTCAGAAGGCTCGGCATTACCCGGAGTAAGTGTAATGCTTAAACATGATGTGGGATCGATTAGTGATATCGAAGGTCAATTTAGCATTTCTGCTGCTGTAGGCGACACACTTACATTTTCATATGTAGGTTTTCAGACAAAGAGAGTAAGAATCGACCGGCTCTCAGAGATGAAAGTAATTCTTCAAGAATCTTCCATATCCATCAAAGAGGTGGTAGTTACCGCCCTGGGAATCGAGAAGAAGGAATCTACCATTGGTTATTCTGTTCGTGAAGTGGACGGAAAAGAATTGGTCAAGGCCAGAGATCCGAATCCGATTACAGGGTTGGCCGGAAAAGTAGCAGGTTTGTCGGTTGGAGCTTCGACTGAGATGCTCCGAAAACCGAATGTTCTTTTAAGAGGTGACGAGCTGACATTGTACGTTGTCGATGGGGTACCGATCAGTTCAGACACCTGGAATATCAGTCCGGATGATATTGACAACTACTCGGTACTGAAAGGTCCGGCTGCTGCGGCTTTATATGGTAGCCGTGCTCAAAACGGAGCTATTCTTATTACCACCAAGAAAGGAGTAAAGGGAAAAAAAGGTACGGTTATCGAGTTTAATTCGTCCAATATGTTCGATAAAGGATTTCTTGCCTTTCCAAGGCTCCAGGATGAATACGGCGCCGGAGAAAATGAATTGTATGCTTTTGGAGATGGTAAAGGAGGTGGATTAAACGACAACGACTACGACGTATGGGGGCCAAAGTTCAGGGGGCAGTTAATTCCTCAATATGATGGAGAGTACACTCCGGATAAAACATGGTCAACTGTTTTCCCGGGCGGATATACTTATGAAGGTTATATCAAACCTACGCCTTACGTTGCACGCGGTAAAAACAATCTTCAAAATTTTCTTCGTACAGGCTTTCAAACAACCGATAATATTTCTATAACAAAGAGCGGTGAAGATTATTCTATTCGTACTTCACTATCGCATTCATATCAGAAAAGTATTATTCCTAACATGTCTTTGAACATAACCAATTTTAATGTTTATGCTTCATACAATATTAATAAGAAATTCTCGATAGATGCAAATATGAACTTCAACTACCAGTATACGCCAAACTACCCTGATGTAGATTATGGCCCGAATAGTTTGATATACTGTATGAGTATCTGGACTGGTGCAGATTGGGACATAAACGATCCGAAGATAAAGGGAATCTGGCAAGATGGTAAAGTGGGTATTCAACCTATTTTTGCCGAATATCAGCGTTATCACAATCCTTGGGCAATGGTGAACTACTGGCTACGCGGACACGATAAAAAAGATACTTATGGATATGTGACCGGACATTATATTATCGACGATCATCTGAATATGAGTTTGCGTACACAAATTTCAACTTACGATTTGCTCCGTACGGAAAAAATGCCTGTTTGGGCGCATCCTTACGGTCGCGACCAAAATTTGGGTGATTACCGTGAAGACAAACGCAGATTGACAGACAGCAATACGGATTTGCAGTTGAATTATAATTATATGCTTGGTAACTTTGTACAGCTTTCGGGACTTGTCGGCGGAAATCTACGTATTTTCTCCTATAATTCGAGCTTTACATCTACCGATTATTTAATTATTCCGGGGGTCTACTCTTTCAGTAATTCACTCAATCCTATACAGTCGAATAATTTTTCCTCAAAAATGAATATTTTCAGTGGTTATGCGGCAATGGATCTTGATTTCGGTAAATATGCAACCCTGTCGGCAACGGCCCGGGTTGATAAATCTTCGGCCATTCTCACTAGCAACGATACTTATTTTTACCCTAGCATATCGGTTGCCTCACTTGTATCCGATTATGTGAAACTGCCCGAATTCATTTCATCATTAAAAATCAGAGGATCTTTTGCTGCGGTTCGCGGTACTACAACCAGTGAAACAATCGGGACGGCACCATTTAATACAATAACCGCTCTGGGCGGAAGTATTTCAAATAATATTAATGGTTATCCTCTGGATTATGGCAGTAATTATCAATCACCTTACGGAGGACCGACTTATGAGCTGAATTCGTTATACAAATTGTCTAAACAATATAATAATCAGTCGTCGGCATCTTATTCAGATAATCAATCGGATCCGAATATTAAGCCTTTCAATCGTGTTAGTTACGAAGAAGGTTTTGATATAAAAATGCTAAAAAACAGACTTGCCCTTTCTGCCACGGCTTTTCAGTATATAGATGGCCCTCAGATACTTTTGAATGATATTTCAATAACAAGCGGATATACCGGTTATTATATCAATGCGTTAAAAACGCGCAAGACAGGTTTAGAGCTATCTCTTACGGGAACTCCGATACAGACTCCGGGGGGATTTAATTGGGACGTCATGGCCAATTGGAGTACTTACAAAGACGTTTATACCAAACTTCCGGAAGGACAAGATTCGTATAGAAACTTTTTCAAAGAAGGAGACCGCACAGATAAGCTATATGGAACAGCCTTCTATAAATCAAAAGACGGACAGATTATTCATGATACGGCCGGAAAGCCTCTTGTTATGCAAGTTGATCAGTATCTTGGAAATCTGATCGGAAAATTCCAATGGGGACTCTCTAATAAGTTTACGTACAAAGACGTTTTCCTCAGTTTCCAGTTTGATGGTAATGTGGGTGGTGTAACTGTTGACTATATGCATAATAAAACAATGAGCGGCGGCCGCAATATCGAAACGGTTCAAGGTAGTTTAGGTGTTGCCCGTGATTTAGATGATCAGCATGCCGGTGATAAAACGTATCCGGGAGCATATATAGGAAAAGGAGTTGTAGTATCAAATAATGTTGGCATTCAATACGATACAAAAACAGGTAGTATTACCAATTATGATCAACTTCAGTTTGCCCCTAACACTACACCGACTCATGTTCAGGATTATGTAAGCCAATATTACGGCATCAGCGAAGCCAATCTGATGAGTAAAACATATGCCAAGCTTCGTGAATTGACTATCGGTTATACTCTCCCATACAAATGGCTTGCTCCATATAAACTCACAAAAGTATCAGTTGCTTTTGTTGCCAGAAATTTACTTTATCTGTATGGTGATTCTCGTTTTAAAGATGTTGATCTTGATGAATATAATGGTGAAACAAGCCAGACCTCTCTTCAATCGCCGACAACACGCAGATTCGGATTTAATGTAAATGTTGTATTCTGATAAAATAACACTGTAAAAAATGAAAAAGATGAAAATATCATCGATTATAATTTCACTTACTCTTCTGCTCCTGACCTCATGCAGCGATTTTGACGAGTTGAAATTGAATGAAAACTTACCCAATTCGGTCCCTCCATCGTTGCTGCTTAACGGAGCTTTGTATGATTTGCATGATGAACCTTTTGGCAGCAATGAACGCTGGTGTCAGTATTTCTTAATCAACTACAGTTACTATGGTAATAACCGTTATGATTTCGGTGCGGGTAAAAACTATTATACGACCCTTAAAAACGTAGAGAAAATAAAGGATGAATCGAGCTCGCTCACTGAACCGGAAGTTAAAGCATACGATGCCGTGGCAGAATTCATTAAAGCCTATCTATTTACAAAGATGAGTCTTGAGATGGGTGATATACCTATGAGCGAAGCCCTGGAAGGTGTTAGTAATCTTACTCCGAAGTATGATGCACAAAAAGACGTATTTACACAAGCATTTGCTTTGCTGGAATCGGCCAATACAGAACTCGCCGAATTGATATCAGCGGGAGAGAGCCCGTTGAAAGGTGATTTTTATTATAATAACGATCTAAGTAAATGGCAGAAACTGGTCAACACATACCGTCTTCGTTTGCTTATTCATCTAAGCAAAAAAGTAGATGATGCCGATTTGAAAGTAAAACAACAGTTTGCCGATATCATCGGTAATCCGGCTAAATATCCGGTTATGGAAAGTGCCAATGATAACTTACAGTTCACCTACATCTATCCAACTAATCTTTATCCGAATAATCCCGGAAATTTCGGTTACGATGCATTACGTGATAATTGCTCCGATACCTATGTGGGGTTACTTAAACAATTGAAAGATCCGCGTCTTTTTATAACCTCAGAGCCTGTTAGAACGTTGATAGATGCTACTCATCCGGCTACAAGCTTCGATGTTTTTGTGGGAGCCAATGCGGGTGAAGATCTTGGAGAAATGTATAATACAGCCACCAGCGGAGGCTATTCATTACTAAACAGATATCGCTATTATCGTACATACACGGGAGAGCCGACTCTCGAAGTCAGCTATCAGGAAATGTGCTTCAATATTGCCGAAGCAATTAATCGCGGTTGGATTACGTCAGGAACACTGGGAACGGCTGAAGATTACTACCAAGCCGGCATTAAAACATCAATGGTTTATTATGATATACCCGAAGCGGGCAATTTGACTGTGCATTTCTTTAAAGCAGCTGCCAGTTTGAGTGATGCAGATCCGTATGACGATTTTACGATAGCTGTAGACTGGAATAATTATTATAATCAGCCGACGGTTAAATACGCCGGAGACAATGCAACCGGCTTAACACAAATTTTGCAACAAAAATATATTGCCTTGTATCGCCATTCCGGTCTTGAGTCTTATTTTACTTACAGGCGCACAGGTGTCCCCTCATTCGGAACAGGCCCGGGAACAGGTAATAACCAAAAAATTGCCATGCGTTTTCAATATCCGGATAATGAAAAAACCACAAATACGGATAATTACAATGAGGCACTGAAGCAATATAACGGCAAGGATGATATAAATGGTATCATGTGGATATTAAAATAAGTAACAAATGACTATATTACATTGATTTATAATTTTCAATTAAACAAAAAACATAATGAAAAGAATTAGTTTTTTATTTATAGCGTTATCCTTCGTGGCAACACTAATGGCGCAATCGAGTCACAAAACACAAAACGTAATCCTTGTAACCATAGACGGCTTTCGCTGGCAAGAAATGTTCAACGGTGCGGACTCTTCATTTATAAACAACAAACAATTGGTGGAAGATGCGGCTAATTGTGGCAAGAAGTACTGGGACAACAGTGTAGATGCAAGACGAAAAATGCTCCTCCCATTCATTTGGGATACAATAGCCAGCAAGGGACAGATCTATGGTAACCGGACTAAAGGTTGTAACGTAAATGTAAAGAACACCTACTGGTTTTCGTACCCCGGATACAACGAAATACTTACAGGATACGCCGATTCGCGGGTAAATTCGAATAGTTTCGGCCCAAACCCGAACATCAGTCTTTTTGAGGTTATGAATAAAACCCCGAAATATGCAGGACGCATTGCTGCATTCGCTTCATGGGATGCGTTTAATGATATATTAAATGAAAAAAGAAGTGGCTTAATAGTTAGCGCCGGATTTGATAAAGTGAATGGAATGGATTCTGATAGCAAAATGAATTTGCTTAATTCGATGCAAACGCAGTTGCCCGATATTTTTCACGGTGTGAGGCTCGACGGTGTGACTTTTAATATGGGATTTGAATACTTAAAAACAAAAAGGCCCCGCATTCTTTATCTTTCTTTTGACGAAACCGATGATTTTGCTCATGGAGGAAGATACGAGGATTATTTAAATTCGGCTCATTATACCGATGATTTTTTGCGGACTCTTTGGAATTGGATACAATCCGACCCGGAATATAAAGACAAAACAACTCTACTGATAACGTGCGATCATGGTAGAGGTGAAGGACCGATTGGCTGGAGAAGTCACGGAACGGAGACTGCCAATTCCAATCAAACATGGTTTGCCGTAATGGGTCCGGATACTCCTGCTTTAGGCGAAATGACCAGTGGACAATATTACAACAATCAGTTTGCAAAAACTATGGCTGCTCTTCTCGGCTTCAATTTTGAGACTCCAAATCCTGTTGGTGATCCAATTGTTTCGGTTTTAGGAAAATAAAGCCACTGAGTATCTAAAACATTACATAAAACGAGGAGAAACTTTTTTAAAATTTGCTCCTCGTTTTTTTTATTCTTCTCCCTAAAAACTACAATCACCTAAAAATGGCTCTTTTAATCGAAAAAACAAGGAGAAGATTCTTCAAAACCCTTCTCCCCGTTTTTTATTCTCCTTCTTATTAAAAATAGTAGCAGCAAAATAGGCAACAAAACAAAGAATATCTGCTTTGCCCGTCATAATATCGTTTGGCTCGTTTACAAAATCAATATTTATCTCTATCCATTAATTGGCTCACGTCATTCTTTTTTCCGGTTCAAAGCGTCGTTATTTGAACCAAATTAATTAGCTTTGTGAGCCAAATAAGTGTCTCACTGTATCTTTGTTATCTGCGATAAAGAGTATATCAAAATTATTATAGACTCAAAATGAATTGGACAAACGTCTTAAAATACACGCTTATGACAGCGACTATCCTAACCACAAAGCCTATATTGGCGCAAAATCAGGATTTTAAAGAACTTGTAGCTTCGGCCATCAAAGCTCCTTCGGGGCACAATACGCAACCGTGGCTTTTTCGCTTGCAAGAAAATGCCATCGAAGTACGCCCCAATTTAAAGAATGAATTGGCTGTGGTAGATCCTGAAAACAGAGAACTGTACATCAGCATCGGCTGTGCTGTAGAGAATCTTTGCGTAGCTGCCACGCAAAAAGGTTATCGCCCTACGCCTACCATCCAGAAGGAGAACGACAGTACCTACATCATCCGTGTAGGGCTGGAAAAACAGAAAGCAACGGACAATCCGCTGTTTGCCCCGATAGCCGTGCGACAGACTAACCGTAGTGTGTACAACGGGCAGATGATTGCGGCGGATACGGTGCAGTTGATACAAGAAATTGCGAAAGAAGAGGGGGTAAAGTTTTACATGTATAAGAACGGAGAAGCGGCTTTCGACACGCTGACTGAATACATCCGTCAGGGTAACGAAATACAAATGACGGATAAAGACTTCAAGAATGAATTGTTGAATTGGATTCGTTTCAACAAGAGCCACGCTGCACAAATGGGCAACGGACTTACCACTGCTACCATGGGTTCTCCCGGCATGCCCAAGTTCATAGGAAAACCTCTGGTGAAAGCTTTCCTCAAGCCAAAAACACAAAACAAATCGGATATCAGGAAAGTAGAATCATCGTCACACCTTGTTCTGTTTACTATCAGCGAGAATACTCCGAAAGAGTGGATTCTTCTGGGACAAACGCTCGAACGTTTTTTGCTCGAAACCACCCGCCTGGGCATTGTCAATGCTTATATGAATCAACCTTGCGAACTAAAGCCGTTGGTAGAAAAAATAAAGGAGAAGCTTCTCCCCGACGGTGAATATCCAATGATGATCGTGCGTCTGGGTTATGCCTCTCCTATGCCCTACTCGCCCCGTAAGAGCGTAGAAAGTGTGATTATTCCTTAAGCGGTAACCAGCCTGTTCGCGACAGCAAGCCGTTCCACATCGGAGCGGGTATTTTCAGCCCTTCCCGGTTGTGCACATCCAGCGCTTTTTCTATCGATTCCGGCTTACCACTCTTTATTTTATCCAGCCACTGCGGATCGATGAGCAATTCCCGCCCTAAAGCGATCATGGATATTCCGCTATCGAGTACCTCTTCGGCCTGTTCGGGAGAAGTGATAGATCCTACTCCGATAACAGGAAGCCCCCTACCCACTTTTTCGTAAATTAATTTAGCACGAGATTCCGTATCTTTTTCATCTCGCATGGAGCCTGCCCAAAAGTCCATAACAGATACATGCAGATAGTCGAGCCCTTTTTGGGCCAAGGTTTCTGCCAGAGCCAACGTATCCTGAATTGTAATACCCGGATTTTCCGTTTCTTCGGGAGAAATGCGATAGCCAACAATAAAAGGACGTCCGGCACTCTTCTTCACCGACGCTTTTACAGCATCGACCACAGCCAGCGGAAACGCCATTCTCTTTTCAAGACTACCACCCCACTTATCCGTACGGCGATTAGAATGCGGAGAAAAAAATTGCTGAATGAGATACGTATTGGCACCGTGTATTTCTACTCCGTCAAAACCTGCCTCGGCGGCTCGGCGTGCAGCTTCGCCATAGGCTGCTATTGTTTCTTCTATTTCTGTTTCCGTCATTTCGCGAGGCACTTGCGCCCCTTCTCTGAGTGCAGCCACAGCACTGGCGCTCACCGACTGTCCATCGGGCAATTCTTCAGGCGGACACATCCGCCCTCCGTGATGAATCTGCAAAAGGGCTTTCCCACCATTCGCTTTCAGCGTATCGGCTATGCGTTTCAAACTCGGAATCATTTCATCCGCATGCACACCAATCTGCCCGGGAAAAGCCTTTCCCTGCGGAAGGACATAAGCACACGCCGTGAGCAACAACCCCGCACTACGGTTACGTTCCTTATAATAGGCTATCTCCGCATCGGATACCGTTCCGTCTGCATTTCCCGAGAACGTGGTCATCGGGGCCAATACCACTCTGCTATCTACCGTTATGCCCGAAACAGGAAATGTAAACGGCGACAGAATCTTGTTATAATTCTTACTCATAAATGTATCTCTTAAAATTATTTTTATAGTTATAATCCTATATCATTCGCACAATGATATTAATTTTCTTGTTTTTTTGAGAACAAAACGTTTAGTCCACTCCCTTTGTTCGTTAAAGTACAAACAAGGTTTGCTAAAAGAAGTTTAAAGCAATAATGATTACGACAAACTTTTTTTGCGATAACAAATAAAACCTCTATATTTGAAACACTACAATAGAGTACAAAAACAGATGCTATTATCAACCCATAGTATATTCACCCATAAATTATTAATGTTATGAAAAAGATCTATGCAATTACCATGATCGCCATATTTATGGCATCCTGCAAGGCTCCTCAAAAGACAGAAACCATGAAAGTAAAAAATGAAACAGTTGCAACCATCATGAATCGCAGAAGCATCCGCGCTTATTTGCCCGAACAAATCAAGCCCGAACAACTTGATACCATTATGCAGTGCGCCATCAATGCGCCAAGTGCTATGAACAAACAGTCATGGGAGGTTCGCGTTATTCGGAAACCCGAACTGATCAAAGCCATCAACGAAGGGTATATGGCCTATGCTAAAGTAAAAGACAGTGAAAAAGCAGGGTTTAGTGTTTTTCACGGAGCACCGACAGTTATTATTGTAGCCAGCAACGTTACTAACGATTACAGCCCGGTAGATTGTGGTTTATTGGGACAAAACATCCTCCTCTCTGCCGAGTCCATGAACATAGGAACCTGCGTTATAGGCAGCGTTATCGGATATCTCAATGCACCCGAAGCCAAAGATCTGGTTGCCCAACTAAATCTGCCAGCCAATTACAAACCGCTGTATGCCGTATCGATAGGATATAAAAATGAACGACCCGAGGCTAAGCCCAGAGATAACGCCAAAGTTCAGGTAATTAAGTAACACTTGTCAACTTCCTTTTAGTATATTTGACATTTATTCAAAGTCCGGCTGCCGTTTTCTTTGTTCCTTTGCAGCATGATTCAAAGGCTAATTTCTACAGAGGAAAAGGCAGACGGACTACCCCTCCCCAAACGTTACTGGGCTATTTTGGCTATTGCTCTCGGAGTTTCCGTCTCCGTGCTGGATAGTACCATTGCCAATGTAGCATTGCCCACTATTGCAGACGAATTAAAAACTTCTCCATCTACAATCATTTGGGTAGTCAATGCCTATCAGCTGGCCATCACCATTTCCATTCTTTCCTTTTCTTCGCTGGGTGAAATTCTGGGATACAAAAAAATATATCTGGCAGGACTTTTATTGTTTAGTGCTACGTCACTCATGTGCGCCCTGTCCACTTCGTTTTGGACACTTATTTCCGCCCGGGTTCTACAAGGTTTTGGTGCATCAGCCATCACCAGTGTTAACACCGCTTTGCTACGCATCATCTATCCACAGCGTTTTTTGGGAAGAGGAATGGGCATCAACGCCCTTGTGGTGGCTTTTTCTGTGGTGGCGGGCCCCACCGTCGCCTCCGGCATCCTTTCTTTTGCTTCGTGGAACTGGTTGTTTGCAATCAACGTTCCCATCGGTTTGCTGGCACTCTTCGTGGGATACCGGTTCTTGCCCGGCAATCCGGTCAGTATTAAAGGACGTAAATTCGATACTGTCAGTAGCATCGGAAACGCACTCATGTTTGCCTTGCTCATCTTTACGATGGAAGGCATCAGTCACGAGCAAAAACTGCAATTCATCCTGCTCGGCGCCTTTTTGCTCATAATTGTGAGCTACAAATTTATTAAAAGACAATTGCGCCAGGAATATCCCCTGCTTCCGGTAGATTTACTTAAGATACCTATCTTTGCCCTATCTATCGGCACTTCCATTACCTCGTTTACGGCACAGATGCTTGCCATGGTGTCGCTCCCGTTCTTTTTTCAAAATACACTGGGATATAGCAGTTCGCAAATCGGATTGTTACTAACGCCATGGCCCATCGCCATCATTATCGTAGCTCCCATTGCCGGACGATTGGTGGAGCGGGTACATGCGGGACTCTTAGGAGGAATCGGGCTCGCCATATTTTCAATAGGGTTGTTTTCTCTCGCTTTCTTGCCCGATAACCCGTCATACTTCAATATCATCTGGCGCATGCTAGTTTGCGGAACCGGATTCGGACTGTTTCAATCGCCCAATAACAGTGTCATTATATCATCGGCTCCCGCACACAGAAGCGGCGGAGCAAGCGGCATGCTGGGAACAGCCCGCTTGCTGGGGCAAACGCTGGGAACCACCTTGGTAGCCATGATGTTTGCACTATTGCCTATCTCCGGTACCAAAACATCTTTGCTGCTGGCCGGCACTTTCGCCATACTGGCGGCAGTGGTCAGTTCGCTAAGACTTTCGCAACCTTTGCCTGCCTCTCTGAAGAAAAGAGCGGAAGAAGAATAAGTAAATAAAACAGTTTGGCTGTAATTATTTTTAAACACCCTCCAGAAGGCTTGTAAAGGGCATTGAAAGAAAACCAATTCCCTTTGCAAAGAAAACCGGTTGCCTTTACAAAGAAAACCGGTTTTCTTTGCAAAGGCAACCGGTAATCGGCGAAAAGAATACTAATTGTAAAAAAACAGCACGTTTTTATCTTCCTTTTTTATCTACTGATCATTTTAATCAGTAAAGAAACCCTTTCTGCATAAATTATAATTTTGAATTCTTTTTGAATTTTCTCAATTCAAGCCTTATATTTATTCATTTCTCAGTTCTTTTATTTATAATTTATGTATTCCAAATAAACTTTATTCGTCATTTATTAATATATTAATTTACATAAATAGCATATATAACACATATATAATTAAATATTTTATATCCATATAATAAAATAAATCATTTTTTATAATAGCAACATATTAAACCATATAGTGTTAATATTAATAAATCACTAATATTATACACTATGAAACAATTAATGAACTCAATGGAGAACAAAACAGAACAAACAAGTACACTTCAGCATTTTGTACCTTTATTATCCGATGAACTAATCCTTTCCGGCAGACACGGGACGGCACGCGCATACACGAGTGCCTTTAAAAGATTAACCCGTTTCACGGGAAAAGCGGACATAACCTTCGCGGAGCTGACACCTGCTCTGATGAAACAGTTCGAACAACATCTGTATGCAGCGGGGAGCAAGAGAAACTCCATATCCCTGTACATGCGCATGCTTCGTTCTATCTGCAACCAGGCAGTAAGAAGAGGCTTGGCAAACATTCCGCATGAGCTGTTTCATGACGTATTCACCGGCACGGATAGTTGCGAAAAGCGGGCGATGTCACCTGCCGTCATCCGGTGTCTGCACCAAGCAGATCTGGAAAGCAAACCTTCCCTTAGCTTTGCCAGAGACATGTTTTTGCTCTCATTCTACCTAAGGGGTATCCCGTATGTAGATCTCATACATCTGAGAAAAAAAGACCTGAACAAGGGAGTATTGCGTTATCGCCGGAGCAAAACAAACCGTTTGGTTACGGTATGCGTGGAGGCCTGCGCAATGACTATCTTCCGTAAATATGCCTCTTCAGCAGGAAAATCACCCTATCTGCTTCCGGTCATCACACGTACCGGGCAAGAGGGGTACCGGCAATACCAAAGCGCCCTGCGATTGTACAATAAGCGGCTGCATTGCCTCTCGGAAATGCTGGAGCTCAAAGAAAATCTGACATCTTATGTGGCACGCCACTCCTGGGCCACAGCAGCTTATCGGCAAGGCATTCCGGTAGCCATCATCAGCGAATCATTGGGGCACGCTTCAGAGAAGATGACTTATCACTACTTAGCTTCGTTTGATAACCGCACTTTACGAAAAGCCAACCGAAAAGTGATTGCACTAATGATGACCGAAACAAATAAGCCCCAAACGCCTCCGAAACATTCGCCGTATCCATGGATAAACAAAGCGATAGGATAAGAAAACAAGGCGTTATTTTGTAGCGAAAGAGGTTCCACCCAGGAATCATCGTTTTGCTTTTCCGATAATAAACAGAGAAGAGAATAATGAATGAAAACACTTACTAGAAGGATTTACAGGGATTTTTAATCGTTCCGTTACTTCACAGGTAACAGAATTTGTTTGAGACTGCAAATATTGAAATATTATATTAAACTACCAAATAAAATAAGTATTAATTAATTGATTTTGATAAATAACATTAATTAATAGTACTTATTTATTAGCATTAAACTGAAAACTTATGTATATATATGTACTTATATAACAATAATACATGATATAAATATATTTAAACAAATAGAAATAAAGCATACACAAAATAATTTGTTTTTTTGAGAAATAGCCTTGCTTTCCAAAGATAAATGATTAAAATATCTTGTTTGAGCATACATTGCATAACACTACCCAACAGCATTTTATCAACGCCATGTTTACATTCCTGTTTTTTTCGGCACACATGAGAATGGCTGTTCAACACATTTTTATGTACTGAAACCTGTCTATACGCATTCGTCGCGACCATTTATGCTTTTAGCATTCTTCGGAATTGCATACCCGAATCATTTCTTTGATTCGCGGTTCTGTTACCTGTGAAGTAACGGAACGACTAAAAAAGGAAAAAAGATGTTGAGTCCCGAAATATTAAAAGCCGTAGCGCTGATTAAGGACATCCACTATGGAATCCCCTTATCGGAGAGTCGGCGTCGGCACTTGTTATCGGATGCCGATCGGCGTAAATTGCTGAACCGTTTTCGTTCGGCGGGGATGATACGGCTCAAAAACGAAATGGGCGACGTTCACCTCCCCGATTCCTACGAGCTGTGTTATCCCCTGCACGAGATCTCCCTCTGCGACATCATGGTGGCCACAGGTGGCGGCATCGCTTTCTCTATGGAGGATACTGAAGAAATTTATAACCGTTACGGCATGGCGGGCAACCGACTGGGGGTACTCAACCAGATGGCTTGTCGCTATCTATCGGAGATCCGGCTGACAGACCTACTGACAGCCGAGCCGGAGAGAGTGCATTAAAGCACAAAATAAAAACTTCAGAGAAATAAAATAATGAAATTCATTAGTATAAATAATTTAGAAATGACAAGTATGAAAAAAATGATTTTAGTACCGTTGTCCATCCTGCTGCTGGCAGGTTGTTCTTCGGACAACGAACCGCAAAGCGGTACAACAACAGATCCCGTTGAAATTAAGCTTACCGGAGGGATTCAAAGTATCACAGCTACAACACGTGGAGACGGAGTAATTTCCGGAACTTTACCAGCAAGCGAATTGAGCATTAGTCTTGCCAGAAACAATGCATTGAATATTGATGCAACGACTTACCAGGATTACAAAAATTTATCATCTTCGCTTGCTGCAACTATTAGTACAGCAGGGGCAATTACCATTACACCTACAGAGTATTATCTAACTAATAGTTACTCTACAAAATTAGTTGGCTGGTACCCAAGTACCGGTACATTTACAGAACAAACAGATGCCCCGGCAACGGTAACTTTCGCCCTTGACGGCAGCACCGATGTGATGCTCAGCAATGAAGTGGTTGGTTCAAAAAGCTCACCTTCTCCGGCCATGACCTTTGCTCACTTGCTCACACAAATACAGATAAAGGCGTATGCTGAAAGCCCCGCGGCTCAAACTCTCTGGGGAAATATAACAGCAGCGATAAAAATTAAAAGTCAGGAACCTACTTGCACAGTAACTTTACCTGCTGCAATCGACTTTTCAGGAACGGCAGCCGATGTGCCTATGTCGATAGTCCCCAATGCACTTTCAGCTGATTCCGAATCACCCACAGATTGTGGCTATGCAATGATTCCACCTGCAACTGCATCAACACAGCTTCAAATTGAGGTTACCACCGCAACAGGAGGAACCATTACACTGAACCTTCCGTTACAGGCTTATAACGCAAGCCATGCTTATACTATTACTTTATTGTTCAGATCGACAAATGTTACACCCTCCGCCTCTATGACAGACTGGACATCGGAAACTGTTGGAACTCCGGTAGAAGCACAATAATCAAACCCTTTGTTTGGCACAGTAAAATGCGCATCATTGGTGCATGTCTATTGTGAATCACAATATAAATATGTTTGTTTTGTTTGTTGCCTTCGGTTAGAAATGACCGAAGGCTTTTTATTATGAACACAAAAAGCTACAAGTAAACATCTACAGAAATTCATTTTAATCTGCTAACAAATAAGGGCTTATCAAATAGCTATAAATGGGTATTTTTATGCTGAACAACATAAAAACAAGTCGTTTTTCGTTGCTATCTCACAAAAAGATAGTACTTTTGCACGCTCTAAGGAAAACTAACCCCTAACTAATTACATTATGGAACCAATTAAGATCTTTAAGGACGGACTTTGGAGCAAAGAAATTAACGTCAAAGATTTCGTTAGCAATAACATCACTCCTTATAACGGTGATGCATCTTTCTTACAAGGCCCTACCGAAAGGACCAAGCATGTTTGGGACGTTTGTCTCAAAGCCATTGAAGAAGAAAGAACTAACAACGGACTCCGCTCACTGGATAATAAAACGGTATCTACCATCACTTCTCACAAAGCAGGTTACATTGATAAAGAAAACGAACTGATCGTTGGTTTGCAGACCGACGAGCTGCTGAAACGTGCCATTAAACCTTTTGGAGGCATCAATGTGGTAGCCCGTGCCTGTCATGAAAATGGCGTGGAGGTAGATGAAAAGGTAAAAGAGATTTTCACTCATTACCGCAAAACACACAACGATGGTGTGTTTGATGTATATACAGAAGAAATTCGTTCGTTCCGCTCACTGGGATTCCTCACGGGATTGCCCGACAACTATGCCCGAGGGCGGGTAATCGGTGATTATCGCCGATTGGCTCTTTACGGTGTAGATCAGCTGATTAAAGCCAAACAAGAGGATTTACAGAACCTGACAGGCCCGATGACAGAGGCTCGCATTCGCTTGCGCGAAGAGGTGGCTGAGCAAATCAAGGCGCTGAAAGATATTAAAGTGATGGGCGAGTATTACGGATTGGAACTCGGACGTCCGGCACATTCGGCCCAGGAGGCTGTTCAATGGGTATATATGGCTTATTTGGCTGCCGTAAAAGAGCAAGACGGAGCTGCCATGTCTCTGGGCAATGTGTCTTCGTTCTTAGATATTTATCTGGAATATGAACTAAGCAAAGGCCTCATCGACGAGTCATTGGCGCAGGAGTTGATTGATCAATTCATCATAAAACTTCGTATGGTGCGCCACCTACGCATGCAATCTTATAACGATATTTTTGCAGGAGATCCAACCTGGGTTACCGAGGCTATCGGCGGACGCTTTAACGACGGACGACACAAGGTAACAAAAACCTCGTTCCGCTTCTTGCAAACGCTATATAACTTAGGGCCATCTCCCGAACCGAACTTAACTATATTATGGTCGCCGGCTTTGCCCGACGGTTTCAAGGCTTTTTGCACAAAGGTCTCTATCGATACTTCATCCATTCAATACGAAAACGACGATTTGATGCGTTCCGTTCGCCATTCCGATGATTACGGAATTGCTTGTTGCGTATCATTTCAGGATATCGGCCGACAGATTCAATTCTTCGGAGCACGTGCCAACCTGGCCAAAGCCTTATTGCTTGCCATCAACGGCGGACGCTGCGAGAATACGGGTACGGTAATGGTTAAAGGCATTCCGGTACTGACAAGCGATAAGTTGAACTTCGACGAAGTAATGGCTAACTACAAAGTAGTGCTAAAGGAAATTGCGCGGGTATACAACGATGCAATGAACATCATTCACTACATGCACGATAAGTATTATTACGAAAAAGCACAGATGGCATTCGTCGACACCAATCCACGTATCAATCTAGCTTACGGTGCTGCCGGACTTTCCATTGCTGCCGACTCGCTATCGGCTATTAAATTTGCTAACGTTACGGCTCACCGCAATGAAATCGGTTTAACGGAATCATTCGATATTGACGGGGAATTTCCTTGTTATGGAAATGATGATGACCGTGTAGACGAACTGGCAGTAGGGTTAACACACCTGTTTAGCGAAGAGCTCAGCAAATTGCACATTTACAAGAATGCACGCCCCACACTGTCTATCCTTACCATTACCTCGAACGTGATGTATGGCAAAAAAACAGGTGCCACACCCGACGGGCGACTAAAAGGTGTTCCTTTTGCTCCGGGTGCCAACCCGATGCACGGACGTGATTCGAAAGGTGCCATTGCCTCGCTGACTTCTGTAGCAAAAATCAGGTATGAAGATGCACAAGATGGGGTAAGTAACACATTCTCTATCGTTCCGAAATCTCTCGGAGTTACGGAAGAAGACCGTGTGGACAATCTTGTAGCAATGATGGACGGATACTTCAGCAAAGGTGCACACCACTTGAATGTGAATGTACTGAATCGCGAAATGCTGGAAGATGCCATGGAGCATCCGGAAAACTATCCGCAACTAACCATCCGTGTTTCGGGATATGCCGTGCATTTTGTGAGCTTGAGCCGCGAACATCAGCTAGAAGTTATTTCTCGCAGTTTTCACAGCAAAATGTAAGGAGATGATAAAAGTTCATTCTTATGAATCTATGGGAACATTCGACGGGCCGGGTCTCCGGCTCGTCGTTTTCCTTCAGGGGTGCAACTTCCGTTGCCTATATTGTGCCAATCCCGACACCATTGCGGTTAATGGCGGAACAGCTACCGAACCCGAAGAAATAATACGTATGGCTCTTAGCCAAAAGGCTTTCTTTGGTAAAAAAGGAGGAATTACTTTTTCGGGGGGAGAACCAACACTGCAAGCCCAAACGTTAGTTCCGCTTTTTCGCCGACTGAAAGAAGAAGGAATACACATCTGTCTGGATAGCAACGGAAGCATATGGAATGAGGATGTAAAAGAGTTATTGGAACTGACCGATTTGGTTTTACTCGACGTTAAGCAATTTAATGCCATGCGCCATCAATCGCTCACAGGACACAGCAACGAACAGACACTACGCACTGCCGCCTGGCTGGAAGAAAACAAGAGACCTTTCTGGTTGCGATACGTGCTGGTACCGGGCTACAGTGACTTTGAGGAAGATATTATCGGTCTGGGCGAACAGCTGGGTACATACAAGATGATTCAGCGAATAGAGATATTACCTTATCACACACTCGGCGTACACAAATATGAAGCAATGAAACAAACATATCTGTTGGAAGGGGTAAAGGAAAACACGCCTGAACAAACCGAGCATGCAGCCAATCTGTTCAAGCGTTACTTTCAAACGGTATATATCAACTAAAAAACGATAAGAAAGTGCTTACTTAATTAATAGGTAAAGCGAATGCCGGCCTGAATATTCAGGTTAAACGGCGTTTCCTTTCGGATGGTTTGCACATCGGAACCATCATCAAAGAAATAAGCCACACCCGGTTCTATATAAATGCCGATATGTTTAGTGGTATTTAATTGAGCACCTACTGCACCCGAAAGAGACCACTGTAAAGGTTTCACGGTTAGTTTCTCCGATCCCAGCTTTCCGTAAACGGATTTTTCGACCAATCCTCCACCCGTAAGATAAAGAGTAAATCTGTCTTTATTCATAAAACTCCAGTTGGCCCGCAAAGGGATGCCAATGTAATGAAGCTTTTGCTCACTGGTTTGTGCACTTCCCTGAAACTTCACATCCGAAGAAAGTAGCGTGTACGTTACTCCCGTCTCAACAGAAAAGCGGTTGGACAGTTCCTTACGAACGGAAAGTCCGAATGTTATGGGCTGATGATGCTCTATGTTCGTTACATCATATTCTACATAAGGCAAACCTTCCTTAAACACAATCGTCTGATTTTCAGGGATCGATACGAATCCTTCTGTAACATCGTCAAGTAAATATCCTGCTCCCTGAACCGTATTATTCTCGCCACCCCCATACGTGCCGGAAGCATTCGTTACGGAAACTCCGACCGACCATCTACGGCTTTTACTTGAAGAGGATTTAACAGGTATATTCAGCTTATCTCTACTGGAAGGACGCCTGACTACTTGTCGTGAGCTATGCTCTTGAGACGTTACCTCTTCCTTCTCTGTAGGTTGGTTCCCATTTGTTTCATGCTGTTTTTCATCATCCGTCACTGAGTTTTCGTTTTCAGCAACCGCCTCAGCTACAAGCGCTTTTTCACCAATAGCAGTGGAATGTGTTGCCCGATTTGTTTTCTCCCGAGAAGTACCAGCCTGTGCTATACGCATTGATTCCGTGGGTGAGGTAGTAGAGGCAGGCTCTTTTGTTTGGGGAAGTGCATCCGGCAATGTAGCAAGAGCCGGTACGTTTTGCTCCATTTCACGGACAACCGGACTGTTAAGGAGATACAAGCTCACCCCTGCGGCAATCAGCAACATCACTCCCGCAGCAACCCACCAGCGATAAGGATAGATGTGCCGCTTGGGAACGGAGGGCAACAGTGCTTTCTCCAATCGTTGCCAACCATCGGCAGGATAAGGTTCGGAATAATCTTCGAGAGACTCCCGCAACTTCTTAGTCCATATTTCTTTATCTTGTTTCACCATCTATTTATTATGGTTTTACTAACTTAACTATTTTCATCAATATAAGCTCTGATCTTTTTTGCGAGCACCTGCTTGGCCCGGAACAGTTGAGAAGCCGATGATTTCTCATTGATACCCAACAAGGCGGCAATCTCCTTATGAGATTTTTCTTCAAACATATAGAGATTGAACACCGTACGATAACCTGCCGGAAGTTCTGCAATAAATGCCATCAACACTTTATTCGGAATAGCCTCAATGTCAGATGCTTCAGGTTCCTGACTAATCTCCGGAACATCATCTATATTCATTGCCTGATTCATCACATCGCCCTTGCGCAAAAACTGCAAAGCCGTATTTATCATTACCCGTTCTATCCACGCTCTGAGTGAGCCTTCTCCGCGCCATGAAAATTTATCAAAAGAATTGAAGATCTTTATAAAGCCATCGTGCAACACATCCTGAGCCGTATCCCTGTTGCCCACATAGCGAAGACAGATACCAAACAATCGCCCCGCAAAGCGCTCATAGAGTTCTTTGCGGGCAGAGTTGTCGCCTCGCCTGCACTGTTCTGCCAGCTCATATTCTTCCATTCTTTCAGACACGGTTTACCTTATAAATGCAATAAGGACAAAAATACTGCATGAGGCCTATTGCTCATCCTTTTTTTGTTCATTTAACAGTAGCGAATGCAATATGTTACTCACTTATGCATTTTCTAAGTACACAAAAAAACAAAAGTATATAGAATTTAAATACCTAACATGAATTATGAAAAGACTTAGATTTGCTATTTTAGCTATATCACTACTGGTTGTGATTTCATCTCTTCAATCTTGTCTGGACGACGATGACAATGACAGATATTCATTGGCTATTGCCACTGTTAAAGTAATAGACGGACAGAGCTATTATTTTGCTCTTGATGACAACACCAAAATGCTACCGGGAGACACCACCCAAATTTATAATTACCCACTCAAAGACGGGCAACGGGCTTTTGTCTATTTCAATTTACTCGACGAAGGTGTGCAAGGTTATGATTACAACGCAAAAATAAGATATATTGAGAATATTCTGACTAAAGGCATCATTCCTCTCACGGAAGCAACGGCAGACAGTATTGGAGACGACCATATCAGTCCCACAAATATGTGGATTGGCGGCGGTTATTTAAATATAGAATTTCGGTTGCGGGGAACTGACAATCCGACAAGACCACACATGCTGAACCTGGTGCAAAACGCAACGACAGACCCTGCAAATGAAGAAGAAGGATATATTAATCTTGAGTTTCGGCACAATGCCTACGATGACAGCACTACCGCAGGATTAAAATCGGGTATCGTTTCTTTTAATCTGAGTCAGATAGCAAATCTCATGACTAGTGAGAAAGGATTAAAAATACGCGTAAATACCCTCTATGACGGAATTAAATATTATAAAATTGACTTCAAAGCTATTTCGGCGGCAATGAAATTTCAACAGGAAAAACCTAAAACCACTATATTGATTAACTGAAAGAATCTATTGATTCGCTACACGAGAGCCTTATTCACGTGAAAAAGATGCAAGTAGCCTGCGAACGATGAGTCCGCAACTATTTGCATCTTTTATTTTTTTGAGGTAAAAGCACGCACCAACGCAACACGTGAGGAGGTTAAACAAGGTGCTGAACAGCCTGCAAACGAAGCATTTCCTTAGGTACCGCAGCTTTAATTTCTTCCTTCAAAACCTGCAAAAGGCTGTGTCTGATAAAATTCTTGCTCGTAACAAGAACTATTTGCCTCGTGGGGCGAGGAACGGCAAACGGGCGCACCAACTCTTTTTGTTCACTACTAAGTTGATCTACAGCCAAACCCGGAATGAAAGTGATTCCCTTACCACTCTCCACCATACGCATAAAAGTTTCCATGCTTCCCAAACGATAAGCCATCTGGCTGAGTTTTACCGCTTCCATCTGACAGAAACGTACCAACTGATCGCGAAAACAATGACCTTCGTCGAGTAACCACAACCGTTCTCCGGTAATGTCCGATGTGCGTATCAATTCGTGCTTAAACAACGGTTCCTTGCGAGATACATATCCGTAAAACTGTTCATAAAAAAGACATTCTCCCGTAAGAGAGGTATCTTCGGGCAAGTTGGCTATAATAGCAGCATCAATCTCTTCAGTTAGCAGCGCCTGCCGGATATCAAGAGTCTTCATCTCCGTTACACGAATATCCATTTCCGGATGTTTCTCCATCAACTGCGGAAAAAAGCGAGGCAAAAGATAAGGAGCAATGGTGGGAAGCACTCCCAAACGAAATGTACCGGAGAGCAGTTGTTGCTCTTCATTAATTATCTCTTTTACATGAGAAGCCTGTGCCAGCACGATACGCGCCTGCGCCAGCACCTTCTCTCCCACTGCTGTGGGACAAACGGGTTGCACGTTGCGATCAAAAAGTTTCACGCCCAACTCCTCTTCCAATTTTTGAATCATGGCACTCAGCGTAGGTTGAGTCACATTACAATGCTCGGCCGCCTTGGCAAAATGTCTAAACTGATCTACGGCAAAAATATATTCCAGTTGCTGAATAGTCATTACTTTTTTATACTTATAAGGTTTATAGAATGTGTCTATGCAAAGATAGAAATTATCAGTTTGATGCGCACTCTTTTTTCACCTATCTTTGTCATACGGAAAAGAAAAACAATATAGACCTCACAAAATAAACAAATGATAATGAAAACATTAGATTACATAAAATTAAATAAAAAAGAGATGAACAATATAAAAAGTTCATTGTTATCTCAAACAGAAAAAACAGTATAAACCTCATAAAATTAATGATTATGAAAACGTTAGATTACATCAAGTTAAATGAAAAAGAAATGAACAATGTAGTAGCTTCATTGCAACAATTATTAGCAGATTTCCAGGTATATTACACCAATCTTCGTGGTTTTCACTGGAACATCAAAGGACACGATTTCTTTGTGTTGCACAGCAAATTCGAAGAACTGTATGACGATGCAGCCGAGAAAGTGGATGAACTGGCCGAACGTGTATTAATGCTGGGCGGCACACCGGTCAGCAAATTCAGCGATTACCTGAAAGTAGCCAAAGTAAAAGAAGTAGATGGAGTGAGCAGTGGCGAAGAGGCACTAAAAAACATTCTTGATACATACAGTCACCTTATCGGCGAAGAGCGCAAATTAACCGCCTTGGCAGCAAGCGTAGCCGACGAAGCCACTGTAGCTCTAATGAGCGATTACCTGAAAGAACAAGAAAAAATGGTTTGGATGCTTACTGCATATAATAACAAGTAAACTTTAAAAGCATTCAGAAAAAAACAAGCCATACGTTCTGCCACAGAACAAAGCTTCATTATAGCAAATCACGCAAAGATGCAAGGATCTTTCTTCTTATAACAGAAGATAATCTCGTAATCTTTGCGTGATTTCTTTTTATATAATTACTTTTGCGCATTACATTCTACATTACAAATTATGGAGATTCTTGTTATTGAAGATGATAACCGAATGGCTGATCTGATCAGTCTGGGGCTAAAGGAAAACGGATATCAAGTGACAGTAGCTTACGACGGAATCGAAGGATTCATGCAGTTTGCCACCTGCCATCCCGATCTTGTAATTACCGATATTCTGCTGCCAGGCACCAATGGGCTCGATTTGTGTAAAAGAATTAAAGAAAAAGACGAAAGTATGCCGGTCATTATGCTCACCGCACTGGGCACTACCAATGAAAAAGTAGAAGGTTTCGATGCCGGAGCAGACGATTACATGGTGAAACCCTTTGAAATGCGCGAACTATTGGCACGCATACGGGTATTACTTAAAAGAAGCCGGGCCATACGCAACAACGATGTGCTGAAAGTGGCCGATCTGGAAATGAACTTGAAGACAAAAACCGTGAAACGCGGCAACAGGGAAATCAGCCTGACTCCCAAAGAGTTCAACCTACTGGCTTTTATGATGAACAACAGCGAAAGGGTACTTTCTAAAAGTGAGATAGCTGAAAAGGTATGGGATACACGCTTCGATACCGGCACCAATTTTATTGAAGTATACATCAGCTACCTGAGACATAAGATTGATAAAGATTTCCCGAAGAAACTTATCCACACCAAATCGGGAATGGGATTTATTCTGAAAGAAGAACATGAAAATACAGACTAAGCTTTCACTCATTTACTCGTGCATTTTCGGAGTAATCTTACTTATTTTTATCGTTGCCGTCTATTTCTTTTATAGCAATAAAAGTCAAGACGATTATTTTGAGCGTCTCCACATAAGAGCGGCGTTGAAAGTAGACCTTATCGACGGTGAAACCATTTCGGCAGATATACTACACCTTATCTACGAAAGCACACCCGGAGAGTACGAACCGATGGTTACCATATACACCAAACAGGGAAAACTGATTTATTGCGATAAGCAAGAAGTGGCAGAGAGTAATAAACACCTGCAACTTATAGGAAAAGTAAAGCAAAAGGGCTTTTGCAAAGCATGGGATGAGGATAACAAACAAACCTATGGTTTCCTTATTGAAGGGCTGAAAGGAGAATACGTTGTGTTTGCTACCGGATACGATGTACACGGATTCACACGACTAAGCAATCTGCGTTGGATGCTACTGACGGCTTATCTCATTGCGATGATATTTATTGTACTTACTGTCAGACTCTTTGCCCGCCAGGCCTTCCGCCCGGTTAGCCGCATGATAGACGAAGTGAAAAAGAATAACCCCTCTAACCTGAACATGCGCCTCAATGAAGGTAATCGAAAGGACGAATTGGCCTCGCTGGCCATCACCTTTAACAACATGCTGGCCCAACTGGAAGAGGCCTTCAGCGAACAAAAACGATTGGTGTATAACATTTCACATGAACTACGCACCCCACTGGCTGCCATCATTACCGAACTGGAACTTTCCGAACAGCGAAATTGCGACGAAGAGGAGTACCAACGAGTGATTGGCCAAACATTGAAAGATGCCCGCCGACTGGCAAAACTATCAAACAGCTTGCTCGATTTAGCTAAAGCCAGTTACAATGTATCGGGCATCGCCATGCACCCCGTGAGGCTCGACGAACTGATGCTGGAAGTTTGCAGTAAAGTGCAAAGAGCAGATTCTCAATATTCCGTTCACTTGCTATTCGATAAAGAACCCGACGACGAAAGTTACATCACCGTTGACGGCAATAGCTATCTGCTCGAAGTAGCATTCAGCAACCTGGTAGACAACGGTTGCAAATATTCTGCCGATAAAACCTGCGAAATGCATCTTTCATTCGATAAAGGCCATTGCCTTGTCAGCGTAGTGAATAACGGTACGGATATTCCGAAAGAAGAACAACAAGCCATTTTCACACCTTTTTTCAGAGGAAGCAATAAGCATGTGGCAGACGGAAACGGCATCGGGCTCTACCTCACACAAAAAATCATCGACCTGCATCAGGGTAACATTGAGCTACAATCAAACCAGAACACAACAATATTCACCGTCGAACTGCCCACCACTCACTAAAAAAAGTGTTTTTTAATAAAAGCATCACCAGGTAAACTACGTTCTACATAATTCGAGTATGTTTTTCAGATGAAATAAGTGCGTTTTCGAAATCAAAGACACACGTTCATTAAAGCTATTTTTATCGTTCTTCCAGATAAATCTTCGCTCCCGTTTTTTCATCCTCATCGTTATTGCTATCTTCGCCGTGGAGACAAACATTTCTAATGATTTTCTAATGTTTTTATAATCATTTTCTAACTACAATGAGTGCTAAAATGAGCGTACATTTGTGACGTCGAAAGACAAAATAATAATAGAACCATTCACTTAAAAAAAATTACGATTATGAAAAAGATTATTTTCGCAGCTGCCATTGTAGCTATGATGTGTGTAGGAAATGTAGTTGCACAAACTCCTTCTAAGAAGGCTCCAGCTAAAACAGAACAGACAGCAACTAAGAAAGAAGATGTAAAGAAAGCAACTCCTGCTAAAGCTCACAAAGCAAAAAAGGCTACAAAAGTAGCCAAAGCAAAAGCTACTACAGAAGCAACCGAGACAAAATAAGACTTGACTGAGCTCAAAAGAGATATTTTCATTTTGTCCGAAAAGAGGTGCTTTTTCTATATAGAAGAAGCACCTCTTATTTATAATTCAAGCAAAACACGAAATACCCGATAAATAGTAATGCCTACTCATTTGGCCATACGAAAGCCCTCTTACAAACAACAATTAGCGACACAAACTAGTTAAATGAAGTAAACAAAAGCGAAAAACAGACATAATCACTTATAGATCAAGCAATTATCAGCTTTATTTCATAACTTTGCACTCTGACAAAATCACAGGTATAAGAATGGCTATATTGATAGGATTTATTATTTTCTTAGTCGTAGTTGGTTGTTGTTGTTTCATCGCAATACGCAAAGCTCCTTCAGATAAAGATTTGTGGGGTGATGACGACGTAGAATAAAAACCTGTTTCTATTTTTAGACACACTCTTTTCATTACAAATAATAACATTATCGCTGATCATAGGTTTTCTTTGTAAAGGCAACAGGTTTTCTTTGCAAAGAAAACCTGTTGCCTTTACAAAGAAAACCCGTTGCCTCCATTTCCCTTTTATAAGCCTTTTGTACGCAGATTAAAATTAATTACAATTTATATTCCGTGGACTTATAAAACAGAGATAACGTTGAGCTAAATCTCATCAATCTAACTGCATAAAATATCAATGACCTAATACATTCTCTCCGTCATTCAGCCGTTTGTAGCGGAGCAATGCCTCTATATAATAATAGTCTGCATAAATAATAGATGCATCAACTTCCGAATGCTCGGGCCAATGCCCCGTAGAATGAAGAAGAAACGAGGGCTTACTTTTCCCACTCCGATAAGCCGAAGAATTCAAGCTTTCGAGCATTTTTGTTGCGGCATTTTTGTATTGAGCAGCTTTCTCTCCTTCCAAATAAGTAGAAAGTTCCAGCAGAGCCGACGCTACAATAGCCGCAGCCGAAGCATCCCGGGGAGCATTAGGAATATCAGGCGCGCTAAAATCCCAATAAGGTACACCATCTTTAGGTAAATCATTCAAATAAACATCTGTGATTTTTTGTACAAAAACCAAATATTTAGGGTCATGCGTTTCGCGATAGCAAACCGTGTATCCATAAATAGCCCAAGCCTGTCCGCGCGACCACATACTATTATCAGCATATCCCTGATGGGTTACTCCTTTTATTAAATTTCCTGTAATGGTATCATATATGGCTACATGATACGAAGTATAATCGGGTCTGAATTGACATTTCATCGTTTTATCGGCATGAGACACCGCAATATCATACAATCTTTGGCTACCTCCGTTTTTCGAGGCCCAGAAAAGCAATTCCAGATTAATCATATTGTCCATAATGGTATTATAAGGCCAATTATGTAATTTAACCTCTCGCGGCCACGAAAGAATGGTGCCTACCACCGGATTGAAAAGTGTGGCTAACGTATCGGCTGTATTGAGTATGACTTGTTTATAAACCGGATTTTTCGTGAGCCTGTAAGCATTACCATAACTACAAAAGACAAGAAATCCAAGATCATGATCGTAGGCTGGCGTATGAGCTAAAAAGGAAAGAGATGAAGTAAACTTTTCCGCTTCAGATTTAATTGCTGCACTGTGGGTGTATTCATAGTCATACCACAATATACCGGGCCAAAAGCCCGATGTCCACTCTTCTTTTGTTGCCTTGTGGCACTCCCATGTTGTAAGACTATCCATTATATTCCGTGGCATCATGGTATAATCAATTACAGAATCACCCTTGAGTTCATTCAATGTTCGTCCCACCTGAACAGTGCAATAATCTAACGCTTTATCTGCATCTATTATTCCTACCGATCTTTGTGAACACCCGTAAAAGCACAAAAGTGTCAGACCCAATACTAATTTATTCATATCCAAATTCTTATTTATTTTACTATTTTTAGTCCAATATGCACCTTTCTATTTAGTTATTCTGAACCAATCGGCATCTATCCAGTCTTCAGGTATATATGATTATTGAGCCGACATATTTAACCAGAGAGGTACACAATAAACCGAAAGCAATCACTTTCTTTACCATGCCTATCAATTTATTTATCTATTAATACGAATTACGCGAGAAACATACTTAAGTAAACAATAAAAAAGGCTGCATAAAACAATTTTAGATGCAACCTTCTTCATTGTCAAACCCGTATTGTGATAGAACAACATTACATAATAAAAAGAAGCAGGAGAAGCGCCATATTAAACGTACTCAGAAAGACTATAATCTGTCTTCCCGAGTCACCATCATATCCGAAATCAAACAAGGAGAGTCAGGCGTAAAAGCCGCTATTAAAAAAGATAGAATATAAAATATTCGGTCATTTTATACGTAGTTTCCCTACATACTTTTTACGATTCAGATTCAGATTCAAATCATCCAATGAAGTAATCTTTCTACCATTGAGAACAACGTTTTCAAATGAAATATCATCAACAGTGCGATTTTCATCATAGCCCTCAATCAAAGAAGGATTCACATATTTGGCATTACATGTAATATTCCGGAAAACAATATTTTTCACCCCTTTTCCCGGACCTGTATTATATTTCTGATTATACATTACACGCAAATAGAATAGCTGTCCCTCCTGAATGTTTTCTACCCGAATATCTTCAAAAGTTATGTCTCGCGCCAGATTATGGTCACCCACATTGATAGCCATACATCCCTGATAGTCTCGATCATCTTCATCCTGTTCCAGAATATCAAGATTGCTGAATAGCATATCTTCCAGCACCTCATCGCCTGTCACGGTATTGCCGTGAGTTCCTATATTTATGGGATGAGCAATGTCTGCCCAAAGCGTTGAGTTCTGCACTCGTACTTTTCTGCAATCACCGTAAAAATCCCAACGGTGAGTATAAAAGGCCAAACAATCATCCGAATTTCTCATAAACACATCGTCAATAAGAATATTCGAGCATGACATAAAATCGAGCCCGTCAGCCCATCCCTGATAGCTAAATGACTTCAGATTCTTGATTGTAATGCCGGTAGACTGTCCTCCTGACACTGTATAATGATGCGGGTCAACTACCGTAATCCCATCAATAAGCACATTTTTTGAATAAGTAATCGAAATACCTTGTTGAGGTTCGAGTAACATGCCGTGCCCCAAGACCTTCACATTTTCTACACTATCACACACTAAACGTCCCTTCAATACAGCACCACCCTCCAGATATACAATCGTATTTGAGGGAATACGAAAACTTTTTGTGATACTATCTGTCGGTTCGTGCATGCCCGCTTCAAAGTACATCACATTAGAAGCATTCTTATCCGGAATATCCGTCTCTATAGAATTAGCAAACAAATGCAAATTATGTAAACGATCGTCATTGAACTCAATAGAGAGATTTTGGGGTTTATCGAGGATAAAAGAAACAAACCGCCCCTCCACTTTGGGAATAATATGTTTTGATAACGGACGAATGTTCACGGAACGGACTTCTTCGTTATTTTTCTGCACCAATACCTCTATTTTTCCCGAGAAGTCGAACTGCACCATCGAAGCATCCGACTGAGTATCCATATCCACCTTTACATTATATTCGTAAAGATCAATCCATTCCTTTTCTCCAACCTGACGCACTTTTACCGTGTAATCATCGTTATGTTTGCTATAGTATAATTGTTTGGGTACAGGATATGTTACAATCTTAGCTTGCCCTAGATATCTGGACTGAGCTAAACTACATGTTATGCAATTAAAAAAGAGCCCAAGACTTAGAAGAAAGTTTTTCATATAAAATCATAGCTATTATTTTCACTTACATTAATAATTATTCACCGAATGAATATATTCAATCTTCACCGGTTCTCCGCAAGTATTCCCAAAATCAAGCATCAAAGAAACGGTTATTTTACTCCCAGTAAACAATGTACCATTATTAGAACGACTTCCAGCAATGCGGAAAACATAGATGCCATTCTCTATTTTCACAGCATCTTTCTCATCAAAAGTCCAGAATTCAGGAGCACTCATCACACTATAACTCAATTGTAGCCAATTTTTCTTCCTCTGTTCAGGCATATGCGATATTTTGATGGAAATAAACGGATATTCACTTGCGTTATAACGAATACCTTTCTTAAATAATGAAATACCGGAAGAAACAATTGCCATGCTACCGTTCACTGGCAATAACTTTGCCGAAGCAAAAATCCAGTCAGTCGAGTATTTCATGGGATATTCATCTATCATGCCACGAGAATTAATAGCTTGCGGATTCCCTAGATAGAATAAAAGGGTCCCAAAACCCGGGTTATCGCAAGCAAATCCAGGTCCTTCAGGACGAGTTCTCTCTAATACCGTCTGAGTATAAGGCATTTTCAAATTTTTACGTTCCGTATAATGATTATATGCCAATTCAAATACCGAGCGAAAACGTCCTATCCCTTCTTTTCCTAAAGATTGCCAATTGGAATATTTTCCCGTAATATCTTTCCAAGTAAAAAACGGCACTTCATAACCTAAATTGGATTTAGCCAAATACTCACATCCCTTCATAATACGGTTATCCAATGCACTGTAAAGATCATCACCTTGGTTCCATGCCACTTCTGCTATCTCCGACAGACAACCTATGCCTAGCATGCAGTGTTGCTGATCACGTCCACTTTCTTGTATCTGTCCATTTTCAGCCACATAATTGGGCAAAGAACCATTATCTTTTCCATGATAGAAAAAATCAACGGCATTCTTATATAATTTCTCATCATTTAGAAAAACGCCAAAAGCCAGTTGTGCCTTTGTTACTGCAAGCCCCCAATTTCCATTTGTATAGGGCTTAGTCTGATAGAAAGATGTCAATACAGGCTGAAAGACATTACGCAACATCCCTTCTACCTTCCGGGTATCTTCGTCGTCCCATCCGTCTTCATAAATAGTTGACGAATAAGTATATCGTATAATCTCTGCCGCATTAACAAGTATAAAACCCTGTAAACCTGCACAAAGAGGTTCATCAGGCCCATATATTTTTTGCAACTGACTAGCATACGCCCTGATTATCTCCATCGTTTTTTTCGCATAGCGTCTATCCTTTGTAAGGACCCACATCAATGCATTGTAATATGCCGCATTAAAATCTCGTTCACAGGGATCTTTAGTATACCCATATTCTCCCGCCCGACTGATATTTTTAAATGGACCTCTCATGTTATACATGAAAGAAGCTTCTAGCGTTTTACTGAGAATGTCGTATGAACCTATAGCTGGTTGCACCTTTTGTTCTACTAATACACGAATACGCTCCAATGCATCCTGTGTATGTAAAATACCCGGATGCCTAAAATCTCGTGCAAATGAACTATTACCACATAAGACGATGATCAGACAAAAAAACAATCCCGTTTTTCTCATTATTTGTTCTTATTATGAAATACAGCCCGAAAATCATACCAATATTTTTTCGGGCTGTAAGTTATAAACACCTATTAAATTATCACCAACCAGGATTATTGCCCAATTCCTGGCCGTTAGACAATGTATTCAACCAATTAATCGGAATTGGACGGTACATATACTTGCTTTCAAAGCTCGACTGGTTCAAGAGTGTCTGCATTAGGCCCCCAGTAATATGAGTCACATCCCAATTATATTTCAAAACCCTTTCTGCTAATTTACCGGTGCGCTGCAAATCATTCCATCGTGGCGCTTCACCATACAATTCCAATGCACGCTCGTTCAACACATCATCAATTGTAACAGTACCTGTATATTCCTGTAAACCACTTTCTGGAGCATTGTTCATAGCTCTTTTCCTTACCACATTTATGTAATATAATGCATCTGTATTATCATTATTCTTCACTGCAGCTTCGGCAGCTATCAAGTAAGTCTCTGCCAGACGAAATAAATAAAAATCGCGGGTACCATTTTCTACTGTACCAGAACTATTATACCTCGTATTACAATCCTTGAATTTCCATACAGGCAACCATATGCGCGATTTAGCATTTAATGACTGATAGCCATCTTTGTAATAATCATCATTAGTTACATCTGAATAACTTCCCGTTGGATAGTTATAGAAAAAACGCCCTCTTTCATTGGCCTCTTTTTTCTCAGCATCTGAATAATATTTATAGCTGGTTTCACCAGGTACTGGGAAGTAAATAACAGTATCACCTTTAGCCACATTTACTCCATTTGTACTTTCAAACCAATTTCTGCCATAAGTGCGACCATCTACAGAAGTTGTAGCATTGCCGTTTAGCGGACTCATAAACGTAACCTGAGTACGCCTATCTTTGTTCCAATCAAATAGTTCATAAGCATATTTTGTCGGCATAACAGAAGCATAATCATTACAGTAGATAGATGAAAAACCGAGATCTGTCCATCCCTCACGGTATACAAATAAATAATATTCAGACTGAATATTTGTATTGCAGTTATTGCCTGCTGAAAAATTGATATCAAAGATTATTTCATTATTTTCCTCATTAGCTTGTCGATGTACCATTGCATAATCATCCAATAAAGCATGACCAGAGTTATTAATCACATCAACAGCATCATTATATGCCTTTTTGAAATCATCAGGCTCCGCAAAACTCTGATAACCACGCGTCAGATAAACCAAAGAGCGCAAATGTTTAGCTGCTGCTTTTGATACACGCCCATAATTAGCTGACGTTTGCTTCATCGGTAGTGAAGAATCTAACACATCTTGTAAATCCTGTAAGATCTGTGTATAAAAAGCTGCACCATTTGCATATTCAGCCGTAGTAGAAGCTGTTTTTGGTTCCTCAAGAATTAACGGTGCTTGCCCCCAATTTTTCACAATTTCAAACAGATATAATGCACGCAAGAACTTTGCTTCTGCTACACGTTGTGATAAAACCCCTGGATCTATTCCCTCAAAAATATCCACATCATTTGTTACTACCCCTTTTGCACGACCAATGGCAGCATTGACATTTTTCAAAGCGGCATACAATGTTTTCCATTGATTATAAATTACGCTATTATCATTTGTGTAATTTACGGTATATTGATTAAGAGCATTCGCATCACCTCCATAATTTTGGGTACCTATATCGGTACCTAACTGTGTGAATTGAAAATAATTTATATTATTATATACTGACTTTAATGTCTCATAAGTTCCATTAATAAGAGATTCATAACCCGTCGCCGTAGAATAATACTCCTCCGCTGACTGACTGGCTATATTTGTTTCATCCAGAAAAGAAGAGCAACCGCACATCACTAATAGCGACATTGCGACCCCCCCTTTTATAATAAAGTTCATTGCTTTCATGTGTTCTAATTTAAAATGTCAAACAATTATTTAAAAGACAGATTCACTCCAAAAATAATATTGCATGTCATGGCATCTGTTGAATTAATACTGGTAGATATTTGCTCTGGATCATATACATTATCAGCACAAAAAATAAACGGATTCTGAACTGTAGCATACAATCTCAAATTCCCCAGATTCATTCTATCGAGTAAAGAACGTCTCAAAGTATATCCAAATGTAATATAAGAAATCTTCAAATAGTCAGTTGATGAAAAGGTATGAGACATGCCTGCTTTCGTGTTTCCCCATGAACCGGCCAGATCACGATATGGCCCCATATTATTGGGCTGCGCCATAGAATTTGAAGGATTTTCAGGAGTCCAGTAATTCTTCCTCAAATTATTAAAATTCAAATTATTATTTTCAAGAGCATACTGCACAAAGAACTGATTACGGACTTTTGCACCCGCTTGGAAAATTGCCTGAAATGATAAATCAAAATTCTTATAGGTAAGAGTATTAGTCATTCCTCCATTCCAATCGGGAGTTCTCTTTCCGCTTATAACGCGGTCTTTATCATCTATAGTACCATCTTTATTCAAATCTAGAACCTTAAATTGCCCAGGCTTACAACCATATGCTGCCGCCGCTTCAGCCTCATCACTTTGCCATACCCCCACAGTTATAAGATTATAATTTATATCGATAGGCTGACCTATCACCCACAAATTACTATAGTCCCCAAACATTCCGTTCATAGATTCGCCACGTGAAGTTAAGTCCTCCTTGTATTGCAAGTCGACAATTTTGTTCTTATTATATGCAAAATTAAAATTTGTTCTCCAAGAAAAATCTTTATTCTGAATATTTTGTGCATTTAAAGAAAACTCAATTCCCTGATTCCTGACAGAACCAACATTAGCCTTTACCGAAGAATACCCAGTAGTCACAGGAACAGTCTTATTCATAATAAGATCTTCCGTCAATCGATTGTAATATTCAATATCCCCTGATATACGATTATTAAAAAAACCATAATCAATACCAATGTTATACTCTGTCGTTGATTCCCAACCCAAATCAAAGTTTCTCAGATTATTAGGAGTATATCCGATCACATCAGTCGATCCAAAGGTATAATATTTAGCACCACTGATGGAACCTTCCGTCTGATAAGCACTCACATTGTCATTGCCTGTTTTACCATAACTTACACGTAATTTCATATTACTCAACCAATCGTTTTTCATGAATTCTTCTTCCGAAAGTCTCCATGCCACAGAAGCTGAAGGGAAACTAGCCCATTTATTTCCTTCCGCAAGTTTAGATGAACCATCAAAACGGATACTCGCAGTAAATAAATATTTATCCTTATACACATAATTAGCACGCACAAGATATGACATTAAGTCGGTCTTTGTAAAACCAGATGAGGATGCATTTGAATTAGCACCGCCAGATAAATTATACCATAAAGAGTTATATGAAAGTCCATTACCTATTCCTTTTAATGTTTCGTCTTGACTTTGTTGCATCGAAAACACGCCAGTCAAGTCCAAACGATGATTCTTCTTTGTGATATTATAATTAATCAGATTATCCCATACCCAATCTACATAACTATTCTTAGCATAATTACTTGTTGCAGCATTCTGTCCTTTATTAGCTTTGGTATACTTACCTCTATATTGACCTATTTCGTTAATAGTAATATTTGGAGAGAATGTTGTTTTAATTTCCATTCCTTTAATTGGGCTAATTGACAAATAAATATTGCTAAGAAGGTTATACTCTTTTGTTTTATTCAATTCATTCTTCATAGTTGTCAATGCATTATACTGCCCATTGGAGTACGACCAAACCTCCTCACCGGTTACCAAATCAGTCGGGTGATATGTTGGACGCAAGCGGAATGCATCTTGCAGTAAATCTGAATTTCCGGTATCTCGAACCGAATGAGTACCATACATATTAATTCCAAACTTCATATACTTGCTTGGCTTAACATCAACTACAGCTCTCAAATTATAGCGAGAATATTCCTGAGGTTCCAACATTCCATCTTCATAATAATAGCCAGCAGACAAAGCGTAAGAAGCCGCTTCTGTGCCTCCTGTTGCTGATATCGTATGATTCGTCATAAATGCAGTCGATGAAATGGCATCTAACCAATTAAAGTAATTGTTGTCGGCTATAGCCTTTAATTCCGATGGCGTGAATATACTGCTATCATCTACATATACATTATTATTAGCAGCTCTTTTGGCTTCACGAGCCAATTGTACATACTCAGGACCAGACATCATGTCCGGCAGATTGGTGTAATTTCTAATGCCAGTATAACCACTATAGTCTATCTTAACCTTTCCCAACTGCCCTTTCTTGGTAGTAACCATCACAACGCCGTTCGTTGCCCGTGAACCATAAATGGCCGTAGATGATGCATCTTTCAAAATGTCAATTTTCTCAATATCATCAGGATTGATATTAGAAAGAGATGCACCTGGTACTCCATCAATAACCACCAACGGAGACGTAGATCCACTAATCGTATTTAAACCACGAATAAGAATATTGTATTCACCACCAGGCTTACTATTAGCATGCTGGATTTGCACACCAGGCATAACACCTTGCATAGCACCTACTGCATCTGTCTTTCCACTTCTGATAAGTTCTTTGGTTGAAACAGAAGAGACTGCACCTGTTAAGTCCGATTTTTTAACCGAACCATAGCCAACAACTACCACTTCATCGAGAATTTCCGCATCCTCTTGAAGGATAATTTTAAAATCTCGTTTAGAACCTACAATTATCTCTTGATTTTTGAACCCTACAAAAGAAATTTGCAACTTCGATTCAGGCGAAATGTTCAAACTAAAATGACCATTTAGATCAGTAATAATTCCATTCGTTGTTCCCTTCTCCACTACAGATGCACCAATAATAGGTTCGCCACTTACATCGACAACTTGGCCAATAATCCTCAACTTGTTTTGCAGAACTTCCTGCATTTTGAGGGAAGTCTGAGCATCATGGTTCAATTGTTCTTCGGCTACCAAATTCCCATATGGCAGGCAAAACAATGTAAAAAACATTAAAATTAATTTTAATAAATTCAAACTTTTGTGATTTCGTCTAATTTTATACATAACAAAGATTTAAAGTTTTAAAAATTAAAAACTACACATTCATTTATAAAACGAACATTAACTCTCAATTGTGCATGCTCATAAAAAACCATACACCAAACAACAAATAATACTGTACTTCCATATTCATTTTATTTCCAGACATAAAAGACATCTATTATATTCCTTCTCAGAGTAGTATGATGATTTACATCAGAACTGATTTATTTAATCATTTACTCAGAGAAATATATTTTATACTAAATATAGCCCATTTAAAGTTAATAGGCTTACTTAGATACATTTTCTGATATAAGCCCTCATGCATTTTCTACCCAACAATAAATGATTTTCAATAGTGCGACGGCTAAGATTCATTTTCTCGGAAATTTCATCTGTCGTTTCATTATCAAATCTGCTTAGCGAATATATAATCTTACGCTGAGTGGGGAAAGTTTGAAGGTGAGATCTCTCTAAAGACAAAATATCTCTAGCTATAAGGTTCTCTTCCGTTTCATTGGTCACTGTAATTGAAATATCGTACATATATGAAGTAACCTCTTGTTTCTTATAGTAACGACGAATGTAATCGGTTACGATATTGCGGGCAATGGTAAAAAGGAAATATTTCACTGTGTCTTCCCGAAGCATTTGCTCATAATCAAGCAATCGCATAAATACGTCTTGCACCAAATCTTCAGCTTCATACTTGTGATTAATACGATAGGTAATATACTTCAGAATGATCTGATAATATTCTTCGTATGAACGAGCAACGACACCCTCGTCTACAGAATTTGATAAGTTTTTCATAATACGATCATTTTCGATATTTGGAATACGATTGCAAATATATAGTGGTGCAAAAGCAAAACAATATTTAATAGACACTAACAAATCTCAGCGCATTAAGACAGACTAAATAAATCATAAACCACTGATTATCAGATGATAACATACAAATAAAAATAGAGTCTCAAATTATTATTCAAGACTCTATTGCGGAATATTATGTTCTTAAACACTTATTCGTTTGAAGCTCCTATACTACGAATGTATTCATTAGGAGTAATCCCTGTACTTTTCTTAAAAGAGCGGAAAAAAGAAGCACGTGAACTAAATCCGCATAATTCAGCTAAGGCACTTAATGTATATCGGGAATACTGAGAATCATTCACTAATTTTTTAAATTCCATTATGCGGTATTCATTAATAAAATCATAATAAGATTGATTCAAATATTGATTAAATACATACGATAATGAATAAGAAGATGTATGAATGGCAAGAGCCAAATCCGCAATCTTCAGGTCTGTATTGATATAAGGCTTGTGCTCATTGATGTAGGCAGTAAGACTTTCGTATAAAATTTTACATTCTTCCTCACTCAGGCGATTCGTTTTATATTTCTCTTCATTAGGCTTCTCCGTATGCAACGCAAGATTTTCAGCCGATAATTCCATGCTGATTTGCTCCCCGGCCTTTTTATTATTAATCCTCATTTTCCAATAATAGACAAAGCCTACCAATAGTAATATACACACAACCGAAAACAACCAGAACCAAACAGAATAGGCCAGAGCTATTTCAACATTTAAGGAAACAACCGACTTTTCGTTACCAGGAATGCGTACGTGAAAAGTGTAACTACCGGGGGATAAATCGTAGTAATAAACTTCATTCTGTCCGGTAATTAAATGCCAATTATTATCAATGCCGTCAAGTTTGTACTCATATACTATCGTTGCCGGATCGGTATACGATAAATTGGTAAAGCTTAATGTTAAATTGTTCTGATTGTGTTTCAACGATAAACATTGAGTTGCAGCGAGTTCACATTTTTCTATAGAATCAAGAGGAGCGCCATTCACCATTATATTGGTAAGCACTATTTTATAAGGGTATCGACTCGCCTCATCAGAATGTGTTGGATTTACATACAACAGTCCTTTCGTATTACCAAACCACAAAATACCTTTTTCATCCTTATAGGCCGTACCGTTTGTAAAAGTAGGGCTTGGTATGCCATCACTAAAATTATAAGTAGAATAAATTTTATTACTCTCTTTTTCACGCAGCAGTCCGTCGTCGCAACCAAACCAAAGCCACCCCATATTATCTTCTACCACCGACATATATGCATTACCATGTAGCGCCGGATTTATAGGAGTGCGATAAAAGTGATTCATAGACAGACTAGAAGTAAACATACTCCCTTTATCCGGTAAAAAATACAAATTATGATGTGAATCCTCATAAATAGTGCGAATTTTCTCTTTATGCACAAAACCGTCCGGAAATACATTTGTTTTCATCGTGCCCGAAGAAGGATCAAAGATACAGAGTCCTGTCTCCGTGCAGATCCATCCCTTTTTAGTTGAATCAAAAAATATTTCATAAACATTGCCTTCGGGAAGCTGTGAATTAGAACTATTATAGATCTTCACCTCTTTGCTATCAGCATTGTAACAGTAAACCCCCGCAGAGGTTCCCATCCATAAGTTACCAACAACGTCGGTATCAAAACAGAAAAAATGTCCTTTCTGAAATAATTCAGATGAATAGCCTTTAAAATCGCGTATAGATAAATTCGAGGGATTAAAGATTGACAAGCCACCACCATAAGTTCCAATATAAAACTCTCCTCTATAAAAGCCAATTGAAAGAATAAGATTTGAACGTAATTGGGGGATTACAAACTTCTTCACGATTTTAGTATCTTCATTAACATAATAAAGTCCATCTCTTGTGCCAATCAGTTTCTCTGCTCCATGAATAAAGAAGGAACGAACCGGAAGATCTAAAGAATCAAAAAAAGGTGGAAAAGAATAAACGTTGAACAAGCCACTCTGATACATGCTATAATCAAAACCTGCCTGATAAAAACCGATCCAGACAATGCCTTCCTTGTCCACCAATAGCGAATAAACAGAATTTGATCGGATACTGCTTTTATCTTTTGCATCATGCCTCAAAGAACGAATCAGTTTCTTTTGGCTATGCGAAATAAAGTGCACCCCATTACCATCTGTAGATACATAAAGTAAATCTTTGCCATCACTTGATATGGACGATATGATATTGCAACCAACATCAACAAAACGAGAAAACCGATGCGTAAAAAGATCAAAGCTGATAATGCCCAAACCTGATGTTCCCAAATACAGTGTGTTTTTAATACGAGTCAAGTTGCGAAACATACAAGATAAGTGACCTTTAGTTGTAAAATGATAACCATCAATCTTTCCTGTTACCGGATTATAAGAAAACAGACCTTTTTCCGTAGCTAACCAAAGCAAACCTGAATTATCAACATTAATGCCACAGATACTATTACTTGGAGAAAAAATATTCTTGTCGACCAGTACCCTGTTTAGCTGACCAGAAGAATAAATAAATAGCCCTTTCTCTGTTCCTATATAAAGTGTTCCTTTAGCATCAAAAAGTAGAGACAGTACGGTAAAGTCAATTGTTTCGGAAGCAATATGTACCATTGACTCCGTCGCCTTATTTAAGCGCCAAAGGCCTAGGCCGTTCCCCACCCACAATTGTCCGGCATGGTCTTCCAGAATGGCATTAACCCGTTTTCGTTTTACATCCGCGCCTACAAAAGAATAATGTTTAATTTTAACACCATCAAAACGATCCAGGCAATTATCAGTACCTAACCAAACAAAACCTTCCGAATCTTTATAAATAACATTCACCAGAAGATCGGAAAGGCCTTCTGCCATTGCCACTCCCCTAAATGTATAAGGCTGCGCAGATAACAAACAAGAAAACAAACAAACGAACAATAACCAACTGTATCTCAATGTGCTTCTCATCAATAAACGACTGTTTTAAAGAAAAGTATATTCTATAATTGCATGAGTATGGTTACAAATATAATGATTATTACCATTTAGTAGGATCAATGCAATAAAAAAGTCCGTAAGAGAATATTATATCCCATAACGGACCGAAAGTAATTTGTTAGATTACAATGCTTTGCATGCAGTAGTAGCCAGTTCGTATTTTTTTGTTCCGATAGTAATCGTGCATGGAACGGATGAAGTAACATACCATTTACCCATTTTCTTTTCAAGCGCTATATTAGCAATTGTTTGTGCTTCAATACTTATATCAGACGATTCTATTTCTGTTCCGTTTCCAAGAAAGTATGTGCAATCTCCGTTTGGTTTCAAACTAACTACGGCATAGGTGCCGCGAACAGTATATTTACCGTATATTGCTTCACCCGATTCGCTTCCTTGCGAAAAGATATAATCAATTCGTCCGTCCTTGCTTGTAACACAGATACCGGCAAAATCCGGTGCTACAGTTTTTGCATCAAAAAAATTGATTGAAGCGATGTTTGACGGTTCTGACTTACTACTTGGCTCAAATATTGAAACAAAAGGATGCATCCATGCTTCCCCTTTCTGACGGGCAACGAAAGTAAGAGTCGGTTGATCTTTAATACTATATGGCATACCGGGAGCGCGACTCAATCCATCACACACCGGGCTAAGGGCAGCAAAAATTTCCCGATCGCGCTCGCCCCTCATCCACATATTCATAAAAACATCGTCGCCATCAGACTTTTTTATCGTAAAAGTAGCTTTTATATCTTTGTTTGTAACAACGCTTTTTTTATTATATATATAAGAGTAGGCATACAAGTGTCCACCCGCAAAAGCCAATTCCTGTGTAGGCTGAAAATTAAGATCAGAGCCATCAGCAGCTGTTATTTTCATACTCTGCCCCAGGTTATGATAAAAATAATCGTGCATCTTGTCTCCCCCCCGCTCCTTTCGGCTTCGAAAGATATCCACATAATAACCCGTCTGCGGTCCGGTAGTAATAATACTCATCAATCTTGTTTGATCAGCCCTGCTCTCCGGCTCACGAAAGCTCACATCACTATAGCTTATGCCTTTGTATATTCCCTCTTTTTCCTGTGGAGCCGGATAGCAACCACGCAGATCAAAAGCATGATTACTCTTCATAATGGGATAACCGGATATGCCATCTACACACACCGTGTTATGAGCAGGAAACTGACCATAATACTCCAAATAATCAAGACCGGAATATAAGCTCTGACCTATACCGGCATCAGGACCAAGAACAAAACCTTTACCGTAAAGTTCCATGGAAATTCCATTGGCATGCATGTGATTACCTTCACTGGCATTTTGCGAAATCATCAGACTATGATGCACATCCATGCCATTTCTTTGTACAAACCAGCTTACATTAGGCGCATAAAAAGTCGGAGTCACATAATCTTCTATCTTGCCTGCAGGTATCTCAGTATTAAGAGTCAAAGGTTTATCCGAGAAAAAAGAAGTAACAGCCACCCGCATATTTTCAGCTTTATCGATCGGTATATTCGTTTGCGGATTGAAGAGTTTAAACATTTCAGTAAAACGACGTTCCTGGCCTTTTTTGCCATATTGCTGAGCATTACTCACCATTCGTGCAAAAAAGTCCGAACGTAAGTAATCAGGATGTGTATCACCAAAACCGCAAATCATTCTATTGGGAAACAGATATTGGGGAGTAGCCGCTACGGCTTTCTCTATTACAGGAATCGCTTTCACCAAGTCAATGCCCAAATTACGATCTATCAAATCAGCAAAATTAGCATAATCGGCTACCACGTTACAACTATATCCGGGGCATTCTGCCCAGATGCCTGTCTTTGCATCAAAACCATAATCGGCAAGATGAGTAAGGCTCCACTGGCGAATAGAAGATTGATTGAGCACATAATCCAAATAATACTCGCGCCCTTTGTTATCCCCATAATTACGGTTATCTTCAAGTATAAGACCAATATCCATAATAAAACGGGCCTGAATAAGATTCCAGTTATTATGTGGCACCCCATTATCTATAATATTATCCGCCCATTTTTTGAAAGCATCCGCATAAATAGCCATTTTGCCCGATTTATTCGCTTTCAGATAATCATAAAGAAAATCATAAAGAGGAACCACAGCATTGAGCACATCTTCGTGTATCACCTCAAAAGAAGTCATTCCTACTAAAGTTTGTTGATGACCATGATTGAGATCTTTCGGCACATTGCGATAATAAATACCCGTCATGTACGTATCAAAAACCATCGCTGCCAAGTCACCATATTTTTTCTCACCTGTTATCCACCATAAAAAAGCCGCATCACGCGCAATACCCATAATCTCGGTATTGACACTCGCAATCATCATTCCGGTTTTGCTTATATCAGCCCATTCCAGTGGACTGCCCGGCAAAGCATTGTTATGTAACTCTATCCCTCGCGAATCTTCACTATAAGGCATAATATCTTCCAATTCGGGACGGGCATAATTGGTGGCATGACTGCGGGCTCCGACATATTGCACCGTCGGAGCAGGTGCCTTCTCACCCCCTGCATGATCAAAAAACTCCCCCTTAATATATACATCCGTCGCATGACTCTTCCAGTACATTTGCAATCTCGAAGTAAGCCATTCAGGGTCACGATCGGCATATACATCCGTGCGCTGTTTTAACTTAGCAAATAGTTCTTCGGCCCAGGTTTCATCCTTTATCAGCTTAAGCGTTTCTTTTCTATCCGCTACAGTAGTTAACACACGAGGATGACTTTGCAACATTTTATCAGGCAAAGAAATATGTTGTGCTACCGCCACTTGCAAGGAGAGCAGTAGAGTGAAAAGCGCTAAAAAAGTCTTCATGGTAATCTTCATTAAATAGTTTCGATTACACAAATATACGAATGAAGCACCCAAAATACCTAATATGTTTTTCTATGGCTATAACAAATGTCCGTATTCTATAGTAAGAAGTTGAATGACAGATGCAACCATCAGTGTGTAAGAAGTTTCTGTTTTTACATAATCGGTCAACTCTCTTTGCAGAAATGAAATAGCCCATTTATAACGAGTACGCACAGTACTTTCACTCACACCGAGAATATCTATCACTTCTTTTTCAGAATAACCTTTTTTCCAACAATACACAAAAATATTCTGTGTGAGTTCGGGCATGCGTTCTATCGTTTTATCAATTATTGCATATATATCCTTAGTGTCCAACTCTTCGAGCACATGGGTATAATGAAACTGTTGCGATACATTCTCGAGCAAATCTCCGTCTTCGCTGCTTAGCACCCGTGCATCGGCCGAATTAAGATAGTCAATCATGCGGGAAGTGAAGTATTTGTATAAGTAACTTTTTGCCGATCCCTCTTCATCGGTCTTTACCGATGAGGGATTTTTCCATATAATTATCCAGAAATTCTGCATGATATCGCACGTCATGTCCCGGCTCCGTGTGCGGGTAAAGGCCAGTCCGTAGAATAAGCGTTTGTAACGATTATAAAAAAGTTCAAAAGCCATATTGTCTCCCACTAAAATACGCTCAAGTAATTCTTTATCAGTGGCATACATAATTCATCGATTTAAATGTGTCGCAAAATAACGACTTGCTTGTTACAGACACATTACGTTTTTATGCCAATATCCTCAATCGCAGAAGAAATAAATATGAAACACTTTCTTAACCTATCTGACAAAAAATACAACATCATCGCTTCGTTATCTATAAAACGAGCAATAATAAATGTATGGCAAAGAAAAATGAATCATTAAAAAAAAGACTGATACAGGAGAACTCCACCGTAATGGAGAGAATCAGGCTGCGGCTAATAAATGAATTATTTCGCCGCTATGCCAATGGCAAGGCTACCGGGCGGGAGAAAAAAATTATTGAGCAATGGGATGCTGAAGATTATTGGGAGAAATACCGCATGCACATTAATGACGAAGAGGCAGAAGTGGGAACGCAGGAGGTATGGAAACGCATAATGAAACAAATTGAGAATGAAAAACCGGCAATGCAGAAGAGGCTAAAACCTGTGTTATACAAATACGCCGCCATGGCAGCCGCAGTTTTTATCCTGGCAGGCAGCTATTTCACACTGCGTGAACTCATCGTACATCAAGATTACGCAAAGTATGCTACGGCCTATACCGAAATAGCATTTAAAACAGGCGAACGTGAAATGCGCCGCGTCACACTGCCGGACGGTAGCGTAATTCATCTCAATGCCGGCAGTGAACTCAGCTATATAAAAGAGACTTTTAACACCCACACCCGAAACGTAAATTTACATGGAGAGGCATTTTTCGAGGTAGCTCACAATCCTCAAAAGCCATTTATTATTTACGCCAATGGGCTGAGAGCAACCGTTCGAGGCACTTCCTTCAATATCAAAGCCTATTCCGAACTGGCAGAATGTGTGGTTTCGGTAAGAAGCGGAAAAGTGGAGGTAGGCAACCAAAGCAAAACAATAAATATGCTTACCAAAAACATGCGCTTTACTTACTGCACAGATAAACAGATATATAAAACAGACTACGACAATTGGGAAAACGCCGCCGGCTGGATGAGCGGACGACTGATACTGACCAACGCAAGTATCAGAGAATTGAGCCTCCGCCTGAAGCAACATTTCGGCGTTGAACTGAGCGTAGAAAAACAAGCCTTGAGCCCGATCATGCTAAACGCTGCATTCGAAAAAGAAGCGACGCTGCACGATGTTATGGAAGGCATGGCACAGCTATATCACATAAAGTATCATATTAACAATAAACAGGTAACTATCTACACTAGCAAATAATAAAGTAAAAACATGGAAAAGAACAAAGTAAAAAAGAAAAACCTATGGGTCATTGTGCTGGCACTTTTACTATGCACTGCATATCCGCAAAACCAATTGAGCGCACAGATAGTCGGAAACAAATATCCAAAGGAGGGTCTCGTAGAACGTATTCAAAAGATCGTCAAAGCAAGCAAAAAGAATGTAGTATTCGATGCCATAATAATTAAAGACGTACAAGTTCCGGCCATAAATTCGCCCAAAAACCTATCCGTAGAGCAGGCACTGGCAAGAAGTTTAAGCTCTACTGAATTTACATACAAAATTCTGCCGGACGGATCTTATGTTATTATCAGCAGAGAGAAACAAACATCGTCTCAGCCCACCGTTATTTCTGTTCCGCTATCGGGAACGGTTAGCGAAGAAAACGGCGAACCGATACCCGGCGTTTCGGTTATCATCAAAGGGACAAATAAGGGTACTACAACCGACTTGAACGGAAAATATTCCTTAACCAACGTCTCCAACAATGCCGCACTCGTTTTTTCATTTATCGGTTACAACACACTAGAGCAAACAGTGACCGAAAACAGAAACCTGAATGCCACACTAACGGAAGCAACCAATGAGTTGAATGAAGTAGTAGTGATAGGATACGGAACTACCCAGAAGAAAGATCTCACAGGGGCCATTGCCTCCATTGACGGAGGTAAAATATCTCCGCGTCAAAACACGCAAATTATCAGTGCTCTGCAAGGAGCTATATCCGGAGTAACCATAACACGTTCCAGTTCGGCACCGGGCACCGCCGGCAGCATTCGTGTAAGAGGCATCACCACCATCGGAAACAGTGACCCGCTTATTATTGTTGACGGAGTGCCCGTAAATAGCATGAACGATGTTAACCCCATGGATGTAGAGAACGTTACTGTGCTGAAAGACGCCGCATCCGCTTCTATCTACGGAGCAAGGGCAGCAGCGGGAGTCGTGCTGATTACCACCAAAAGAGGAGGTAAATCGGGGGTAAGTGTGGATTATAACTACAACTATTCGTTAGACATTCCCACCGAAATGCCCGATTATTATGATGCAACCAACTATATGAAAGCTCAAAACGAACTTGCATGGAATGATAATCCCGCCGGTGGAGAGTATGCCCTTCACGACAAAGATCTGATCGATAATTATAATGCACTTCATCAGGAAAATCCCGACTTATATCCCGATACAGACTGGGCAGCAATGTGCCTGAAGGCCAACGCAACACGCCAGAGCCATTTGCTGAGCATCACCTCCGGCGGACAGAAAACAAGAACCAAAGCCAGTTTTGGTTATGACGATGTGGAAGGGCTTTTTAAGAAAAATCTTTCGTGGAATCGTGTCACCGCCCGCATCAACAACGACATCAAGTTATACAGCTGGCTGTCGGCAACCGTCGACATCAATTTAAAACTCACCGATGCTGTGAATCCGGCCTACAGTCCGTCGTCACAGATGCGCTATTCGGCTCCTATTTATTCTGCCGAATACTCCGACGGACGGGTTAGTGAAGGCAAAGCCGGAACAAACTGTTACGGAAAAATGATGTACGGCGGCACAGACGAAACAAAAACGTATCAGGGAGGTGGAAAAATATCCATTGACATCACTCCGTTCGAAGGATTAAAAGTTTCGGGCGTCTTTGCTCCCAACTATACTTTCAGCAAAGACAAAGAGTTTCAGATAAGAGTTCCGTATACCAATTATGATAATCCCGATGTGGTGGCCGGATATTTGGAAGGAGCCGGGACAACAATGCTCACCGAAAACCGCAACGACAATTACTCACTCACCTCGCAGTTATTTGCCAATTACACAAAAAGCATTGCCCGCCATAACTTTAACTTAATGGCCGGTTACGAAGACTATTATTACTATAATGAAAGTCTCATGGCCTCGAGAGATAAATACCAGCTGGACTATTATCCTTATCTGGATGCCGGACCGGGAGAGTTAAAAGATAACTCCGGCACGGCTTACGAGAATGCGTATCATTCTTATTTTGCCCGTTTAATGTATAATTATAAAAACGCCTATTACTTTCAGGCCAATGTGAGACGTGACGGATCATCGCGCTTCTACAAAGATTACCGCTGGGGTACATTCCCCTCATTCTCTGCCGGATGGATTATTTCCGAGGAGCGTTTTATGAAAGCCATACCTCTTATCTCATTTCTGAAACTACGTGGCAGTTGGGGGCAGCTGGGCAATGAGAGAATAGGTAACTATCCGTATCAAACATCCATTGAGTTCAACAATCCCGTGCTCTACGTAGGCAACACACCTACTTCCGCACAAGGAGCTTCCGCTTATCAGTACGCCATACGCGATATTTCATGGGAAACAACGGAATCTACCGATTTTGGTTTCGATATGGATTTGTTTAGCAGTCGTTTACGCATCACAGCCGACTATTACCACAAAACCACCAAAGACATGTTATTGAAACTACAGATACCAAGCTATATGGGATATACCGACCCCGACCAGAATGCCGGAAGCATGAAAACCAAAGGCTGGGAAGTAGAGCTGGGCTGGAACGACCACATCGGAGAGTTGAACTATGGGCTGACCGTTAACCTGTCCGACTATAAGAGCATAATGGGTGATATGAAAGGCACGCAGGTATTGGGCACCAACACCATTACCAAAGACGGCACATCCTACAACGAATGGTACGGATACGTAAGCGACGGCATCTTTCAATCGACCGAAGAGATAACGGCAGAAACGCCCGTAACCTCTTCGAGCGTCACGGCAGGAGATATTCGCTACAAAGACATCAGCGGACCGGATGGTGTGCCCGATGGTAAAATATCGGCCGACTACGACCGCGTTCCGCTAGGCGGATCACTTCCCCGCTACAACTACGGAGGAGCCGTTAACATGAGCTACAAAGGCATCGATTTTATGATGGCATTTCAGGGTGTGGGAAAACAAAAATCGCTGATGACCGAAGAAATGGCTCGCCCACTAAGAGCTCAGTGGTATAACGTGCCCAGTTTCATTGCCGACAAATACTGGAGTAAAAACAACACCGCCGAGCAAAACGCCGCTGCCGAATATCCGAGATTCTCGGATACCAGCGGAAGTAATAACTACGCCATATCCGATTTCTGGTTGTTCAACGGTGCCTACTTACGCATCAAAAACATTACTCTGGGATACACCCTTCCACAAGAATGGACATCAAAAGCCCTGATTCAGAAACTAAGACTATACGTCACATTATCAGACTTTTTCACCTTCAGTCATTACCCCAAAGGATGGGATCCGGAGGTTAGTTCCACCGGCTATCCTATTACCAAGTCGGTTATGTTCGGAGCCTCGGTTAAGTTTTAGTTAATCCTAGTATCATTAATCAACAAATAACTTATAAATTATGAAGTTCAAACACTTATTCATATATGCTTTAGCAGGAATGGCACTCTGTTCGTGTCACGATCTGAATTTGCAACCGCTGTCAGAGGCCTCAGACGAGACCTGGTTTGCCGACAAAACGCAAGTAGAAATGAGCTTAAACACATTATACCTGCAACAGTTCTGGCCTTTATTCAAGAATTGCCTATACGGCACAAAAGACATCATGGCTATGGACGAAGCGACGGACGACTGGACCAACCGCAGTACCCTGACCGTATTTACCAACGGTACCCTTAACGGCAATAACTCCACCGCCATTAAAGGAACCTGGGAAAACTCCTACAAAGCCATCAGCCGCTGCAACACAATACTGGCAAACATTGAACGCTCTAAAGACAACCTCACTACGGAGTTATACGAACGATACATGGGAGATGCCCGTTTTGTACGCGCCTGCCAATATTCAAGACTCATTTCGCTCTATGGCGACGTTCCTTACTTTACGGAAGAAATAAGTCTGGAAGAAGCATACAAGATGGGACGCACGGATAAAGCAGAAGTATTGCAGCACATCTACGATGATTTTGATTATGCTGCTCAGAAGCTGCCCGTTGCTTATGACGGCAACGAGATGAAACGAGCTACCCAAGGAGCCGCTTATGCCATGAAAGCCCGCATTGCACTTTTCTTTAAAGACTACGCAACGGCCCGCGATGCCGCTAAAAGCTGCATGGATCTGAAAATATATTCATTGTATCCCGACTTCGGCGAATTGTTTCTGAGTAAAACAAAAAATTCAGTGGAGACCGTATTCGGCATACCCCGCTCCGTAGAGTACGGACAGATGCTTCAGGGAGGTGCCGTAACGGCCTATCTGCCACGTACGGCAGGAGGCACAAGCACAGCCAATCCTTCATGGGATTTACTTTGCTCTTTTCTTTGTACGGACGGAAAGACCATAGACCAGTCGACCGTTTACAACCCTCAAAAACCTTTCGATAACAGAGACCCCAGATGCACGGCCACCATCGTTCCGTTCAACACCCGCCACTTGGGATTCAATTACACTCCGGAACCGGACTCAGCCAAGTGTTGGAGCTATAAGGAATCGGCCAAAATAACCAATAAAGACTCTAAAGGCGGAGATCAGTATGCCTCATACAACGGTCTGATACTAAAAAAAGGCATTGACGAAACATGGGTTAACAACGGCAGCTATACGGTAGATCCCGACAAGCTCATCATGCGCTATGCAGACGTATTGCTTATGTATGCCGAAGCAAAAATAGAGTTGAATGACATAGACCAGAGTGTGCTCGATGCCATGAACACCGTGCGTGCACGAGCCTACAAAGCCGATATAAATTCGGGCAGTTACCCGCGGATAACGGAAACCGGACAAGCCGCACTGCGTCGGCTGCTACGCATAGAGCGCCGCATGGAGTTTGCTTTCGAAGGATGGCGTTACTGGGACATCCTGCGCTGGCGCATAGCGGAAGATGTGATGAACAGACCCAATTACGGACTGCCTACCTCGGTGGCAAACTGCAAGAAGCTCATCACAAGTAAGGTATGGTTCTTTTCGGGAACACCTCAAATTGACGAAAACGGCTCGCCCGACTTCTCTACCATGGCCGGCATAGCGCAGTATCGTGTGCTGAGCCAACGGGTGTTCGATGTAAAAAAACAATATCTATGGCCTATTCCTACGGATGATGTGTTGATTAATGCCAACCTGCAACAAAATCCGAATTATTAATCCGTATTACAAGAAACCTCAAATGAACAAAATAATAAATAAGAGTATTTGCTCTTTTCTATTCTTCTTGCTGCTAGTGACCGGCAACAACCCGTTGAAAGCACAAGCAACCAATAATGACACAAAAGCCCCGCAACAATCTGTTGCGGGCCATGTGTGGTGCAACCATACAGGCATATCGGGAGTGGTAGTGACGGATGGTACCAACTTTACCGTAACCAACGGCAAAGGTTTCTACACGCTGCCGCCCAATCCGGCCTCTACGCATGTTTACATATCCTCGCCTGCCGGATACACTGTGCCGGTAGAAAACAGTGTGGCTATGTTTTGGGTAAAGTTAAACCGCGAAGCAAACACGAAGAACAACGTTGACTTTCGGTTAACGAAACTGGCGGACAAAGAGACGAATCACTACTTCATAGCCGTTGGAGACCCGCAGGTGAGCAATAGAGCCGATCTCGAAAAGCTAAAACCCATTCTTGCAAACATAAAAGCAAAGATAGCCGGGTTACCTTCAAAAAATGTTCCGTTGCTCGTAGCAGGAGATATTGTGTTCGATACTCCCCAAATGCACACAATGAGTAAACAATACTTCTCAAAAGTAGAGCAACCGGTGTACTACTGCATCGGAAATCACGACCATGTGTACAGTAAAAAAGACTCGGCCACTTTAGACAACGACTTAACGGCAGATTCTGTTTACATCCGCCATTACGGCCCCACACACTACTCTTTTAACCGCGGAGAGGTGCACTACGTTGTGCTGGACGATATCCGATACAAAGGAGGTCCTAAACCCGAATATACCACCGAATTTGCTCAGGAACAATTAGATTGGTTAAAGAAAGACTTATCGTATGTGCCAAAAGAGAAGGCACTGGTTCTCCTGTTTCATGCTCCCAGCAAAACCCGCTTCAAAGCACGGATAGGTAACAATACCGAATTATACAAATTGTTGCAAGGTTATGCAAACGTGCAAACCATTTGTGGGCACACCCATTATAATTCCGTAGTGGCCGATGACGGATCGGGCATCACCGAGCATATTTTGGGAACAGCGTGCGGTAGCTTTTGGGAAAGCCCCGTGGGGCTGGACGGTTGCCCTCTGGGCTACAAAGTGTTTGAGGTTAACGGAACGAAGTTTAAATGGAGATACATTGATTATACCGACAAGCAGAAGCTGTTTACCGTTTACAAACCCGGTGAACGCTCTCCTGCCCTCCCCCCTGCAGAAGAGCTGCTTGTTAACGTGTGGGACTGGGATCCGGCATGGGAAGTCGCCTATTCGGAAGACGGAGAAAAAACCTTTAAGCCCATGACGCGGATTAAATCGACCTATGACCCCACCGCCTATGAGTTCATCGGGCTAAAGGGAGAACGAAAAGTACCTAGTAGAAGTTGGCTGGGCTCCAGTGCTACCGACCATATTTTCTTCTGCGTTCCGTCTGCTGCGACAACAGAGATGGTTATCAAAGTAACCACCCGATTCGGAGAAGTCAGCACCCGGCACGTAGACCTGCGCAAATAGATTGTTTCCATGAGCACTATTTAACTTCAGAGCAAAGACAAATACCTGCTTTAGCCGTAAGTACCTAAATGATTTTTTTTGTTACAATTTAAACAGGATTTGCAGCATTCAGGTTGCCTTTGCAAAGAAAGTTGGTTCCCTTTGCAAAGAAAACCAACTTTCTTTGCAAAGGGAACCAACTTTCTTTGTGCCCCGCCTCAGAAGCCTTCAGGAGGGGATTATGCCTTATTGAAAAACATTAACAAAGATGAGTTAATTGGTAACAGATGCCACACCTTCCGTCGTCATCCGAACGCGCTTCATGGTACCGTCAGGATTATAGTACAGACGGTCTATGCACACCGAACGCCGGAAACTCCCACCCTGTGTGTTAACACCTCCATTGTGATAGATAAAATACCAATTACCCTTAAACTCAATAATGGCCTGATGGTTGGTGTTTGAATTGCCGGCCAGCTCGTTTAATACCCCTTTGTATTCCCAAGGGCCGTTTATGCTACGGCTCATGGCATAACAAATCTTTTCGGGAAACTCAGAAGCATAAGAAAGATAATACCAGTCTCCACGTTTATGTATCCACGGCGCTTCGGTGTATCGGGGCAGGTTAACCGGCATAACAGGGCCATCGAGCTCTATCATATTCTTCTTTAATTTGGCATAATAGCACTGCGTGTTACCCCAAAACAGATAGGCTTGCCCGTCATCGTCAATAATAACGGTAGGGTCTATATCGTCCCAACTGATCTTGGTATACTGTGTGGTCATGTCATTCGTAATCAGAGCCGAGCCACGTGCGTCATGAAAAGGGCCGACGGGCGAATCGGATACGGCAACACCTATGGCTTTGCCATGAATGTCTTTATGCGTAACAGCCACGTACCAATAGAACTTTCCGTCGCGCTCTATCACCTGACTGGCCCATGCGTCGCCCTTAGCCCAACTGAAATCTTTGGCTTTAAGCGGCACGGAGTGCTCCGTCCATGTCTTCATATCGGACGAAGAGAAGACACACCACTCGTTCATCACATATCGTTCCTGCGGAGCGGGGCATTCATCGTGGCCGGTATAGATATAAACTGTTCCATGATACGTCATTGCAGCCGGGTCTGCCGTATATTTATACCTGAACACCGGATTTCCGGTAGCAACGAAAGTAGTATCTCCCTTTGCCAGCAATCCACCGGATGTTGCAAGTGCAAAAATCAATAAGATCAGCCGGCTCATTCTTTTTATCAGATTCATCGTGTGTTTTATTTGGCGGATTTTGTGAATTTATAAACAGTAAACGTATAAGGCTCCAATTCTGCATCCAGTGCCCTGTCATAAACGGAAACCGATGTTGTTTCCGGAACGATGGCAAATGGATGCTCTATCGTATTGTCACTATCAAGGTCGGAAGAATGCAGTTTAATGCAAATGCCATTTGTCAGCTCATCCTGTCTCTTTAATCCGGCAAAGGTTAGTGGAACCCGTAGCGTTTTATCGGTAGTATTTATTACTTTCACAATATACGAATGCGTCGGTCCGTCCCACACCGCGCTGGCAAAAAGTCCGTCTTGTCCCTCCGCACCCGTAACCGGCTTCCCGTTCATCGTCAAAGAAATAACGTTAGTCCCTTTATTTTGTGCATACAGTTGCTGCACATAGTAGCTTACCGTACGAACAGCGTTCAGGTTATCAAACCAAATCATGTCCGGACGCCATTGCCACCCGTCCACATGCGCAAACAGAGGAGCATACGTTGCCATCTGCACCACATCGGCATTACGTTCCATCCCCGTCATAAAAGCGGCTTCCAGTAAAGAAGCATAAAAATGATTCCATTTTTTTCCTTTGCCGTGGCAGGCATATTCTCCGGCAAAAACCTTCGGCCCCTTACGGTCGTAATTGTCGTAGCGTGCCCCCTGACTAAGGAACCAACTTTCCGGACGATAAAAATGTTCGTCCACCAAATCCACTTTCAACCGCTTCATCTCCGGCCAGAGATATTCAAACTGCTTTCCTTCAGAGTCGGGACCCGAACTGCCGACTATTTTAATTTCGGGATGAGCCTTGCGGATGGCTTTTACAAACAACTCGAGACGCGCAGGATACTCCGGCCCCCACTGCTCATTTCCTATCCCGATAAATTTCAGATGGAAAGAGGCCGGATGCCCCATTGCGGCACGTTTTCTCCCCCAGACAGAGGTTGTATCCCCGTTAGCAAACTCAATCAGATCGAGTGCATCCTGAATGTAACTTCCCAATTCCTCGACAGGCACATGTGCCTTCGGGTCGGTATTTTGAAACTGGCAGGCCAGTCCGCAACTTACGATAGGCAGAGGTGCGGCTCCTATTTCCTCGGACAATAAGAAATATTCGTAAAAGCCCAATCCGTAACTCTGATAATAATCAGGGAAAAAGCGATGCGGAAAGGTATATTGCCAGCGATTCTCATTCAACGGACGATTCTCTACCGGCCCTATACTGTTTTTCCAATTGTAACGGGTGTTCAAATCAGTACCTTCCACAATGCATCCGCCGGGAAAGCGGAACACTCCCGGATGAATATCGGCCAGGGCTTGTGCCAAATCCTTACGCAGGCCGTTCTCATGACCCTTCCATGTATCTACGGGGAATAGTGAAATATGTTCAAGATCGATAGGCCCCTGAGAAGCCAGAAAGATGCGAAGCGTTGATTTAGCTTCGGTCATATCCGGTTTCAGCATCACCTGATACTTTTTCCACTCTTTGGAATCAATCGTTAACTCCTGCGTGGCAAATGCTTGTCTTTCGGCATTAGAGTTCGTCTTTACCAACTCTATACGAATTTTTCCGGCAGTTCCTCCCTCAGGCAAACGCGCCCATACGGAAAAGCGATACTCTTCACCACTCTTTACGCCTATTCCGAAGAAACCTTCGTTATCCAAACCGGTATGCTTTTGCGGATGCCCCGGATAGGACAACCTGACGTAATGCGGGTTACGTTCGAAAGGACCATCATCCTGCACACTGACTTTTCCAAAGGTTTTCCACCCCATCAGGTGTTGAGGGAACTCAAACGAACGGTTCTTTACCAGTTCGGCATACAGTCCGCCGTCGGCTGCATAATTAATATCCTCAAAAAAGAGTCCGTACATGGTCGGCTGAATCTCTGCACCCAGCTTTTTTGTTTGAATAACCAGTTCATTGGTTTGTGCAGCCAACGAAAGTGCGGCCGATAACACCCATGCCGTAAATAAGGTTCTGCGTATTCTCATGGTTTTCTGATTTAATATATAGATTATGTATATCGTATTCACTTCACTAACTTTCCCCAAACAGAACGACCGGTACTATCCAATCCGGTAAAAAGAATTGTTTCCGTTGCGTTTTCCCAATCGTGTCCCGCAAAGATAATCAGATTTTTAACAACTTCATCTCCTAATTTAATTTCCAACAATTGTTTGTCACTGTTAAAAATCCAACTGCCCTTATCACTCACTGTTCCGTCCTTCTTTAAATAATAATGAGAAGATAAATTTTGCTCATTCTCTTTTAAACGTACATCTCCCTGCTGTATTTGCCCTGCTTCCAGATTTCTTTCATGTTGAGGCTCTTTTATACGTATTATTTCCCACTTTCCAACCAGATCGGCATGCTGAAACTTATGAGTCAGACTGGCTGCATAACGTTCGGGTGAAACGACAGGCCATCCATCGGCATTAAAAAAGACTTGCCGCACATGTAACACCATCAACTGATTTTCCGGTGAAAGTCTCGCCTGATGAAACATAAAAAAGCATCCGTTTTCTTCTCTATATACTCCACAATGACCCGTACCCGCCCATCCTGGATGATGGTCGAACCGATAGGGTGCGGTGAGTATGGGGAAGTTATTCGTTGTATCGGCCAGAACCTGCCCTGTATAATCAACAAACGGCCCTTCCGGAGAATCGGAGCGCCCCACGCGTATGTTGTAGGTTGTCATCAACGGATCGTAAGACACAAACAAAAAGTATTTTTTGAGTTCGGGATTGTAGACTATTTCCGGCGCTTCCAGATTATCTTTTCTATAATTCGCCCTGCGGGCTATTAAGTGCCCTCTGTCCGCCGCTTCTTTGACCAACCCTGTTGCCGGATTTAACTGCACACAATACAAACCGCCAAAGAAAGAACCGTAGCACATCCACCATTTCCCCGTATCCGGGTCGGCTATTACACTCGGATCAATGGCATTCATGGGAGTATCATCGTTTGTTTTAAGCACACATCCCCTCTGCAACCAAGGCCCTTCGGGACTATCGGATTCTGCCAACCCTATATACGAGGCTTTGCGCCCAAAAGCCGAAACACAATAATAGAGCCTGTAAATGCTTTTATATTTAATAATGTATGGAGCCCAAATATTAGTCGCCCCTCTTCCATCGGCATTGCTGCGTACCCACTCAACAGCCTCTTGAGGAATTTCGGGAAACGCCCAACCTACAAACTCCCAGTGAACCAGATCTTTTGATCGGCGAACTTGTATGTAGCCCGGAGGCGCTTGCCTCTCTTTTGTTCTTTCCATCCTTTTAGCATAAATGGCATCTGTAGAATACATGTAATAATAGTCGCCAAACTTTTTACAGGCAGGATCGTGCACGTTATAAGTCCCCCACGAACGATAATGCTCCATTCCAGAAAAGGAAGAATAGTCATCTACCCAAGGATTGGGTGAAGAAGAAATTTTAAAAAGTGACGGCTTGCTGCAAGAAAGAAGAGTCGCCACACAAATCATGGCAAACAAATAAGGTCTCCGCATTGAATTTGCACACATAAAGATGAGTTTTCTGCAAAAATACAGCCACATGGCTATTGGTATGGTGGACTAATGAACATTAATGGTGGACAATCAGCCTCATCGCCGATAAAAGAAGATTCCTGCTTTTGGTATTGAACGGGAATCTTATACCTTTGCCTCAACCAATGTATTACAGCTCTATGCGAAGACACTTTATATTTATCCTGTTTTTATATTGTCTCTTTACAAACAATTTTCAGATCATGTCTCAAGAGTCATTTGCTTCTCGTTACAATATTAATTACGTAACGATGAGCGATGGGTTACTTCATAATTTTATAGACGATTTATATAAAGACAGCTCGGGCTTTCTGTGGGTCTCAACCTCCGGAGGAGGCTTGTCACGATACGACGGATACGAATTTGTGCACTATAATACCGGAACGGTACGTACCAAACTAAAAAGTAATTTTATACGCAATTGCTGCGAAGATGCCTTCGGAAGATTATGGATTGTTTCGGAAGGTGGAACCGATATTCTTGATCTTTCTATGCTACAATTGGTGGTTCCGGCAGTTGTACCTCCACTAAACAGCCATTTATTGAGTGATATTTTAAACAAACCGAGCGTACGTGTCATTAAAGATACCCAAAACAACATCTGGCTATGCAGTGAGAACTCTTTATATAAAATAACATTCGATAAAAAGGGAAATATCAATCACATTTTCACACTCTCTTCCATACCTTTGGTTATACCATCCGTCGCTTTGCAAGATGTTGACGAAGACGGTAATATATGGATAGGTCTGGGCAATGAAGTGTGCAAACTTACTACAACCCAAAACAACAAATTAAAAGCAACACTCATCTCGCCCAGGCTTAGATTTGAACCTGGTACGTTCATCTCTTCTTTTAAATCAAAAGAAAACGAAGTTTGGATAGGTACGGACAGAGGTCTCTATAGGTATAATCAAAGCGAAGACCTACTGAAACGTTATTTGCATATAGCCGACAACAATCGTTCGCTGTCTCAAAATTACATTACCGATTTGGCTGTAACAACCGATAAGCAACTCATTGTAGCGACGTTAAAAGGAGCCAACATTTACAACCCAACCACGGATGATTTTGAGCACATAACTCAAGAGAGTATATCAACGGGAAGTAGGCTGAACAGTAATTTCCTTAATTGTTTGTTAATCGACGGAGATATTATATGGTATGGCACCGAAACGGGAGGAATCAACAAAATGACTCCTCGAAGACTCTCCGTACGAAATTATATTTATCAGCGAGATGATCCGTTCAGCCTTTCAAGGAATCCGGTTAATTCGGTGTACGAAGATTCCAAAGGAAACTTATGGGTAGGAACCGTAGAGGGAGGATTAAACAAAAAGGTTAAAGGCAAGAACAAGTTCGATCATTATACGGTAGAATCGGCCTCAAGACTGAGTCACAACACCGTTAGTGCAATAACCGAGGATAATCAAAACAGACTTTGGGTAGGCACATGGGGAGGTGGCATTAATTTGTTCGACCTTAACCACACTCAGCAACCGGTAATGCAATATATCGCTACGCAAAACCATCCAGAACTACCCATCGACTTTATAGGTTCACTATGCTACGACCCTATAAATAAAGGCATGTGGATAGGTGCCAACCAGGGTCTTTTCTTTTATGATTTTGCCAACAAGCGTTTTATGTCTCCTTTAGCCAACAAAGTTAGTGACAATATACATGGATATGTCGGAGCTATTATTGACCAAAACGGACAATTATGGATGGGATGCATGGAAGGGCTTCTTATTATCGACTTGCACTCCTATAAAAACGGGCATTTTACTTATAAACATTTAACGCATAAATTAGACGAGCCAAACTCACATCTGCTTGAAAAAATCACTTGTTTTTATCTTACAAAAGATGGCACTCTTTGGCTTGGAAGTAATGGCTACGGAGTGTATAAACGCATCATAACAGGTAAGAAGTCGTACAAATTCGTGGCATATACCACCGCCCAGGGATTGTGCAACAATAGCATTCGCGGCATCTTGGAAGATGGTAAAGGACGAATATGGATCAGTACCAACAACGGACTATCATGTTATGATAAAACGGCCAATCAATTTACCAACTTTACAACGGATGACGGACTGGCCAGTAACCAATTCTACTGGAATGCCTATTATAAATCTCAGGACGGGTCTCTTTATTTCGGAGGATTGAACGGATTGGTCTCTATTAGTACAAACCGCCCGCAAACCAAAAAAACATCGACTAAAGTAACGCTGACCAAACTAAAAATTGTAAACGAAGAAGTGCTACCGGGAAGCCGCTATATAGACAAAGATATTTCCATTTCCCGAACCATTCATCTGCACGAAAAAGACAAGTCTTTCTCATTAGAGTTTTCGGCTATGAATTTTGATCCGCAAACCACCGCCGTCTACAGCTATCGCTTGCTCGGATTTGATGATCACTGGGTGGAAGTTCCGGCCAACCGCCGTTTTGCCAGTTACACTAATCTGCAACCCGGAACCTATAAATTTCAGGTAAAATATGCAGTAGAGGGAAACGTTGCCGAAAGTCCTGTTACGGAATTAGAAGTCGTTGTAGCTCCTTTCTTTTACAAAACCACCTGGTTCCTTTTTCTACTAATTCTATTTGTATTGGGCGGAGTGTATCAAATCTATAAATGGCGCATCAAAACACTACAACACCAAAAACAATTGCTTCACCAAACAGTAGAGGAGCGCACCCACGAGCTGGAACAGCAGAAAGAAATATTAGAAAACCAAACCATAGCGCTATCCCGGCAAAACGACATGCTGACACAGCAGAATGAAAAGATAACCAAGCAAAAAACACAACTCATACGTATGTCGAAAAAAGTACAAGAGTTAACCATGGACAAGCTTGCTTTCTTCACTAACATCACACACGAATTCCGCACACCCATAACTCTCATCATAGGGCCCATAGAGCGGGCCATGAAGTTGAGTTCCAACCCTCAGGTAATAGAACAGCTTCACTTTGTAGAGAGAAATTCAAAATACCTGTTATCACTGGTCAACCAATTAATGGATTTCAGAAAGATAGAATCGGGCAAGCTGGAAATTGTAAAATCAAAAGGAGATTTCTTGAAATTCATCGATTCACTCATCGTTCCGTTCGAAATTTTTGCCGGAGAGCGGGCAATAACAATCCGCAAATGCTACCGGATTAGTTCACCCGAGTTTCAGTACGACGAAGATGCTATGCATAAAGTGATTACCAATCTGCTCTCTAATGCCATAAAGTTCACCCCGAACGGAGGAACAGTAACACTGTATGCAACTTCCGTTATAAAGAAAGAAACAGGCAAAGAACAACTCTATGTATGCGTTAAAGACTCCGGCACGGGAATAACCGAAGAAGACCTAGAAAGAGTATTTAACCGCTTTTATCAGTCAAGAAACCATGTGAAATTCCCTGTTTACGGACAAAGCGGCACAGGCATTGGCTTGTATTTGTGCAAACGCATTGTTCAGCTGCACGGAGGTACTATCAAAGCACGCAATAATCGGCAAGGTGGATGCTCATTCAGAATGTTGTTGCCACTAATACGCAAAGAGGACAGTGCACATGAAACGCTCATAGAAAGCACCGATAATCAGGCAATGCCACCCTCTACAGAGAGACAAAAGTCTTGTCTGCAGGCCATACCCGGCAAACTAACAATGCTGGTGGTTGAAGATAACAAGGATATGCGGGGATATATACGCTCTATTTTAATGGATAATTACCATGTTGTAGAAGCGGAAAATGGTGCCGAAGCACTTTCCGTTTTGAAAGAATGCAATGTTGATTTCATCATCAGCGATTTGATGATGCCCGTCATGGATGGCATCGAATTATCACATAAAGTAAAAGAAAACTTCACCATATCTCACATTCCTTTTCTGATGCTCACCGCCAAAACATCTAACGAAGCCCGCATAGAAAGCTTTCGCATCGGAGTAGACGAATATCTGCTAAAACCTTTCGATGAAGAGCTGCTATTGACACGAATAAAAAATATTCTGGAAAACAGGAAACGGTATCAGCGTCAATTTTCTTATAACATGGAAGTAAATGTATTACAGATAGACGAAGAATCCAATGATAAAAAGTTTCTGGATAAAATAATGGAGGTAATTAAAGAAAACTATAAAAATTCGTACTATGAAGTGAGTGATTTGATAGAAGCGATGGAGTGAGTAAAAGCCTGCTCAACAAAAAAATGCAAAATCTCACCGGGCAATCCAGCGGACAGTTCATCCGTAATTACCGTCTCAACATTGCCCGCGAATTAATATTAAAAAACCGCGTTACAAAAAACATGAATATATCCGAAATTGCCTACGAAGTAGGATTCAACGACCCGAAATACTTCACCCGCTGTTTTACCAGACATTTTAATATCCCTCCCAGCAGTTTATTGGAAGATAGCCATTAAAGCATACAACAATTTTTGCTGACCTTTCTAACGCCAATATAGCCTATATAAAAGGCGAATTCACGGCTGTTTATTTATCCAAAACAAACAGAAAAATCAAAGAAAAAAAGTGCTCAAAAAAAAGTGTATAAAATACGCTTTTATCCACCCCAAAAATTCATTTGTCCACTATTAAAACACATCCTCCACTTATATTTGCAACGTAAAGTTCACGTATTTTACTCTTAAACCCAAAAATCTGCATTATGAAAACAAGAAAGTGGCCGTTATTCTTTACAGCGGCAATTGTATTTTTCTGCTTCTGTTCCTGCCAGGAATGGAATCAATGGGATGAACCTTCCGGCAATCAGGCAATACCGATACCTGAACCACCGGTCGATAACTCGGCTAAACTGGTGGCCAAATTCACTTTCGAAAACAACTTAGTAAATTCACTGGACGCCACTTCACAAGGCGAGGCGCTGGCTCAGCCAAGCGGAACAAGACCCTCCTTTGAAGAAAACACAGAGCGAGGCGGAACTGTTTTGCACCAATACTTTGGCTATAACGATGGCTCTTCAATTAGTTACACAAAGTTCGATAATCCTTTAAAAGGAATAGAAGACCTCTACGGAGCATCCGTTTCCTTGTGGGTAAAACGAACGGATGACAATGTTTGGGATGCCATCTGGTCGTTTTTTGACGAAGACACTTCGGACGGAGTAGACGGACGGGTATATCTCACCCCGAATGCCTATCTAGGTTTTAACGCAACCGGTGGATTTTTTGATTGCAACTGGTCCGATAATGTAACAAATGCCATTGCCGTAAATGAATGGAACATGGTAACAGTAACCATTGATGTTACAGGATTCAATATCTACGTAAACGGCAAGTTGCTTTACAACATTAATAATCAATTGGCCTGGAATGCAACAGACGGACTTTCGGCAACAAAATTCGGTTACCAGAATGTTATCAACCTGATTAAATCATCGCCTTATTTTTATTTAGGTTATGGTTCATGGTGGGGATCGGCCGATCTATTGATGGATGATTTACTTATATATAAGGGAGCATTGACAGAAACAGAAGTTTCTGCCTTATACGATTCTTATTCGGGATTAGTAGCTTATTATAATTTTGAGAGTAATTTAACCAACGTGGTTAATGAAACATCCGTAGGAGAAGCCATGAAGCAATCGGCTGGTACGCTTCCCGGTTTCGAAGAGAATGATGCTCGGGGAAGTACCGTGCTTCATCAGTACTTCGGATACAATGATGCTTCATCCATTAGTTATACAAAATTCGACAACCCATTAAAAGATAAAGATATTATCGGAGCAACAATCTCTCTATGGATAAACAGAATAGACGATAATGTTTGGGATGCTATCTGGTCATTTTTGGACGAAGACGACACGGACGGAGTGAACGGACGGGTTTATCTGACGCCGAATGCTTATTTGGGTTTTAACGGAACCGGTGGATTTTTCGACTGCAACTGGCCGGACAATGTAACAAATGCAATAAGTGTGGGAGCATGGAATATGGTGACCGTAACGCTTGACATTAATGGCTTTGGCATCTATATAAACGGTACAAAGGTATATGATAAGACGACGCAACTCGCATGGAATGGCGACGGCATTGCCCCTACCGATTTCGATTATTCGCATGTAATCAATATATTAAAATCGGCCTCCAATTTTTATTTGGGATATGGCTCTTGGTGGGGCTCGGCTAACCTGCTAATGGATGACTTGATGATTTATAATCACGCATTATCTGATAAAGAAATTTCAGAATTATACACCGCAAGTAAACCGGAGGTGAACCCCTAATACTTATAAAAAACATATTTTTATGAAAGAACAACAGATAAATACTAAACATCCGGAAAATATTATCTTCCGGATACTCTTGGTAGCTTTGTTTACCATGCTCTGTCAGTTAACCTATGCACAAAAAAAGGCCGTTTCCGGTTTGGTAAGAGATACTAAAGGAGAAGTTGTTATTGGAGCCAGCGTACTCGAAGAAGGGACAACAAACGGTACTATAACAGATTTAGACGGAAACTTTAAACTGAACGTTTCTCCCAAAGCTGTCTTAAAAATCAGCTACATTGGCTATAAAACACAAGAAGTGCCCGTAAACGGAAAATCACTGTTCAATATTATATTAGCAGAAGATGCCGAAACATTGGAAGAAGTCGTAGTAGTAGGCTATGGCGCGCAGAAGAAAGAAAGTGTGGTGGGTGCCATATCGCAAGTTAGTTCCAAGGAATTGATGAGATCACCATCGGGCAACATATCGCAGGCTTTGGCAGGTAAAATGCCAGGGGTAATCACCTCTCAAACATCAGGAGCTCCCGGTAGCGATGATGCTAAAATATACATCCGCGGACAGGCTTCTTTTGCCGGAGACAATCAACCTCTCATATTAGTAGATGGGGTAGAAAGAGCGTATTCACAGATATCTCCGGATGATATTGAAAGTATATCCACCTTAAAAGATGCCTCTGCAACTGCCGTATATGGCGTTCGGGGTGCCAATGGTGTTATGTTGATCACAACTAAACGAGGTAAGGATCAAAAGCCAACAGTCAGTCTCTCTGCAAACTTTCAGGTACAGTCTCCTACTCGTCGAGATACTTATCTGAATTCCTATCAATCGGTAAGTTTACTGGAAGAGGCTTTGGCTAATGATGGATTACCATCACAATTCTCTCCGTCGGACCTCGAGATGTATAAAAAATCATCTGAAGGGCAACTCTCAGGCATTGATGCTATGCTCTACCCCAATGTAGACTGGTACGATTATGTGCTCCGTAAAAATGCTCCCGCACAGCGTTATAACATTAATGTGCAAGGCGGCACTAAACGTATGCGCTATTTTGTATCCGGAGAATATTACAATCAACAGGGGCTATTCAAGAACTTTAGCACCGACCAATACGGCAACGCTTCTAATTCGAGTTATCGGAGATACGCTTTTCGTGCAAATTTAGATTTCTTGCTGACGAAAGACCTGACGGCTTCTCTAAACTTCGGCACACGCTTTGAAGAACGCCGGGGGCCAAACTCCAACGAATACAATGCCAATTATAGTGAAGTGTTTTATGAATTAAACCACACGCCTGGATGGTTATTCCCTGTAGCTTATGAGGTAGGCGAAGGTGAAGACAAACAAATACGTTATGGTGGAAACTCACAAAACCAAAACAACATTGTAGGTCGGTTAGCTAAAGCAGGCTTTTATCGTGCAACAAATACGATAAACGAAACAAACTTCATAGTCAACTACAAGATGGACTGGCTCACACAAGGTTTATCGGCCAAAGCAATGCTCTCGTTTGATTATGATTCTTATTACCGTCGACTTTTTACAGCTGACTTTGCAACCTACGAATTGCTGTCTTATGATAATGGCAATTACGATTTTGCACAATACAATACCGATACAGAGTTGGCTTATGACGGAAACACTCAAACCACTACCATGAAACTCTACATGGAGTATGCGTTAAATTATGCCCGTAAATTCGGCAAACACGATGTGGGAGGGTTGCTACTCTATAACCAGAACGATTATCGCTATCAGGCCGATTTGGCACAACGTTATCAGGGATTGGTAGGTCGTGTTACGTATGGTTACGATGAGCGCTATCTGGCTGAAGTAAACTTTGGCTATAACGGATCGGAGAATTTCATTAAAGGCAAACGTTTCGGTTTCTTCCCTTCATTCTCCGTGGGTTGGAGAATCAGCAATGAAGAATTTATGAAAAGCACGCAAAAATGGCTGAACAACCTGAAAATACGCGCATCATACGGCGAAGTAGGTAATGATAAGTATTACATAAACGGGGTATTGCAACGCTTCCTCTACCAACCGGTATGGACTCAGTTGAACAATTCATATACTTTCGGTTCATCAAGCTCTACAGGAGGTATATACGAAAGTCAGTATCCTAACTACACGGTAACGTGGGAACGGGCCCGAAAATATAACTTAGGAATTGATGCCGGACTTTGGAATGGCTTACTGAGTGCTAACATTGATTTCTTTATGGAAAGGCGCAAAGACATTCTAACGCCATACCTCACCCGCCCACAATGGGTAGGAGTTAATATGGCTTCAGGAAATTTGGGAGAGACGAAAAATGCAGGATATGAAATTGAGCTAAAGCATAATTACCATATAGGCAAAGATTTTCAGTATAACGTGGGCCTTACCGTTTCGCACGCTAAAAACAAAATCCTCTCTGAAGACGAACCTGAGGCCAAGACCGATTATCGCAAACGCGAAGGGCATCCTATTAATCAATATTTCGGTCTGATTTGCGACGGTTTTGTTACTTCTGCCGATCTGGCCAGTCCGGATTTTCCCGTATCGACCTTTGGTAATGTGCAAGTAGGAGATTTAAAGTATCGAGATATGAATAAAGACGGATTTATAGATGATCGTGATGAAACATCCATCGGCTATAGTGATATTCCCGAAAACACCTATGCACTTACTCTGGGTTGCGAATGGAAAGGAATTGGATTTAATGTAATGTTACAGGGCGTTGATCACGTATCCCGCTATTACGATGCCGAAGCAATGTATGCCTTCGTTAATGGTGGTAAAGTAAAAGAGCATCACCTGAAACGTTGGAATCCCGCTCTTAGCGAAGCTGAGAATCTCAAAAGCGCAACCTATCCTTTGCTGCATTATGATAATTATGGTAATCACAACCAACGGCAAAATTCTTTTTTCTTGCAAAACGGAGCCTTTCTACGCGTTAAGAACATTGAGTTAAGCTATTCCATCCCCCAGCGAATTGTTAAGAAATGGAGTATGAACGACTTTCGCCTCTATATAAATGCCAGTAATCTGATTACCTGGGATCACTTAAACAATCTGACCGATCCCGAGAGTAACGGTTCTAACCGTTATCCAATTATGAAGACTGTAAATTTTGGTGTTAACGTTAAATTCTAACAGATAATATGAAGAAGACTATTTTATATGCAGCTTTCATTGCAATGTTATCAGGAACAACGCTCACTTCCTGTGAGGATCTGTTCGGAGACTTTCTGGATAAGCAGCCCAGCAATGAACTTACCGAGGAGGAAACTTTTAGTTTGTGGAGTAATGCTACAAAATTCCATTTTGACACATATAACTTTCTACGTCATGGGGCGTGCCGAATAAACAACTCATGGATGGATTCGGCCACAGATTTGGCAGAGACAAGTTATTCTACAGGCGGAACGCGAAACAGTTTTAATATAGGAAACTATTACGCCAACAGTGGGGCACCTGAACTAACAGATACATGGGAACTTTATTTCAGAGGCATCCGCAAGTGTAATATGCTGTTAACTCACATTGACAGTGTACCCAAGCCAACAAGTGATACAGAAGAAAATTATCAGAACGACTTAAAAAATTTCAAGGCTGAATCGAGGTTTTTACGCGCTTATTTTTATTGGGAATTATACTTAAGGTATGGGCCACTACCTATAATCACGGATGTACTTGATCCGGACGGTGATTTGCTGAGCGGTTATACCGAGCGCCCGACCAATAAGGTATTCATTGACTTTGTATTAACAGAACTCACAGAATGCGAAACGGGACTGATGGAAAAACCGATGGGAAGCAATGGCGTACTTACAATAGACAATAACTTGTCCGGACGCATCTGCAAACCAATGGCAAGTGCATTGAGGTCCAGAATTATACTCTATATGGCCAGCCCTCACTATCAGAAGATATACACAGCAGAAGGCAGTACCCCAATTACCTGGGAAGCTGCAGCCAATGCTGCAAAAAGCTTTATAGAAACATATGGAAATCAGTATGGCCTCTATTATGGCACTAGCAATGACCCGCTACAACAATATCAAGAAGCTATTCTCTTACCACAATTCAATGGTAACAATGAAATTATATTCTGGAGAAACGATACTCAAGTCGGCTGGTCGGCCATTTCTAATGATACTCCGGTAGGCGAAGGAGGTAACGGAGGACTCTGTCCGTCACAAAATTTAGTGGATATGTACGACATGGCGAATGGTCTTTCTCCTTTTAGCCAGTATGATGAAACAGGCGCTCCCGTATACAATGGAACAAACACGCCCGCAATCAATCAGGAAAGTGGATATGATGACGCTCATCCATACGCAAACAGGGATCCGCGTTTTTACCGAACCGTATTATATCAGCAATCGATATGGAACAATGCTCAGATAAATGTAATAAAAGGAGGAAGAGACAATCCTGTTGGAAATGCGAATGCCACACCTACAGGATATTATGTAAGGAAATACATTCCCGAAACGATTCTCTCCAGCAATCATTCTTTAACGGCCTATAGAAATTGGATCATCATCCGCTATGCAGAGATATTATTGAACTACGCCGAAGCAATGAATGAAGTGAATGGCCCATCGGACGAAGTATTTAATGCATTGCAGAAGATTCGCGACCGAGTGGGTATGACTGCCAAACTATCGGCTCGCACCGATTTACAAACAAAAGATGCTTTACGAAACTTTATCCGCAAAGAACGTACCGTAGAATTAGCGTTTGAAGATCACCGCGCATGGGATGTACGTCGCTGGGATGTGGCAATTCAAGCTCTTACACGACCCATTTACGGCATAGAAGTAACAAGCGGAACAGATGGGAATCCTGTCTATACCCGTAAAATAGCTCAAAACAGGGTATTTAAAGAAAACATGTATCTCTATCCTATTCCGGAGAGTGAAGAATGGAAAACAAATATAGAAAATAATCCGGGCTGGTAATTTAAAACTCAATGAATATGTTTAGAATAAAATATAAAAACATACTGACAGAATTCAACAAAGTTCTGCTCACAGTTGCCATGATGATGATTGTTCAAACTGCCTATGCGCAGCAATTAAAGACCTTAACCGGCCGCATTGTCGATAAAGAGAACAACCCGATTGCCGGAGCAGTGATAAATGTTACAGAAGAAAGCCGTATAGCTATTTCAGACAGCGAAGGTTATTTCAAACTTAAAAAAGTGAAAACAGCCGATGAACTTAGCATTACCAGTACCGGTTACAAATCGACCACTGCCATTGCCGAATTCTCTGATAGTTTAAAAATTGTGCTGGAAGCGGATATTGACGAATATGCACATACTACCGCAGTTCCTTTTGGTCGCAAACCTAGAAAATTCGTTACCGGTTCTGCTTCCGTCGTTCTGGGCTCCGAATTAGAAAAATATCCGGTTACCGTACTCCAAAATGCGTTTACGTCAACCTTAACCGGTGTAGAAACGTACGAAGCACAATCTGAACCCGGATGGTCGGAGACAGCACTTTATATTCGCGGCATTCGTACGATGAATGCAAGTGCCCGCTCTCCTCTGATTATCGTGGATAATGTAGAACGTGATCTTTCGTTTCTCGATGCTTATCCTATTGAATCTATTACGATACTGAAAGATGCAGCTTCTGCAGCTATTTACGGTATGCGAGGAGCCAATGGAGTAGTATTGGTTACTACAAAACGCGGCGAAACCGGAAAAACAAAAATAGACTTTACGCAAGAGTTTGGCTATCAAACAGCTGCCGGTATACCTGAATCACAAAATTCTTATAATTATGCCCTGACACGTAATCAGGCACGTTATCTGGATGGTTTACAGCCGGAATTCTCGGATGAAGACATACAACATTATTACGAAGTATGCAATGGAACTCTTGATCCTTCATTGAAATATAAATATTTCAATACCAATTGGCACGACACGATGTTGAGAGATTTGGCTCCACAATATCGCACCAATCTGTCATTGAGCGGCGGTAATAACAAGGCTCGTTATTATGTGTCGTTTTCATACTTGCGTCAAGAAGGCCTTTATGATACCAAATGGACAAATTGGAATGAAGGGTACTCTACACAACATGTATTAAACCGATATAACTTGCGTTCAAATGTAGATTTGGATATAAATAAGTTTCTGAGTGTCTCTTTGGATTTGGGTGGACGTATAGATAACATTTCTCAACCGGGCATTGACGTATGGAACATTTTTACATGGGGAGCCGGAGAAAACAAACCGATTTATCCGGTATTCTGTCCGGACGGAAGCTTCTTTATGCCAACTGAAAGTGACAGCAAAAATGGTGCGGCACAAATAGCCGGACGCGGAATTGAAAAGAATCGTCGCCGTAATCTCTATACTAACGTAACGGCTACCGGGAATATGGACTTCATAACCAAAGGTTTAAAAGCCAAATTAACCGTAGGGTTTGATTCCTATGAAACTTTTCAGTCCGTTCAACAGGCAGATATTGATGTATTTTCATATAACTACGGAGATGACGTAAATGACCCTTCCGAATACAAATATACACGTATGCGTACAGGAATTGCATTACCTAACCCGACAACCAGTCCACGCGATTATTATTATAACATTAATATGATTGGTTCATTAGACTACGATCACACATTTGGCAAACATGCCATCAGTGCTCAAGCATTTATACGGACGTATCAAAATGTAGTTCGCGGTCAGGAATCTTCCAATCGATATCTCTCTTATAATGCAACAGCTACTTATGTATATAACAATCGGTATATCCTCTCCGGTAATCTGTCTCAGATGGGATGCGATAATTTCGCACCAGGTGAACGTTTCGCTACGTTCCCGGGTATATCGGCAGGATGGGTCCTTTCTGAAGAATCCTGGTTAAAGAATAAGAACATCAATCTACTAAAATTACGTGCTTCTTACGGTAGAGCCGGACAATCTAACATAGGAACAAATCGTTATCCCTATCAAAGCACATTTGTAGAAGGCAGTGGTTACAACTTTGGCACTTCTCAAACAGGTTGGGACGGAGCTTACGAATCGACAACCGGTAATAAAAACATTAAATGGGAATTATCCGATATGGTAAATGTGGGCATTGATTTCGACTTCTGGAATAAAAAAATTTATGGTAGCATCGATGCTTTCAAAGAATGGAGATCTAATATCTTAGTAACCCGTTCTACCATACCTTCTCTTTATGGTGCCTCAGTGCCCAATGATTCTTATGGCAAAGCAGAATCCAAAGGTGCCGAAATAACGCTTGGACATACAAATAAAATTGGTGACTTTACGTATTATGTGGAAGGAATGCTGACATGGAATACCAACAAGATTACCGAAATGGACGAGTTGACTCCCGATTATGCATATCAGGCCAGAACAGGACAACGAATTGACAGAAGCCAATTGCTAAAATGGACACAATGGGCCAGTGATGCAAACTTAATACCTACTTCTCAACAAGATGCCATTGATCATCCCGAAAAATATCCTTGGCATGCTGCCGGGCAGTATAAATTAGGGAATGCCGTTTTCGAAGATGTCAACGGAGACAGAATCATCAATAGCTATGATAAAGTGCCTTCAGGATATACAAATATTCCAGAATTGATACCATCAATAAAACTGGGTTTCAGCTGGAAAGGATTTGATGTGCGAGCTGTTTTAACTGCTTACCTGAACCGAACAGTAGGATGTCGTGAAAATATGGACAATGGTTTTGGATGGGGAGGAACCTCTACGCATGCCGTTACTCAAACATGGGGATACTATACGGATGACCCAACTGACCCACGAAATATCAATGCCAAATATCCACGACTTTCGACCAGTTTTAGCGATATAGACAGGAATTATCCTTATAACGAATCGGACATATGGGTAGTAAACGGTGATTTCTTGTCCTTCCGTAATATTGAGGTAGGTTATTCTTTACCTCAAAAATTAATAGCTAAAGTCAACATGACTAAATGCCGTTTTTATCTAAACGGTTATAATCTATGGACATGGAGCCATCTTCCGAAAGGTTTTGATCCGGAAAACCCAACCAATTATATTTGGGCTTATCCAAAAACAAAATCATTTTCTATCGGTGTTAACATCGGATTCTAATAATATTTAAACAGATGATAATATGAAGAAGTTTCTATTATATATTACTACGCTATTGCTTATTCTAACAAACTCAGCATGTAGCGATTATCTTGATAAAGAGTACGATGCCTCTCTCTCTGAAGAGAAAGTTTTTGGCAATGAAAGCCTGACACGCCAATTTTTGAGCAATATTTATACCAACTTGCCGGATGGATTGGCACCATTTAATGATAACCAATTTACAGGAGCATCTCGCGACTGCATGACAGACAATGCCACATCATACTGGGGATTGCACTATTACAACAAAATAAATCTGGATGCTTACACTGCAACTGACCATCCGCTTCTCGGTTTTTGGAATACAGATTTCTCCGGTATCCGTAAGTGCAACGTATTTCTTAAAAACGCAAAAGCTTCCGTAGTAGGCAATGCATCTCTATCCGGAGATGATAATCATTTATATGATCGCTATTGTGCTGAAGCAAAATTACTACGCGCCATATTCCATTTCGATTTGGTTTGTTGGTTTGGAGACGCTCCTATTGTAGGCGAAGATGAAAGCGGTACGCCTATCGTATTCGACATGGATAATCAGGAACAAATGAATATTAGTCGTACCTCCGCACCGGAAGTACTGGAATGGATTGCCCAACAATGTGATGAGGTAAAAGATCTCTTACCTTTCAGATACAGCAATGAGGACATTAACTGGGGACGCATCAATGGAGCCACTGCTTATGCACTAAAGTCAAGAGCATTATTATATCGTGCATCTGCATTAAATAATCCCACCAATGATAAAACGTATTGGACTAACGCAGCTCAGGCTGCTAAAGATTTTATCACCAAAAATGCACAACAGTCCAGACCTTATGAATTATATGCTGATTATCAAAAATGTTTTTATGATAATCCGACTTATAATAATGAAATTATTCTGGCTCGTTCAGTTTGGAATACAAACACAATAGATTTGCAATTATTACCTCCCGGATTTACCGGTTCTGTATCGGGAGCCGGACGAACGAATCCAACTCAGAATTTTGTAGACTGCTTTGAAATGACTAACGGGAAGCGTATTGATGAGGCCAATTCAGGTTACAAGGAAACTGATCCTTATGCTAATAGAGATCCTCGTCTGGAAGCTACCATTTTCCATCACGGCTCTATATGGGGACGGGCCGACCAAGGAGAACAACGTGCCGTGGATGTACACTTTAATTCGGCTACAGATAAAGGAGCCGACTATAGAGAATCTATGGGAGGAACATATACAGGATATTATCAAAAAAAGTTTGTAAATCCGAATCTCATTCTAAAAGATGCTAAAACTTTTCCGCATGCATGGATAATTTTCCGTTACGCCGAAATTCTATTAAATGCAGCGGAAGCCATCAATGAATCCGAAGGACCTTCTCAAGCCTATCAATATGTAAATCAGGTTCGTACCCGTGCAGGAATGCCTGGTTTCTCTGATATGAATCAAGAAACTTTTCGCACTCGCATCCGTAATGAACGACGAGTAGAATTATGTTTTGAAGACCATCGTTTTTTTGATGTGCGTAGATGGAGACTATATGATGGCGTAACATCCGATAACGAATTGAGTAAACCTCGTTACGAGCAACTATTGAATATGTACGGCATAGAAGTGACGATATCAGGTTCTAGTCCGCAATATACTCTTACAGGGGCACCGGGCACCATAGGAAATGATATGGATCTTCGGGTATTTAATAACCCCAAAAACTACTATTTCCCAATACCGAGTAGCGAAGTAAAACGTGCTCCGAACTTAAAACAAAATCCCGGATGGGAAACCACTGGTTCGGATACTAATTGATAACGAAGAATGATAAAAATGTGCCAATGTGCTACAAATAAATAAGCACATTGGCATATTATTTTAATAACATTTATTCTAAAAATAATGATAATAGATTCTATTAAATGGCGTTGGATTGGCTTTTTTATATGCATATGCTACGGATGTGAAAAGTCGGATGATCTGCCGGATGGAAATTATCCGACTGTAGCCGACTTAACTATAAAAGAGGTTACCTCCACCACTGCTGCTTTTTCATATAGTATTCCGGATGACGGAGGCAATGCAATTATCGAGAAAGGGCTTTGTTGGAGTCAATCTAAAGAAAACCCGACTAAAGAAGATAATTCAATTAGCATCGACGCAAATAGTTCTGACATAAGCGGAGAAATAATAGGTCTTATTTCGAATACGACCTATCACACCAGAGCGTATGCCATTAATAAAGTTGGCATAGCATACTCTCCTTCTATCTCATTCACCACACTTTCCAGCTATGTAGCTCCTACTTACAAAGACGATTATAGCTCTATAGCAGATTGGAGCATGCGTGCTTCCTGGAATCTGGCCAATGTGCACGATCCTACCGTAGAGAAGGATGGAGATTATTATTATATGTATACCACAGATGCTTCGTACGGTAATGCCACAGAAGGACATGGACATTTTCATTGCCGCCGTTCAACAGATTTAGTGAATTGGGAATACATGGGTGCAACCATGCTTGAAACACCCGCATGGGTAAAAGATTCACTTAACAGTATGCGAAACCGTATGGGATTAGCTGCCATAGATAATCCAACATATGGATATTGGGCTCCCGTAGTGAGAAAAGTTAGCAGCAATAAATATCGCATGTATTATAGCATCGTTGCGGATAATTATATTAAAAGCGGAAAAGCCAATACCACAGACAATTTCGATGGTTCATGGACAGAAAGGGCTTTTATCGGTATGATGGAAACAGACAATCTGGCAAACAATTTATGGGTTGACAAAGGCTATGTCATTACTTCATCTACAGACAGAGGGCTCGACTGGACAAGAAGTAGCTTAAACGATTGGAACGCATACTTCAAATGGAATGCCATTGACCCTTCATTTATTATCACTCCAAACAATGAGCAATGGCTTGTTTATGGTTCATGGCATTCGGGCATTGTAGCCGTTCAACTGAATGCCACAACAGGAAAACCTGAAAAACTAGGCGAACCATGGAATGCGAATGCTCTCAGCAATTATGGTGTACGTATTGCCACCCGAAACAGTCAGAGTCGCTGGCAAGGATCTGAAGCTCCGGAAATTATTTATAACGAGAAGACAGGATATTATTACTTATTTCTCGCTTATGATGAACTGTCCGTTGCTTACAACACACGTGTGTGCCGTTCTCAAAACATCACCGGGCCTTATTACGGAATAGATGGGCAAAACATAACCGAAGGAGCTGAATGTTGGCCCATACTAACCCATCCTTACAAGTTCAATAATCATTCCGGATGGGTAGGCATCTCTCATTGCTGCATCTTTAAAGACGATAATGATAATTGGTATTATTGCTCTCAAGGCCGATTGCCGGCAAACACCAATGGCAATGCTTACAGCAATGCAATAATGATGGGGCAGATTCGTGCCATTAAATGGACGCAAAATGGCTGGCCGGTGGTTATGCCCGAAAGATATGCAGCTGTACCGCAAACAGAGATCAAAGAAGATGAACTAATTGGATCTTGGGAAAATATAACCTTAGCCTATAGTTATGGAAAACAGCAAACGTCTCAAACTCTAGTTCTTTCATCCGGCGGGAAAGCCACCGGAGCAATCAATGGCAACTGGACGTATGATGAAAAAACAAATCTATTAACTGTCGGAACTTTAACGTTAAATGTGCAACGGGAACTCGATTGGGAAAGAAGCACTCGCATCCCAACATTAGTTTATGCCGGATTAACTTCGTCGGGACAATCTGTCTGGGGTAAAAAAACAAAGTAAAGACAAATAAAATCAGCTTTCCATGCTGCATAACATATAAAAGAAAGAACCACGATAATTAATAAGTGTTACTTTTACACCTAAATAACATAAGTGTCTTATTTACACTATCAATCACAAAATTTGGTAACCATGAAAAAACAATTATTCTCAATTGGAATTATTACATTTATGATGATTTCCTGCCATAGCAAGCCTAAGGACGAGCTAACTCTATCCGGATTAAATCCCAAAAATTTCCAAACGGAAATAAATCAAATGCCCGTAAACCTCTACACATTGAAAAATAAATCGGGAATGGAAGTTTGCATCACTAACTTTGGAGGTAGAATTGTATCTATTATGGTTCCGGATAAAAGCGGTACAATGAAAGATGTAGTTCTCGGCTTTGACAGTATTTCCGACTATATCAATATACCCAGTGATTTCGGTGCCTCTATTGGCAGGTATGCTAATCGTATTAAACACGGAAGAATGGTTATTAACGGAGATTCCATACAACTTCCAATAAACAATTTCGGGCATTGCCTGCATGGTGGTCCCAAAGGGTGGCAATATCAGGTGTACGAAGCTAAACCTATTAATGAAACGACGTTGGAACTCACACGAAAATCACCCGACGGAGACGAAAACTTCCCCGGAAATGTAACAGCCAAAGTAACTTATACTCTGACTGATAATAACTCTATTGATATTAAATATGAAGCAACGACGGACAAAACAACAGTCATCAACATGACCAATCATTCTTATTTCAATCTTTCCGGTAACGCCGAAAATCTGATAACAGACAACCTGCTATATATTAATGCTGATAAATTCACTCCGGTAGACAGTACTTTTATGACCACAGGAGAAATTAGTCCCGTAGCAAATACTCCGATGGATTTCACTACTCCTAAACCCATAGGGCAAGATATCAACAAATATGACTACACACAATTAAAAAACGGCAATGGGTATGATCATAATTGGGTACTTAACACTGCCGGAGACATTAAACAAGTGGCTGCAAGACTCTATTCTCCCATCAGCGGCATTACATTAGAAGTATACACCAACGAACCCGGCATACAAGTATATAGTGGAAACTTCCTTGACGGAACAGTGAAAGGGAAGAAAGGCATCATCTATAAACAACGAACAGCCGTATGTATGGAAACACAGCACTATCCCGACAGTCCAAATGAGCCTCAATGGCCATCTGTTATTCTTAAACCGGGACAAACGTACCATAGCCATTGCATCTTCAAATTCAGCGTAAAGAAATAATTATTAACCTTAAAATGAAATAAAATCGTGGGAACATTAGATTGGATTGTCATAGCGTTATTTTTCGCTGCACTCATCGGAATTATAGTTTGGGTAACCAGACAAAAGCAAAATAACTCGGAAGACTACTTTCTTGGAGGACGTGATGCCACCTGGTTGGCCATCGGTGCTTCTATCTTTGCTTCGAACATTGGGTCGGAGCACTTAATAGGTCTTGCAGGAGCCGGAGCATCAAGTGGTATGGCGATGGCACACTGGGAAATACAAGGATGGATGATTCTTATTTTAGGATGGGTATTCGTTCCTTTTTACTCCAGAAGTATGGTGCTTACCATGCCTGAGTTTCTTGAACGCCGTTACAATAGTGAATCACGGACAATACTTTCTCTCATTTCACTGGTAAGTTACGTATTAACGAAAGTAGCCGTAACAGTGTATGCAGGCGGATTAGTATTCCAACAAGTTTTCGGCATTAAAGAGTTATGGGGCATCGATTTCTTCTGGATTTCGGCTATAGGACTCGTCTTACTAACCGCATTATACACGGTATTTGGCGGAATGAAATCGGTATTATACACTTCGATACTTCAAACTCCTATTTTACTAGCCGGCTCACTGATTATCCTCGTGCTCGGACTAAAAGCTGTAGGCGGATGGGACGAAGTGTTAGCTACATGCGGTGCAACTCCGGTCAACCAATATGGAGATACCATGGTCAATCTTATTCGCAATAATAATGACCCTAACTTTCCGTGGTTGGGTGCATTGATTGGTTCGGCTATTATCGGCTTTTGGTATTGGTGTACGGACCAATTCATTGTACAGCGCGTACTTTCTGGCAAAAACGAAAGAGAATCACGTCGTGGTTCTATCTTTGGTGCCTATTTAAAGCTATTACCTGTATTCTTATTCCTCATTCCGGGTATGATCGCTTTTACCATGTCCCAAAAAGGAGTGATGTTAAACGGTGTACAATATGTACTTCCTTCTGCCGATGCCGCTTTCCCTTCGTTAGTGGCGAAATTGCTACCTGCCGGAGTGAAAGGGCTTGTGGTTTGTGGTATTCTCGCCGCTTTAATGAGTTCATTGGCTTCTCTGTTCAATTCCTCGGCAATGCTCTTCACCATCGATTTCTACAAAAGATTCAAACCCAATACTCCCGAGAAAAAATTGGTTAAAATCGGCCAGATAGCCACAGTCGTAATTGTTATTCTAGGTATCTTGTGGATTCCCATTATGAAAAGTATCGGTAACGTACTTTACAACTACCTGCAAGATGTACAATCAGTCTTGGCTCCGGGTATTGCCGCAGCTTTCTTAATGGGTATTACGTGGAAACGTACCTCAGCCAAAGGAGGTATGTGGGGATTACTTTCGGGCTTTATCATTGGTATCACCCGGCTAGGAGCCAAAGTGTACTATACGACTATCGGCACCAATGCGGGAGGATCAATGTTTAAGAGTCTGTTCTATGACTTGAACTGGCTATTCTTCTGCGGATGGATGTTACTGTTCTGCATCATAGTAGTAGTGATAATCAGCTTGTTTACCAAAGCACCGGATCCAATCAGAATTCAAGGTTTAGTATTTGGCTCGTCAACACCTGAACAGAAAGCTGCATCAAGAGCCAGCTGGAATCATTGGGATATAATTCACACAGTTATCATATTAGGTTTCACAGCAGCATTCTATTGGTATTTCTGGTAATTGAAAATAAACGAAGCAAGTTAATTTAATGAGTAACTATTACAGTCATAATCCACAGTTCTATGTTTCAGTGGATTGCATTATATTCGGATTCAGCAAGGGAGAACTTAATCTCCTTTTGTTGAAACGAAATTTCGAACCCGCTATGGGAGAATGGTCATTGATGGGGGGATTTGTTCAGGAAGGCGAAAGTATTGATAATGCTGCCAAACGGGTACTCAATCAACTTACCGGTCTGGAAAATGTGTATATGGAACAAGTCGGCGCCTTTGGCGAAGTAGATCGCGATCCGGGCGAAAGAGTAATCTCCGTAGCCTATTACGCATTGATAAACGTCAATGAATACGATAAAGAACTGGTACAGAAGCATAATGCCTACTGGGCCAATATAAACCAACTACCCTCTCTCTTTTTTGACCACCCTAAAATGGTAGAAAAAGCCAGAGAACTAATGAAACACCAAGCCGGTAATGAGCCTATCGGTTTCAATTTACTGCCGGAGTTATTTACATTAAGTCAGTTGCAGGCGCTATATGAAGCCATCTACGGAGAAACGCTGGACAAGCGCAACTTTCGTAAAAGAGTGGCCGAAATGGATTTCATTGAAAAGACAGATGAAATAGATAAATCGGGATCGAGACGGGGAGCCTTCCTCTATAAATTCAACGGAAAAGCCTATCGGAAAGATCCTAAATTTAAATTATAAGAATATGTTAGAAGCTTTAAAAGAAAAAGTATTCCATGCCAATCTGGAGTTGGTAAAACACGGATTGGTAATATTTACATGGGGAAATGTATCGGCTATTGATCGTAAAAACGGATTGGTGGTTATCAAACCGAGTGGAGTATCTTATGACGATATGAAAGCTGAAGATATGGTCGTGGTAGATCTTGATGGAAAAGTGGTGGAAGGTAAACTAAAACCTTCATCGGACACTGCCACTCATATAGTGTTATACAAAGCATTTCCGGAGATTGGCGGAATAGTACACACCCACTCTACTTACGCCACCGCCTGGGCACAGGCAGGAATCGATATTCCCAATATCGGAACGACACACGCCGATTACTTTCACGATGCCATTCCCTGCACGGCGGATATGACAAAAGAGGAAGTGAACGGTGCTTACGAACTGGAAACGGGCAATGTCATTGTGAAAAGATTCGAAGGCATCAATCCGGTACATACTCCGGGGGTATTGGTAAAGAACCATGGCCCTTTTTCTTGGGGAAAAGACGCAAACGATGCGGTGCACAACGCGGTTGTCATGGAACAAGTGGCAAAGATGGCCAGCATCTCTTTTGCGGTTAATCCACAACTGACAATGAACCCGTTATTGGTCGAAAAACATTTTAACCGTAAACATGGGCCAAACGCCTATTACGGACAGAAATAAATTATAAATAAAATAACAATTAAAAAGGATACAATTATGGCATTCGAAAATTATGAAGTATGGTTCGTTACCGGAGCACAGCTCTTGTACGGAGGAGACGCAGTTATCGCAGTAGACGCACACTCAAACGAAATAGTAAAAGGCCTCAACGGCTCGGGTAATTTACCGGTCAAAGTAGTATATAAAGGTACCGTAAACTCAGCGAGAGAAGTTACCGATACTTTCAAAGCAGCTAACAATGAAGAAAAATGTATCGGTGTTATTACCTGGATGCATACGTTCTCTCCCGCCAAGATGTGGATTCACGGGTTGCAGGAATTGAAGAAACCGTTGTTGCACTTCCACACTCAGTTTAATAAAGAAATTCCATGGAAAACAATGGATATGGACTTTATGAACCTGAATCAATCCGCTCATGGCGACCGCGAATTCGGTCACATGGTAACTCGTATGCGTAAGAATCGCAAAGTGGTTGTAGGGCATTGGCAAGATGAAAAAGCTCAAGCTAAGATTGCCGTATGGATGCGTGTTTCAGCCGGTTGGGCAGATGCACAGGACATGCGTATCATTCGCTTTGGCGACCAGATGAACAATGTGGCTGTAACGGACGGAGATAAAGTAGAAGCAGAAATGCGTCTGGGTTATCATGTAGATTACTACCCGATAGCAAACCTCGTAGCTGTATTAGATAAGGTTACTGATGCAGAGATCGATGAATTAGTCGCTACTTACGAAAAAGAATACACCATCACTGAAGCGCAAAAGAAAGATGCCCACTTTGTGAATCAGGTAAAAGAAGCTGCCCGCGGAGAAATCGCTCTTCGTCGTTTTCTTGCTGAAACAGGAGCAAAAGCTTTCACTACAAACTTTGATGATCTTGCCGGCATTGACCAATTGCCCGGACTTGCCTGCCAACGTTTGATGGCTGAAGGTTATGGTTTCGGTGCAGAAGGCGACTGGAAAACGGCTGCTCTCTTCCGTACCATGTGGTTCATGGGTCAGGGACTTCCTAAAGGTTGTTCTTTCCTTGAAGATTACACGTTGAACTTTGATGGAGAAAAGAGCGCTATTCTACAAGCACATATGCTCGAAGTTTGTCCGCTAATAGCTGAGCACAAACCTAAACTAGAGGTTCATCCATTGGGTATCGGTGGCAAAAACGACCCTGCCCGTTTGGTGTTCACCTCTAAACAAGGCGAAGGTGTTGCCGCAACAATCATTGATATGGGTAATCGTTTCCGCCTCATCGTCAATAAGGTAGACTGTATCAAGAGCAAAGAATTGCCTAAACTTCCTGTTGCCTCCTCTTTGTGGATTCCTCAACCGAATCTGGAAATCGGAGCTGCCGCATGGATATTGGCAGGTGGAACTCACCACACGAGTTTCTCTTACGACTTAACCGTTGAGTATTTGGAAGATTATGCTGAAATAGCAGGTATTGAGATGGTCGTTATTGACAACGACACTACAATCAGTGGGTTCAAGAAGGAACTTCACATGAATGAAATTTATTACATGTTAAACAAAGCTCTTTGCTAAATAATTATGGATAAATACGTTATAGGACTTGATTATGGCAGCGATTCCGCCCGTGCACTTATCGTAAATGCACTGACGGGAGAAGCGCTGGCCACATCCATTAAATATTACCCCCGATGGCAAAAAGGATTGTACTGCAATCCTGCCATCAATCAGTATCGCCAGCATCCGCAAGATTATATTGATGTACTGGAAGCTACCGTGAAAGAAGCACTAGCTGCCTGCCCTCCGGGAACAGCCGAGAAAGTGATTGGTATTGCTTTTGACACGACTGGCAGTACGCCCGCCTTTACAGATGCTACAGGTACTCCGCTGGCACTGTTGCCTGAGTTTTCCGAAAATCCAAACGCCATGTTTGTATTGTGGAAAGACCATACAGCGATTAAAGAAGCTGCCGAAGTAAACAAGCTTTGTGCTAACTGGAAGATTGATTATTCCGCTTACGAAGGAGGGATCTATTCTTCTGAATGGTTCTGGGCTAAAGCTCTTCATGTACTCCGTGAAGATGCAAATGTAAAAGCCAAAGCATACTCCATCGTAGAGTACTGTGAGTGGTTACCTGCGCTCATTACAGGAGTGACCAAAAGCGATGACATCGTGCGCAGCCGTTGTGCTTGCGGACACAAAGCGATGTGGCACGAGAAATGGGGCGGACTCCCAAGCGAAGAGTTTCTAACAGCCCTTGATCCGCTTTTGGCTGGTTTCAGAGCACGTCTGTTCGACAAAACGGAAACGGCAGATAAACCGGTAGGCAAGTTAAACGAGGAATGGGCCAAGAGACTGGGATTAACCACTAATGTAATCGTAGCTGGTGGAGCCTTTGATTGCCACATGGGAGCGGTTGGTGCAGGAGTTACTCCTCACACGTTTGTACGGGTGATTGGAACTTCCACCTGCGACATTATGGTCGCTTCTTATCAAGAAGTTGGAGACAAGCTGATTAAGGGTATTTGCGGACAGGTCGACGGCTCGGTTATTCCGGGTATGGTTGGACTGGAAGCAGGGCAATCGGGCTTTGGAGATATCTATGCATGGTTCAAACGGGTGCTAGAGTTTCCTTTAAAGAATATTATAGGAGAAAGTACACTGATTGATGAAGCTACAAAAGCGAAGTTAATTGATGAAGCTTGCGACCGTATCATTCCGGTTCTGACCAAAGAAGCGGAAAAAATACCGGTCAGCGAAAGCACTATCATTGCAACCGACTGGATGAATGGTCGCCGTACGCCGGATGCCAACCAAATGCTAAAAGGCACCATCACCGGTCTGTCTTTAGCCAGTTCGGCACCACAAATTTTCCGCGCACTGGTCGAAGCAACGGCCTTCGGCTCAAAAGCCATCGTAGATCGTTTCAGAAATGAAGGCGTACAGATTGATAATGTAATCGGAATTGGCGGCATCGCTCTTAAATCTCCGTTCGTGATGCAAACACTTAGTGATGTACTCAACATGCCTATCAAAGTCTGCAAAACAGATCAGGCTTGTGCTCTTGGTGCAGCAATGTTTGCAGCCACAGCAGCAGGAGAATACAGCAAGATAGAAGATGCTCAGAACGCCATGTCATCCGGCTTTGCTTTTGAATATTCTCCCATAGCAGAGAATGCCAAAGCTTATCAGGATATTTATGAGAAATATCTTAAAGTAGGACAGTTTACAGAAAAAGAACTCTTTTCCTAATTTATATAGGAATGCAGGCGGAGCAGAATCTTTGTTTCGCCTCGCATTTTCCTTTTTTTAATCTATTTCGGCTAATCTATGTATTGCACCATTACCGAGTAATAACCAACATTAGGTAATATAACAGCTATCTATACATCATAACGATGCCACTTACAACAACCATACAATTTTTGAAAAGACAGAACAGCCGGTAAGCAAATCGTTGGCGTTGATAAAAAAGGAGATCAGAAAATAAAGAATAATCTATAATCTATTAATAACAAAGAAACATGAAGAAAGAAATTCTAGTAAGTGCCCTGTTAGTGGCTTCCATGTCGCTATCTGCACAAAAGAGTGCAGTTATCAGAATTCATACTGAACAAGGTAAACAAATCATTCCGAAAGAAATCTACGGACAGTTTGCCGAACATCTGGGTTCCTGCATTTATGGCGGTCTCTGGGTGGGCGAAAACTCGGATATCCCCAACATAAAAGGATACCGTAAAGATGTTTTTGATGCACTTAAAGAGCTAAAAGTTCCGGTACTTCGCTGGCCGGGCGGATGCTTCGCCGATGAATATCACTGGATGGATGGCATTGGCCCGAAAGAGAGCCGTCCTAAAATGGTTAACAACAACTGGGGCGGCGTTGTAGAAGATAATAGTTTCGGAACCAATGAATTCCTTAACCTTTGCGAGATGTTGGGTTGCGAACCGTATATCAGCGGCAACGTGGGTAGCGGTAGTGTGGAAGAGCTGGCTAAGTGGGTGGAATACATGACCTCTGAGGGAGACTCTCCCATGGCTAACTTACGTCGCAAAAACGGACGAGACAAAGCATGGAAAGTAAAATTCCTTGGCGTGGGCAACGAAAGTTGGGGTTGCGGCGGAAGCATGACTGCGGAATATTATTCAGACTTGTATCGCCGTTATTCTACTTACTGTCGTAACTACGATGACAATCGTCTATTTAAAATAGCCAGCGGAGCAAGCGATTATGATTATAACTGGACAGACGTTTTGATGAAGGACGTAGGTGCGCGTATGAATGGTTTATCCCTTCATTACTACACGGTTACCGGATGGAACGGTAGCAAAGGATCGGCTACCAACTTTAGCAAGGACGACTATTACTGGGCAATGGGAAAATGTCTGGAGATTGAAAATGTGATTAAGAAACATATCGATATCATGGATAAATATGACCCTAAGAAAAATGTAGGACTGATGGTCGATGAATGGGGTACCTGGTGGGATCAGGAGCCGGGAGCAAAAACCGCTCTTTACCAACAAAATTCTATGCGCGATGCATTTGTTGCCTCTCTCACGCTGGATGTCTTCAATCGACATACCGACCGCATTAAGATGACAAACATAGCACAGGTAGTTAATGTGTTGCAATCGATGATACTGACCAAAGGGAAAGAGATGGTATTAACCCCCACCTATTACGTGTTCGATATGTATAAAGTTCATCAGGATGCAACCTATCTGCCTATCGACCTGATATGCGATAAAGTAAGCGTAAGAGATAATCGCACGGTACCTTTAATGAGTGCCACCGCTTCTAAAGACAAAGAGGGAATTATCCATATTTCACTCTCCAATGTAGAAACCGACGAAAGCCAGGAAGTATCTATCGAAATTCCCGGAGTTACCGTAAATCAGGTAAGCGGACAGATATTAACATCGAAAAACATAACAGATTACAATTCATTCGAACATCCCAATGTCGTAGTTTTGAAAGACTTTAAAGATGCCAAAGTAAGTAAAGGTGTATTAAAGGTAGAACTTCCTGCCAAGTCAATTGTTACTTTAACATTAAAATAAATTTCCTTTCACGAAAGATAATTTACAGCAAACTATTATCTTTGCAGAAAAACTTAACGATTATAGATTATGAATGACAATAAACTAATGAATCGTGCAGCAGACAATATCCGCATATTAGCTGCTTCGATGGTTGAAAAAGCAAATTCAGGTCACCCGGGTGGCGCCATGGGCGGAGCTGATTATGTGAATGTACTCTTCGCTGAATTTCTGGTATATGACCCACAAAACCCCAAATGGGAAGGACGCGATCGCTTCTTTCTTGACCCGGGACACATGTCGCCCATGTTATACTCTACGCTGGCTCTAACCGGTAAATATACGATGGACGAACTGGCACAATTTCGCCAATGGGGAAGCGCAACTCCCGGACATCCCGAAGTAGACATTATGCGCGGAGTAGAAAACACTTCCGGCCCGCTGGGACAAGGACATACTTACGCCGTAGGAGCTGCCATTGCCGCTAAATTCCTCAAAGCACGTTTTGGTGACGTGATGAACCAGACGATATACTCTTATATCTCCGATGGTGGCGTTCAGGAAGAAATATCACAAGGTTCCGGACGTATAGCCGGCCATTTGGGATTAGATAACCTGATTATGTTTTATGATTCAAATGACATTCAGCTATCTAGTAATACCAACGAAGTAACGAGCGAAAACGTTGCTCAGAAATACGAAGCATGGAACTGGAAAGTAATCAAAATAAACGGTAATGATCCGGAAGCTATCCGCAAGGCACTTATCGAAGCCAAAGCGGTGAAACTTCAACCCACTCTCATCATTGGCAAAACCACAATGGGAAAAGGAGCACTCAAAGCCGACGGGTCGAACTACGAACGAAATTGCGCAACTCACGGTGCTCCATTGGGAGGCGATGCTTACAAGAATACCGTACTTCATTTAGGTGGTAACCCCGACAAACCATTTACTATTTTCCCTGAAACGGCTGCGCTGTATGCCAAACGTGCCGAAGAACTCAAGGCAATTGTTGGCAAGAGATATGCTGCCAAAGCAGAATGGGCAAAGGCCAATCCTGCATTAGCCGCCAAGATGGAACAATTCTTCAAGGGTGAAGCACCTAAAGTAGATTGGAAATCTATCACACAAAAAGCAGGATCAGCCACGCGTGCTGCTTCCGCCACAGTGCTGGGCACATTGGCCACTCAGGTAGAGAATATGATCGTATCTTCTGCCGACCTCTCTAATTCCGATAAAACAGACGGATTCTTAAAGAAGACCCACGCATTTACCAAAGAAGATTTCAGCGGTGCCTTCTTACAAGCCGGTGTATCCGAACTTTCCATGGCTTGCATCTGCATCGGCATGTCTTTGCATGGCGGCGTAATTCCTGCCTGTGCTACTTTCTTCGTATTCTCCGATTACATGAAACCTGCTATCCGAATGGCTGCGCTCATGGAACAACCCGTTAAGTTCATCTGGACTCACGACGCTTTCCGCGTAGGAGAAGACGGACCAACCCATGAACCGGTAGAACAAGAAGCACAAATCCGTTTAATGGAGAAATTGAAGAACCACAAAGGACACAATTCCATGTTGGTGCTTCGTCCGGCAGATGCCGAAGAAACCACTCAGGCATGGAAACTTGCGATGGAGAATACCACCACTCCCACTGCGTTGATTTTCTCCCGCCAGAATATCGCCAGCCTTCCCGAAGGAACCGATTATGCACAATCGGCCAAAGGAGCTTATATTGTGGCCGGCTCGGAAAACAATCCGGATGTTATTTTAGTAGCCTCGGGTTCTGAAGTATCTACGCTCGTAGCGGGTGCCGAATTGCTTCGCAAAGACGGAGTGAAATTACGCATCGTTTCTGCTCCCTCAGAAGGCTTGTTCCGCAGCCAGAGCAAAGAATACCAAGAATCAATTATTCCCGCGAAAGCTAAGGTATTCGGTCTGACGGCCGGATTGCCGGTAAACCTCCTAGGACTGGTCGGCGCCAATGGCAAAGTATTCGGTTTGGAATCTTTCGGCTTTTCAGCTCCGTACAACATACTCGACGAGAAACTAGGTTTCACTGCCGAGAATGTATACAAACAGGTAAAGGCAATGCTATAAGAAATAATCATTAACCTTCAAAGCCAGTTTAGTCCGTAGATTCTCTCGGACTAAACGGCTTTTAGGTTTCATCTAATCTATACCCCTCAAAACACCCAAAAGAATGAAAACAATAGGAATAAGCTCCGACCACGCAGGTTTTGAATTGAAACAATTTGTAATAAGCTGGCTCGAAGAAAAAGGATGGCCCTACAAAGACTTCGGAACCCACACAACAGAGAGTTGTGACTATCCCGACTTTGCCCATCCGCTTGCCTTAGCCGTCGAAGCCGGAGAATGCTATCCCGGTATCGCTATATGCGGCAGTGGCAATGGCATTAACATGACTTTAAACAAACATCAGGGCATTCGTGCCGCTCTTTGTTGGACTCCGGAAATAGCAGACCTTGCCCGCCGGCACAACAACGCCAATATATTGGTTATGCCGGGACGTTTCATTAGTACAGATCAGGCCGATGCCATCATGAAAACATTCTTTAGTGTCGATTTTGAAGGAGGACGCCATCAGAGACGCATTGATAAGATTCCTCTCTGATTTTTTTTGTGCCGAACACTTTTCAAATTAAAATACGGTAAAAGGAAGAAGTTTCGACTTCTTCCTTTTTTTTATATGTTACAGATTAGGAAAAATCCCTTCGTCGCTGTTCAATAAACCCTATAAAAAAAGCACTTTGCACTACAATCGACTTAACTATATCAATAATTACACTATTTCCACCAAAATCTAGTCTTTATACTCTATCCATAGTTATACATTTGCAATCTGAAATCAAGTAACCATAAAAACAGAAGAGAATGATGAAAAAAGTATTCGGAGCCATTTGCCTGCTCATCACGGCACTTGCTGTCAATGCCCACCCAGTAGACTTTGACAAAGCTTTTAAAGAAAGCGCCAAGATAGAGAAACAAATCAAAAAGACATCGTTTCCTAAACGCACATTCAATATTACCGACTTCGGCGCAAAGCCCGACAATGAAGCAGAACCTTGCCATGATGCCATCAATCAAGCCATTGTAGCCTGCAATCAGGCAGGTGGAGGAACCGTCCTTGTACCGAAAGGAACTTTTTACACCGGCCCCATCACCCTGAAAAGCAATGTAAATCTGCACATAGAAGAAGGAGCAACATTAAAATTCTCTACCGACCAAAGTCTGTACTTTCCCGCAGTAATTACCCGTTGGGAAGGAATTGATTGCTACAATGCCCACCCGCTGATTTATGCATACGGGGAAACCAACATAGCCATAACCGGCAAAGGAGTGATCGACGGACAAGGATCAAACGCAAACTGGTGGGCCATGTGCGGTGCCGCCCAATACGGTTGGAAAGAAGGCATGGTTGCCCAGCGCAATGGCGGACGCGAACGCTTGCAGATGTATGCTGAAACCAATACCCCTATTTACAAACGCATCATGAAGCCCGAAGACGGCATGCGCCCTCAACTCATCAACCTTTATTCGTGCAATACGATATTGATTGAAGACGTTACGCTACTCAATTCCCCGTTTTGGGTCATCCACCCGCTCCTTTGCGAAAGCATGATTGTACGCGGAGTAACGATTTTCAATCATGGCCCTAATGGCGACGGATGTGATCCGGAATCATGCAAGAATGTGCTGATTGAAAACTGTACTTTCACCACAGGAGACGATTGCATCGCCATTAAATCGGGCCGAAACAATGACGGCCGCAAATGGAATATCCCCAGTGAAAACATCATTGTAAAAGGTTGCGAGATGAAAGACGGGCACGGCGGAGTAGTTATCGGCAGCGAAATATCGGGCGGATACCGCAACCTGTTTGTAGAAAACTGCAAGATGGACAGTCCCGAACTCGAACGTGTGATTCGTATAAAAACTAACTCCTGCAGAGGCGGCACAATAGAAAACGTATTTGTGCGCAACATTACCGTAGGCCAGTGCCGCGAAGCAGTGCTTCGCATTAACCTGCAATACGAAAACCGTGAAAAATGTAATCGCGGCTTCGCTCCCACAGTGCGCAATGTGCATTTGCAAAACATAACCTGTCAAAAGAGTCAGTTAGGGGTACTCATTATAGGTCTTGACAATCCCGATTACGTATCAAATATCAGCGTAGAAAATTCTCACTTCAACAACGTTTCCAAAGGTGGAAATGACATAAAAAATGCGAAAGACGTTACCTTTAATAACCTCTATATCAACGGCAAACTGGTTACTCAATAAGCCCGAATACAGATAAAACACAGGCTGAATTAGTGACAGATAGATAGAATATCTTCGCCAATTCAGCTTTTTATTTTACCCGTTTTCCTATTTTTCACAATAAATAAGAATGCAGTGTCTAAATAAAAACTATCTTTGCCATTCAATAATCCGTATATTTATGATAATATGGAGCAACTGAATACCATAAAAGAGCTTATCAACCAAGGTAATATAGACATAGCGATTCAAGAACTCAACCGTTTTCTACAGGCGGATTCTATCGAAAAGGATGAAGCCTATTACCTTTTGGGAAATGCTTACCGCAAGCTGGGAAACTGGCAAAAAGCTTTGAATAATTACCAATCCGCCATCGAACTCAACCCGCAAAGCCCTGCCGTACAGGCCTACAAAATGGCAATGGATATTATGAATTTCTACAATCAAGACTATGTATAATCAACTAACGTAATATAATAATTATGGCAAAAATCAGAGGAGCAATAGTTGTCAATACAGAGCGTTGCAAAGGCTGCAACCTGTGTGTGGTAGCTTGCCCGGTTAAAGTTATATCTCTCGCGAAAGAGGTAAATGCAAAGGGGTATAATTATGCCCAGGAATTTTTGGAAGATACCTGCATCGGATGTAGCGCATGCGCTACCGTTTGTCCGGATGGATGTATCACTGTTTATAAAGTTAAATGTGAATAATTAAAAGAATATGGAAGAAGAAGTTGTATTAATGAAGGGAAATGAAGCCATAGCCCATGCAGCCATTCGTTGTGGCGCCGATGGATACTTTGGTTACCCCATAACTCCACAATCGGAAATATTAGAAACACTTGCCGAACTACGTCCCTGGGACACAACAGGCATGGTGGTTCTTCAGGCCGAGAGTGAAGTTGCAGCTATCAATATGGTATACGGAGGAGCCGGAAGCGGCAAAATGGTAATGACTTCATCCTCAAGTCCCGGCATCAGCCTCAAGCAAGAAGGCATTTCGTACATTGCCGGCGCCGAACTTCCTTGTCTGATTGTTAACGTAATGCGCGGAGGTCCCGGATTAGGGACCATCCAACCCAGTCAGGCCGATTACTTTCAAACGGTAAAAGGAGGCGGACACGGAGATTACAGACTTATCGCACTTGCTCCGGCATCCGTACAGGAAATGGCCGATTTCGTGGCACTGGCTTTCGAACTCGCTTTTAAATATCGCAATCCGGTAATGATATTAGCCGATGGCGTTATCGGACAAATGATGGAAAAAGTAGTTCTTCCGGCTCAGAAAAAACGTCTGACCGATGAAGAAGTCATCGCCCGTTGCCCATGGGCCACTACCGGAAAAACCAAAAACCGTAAGCCCAATATTATCACCTCTCTCGAACTCGATCCGAATGCCATGGAGCAAAACAACCTTCGCCTCCAGGCTAAATATAAAGTCATTCAAGAAAAAGAAGTTCGCTACGAAGAAATAGCGTGCGACGATATTGATTACCTCATCGTAGCCTTCGGGTCTATGGCCCGTATCGGACAAAAAGCAATGGAAATTGCCCGCGAAGAAGGTATTAAAGTTGGTATATTGCGGCCCATCACCTTGTGGCCGTTCCCCACGGAAGCCATTGCCGGCTATGCCGATAAGGTAAAAGGCATGCTTTCGCTCGAATTAAATGCCGGACAGATGATTGAAGATATTCGTCTGGCTGTAAACGGAAAAGTGAAAGTAGAACATTTCGGACGTTTGGGAGGCATCGTGCCCGACCCCGACGAGATTGTCGAAGCACTGAAAGAAAAGCTAATTAAATAAACAAAAAAAGATGAATCCGGATAAAATAAGATACATACTGAATATACTCTTCCTGGTAGGTGCGCTGGCGTCAATCATCGTTTACCTGGCTGTAGACGATAAAAAAATATTTCTCTATGTATGTGGTGCGGCAATATTTGTCAAACTGATGGAATTCTTTATACGATTCACCAACAGATAAGAGACTATTATGATAACGAGAGAAGAAATAATCAAACCCGAAAATCTGGTTTATAAAAAACCCGATTTAATGAACGACAACGCCATGCACTACTGCCCCGGCTGCAGTCATGGAGTAGTTCATAAGCTTATTGCCGAGGTGATAGAAGAAATGGAAATGGAAGAAAAAGCCATTGGCATCTCTCCTGTGGGCTGTGCTGTTTTCATGTACAACTATCTCGATATAGACTGGCAGGAAGCCGCCCACGGACGTGCACCCGCTTTGGCTACCGCCATCAAACGTTTGTGGCCAGGCAAACTCGTCTTTACCTATCAAGGAGACGGCGATCTGGCTTGTATCGGTACGGCCGAAACAATCCATGCACTTAACCGCGGAGATAATATCACCATTATTTTCATTAATAACGGCATCTATGGCATGACCGGCGGACAAATGGCTCCGACTACCCTTATCGGAATGAAAACAGCCACCTGCCCCGATGGCCGCGAAGTACATCTTCACGGATATCCCATTAAAATGACGGAAATAGCCGCCCAACTGGAAGGTACAGCTTACGTTACCCGTCAGTCGGTGCAGTCGGTTGCCGCTATTCGTAAGGCTAAAAAAGCCATACGCAAAGCTTTCGAAAACTCGATGAACGGAAAAGGTTCCAATCTCGTCGAAATCGTGGCAACATGCAATGCCGGCTGGAAGATGACTCCTGCCGATGCTAATAAATGGATGGAAGAAAACATGTTCCCCTTCTACCCGCTTGGCGATATAAAAGATAAAGAATAACGCTAAAAGGAAATAAAATGAAAGAAGAAATAATTATAGCAGGCTTTGGCGGACAAGGGGTTTTATCTATGGGCAAAATTCTGGCTTATTCCGGTTTAATGGAAGACAAAGAAGTGACCTGGATGCCCGCTTACGGCCCCGAACAACGAGGAGGAACAGCCAACGTAACCGTAATAGTTAGCGATGAAAAAATATCCTCGCCTATTCTGAGTAAATACGATACGGCTATTATCCTGAACCAACCGTCGCTCGAGAAATTTGAGAGCAGAGTAAAGCCCGGCGGCACGCTTATCTACGATGGTTACGGAATTATCCACCCGCCCAAACGCAGCGACATCAAGGTTTATCGCATAGATGCCATGGATGCCGCCAATGAGATGAATAACGCCAAAGCATTCAACATGATTGTACTTGGAGGCCTACTAAAACTTCGCCCCATCGTAACCATAGAGAGTGTGCTGAAAGGGTTGAAAAAAACACTGCCCGAACGCCATCATCACCTCATACCGATGAACGAAGCCGCCATTCTTAAAGGGATGGAACTCATTCACGAACAATAAACCGAGGATAGGACATCGTTATAATCTTTCAGCCCGGGCCTGCACGTGCAGGTCCGGGCTGATGCAATAATTGACGTTAATACATAAATAAATTCTGCCGACAATCTATTTTTATTGTATATTTGCCGCTAATTATGAGAAGAATTCTACTTACATATATAGCTTTATTCCTCATTGGTCAGGTTCATATCTGGGCACAGTCTAATAATTTCACCGATACCAGCGGCAATCAGATAGACCCCGCCATGCGAACGCAAAAAGGAGACAGTTCGAACGTGGAGATACAAAGCATTCCGCCCAAACTCTATATGTGGAATGTAAGCGAAGATTTGGGCAACATTAAACCGATCCCGGTTGACACAGCCTATCAGCATTTTCAAAACACAAATCTCACCGAAGGAATAAAAGGACACTATAATTATTTGGGCAATATGGGCGCACCCCGCATGTCTCGCCTATTCTTCGAACGCCCCGAAGCCTCTTCGGCTATGTTTATGGATCCTTTTTCGAGCTTCTATCTAAGGCCCGATCAATTCAAATTCACAAACAGTAATATCCCCTACACAAACGTTACCTATTACAAAGCCGGCGGCCCGGTTGACGGAGAAGAACGATTCAAATCTTATTTTTCCGTCAATGCAGGCAAGCGACTGGCATTCGGGTTCAATTTTGATTACTTGTACGGCCGGGGCTTTTACAACAGCCAATCCACCTCATTCTTTAATGGCGCCCTGTTCGGCAGCTACATCGGCGATCGTTACCAGGCACATTTGCTCTTCAGCAGCTACTCTCTGAAGATGGCGGAGAACGGTGGTATAACCGACGACCGATACATCACCGACCCCGAAGCCATGGCCGAAGGTAAAAAGACATACGAAGCCGGCAGCATACCAACCAATATGGAAGATACCTGGAACAGAAACAACAAGTATTATGCTTTTCTGACCCACAGATACAACGTAGGATTTATGCGAAAAGCCACCGGAGTGAAGAGTGATACGATTGATCGGTACATCCCCGTTACCAGTTTTATCCACACCCTGAAAGTAGAAGGTGCCAAGCATCACTTTATCTCTGACACAGAAACAAAAGATTTCTACAAAAACACCTATATCAATACCGGTTCACTGACAAGCAACGACTCTACCACTTACTTCAGCATAAAGAACACCTTTGGCATCGCCCTGCTCGAAGGCTTCAACAAGTACGCCAAATCGGGTTTAACAGCCTACATTTCTCATCAGATAAGCAAGTATGAGCTCATGAACAGCGATTCCGTATCAACGGATAAATACAACGAGCAAGAAGTGTTTCTGGGCGGAGAACTCTCGAAGCGGCAAGGCAGTGTGTTGCACTACAACGTTAACGGCGAAGTGGGCATGCTCGAACAAGCCATCGGGCAGTTCCGTCTCAAGGGAAATCTCGACCTCAATTTTCATTTATGGAAAGACACCGTGAGCCTCATAGGGCACGCATCAATCAGCAATACCCTGCCGGCCTTTTACATGCGACACTACCACTCCAACCATTTTTACTGGGACAATGAGTTAAGCAAAGAATTTCGTTCGCGCATTGAAGGAGAACTGAATATAGAACGTTTGCGAACGAACCTGAAAGTAGGAATAGAAAATGTAAAAAACTACACCTACTTCGATCAACAAGCTTTGCCGGCACAGTTCGGAGATAATATTCAAGTCATATCCGCCACGCTGAATCAAAACTTCAAAGCAGGCATTCTGCATTTAGACAACGAAATAAGCTGGCAACAATCGAGCAACAACACCGTGTTGCCCCTGCCCAAACTGTCTTTATACCACAACCTGTATATTGAAACAAAGCTGGCAAAAAAAGTACTGAGTTTGCAACTGGGTGCCGACGTGCGCTATTTCTCTAAATATTATGCCCCCGATTATACCCCTGCCATCCAGCAGTTTCATCTGCAAGCCACTGACGGCCAGGTAGAAATAGGCGGTTACCCCATTGTGAACCTGTATGCCAACCTACAGTTGAAACGTACCCGCTTCTTCGTCATGATGTATCATGTTAACCAAGGCATGATGAGCAATGAGAATTCTTTTCTGGCTCCGCACTACCCCATCAATCAACGATTACTTAAGTTCGGCCTTTCGTGGAACTTTTATGATTAATACCGCATGAAGCTATCTAAACAAAGAATACAGAAATACATACTTATGGGCATTGTCTCGGTGCTTATCGGTTCCATCTGGTTTCAAAGAATTAAGCCCAAAGGGCATCCGCGCGACTATGCCGCCATCCTTTCCGAAGGAGTTATCAATGTAGCAACAGAGTATAATTCACTCAGTTTTTATGCCGATGCCGACAGCATATCCGGCTTTCATTACGAACTCATCGAAGCCTTTGCCCGCCACAAAGGGATAAAAACAAAGGTAACGCCCGAAATGAGCTTTGAAAAACGCATGCAGGGTCTTAATAACGGCACGTTTGATGTTATTGCCTACGGCATACAAACCACCAGCGAACTAAAAGACTCGTTGTTACTCACCGCACCGATTATCCTCAGCAAGCAAGTGCTGGTGCAACGCAAGGCCACCAAAGGCGGCGCCCCTTACATAAAGAGCCAGCTCGATTTGGCCGGCAAAACACTCCATGTGGTTAAAGGTTCCCCCTCCATTATGCGCATACGCCATTTGGGAAACGAAATAGGCGATACAATCTATGTCAAACAAATAGATAAATACGGATCAGAACAACTCATTTCTCTGGTAGCCCACGGAGACATCGACTACGCCGTGTGCGACGAAGACATAGCCCGTGTATGCGCCGATTCACTGCCGCAATTGGATATCAATACAGACATCAGTTTCACCCAGTTCTACTCATGGGCAGTCAGCAAGCAATCGCCCGTATTGCTGGATAGCCTCAACTCCTGGCTACATACATTTATCAAGAGCAAAGAATTTCATCGCATATATCACAAATACTACGGTAAACGTTAGAATATCGCATTCTAAATGTTAATAATCAAATAATTATATTTAAGTTTGCATTCCGGTTATTAATATTAAGGAATATGGATGATAAAGTAATAAAATGGGGATTTATCGGTTGCGGAAACGTTACCGAACAAAAAAGTGGCCCGGCTTTTAAAAAAGTAGAAGGCTCTGAAGTAGTAGCCGTGATGAGCCGGGATGGTGCAAAAGCAAAAGCTTATGCCGAAAAAAGAGGCATCCCGAAATGGTATGATGATGCCCAGGAACTTATCGATGACCCGCAAGTAAACGCAGTTTACATTGCTACTCCTCCTTCTTCTCATGCTACATACGCCGTAATGGCTATGAAAGCAGGCAAACCTGTTTACATAGAAAAGCCCATGGCCGTTACCTACGAAGAGTGCACACGCATCAACCGCATTTCGCACGAAACAGGGGTACCCTGCTTTGTAGCTTACTACCGCAGATACATGCCCTATTTTCTTAAAGTAAAAGAGCTGATACAGCAAAACACCATCGGAAACATCAGTAACATACAAATCCGTTTTGCCCAACCGCCCTATGAACTCGATTATCACAAAGACAACCTGCCGTGGCGGGTACAACCCGATATTTCGGGAGGCGGATATTTTTATGATCTCGCTCCCCACCAGATAGATTTGTTGCAAGATATTTTCGGCTGCATTCTCGAAGCCAAAGGGTTTAAGGCCAATCGTGGCGGCCTCTATCCGGCCGAAGACACATTAAGTGGCTGCTTTCAGTTCGACTCGGGCCTGGTAGGTTCCGGCTCGTGGTGCTTTGTGGCACATGAATCGGCCAAAGAAGACCGCATCGAAGTCATCGGCGACAAAGGCATGATCTGCTTCTCTACCTTCACCTATGAACCCATTGCACTGCATACCTATCGGGGGCGCGAAGAGATACGGGTAGCGAATCCGGAACACGTGCAGCAACCTCTTATTCAAGCTGTGGTAGATCATTTGTTGGGCAAATCCGTTTGCACCTGCGATGGAGAAAGTGCCACCACCACCAACTGGGTAATGGATAAAATTCTGGGGAAACTTTAAAAGCTACGCCCGCTCCTCAAACAAAAAATAAAAAATCTGTCCGTTAAGTTTCATGAGCCATGCGGTTTGGCTGTTGAAGCTTAACCTTGCGGAACCATGCCGTGTCCCTTCCGGCTCAAAACCTGCCCATTAAATTTCTTGTTCTTTTTCCGCTTTCCATGTCACGTTTCACAATATACATTCGTCTTATCTTTGTAAATGGAACTCAACCAATTTAAAATAACGGTTCTCCCGCTTCGCAGCAAGTTACTAAACTATGCTCAAAAGCTGACGAGTGACACCTGCGATGCCGAAGACGTAGTGCAGGAGGTGATGCTAAAGCTGTGGAACATTCGCCAGAAGCTCGACGAATATAACAGCGTGGAAGCACTGGCGGTTCGCATTACGCACAACCTCTGCATGGACAAGTGGCGAAGCAAGAAGCCAGATGCGCTGTCTCTGGATCAGGTTCAAACAGCCAGTCGGGAGGCAAACCCGGAGCATCTGATGGAAAGAAAAGACGAGTTCCGGTTGATGAATGAAATTATAAGCTCGCTGCCCACACTGCAACAAACCATTATCCGCATGAAGGATGTGGAAGAATACGAAACGGACGAGATAGCCGAAATAACCGGTTGTAATCCGGAATCTATCCGCAGCAACCTATCGAGAGCCCGAAAGAAAGTGAGAGACATTTACCTCAGACTAAAAACAAACGAAGTATGAATATAGAAGAGTTACTAAACAATTATTTCGAAGGAGAAACCACCTGCGAAGAAGAGCGCGAACTGCGCCGCTACTTCAGCCGTGACGACGTGCCGGAACATTTGCAAGCCTACCGCCCTATTTTCGCTTACTTCGAAGAAGAAGCAAAACGAAATAAGAAAACCCCCACAGCGGGAAGAAGCCGGAAGAACGTTTTCCGCCGGCACATCATCTATGCACTAAGCGGCATAGCCGCGGGCATACTACTCGCCATAGGCATTGCAGGCCTTTACAAACAAGCGAGCGCTGCGCCGGATAACTATGTAATCATTGACGGCAAAAAATATACCGATGCCGGCCTGATACACGAACAGGCTCAGGCCGCTTTTCAAAACGTCAGCGTAAGTAAGGACGAGGTTTTCGCCACCCTGTTTAACGAATAAACGAACCCAATAATATCAAACGATTATGAATAAAGCCATTCGAACAATACTGATAATCTCACTGCTTGCCGCGGCAACAGCCATGCACGCACAGCAAGGATTGCAGATAGCCGGCGTATTTCAAAAATACAGCAAGCAAAAAGGGGTGACGATGGTAGAGCTATCTAACGAAATGCTCGAAACCTACGAAATGACCCTCTACAAAAGCATCACCTTTAAAGACGCTGAAGAAGCAATGCCCTACATACTGCATTGCCTGGAGGCCGACAAGAAGAAAGCCCGAAAGGTGAAAGAAGTGATGGCCGGCGGAGAAATAGAATCGGGGTACTACCAATTGCCTCAGGTAAAAGAAGACATCAACCGCTTTATCCTCTTTAAAACGGGGAAAAAAGGCACGGCCACGCTCATCTATATCGAAGGGGAGCTGGATGCCGACGATCTGGTTACGATGCTGTTTATGAAGAAAAATTAATCAATTAAAAAACAATACGTATGAAACGAATCATCTTTATGCTGCTGATACTGGCTCCGATAGCAGGTATGGCACAAGAAACGAACAAGCGGGATACCACTCTCTTTGTAAATGGCCGAAAGTTAACCATCAAAGAGCACGAGGGAAAAATAAAAGTGAAACTCTATGAAGAGACTTCGCACGGAGACACCATCGAGAACGACCAGATATTCGAAGGCGTATACCTCGACGGGCAGAGCATAGAAAGAAGGATGGCGCTAAGCATACCCTTCACCAAGAAAAAATACAGAGGTCGTTTTGAACCACACTATGCAGGTCTGTACTTCGGTTACGGCAATCTGGCCAGCGGACTTAGGCTTAAAAATGCCGCAGGCATAGACCTTGTAGCCTCCAAATCGTGGGAAATAGGCATAAACCTCTTTCAGGGTTCGCTCGTACTCACACCCGACCATCACTGGGGCCTGGTAAGCGGACTGGGCTACGGATATAACTCCTTCCGCATCGACGGCAACAAAGCTTTTCAGCGCGAAGACGGTGTCACAAAACTAATTTCCGCACCCGATAACGTTACCTACAGCCAAAGCAGACTGCGCTATAACTCCTTCCGCATTCCTTTGCTGTTGGAGTGGCAACAAAGATTCGGCAACAAAGGCCCACTGTTCGCCTCTCTGGGCGGTGAAGCCGAAATACGTTGCTGGATAAACTCGAAAGTGAAAGTTGACGACCACGAAAAAACATTGGATAAGAATTTGAATATTCACCCCGTAGGCATCAACCTGCTTGCTCAGGCCGGCTATGACAATTGGGGCGTTTATCTGCGATACTCCGCTTTCAACATGTTCGAAAAAGATAAAGGCCCCGAACTGCACCCGGTAACGTTCGGTTTGGTTTGGCATTGGTAAGAGGATCAGCATCTTAAAGCCGAAACATATTCTGAATCGGAGATTTATTTCGTACATTTGCGGCAAATAAGTAAAAAGACAATAGCAAATGACGAAAGAAGAACTGATGAGGAAAGCCATTGCGCTCTCCAAAGAAAATGTAGAAAACGGAGGTGGCCCTTTTGGAGCTGTGATAGCCAAAGACGGGAAAATCATTGCCACCGGCGTAAATCGTGTTACCGCCTCGTGCGACCCCACTGCACATGCCGAAGTAAGCGCCATACGCTCCGCCGCCACCCAACTGGGCACTTTTAATTTGAGCGGATACGAAATATATACCTCGTGCGAACCCTGCCCCATGTGCCTGGGGGCTATTTATTGGGCTCGGCTGGACAAGATGTACTATGCCAACAACAAAAGCGATGCAAAAAGCATCGGCTTTGACGATTCTTTTATTTACGATGAGCTCGATTTAAAACCAGCAGAAAGAAAATTACCTTCGGAAATATTGCTCCCCGACGAAGCCATCAAAGCTTTTGAAATGTGGGCAAAAAAGGACGATAAAATAGAATACTAAATGTAATCATATCCCCAATACCCCTCTACAGATACAGCAGAGGGCTATTGGGGATAATTTTATCTGCTTTTCTCAAGTGAAACGTAGGGTAACATCAGTTTCCTATAATCGACCAGAGAAGCCTCCACAGCCTGATTATAAATATCTCTACTGTAATCAGACACCTTAAGCCCTACAGCGTAGCCTGATTCTAACATGTTCAAATCTTCGTCCGTAAAAGAATCAGTTCTTTCCAATTTATAGAAAATATCACTATAAGCCTCTCTTATGCCTTTATAATAGCAATAAAAAGTAAATATTTTCTTCAACGTACTCCAGTTTAAACTTCTACCCGTTTCAATGCGGTTTACTGTGTTTGGTGATATACCTATCTGGTTAGCCACATAGGCCTGAGAGATATTATAACCACGTAGATCAAAAACCCTAATGTGCCTCATAATATCCGAAGCAGTAATTTTAAAGATACAATACTTGTGCATATGTTAATTTATTTAATTAATAAGGCGCAAATATAATGCGGTTTTAGTTATAATCTTACAACAGCACTGTTGTAAAATGACTATTCAACGAAAAAAAGTCCATTTTACAACAATACTGTTATCCGCATTATCAGCAAAATTATATATGTTTGTGGGGTAAACAAATAAAAAAATCAACTAATGGAAAACAAGGAAAGCACTAATTATCAGCATCTTATGCTACGTGCATTAAGCATTAGGCATGAAAGAATAGTTACATTAAACAACGCATTAGAAATAGCCCGGCAAGCAGAACAGCTTTTTCAAAAAATGCTGGGCGAAGAAGTCGAATTTTCTTATCTCGGGCAAAACGGAGAGATAAAAAACGTTAGAGGAACGCTGAATTACTATCAGCAAGCATTTAAACATCCTTACACACCCAACCCACGAAACATATTCATGCCTTACTACGACCTCAACGCACACAGATGGTGCACCTTTCATGTAGCATTTCTATTGCAATTTCGCAACACATGTAAACATTATGAAACACCACCAGGAAGCATTGTGAGAGGGGTTTAAAGGCAACCTGATTTCTTTGCAAAGAAATCAGGTTGCCTTTGCAAAGAAAACAGGTCCCCTTTGCAAAGACAACCAACAGCCTATATCAGATTAGTCAATTTGTAAATAAAAACAAAAAAATAGCATACTATGGCACGTCCGGAGAAAAAAGGATTAGATTATTTTCCACTCGATGTAGATTTTCTGCAAGATCGCAAAATGCGTCGCATCACCCGCCTTCACGGCACACTAGGCTTGGCCGTTATTATAAACTTATACTGCAAAATTTATCACGAAAACGGTTACTACCTTCTGTGGGACGAAGATATCTGTTACGACATCTGCGAAGAGGTGAACACCGAAACCCCTCTACAAGTACAAACGGTGGTAGACTCCTGCCTTCAGGTAGGGCTTTTCAGCGCCGAACTCTACGAGCATCACCGCATCCTCACCTCGGCTGCCGTGCAACGCCGCTTCCTGCTATGCTCGGCTCGCAGAACCTCCGTCTGCATTGCCGCAGCATTCAATCTTATCAGCACGCCCTCTGCCACCGGTAGCAACGAAAAGCCGGCAAACAGGGCCGAAGTGCAACAAGTCATTTTTTCAGAGGCAACGGATATTGAGTTTCAGCAAGCAGAAACCCCGTTAATGCAAACAGAAACGCCACAAACAAAAACAAAGGAAACAGAAAAGAAAGAAAAGCAAAAAGAAGAAAACCTTCCCCCTACCCCCTCCAAAAATAAAGGGGATTCAGAAACCATGACGATAGAGAAGTTGAAGAGTTTTTTCTCTTTGCCGGACTATGCCCTGAACAAGAAAACACACAACTACGAAGGCTTGTTGGAGCGCCTCTACAGCATCGGCGTGCACAGTCGGGAAGATCTGGATGGCATTCTCCGCCTTTCGCGCTACGGCGAAATAGGCCATCCGGTGTGGAGCATCATCGTTAACGGCCGCTGGGCAGGCGAGAAAAAGCCCATCAACGCCCCCGGAAAATACATCATCAAAGTGCTGCTTAACCTGCTAAAAACCCCAAAACCATGAGCATGAACGAACTACTACCCCGCTACGGGGCCATGACCCACAATGAGCTGGCAGAGCTATACCTGCCACATTTGCAACCCGCCACCGCCCGCCGCACGCTGCACCGATGGATAGCCAGAAACAGTGCCTTGTGCGCCGAGCTCGCCGCTACGGGATACAGCATCCGCACATCCCTGCTCACCCCCGCACAAGTGGCGCTGGTGATACGGTATTTGGGGGAGCCGTGATTAACATTCTACCTCAAATGCCTTGCATTATTTTATGAAAAGTTGGCAGGGCTATATCGAAAGGCCTCTTCGTACCAAGGCCTTTCGTTTGGCTTTCGGTCAGGTCACTTTAGGATCTCTGGCCTAAAACTGCTGTGGCGATCCTCAGGAGTCACTATGTTGATCTCCCCGGCCATCGTTTTAACCCGCTTACTGCCTCGACCATTACGCTTATTCCCAATCTGACGCTCTGACTCATCCAGATGAGAGGACATCTCGCCTTCTAAAGCGGTTTCTAAAAACTCTTTTAACAAGGGCCCAAAGGCGCCATCCTTTCCTGTGAGTGATTCCCCACTGCGAAGTTGTGTTAATGCCTTTTCGCGCATTAACTGGTACTCTTGACTGTTTCTATCCATAATGCAAAGTAAATTGTTTTTTGGACAGAGTTCAAATTACAGTCTCGAAACCTCATCCACATTGTTCCCATGTTATAAATCAATAACTTTCTGAATTATTTGGAAAAGCTTTTTCTTTTACATCTCGAATATAATTTTGAGTAGCAACTGTCATTACAGTATGCAAGTCTGCATATCGTCGTAAAAATTTAGGAGAAAAATCTTTATTTATACCCATCATATCATGTATCACCAACACCTGACCGTCAACGCCCGAACCGGCTCCGATGCCAATTACAGGTATTTTTACTTTTTGTGTGATTTCAGAAGCAAGTACTGCGGGAATCTTTTCCAAAGTTATTGCAAAACATCCGAGTTCTTCCATCAGCAAACAGTCATCGACCAGTTTTTGTGCTTCTTTCTTTTCTTTTGCTCTAACTGTATAAGTTCCGTATTTATTAATTGATTGTGGCATTAAACCTAAATGTGACATTACAGGTATTCCTGCATCAATTATCTTTTTTACGTCTTCTTGTATTTCTTGTCCGCCTTCAATTTTAAGGGCATCAGCTCCCGTTTTCTGCATTATGCGAATAGCTGCTTCTAATGATTGCATTGGATTTCCGGAACACGTACCGAAAGGCATATCAACTACAACCAATGCTCTTTTTGCTCCATTGACTACCGAACGGGCATGATATATCATTTGGTCAAGTGTCATTGGCAGAGTTGTTGTGTTACCCGCCATTGTATTGGAAGCTGAATCGCCCACTAGAATAGAATCGATTCCGGCTTCATCTATTATCTTAGCCATTGAATAGTCATAGGCCGTAAGCATGGATATTTTTTCTCCACGTTGTTTCATTTCTAAAAGTTGATGAGTTGTGACTTTTCTTTTATCTTCTGTGTATGTTGACATTTTTTATATTAGGTTTTGTTGAATTAATCAATTGAAAAAGGTAAAAGGAATAAAATAGTTGGAGTTGCTACTTTTATTTGTCCCATAAAAAAGAGGCGAAGTCAATTAATTTATCCTGTAATCGGCAATGGTATGGTATTTTATCTTGTTGTTTTCGAACACAAAAGTAATAGTTCCCTGCATACTATCTTCCAACTTCAAATCGTTTACAATTAACGATGGTTGTTTGTTATTACTCATATATAACTTGACTTTCCGACCCTGTACTTCTGGGCTACCGTACGATTGACTAAAAATAAGCAGGCATCAAAAATAATGCCCACTCATTTATCTTTTTAAATTCAAAGAGCTTTTATTTCACATATTTGAATGTGCTGCTCCATCCATTGTAAAGAATACCTTGTGCAACATATAGCTGTCCCATGTATTCTAATGCACGCGAAGATTCAATCTTTCCTGCATCATAAGATTCCCATCCGAGATTTTTAGCAATCCCTGAAATTTTTTCTTTTGCCTGATCGTCGTTTCCGGCAAGGAAAATCGTTCCGTTCTCGCCAAGGGCAGGTTTGTACATCAGGTGTGCACCTACCGTATTCATAGCCTTAACAACATGGGTTGAAGGAAGTAGTTTCTGAACTTTTTCAGCGAGTGATTCATCAGGAGTTGTTATTAATTTGATGACTCCGTTAGCAGGAGCATCTGCCGAAAAAGCATTGGTAATATCCCAAAGTATTTTCCCTTCGAATTGCTGAACTCCGATTTCCTGTATTACATCTACCAAAGATGCACCGGGAACGGGCAATACCACAATATCCCCGAATTCTACAGCCTTAACATAACTTGTAATACTGACATTACTATGTGATTCTTTCAGTTTAGCGATATTCTCACTGCCTTTTTCTGAACTGCGTGAGCCCACTTTGACCTCGTAACCTTCGCTGATTAATCCGTTTATCAAAGCCTGTGCGACATTTCCTGTTCCAATTACTGCTACTTTCATAACTTTATTCTTTTAAATGGTTAATACTTTATTATTCTAATAATTGGCTCAAAAGTAGCAACGTTACATAGTTTATACAAGCCGGTTTATTACGCACCTTTAAGGTTAGTAATATTGATTATCAAGATATTATCCACTAATGCTTTAACTAGCTTTAACTTTAGGAAAATAATAATCCTTTTTAAAGTTACATTCGATTGGAGAGTATAGTATATTTGCCCGAAAATAGGATATGAAAGAATTGGATTTACAATACCCGACTTGCCCTATTAGGAATGTACTTAGCCGGTTTAGTGATAAATGGTCGCTATTGGTTTTATGTGAACTGTTTCCTGATAAAATAATGCGTTATGGTGAAATAAAGAATGCCATTCCTGATATTTCACAGAAGATGCTAACCAATGCATTAAAGAATTTAGAAAAATCTCATTTAATAAAAAGGAAAGCCTATGCAGAAATTCCTCCACGTGTAGAATATTCTATGACGGAAATGGGTAAAAGCCTTATGCCTGCCATACAGATAATGATTAATTGGGCGCAGGAACATTTCGATGAGGTTACTAAGTGATATCCGAATTTTTATCCCTCTTTTTACCTGACAGGCGTCGTCGTTGGGAAGATTACATACTGTTTCCGCAGAATCTTGGCGAAAATATTTCCATTGACGAGACTACCTTGAGTAACGGGAAATTAGTCACCAATTTTACAGGATTTAAAATACAATACTGGACTAGCCAAGTTCATAAGATGTGAAGATGATACGCACTTGTCTAAACAGTAAAATACTGAATAGATAATTGAGTATAATCGTATTATCTATTCTATATTTTACTATATATAAGGATTTTGGCAGTAATTACTTTAATGCAATGGTGCCGAATATGTAGAGCTACGAAAGCTCTAATGTATGTTTTTCAATATGAATGTACGCATATCTATTCCTGAAATGAGCATTATTTCGGATTTTTGCAGAAAATGTATCTTAAATCCGAGAAAAAATGAAAGTATTAAAGCTTAGTCTTTTTGTAGCACTCATGCTACTGACAATGCCTGTTTCTGCCCAAATTACCGGTGAAGATCTGTTGGGTCTCAAATCGGGCGCTGATCCTAAAACCGAAAGACGCGGGGTTATTCCCGGATCATCCAGAAAGGAAGGTCGCCCTGTTGTTTTTATCGTAGGCGATTCTACCGTGAAAAATGGAAGAGACGATGGTAGTAACCACCAATGGGGCTGGGGACATTTCTTTAGTGATATGGTTGACACAACAAAAGTATCGGTAGAGAACCATGCACTGGGTGGACGCAGTAGCCGTTCATTCATTACCGAAGGCCTTTGGGACAAAGTTCTGTCGGCTGTTAGGCCGGGAGATTACGTATTGGTGCAGTTTGGCCACAACGACGGTGGTTCGCTCAACATGGGCCGCGCCCGTGCCTCCTTAAAGGGTTACAACGATAATGACACTACCGTTGTGATGGAACTTACCGGCAAAGCAGAAACGGTTCATTCTTTTGGCTGGTATATGCGGAAATATGCTAAAGATGTTAAAGCCAAAAAAGCGACTCCGATTCTGCTATCGCACATTCCCCGCAACATGTTTACCAACAAAGACAGTGTGGCTGTTATCCGAAACACTGAAAGTTACGGGCTGTGGACGAAAAAAGCGGCTGAAATGGAGAGCGTGCCTTATGTTGATTTGAATAAGCTGATAGCTGATAAGCTGGACAGAATAGGCAAAGATTCCATTCAAACATTGTATTATGGCGATCATACCCATACGTCGATGGCAGGAGCCATATTAAACGCACGGACTGTTGCCGAAGGCATTTCGGGATTAAAGAATTGCGGGCTCAAAGAGGCTATGAAAAAATAGCATTATAACGAATGATAAGGAGAAGGGTCTTAGTTCAGAGGTTTCTGAATTAAGGCCCTTTGATTGTTAATGGTGACTTAATCTGTGCACGTTTATGCTGCTTTGTGCAATGTGATGCGGCATTGTGCGGGCTTGTACCATTTCGCGTATTTACTTTTTTAGGAGGTTCTATCTTTGCTTTCGTAATCGATTACAAAGTGATTTTAATAACAAATTGTAGAACTAAAAAAAGAAAATTATGCCTTTATTTTACAAAGCAACGCAAAGTTCGTTGGCAACAAAAGATGGATCAAAAAAGTGGCACCCACGCCTGGTGAAAGTGGGAAAAGTGATCAACACACAGAAAATAGGTGAAATGATTGCCGAGAAGTCATCGCTAACCGCAGGAGATGTGCACAGTGTGATTCGCAACCTGATGACAGTGATGCGCGAACAACTGATGAACAGCCGCACAGTGAAGTTGGAAGGGCTGGGTACGTTTACCGTAATAGCAAATACTCAAGGCAAGGGTGTGGATAAACAGGAGGATGTAGCTTCAAACCAGATTGCGAGGTTGCGCGTTAACTTCAGTCCCGAATATACACGCTCGCCCGGAACAGGCGGCATAACCAGAGCGCTGTACGCCGGTGTGGAGTACGAACGCTGGGCAGGTACGGCTGCCGCAGAGACACCGGAAGAGGGTGATGGTAATGATGGTAATGGTGGTGGAAACGAAGAAGATCCAAACGCATGAGCACCAAGAAGTCGGTATGGGACATTGTCCTGAAAGTAATCATAGCAGTGGCCAGCGCCATAGCCGGTGCACTGGGGTCGCAAACCATTTTGTAGGGTCATGAAACTTAGTATTCAACTTCTCACAGCCTGCCTGCTCACAGCGGCAGGCTGTGTTTTTCTCTTCGTAGGTCTTTGGATGCCGCCTGTGGGCGAACTGCATCCGTCTGTGCTGGTAGCTTTCGGAGAGATAATGACGTTTGCAGGTAGTTTGTTTGGTATCGATTATCACTATAGAAGCAAAAAAAGTAACTAGTGCGTAGACTTCTTCTAAAGAAAACCCCCGAAGGCTGTGATACACTCCGGGGGTTTAGACACTAAAAAAAATTATATTGCTATGAAAACGGTTTCTTAGAAACGCATGCCTAAAGTTAATAACACCTGACTTCGGGTATTTGTTACTTTGGTAGGATTGAGATAAAGTTCATCAAACGGATAAAAATCTTCTTTATATGTGCTGTATTGATAAGCCAGATCGCTATAAAAAACGTTGCCACGATAGCCTATTCCTACTGTGTAATTATTGCTGGAAGCAGCATTAGCAAAATCGGTATCCGTATTAATCGAATTATAAGGAAGATCCTTGTATGCATCAGTCTTTAAAGCAGCGGCAATGTGATTATATCCTAAACGGAATGCAAACTCAGGAACTACTTTGTACTCTGCACCGATACGGAATGTGCTTACACCTTTCGTCATATCTTTGACCGTACTGTTCTCGTAATCAAACCAAGAACTTCCGTTATCGGGATCACGAAACTTCATGGAAGAGTAATCTTCATATTCATACTCTGCCCCTAAGGCAAGATTATTGCCTACGGTATACCCCAAACTCAAGTTGTATTTCCATGGAGTTTGCAAATCAAAATCACGAGACATGTCTCTGTTGTCGAGTGCATCATACGTATCTACATTTACCGGAGTTGTAGTCGCCTCATCGTTTAAAAACACATCCGATTCTAACCGGGCGCTGGTGGCCAGTGTCAGTTTATAAAATGTAGGGGTATGTATGGCAGCCCCAATGCGCAAAGGCAATTCTTCAAAAGGACGGACTATTGCTCCTAGCTTGATATCGAAACCAGACCCGCTGATATTATTCCAGCTTTGCAAATTATATCCTTCACCATTGCCGTAATCTTCATCATAACTGGAGTATTTAGAATAATTCACGTCATAAGCACCAATGGTGAGTCCCAGATAGGCACGATCATTCAGATTCAATGCAACATTAAAATCGTATTCATCAATTCCGCCGGACTCTTTAGAAAAGAAATTTGAATAAGGAACATTCGGTAATATCGGTTTATAGCCATTACCATCTTTATCAATTAAATAGCCCTGCCATCCAAGTGCAGACAGCCAACCCACGTTATTGTCGAGAAAAGAATCAGCATCTCCCAACTCGGAAGTAGTATGGTTAGCCTGGCTTGATATCTGATTAACCTGAGATAGAATTAGATTGTCAGGGGCAGGGCCCGTATTCATCAGTCCTTCCATCGACATGTTTTTATAAAACGATTTGGAACGATGGTAATTAAAGCCGAAATTTACATATCGTAGCGGAGTTTCATTGCCTATCTTAGTAGAAAACACAATGCCCACATTATCAAATGTAAAACGATTCCTGTCGGAATTCACCGTTTTGCCGTCGTAAGAACTTTCAGTGCCCATAGTAGAGAAACCCATGGTCCCCATCACATCGTTGCTGCGATAAATACCTATACCGGCAGGATTGGTACCTATAGTGGAAATATCGCCGCCGAGGGCTCCCATGGCACCTCCCATACCAACGAAACGGGCTGTTCCGTTCAAATCTTTATCTGTAAGCTTAGCAGCATCATACACGGTTTGCGCACCGGCACTTCCAGCTATTAATAAGGCAAATGCCGCTAGAGTAATTATCTTTTTCATAATTCCTTTTTTTTATTTTAGTACTACTAATCTTTTATCTTCTACCTCTCGAAGATGAACCACCACCACTACTGGAGCGAGTGCTGCCGCCACCGGAATAACTACTACTCGAACGAGAGGAACTACTGCTAGGCGAATAGCTTCGCGAAGAGGAATTACTGTCATAAGATCTCCGGCTACTTTCGCTCGAAGAACTCCTTACCGGAGTAGAAGAAGAACTGCCGCGAGTGTAAGAAGGGCTTCTGGTAGTACCACCCTCATAAACTCGTGTAGATGAAGATCTGCGTTCACTATTACCGATGCCGCCATTATTTTCATAATAACTGCTACGCGTACTACTAGGACGTGTATAAGTGGTTCTGCGTGATGAAGAAGCATCTGTGCGAACAGTTACGCCGGGACGCTCGCCAACACTGCGGGTACCCACTACTCTCCGTACGGAGCGTGATGATTGATAAGCATTGCTACTACGAGTCATTCGAGAAGAACCTGTAGCATAGGAGGAACGACTGGCAGATCTGCCCGAAGAATAGTTTCCTTCCGAACGACGGCTGGTATATACTCGATTATTGCCCCAATAGCCTCTTCCTCCGTAGCCATAACCATAGCCATAACCCGGATACCAGCTATTATATCCAAAACCAAAATACCCGTATCCGTAATCCCAACCAAAGCCGCCATACAAACCGCCCCAATAGCCAGGATATAAACCTACTCCGTAATAGGGATATCCCCATCCCCAACCATAGGAGTTATAACGCCAATCCCACCACAATCTATTAGAAAAAGTAGGAAATGCATAAGCATACAAGCCATCTGTGTACACGTTCCAATCCCATGAATTACCTCCATAAACAATGTCCCAATAAAGGGGGCTGCTGATGGAAACAGCAAAACGGGGATTGCGGAAACGAATGATGCGTGCAGCATATTCATAATCGTCTTGCGACCCGTCAAAACCATTTACCCATTCGCCGTTTAAGTCGGAGTTATCTTTTTCTTTTACGTACAGCGTATCATTCTGCACCTCAAAGTTATTATCAGCCGAATCATAGCGACGGTTATATTCATCCACATCACGCACATTTCCTCTGCGATCTTTAACGACAACGGCAGTAGGCTGAGAAGTATTATTGGTGGTAACTTCTCTCTTCTCTGGTCTCGAAGAAGTTTTTTCTTTCTGAACAGCCTCATTATCCTTCTTAGGGGTGTAATAGAGGTCGTCATCATAGCTTTGTGCCATCATAGCCAAAGGTAGGCACAAGGCAAGCAGCAATAAAAAAACAATCTTTTTCATAATTACACGGTTTATATAGTTACTTACTTTATTTCTTCACTCTACAAAGATAAAGAAGGCATTTCCCATTGCAAGGAGATTTTCCCCAATTAATTATAGGGGTTTCCCTAAATGCGCTATCTTTGCCGCCACCAGCGAATGTTTTGCTTATAAAACATTCTACCGCCAGGCTTGTTTGCTCATTTAACGATTAATATAACTCTCTCATGAAATATTTAGAATTTATTTTTCATACAAATCCTTGCAACGAAGCAATAACCGATGTTTTATCTGCTGTTTTGGGCGAAACCGGATTTGAAAGTTTTATTGAATCCGAAGGTGGATTAACGGCATACGTTCAGCAAAATTTGTTTAACGAACGGGCAGTAAAAGAAGCCATCGCCTGTTTCCCTATCGAAAAAGTGGATATAAAATATTCATGGTCAGAAGCGGAAGATAAAGACTGGAACGAAGAATGGGAAAAGAATTTCTTTCAGCCGATAATAATAGATAATAGATGTGTTATTCACAGTACATTCCATCACGACGTTCCGGCGGCGGAATATGATATTGTAATTAATCCGCAAATGGCCTTCGGAACAGGGCACCACGAAACAACGAGCCTCATTATCAGCGAGTTGCTGGAAGCTAACCTGACAGATAAATCGTTGCTCGATATGGGATGCGGCACTTCCATTCTTACTATTCTGGCTCGTATGCGCGGCGCACATCCCATCACAGCCATCGATATTGATTTGTGGTGCGTTAACAACTCCAAAGAGAATCTTGCTTTAAACGGAATAACAGATGTAACGGTAGAACAGGGCGATGCAACGAGCTTAAAAGGCAAGGAGCCGTTTGATGTCGTGATTGCCAACATAAATCGGAACATTTTACTCAATGACATGGAAGCATACGTAACTTGCATGAAGCTTGGTGCCGAGCTTTACATGAGTGGTTTTTACACGCAAGACATCCCGATGATAAGAGAAACCGCCGAAAGACTCGGCCTACACTTTGTGCACAACAAAGAAAAGAACAACTGGGCTTCTGTGAAATTCTACAAGAAGAGTTGAAAGAAAGATCGCGTACTCAATAGATTTCATGCTCAACAGATTTTTTACCAAAAAACAATCAATGCAGACCAGACCTCAACACAGGTGTATGGTTTGCCGGGGTTTTTCAGTTAAAAGCAAAAAAGACGAATGAAAATATTTATTGAATGGCGAGTGCTTTCAGTTCGCTGAGCGAGCCGTTGAATACATTCAGGTCTACCTCCTCCTTTATGCCCGGCACAGTACCCACATCGGTATGTTGCCAAAAGCGCCACCTACCTTTATAGCGCACAGAATCCACATAATAGTGGGCGATCCAATAAGGATAGACATCAAACGAAGGATCGTCCAGATATTTGTCTTTGAATTTGTAAGAAGTATAAAGAATGGGCTTTACCTTATAATGCGCTTCTATACGCTTAAGCCATATTTTGAGGCTTGCCTGCAGCTCCTTCTTACTTTTCCTGCCCGTAAGTTCCACATCAAGCACCGGAGGAAGATCTCCCGGCCTCAGCTTCACCGTGCGAATAAAGAAATCGGCTTGCTTAAGTGCATCTGTTTTCGGAGAAAAGAAATGATAAGCTCCCCGAATAAAACCGTATTTGCGGGCAAGGGCAAAATTTTGTTCAAAGGCATCATCGCCCAATGTTTCTCCTTCGGTAGCTTTCATAAAAATAAATTGTATGGGATAATCAACACTATCGTTATGAATCAATTTATCCCAATCAATCCGCCCCTGGTAGTGCGATACATCTATTCCATGCACATTGTAGCAACAGGGCATGCACACTCCATATCTCTTTGCTCCGTAGCAAGGTTTCCACCGATAAGCATAAGGACGAATAAAGAAATAATAAAAGCCCGCAGAGAAAAGTATTATAATAACTATAGAAAGTATATTCCGGAACCATACAGGCATAGTGCGAACCGGCTTCTTTCGTTTGCGCTTATTGGCTGAACGATTAGTTACCACGTTTTTTTTTCGGAGCACGCGTCCATGCGATGTCTTTGTTGATCCGGTCATACGGTTCTATTAAAAAAAGAAGTAAGAAGAGAAAAGAAAAAAAAGAAAAAAAGAGCCGGCTACAAGCTGGAAAAACAAAAAAGCTTATCGCCGGCTGCTTATTTCAAATAGAACTACTTAGCTTGTTCCAATTGCAAGGTTTTAGTTGGCTGGTCGCAAACTTCAGTAGGACCAAAATATTGTATCGGGCCCGGATAAACATAATCGGTTTCAACAGCCCATTTATCACGCTGAGCAACAAAAGCTTTGAAAGGTTTGCCATCCAGTTTCACCAATGCTTTTTGTATCACTGATTTCATTTCACCGTGACGACGTTCCATGTTCATCATCATCGTAATAGGCACACCACCTGCAATCCAATCCTCGGCAGGAGCAGTAGTGTTACGCACAGACGACATGTATCCGGTCTTGCCGTTGGCAATCAGCATAGAAGCCGTGTAGCCCAACGAGTAGCAATAGTCGGCATCGAAATTAGAAGGTGCGGCACAACGTCCTTCGTAACCAAAGAAATGGTGTTGAGCAGCAAACTTACCAACGAATTTGCCTTCGGCCTTCCATTGAGCCAATTTGGTTGAAACCATTTCAGACAAAAGTTTTTCTGTTTCGATGAGAGACACCTGAACATTTCCGTGCGGGTCTCTGTCCAGCGTCAACTGGCGGGCAACACCTTCGGGCAAACTACCGTAAATATCGGCATTAGGCTTTGAGAGTTTGGATATGATATAATCGCGTTGATGAGATTTCTTAATGTGAGAAAACTCTTCGGCATTGGTAGCCAGAAAGTCATTCAGTTCAGAAATCAATCTCTTCATTGCCGGAATAAATTCAATCAAACCTTCAGGAATCAGCACCGTGCCAAAGTTATTGCCCTGAGCAGCTCTGTTGGCTACAACCTGAGCAATAGAAGTCACCACGTCGTCCAAAGATAAATCCTCGGCTTCTACCTCTTCAGAAATGATGCAAACGTTAGGTTGAACCTGTAGTGCGCACTCCAAAGCGATATGCGAAGCCGAACGCCCCATCAGTTTTATGAAATGCCAGTATTTACGAGCCGAATTGCAATCGCGCTGTATGTTACCAATGACTTCCGAGTAAACCTTACAAGCCGTGTCAAAGCCGAAAGACGCTTCAATCATCTCGTTTTTCAGATCTCCGTCAATGGTTTTCGGGCAACCAATTACCTGCACGCCATACTTTTTGGCTGCATAATATTCGGCCAACACACAAGCATTCGTGTTTGAATCGTCTCCGCCGATAATAACAAGTGCAGTAATGCCCAGCTGCTTCAGAATTTCATATCCTTTGTCAAATTGCTCTTCAGTCTCCAGCTTCGTACGGCCGGAACCAATAATATCAAATCCACCTGTGTTACGGTATTCATCAATGATATCGGATGTTAGTTCCATATAATTGTGATCAACCAATCCGCCGGGGCCCAAAATAAAGCCATACAATCTGCTGTCACTGTTCAATTTCTTAATACCGTCAAACAAGCCCGATATAACATTATGCCCCCCGGGTGCCTGACCTCCCGAAAGAATTACACCGACATTCAAAGCGGGAGCGCTGGCTGCCTCGGCAGACTCAACAAACCGAATTAGCGGCATTCCGTATGTATTCGGAAACAACTCCTTAATAGCTTCCTGATCGGCCACCGATTGGGTTGCCGCGCCTTCGCTCACTTTGACAAAGCCTTTCAAAGCGTTGGGAAGCTTAGGCTGGTAGGCTGCCCTTGCCATTTGTAATGCACTTTTAGTCATTTTTTCTATTTTATTTAAAGGTGTTAGTAAGTTCTATCTTAAAACGCCAGCAAATTTCGCTTTTTTTTCTGAAATATGAAAGAACGAACCGCCTAAAACCATATTTTTCACCCGACAAAATAAAATTTTGTAACCTATTAGTAAAATTCAGCCTATCTATGCCCGTCAAAAGAGCTCTTTTATAAAAAAAAGACTTTCATTTAACATAAAAAAGAACGATAATGTGGCTATTATTTGCAATATTTGCATAGAAATAACAGCAAAACATCACGCAGAATAAAATCAGGGACGTTTAATCCCTAAAATGTATTAACAAGCTAAGCTTAGACTACACTTTAATTTATTACGATTAAGGTGTGTATTTCATAACTATAACTAGACAAAAGTAGTCGTGAATTGTATACAAACAAACAATAAGCTTATGAAATCGTTAATGTCTATTTTAGCAGCCGCAGGAATGAGCCTCTTTATGGCGATGTTTTTTGATTTTAAGGTAATAACAGGAAAAAGAATCATACTGTTACTATTATTCTTTATCCCATCCGTACTATTTGCACAATATAGAATCGGAAATAGCTACAATGTATCTTTCAAATATCTGGAAAATCAGAAAGATAAATTAGAATACACCGATAGCGACATTACGTTTAACTTCATCCCCAATGATGATTATTGGGAAATATCGATAACCAACAATAGCACTGAAAATGTCACAATCGATTGGAAAAATGTGCTGTTCATTACCAGGGGACAATCATCGGCCATTATTTTTAAGAATAAGAACAGCGAACAAGCATCGGATACCATCAGTGTAATAAAAGAACAATCTTCTATTTCCAGAGAGATAGCTCCCCAAATACTACATGCAAACAAACAGAACGGAAAGATTTTCGACAAACAAGAGCTAAAAAAGAAAGGCCATAAAAGTTCGGCATCCATAACAGTTCCCTTGGCAATTGATGGTAACCAAAAAAAATATCTCACCTTCGACTTTGTTATTGAGTATAAAAAATAGCTCAAAAAACATAATCCGGTCGTCTTGCTAAAGCAGCAGTTAAAAAGGACTTTCTGCTGCTTTTGCCCCATGTTTTTCCTTAAAAAAAGTACAAACATTCGTCTAAACCAAAAGAATGTGCCTATCTTTGCCCATTATTTTATATTAAATACATAAAAGCGTAAAGATTATGGCAAGCAGAAGATTACTTAAAAAGAGCGTAAACTATATTATTGGCGAACTATTTACCGAATGCATAGTAAATGCCACCTACATACCCGGAACCGATAAAGCAAAAGCTGATGAGCTCATGCTCAACATTCTAAAGATCCAAGACGATTTTGTATCTCGCATCAGCCATACAGAACCGGGAAACGTGAAAGGATTCTACAAAAAATTCCGCCTGGATTTCGACTCAAAAACCAATGAAATCATTGATGCTATCGGGAAGCTGAATAAAAAATAGAAAGCCTAATTAAGCATGAAAAAAGCAATCTACAGTTTTATCTATCACCGCTTATTGGGGTGGAAAGAAAAAGTAACCGCACTCGACTTTGAAAAATGCATCGTTTGTGCTGCACCGCATACTACCAATTGGGATTTATTCATCGGTAAACTTTTTTATGGAGCTATTGGGAAAAGCTCCAGTTTCATGATGAAAAAAGAATGGTTTTTCTTCCCCTTAGGTATTTTCTTTAAATCAGTAGGAGGCATCCCTGTCTACAGAGGACGCAAAACATCTTTGGTTGATCAAATGGTGACCCACTTTGCCGAAAGTAAAACGTTCCATCTGGCTATTACCCCCGAAGGTACCCGTAAAGCCAATCCCAACTGGAAAAAAGGTTTCTATTACATAGCAATGAAAGCCCAGGTTCCGATTGTTTTAGTAGCCATCGACTATGAAACCAAAACAATCACTGCCGAGAAATCAATTTTTCCATCGGGAGACATAGATAAAGACATGCGGGAAGTTAAGCTATACTACAAACAATTTAAAGGGAAACACCCTGAAAATTTCACAGTAGGAAAGATTGAATAGAATAATCATATTCCGCATAACACTATGCATTCCGACCAACTAAAAATATCTATTCTGCAAACAGACATTGTCTGGGAAAACAAAGAAGAAAATCTCCGTATGCTCCGCGGTAAACTTGAAGCACTCCGCGGAGAGACGGATATTGCCATGCTACCCGAAATGTTTTCTACCGGTTTCAGTATGCAAAGCCATTCTCTGGGCGAACCCGTTACCGGAAAAACCATCACCACACTACAGTCGTGGGCAATAGAGTACAACATTGCCATAACCGGCAGCTACATCGCCGAGGAGAACTCGAAATACTACAATCGTGCTTTCTTCTTCACCCCCGAAGGAGCCTCTTATTATTACGACAAGCGACATCTTTTCCGTATGGGCGATGAATATAATTCTTTCTCCTCCGGCAACAAAAGGCTACTCATCCCCTACCACGGATGGAACATTTGCCTGTTAATCTGCTACGATCTTCGTTTTCCGATATGGAGCCGAAATGTAAATAACGAATACGATCTGCTTATCTATGTGGCCAACTGGCCTGCTTCTCGTCGCCACGTATGGGATACCTTATTGAGAGCCAGAGCACTGGAAAACATGAGCTACGTATGTGGCGTTAACCGTGTCGGCACCGACGGCAACGGCTTGCATTATGATGGAGGAAGCGTACTCTACTCCGCTAAAGGAGAGCGACTTATTACCACTCCGGATAATACCGAATGCACAACATCTGCCATCATCGACCTCCCCTCATTGCTACAATTCCGCAATAAATTTCCCGTATGGAAAGACGCCGACAGTTTCTTGTTAACATAAAATAGTGGTGGAATAAATGTTAAAAGCTTCTTCATTTTACAACAATATGTAACAGCAGAGGGTTTCATAACAAACATCTTTTGTATATTTGTCGATCAAAACGGTCGTATGACTTTAATTTGTATAACTTAACAAGAACTTATGAAGACAAATCTTAGTTCTCAAATCACTCTCAACAGGGTCTCCCCCAGATACTACAGACCAGAGAATGCATTTGAGAGATCGGTATTAACCCGATTCGAGAAAATCCCTACAGATATTTATGAATCCGTAGAAGAAGGGGCACAACACATAGCAAGTGAAATAGCCCAGGTAATCCGCGAAAAACAAAAAGCAGGTCGTTTTTGCGTGCTAGCTCTGACTGGCGGCAACTCCCCGCGCAATGTTTATTCCGAACTGGTTCGCCTGCATCAAAAAGAAAACTTAAGTTTCCGTAATGTCATCGTATTCAATCTATACGAATACTATCCACTCAATGCGGATGCCATCAACAGTAATTTTAATGCACTGAAAGAGATGTTGCTCGATCATGTCGATATTGATAAACAGAACATCTTTACGCCCGACGGTACCATTGCCAAAGATACCATTCTGGAATATTGCCGCCTTTACGAACAACGCATTGAAAGCTTAGGAGGCATTGATATCGTGCTTCTGGGCATCGGGCGTGTTGGTAACATTGCATTCAACGAGCCGGGATCCCGCATGAACTCGGCAACCCGATTAATTCTCCTCGACAATGCCTCGCGAGACGAAGCAGCCAAAACATTCGGCAGCATAGAGAGCACGCCTATCAGCTCTATTACGATGGGTGTATCTACCATTCTGGCCGCAAAAAAGATTTTCCTCATGGCTTGGGGAGAAGACAAGGCAAACATGATCAAAGAGTGTGTGGAAGGAGCCGTAACAGATACCATACCGGCCTCTTATCTGCAAACGCATAACAACGCACAAGTAGCCATAGACTTATCATCGGCTGCCAACCTCACCCGCATTCAGCGTCCGTGGTTGGTTACCGCCTGCGAGTGGAACGATAAACTTATCCGCAGCGCCATCGTCTGGCTCTGTTCGCTAACCAAAAAGCCTATTTTGAAGCTGACCAACAAAGACTACAATGAAAACGGTCTGAGCGAACTGCTGGCCCTTTACGGCTCTGCTTACAACGTGAATATTAAGATATTCAACGACCTGCAACACACCATCACCGGATGGCCTGGCGGAAAGCCCAATGCAGACGACACTTATCGCCCCGAGCGTGCCAAACCGTTTCCTAAACGAATTGTCGTTTTTTCTCCGCACCCCGACGATGATGTGATCTCCATGGGAGGAACAATCAGACGCCTGGTAGAGCAAAAACATGAAGTGCATATTGCTTATGAAACCTCCGGAAACATTGCCGTAGGCGATGAAGAAGTTATTCGTTTCCTTCACTTTATCAACGGATTCAACCAGATATTTATAAACAGCGAAGATAAAGTTATCAGCGACAAATACGTAGAGATACGGGATATACTGAAGGACAAAAAAGACGGAGACACCGACCCTCGCGACATATTAACCATCAAAGGGCTTATTCGTCGGGGCGAAGCACGCACCGCTTGTACCTATAACAATATTCCGCTCAATCGTTGCCACTTTCTGGATCTGCCTTTCTATGAAACAGGCAAAATTCAGAAAAGCCCCATTAGCGAAGCAGATATAAACATCGTGCGCAAGCTGCTTCAGGAAATAAAACCTCATCAAATATTCGTAGCCGGAGATTTGGCCGACCCGCACGGCACACACCGTGTTTGTACGGATGCCGTCTTTGCCGCCATCGATCTGGAAAAAGAAGAAGGCGCCAAATGGCTCAAAGATTGCCGCATCTGGATGTATCGCGGTGCTTGGGCCGAATGGGAAATAGAGAACATCGAAATGGCTGTTCCTATCAGTCCGGAAGAACTGCGGGCAAAACGTAATTCCATCCTAAAACATCAGTCGCAAATGGAAAGTGCTCCGTTTATGGGCAACGACGAACGTTTGTTCTGGCAACGCAGCGAAGAGCGAAACCGCGGCACGGCAGCATTGTATGACAATCTGGGACTGGCTTCTTACGAAGCAATGGAAGCTTTCGTCGAATACATTCCGTTATAAACAAAAAATATTTATCATAAACAAGCAAGGTGCTTCAGCAAAGGTTGGAGCACCTTTTTTCGTTTTAAAAATTTATCATTAATTATCCTTAACCTATCCCCTTTCGTTTTTCAACTTTTAACGCATACTTTTGTATCACAATTTGCATAAATCATGAAAAAGCGAATCCTATTCTTTATCCTGATATTATTTTCGGCCGTACACGCCTTTGCGCAAGAGATAGAACAAAACGTAGGAGAGCGGCTAAGAGATTACTTCCAGCAATATACCTGTTCTTCAACCAACGTAGGCACGTGTCGGTTGGATAGTTTCCGGATTGACTATAACCACAAAAAATTACAGATATACGCCAACGATCACTTTGCCTACCAGCCCTTTTTACCCGAAACAACAGAGAACATCTACAGACAATTGAAACAAATACTACCGGGGCCGGTTTGCTTTTTCGACATAACGGTAGTGACGGACGGCAAATCCATCGATGAACTGATTCCCAACATCTACCGGAAGAGCAAAAAAGATAAATCACGCCTTTACACAGAGATAACCTATCACGGTGCTCCGTGGGTTACCAACGACTCGCGCCCATACGAAATAAACCGCGGACTGGACGGCCGCCACATTGCTTTGTGGCAAAGTCACGGCAAATATTACATCAATGATAAAAACGAATGGGGCTGGCAGCGACCGCGCCTGTTCTCTACCACCGAAGATTTATTCACTCAGTCTTTTATACTGCCCTACCTCATCCCGATGCTGGAGAATGCCGGTGCCAACGTATTTACTCCCCGCGAGCGGGATACGCAAAAAAAAGAAGTGGTGGTAGATAATGATAGTCCGAGAAGCGGTTCCATCTATCTGGAAATGAAAAGCCGCAAAGCACGCTGGAACACGTCGGACACGCCGGGTTTTGCACAAAAAAAGACGATATATCGCGACGGAGAAAACCCTTTTCTTTCGGGCACAGTGCGCTACACGCAAACAGAAAAGAAAAAGAATAAAGCTTTTGCCGAATGGATACCGGACATTCCCCAAACCGGAAGCTATGCCGTGTATGTTTCGTATCAAACACTGCCCAATAGCGTGAGCGATGCCAAATACCTGATATTTCATAAAGGAGGAGTAACCGAGTTCAAAGTGAACCAGCAAATAGGGAGCGGCACATGGGTATACTTAGGAACCTTTGAGTTTGATGAAGGAAACAACGATTACGGCATGGTGGTACTAAGCAATGAAAGCAAAGAAAAAGGGGTGATCTGTGCCGACGCCGTGCGCTTTGGAGGAGGTATGGGAACCATCTTGCGCGGAAACAGTGTGAGCACTCTGCCGCGTTATCTGGAAGGTGCCCGCTACTCCGCCCAATGGAACGGAATGCCCTACGAGGTTTACGGAGGCCGCAAAGGAACCAATGATTATACCGATGACATCAACGCACGTGCCAACACCATCAACTATCTGTCCGGCGGTTCGGTTTATAACCCCAACCAAAAAGGGCTGGGTGTGCCTTTTGAAATGTCTGTTGCCCTGCACAGCGATGCCGGATTCAGTAAAGAGAATAAGATTATCGGTTCGCTGGGAATTTATACGACCCAATTCAATAACGGGTTACTGAATTCCGGCGTAAGTCGTTATGCCTCGCGAGACATGGCAGACATCATGCTAACCCAACTGCAAAAAGACATCCGCTCTACATTCAACGTACAGTGGACCCGACGCAATCTGTGGGACAGGAATTATAGCGAAACCCGCCTGCCTGCCGTGCCGTCCGCCATCATCGAGCTGCTCGCTCACCAGAACTTCGCCGATATGGAACTGGGGCACGATCCGAATTTTAAATTTACCGTAGGCCGTTCGCTCTACAAATCCATCCTTCGGTTCTTATGCACCCAGCACGATCAGGAGTATGTAGTTCAGCCCCTGCCTGTAAGCCATTTTGCTATTCAGTTCGGAAAGAAAAAAAACAGATTAGAGCTAACCTGGGAAGGTGAAGACGACCCGCAGGAATCGAGTGCAAAGCCTAAAGACTACGTTGTATATACTCGCTTGGGACGTGGCGGATTCGACAATGGCGTGCTGGTTCACTCTCCCTCTTATACCGCAAAAATAGAAACAGGACTGGTCTATTCGTTTAAAGTAACAGCGGTGAACCGTGGCGGAGAAAGCTTTCCTTCCGAAATACTTTCGGCCTATAAAGCCAAACGCGAGCGCGGACAAGTACTGATCGTCAACGGGTTCGATCGCATAAGCGGTCCGGCAGTAATCGACAATGCCGACGAAGCAGGTTTCGATCTCGGAGAAGATCCCGGAGTACCTTACCTATATAACATTTCGCTGAGCGGTGCCCAAACAGGGTTCGACCGAAAGAAAGCGGGCAAAGAAGGAAAAGGAAGTCTGGGCTATAGCGGTGGCGAGTTAGAAGGAATGAAAATTATCGGCAACACGTTCGACTATCCGTTCATCCATGGAAAAGCCATTCAGGCAGCCGGAAACTACAGTTTCGTATCGTGCAGCAACGAAGCCGTAGAGAGCGGTGCCGTGCTCATGGGCAACTATCCCATTGTCGACCTCATTCTGGGGTTAGAAAAAGATGACACACAAAGCAATCCGACACGAAACGTTTACTACAAAACATTCTCCTCGCCCATGCAGCGACTCATCACCGCTTACTGCCAGTCGGGCGGCAACATTTTGGTAAGCGGTTCGTATGTAGGCAGCGATATGAGCGACTCGCAGGGCAACCGTGAGTTTACTGAAAAAGTGCTCAAATACGGATACCAGAGTTCCCTGCGCGACAGTCGCTCCGATCACATCAGCGGACTGGGGCGCACCCTGACCATCCCCCGCCTGCCCAATGAAAAGACATACGCAGTAACCCGTCCCGACTGCATTGTACCCGTATCTTCGGCTTTCCCGGTATTTCTATACACCCCCGGCAATCAGAGCGCAGGCATTGCTTATAAAGGAAATTACCGTACATTCGTACTGGGCTTCCCTTTCGAAAGCATTGAATCAGAAACAGACAGAGCCGGTATTATGGCCTCTGTACTGAAATTTTTCTCCGAACGCTAAAAGCTATTTACAAATTAAGTTAAGAAAACAGGTTCCATGCAGATTATCCGATATAAATTATATCTTTGCCTATAGTAATAACCTCAAAAACAGAAACACTATGTATACAATACAAGCGAATCCATCCGGCACACGCAGCATGGAAGTTTCAGACAAGAATCTGGCAACCATTGAAAAATACGCATTGTTTCGCCACCTTATCGATAGCACCGGCATTGTAGACGAAGCTGTGCTCGATAAATTAAGACTCAACATCCGCTCCCTGATAGCCTCGCAAGTAGAAGACAGTAAAAACTTACTTGATCTTTGCATTGATGTTATTTATCATAGTAACATGAAAGCCTTCGGCCTGCAACAACTCATCAAGCTATATTTAAAATGGATCTCTAAGGACGAAGAGTCCGAAGAAGAAAGTAAGTCATGACAACGATTAACACTTGCGGAGAAACAAAATACAGTCCGCTAATTCCGGCTGTTGCCGCCATTTGTACTGCCAAACCGGGCGAATGCATCAAAATCATCATGGATGATGTTGATGCATTCGGCGATTTGAAAACATACCTATCGGAGCAGCACATTGGTTTTCGTGAGATCTATGACGGAGACCGGATGACACTGGAATTTACTATTTCGTAAACGAAGCAAGAACCTATTGTCGGAGGTAAACTAAATTATCCGTATCTTTGCCCCCATGAAAGAATACAGACTGACCGATTGGTTGCCCACAACCAAAAAAGAAGTAGAGCTCCGCGGCTGGGAAGAACTGGATGTAATCATCTTCAGCGGCGATGCCTATGTCGATCATCCATCATTCGGCGCAGCGGTCATAGGCCGTATTGTCGAGGCGGAAGGCTTACGCGTGGGCATTGTGCCCCAGCCCAACTGGAGAGACGATCTGCGTGATTTCAAAAAACTGGGACGCCCCCGTCTTTTCTTCGGCATCAGTGCGGGCTGCATGGATTCCATGGTCAACAAATATACGGCCAACAAACGCCTGCGTAGCGACGATGCCTACACCCCCGATGCCCGTCCGGACATGCGCCCCGAATATCCCAGCATTGTTTATTCTCAAATACTCAAACAGCTTTGGCCCGATGTTCCTGTTATATTGGGAGGCATCGAAGCATCCATGCGCCGACTAACGCATTACGATTACTGGCAGGATTGCCTAAAGAAAAGCATCCTGTGCGATAGCGGAGCCGACCTGCTGATATACGGCATGGGCGAGAAACCCGTCATAGAGATAGTACGCCGCCTGAATGAAACACTTGCCGCACAACAGGAGTCGCAAATGACTGTTGAGTTATTGAAGAGCATCACAGACATCCCCCAAACAGCCTACATTAGTGCTACACCTGCCGTTTTAGCGCAAGAAGGAGACATTACCCTCAGCAGCCACGAAGAGTGCCTGCACGATAAGAAAAAGCAAGCCGCCAACTTTCGTTACATAGAAGAAGAAAGCAACAAATATGCTGCGGCCAGAATGACGCAGCAAGTGGGCAACGAAACGATAGTAGTCAATCCGCCCTATTCGCCGATGACACAAGCAGAACTCGATCAATCGTTCGAGCTGCCTTATACGCGCCTGCCGCACCCCAAATACAAAAACAAACGCATTCCGGCCTACGACATGATTAAGTTTTCCGTCAACATTCATCGCGGATGCTTTGGCGGATGTGCCTTTTGCACCATCTCCGCCCATCAGGGCAAATTTATTGTAAGTCGCAGCAAGGAAAGCATTCTGAACGAAGTAAAAGCCGTAACCGAACTGCCCGATTTCAAAGGCTACCTCAGTGACTTAGGCGGCCCGTCGGCCAACATGTACATGATGGGGGGGCGAGACGAAGCCATGTGCCGCAAATGCAAACGCCCTTCGTGCATTCATCCCCAAATATGCCCTAACCTGAACACCGACCATCGCCCTCTGCTCGACATTTACCACAGTGTGGATGCCATGCCGGGCATCAAGAAAAGCTTTATCGGCAGCGGCGTACGCTATGACCTGTTGCTACACCAAAGTAAAGACCCGGAAGTGAATCGCAGTGCGGCAGCATATACCCGTGAGCTGATAGCCAACCACGTAAGTGGTCGCCTCAAGGTGGCACCGGAGCATACGAGTGACAAGGTGCTCAACATCATGCGCAAACCTTCTTTCAAACAATTTGAGGAATTCAAGAAAATATTCGACCGCATCAACAAAGAACTAGACCTGCGGCAACAGCTCATTCCTTACTTCATCAGCAGCCACCCCGGATGCAAAGAGGAGGATATGGCCGAGTTAGCCATACTTACCAAACAACTTGATTTCCATCTGGAGCAGGTACAAGACTTCACCCCTACTCCCATGACCGTAGCCACCGAGGCCTGGTACACCGGTTTTCATCCTTATACGCTGGAGCCGGTATTCAGTGCCAAAACCCCTCGCGAGAAGCTGGCACAACGGCAGTTCTTCTTCTGGTACAAATCCGAAGAGCGCCGGAACATCATCAATGAGCTAAAGAAACTGGGACGGCAAGATTTGATTGACAAGCTATACACAAAGCGGTAAACAAGCGATAAAACTTATTTTTTGTAAACAATAAAAACCATCAACAAAACACTTACTGAAAGGGGTTTAAAGAAAACCTGTTTTCTTTGCAAAGGCAACGAACTTTCTTTGCAAAGAAAACAGGTCGCCTTTACAAAAGCAACCCGCAAGCGAAAAATGCTCTGTAAGATGTAAAATAATCAGTAAATTCAATAAGTTAGTGCGTGGCCTCCATTCCGGTAATTTCCTGCAATACACTGACAGCCATTTCTACATTCAACACCGATTTAATCACGATAGAACGTTTACCGCTCTTATCGCGCAGATCGCACCGCCGGGGATAAGCCATCATGTAATCGATAATCTTACCGAAAGCTGCACTCTGAAAATAGGGGCTTTCCGCGTTCGAAACTAAAAAGAGTGTCATGCGGCCTGCTTTGAGAAATATTTTTTCGGCTCCCAATCTGGCTGCCAGCCTGCGCAGCGGAACGATGCGAAGCAACTCTTCCGTTTCGGGAGGAATGGGACCGAAACGATCTTCGAGACGGGCACGAAAAGCAGCCACGTCAGAGTCGAGCGTTAGCCCGTCCAGTTCGCGATAGAGCAACATACGCTCACTACTGCCGGTTACGTAATTGTCCGGAAGCAGCAATTCCAAATCACTCTCTATCATGCACTCTTCCACAAATTTTTCACCACTGATCACTCCGCCTCCTGCCTGCACCTCTTCGGCATAAAGATCGGCAAACTCATCCGTTTTCAACTCGCGCACGGCTTCGGTTAATATTTTCTGATAGGTTTCGTAGCCCAAGTCGGCTATGAATCCGCTCTGCTCGGCTCCCAGCATGTTACCGGCACCACGGATATCCAAATCCTGCATAGCAATGTGTATGCCGCTGCCCAGATCACTAAAATTCTCTATGGCCTGCAAGCGGCGGCGTGCCTCGGGTGTAAGGCTGGATAGCGGAGGGGCCAGAAGGTAACAAAACGCCTTCTTATTGCTACGCCCCACACGTCCGCGCATCTGGTGTAAATCGCTTAGTCCGAAATTCTGAGCCTGATTAATGATAATTGTGTTCGCATTGGGTATATCAATGCCGCTTTCGATGATGGTTGTGGCAATAAGCACATCGTAATCGTAATTAACAAAACCCATAATGACCTGCTCCAAGGCGGCCGGTTCCAGTTGTCCGTGTCCTATAGCCACACGGCAATCGGGAATGTGACGAAGAATCATTTCTCTAAGCTCCGGTAAGTTGGCTATGCGGTTATTAACAAAAAACACTTGCCCGTTGCGACTCATTTCAAAGCCTATGGCATCGGCTATAATTTCTTCATTAAACGCATGCAATTCCGTTTGTATGGGGTAGCGGTTGGGCGGCGGAGTAGAAATAACACTAAGATCGCGCGCGCCAAGCAGTGAGAATTGCAGCGTGCGGGGTATGGGCGTAGCCGTCATGGTAAGCGTATCTACATTCACCTTTAGCTGCTTCAGTTTCTCTTTCACACCAACGCCAAACTTCTGCTCCTCGTCGATGACGAGTAACCCCAAATCCTTAAATGCAACATCTTTTCCCAGTATACGGTGTGTGCCGATGAGGATGTTCACACTCCCCTCTTTCAATTCTTTGATAACGGAATGAACCTGAGTGGATGTACGGGCACGGCTCAGATAGTCTACCTTGCAGGGAAAGTCCTTCAACCGATGGCAAAAAGTTTGATAATGCTGATAAGCCAACACGGTGGTAGGAACCAGTACCGCCACTTGTTTATTGTCCGTTACCGCTTTAAAAGCAGCACGAATGGCCACTTCCGTTTTGCCGAAACCCACGTCTCCGCAAACCAAACGATCCATCGGCACATCGCGTTCCATGTCGTGCTTCACATCGGCCGTAGCTTTACTCTGGTCGGGCGTGTCTTCGTAAATAAAGCTGGCCTCCAGTTCCCGTTGCAAGAAGCTGTCCGGCGTGTAAGCAAAACCTTTTTCGTCTCGCCGTTGCGAGTATAGTTTAATCAAATCGCGCGCAATATCCTTAATTTTCGTCTTGGTGCGATCCTTCAGTTTCTCCCAAGCGCCCGTGCCCAGCTTATTCAGTCGGGGGGCTTCGCCTTCTTTTCCTTTATATTTGGAGACTTTGTGCAGCGAATGAATGGAGACGAACACCACATCTTCATTCTGATAAACAAGTTTAATCACCTCTTGCGTGGAGTCACCGTTGGGCATGCGCACCAGTCCGGCAAAGCGACCCACCCCATGATCGGTATGCACCACATAGTCTCCCGATGAAAACTGGTTCAGCTCTTTGAGCGATAATGCCACCTTGCCCGAGCGTGCCTTGTCGCTCCTGAGGTTATACTTATGAAAACGATCGAACAGCTGATGATCGGTAAACACACAAATTTTCAGTGTATTGTCGGCAAAGCCCTCGTGCAGCGTTCTCTCCACCCCCACAAAAGAGATATCATCTCCCCGATCCTCAAAGATGGAACGGATACGCTCCGTTTGTTTGGTGCTGTCGCTACATATATAAATGGTATAACCGTTCTTCAAAAACTCGTTAAACGACTCGGCTACCAAATCAAAGTTCTTATGAAAAACAGGTTGAGCCGTCGTATTAAACGTAACACTGGCATCGGGTGTACCGGTAGGTTTATTGCCAAACTCAATGCGACGAAAATCGAGTGCGCGTACCGTGAACTCCCCTCCGTCAATCAATTTACCTTCGAGACTAACGCCGCCACCCTCTTCACCCTCCTGCGCAAGTATGGCCTGAGGCGTCAGAGCCTCATCGTGCACGGCCTGTATGCGCTCGTGCAACCAGAGAAAATCGCGCACAACCAATACCGTATTTTCAGGAATAAAGTCGAGAAAAGAAGTATCGCCATCGTTCGCCAAGCCCAAATCGGGCACTATCAGCACATTGTCTTTTTTCTCTCTTGATAACTGCGAATCAATTTCGAACGTGCGAATGCTCTCCACCTCGTTTCCAAAGAAATCAATGCGGTAAGGATATTCGGACGAGAAAGAAAACACATCGATAATGCTGCCGCGCACGGCATATTGTCCCGGTTCGTATACGTAGTCTACATACTCAAAGCCGTAGCTATGAAGCACATCGGTAATGAAATCCGTATCCACCCGCTCAGCCACACTAAGCTTCAGGGTTTTATCTTCCAGATTCTGCCGGGAAACCACTTTCTCGGCCAGTGCATCGGGATAGGTAACAATGCTAAGCGACGAATCGCCCTTCTGCAAACGGCTGAGTACCTCCGTACGAAGAATTTCATTGGCGGCATCTTTTTGCCCGTACTTCATCGCTCTTCGAAAAGAGGAAGGGAGAAAAAGTACCTGCTCCGTGCCCAGCACCTGCGTGAGGTCATGATAAAAATAACCCGCCTCTTCGAGGTCGCCCAGCACAAAAAGAAAAGGATAATTGGTGTTTTGCACCAAAACCGATGAGAAGAAGGAGGAAGCGGAAGCGCATAGTCCACCGCAAAAAAGATGTTTAACGGAAGAATCTTTTAGCAATTTGCTTACGGCTCCTACATGCGGATGGCCAGCATATTGTTGTTGCAGTTCGGTAATTGTCATTGTTCGCTACTATCAAAAGCTAATTAGGCGACAAAAGTACTAAATTATCCTTAGTTTTCATGCAGTCTATTTTATAACTACAGGAAAAACAGTACATTTGTCTCTGAAATTAACAAAATTCCTATATGCAGACATCGGACAGCATAGTAATTATCCCTACTTACAACGAACGGGAAAACATCGAAAATATCATTCGTTCCGTCTTTAACTTAGAAAAGGTGTTTCACATTCTAATTATTGAAGACGGATCGCCGGATGGAACCGCTAACATAGTAAAGGCCTTGCAGCAAGAATTTCCCGAACGTTTGTTTATGATGCAGCGAACCGGCAAACTGGGATTGGGCACGGCCTACATCACTGGATTTAAATGGGCGTTGAAGCGCGATTATGACTATGTGTTCGAGATGGATGCCGACTTTTCTCACAGCCCCAAAGACTTGCCGCGTTTGTACAAAGCATGTAGCGAGGACGGAGGCGATGTGGCCATCGGCTCACGCTACGTAAGTGGGGTGAATGTGGTTAACTGGCCCATGGGGCGTGTGCTGATGTCTTATTTTGCTTCAAAATACGTGCGCATCATCACCGGACTGCCCGTGCACGACACCACGGCAGGATTTAAATGCTACCGCCGACAGGTACTGGAAACCATCGATCTGGACAGCATCCGTTTCAAAGGATACGCCTTTCAGATAGAGATGAAGTTTACCGCCTTTAAATCCGGCTTTCGCATTGTCGAAGTGCCCGTTATCTTCATAAACCGTGAATTGGGAACATCCAAAATGGATAGCAGCATTTTCGGGGAAGCTGTTTTTGGCGTAATCAAATTGAAACTACATAGTTGGCTCAACAAATATCCGCAAAAGAAATGAAACGTATACTCATCAAAAATGCTTCTATCGTAAACGAAGGAAAAACCGTATCGGGTTCTGTGGTGATAGAAGGCGAAAAAATAGTCGAAGTAATAACTACAGGCAAAGATCCCGTTCCTCCCTGCGATGAAACGATTGATGCCTCCGGCTGCTATCTGCTGCCCGGCGTAATTGACGATCATGTGCACTTTCGCGATCCGGGACTAACGCACAAAGCCGATATATCGACCGAAAGTCGTGCCGCCGCCGCAGGAGGGGTTACCTCTATTATGGATATGCCCAACACGAATCCGCCGGTCACTTCCATCGATGCGTTAAACGCTAAGTTCGACCTCATGGCGGAGAAATCAGTCGTAAACTACTCTTGCTACTTCGGTGCCAGCAGTAACAATTACAGATGGTTCGGCAAACTCGATGCCCACAAGGTATGCGGCATTAAGTTATTTATGGGCTCGAGCACAGGAAATATGCTGGTAGACAGGATGTACATGCTGCCGGATATTTTTTCGGGCACCGACATGCTCATTGCCACCCACTGCGAAAGTCAGGACATTATCAAAGCAAATACCGATAAATACAAGAAAAGGTTTAGTAGCACAGACGACCTTTCAATCCGCTACCACCCCATCATCCGTTCGGCCGAAGCGTGCTTCCGGTCATCGGAACTGGCTGTGAACCTGGCCCATAAAACAGGTGCCCGCTTACACATATTGCATCTCTCTACTTTCAGAGAGCTAACGCTGCTCGAAAACAAACCGCTGGCCGAAAAACAGATTACGGCGGAGGCATGCATACCCCACCTGATATTCTCTTTTAAAAATTATCGCAAATTGGGCACACGCATCAAATGCAATCCGGCTATAAAGAGCGAGAATAACCGCGAAGCCATCAGAGCCGCGGTTAATTCCGATTTGATAGACGTTATTGCCACCGACCATGCGCCCCATTTGCTGAAAGATAAAGAAGGCGGAGCACTGAAAGCAGCCTCGGGAATGCCGATGGTGCAATTCTCACTGGTCAGCATGCTGCAACTGGTAGGCGAAGGCGTTTTCACAATCGAGAAGATAGTAGAAAAGATGTGCCACGCACCCGCCGATATTTTTAGTATTAACAACCGCGGATACATCCGCCCCGGATACCAGGCCGACCTCGTACTTGTGCGCCCCGACGAAGAGTGGACAGTGACGAAAGACTGTATTTTAAGCAAATGCCAGTGGAGCCCGCTGGAAGGCAAAACTTTTAAATGGAAAGTGGAAAAAACTTTTGCTAACGGTCACCCTGTTTATGCCGACGGACAAGTGGATGAAGCGTATCGCGGACAACAACTCTTATTTAAATGATAGTAACCTATAAGATACACCAGGTAGCCTCTTACGTGAACTGGATTTATTTTTTTCATGCATGGGGCTTTCAGCCGAGGTTTGCGGCCATTGCCGACATTCACGGATGTGATTCCTGCCGGGCTTCGTGGCTGGCGGGTTTCCCTGAAGATGAACGCGAAAAAGCATCCGAAGCCATGCAGCTCTTCAAAGAAGCCAACCGCATGCTCGATGAGTTGGATCAGGATTTTGAGGTAAAAACCCTCTTTAAACTTTGTCCGGCCAACGGAGACGGAGACAACCTGATTATCGACGGAATTGTTTTTCCGCTGCTGCGCCAACAAACAAAGAAAAAAGACGGTGGCCCGTTTCTTTGCCTGAGCGATTTTGTGCGTCCGCTCTCGTCGGGCATTACCGATACCATCGGCGTTTTTGCCGCATGCATTGATGCCGATATGGATGGACTGTACGAGAAAGACCCCTATAAACACATCCTTGTGCAAACACTATCCGACCGACTGGCCGAAGCGGCAACGGAAAAGATGCACGAATACGTGCGTAAGGAAGCGTGGGGATATGCAAAAGACGAAGATCTGTCGATGAAGGATCTTCTGGTGGAGAAGTACCAAGGCATACGCCCGGCCGTGGGTTATCCTTCCATGCCCGATCAGTCGATAAACTTTCTGCTCGATAAGGTATTGGATATGAGCCTGATAGGCATCAGCCTCACTGAAAATGGAGCGATGTATCCGCATGCTTCGGTTTGCGGATTGATGTTCTCGCATCCGGCTTCACACTATTTTGCCGTTGGCAAAATAGGCGAAGATCAACTAGCCGACTATGCGGCCAGACGGGGAATGAAGGTGGAAGAAATGAGAAAATTCCTGGGAGCCAATCTATAAAAAAAATCTATCACTAAATCATTGTTTCGTGTGATTTATACGTTATCGTTGCGACTAACCCAATAAAAGCAATCTGAAGAATGGATGTGAATGTAGAACGAGAATTCCTGTCGGTGATAAGGGAGTATGAACGGATGATTTATAAAGTCTGTTACCTCTACACTACCAGAAATGCAACGCTCAACGACCTTTATCAGGAAGTAGCTCTCAATATATGGAGGGCCTACCCGAAATTCAGGCACGAATGTAAGGTTTCTACATGGATTTATCGAATTGCTCTGAACACCTGTATCAGCTTCATCAGAAAAGAAAAAAACATTCCGGAAATAGTGACTTTGACACAAGAAGTCTACTGGATGACCGAGGAGCAAGACGAACTACAGACAATGCTCAGAGAGCTTTACCTGCTGATTAATCAGCTTAGTCCATTCGAAAAGTCCGTCATTCTGCTCTATCTGGAAGAAAAAAGCTATGAAGAGATTGCAGAAATAACGGGGTTAACCCTGACCAATGTAGCTACCAAGCTAAGCCGGATCAAGGAAAAACTGAGAAAAATGAAACGAACCAACGAATAATAATTAGCTATATGGAACTGGATGATTTAAAGAAATCGTGGAATGCATTGGATGAACAGTTGCAAAAAGATGAGCTGATTGACGAAGATAAGCTTACCCAACTGATTATCAAATACAAAAACGGTGCACGCAATAGTATAGGGAGAATTACCAGCTGGCAAAAATTCTCTATCGGTGCAGGTATAGTGACCATTGCAGTGATTTTGCTGTTATGGTGCGTATTACCTTCTTTCATTTCGGACGCCAACATTCAAAAACGTTCAACCATACTTTGCCTTTTTCTTGGAATTACACTCATTGCCGGAATAGGATGGGACTTAAAGACTTATCGGTGGATAAGAGACACGAAAGTAGATGAAATGCCTGTTATTATTGTGGCCGAGCGAATGAATCGTTTTCGCCGATGGATGAAATATGAAATTATTGCCATCTCACTATGGACGGTTGCATTTACTGCACTGTATTACTGGATGACGGAGCTGTATAAACATTCTACAGAATCTCAATTAATCATTATATCTTCGTTGGTTTTAATAGATGTCGTTATCATCTGCTTCATCTACAAAAAACTAATATACAACCACCTCAATGAAGTAAATAAAAATACAAACGAATTAAAGGAACTTAATATCGCAGGGCAATCGGGCAAAATCAAAGATTTATAATCACTTCATTGAAAAGCCGATTTTTTTTTATTCTTTGTAAAAGCCGGCGTGCTCTGCGTTTTTCTCACATTTCTTGTTATCAGAATGAACAACCGGGAAATGTTAGCTGTTATCACTTTCTAAAAATACAAATACGAGATTTTATTAATTATGATACAACGCATAATGGCCATTCTGGCCGTCGCTCTTATAATTCCTGATTTATACATCTTTCGGATGTTCATCACCCGTTTAACGGATAGTTTACTTATACGTGCGCTCTATTTTTTGCCCTCTGTATTGCTACTGGCAGGTTTGGCTTTCATTGTGTTCATTGCCGACGACGGATTCATCAGCCGCCACAGCAGATGGTTCGGCTGGTTCACCATCGTTTTTTTCTTATTCGCACTGCCTAAGCTTATTTTTATGCTTTGTTCGCTGGTGGGTTTGCCGTTCAACTACGCATTTCACTGGCCTCAGAGTCCTTTTGTCTGTGCCGGAATGCTTTTAGGAACGACCCTTGTAGGTATCATTCTTTACGGATCTATCATCGGCAAAACGCGTTTTGAGGTCAAGGAGGTAAATTTTACTTCCTCCAAATTACCGAAAGCTTTCAATGGATACCGCATCGTGCAACTATCCGATATTCACATCGGCAGTTGGGAGGGCAATGCCAATGCGCTGCAAGAGGCGGTTGATAAAGTAAATGCTTTGCAGCCCGATTTGATTGTATTCACAGGCGATTTGGTGAATAACCGTGCCGACGAGCTAAACGGCTTCGAAGATATTCTTGCCAAGTTGAAAGCCAAAGACGGTATTTATTCCATTCTCGGCAATCACGATTACGGCCCTTATTATCATTGGAAGAGCAAAGCCGATCTGGCACAGAACTTGGTTGAACTGGAGAACAGAGAAAAGCAATTAGGATGGCAGCTGCTCAATAATAATCATGCTATTTTGCATAAAGACAATGACAGCATCGCACTCATCGGCGTGGAAAACGAAGGAGAACCTCCTTTTTCACAATACGGAGATCTGACCAAAGCCACGCAAAACACAGAAGGTCTGTTTCAGATATTACTCAGCCACAACCCTACTCACTGGCGACGGGAAGTATTGCCAAAATCGAACGTGGAACTTATGCTTGCCGGACACACTCACGCCATGCAGATGGCATGGGGGCATCACTCACCTTCTTCATTCATGTATCCCGAATGGAGCGGCATGTATAAGGAAGGCGAACGCGGACTTTACGTAAATGTAGGACTGGGCTTTGTAGGACTTCCATTCCGCTTTGGCGCGTGGCCGGAAATTACGGTGATTACATTAAACAAATGAAAAAATACTGGCAAATACTGAAGAACTACAAGGTAAGTCTGCTGATTTGCCCTTTTCTGGTTCTGGTGTCTGTGCTGTGCGAAACCATACAACCCATGTTTATGGCGAACATTATAGACAACGGAGTGATGCAGCGCAACTTATCCGTAATTACGCAAGTGGGCGGCTATATGATTCTGGTGTCTATCGTGGGACTGGTTTTTAGTATTACCAACGTTTATGTTTCTTCACGTGCATCCGTCGGATTCGCCACGGATCTGCGTGCCGATTTATTCGATAAAATTCAGCAACTGTCTTTCTTTGACATCGACCGTTTTAGCTCCGGCTCCCTCATTACGAGATTAACCAGTGACATTAACCGCATTCAGCAGGTTATTCTCATGTCTATGCGCCTGATGTTGCGTTCGCCGCTGATGCTTGTAATGGCTGTGTTTTTCGTGATACGTATCAATCTCCATCTGGCATTTATCTTACTGGCTGCCATCCCTATACTGGGCATCGGTGTATTTTTGATTCTCCGCAAGGGGTTTCCTTATTTTCTCAAAGTGCAGCAAAAAGTAGATCACCTGAACGAAGTGGTAAGAGAGAATCTAATCAATATCCGCGTGGTGAAATCATTTGTTCGCGAAGATTTTGAAACAAAAAAGTTTATCCGGAGCAGTGAAGATTTGCGTGATATGGTGATTCGTGCATCCAATATTATTGTTGCCATCTTCCCGTTGATGCAGCTGGTGATGAACCTTTCCATCATTGCCATCTTGTGGATGGGCGGACATAAAGTGATGCTGGGCGAGCTAAAGGTGGGTGAACTGATTTCGTTTGTCAACTACCTGGCACAAGTGTTGATGTCACTGCTGTTGCTATCTATGATTATCATGCTGTTTGCCCGTGCATCGGCCTCGTCCGGACGCATTCTGGAAGTACTCAACACACAACCCTCACTGGGCAACACGCCCGAAGGAGTACTAAGTACCCGCCAGATAGAAAGAGGAGAGATTCTTTTTGAAGGAGTAAGTTTCCGCTACGACGGAGGAGAAACAGATGTGCTGCGAAACATCAGCTTCCATATAGAACCGGGAGAAACGGTTGCCGTAGTAGGTGCCACCGGATCGGCCAAGAGCTCGCTCGTACAACTTATCCCTCGTTTATACGATGCTACCTCCGGAGAAATCCGGATTGACAACATCCCTATAAAGGAATATAACCTGGATGAATTACATGCCCGCATCGGCATGGTTTTGCAGAATAACGAACTGTTTTCGGGAACAATAGCCGACAACCTGCGCTGGGGAAAACCCGATGCAACCATGGAAGAGATAGAAGCAGCGGCACGAGTGGCCGAGGCGCATAATTTTATTCTCACTTTCACCAACAGATACGACACACTGCTTGGACGGGGAGGCATCAACTTGTCCGGAGGGCAGAAACAGCGTATCTGCATTGCCCGTGCCTTGCTTCGCAAACCGAAGATTCTGATTCTGGACGATAGCACCAGTGCCGTAGATTCGGAGACGGAACTCTCGATACGAAACAGCCTGAATGCTTGGCTTAACGACACAACGGTACTCATCATCACACAACGTATCCACACGATGCAATCGGCCAACAGGGTAATTGTGCTCGATGATGGCGAAGTAGAATCTATCGGAACTCCCGAAGAGCTGCTTAGTCGTTCTAAAGTATATCAGGAAATTTATAACTCACAACAAATAGTAGTCTGATCATGGCATCCGGAGATCATTTAAAAGACGGCGGCAAACCTAAAGCGGGAAAGAAAACTTTTCTGCGCCTAGTTTCGTACGTGGCGTGCAACCGGTGCTTGCTGATTTTAATCGGCATACTGATCATCATCAGCATTGTCGCTAATCTGGCAGGGTCGTATATGCTTCGACCCATCATCAATGACTACATCATCCCCGGAGATTTCTCCGGACTGATACGTATCTTGTTGTTTTTGGCAGTGATCTACCTTACGGGAGTTGCAGCAACATTTACCCAATATGTTCTACTGAATAAAGTCGGGCAGCGCACGGTAGCCCGCATGCGTCTGGATCTTTTCCGAAAGATGGAACATTTACCCATCAAGTACTTCGACACACATCAGCACGGCGATTTAATGAGCCGGTATACCAACGACATCGACCGTATCAGTGATGCACTGACGGATAGTCTTTCGGACATGCTATCGGGTGCACTCACGCTAATCGGCATTTTCTGCCTGATGCTGTTTATCAGTCCGATGCTGACACTGGTTACGCTGATCACCGTGCCGCTTATGTTTCTTAGTGCCAAAGGTATTGTAAAGCGAAGCCGAAAATATTTTAAATCGCAGCAGGAGTCGTTGGGAACAATGAACGGGTACATTGAAGAGATGATCAGCGGACAGAAAGTGATTAAAGTCTTCGGCCATGAACGCAAGGTGGAAAACGACTTCGACGGATTGAACCGGAGTCTGAAAGAGAAATCTCAGAAAGCACAGTTCTATTCGGGACTGATGATGCCTGTGATGCAGAATCTGAGTACACTAAACTACGTTATTATTACCATTGTGGGAGCTTTACTGGCTATTCTTCGCGGGTTCGATGTAGGCGGACTGGCTGCCTTCTTACAATATTCGCGGCAATTCGGACGACCTATCAATGAGTTGGCCAGTTTATATAACAGCATTCAGGCCGCTATTGCGGGAGCGGAACGCATCTTCGAGATTATAGATGAATCTCCTGAAAAGGTTGATAGTGAAGATGCGATCACACTGCAAGAGGTAAAGGGAGATGTGGATATGGAGGATGTTTATTTCGGGTATAAAAAGGATAAAACAATTCTGAAAGGAGTTTCGCTTCACGCTCCTGCGGGACACAAAATAGCACTAGTGGGGGCCACAGGTGCCGGAAAAACAACCATTCTGAATATGCTGCCCCGCTTCTTCGATATTCAGTCGGGAAAGATTACGATAGACAATCATTCTATCAACGACATAAAGCGGGAAAAGCTTCGTCAATCAATGGCTATCGTATTGCAGGACACTCACTTATTTACAGATACGGTACGCGAAAACATCCGCTTCGGTCGGCTGGATGCTACGGATGAGGAAGTAGTAGAGGCTGCCCGACTAACGGCGGCGCACTCTTTCATCAAGCGGCTTCCGCAGGGATACGACACACTGCTGGAAAATGACGGAGCTAACCTGAGTCAAGGACAACGACAGCTTCTGAATATCGCTCGTGCAGCAGTGGCAGATCCGGCCATATTATTACTGGATGAAGCAACGAGCAATATTGATACCCGTAGCGAAATTCTTATTCAGAAAGGTCTCGACCAACTGATGCAGGGACGCACCAGCCTCATCATTGCCCACCGACTCTCAACCATTCAAAATGCAGATACCATTCTGGTACTCGAACACGGGCAGATTGTGGAACAGGGTAGTCATCAGGAGCTGCTGGATATGAAGGGTAAGTATTATTCGCTAAACAAGGAGCAATTCAAATAAGATTCATTCTTGCGAAGTTATGAATCGTTCCTTATATTGAGTTTACTTCAATAACACTCTTCCCGTTCACCGCTTTATGCACTTGCACTTGCACGGCTATCCGTTCACTCATCTCCTGTACATGCGATATTACGCCAATCTTACGTCCCTGCATCTGTAACATTTCCAGCGCTTCCATAGCAGTACGCAGGCTGTCGGCATCGAGTGAGCCGAAACCTTCGTCTATAAACAACGACTCTACTTGCAGGTTGTTACTTGATAAGGAGGATAAGCCCAGTGCCAGTGCCAACGAAATAAGGAACGATTCGCCACCCGAAAGCGAATAAACCGTACGCACCTCGTCGCACATGTCGCCATCAACCACTTGCAATGCAAGAGTTCCGGGCACTTGCTGCAATTTGTAGCGGCGAGACAGGTAAGACAGATGTTTGTTGGCATGCAACAACAGCAGGTTGAGCGTATAACTCTGAGCAATGACTTTAAACTTCGTTCCGTCTGCACTACCTATCAGCCTGTTCAGCTTTTCCCAACGCACAGCTACCTCTTGTTTCTCCTTCAGCTCCTTTTCAATGCTTTGCAAGCGAATACGATTTTGCTCCTGCTGAAAAAGTTTTGCTTCAAGCATAGAGAGCTTTCGGTCGTTTTCTTCATTCATCGCTTGCCGGGCAGCAATCGTTTCCGGCAGGTTATCGGGTAACTCAATAAGTGATTTTTTCTCCGTCAGCTCCTGAATTGTAACATTCAGTTGCCGCATCTCACCTTGCAAACCCGAAATACGAGTACGGCAAAAGTCTACTTCTTTGCGATCGGCATCTAACAAGGCGTTTAGTTCAATATCCTTACGGCGAACAGCCGCTTCAGCCTCCTCTATCGTTTTGCCTCGCAGCAATGCTCCTCGCTCTGTACGGTAGCGTTGCAACTCTTCGCTTACCGCTGCGAACCGCTTTTGCTCCTTTTCTTCGGACGCTAACAGAAGGTTTAGTTTCTCTTTTGCTGCCTCAACTTCTTGCTGTAACAAATAACAGGCTGATATGGTGCTACGTAAAGCCTCGCAAGAGTTACGCAAACGTTTCGCTTTTTCGTCTTGCTGTTGCCACTCCTCATAGAGTTGCTGGTATTTTTGTAGTTTTTCCGAAAGCTCGTGAAGATGTAGCCTTACGCTCTCCAATTGTTCATCAAAGAATTGGAGCAATCGATTGGTTTCTTGTTCCCGTGCAGCAAGTCGAATAGAGAAATCATTCACTCCCCGACCCTTCTCAAAGACTTCAAATTCAGCACTCTGCCGCAATTCATCTTCTTCCTTTTCCGTGGATAAACCAAAACTCTGTTCTTGCAAGATTGAAAAAGTCTGATTACGTTCAATCAAAGCTTCTTTCAGCAGCCCAAAGCCCTCGGGCAACAAATCTTCTCCGCTTGCCAATAACTCAGATAAACTTTTTTCCTGCTCCTGCCGTGCAGTAAATTGCACAGAAAGCCTCTGCTCTTCCTGTTGCAAATGATCGAGCTCACTCTTCAGCGAAATAGTGCGATTGTTCAATTGCTGTAATTCTTTTGAAGCGACCAGATATTCTTGCTCTATGTCCCGATAAATGGTGTCGGCCACTTCGCCGTGCCCACCGTAAGGATGTTCTTTGCTTCCGCAAACTGGACAGGCTTCTCCCGCAAGAAGTCTGCCGCGCAACTCCTCCACACTTTGATTCATGGCAGTGCGTGCATTATCATAAACCCGTTGCAATGTCTTTACCTGCTCCTCTTTTGAGGTAAACAGCATAGCAAGCGCCCCCGATTCTTTTTCCGATTGCACTCTTTTTGCATGCAATGCAGAGAGTTGAGTCATTAGTTCTTCCAGCTCCCGAAGCACCTTGTTACGATCCAAAGCTATCTGCCGGGCTTGCTGCAAACGGCTCTGTTCCTGCCCCAGCCTAGCTTGTTCTTTTCCCAACGCCTCTATGCCAAAGGCATTCAGGCGGGCCAGCAGCTTATCGTTTGCCCGTTGAAGCAACACAAGCAATTCTTCACCTTGAGACAAAAGATCTTCTGCACGCCGCAATTCTGAGTCTATGTTTTGTGCAACTTCCTTCTCTGGTATTCCAGTAGTAACAATCATCTTTTGCAAATCAGGCGAATGCAATTGTTCCCGATAAGCTAACATGCGTTTTTCTTTCACAGCCAGTAAAGTTCGGGCTTCTTCAGTCTGTTTGTGCACCGCCTGTAATGATTCACTAGTCTCTTTATAAACATTCTGTGCCGTTTGTATCTGCACATCCAATGCACGTGCCTTGTTCAGCTCCGGTTGCAGAGCCTCGCATTGCTGCCGGAATGTTTCTATATTCTTTTTGCAAAGCCCCAATACTGCTTCCAGTTCTTTCAATTTTGCACTCTGCCCCACTTCCTCCAATTGCTTTTTAGCAAACAGTTCCTGCTGAAGGACGAAAGAGCGAAGCGTGGTAAGCTGCTCATTCAGCGCCGAGAGTTGCTTCACTCCTGCCTCACGAAGCACTGCAAGCTCTCCTTTTTCTTTGACTAATGCATCCAACTCTTCTTGAGGCAATAATTCGATGAGCCCCACACTATCTTTCACCCTTCTGAAAGCCTCATCCGCCAACTTACTATGTGCATACACTTCACGAGATATGCGGGAATAGATCTCTGTTCCCGTCAACTTTTCCAAAAGCTCCGCTTTGGCCGATTCTTTTGATTTAAGAAAAGTAGCAAAATCATTCTGAGCCAGCAACACCGTACGGGTAAACTGATCATAGGTCAGACCCACCAGCACAGCTAACTGAGCTAACAGTTCTGTCTTAGTGCCCTGCAATTCTTCATCCGTATCTAAATCGATAACCTGCATCACCTGTGCCTGCAAAGATCCGGTCGATTTACTCCTGGCCCTGCGCACCGACCAGTGAGAACGATAACGACGCCCCGTGGCCGCCAGAAAGTCAACCTCGGCAAAGCCCTCCCCCGTACCTCGACGAAGGATGTTTCGCACATCCGATTGATTAATTTGATTCTCACCCACATCCTGCAAATAAAGGTTTTCTCCCGAGGCGGCAAAACGAGGTGCTTTATCATAAAGCGCCAGACAAAGTGCATCGAGTATGGTAGATTTTCCCGCACCCGTGGGGCCTGATATAGCAAATATGCCGGCTGAAAGAAGAGGTTCTGCGGTAAAATCAACCTCAAACGTTCCTTCTATGGACGCCAGATTCTTTAATCGTATGGATAGTATTTTCATGAATTGACAGTTTCCTTAATTATTGATTATCGCCTACAGACAGAGCCTGGTATGCTTCCTGAAAAAGAGAAATCATCTCATCGGGCATTTCAGCTTGATAGATCTTCTCAAAAGTCACTTTAACTATCTGTAAAGGGTCCATACCTTCCAAACCCTCTGATTCCATTTTCTCCTCTGCTTTTGAATCGGACTCCTTGCGATAGGTAGAAACAATGCGAGCCAGACGCACATGCTTGTCTTGAAGTGCTTCTTCCACTTGGTTGCGGAACATGGGTTCCGGTTCGCTAAGCAACACCTTCACCTCCAGATAGGGTGCGGAAGAATTATCCTCCCTTTCGGGCAAAGCTCTCAATGCTTCCAAAACTTCTTCAGGCGATACCGGTTCGCCCGTCGGCACACTAAGCAGTGATACCAGCGGAGCATATTCCCGCTTTTCAATGGTTTGAAGCTCACCATCGGCCAACGTTACCATCACCGCACCGTGTTTGTAATTTCGCTCGGCAAACGACATCGGCAGCGGACTACCCGCATAACGCACATTCTCCCTGCCGGATACGCGTTGCGCCTTATGAATATGCCCCAAGGCCGTATAAGCAATTCTCTCGTCAAAAGCCTCGGGAGACACGCATTCCAATCCGCCGATAATGGTTCTTTCACTGTAATCCCATTCGGCTATCTCCGAACCTGTGGCTTGCAGATGCCCGATGGCCACCACAGCCTGTTTCACGCTTTTTCGCAACAATACGTGTTGCAAAAGTTGCTTATAGAACTCTTTAACTCCCGCAGCATAAGGATTTCCATCACTTTCTGTCAAAGGATAATCTCCCTGCCGAAGAAAAGGTACTGCCATGCACAATGCCTCTACTTCGCCGACCGCATTCTTCAGTTCCACAATCAGATCATCATACACCGGCACACCCTCCTGCTTAGGCACAATACCCTTTATCTCCGTGCGCATTTCCTGCAACAGCGGCAGAGGTGCTTCCAAGCGTGCGGCCGAATCATGGTTTCCGGCAACAACAACCAATTGCAACAAAGGATTTTCTGTTGTTACACGACTCACAAACCGATAGAACATCCGTTGAGAAGCCGCCGAAGGATTAGAGACATCGAACACATCGCCTGCAATAATCAATACATCAATGCTATTCCGTTTCAGTTCACCAGCAAGCCAATCGAGAAAATGCTGATGCTCCTCCGTGCGATCAAACCCAAAGAAGCTCTGTCCCAAATGCCAGTCGGCAGTATGCAGTATGCGGATCATATTTATAAGATTTTGTATTTTCTATGTTACAAAAATAGTTCAATAAATAAGAAAGGCAACAAAACCCATCGGTTTTAAATGCAAAAAAGGCCGGCAACCTTTTATTCGGTTGCCGACCTTCTGTTTTTTTCGTGCTTCTCAGCAAAGATTACTTGCCGAAGTATCTGTTATACAGTCCTTCAAAACCCTTACCGTGACGAGCTTCGTCTTTACACATTTCGTGTACAGTGTCATGGATAGCATCTAAATTCAATGCTTTGGCACGGGTAGCAATACGTTTTTTGTCTTCGCAAGCACCTTTCTCAGCATCTTTGCGCTTCTGCAGGTTTGTTTTGGTATCCCAAACACAGTCGCCAAGCAATTCTGCAAAACGAGAAGCGTGTTCAGCTTCTTCCCATGCATAACGTTTGAAAGCTTCGGCAACTTCAGGATAACCTTCACGATCGGCCTGACGGCTCATGGCTAGGTACATACCCACTTCCGTGCATTCAGCTGTGAAGTGATTGTTCAGATCCTTAATCATTTCGTCGTCGCAACCTTTAGCTACACCAAGAACGTGTTCGTCAGCAAAAGCCAACGGACCGCCTGCTTCGGGAGTCTCTATGATTTCTACAAATTTGCTTGCCGGAGCTTTGCAAAGAGGACATTTTTCGGGAGGCGTATCACCTTCGTGAACATAACCACAAACAGTACATCTAAATTTCTTCATTTTCTCAAAATTTTAATTAGTCATTATGATTTAAACAGTTCTTACAGAACCCTTTATAGTAGTAGTGTATTTCAGTAATCTCATGTCCATTCACTTCCTGTGGCATTACATCTTTAGCAGATTCTTGAAAGAAAAAATCATATATACTCCCGCATTTCTTACACAAAAAATGAGAGTGAGGGGTTGCATCGCCGTCAAAACAAACACGTCGTTCATCGATAGTCAGCATCTGCGCCGCATCCTGATCGGCAAAAAGCTTCAATGTATTGTAAACCGTCGTTTTAGATAACGTAGGTATATATAAAGAAATAGCAGCATGTATCTCATCCACCGACGGATGAGTTTTGTGGTCTAACAAATATTGCATAATAGCTATTCGCTGTACAGACGGTTTTATTTGATGCTTTAGTAAATGTTCGGTTACATTAATCATTTCACAAAATTGTAATCATTACATTTTATTTCTTTGGGCAAAGGTAATAAACGAGTTGTATTCACCAAATAGTTTCGGAAATTATTTGCCATCAAAAAAACGTTGTAGCTATGTATTTGAGCATTTTTCAGAGTATATTGAATTATATTTTCTATTTTTGCATAAGATACCATCGGTAAGATGTGAATTAAAACCAAAGTAATAACTAAGAATATGGTGAATTACGGATTTGTGAAAGTAGCCGCAGCAGTACCCCGGGTAAAGGTAGCAGACTGCAAGTCGAACGCCCGGCAAATAGAAAATATCATTATTGAAGCAGAAAAAGAAGGCGTACAAATAATCGTGTTCCCCGAACTATGCATCACCGGATATACCTGCGCAGACCTGTTTGCACAACAGTTACTGGTAGAAGAAGCCGAAATGGCCTTGATGCAGCTATCCAACAATACCCGCCAACTGGATATTATTACAATTCTCGGCATGCCCGTTGGGGTAAACTCTATGTTGCTCAATGCAGCAGTGGTCATTCAGAAAGGAAAGATACTGGGTGTAGTGCCCAAAACCTATTTGCCCAATTACAAAGAATATTACGAGCAACGCTGGTTTACTTCAGCCTCCACGGTAGTAGAAACCAGCGTACGTCTTTGTGGAGAAATGGTTCCTCTGGGAGCCAATCTTTTATTTGAAGCCTTCGACACCATCTTCGGTATTGAGATTTGTGAAGATATGTGGGCCACCATTCCGCCGAGCTCCTCCCTTGCTTTACAGGGAGCGGAAATACTCTTCAATCTATCGGCAAGTAACGAATGCATCGGCAAGCATGCCTATCGGTGTTCACTCATCAGCCAGCAATCGGCCCGATGCATTGCAGGCTATGTATATGCTTCGTGCGGTTTCGGTGAATCGACCACCGACATTGTCTTTGCAGGCAACGGACTAATCTACGAGAACGGTAGCATACTGGCTAGCAGTCTGCGTTTCTCTCAAGAAGAACAACTAATTATCAGTGAAATAGATGTAGAACGCTTACGTTCAGAGAGACGTATGAACACAACGTTTGCTACCAACAGAGCACAATTCAATATCAAAGCCCCCATCCGCATTCAGGCAGAGCTCGTTAATAGTAAAGAATTAAAGCTGACGCGTACCTTTGCTGCGCACCCGTTTGTTCCTCAAGGAGAAGCATTGAAAGAACGTTGCGAAGAAATTTTCTCCATTCAAGTAGCCGCATTGGCGCAGCGCATGTTGCACACTTCGTCGAAAACAGCCGTAATCGGCATCTCCGGCGGATTAGATTCTACACTGGCTCTATTGGTTTGCATCAAAACATTCGATAAGTTGGGACTTTCACGCAATGGCATCCTCGGAATCACCATGCCGGGCTTCGGCACTACCGACCGTACATATAATAATGCACTGAACTTGATGCATTCTTTGGGTATAACCATTCGTGAAATAGACATCAAAGCAGCATGCATGCAACACTTTGCTGATATCGGGCACGATGTGAATGTACACGACGTGACGTATGAAAACTCACAAGCAAGGGAGCGAACGCAGATTTTGATGGACATTGCCAACCAGACAAACGGAATGGTTATAGGCACAGGAGATTTATCGGAATTGGCATTGGGATGGACTACCTATAATGGCGACCACATGTCTATGTATGGTATAAATTCGAGCATACCCAAAACATTGGTTAAGTACCTTGTACAGTGGGTGGCCGAGAACGAAGTAGACGAAGCATCGCACACCACCTTATTGGATATAGTAGATACGCCCATCAGCCCCGAACTTATTCCGGCCGATGAAAACGGAAACATTCAACAGAAAACAGAAGACCTTGTAGGACCCTATGAGCTGCACGACTTCTTCCTCTACTACTTCATGCGTTTCGGATTCCGACCGGGCAAAATATTCCGCCTTGCCTCCGTCGCATTCAAGTATGTGTACGATGATGAAACCATAAAGAAATGGTTACACACATTCTTCCGCCGTTTCTTTGCTCAACAATTTAAACGTTCTTGCTTGCCGGACGGACCAAAAGTAGGAAGCATCTCTATCAGCCCCCGCGGCGATTGGCGCATGCCCAGTGATGCATCATCAGATGCCTGGTTGCAAGAGATTGAAACCCTGTAGTAATTCAAAAAAAATATAACAACAGGAATAGGCAATAGAGTGTTAATTTAAACTCTCTATTGCTCTATTTAATAGCTAAAGTTACGATCCAAGAGTTATTCTAAAAACTAAAATCGATAAACTAACCCTGCCCCCAAGCTTTCCGTACTAACCATCGGCATCACCACCAAACTGGCATTCTTCTCTTTTATCCCGAAAACTTTGTGCCATACGGGCAAAAGAGCATAACTGATTTCAGTACTCAGAATACCTATTCCCGCACCTGTAACCACATCGCTAACCCAATGTTTCTGGTTGAGTACCCGCATTGTGGCCGTAGCCGTTGCAACAGCATATCCGCCAATTCCTATCCATGGAGAAACATCTTCATACTCCTTGAAAAGAATTTGTGCTCCGGCAAATGCCGTAGCGGTGTGCCCGGAAGGAAAAGAGTGCTTGTTCGACCCATCCGGACGAGTAATGTGTGTAGTCGATTTCAAACCCTGCACTGCCACTCCCATTATTAAATAAGAAGTAGCCATTATCATCGTTCTGTCACGAAAGTTGTGTTTCGCCTTTATCCCCGCAAAGTCCAACCCATATACAGCAACAGCAGGAACAAACTGCATATAATCATCGTAAGGAATCGTTTTAGATAAATGCTCTCCCACTTCGTGCTCCGTACTCAGATCCAACTCCCGCAACGACTTGTTCATGTGCACCAATGCGCCATAAGAAATAAGTGCAGCCGGTATGATAAAGCGTGAATAAGAAGAATTAAAAAAAGCCATTTTTTTAGACCGGTCAATGCTCATTGTCATACCTTTATAAGGTGTTGTAAGCAATCCCTCATTAAAATCATTCAAATTATCGATCGGAGACATTGTGTTTAACCGATTTATATTTTGACTCACAGAGTCAGAAGCAGATATTACACCCGATTGATTTCCTTTTCGCATCACCCTAAGCGTATCTTCTTGTGCAAAAGAAAACCCGGTATCGAATAAAATCAGTAACAAGAGTAGAAAAAGAAATTTCATACCTTATAGTTTTTTGATAATAAATATGTTCAAAACTATAAGCCGATTTTGCATAAAGTTTGAATTTTATCTTTTATCCGCATCTTTTTAAACTTTAAAAAATAAATACTAAGTTAATTTAGTATATTTGAACGTCAATTTATACGAGAAAAGACAGACGGATTAAAAATGGTGTACTATATTCGCAGACGTTTATGTGGCAGCTGGCAGATTGCCGATTCTGACCAATAAAATAATTAATTATCATGAAAATATTAATCATAGAGGATGAGCATGATCTATCCGACAATATGGTCACTTATCTCTCGTCAGACAATTATTTGTGCGAACAGGCTTTCAACTTTCAGGAAGCAATGGAGAAAATAGCGCTATATGCATACGATTGTATTTTATTAGATTTGAATCTGCCCGGTGGAGACGGGCTGAAAATACTCGATGAAATAAAAGCAAAGAACATAGAAAGCGGCATCATTATTATTTCGGCCCGCGGCTCACTGGATGATAAAATAAAAGGGCTAAAAACAGGTGCCGACGATTATCTGGCAAAACCTTTCTCCCTGCCAGAGCTAAGTGTACGCATTTATGCATTAATGCGCCGACAACAATTTACATGTAGCAATACTTTCAAGACTAATAATATAGAGATAAACCTGTTGGCCAAAACGGTCAGTATTGAAAATAGAGATGTTATTCTAACGAAAACAGAATACGATTTATTACTTTTCTTAATAGGTAATAAAAACAAAGTTGTATCCAAAAACGCCATTGCAGAACATATATCCGGAGATATGGCCGATATGCTTGATAGTCATAATTTTGTGTATGCACACATTAAAAATCTAAAAGCAAAACTAAAAGAAGCCGGTTGCTCCAATGGCATCAGAACAGTATACGGAACAGGCTATCAGTGGAAAGAATGAATAGTTTATTAAATAAAAACCTCACTCAATTTCTCCGATACACGGTTGTTATTTTGCTGTGTAGCTTACCTTTGTTCTTTCTAATCATGAAACATTTTTATGCCGAAGATTTAGATGAACTCATTGAATATCGTAGTGATGAGTTTATTAAGAATCAACTTCCCACCTATACCCTGGCAGACATTAATTACTGGAATAAGTATAACGAAGATATGCAAATAATGCCGTTTAATGCTTCTTATCCACTGAATAGTGTGGTACAAAAGCCTTTTTACAACGGAGCAGAAGAACACAAAGTAGATTATCGCATTTATTATACCAAAATAAACATTGAAAAACGACCTTTCATTCTGATGTCCCGCATCGCTATGATAGAAACGGATGACCTGATACAAATGCTGGCCTATCAATACGGAATATTGTCTCTCATGCTCATCCTTTCGCTAGTAGTGGTACAGCAATTGATCTCTAAGAAATTGTGGAAACCATTTTATGACAGTTTAGATAAGATAGAAAATTTCAATCTGGAACAAGGCGTTATTCCTAATTTCAAAGAAACAACAACAACAGAATTTTCGCGATTAAATGAGAATCTGGACAAACTGATTAAAAATGATTTAAACACGTACGCCCAACAAAAAGAATTTATCGAGAATGCCTCTCATGAGTTGCAAACACCACTGGCCGTTTTTCAATCGCAGTTAGATTTGCTACTCCAAAATCCGGATTTAACCAAAGAACAAGTGGCTGTTATCCAGTCTCTCTACTCCGTTTCTTCACGACTAACCCGGCTGAACAAAAACCTGTTGCTGCTGGCCAAAATAGATAATTCCCAATTCAAAGAACAGCAGAAAATAGACTTTAACGAAACATTGAATACTCAACTGCTATATCTGAAAGATTTAGCCGAGAATGACGGAATACATGTTTCCATAGAGATAAGCAATCCCATTGTAATTATGGCCAATAAAACTCTGCTGGAGAGCTTAATCAACAATTTAATTGTCAATGCCATACGCCATAATATACCCAACGGAATTATTTCCATATCAGTTAAAAACAATGTCTTTACAGTGAGCAATACCGGAGAAGAAACTTCGCTCGACAAGGAAAGGATATTTAAACGCTTCAGCCGCACATCCGAAAAGAGAAAAGGCAACGGACTGGGATTATCCATTACATACCAGATATGTAAGCTACACGGCTGGGAAATAGAATACGACTACCAAAACGAGCAGCACTCCTTTAGCGTTAGTTTTTAGCTATTTATAAAAAATGCACCAACAACAGAGAATGACTAACTATTAATATCGAAAAAGAGGAGAACATCCGCTTTTCATTGGAATCCTCCTCTTCAACAATCAAATAAACTAAACAATAATATTTTGTCTTAAGCGATGGTTATAGCAGAATCTAAATAAACATCCTGAATGGTATTCAGCAATTCAACGCCATCTTTCATTGGTTTCTGGAAAGCTTTTCGTCCGCTTATCAAGCCCATACCACCTGCTCTTTTGTTGACTACAGCCGTAATCACAGCATCTTTTAAGTCAGAAGCACCGTTCGATTCTCCGCCGGAATTAATCAATCCCACTCTTCCCATGTAACCATTGGCTACCTGGTATCTGCATAAGTCTATAGGATGCTCCGAACTCAGTTCGGTATACACTCTTTTATCTGTTTTGGCAAAATTGATCGCCGTAAATCCACCGTTGTTTGTAGGCAGTTTTTGTTTCACTATATCTGCCTGAATGGTAACACCCAGATGATTAGCCTGTCCTGTAAGATCGGCTGCCGAATGATAATCCACCCCATCTTTCTTGAAACCACTGTTCCTTAAATAGCACCACAAAATGGTAGTCATTCCCAGTTCGTGTGCATATTCAAAAGCTTCAGACACCTCTATCAGCTGCCTTCTGCTTTGATCGGAACCAAAATAAATGGTTGCTCCGACAGCTACTGCACCCATATTCCAGGCTTCCTTCACTGTTCCAAACATAATCTGATCGTACGTATTTGGGTAACTCAGCAATTCATTGTGATTCAGTTTCACAATAAAAGGTATTTTATGTGCGTATTTTCGTGCTACGGATCCCAATACCCCAAAAGTAGAAGCTACTGCGTTGCATCCGCCTTCGATGGCCAACTTCACAATATTTTCCGGATCAAAATAAAGCGGATTAGGTGCAAACGAAGCACCGGCCGTATGCTCTATTCCCTGATCAACGGGGAGAATGGAGAGATAACCTGTATTGGCCAACCTACCGTGACCCAGTAATGCCTGCAAACTGTTTAACGTGGGGATGTTTCTATCCGAGGAGGTCCATACATCATCTATTATTGTGGGAGAGGGAATATGAATGAGTGATTTCTCTATTGTTTTACTAACGTGACCGAGATAATATTCTGCCTGATCACCTAACAAATTACTAATTTTAGTACTGCTCATAATTTAAAGGTTTTAGTATGATAGAATAACACTGCAAACTAAAGATAAGTTTTAAGCTTTCGCACTTTTGGCCAAAAATAACATTTCACCAATCAATGAATTACAATCAAGACTCCGGGCAGAAAAGAGCTTTAGCATGAAATAAACAATCCCTCATACTGTTTGTTATTACTATTTGAATTTTGCAAATATCTTAAAATTATGGATACAACTTCGATTGAGAAATTCTATCAACAAATGGCTTCCTCGTTAAATTCAGACGTAAACGCCATTTTACCTAAAGACATCCTAAAGGAAATAGGTCATTTCAATGTGTTCAACCTGGAAGAACTGATTGCCCGAAGCGAGGGAAAAAACACAATGCCTTATGATCGTCGTACATACTATAAAATCAGCCTGATAAAAGGAAGGAACAGAGCAGAATATTCTGACAAAGTAATTGAAATTGAGAACAACGCACTGTTATTTGCCACTCCCAAAATACCGTATAACTGGATCCCCAAAGACCTGAATCAAAGTGGATATTTCTGCATATTCACAGACGAGTTTCTTGTTTCCGGCAAATCGGGAATACAACTGGACGAGCTACCTATTTTCAAACCGGGAGGCTATCCTATATTCGAAATCACAGATCAGGAAGCGGAAGAGCTGACGTACATTTTCAAAAACATGCAAAAAGAAATAGCCTCCGAATATGTGCACAAATACGATTTAATTCGAAATTATGTGATGGAATTAATACATTTCGGACAGAAACTTCAACCCGCTGCAGCACTTTACCAAACACATAATGCCTCGTCGCGTGTTGCTTCTTTGTTTCTCGAACTCTTGGAAAGACAATTCCCTATCAGCTCTTCGCGGCAAAAGCTGAGTCTGCGAACAGCAAAAGACTATGCCGACCGTTTGTCTGTTCATGTTAATCATTTAAATAAAGTTTTAAAAGAAAACACGGGTAAAACCACCACCGAACTGATCAACAACAGGGTATTGCAGGAAGCCAAAATACTACTGAAACAGACGGACTGGAGTGTATCTGAAGTTGCCTTCACACTAGGATTCGAAGAAGTAGCTCATTTCTCAAATTTCTTTAAAAAGCAAACAACTTTTTCACCTGTTCACTTTCGCTCATAAACTGCAGGGTTTGAATTTCGCAAAAGACGGATTGATATTTGCAATGCTCATACCTCGTTTGACCTCTATCTTTGCATTATAAATTTTAAATCAATTTAAAACGTTTATAAAATGAATACAGAAAAGAAAACAGCATTAGTTACCGGCGGAAGCCGCGGACTAGGAAAGAACATGGCTTTGAACCTTGCCAAAAAAGGCATCGATGTTGTTATTACTTACAACAGCAAAAAAGAAGACGCCGAGGCCGTAGTCTCTGAAATTAAGCAAATGGGGCGGAAAGCTGCCGCTCTGCAACTAAACACTGGTGATGCTAAAAGCTTCGACCGGTTCTTCAATCAATTAAAAGCAGTACTGACAGAGGAATTCCAGACTGAGAAATTCGATTTTTTAATCAATAACGCAGGAATCGGAATTCATGCAACTTTTGCGCAGACAACTGAAGAGCAGTTTGACAGCCTGATGCAAATACACCTAAAAGGTCCGTATTTTCTAACACAAAAAGCACTCGCACTGATGAACGATGGCGGGGGTATCGTCAATATCTCGTCCGGATTAGCCAGATTCTGCAATCCCGGATATTCGGCTTATGGCACAATGAAAGGCGGCATTGAAGTACTTACCCGGTACCAGGCTATGGAGCTCGGGTCAAGAGGTATTCGTGTAAACGCAGTTGCGCCGGGAGCTATTGAAACCGATTTTGGAGGCGGAATAGTACGCGACAATACCCAAGTCAATCGTATGGTTGCTTCGTCAACAGCTTTGGGCAGAGTAGGTTTGCCGAATGACATCGGAAGCGTGGTAGCCTTCCTTTGCACAGAAGATGCCAAATGGATCAATGCACAACGCATCGAAGTATCCGGAGGAGCGAATCTTTAATTTGGGTAGAACTCACCAATTGTATCTATTTTTCAACACCCCACAGAAGCCTTGTGAGAGGGGTTCAAAGAAAACCAACTTTCTTTGCAAAGAAAACCCGTTCCCTTTGCAGAGAAAACAGGTTTTCTTTGCAAAGGGAACTAAAGACTCGGAGAAAGAGATTTATTTGTAAATAATATAGCGAATTAAATAAAGAACAGCGACACTCCCACCACACTAATAATGGCTCCGATAACCTCTCTTACCGTTATTTTTTGCTTAAAAATGAAATGCGAAGGCCATAAGATAAAAATAGGTGTCAGTGCCATTAAGGTAGAAGCGATGCCCGCTTCGGTATATTGCACCGCCATCAACGAAATGGATACTCCGATAAAAGGGCCGAAGACAGTAGCTCCCAAAGCCGCCTTCATCCCCCGCCTGTCGCGAATGGCCACCGGCATGGTAAAAAATTGCTTGCGAAGCCACATCACCACCAAAAAGCCGATCATTCCCGTTATCGCACGGATTAAAGTAGAAGCAAAAGGCAATAAATTAGAAACGGTGGTCATATTTGCCGGTACAGACAGTTCATAATAATTCATGCCCACTTTACTCAAAACCAACCCTACGCCCTGCCCAATGCCCGCTCCGATGCCAAACAGCACGCCCTTCAATGGCAGTTTCAAGCCTATTCTATGGGTGGTTCCTCTGCTCAAAATAGACATGCCGATGCCCGTTAGCGTAATGAGCATACCGGCCAATACTTGTAAAGAGAGGTGTTCTTTCAATATAATCCAACCCGAAATAGCGGCGGCAATGGGGGCCAGCGTCATAAACAACTGCCCGAAACGGGATCCAATCAGAACATACGAATTAAACAAGCAATAATCGCCCAGCACATAGCCCACAAAACCCGAAAGCGACAGCCAGAACCAAGCCTTTCCATCCGCATACAACGGATAAGGCACTCCCGTAAAAAACCATAAGGTAGCTCCCAGCATAAGCAAAGAGAGAATCATACGGATTACATTTAACTGCAATGAGCCGAGCCGCTTACTGGCCACTTCGGAAAAGAGTGCGGTAGCGGTCCACGACACAGCTACGCCTATAGAAAGTATTTCACCAAAATATTGCATTCTCTTTCAATTTGAGCGCAAAGTTACAATAAAAAAAGAATGTTAAGATATGCATGGAATATCCTTTTGAAAATAAAGATGGACCTTACAACAAAGCAAAAAAGAACGTTAGAACAAAGTAAAATGGTATATTTACCACGATATTTGTATCACAAAGGCAGAATGCCATAATTGACGAACATCGCTAACAAACGAAGAAGCCATTCCGGCAAGTGCTAAAAGTTTGTTGAAATTCGAATTGATAACAAAATAAAAAAAATCAGAAAGTATGAATGCAAATGATGCGTACAATGTTTTGAGCAGACGAAAGCTGGGAAGTCAGGGACTTGAGGTTTCGTCCATCGGACTTGGTTGTATGGGTATGAGCCAGTCTTACGGAGTAGCCGATGAAAAAGAATCTATTGCAACCCTCCATCGGGCTATCGAGCTGGGATGCGATTTTTTTGATACAGCACAGGTTTACGGTCCTTTAGCCAATGAAATATTGCTAGGCAAAGCATTCAAAGGAATGCGGAACAAAGTAACTATTGCCACAAAATTCGGTTTTCTGATTAAAGACGGAAAACAGATCGGGACAGAAAGAACAAGCAGACCCGAAGACATTCGTGAAACGGTAGAAGGATGCCTGCGCAGGCTACAAACAGATCATATCGATTTGCTCTATCAGCATCGCATAGATCCCGCTGTGCCTATTGAGGAGGTTGCCGGCACCGTTGGCGATTTGGTAAAAGAAGGAAAAGTGTTGTATTTCGGGCTCTCCGAAGCAGGGGTTGCAAACATTCGCCGTGCGCACAAAGAGCATCCGGTTTCTGCACTCCAAAGCGAATATTCACTTTGGGAACGTAACCTTGAAAATGACATTATTCCGGTTTTAGTTGAACTCGGTATCGGACTTGTACCTTTTTGTCCGCTTGGCCGCGGTTTCCTTACCGGTAATGCCAAACACGCCGACGAGCTTCCCGATGACGATTTCAGAAAACACGACCCCAGATACATGGGAGATAACTTTAATGCCAATATGAAAGCTGCGCAGGTAGTATTTGATATAGCAGCCAAAAAGCAAGTGAAGCCGGGGCAAATAGCCCTTGCCTGGATTTTGCAAAAAGGCGACTTCATAGTACCCATACCCGGCACAAAGCACGTAAAATACTTAGAAGAAAATGTTGCCGCCGAGTCTGTTTCTCTTAATGCCGAAGAGATAAAACTGCTTAACGAAGCTTTAGGCAAAGGGAAAATAGCGGGAAATCGTTATCCTGACTCAATCATGTCTACCATTGACCGTTGATAGATAGTATATCTTATTCAGTCATAAAAAATGAGGGTGCCTTTTTAGACATCCTCATTTTAGTATCAGAACTTTTTCTATCAATATTAGTCTAACCTCATTTAGATGAAAATCCTTCTTTCTTTAATTGTGCCACCCAATTTGTAACTCTCTCATCCGTTTTTTCGGGCTGACTATCCACGTCTATGGCCAATCCTAACAATTTACCTTCTTTCACGGCCTGCGAATGATTGAAAGTATAACCTTCGGGCGATGTTAAGCCAACAATAGCAGCTCCTGCAGTTTCAAAGGCGTCGGCCAGCAGCCCAATGCCATCTACAAAATTGTCCGGATAGTTTGCCTGATCTCCCAAGCCAAAGATGGCTACTTTTTTATCTTTCAAATCCAACGATTTCAGCTCGGGAACCATCTCATCCCAATAGCTCGGCAATTCGCCGTCAAACCACGTGGCAGTGCCCACAATCAAATGATCGTATTTTTCAAATTCTTTTTCCCATGCATTTTCCACAGGAACCAAATCGGGCTTTGGTTCGCCAAATGCCTCTTGTATCTTTTGGGCTATGGCAGCTGTTCTTACCGTGCTTGCTCCATAAAATAATCCGATTTTTTTCATCAATATATCTCTTTTGTAAAGTTAATATTCCGTTTCCATCAATAAGCTAAAAGCTCTTTTGCAGCCTGATAAATGCGTTCTTCGTTGGGAAGAATGGCTTGTTCAAGAACAGGATGAAAACCCACAGGCGTATAAGTGGAGCCCACCCGCTGCACGGGAGCATCCAGATAGCGGAATAACTCCGTTCCTATCATAGCGGCTATTTCCGCTCCAAAGCCCGAAAAGACTTTGTCTTCATGCACTATCAGCACCTTGCTTGTTTTCTTTACCGATTCAAAAATAGCTTCTTTATCAAGCGGAATAAGCGAACGAAGGTCGATAACTTCCACCTCCCCTATGTGCTCATCGGCCAATCGGCTGGCAGCCTTCAAGCAGAGATGCGTAGTGTTTCCGTAAGTGATAACAGTGAGGTCATCTCCCGTTTTACGAATTCTGGCCTTGCCGAAAGGAACCTCAAAATCATCGGGAATAACGCTTGCCGCCTCCACGGCATTATACATTGCTTTGGGTTCTAAGAACAATGTGAAGCCTTTCGAACGTATGGATGTTCGCAACAATCCTGCCGCATCATCGGCAAAAGACGGATAAACGATTCTCGCTCCGGGCAGAGTACTTAAAGCACCCTCCAGGTTTTGCGAGTGATACAATCCGCCGCCAATGTATCCGCCGGAGGAAAGCCGCAGAGTGATGTTCGGGGTAAACTTCCCGTTGCTTCGCCAATACTCGTGCGTACACTCCACATATTGCTCAATGGCAGGCCAAAAGTAGTCGGCAAACTCGGCACCTTCAATCACCAAATGAATTTTCGGATCGAAGCGACTCATTCCGTTGGCAGTTCCCACAATATAATCTTCGGCAATAGGAGCATTAAATACCCGCCCAATGCCAAATTCCTGCTGCATACCTTTAGTTACATTGAATACCCCGCCTTTGTCCTTATTAGCCACATCCTGTCCCCACAAAAAAGTATCGGGATTGTGACGGAACTCGCTCTTTAACGTTTCGTTAAGAGCTGCTACAAGCATTTTCTTCTCTCCCTGTTCGCTATGCGTACCATCCTTATATTTCTCAGGTTGATAAGGCTCGGCCATAACAAAATCGAATATAGTTTTCGGATCGGGATCCGGCGCAGCAATGGCCTTTTTATTGGCAACGCTCAACTCTTTCTTCACCGCTGCTTCAATTTGAACCAACTCTTCTTCCGTAAAACGTTTGTACTGAAGAAGCATCCGGCGAAACTTATGCAAAGGATCGGCCGCTTTTACATATGCCAATTCATACGCATCCCTATACAGCGCATGATTATCTGAATTTGAATGCGACCCGATGCGCACACAATTGGCATGCACTATAACAGGGCAATGTGTTTCAATGGCATACTCCCTGGCGGCAGTCATGGCATTCATAGAGTCGAAAACGTCTTTGCCGTTGCAATAAATAATTTTAATATTTTTGAATCCCGAAAAGTTTTGAGCCACTTTGCGATTAGCCGTCTGGTCTTTTTTGGGAACCGAAATGCCGTATCCATTGTCCTGAATAACAAATATTACAGGCAACTTCTCCGTACATGCGCCGTTAATGGCCTCGTACACATAACCTTCGGAAGTAGTGGCTTCGCCCTGACAAGAGATGGCCACTCCTTTGTGCTTGTAATACACCATGGCACGTGCCACGCCAACGGCATGCAAATCTTGCGTACCAACTGCCGAAGAAACATTTTCGATGTGCCATTCTTGTTTAGAGAAGTGGTTTGACATGTGTCGGCCTCCGCTAGTGAGGTCGGTTGCTTTGGAAATACCGTTCAGGATCAGTTCCTCCGGCGTCATACCGGCCGACAGAACGGTTAGCATATCCCGATAATAGGGAAACAGGAAATCTTCCCCTTTTGTAAAAGCCTGTCCAATAGCCAGTTGTATGCCGTCATGCCCCGCATAAGGAGCATGATAGGACCACCCAAGAGATTGTAGCTGATACATAGGAGCTTTTTCGTCCATAGCCCGCCCGAGAGTAAGTAAATGGTACCACTTTTTCAGCAATTCTTTATCCGTATTTTTTATGTCAAATGTTTTCATGTTTTTTTTAGTTTTTGCATTTATTTATCCCATTGTTCCAGATACTCGGCGATGCGGTATAAGAATTTTCCGCCCAATGTACCATCAATAATACGATGATCGTAAGATAATGATAAGTACATCTTGTGCCTGATAGCAATCACATCTCCTTCCGGAGTTTCGATAACAGCCGGTTTTTTCTCAATAAAGCCCACACCCAGAATGGCAACCTGCGGTTGGTTAATAATAGGCATACCCATTATATTCTTAAACGTACCGAAGTTGGTAATGGTAAACGTACCGTCTTGCACATCATTCACTTTAAGCTTGTTGGCACGTGCCAGGTTGGCCAGCGAATCAATGGACACCGCCAAACCTTTGGTGTTCAGCCTATCGGCATCGTGAATAACGGGAACAACCAGGTTTCCGTCGTCGAGCGCAACGGCTATACCTACATTGATATGCTTCTTAAAGATCATTTTATAACCGTCTACCGAAGCATTTACCTGAGGATATTCTATCAAGGCTCTGGCCACCGCCTCTGTAATGGCCGGCAAGTAAGTAAGGTTTACGCCCTCTTGCTTACGGAATTCATCTTTAACGCGTTTACGCCAGTTCACCAGCTTGGTCACATCTACTTCGATAACGCTGGTTACGTGTGGCGATGTTCTCTTAGACATCACCATGTGGTCGGCAATGATACGTCTCACAGGATCCATCTCGATAATGCGATCTTCGCCTGATAATACGGGAGCGGCAGTAGCGTGCGAAGCTTTGCCTTGTTCGGTAGGGCTTGTCGGTGCAACAGCTGCACTTGCCGGTTTTGGTGCCGACGCGGTTGCTGCGGATTGTTGACTTGCAGCAGCAGGTTTTGTGGCGCCACTCTTTTTCTGTTCGATGTATTTCTGAATATCTTTTTTGCTTAATCGTCCCAGATAGCCGGTTCCCTGAACACTATCCAGCTCTTCGGCCGAAATTTGTGCCTGATTGGCCAATTGGAGGACAATGGGAGAATACCATCTGGCTTCTTCTTCCTTTTGCGCCGCCGGTTTAGCAGAGACCGGAGCAGCTGCCTGTGTCGACGTTTCTGATTTTGTAGCAGGTGCCGTTTCCGCTACTTTAGGTGCTTCTGCTTGTGGGGCTTCTGCTTGTGGCGTTTTTTCCGTATCGGAACTTTCGGTAGCTTCTTCCGCTCCATCCTCGTCCGTTTGAACAATTGCTACGGTGACTCCCACCGGAACAGTATCGCCTTCGTTAAATAGTATTTCAAGAATCTTACCTTCTACCGGAGAAGGTATCTCGGCATTTACTTTTGCTGTGGTGACCTCGAACAAAATCTGGTCTTCCTCAATAACATCACCTACTTTGACCGACCACGATATGATGGTTCCTTCAGTGATGCTTTCGCCTAATTTAGGCATCTTAACTTCAAATTTGGACATAATTATTATGTTTTAAAATTAACTGAATATGTGTTGGTCGGGCGAGACTGCCATAAGTTCCAATTTGGAGTGCTGTATTTTTCCTCTCTTAAGCGGGCAATTTCCATTCTCTCTTTCTCACTGAAAGTATAGAGCCGATTACTTGCTTCCCGATCTAAAAAATTCTTTATTAGTAATTGTTTAAAATCACTGATTTGCATAGATTGTGCCATATGCCGACGGATATTGGTTACCTGACTCTTTACTGACTTTACATAGCTTTTTCTTTTCGTTTCAGGAATGTGGCTCAGCGCATTCAAGTCGCCCTCTAAAACGGAGGTAAGCATGGTTAAATTGGTAGAAAATAAGAGTGAAGCATGAAACAAAATTCTGCCGCCAAAAATAGACTGTGCACTTCCCGATATTTTCAAGCCATCCACAGTCAGTCCGCGCCGTTCGTCCACCTTAGCCTCTATTCCCAATGTGCTTAGAAAATCAATCATCAGAGTCGAAAATTTACCAAAATCAGGTTCTTTACTGTTCTCAATAAAAGTGAGGTTCACATTGCCCAAGTCATCATACACAGCACCACCACCCGAACTACGTCGTGCAATTTTTATTTCATGCTTTTCAGCCAGAGCAAGGTTTACTTCGGCTTGTACATCCTGATGTCTTCCTATAATGACAGAAGGTTCACTTTGCCACACCATGAAAACATCCTCCGTAAAATGCTTTAGCATAAATTCCTCTGCTGCCAGATTAAAGTATGGATCGGTTATTGTGCTATTAATGCAAATCATAAAATGCGTTCGTCAAATAGATAAACTTTCGTGTATAATCTCTCCCACCGTTGGATGCGGAAAAACAATCCGCTTAAAGTCTTCGACTGTAAATTTCTTCTCAATGGCAATGCCTGCCGTAACGATGAGTTCAGATGCAGGATTGCCCACAATGTGGCACCCTACGATGTAATCCGATTCATCTACAATCAGTTTGCAGAAACCATTGCCTATTTCATTTTCGGCCACAAAACGTCCGGAATAAGCCATAGGCAGTTTCATTACACTATAGTTTAGTCCGCCGGCCTTCATTTCTTCTTCTGTTTTTCCAACTCCCGCCATTTCGGGGTTTGTGTAAACCACTCCCGGAATAGCATCGTAACTCATACGATCATCCACCCCAATGATGTGATTGATAGCCACATCTCCTTCGCGAATGGCTGTGTGAGCAAGCATGGATACTCCGGTGATATCTCCCGCAGCATATACATTCGGGTGAGAAGTCTGCATATATTCATTCACCTTCACCCCACGGCCCTGAAGTTCCAAATTCAGTTTATCCGCACCTATCGTGTTTATAACCGGCTTTCGCCCCACACTGACAAGTATTTTTTCAGCTTCAATCTGCTGCGTTTTTCCTCCTTTTTCAATAATCACCTGATGATCGTTTACCTCTGTCACTTTCGCTTCAAGATAAAAAGAGACCCCTTTCTTGGCATAATCCGCCCGCAACATAGCCGACGATTCTTTGTCCATCACACCTAATATTTCAGGCATCATCTCTATAACACTGACTTTTACACCAATGCTGTTAAAGAACGAAGCAAACTCCATTCCGATAACTCCGCCACCAATAATTGCGAGAGATTTAGGTACCGTTTTATTGTCTAATGCCTCGCTGGAAGTCCAGAAATCGACATCCGAAAGTCCTTTTATCGGTGGAATAACCGTTTCCGAACCGGCACAGAGCAGCAAGTATTTCACCTCATACCGCTCACCGTTAGCAGAAAGAATTATATTTCCGTCTTCTTCTCCCAAAATAGAAGCTTCACTATCTATAATAGTAGCGCCAACCGAAGTGAGCTTCATCTTCACACCCATGGTCAATTTCTTTACTGTTTTGTTCTTGCGGGCAATAATCTTATCCAGATCAAACGTGGGAGAACCTTCAACAGAAATTCCGTATTTTGCCGAACCTTTGGCATTATCCAATAATTTAGCCGAGTAAAGCAAAGTTTTAGAGGGTATACAGCCTTCATTCAGGCAAACGCCTCCAACTTCTTTCTTCTCAAAAAGAACTGTTTTCAGGCCGCCGGCCGCAGCTCTTTCGCCTGCATTATATCCTGCAGGGCCTCCGCCTATAATTCCTATATCATATTTCATAACGTTAATATATTATTTAAAGATTGTAATAATTTAATATTAAAATAATAAGCAACGAGTCTCATCTGTAAAGATTGGTGCTTTTAAATAAACAATTAAATGACCTATAAAGTTGCCAACCATACATTTATCTGCCCTGTGTAATTAACACCGGGTAAAGCTGCTCACGCGGCTACAGATGGGTCAATCATTAAAAAGCACTCCTCGCTTCGTGTTCGTGCACAAAATAACAAACATGTATAAATCAACAAGTTAGTACTTATTTTGTTTTATTCTAAATTGTATCTTTGCATAGAATAACCAAAAAAAAGAAAAACAAGGATGAATAGACCAATATATAAACAAAAAAAACAATTTATTCTAAACCGCGTGGGGCATATGTTAAATAGAGACGCAGCACCCTGCACCGGCCCGGCACCCGATTATAGCAGTCCGTTTTATTGGGCGGCCTCTCCCGATAAGCATGATGCTTCGGACAGCATACCGTCGTCTCTGAAAGAGGAGGTGAGAAACCAAACGGCCGATGTGTTCTATTTGTACCCCACCACTTTTCTGAGCGGTATAAATCCATTGACCATGCTGAGTGATGTGAGTAATAAGCGCCAAGTGGTTGAATCAATGCGAACTGCTCCGTGGAATGCCGACCTGAGCGACACGGTGTTGAATCATCTGACGGACTTGCGTGCCGTGCTTAACCAGGCCACAGCTTTTAATGCTACCTGCCGTGTTTTTGCTCCGCGCTACAGGCAGGCGCATATCAAAACTTTCTTCGCTCAAGCCTCCGAGCCTTCCCAGCGGGCACTCAATCTGGCCTATAACGATATAAAAGAAGCTTTTGAGTATTACCTCGAGCATTATAATCAGGGCAGACCTATCGTGATTGCTTCGCACAGTCAGGGTAGCCTGCATGCCATGCGGTTGCTGCACGATTATTTTGATGGCAAACCTCTGCAAAAACAGTTGGTTTGCGCATACATAGTGGGGTATTATTTGCCCGCTGGTGCATTCAGCCATATTCCTTTTGGGGAAACGCCCGATGCTATAGGGTGCTTTGTCGGCTGGTGTAGTTATCTGGAAGGCGAACTGCCGTCATTGTCGAAGGAGGATGAGAACTCGCTTTGCGTGAACCCGTTGACGTGGACTACCTCCACACAAGAAGTTCCCAAAGAAAAAAATGCGGGGATGCTTCTGAGTTTAAACAAATTACTCCCGCACGAGGTTGGCGCAAGAATTGAGCCTACATCAAAAGTGCTTTGGGTCTCTTTATCGGAGCTGTCTTCCAAAGTACTGAAGCAGATAACGAACCTGCATGCCTTCGATTATAACCTCTTCTGGATGGATATCCGCGAAAATGTGCGTTTAAGGGTGGATGCTTATTATAAGAACAGAGAGTGAAAGATGTTTTTCTTAATGAATAGATGCACTGAAAGAGTCTCTAAATTCAAGAGACTACACAGCGACACCTCTTTTAAACCTGTTATTCCAAGTTTAAAAACCAATACCCAAGCCAAAAGAGAAACGTCCACCGTCTTTTGACAGAAAATAGGAAAATTTACCGGTATAGCCTTTAAATAATGTCAGCCACCATCCTCCGCCATAGGAGGTATGCCATTTTCGGGATTGTTCATCGGGATACCAAACCCGGCCATAATCAAATCCGGCAAATACACCGTACTGAAGTGGCGTAAAAGGATTTTTCAGATGTCCCAAATCGAGTCGGAGATCTGTATGCCCATAAAATGATTGCTTACCAATGAAACGATTGTTTCTAAACCCTCGAAGCTCAGTCGTTGCCGCCTGATAAAATTCATATTTATCGGAAAACAAAACTGTACCTTTTAGTTCTGTAGCCAGAGATATTCTATCGTTATAGGCTAAATCGAAAGATAGTTTCGATTTTAGATAAGGAATATTTCGTCCTAATTCACTTACATTGAATATCCAACCGGGCATCAATGAAAACTTAAGTGAGGGGATAATAGCTCCCGGTTTACAGTTTATCTCATACGCTAAATTGAAGCCCACAAACGTTTTAGTTTTAAAAATATCTTTGTTGCTATCATAGATTGTGTTTATAAATCGGTTTGTTGGCTGCTTGATATCGAATAATTCTAATTTTGACTGAACAATGAACTTCTGCGTACTATCGAGTTCCCAATAAAAAGACGGTTGCACAGTATACTTAGCAATATTGACCCGATTATAATTCTTGTCTTTATCTTTGTTGCTAGCTGTTTGGTTTCCATATCCAAAAAAATTAAAGAAGTTATACGGCCTACCGATGAAAGCTTCGATATTAAAACTCTTTTTCTCATTATATGTTGGAAAAAAGCCCTGATACATAAATCCATCGAGATAGCTATATCCCAACCTATACTGATAAGTATAAGGGGATCGTTTGAATCCATACATTGTGTTAGAAACATATGCCCCCAAATACAACCCTAAATCGGTATCATAAACACCCCATGGCGTAAACTTCAACGTTTGATACTTCAATTTTTGATAATCGTAAGCATGCACCTTTTCCACATCGGTTTTAATGATTTTAGCTCCCGCAAGCGAGTCATTCGTTCCTTCATGAGATTCGTAGTCATAAACTCTTATCCTCTTACCTTTTTTAATCTGATATGTATTTGTCCCCTTTCCACCAACCAATATAATATGGGTATGGTTCTTCGATTTATTGTCTACTTCAAATCCATCATTCCCGCCCAAACCATATAACCAAATTTCTTTGGTATCCTTGTCATAGCTTTTATCAAAGACCAAACGATCCGATTCTTTATCATAAATTCGAACTTTGGTAGAGCGTTTATCTTTTTGATCTATTACAAATAAATCGTTTTTATTAGTACCTGTAATCACCGGAGTTTCTTGCAGTAAATTATAATACTTCTGAGCAACTCGATCAATAGTGTTTCTCCTCTTCTTTAGTTCTTTTTTTATCTTTTCGGTCTCTTTTAATCCATAAATTTCTTTAGGCAATAAGGTAAAAGCGTTATCTATCACCCTGTCGGTCAATAAATGTTTGATCTCTCGAGCTTGCTTAATCCACACATCACGACCGCTTTCGGCGGTAAGTGCCATATCCAATGGCAAACTAAAGGCATTCGCTTTTTTCAGATGTTTGTACTGACTTTCGTAATTTGTTATATTGCTGAGTCCGAACATCCCCAATATGCCTCTGAATAATAATCCGTCGACCTTTGTAAAGGCATGGCTTCGATCAATTACCCAAGGTGTATAAACGAGACTATCATTACGAGATTCTCCATACCACTTACAGTTTTCTGCTGTTTCATTCCAATCTCCGATTAATATATCTAAAAGACGCTCACGGATGTATTTGTCCTGATCCACAACAAAAGACTTATCTTCTTGTATTTTACTTAATAATTCTTCGGTTTCTATAAATTTAGAGCGAATAGTGAAGTTCTTCAGGTCGTATATAACAACCAACCGATCTTCGATACTTGTTCCATCGACAATTGTATCTGTTGCGGCTTTCTTCGGGATATAATATATTTTAGGATTAAAAGAACTGACGTCAATATTATCGGCCAATTCATTGGCAACCAGAAATGCATAAGGGTGAGTAATAGTATAGGCATCTTCAATAAATTTATCTAAATAAGTGTTTTTATATTCTTGCTTACTATATGTCTTTTGAAAAAAGTCCGATTCCATAAAAGTGGTAGATCCGCCAACAGGCATTAATAAGTATTGATGTCCCGATTTATTCTCAAAAAACATAGCATGCAATCGCGGAAACTGACCGGCAAACATGAGTCCGCCATAGATAGAATGCAGCCTAGCGGCTTGAATGGTTATTGGCATAGAATATAAATCGCGATAATGTTTCCCCCATAAATAATTATAAAACTTACTGTGCTTACGTTCAGTCTGTGAGTAGATTGACTTTCTTATTTTTCCTCCCGAATATAGAGGTATTGTATCGGCATTGCTATTGAGATCTTGACATTCATTTATTGCAAATGCTTCGGGAGACAAGATTAAACTGATAAAAAACATAATACATAAATTTCTTAGATAGCCCATAACTGTAAATGCATTATATTTTTAAAGATGAAGAATATATTCATCATCAATTGTAGGTTATAACAAGTTGAAGTCACATATAGTTTCATCTTATAACGTAATTCACCGGCCATTGATTCCTACCTGATTCGCATTTCTAACAATTTTCTAATTTTATTATAATTGATTTCTAACTACAAGAAGGTACATACCCCCTTATCTTTGTTGTGTCGAAAGACAATAAAAACCAAATTGATATATTAATTCACTAAAAAACTTACGATTATGAAAAAGATTGTTTTTGCAGCTGCTATGGTAGCAATGATGTGTGTAGGAAACGCAGTATACGCTCAGGCTAAAAAAGCTGAACCGGCTAAGACTGAACAAACCGCAACAAAGAAGGCTGAAGCTAAAACAGCTAAGAAGAAAGTTGTTAAAGCAAACAAGGCAGCAAAAGCTGAAGCTAAAACAGCTAAGAAATGTAGCGCTAAATAAGAGATTTCCTGTTTTGAAAGAAAAAGGGGCTTTCCTGTGACGGAAAAGCCTCTTTTTTGTTTTAAGGTAGTGGTACATTTAACCACTTACGAATCGAAAAAACAACTATCTTTATGGCATTATATAATCAACATTCAACTGACGTTTAGTTTAACTTTGCTCAGCATGATTTTTTTATATTTTGATGATTTATTAGACAAAAGCCACTACTTTCTGTGGAAAGACAAGAGAAATGAATATCCGCTTTTGATAGAGAATAAACGTTTTTGGATGTTTTTTAGACTATTTCTTTAATATTTATTCATAATATTGCACCATTAATAGAGCTTGTGCACATATATAATCGGATAATGTTTCAACCATGACTAGATACATTCTTTTTCTTCTTCTTTGTTTCACGCAATATGCAATTTCACTTGCAATGCCTTTTCGGCATATAAATGTAAAGGAAGGTTTGAGCAGTAGGCAGGTTTTTCAGATAAATAAAGATTCCGCCGGATTTATTTGGGCTTATACTTCTATAGGAGTGGATCGTTTTGACGGGAGTGAGATAAAACATTATAGATTGGATTCTATGATTCAGTCAAGAGACCATGTTTTATCCTCGACTATAATGACTTGTGATAAGAAAGGTAATATATGGATTGCATTTAAGAACGGTAAAATATATGCTTACGACAAGAGAACTGATTCTTTCCCTTTAAAGATAGACCTTTCTCATTTTTTTTCTGCTCCCGTTTTAAATAATATTTTGTTCGATAAAGATAATCATCTCTGGCTGTGTATGTCAACCGGTATTTATTATTGGAATTTTGAAAGCCGTAAATTGTCTTTGGCCGGGTTGAAGAATATATGTGTTAATTGTATAATTCAAACGGAAAAGGGAACATTCTATGCGGGCACAACCGAGCATGTATATCAATTAAAAAAGGCCGTTAATCATTTTAAATTTTCTGACGCTAGGCTGGTTCGTTCGATAAATGCCCGTATACAATTGCTATATGCTTGCGGCGAAAAAATATACATTGGAACTTTCTCTAACGGAGTATTTGTTTTTAATTATTCGACAGGAAAAACAAAGTCTCTTGATGATTTTATTCCTAATATTCCTATTCGATCTTTTGCTAAAATGAAAAACAATACAATCCTTATTGGAGCCGATGGTGCAGGTGTTTTTCAAATAGACATGGCGAATGAGCGACTTATTACTCACTTAGTAACAGACGAGGACGACCCAAAAAGTTTAAGTGGAAATACTGTCTCCGACATTTGTGTAGATGAGTATAATGGTATATGGATTAGTTCTTCTACAAATGGCATAAGTTATTGGGAGCCTGATACGCCCGACGTGAAAAGAATAGAACACGAGCAGGATAATCCGAATTCTTTGATTTCTGATCATGTCAATGCTATTATTCAAGATTCAGATGGGGATTATTGGTATGGAACAAACAATGGGGTTAGTTTTTATGATACAAAAAAACATGAATGGAAGCATTTTTTAAACGTCAAGGGAGATAAATATGGATATTCGCCGGTTGTGCTTGCTCTTTGTGAAGATTATAGAGGTAATATTTGGGTTGGTGGTTATGGCATAGGGCTATATTCTATCAACAAAAGATCAGGCGAGATCAAAAAAATGCCTAAAAAATTAAAACACTCAGGGGGAGGAATATCGACGAATTATATTTATTCCATTTATGCCGAGGGTGATAACATATGGATGGGGGGAATTGAAGGTGCATTTACTTGCTATAATTCTCACACAAACACGTATTCTTATTACCCTATAGATTGTGTGGGTGATATAAAAAAATGGAACAAAGATTCTTTATTAATAGCTGGTTGTGATGGATTGGCGTTTTTTAATAAATCGACAGGAAAAGCTGTTTGGTATAAAAACTTTGGAGATATATCTTTGCACTATCCTATTCGATGTCTATTACATGCGTCTTCCGGCGATATCTGGCTTGCAACGGATGGTGAAGGCCTTGTTCAATTTAATCCAATAAATAAGCAAGCACGTGCCTACACAATCAATGATGGTTTGGCTTCTAATTCTATCAATAGTATTATAGAAGATAATGTAGGACATATTTGGTTCAATACAGAAAAAGAACTTTATTGTTTGGATCCGTCTAAGGGCATTATCATTAATGCAAATGATTTTTTGAGTATAAGCTGGGGATATTATAATCCCGGTGCAGCACTTAAACTTCGAAATGGAAATTTAACTTTTGGAACGGCTGAAGGAGCAATCATGTTTTCTCCTTCATTTAGTCTTCAACAAAATAGAACAGTTAACCTGATTTTTACTAATTTTAAATTGTTCTACCAATCGGTAAAAGTCGGTGCAAAAGGTTCTATATTGAAAGCCAATATTGATCAAACCCAAAAGATTAAATTAAAATCCGAGCAAAATTCGTTCTCTATCTCTTTTTCCGCAATAAACCTAGTGTCTCCATATAAAGTTAGGTATGAATATTTATTAGAAAAATACCAGAAAAAATGGACACAGACAAATTCGGTTCAAAGTGTAAATTATATGGACCTACCACCCGGAAAATACATTTTTAGAGTAAAGGCCTTTGATAAATATACCCAGCAGAAGCTAGGAGAACGCTGTCTGGAAATTATAATTAGTCCGCCTTTTTGGCTTTCCTGGTGGGCCTTCTTTATTTATTTTGTTATCATTTCTGCTTTTGTGTTTTTATTTGTACAGGCTAAACGCCATCAAATTAGCGAAAACAGAATTAAAGATAAAATACGTTTATTCATTGGCTTTGCACACGATATCCGCACCCCTGTTACTTTAATAAAGGCTCCTTTAAGTGAGCTTGACGGGAAAGAGGATATACCCGAAAAATACAAGAAAAACATATCTGTAGCGGTTAAGAATGTAGATAAGCTATTTGAAATGCTGACTCAGCTATTAAATCTTCAAAAAGTAGAGACCCATCAGGAGGGCCTTGATATTACATTGAATGATATAGGTGAATATTTACGTGATAAAATATCAGAGTTTCGTATAGCAGCCAGGCATAAAGGATTGGATATAGTGTTGCAGATTGAGCCAAATATGTTTGAAGTTTGGTTTGATAAAAATAAGATGGATCATATCATGGATAATCTACTTTCCAACGCATTGAAGTATACTGAAAAAGGATTTATTTGTGTTGCGGTTAAAAAGTCGAGGAAAACATGGTCGATTGAAGTGAAGGATACCGGAGTAGGAATTCCTAAAGGAGAGCAGAATAATATTTTTCATGAATATTACAGAGCTAAAAATGCGATTAATTCTGTTGAGGAAGGAATCGGGATCGGGCTAATGATTACCCGTAGGATAGTACGCCAGCATCGTGGGAAAATTTCATTTAGCAGTGTTGAAAATGGAGGGACAACATTTGTTGTTACACTTCCTTTGAAAATCAATTCAAATTTAATAGCAAAAACAGAAAACAACATGGAGCTCTTATCAACAGATGCTTCTCAAGAAACTCCTGTTAATAAGAATATACTATTATTGGCAGAGGATGATAAGGACATGCGCGAATATTTAACAAGTAGCTTGGCATCCGAATATCAGGTTATCAGTGTTGATGATGGTGGAAAAGCCTTGGAGAAAGCAAGGGAAATCAATCCGGATATCATTATCTCCGACATTATGATGCCAATATTGCAAGGTGATGAATTATGCCGGATTTTGAAATCCTCCGTGGAAACCAGTCATATTCCCATTATATTACTGACTGCCCTTTCTGAAAGAGAAAACATAATTTTGGGTCTAGAATCAGGTGCAAATGATTATATCATTAAACCTTTTGACTTATCTGTTCTCAAAGTTCGTTTACGGAATATTCTTCAGAGCAGGCAGCATCTTCGGGAAATGGTCTTTTCCTTGAATACAACCTTGGGTGAAGAAAATTACACGACTCAACTGGATAAAGAATTCTTAGATAAAGCAATGGAAATTATGAATGCAGAATTGGCAAATCCTGATTTCTCAATTAATGATTTTTGCAGGATGATAGGAATGAGTCGCACTTCTGTTTATAATAAGATAAAGACGCTGACCGGACAGGGACCGAATGATTATATTCGCATTATTCGTTTGAATAAATCTAAAGAACTGTTACTCTCCCATCGGTTTCCTGTCGCCGAAGTCTCTTCTATGGTAGGATTTTCTGATCCGAAATACTTCAGCACTTGCTTTAAAAAACAGTTTAAAATAAGCCCGAGTAAAATTTAGGGTAAAAAAACACTTTTTGTAGTAATATGGACAGTAACTCAACCTTTTTTGTCAAAGAATGAACATCGATTCCTTTAATAGTATGTAATATTGTAAAATAAATAATAACAATACAAAAAAAATTGAGAGATGGAGACTTATTTAGGTATTGACTTAGGTGGTACGAAGTTATTAATAGGTGAGATTGACAGTTATGGCAACATTCTAAGATATAAGAAGTACAACTCTGGATATTTTAATCAACAAGCAGCTTTGGAAATTATAAAATCATCTCTTGATGATTATATATCTACTGTTGGTTGGTGCGATCAAAAGCCAATAGGTATGGGAGTCGGTTTGATTGGACGGGTTGACCCCAATAAAGGAATTTGGCTACAAATTGATCCTAGTCGAACTCAACCGATTGCTTTAGCAAAAGAGTTATCCGAGATTTATGGCATTCCGTGCAGAATAGACAATGATGTAAAAAGTGCAACAAGAGCAGAACGTGTTTGGGGATTTGGATTAATCTCTAAAAATTTTATATACATGAATGTCGGAACCGGCATTGCTGTGGGGTGTGTTGTTAATGGCAGGCAAATACGTGGAAGTCATTTTAATGCCGGAGAAGTGGGCCATGTTAAAGTCGGAGTAAATGTTGGGATAAAATGCACCTGCGGAAGGACTGACTGTGTAGAAGCGATTGCCTCTGGTATTGGTTTTGACCGTTGTGCGAGACTTCTTAGCAATCAATATGAAACAAATTTGCATATCCCTGAAGATAAAGGAGAAAGAGTTTTAATCAGTGAAATTTTTTCTCTAAGTAGAAAAGGAGATCCTCTGTGTGTGAAACTGGTTGGAAATGCATCGGATGCGTTAGCCAATCTCATCATGAATTTGGTTAGAGTCACCGACCCGGATACAGTGGTATTAGGAGGTGGAATTGTCTCTGACGGATACATTCATACGCTGATTCTTGAACAGTTGAATGCCACTACGATGCGTTTTGTTACTAATGGAGTCGTTCTAACTAAGTTGAATCCTGACTTCATAGGTTTGTTAGGTGCCGGAGCCGTAGCTATGAATATGTAATATTTGCTAATATACTGTTTTATGAAAAAAGTAGAATTAATTATTATGACTGTTTTGACTGCGTTATTGTCATTCAGTACATCTTCCAAAGCCGGAGAAAAAGAGATTAAATCTCCGAATGCAAAAATAGTAGTGGCTTATGTGACTTCTTGGAGTGACATTATGCCTGATCCTAAGTATATGACCCATATTAACTATGCTTTTGGGCATGTCAATGAAACTTTTGACGGAATAAGCATTGATAATGAAAACCGTTTAAAACAGATTGTAGCTTTGAAAGCTCAGAAAAAGACCTTAAAGGTGCTCTTGTCTGTTGGTGGTTGGGGAAGCGGACGGTTTAGTGAAATGTCTGCTAATAAAAAATTCCGTAAATCTTTTGCGAAAGATTGTAAGGAAGTAGTTAAGAAATACGATTTGGATGGCATTGATATAGATTGGGAATATCCTACCAGCTCAGAAGCTAAAATTTCATCTTCGCCAAATGATACTGAGAACTTTTCTTTAATGATAAAAGAGATACGGAAGGCTATAGGTCGAAAAAAAACATTAACTATCGCTACTGTGGCATCGGCCGAATATATTGATTTTAAGGCAATATTATCCTATATTGATTTTGTCAATGTTATGTCTTATGATATGGCATCGGCACCAAAGCTTCATTCTGCTTTGTTTCGCTCAGAAAACAGCGGCAATATTACCGGAGATGAGGCGATCATTGCTCATCTTAAAGCGGGAGTTCCACCCTCAAAGTTAGTAATGGGAATGCCTTTTTATGGACGAGGAGGAAATGAGTATCCTAATTTTAAGGATTATAAGGAAGATAGAAACAATTTTGAAGAAAAATGGGATAGTATTGCTAAAGTACCTTATCTCATTAATAAAAAAGGTATTATTGTTTTTGGATTTGAAGACTCTCGCTCGCTAGCTATTAAATGCCAATATATTTTAAGTAATAATTTGCTTGGTGGAATGTACTGGGATTATGCCGGAGATAATGCGAATGGGGATTTGAGGCGTACTGTATACGAAAATCTGATTGAACGAAAACCTTATGAAGTACCCCGTCAAGTTCTGGTTCTGACTGAAAGAGGAGGGCAACATGGAGGATTTACAGATGCAGGAATGCGCTGGTTAGCGAAAGAGGGCGATAAAATGAATTTTGTTGTTACTGAAATAAATAACGCCAAGCCTATAACGAAAAAATTCATATCACGGTTTCAACTTATCATACAACTTGATTTTCCTCCGTATACCTGGCCGGAAGAAGCCCAGAAAGCATTTATTCAATACATTGAAGAAGGCAAAGGGGGATGGATCGGATTTCATCATGCTACTTTGTTAGGAGAGTTTGACGGGTATCCTATGTGGCAATGGTTTTCAGACTTCATGGGAGGAATACGCTTTCAAAACTATATAGCAGCACGTGCAGACGGAACAGTCATTGTTGAAGATGCGGAGCATCCTGTGATGAAGGGATTGCCGGCATCCTTTGTAATACCCGGCGATGAGTGGTACACTTACGATAAATCTCCTCGCCCGAATGTTCATGTATTGTCTCGAGTAGACGAATCCAGCTATAGCCCGGCATCCGATATTAAAATGGGTGACCACCCTGTGATTTGGACAAATGAAGAAATGAAAGCCCGGAATGTATATTTTCAGATGGGACATAGTAAAGTACTCTATGACACGGAGGCATTTACTGAAATGTTTGAGAATGCCATCCGATGGACTTTGAGTAAATAAAAAAGGGATGTGTGGTAAAAGTATCAATAGAATAAGTTCAATGTTTCGGAACTTTTGCCACACACCCTCTTTTTAATTTTAACCTTTAGTTTACTGCACGTACACTATCTGCATAAGCTTTGAATTCTTTTCGCATTTCTTTTGTACTGAGCCCGCCAACGGTGAAGATGGAAATGCCTTTAGCACCGCTTTTGAATGCAGCATCCATACATTGATGCAATTCATTCATTTTTGACGGAACCATAATACCGCAATAAAGAGTTGTCTTTGGATTCTTTTCTTTTACATTTTCGGCAGTACAATCAGCGATGAAGCTAACTTTTCCGGTATAGAAGTTGTGATAAACCATTGGAAACACAATATCCAGATTCCATTTGCCCCAGTCCTGACGTACCATTTTGCGAGCCATTTTAGGGGTGGGAAAAGGAGATGCTGCCATTACTTTACCATATGAATGTACCACATCGGCTATTTCATTGGCAACTTCCGTTATTTGGTCGCAACGGAATTGTAGCCATTTCTCGTCTGCAGAAGGATCTTTTTGATCTCTTGGATCATAACCATATTGTTTTTTAAACTTAGCAATCATGGCCGGGTGGTATCCATAATCCCATTGAGGATATTCTTTGTCTTGTACAATTCCATATTTTGGCCAAAGCGTAGTAGGCAATATCACATCTACAAAACGGTTATAATCAATAGAGATCCCATCAAGACCTTCTATTTTGCAGTATGCTGAAATTTTGTTTTTTAGATATTCCCGTACTTCCGGTAATGCCGGACACATAAATTTGTAATAATCAACATAGGCTATTTTATTTGCCAGGCTTTCACCTTTACGATTAACACTTAGCCAATCAGGGTGTTTTTCAACAATTGAATCCTGATCATTTTCTAAATTCATAGTCCAGACCCACGCATACACTTTAATGCCATGCTTTTTAGCGATAGGAATCGCCACTTTATAATCTGATGGTGTAGGTGCATTTAACATTACTCCATCAATTCCGGCTTCATCCATTATTGAACAGATTGAATCAAAATTCATTTCTGGACGATAATCTAACCAAGTCCAGAATAATGGATATTTACTCTTATTGCTTTTGTTTGTAGTGTTACATGCCGTAATACTACAAATAGACAACAACAGAATTAAAATTCTCATGTTTCTCATTTTATTTTAATTTGAAAGGTTTTTTAATTCATTATATTTTTAATTTTATCTTACATAATCCCAAAAGATAAGTGACTCCAATTACTACTAATGAAAAGCATAAACAGTTTAATATTCCCATAAAACCATGCGTTATAATATCCGGCAGTATAATTTTTGTTATGTCGGCAAAAGCATAAAACACGTAAGGCATCAAATAGACTGTCAGGGTTGCCGTGCCAGCGGGACCAATAATATTTAACCAGTGTGCTTTTCCGGCCTTAACTAATGTTGATAATAATGTATAAACGCCTATTGCAATGGCACTAACATAAAATATCCATGTCGGCGTTGCGCTGATTTTTGAAAGAATCCAAAAATGACGTGCAATAGTGCCTGCTATTATTAGTGTGATTAAAAGGCCTAATATCCATACTATTTTTTTCCGCATTGGCACTTCTTCATATTTTATGGTTAATAATGAAAGTACAATACCGCCCATACCGAAGGCTGGCAATGCGCCGTTGCCAATATGCAAGACTTCTTCTAAAAAAGAATGAAAAAAGTTCGGCTGTGGAAAGTTTAGCATAGCTATTTCTCCAAAAGACTCATTCATGGGAGAGATTAACATGCATAGCAGCAAGAATCCAATCCAGATATAGATCAGCATTTTTAACCGGGTTCGAGAGAATAAATAAATAAGCGAACATACCAGATAGGTCCAACCGATAGAACCTAATATTCCCCAATGGGCTGCAAAGACATGTTCATCCGGACTCCGGAATGTGATAGCCAAAAAAATAAGAATAGCCCATCCTAATCCTTTTAATATCAAAAGCAATTTTTTGTTGCTTTTTGGAAGGTAATTATTCCATATCAAGATGAAAGCAGCTACCATTAGCAACCAATATACCCCAATGGAATAAAACACATCATTTGAAAGTCTGGCCTCTGAATTCGTAATAAAAACACCCATAATTAACAGGGCGAAAGAACGAGAGAGAATATGAAGGAGTGTAGAAGAGTCAGATGCTTTTTGGGTGTAACGATGTTCTATTGCGAATGGAATAGACATTCCCATTACAAAGATGAAGCAAGGAAATACAATATCGGCTAATCCCATAAAGTCTTCTCCATAGGTTGCGTGTTCCAGCCAATGAGGTACATCGTGTATTTTCCAAAAATCATTTACAAATATCATTGTAAACATAGTCAATGCTCTTAACAAATCAATGGCAGCATTGCGTTTTAAGAAAGAAAAAGTAGTCATATTCAGAATATATAGGTAGAGAAATAGAATGAGTGGGATTGCTCCCACTCAACTCTACAATTATCTCATGATTATAAATTACTCTTGTCTATATCCCAGAAAACACGAGTTGCACCATTATCAGGGCCACCTAATTTTTGAACAGCATCAGCATATCCTGCAGGATTATTGTTCTTCTCATCAGTAGTGAAAGGTAAACGGCGAACACCCAGACTTGTGGGTATAACGCCCTGGCTATCATTCTTCATGATTGGAAACAATTTCGGATAACCTGTGCGACGATATTCCGCCCAAGCATTCATTCCTTCAGGATAAATAGCAATCCATTTCTGAGTGATAATTTTCTCCAAACGTTCTTCGTCGGTAGTAGCATCACTCCATTTGGGACTAACTTTTGAAACGGCCTTGATATTATATTGTGGATCCAGAACATCAACAAAATCTGCCGGTTTTTTACCATTATTCAAATAATCACCCAAAGTGGCTCCCCATTGATCGAAAGATGTTTCTATTCCTTTTTCGTAGAAATTTTCGGATGTTCCACCAACATTCCAACCACGCAAAGCTCCTTCTGCTAATAGAAAATAAGTCTCGGCCGCTGTAGCTAATACAACAGGAGTTGTGCCATTATCAAGATATAAAGCAGATATTTTTCCCGGAGTCACATTGTCTCCTTTATATTCAGGATGTTTATCCAAGTCAGGAATACCAGTACGTAGACCAACGATATTACCATCACTATTTTTCTGGGCATATTTTACCAGACGGGGATCAGCATATCCTCCCAATATTGAAGTAACGTTTGCATTAAGCAGTATATCGTGGTATTGACCTACTGCTGTCATCACATAAAGAGGATTGGTATACCCTTTTCCGCTGATGGTGAAATTATCTGCGTTATCTTCAATTAATCCTAACCCGTCGGCTACAGCTGCTTCAGCTTCTTGCTTTGCAAGGGCAGCATCATATTTTACAATACGCATTGCCAGGCGTAGACGCAGTGTATTACACAATCGGCCCCATTTGGCTAAGTCTCCGTTGTATGCCAGATCGAATGATGCAAAAGAAGCAACAGTCTTACCTTGTACGGCAGCCAATTTAGTTGCAGCATCTTTTAATTCAACGAAGAACTCTTTGTAGGCATCTTGCCCTGAGTCATACGTTCCGCCTGTTTTGGAACTACCATATTGAGAATAAATGATAGGACCGTACTGATCAGAGATGCGAGACATTGCGAGGACGCGCAAGATAGAATTGATTGCATCAAAGTGTGAGTATGTTTCCATATCGGCAGCACACTTCTTTTTAGCCTGATAAGACGGAGACATCACCGAATTATAAGCATAATTCCAACAATAGTCATCCCAGCCCGCATTAAGAGCATAAGTCTGATTATTTATTCCACCATTAAAGTTAGTACCACTAGCCATATATCCAGACCAGATGTCAGCATTCAGATTCTGGATTAACTGATATTCCCAATTTCCATTACTTTCATTGTAATAAATGGACTTTTGCAAAGGAATATAGTTCATGCCAACATAATTATTGTCTTGCTTTAGTTCTTCATCACTTACACCCATCGGGTCAGTATTCATCTTATCGAATGCCCCAGTACAAGCAGTAAAAAAGGATGCACTGATGAGGGCAGCCCCTATGTATTTATATATTTTCTTCATATTCTATCTTCTTTTAAAAATTAACTTTCAAGTTTACCCCAAATGATCGGTTTGTCGGCATACCGAATACATCGACACCTTGCAAACGATTACTTGTAGAAAGCATACCGTCGGGATCGTAAGGAGCATTATTTTTGAAAAAGAATAAATTTCTTCCGACCAACGACAATTGTACATCTTTTATGAAACCTGATTTTGCAAGTAGAGTTTTAGGAAGACTATAACTTAATGAAAGTTCACGTAGTCTGATATTGGTAGCACTATATACATAATATTCGGTACAACCGGCACGTCCTCCTACTAAATTGTAAAAGCCTTGCACATCTTCAATCTGTTTCCCTTCGAAAGATACGCCCCCTTGATTACGTGCTGTTCCGCTATTTTTGCTTACACCATAGCTATCCAAGTCTGCTTGAGTTAGCGAAATAACATCACCACCAAAACGACCATCAATTAAAAAATAAAGAGAAAAGTCTTTGTAAGTTATAGTGTTTTGCCATCCCAAATTGAATTTAGGATTAGTATTGCCTATCTTCTGAAAGTCTGATTTATCTACAATGGGTAATCCGGATTCATCATACTCGATAGCCCCCTTATCGTCACGTACAAAAGTTGCTCCATAAAGATCTCCGAAAGATCCTCCAACTTCCAGGCGACTGGCAATATTGTTACTTTCACCACCATTGAATTGGAAGTATCCCAGTCCATCTGCCAGTTTAATTGCTTTATTGCGATTGAATGAATAATTCACTCCGGTTTTCCAGCTGAAGTCTTTGCTCATTACCGGCGTAGCACTTAGCATAATTTCAACCCCTTTATTCTCAATATTACCGGCGTTTACATAATAAGTATTAAACTCTGATCCTGACGGAGCCGGAAGATTGAACAGCTGATCTTTTGTATTGGTTTTATAATAGGTAAAGTCAAAGTCCAATCTGTTTTCAAAGAAGCGCCATTCTGTTCCGAATTCAATAGAACTTGTTTTCTCAGGTTTCAATTCAGAATATGGCTCAGCTGTGTTGAATCCCACACTTCCGTCTTTATTCACCCAATTTAGCGGATTACTCGTATATGCCGAAATACCACTACCCACTTGTGACCAGGCAGCGCGTATCTTTCCTAAATTGACCCATTCGGGCAATTTTAAGGTTTCGTTCATTATCCAGGTTAATCCGATGGATGGATAAAAGAAGCCTTTATTTTTATAATCGGTAAATGCCAGTGAGGAAGTCCAATCGTTACGTCCCGTTACATCTAAATAAATTTGGTCGCGGAGACCTAATTGTCCGGCAAAAAATACAGATTGGCTTTGGCTATGACTATTCCAATTCCCTATGTTTCCTGAATTCAGTTGAACATTTGTCATGGTGAAAACATTTGGAATTGATAAAGTTCCGGGATAAGAGTCAAAATTTGATCCTTTTCCATAGTAATCATTTATACTTGCACCCAAAGAGGCATTTACTGAAAAGTCTTTAAATTGCTGTTGATAGGTGAATAAAACATCCCCATAAGTATTCAAATTCGTAGCTTCGTCAGCCATATATCGCCCGTTAGCTCCGCATAAAACAGAACTGGTTCCAACATACATCTTTTGGTCCGATTTATCAGATTTGAAATCCGCACTACCACGAGCCTGTAAAGACATGTGAGGATTGAACTGATATTTCATGCTTAAATTCATAATGGTGCGGTAGCGTTCGTCCTCATTCGGCGTTTTGTTGATCAGCCAATATGGATTTTCTTCCATGTCGCCCATTCCGCCTTCGTACCAATTTTGTGTTAGCAAGTTTCTGGACGGATCTTTTATCTCATAGTTCTTTTTATAATAGTCAAAAGATTCTCCTCCTTCAACCCCTCCTCTGGGAAAATGATAAAGTCCTACCAAAGGGTTCATATAATAACCTCCTGATACTGTCCGATTGTCAGCCTTCTGATACATTGCATTAATATTGGCATCTACAGTTAGTTTTTTATCGAAAAAGTTTGCAGTTTCACGGAAATTAAAATTATGTTTCACCAAGCGATTGTTGTCCACCACACCCTGACCATAAGTATTGGCATAAGAAAAATAAGTTTGCATCATTTCTGAACCTGCACTCAGCGAAAGAGAATTGATGCTTGTTATTCCTGTTTTGAAAAAATCATCGGTATAGTTTGGACTACCGTTGATTTTACTGCCCCAGCTACTTGTTTTACCTGTATAGCTATTCTGTAAATCGGGAATTCCATAGGCTGCATTATCAATGGTTGTGCTCGAGTTAAATGTAATATTTGTGCGCCCTACTTTTCCTCTTTTAGTAGTTATTATAACAACGCCATTGGCTGCCGAACTACCGTAAAGAGCTGCTGCTGCAGGGCCTTTCAATATATTCATACTCTCAATATCGTCCGGATTCAGATTAGAAATTCCGTCGCCCTTATCTAAGTTTCCCGCATCATTATTACCTCCGATTGTGGTAGCGGCTGTTTCGCTGGTTGATGAGCCGAATGGAACTCCGTCGATTACGTATAATGGCTGATTACTGCCATTTACGGAACGGTTACCACGGATAATCACTTTTACGGAGCCACCTAACCCTGATGAACTTTTATTAATTTGCACACCTGCTGTTTTACCCGCCAGGGCATTCATCATATTAGGATCTTTTGCTCTTACTAATTCGTCGCCATTTACAATTTGGGTAGAATAAGTCAGAGATTTCTCTTTTCTGGTAATACCCAATGCAGTGACCACAACTTCATCAAGAATTTTGGTATCATTTTTTAGGGTAATTTTAATTGCTCCCGATGTGATAGGTACTTCTTGCGAAGTCATTCCGACATAAGAAACATGCAATGTTGTGGCATTGGCCGGTACTTTTGTTAGTGTAAATTTCCCATCAACATCAGTTACTGTCCCTATTGTCGTTCCCTTTACTAAAACGGTGGCTCCAATGACGGGTTCACCATCTTCTGCAGCTACTACAATGCCACTTACATTTGAATTTTGGGCTGTTGCCCAGCCAATAGCCGCCCATAGGCAGACCATGATTAAGATACATTTTTTTTTCATAAACTGTTTCGGAAAAAATAAATATTAGGTCGTTATCTCTCGATATAAAAACAGATAAATATTGGGGTATCTGTCACCCAAGTTGAAAAGCATATTGCAATATCAACCATAATTACATTAATCGTTTCTTGTCATAGGCCCCCGATTTAAATGGTTTCTCAATTCTGATTATCCTTTATATATGTTTTTATTTCTGTTTCTACTTATATTATAGAAAATATTATCTATTTCTTAGTTTGTATATGCAGAATATAACCCCTTAGCCTATTTGCCATATTGATTATTATATAATTAAAATGCTTCCTTTTTTATGTTTTTTAAAGCATAAATGAATAAATATAATTCTTTATATTTTTATATGGCATCATTTTGATCAATAGTTATTCTTATGCAAAAGAAAGCATTTTTCAGAGAAACAAGTTAAATAGCAATCATATAAATTCTAATTTTTATCAAAAAAAGGCCGAAATGATAGGATTCAAACTTTTCGTAACTATAATCAAACTTTTTGTGAATTGATCTTTCCAAAAAGGAGCTGTTTCCTCAAAAGATTAGCCTATTTTAGTGATCTATTTTATCTGTTTACTTCTTAAATGGATCGCCGTTTTTGTCTGTACTTACTACCCATCTAAAAGCATTCACAAATAGAAGATTTTGCGTACCATCAATAAATTCTTCATCTCCATGCCCCATATTAAGATAGACCATTCTATATTTTGTGTTGGTCCACACGATAGGGAAATCTCCGAAATTAACAACATCTTTAATTCCTAAGGGATAATTTTTGGGGGAAATGGATAGCAGTACTTCTACGTCCTTATTCTTCCTTGGATCGGGACTCCATTGATACCATTCACTGGCAGGTGCTACAAATGAGGTTGGTAAATTCCTGGTGACGGGATGTTTTGTATTGTCAACTTCAACCAGAACAGGTTGGGGGGGCCAATTATTGCAATAAAAGACTCCGCCACCAAGGAATTTTACGAACCAAGGCCAATTTGTGTTTTTATCATTATAACCAGAGGCATGGAATCCCATCCAACCGCCCCCATTTTCCATATATTTCATAAATGCATCACGCTCCGGAGTGCTCATCGGATAGCCATCAAGCATTATCACCACACTATATTCTTTCAATTTTTCATAAGGGTATTTTGAAAGATCAGTGGTTATATCCAAGACGAAGCCATCGCCGTAATTTAATTTTTTGAAAAAATTCAGGGCTTGCATAGAAAATTGCACATGAGCCTCTTCGGCCTGTTGCGTATAGTATATTAGTGCTTTAAAACGAGGCCCTTTTGCATAATTGGCCGAATATCCTCCGGATGTTTGAGCATTTAGCCAAAAGGAGCAACAGGTAAATAGTAAAATCAAATAGATTCTAAAGACTTTCATGACGTTTATAATTTTTATTGTTAATAATTTCCTCTTAATATTCAGCAACGAGTGATAGCCATTTTCCAGCCGTAGTGACCCATACTTCTTTGTAACATGCATTGTTTGTTTGCGGCCAATAAGGGATATCATCATTCCCCAAGGTTCGAATACCTACCGGCATTTCTCCGGTAATTTCGCCTGATGAAAAGCTATTCATTTGCGGATAATTATGCCCTTCCCCATAAATTAATGATTGCCCGAATGGATTTTTCCCGACCATCCAGTAGAGTTGTTCTCGTCCTATGTTCAACAGTTCCTTGTCATTAAGAAACTGACCGCAGATAGCAGCCGATTTCCCTGTAGAAAGCAGGACACTGTTGTTGCCATTGAAAATACTGAACCATACAGGGAATCGTTTTACAAAGTGCTCATTATCAAGTTTGATTCCTTTATTTAATTGCGCTATATACAGCTTGCCGGCATCGGCAGGAGGCATGATGTGAAGACTGTAAAAGCTGGCAGAATCCTTATACTCTTCGGTTTGATACACACCGCTTGGTACCATTCCGTATGGTTTGGTATATTTCATCAAACCTTTCAGATAATCTCCATATAGTTTTATGGATGCAGCCCATTTTTGATAATCCGGATGGTTCTTTTGTGTGTCACACAAAAGAGACATGGCTTGCATATAAACTTGCTCACGAGATTGATGAACGTAGTGAACAATCGATTTTCTTGATTTATCCCGATAGAAAAAGCCGCAAGTTCCATCTTTGTCATTTAGAGGTTTTGTGCATTGACAATCAAGAACAAAGCGAATGTATTCTGCGGCTATCTTTGCATAATAAGGTTTCTGTGTAAGTTTGTAGAGCATGCTGGCAGACCATGATATGGTTGCCATATATTGGCTTTCGGATGTGTTATAGCTATGCTCGTAAAGATATAAAAAGCCTCCATAACCATCTTTTTTATGTTTCTCCATAGCAAAAGCAAAATCCTTTTCTGCTACATTGAGTAAGTACTCCTGCAACATAGGGTCACTGTCTATCGTTTCGGAAGCATAAGCTTCATAACCCGCATATAAGAAATTATCGAATGACAGATCCTGAACACGTACTGATGAGATATCATCTATTGTATTAAAAATACCATCCTCCCAGATGAGCAACCCCATACTACTGGCACGGTATCCGTCTCCATAGCGATTTTTTAGAATAAAATTCAGCCCCCATTCCGCTTCTTCAAGTAAGCGCATGGCAAGGGGAACATTCTTCTTTTTCGCCTTATTATATGCTTCAAGAAGTGCGAATGTTACATCTCCTGTTTGTAAAGTCTGTTGTGATAAATCGCCGGCATCGTGCCAGCCGCCCGAATAAGAGATACTACGTCCATCGTGTTTTGAAAACAAATCGACATGACAAGTCGCATGCTTGCCCGGAACCGGATATCCGCAGCGTTGGCAAAAGATAAAGTTAAGAGCTTTCCATTGTGAATCTACCCAAATGTCTTTTCCTATCCTAATACCAGGCGTTTCCAATCTACCTATTTTTAGTTGATATTCTCCCCGGCGATTGAAGGCAGTAAAATCAATGAGTCCGAATTGCCCAATGGTGGTGGTATCATTATTGATTTTCCCCTCATAAACAACTTTTCCGTTTGTTGAATCTATTAGCTGAAAATGGTTACTATATATAGAGTAATTTGTGTTGACTATTGCTGTTTTTGGACCGTTTAACTCATAACCCGTGGTCGAATAAATTATTTTCCCATCGGAAGGTATCCATCCACTCACTTTTTCAGGATTTTCGATGGTCTGCAAGTTAATATCGTCTATATAGTAGATAGCCGAATCGCCCATGGTCATGTCTTTCCCTTTCAAAGTGGTATTGAAACTTATTTCCATTACTTTATCACGCTGGTATTCGGCTATTTCGAGAAAACAGTGATTCCATGTTTTATTAACCAGATTGATCAGATGTGAACCGCTTGGTTCATTATATCCTTTTTCTATGGTGGTATTATCATTTACGAATGTCAGATTCATATTTACTACACGCGTTCCGTCACAGTCCGGATAAATATAGAACTCTATCCGGTTATATTTTTCCAAGTTGCTACCCTTCAGGCTATAGGTCACGCAGCTGTTTCCATATGTGGCATAATCAGGATCGGATTTGGAGCCGACAGCTCTTTTTCCCGTACTGGTAGGAAATTGTAATTTAATGCTTCCGTTTCCGGAAATTGTCTTTTCTACGCTTAAAGACATGCTCCCAATTCCGGAATGGCTCCATCCTTCCATACTTTTAGGCTTGGTCAGAGGGACGCTTCGTATCACCTTTTTTTTCCAGCCGTTTGCTTCGAATGAATTGGCTGTGTCCAGTGGCAATGGTTGGTGAATCAATCCGCTTTTATAAAGTTGTTTTTCAAATTTAGCATTCTGACTAAGTAATGTTTGCCCACTAACGGACATATTATTTAAAATAGAGAGAAATAAGAGGAGCTGTGTTATTCTTCTAATCATATTAATTGAAATAGATTTATTACGGTCTTTAAAGTTTAACAATAATAGGTATTAGTTGGGTACTAAAGGTTTAATAATTGCCACAAAATCTTTAAAAACTATCATTTTGACGAAAAATGATAATATATCTACTTTGGTGAGCATATTTAAACCATAACGGGTATTAAAAAAAGAAGATATCAACCTTGATTCCCTAGCAAAAACAGGTATATAAAACAAAAAAGCAATTAGGAACACTAATTGCTTTTTTGTTTTATAATATATGATTAATTATTTCTGAATTTTAAACCAACTGTCTGTTGTCGGACTCAGGAAGTAGATATAATCAGTAGATCCATCTGACTCTCTCACCAGATAAAGTCCATCTTCATCAAACCAAGCAGCTAAAAATTTAGCTAAATGAATATTTGCTTCGCTTATCGATTTTAAATCCCCCCCATAAGGCATATATCCATCTGATCTAGTAAAGTAGACACGATCCAATTCCCCTTTAATAAGTGGATCGTTATCTTTCATACTATCAAAAAATAAATACCAGAAAGAGTCAGCACCGGAGGGACAAAACACAAGCGGCCTTTTTGTACGATCAGATATTTCCACATCTCCAAGACTACTCCAGCCCAACTCATCAAACAATTCATCTTTTGCGTCACCAAGATTATTGTTTTTGCTTATTTTATACGTCTTATAAGATGTACCATTAAAATAATCCACCACATCTTTATTAGAAGTCACCGTCAGTCCATCCACTCCTTCTAATGCAGCAAAACCATCTCCTCTGCTATTGTAGGTTAGTTTCGACACGCTTTGTCCTTCCAACGTAATGCCGCTAAAAGTAAAAGTGCCTCCATCAATATTCAATGAAGATTCCTGATGAATAGCCAGACGGTTTTCAAGAGTAATGAAACGTATCATATTATCAGAAGTAGAAATGGCATAATGAGCCACGAATCTATCATTCGCATCACGAATAACCCCATTCAAAAAACCATTGTTTTTCATGCTCAATAACAAAGATTTCGATTCTATCTGACTTTTTATTTCCGCTGCTGAAACCGCTACCAGATCCATTTCATCACCATTTTTTTTACCCTTACAGGTAATTTTCGAATCAGAGACAGCCGACACCAGATAAGTATCTTCTGAATCATCGTCTCCTAAAGAAGACAAATGTCCGCCACCTTCAATCGTCAAAAGCACCAAATTGTCCCCTTCCGAATTAAAACGGTAAGTTGTATAGACGGTTTCATCCAGAATTGTATAATCAGAGTTTGCAGCAACTGTCCCATCTTCCGAAAATTGGAAGTAGAAATCGTGCCCCTTATAATTAAGTTTCCAACCATCGGAAGCACACAAAGCGCTTTTTACCTCGGAAGGTTTCAGGCGGTCCGGATTCGGGATTCCTTCTGACTCCCAGTCTTTCCAAACATCAGTCATGCCGCAGCTATAAAGAGCCAGGCAAAGCGTAATCAATACATAGGTTAGCTTTCTCATAACAAATCATTTTAATTAAGTATACTGAAATACGTTATTCCATTCATTTTTCAAAACACAGGAGGTACATACGGTTGAAGCGTACTCAATCCCGAATCGGCCGCCTTTCCCGGATCGATGATCCGAAGGTCTATAATAGGAGGAACGACTCCATCATCCGAGATATTCAAGACACCATCTTCTTTCCCATCGCTGCTTCCTGGACTAGTACCCCATGGATTACGCATGGAAAACAGAGCTGTCGCATCTGTAGAATACATTAAGGTATAAGCGTGTCCTGTAACGGTTCTATAACTGCCAACCGACACATCAGCTGTTGTAAATCCTCCCACAACAATTTTTCCTTGGGAAAGAGAAACATCTACGGCGCGAGCCAGTTGTTCCGGCGTCAGTTTACCAGGAGCAAAAGCAAAACTGCTGCCATTTCCTGTAAAGAGAGGAGCTACATGTTCGCTACCGATTCCGCCAATATCCGGATTTACCTGATAGATATAATTCCACTTCATAACCGCCTTTTCAAGAATGGTTGCCCAAGTAATCTGGTTGTTCTTACCCGATGCCGCTCCTATATTTCCATTACTATCTGCCAGGAACTTGGAAGATACGGTTACTTCTATGGACTCTCCCTGAGGGTCGAACATGGCAACAGTATAAGTTTGGTTACCATTATCTTGAATAATAGACTTAATAAAGTTTGGATACATGTATGCCATCGAAGCAAAAATGGCCAATGCCGAACAGTCACCAATACCATGTTGATTGACATCTGCAGGTTTCGGCGTTCCGTAAGGATAAAGATTTTCTACGATAAAGTTTGTCAGATGCAAACTGGAATTAGAAGTCAGTTCGCTAGGTTCATTCTCCGCATTCTTCAGCCATGTGCGGTCCGCCTCTGTCGTCACATGCTTATTGGCATAATGGTTTCCCATCGGGGTTGACGCATCGTAAGTATCTCCACTAGAAAATTCCATCAAATCATTAATATTGGTCGGAACATTTCCTTCCAACGTCCATTCTGCAATCTGGGTAGAAGTTCCGCCGCCGTTACTTTCTATAGCCAATTTATAGTACTTGTATGCCGTTCCATTTTCAAACTGATACGCCTTCTTTTCTTGTCTTCCCGAAAAAGCCTGATCTGACTGCTTGTCCAGCGGAATCCATATATTATTATCATTTGATCCGTAGAAAGTCCATGATTTCGGATCTTTTTCCGAAGCATCACTGGCTGAGGTCAGCGTGTAATAGTTGACCGCAATGTTCTTATTACCATTCCACACAATATAAAATTTGCTGTGCGGCGTTACATAATTGGTGTTTACATCGTTATCAACAATCTTACGAATATCCGATTCCGCAGGAGAATCCGAATATTGAGAAATAATCAGACCGCTAGAAGGCATATTCTGATTATCTTCCTCCAGCACCCAATAAAGAAAAGTGGAGGGCCCAGTTTCATCGCTGTCATCCGAGCAACCGGAAAAAAATCCAAGAGGAAGCAACAAGGCTGAACAGACAACTATTTTTTTCATATTTGCCATCCAAGAGCCTCTGGTCAATCGTTTTTTTACCATAGATAAATTTACGTGATTCATCTTTTATTGAATTAAAGTTATTAAAATAGGTTTACTATTATCTCTAAGGCCGTTGATATTTCATCGTCTTTCCCGGCAATGACAACGAAGGAGCTACCGCTTTATCTGATACGGCCCGTTTGTAATTCGGCCTGCTGCTCATAACAAAGCGAAGTTTTACTCCATCCCGAACGTTATCATACGTCAAATAAGATTTATCGTATTTCTTACCGTTAACGTATAATTCTTTTACATATATATTTTTTGGCGACCAATTGTCCGCTGTCATTTCAATATCTTTTCCATTGCTCATCCGGACGGTAATCGCTTTCACGCAAGGAGAACCAATGTTATAAATATTGCTGGATGGAGCAATCGGGTAGAATCCGATACAGTTGAACATATACCAAGCTGACATCTGTCCGCAATCATCATTACCGCTCAACGCATCCGGCGTATTGCCATAAAAACGGTCGGCAATCGTCCTTATCCATTTCTGGCATTTCCAAGGCTCCTTCAGGTAATTATAAAGATAGGCTATATGATGACAAGGTTCGTTCCCGTGCCAATAAGCTCCAATACGTCCTTGAATGTCATGCGCTCCAGGGATATCCTCCGGCAATTCAACCGTAAAAAGTTCGTCCAGCCGTTGGCGGAACAACTCTTCACCAACCTCATTGATATATCCCTGCACATCTTGGGGGACATACCAGGTATATTGCACTGTGAATCCTTCCGTAATATCTCCCCAGCCGTTCACAGAACCCGGTCCCTGATAGGCTATCGGGCTAAATGGTGTCCGCCAGTTACCTTTACTGTCCCGTCCGCGCATATATTTCGTTTCCGGATCAATCAAAGTCTGATAAGAAAGCGACCGATTTAGAAAATACCGATAATCAGCTTCTTTCCCCAACTTACCAGCTGCCTGTGCGATACTATAGTCATCATACGCATATTCCAGTGTTTTGGAAACTGACTCCGATTCCTTATCGAAAGGTACATATCCCATCGAACGGTATTCTGGTAAACAGTCGTAGTTCGGATTCATCGCCGTTGTTTTCATCGCCTGGTAGGCACGCTCATAATCAAAACCCTTCACTCCTTTTACAATCATATCCGCCAGCACAGACACCGCATGATAACCAATCATGCACCAAGTCTCATTGGCATAAAATGACCAAACAGGAAGCATTTTCTCAACACTCTTATCATAATGGGCCAACATAGAATTTGCGACATCCGCATTCACCTTCTGCTGAACCAGATTGAACCAAGGATGTAATGCCCGATACGTATCCCATAGAGAGAAAGCCGTATAATTCGTAAATCCTTCCGCTTTCTCTATATTCTTATCCAGCCCCCGGAAACTCCCGTCGGAATCCTGAAAGATAAACGGATGCAATGCCGCATGATAAGCCGATGTATAAAACGTTTCTTTTGTTTTCCGGTCGGCAGTCAGCACATATTTACCCAACTCTTCTTCCCAAAGAGCTTCCCCTTTACTTTTCAAAGCATTAAAGGTCATGCCGTCCAACTCTTTTATATTCCTCATTGCACCATCCGTGCTCACACCAGAAATAGCTGTCTTCACAATCACTTCTTCTCCCTCGTGGGTATCAAAAGAGATACAAACCATCAAGTTTTTCCCCCAAGCCTCGTGGCTACTTCTGAAACGAGAGGTATTGTAAATCACCGGCTTCTTGTCCTGCATAAAGCGTAGGCCGGTCAGTTTCTTCGAGAAAGTTGCCGCAAAATAAACGTGTCGTTCCGGCCCCCAACCTTTCACCAACTTATAGCCGGTAAGGGTAGAATCATTCAACATCCGTAAGTTTGACCATTCGCAAGACTGCCACAGCGTATGATCCATGTCTATCAATATAAATGCTTTCTCAGCCTTCGGATAAGTGAAACGGAACATACCGCTACGTACTCCGGAGGTCATTTCCGCCTTTACACCATAATCTGCCAGCTCCACCGCATAATAATTGGGAGACGCCCATTCTTTCTCGTGCGAATAACGGGAACAATAGCCCTTATCCGGTTCCTCCTGCGTGCCAGGATCCAGTTTCATCTCTCCCGTGCCCGGCATAAACAGAAAGTCTCCCAAATCGGGAATCCCCGTTCCGCTTAAATGCGTCAAGCTAAATCCAAGCAGAGTAGTATGTGCATACTTATATCCAGAAGCGGCATCATAGAATTTACAATCCGTATCCGGACTGATCTGTATTCCGCCAAATGGAATTTGAGCACCCGGATAGACATTTCCATAACCATCCGTTCCCACGAAAGGATTCACATAATTTGTCAATTTCCCGGTTTGGGCCATGCCTGGCAAAAAGACCAGACATAACAAAACCAGAATAAAACTTCTACCTATTCTCATCATCATTTATTTTATGCTTGCACATCCCCCACGGCCACTTGATATTCGTGCCACAGATCGTCGACATTATATTCTTTTCCCAATACATGCTTAATGGCTCCATCAAATGACCATGGAATCACTTCCAAAGTGCTTCGGTTGAATTTACGCAAAAACTCCGGATCCTTATGATCGCGTAACCAAACAAGGAAATATCCCGTTGTACGATAGCCATCCATATAATTTCCGCCTTTCGGACGGGCATTCGGGCCGAAACCACCGTTAGCTACCCGCACAGCATCCGCCATTCCTTCAATAAAAGCCCAAAACGACCGGCTAGTTCCGTAAGAACCTATTCCTTGCGGCTCTAGCTGGTAGGCATGTGTCAATTCGTGCAGCAATACCCCCCTCGTTTCAAAAAATAATTTGGCCGTATCATTCTCTGCAAACGATTTTTCAATATGCCTCGTACTATAAAAAATAGTAATATCTCCGTGGTCGCCACCTTTTGCCGAAATTCCTTCAATATTCTCCAACGTATAATGAATCTTACTAACAGGCGGAATACTATCTTCCGGCGAATCATAGAGCGTAGACAACACCGTACGCGCCTGCTCTTTAATATACGATTCCGCATCCGGAATGATTCGGTGATAAATGTCCGATCCCTTCGTTTCCGGTGCTTTATCTTCAAACAATACAGTTCCTACAGAATAATGCTCCCAAACGTAGGGTGCAACTTCACCCTGCCCTTTGATGCTTGCAGAACAAGCACCCATGCCCGTCAACAGACAAATAGCATATAGTAAATACTTTTTTTTCATATTTTTCAGTTATTAATTGATTCCGTTCGTTAATGAATAGGGTTTATCTTCCGATGCCAGTCCACGCCTTTTATTCGGCGACGAACTCATTTTAAATTCCAACACGCCTCCTTTTAGAATGTCCTCATGCGTGATATACATCTTATCATAAGCCACCCCATTCAGTTTCAAAGACTGCACATAACGTTTCTTGTCACTAACTCCGGGTGCTTTAATTTCCAACGTATTTCCATTCGGCAACTTCAACTTCAAATAAGGCAGATACGGAGCGCCCAGTACATATTGATTCGTTCCTGGACAAACCGGATAGAATCCCATGACAGAGAATAGATACCATGCCGACATCTGTCCGCAATCATCATTACCGCCCAATCCGTTGATGTCATTCCGATACATTTTATTCAAAATATTGCGTAGCCAGTATTGAGTTTTCCAAGGTTGAGAAGTCCAAGCGTATAAATAAGGTATATGATGGCTCGGCTCATTTCCATGCACATAACCTCCTACCAGGCACTCCTCCGTTATATCTTCATTATCCTTGTAATACTTCTCAGGCAAATGCATAGAGAACAATTCATCTAATTTCTCGACAAATTTTCGTTCTCCTCCCATCAAATCCATCATGCCGAATACGTCTTGCGGCACATGGAAAGAGAAATTCCAGGAATTTCCTTCGATAAACCCTTCGTCATAAGTCTGCAATACATCAAAATCCTTTTTGAACGAACCGTCACTATAACGAGGACGTGCAAAGCCAATCGTCATATCGTAAATATTACGATAGTTCAAAGCACGTTTTCGGTAAATTTCCGCCACTTCCTTGTTACCCACATTCAATGCCGTTTGATAGATTGTCCAATCATCATACGCATACTCCAGCGTTGACGATGCTGCCGTTCCGCTCTTGTCCAACGGAATATAGCCCAGTTTCATATAGTCGTCCACTCCTTCATAGTAGGGCACCGTAGAAGTACTAACCATCGCCTTCAACGCTTCTCCGGTATTTTTAAATACCCCTTTGGTAATGGCGTCTGCCAATACAGAGACTGCATGATAACCGCTCATACACCAATTTTCATTTCCCATCAAGCTCCAAACAGGTAACATGCCATGTACACTCTGCTGTTGGTGTTTAATCATTGACTCTATCATATCCGCATTACGTTCCGGTTTCACCAAATTCAAAAATGGATGTTCGGCACGATACGTATCCCAAAGAGAGAAAATCGTATAATTCGTGAAGCCCTGTGCCTGATGAATATTGTGATCCACTCCGCGATAAGATCCGTCCACATCCATATACACCGACGGATTAATCATTGTGTGATAGAGCGAAGTATAGAACATTGCTTTCTGATCCGGCGTACCTTCTATCTCAAAATGATCTAATTCGTTGTTCCAGCTCATCCGGGCAGCTGCCGCCAGTTGCTCAAAGCTCTTTCCGGATGCCTCGGCACGTAGGTTCTTAACTGCCCCTTCTGTGCTGACTGCCGAAAGTGCCACCTTTACTACCAGTTCCGGCTGCTGCTTTGTGTCAAAGTTGAAATAAGCCACAATGCTTCGCCCGGTAATCTCAGGAAAATTCTTCTCCATGTTGAAACGACGCCAAAAGCCTGTGTACAATGGCTTTACCTTATCTTTATATCCGTAATCACGAATGGGCTGCGACAAAGAGATAGCGAAATACGTATAATTGGTGCGCGCCCATCCATCGGTGATGCGATAGCCGGTCAGCAAAGTATCATTCTCCACACGGAGGTTTGCCCATAGTACTTTTCCGTCGTAGTTATAGATTCCCTGAGACAAATCTAATAGCAAGTGCCCGTCTTTGTCTTTCGGAAAGGTATACTTATGTATACCCACGCGCTGCGTAGCCGTCATCTGTGCCTTGATACCGTAATCGTCCAGCATCACCTCATAATATCCGGGAGTAGCCTTTTCGGTAGCATGACTAAAACGGGAGCGGTAACCTTCTTCCGGATGATCTGCCCGTCCGGGATTCAATCTCAAATCACCGACAGTCGGCATCAGGAGTATGTCTCCCAAGTCCGAATGTCCCGTCCCACTCAAGTGCGTATGACTGAAACCGACAATTGTCTTGTCACGATACTGATAGCCGGCACAATATTCATAGACATTTTTCTGATAAACTCCATTCACATTGTGAGGAATGGTATCCGTATCCGGACTTAACTGCACGGCCCCGAACGGAGTACAAGCACCGGGAAAGGTATGCCCCATTCCGTTCGTTCCAATGATCGGATTTACGTAGTCGGCCGATTGCTGAGCCATGGTGGGCAGTGCAACTGCCACCATGGCTATCAATAGTATTTTCTTTCTGTTTTTCATTAACTACCTGTTTAGTGATTGCTACGTGAAAATGAATAAGGAAAATCCATTTCGTTCACTCCGCGATTCTTGGCAGGCTTGCTATCCATATCGAACACCAAACGCCCGCCTTTCAATATATCAAAATGATTCAGATAATTCTTCGTATATTTTTTCCCATTGAAACTCAACGAACGAATATAGCGGTTTTCATCGCTATTCTTCGGTGCGGAGATTTCAAGTTTCTTACCATTTTCCAACTCAATCGTAGCTTTTCGGAAATAAGGGGCTCCCAACACATATTCGTTACTGCCCGGGCAAACCGGATAGAAACCTAGTGCCGTGAATACATACCAAGCCGAAGTCTGTCCGTTATCCTCATCACCGCAATAGCCATCCGGAGTAGCCATGTAGAGGCGGTTCATCACCTCACGCAACCAATACTGCGCTTTCCACGGTTCTCCCGCATAATTATAAAGGTAAATCATGTGCTGAATAGGCTGATTGCCGTGTGCATAGTTGCCCATATGAGCGATTTCCATCTCACGGATCTCGTGAATCACTCCACCATAATAGCTATCGTCGTAAATAGGTGGCAGATTGAAGACAGAATCAAGCATGCTGACAAATATCTTCTTGCCACCCATCAGGTCTATCAACCCTTGCACGTCATGAAATACCGACCACGTATAATGCCAACTGTTTCCTTCCGTAAAGGTATCGCCCCATTTGAACGGATTGAACGGTTTCTGGAATGTACCATCTGCATTCTTGCCGCGCATCAGCTTGGTTTCCTGATCAAAAAGATTCCGATAATTCTGACTCCGTTTTTTATAAACTTCCAACTCTTCTGCCGGACGTCCCAACTTCTCACCCATGCGGTAAATGCACCAATCATCATAAGCATATTCCAACGTACGGGCCCCACTCTCATCAATCTTTACATCGTAAGGCACATAGCCGAGCTTATTGTAATAATCAAAACCCAGACGACCTGTCGTCGCAATCTGCGGATGAACGCTATTAGCTCCCTTCAGCAATCCTTCGTACATCTTCATCGCATCCACTTTCGTCACGTTTTTCATAAAAGCATCTGCTACCACGGAAGCCGAGTTATTGCCGACCATGCACCAACGATGTCCCGGACTTGCCCATTCAGGGAAAAATCCGCTTTCCCGATATGCATTCAGCAATCCTTCCTGCATCTTCTCTCCCATCGACGGATAAACCAGATTTACGAATGGGAACAGGCAACGAAACGTATCCCAGAAGCCGGTATCAGTAAACATATATCCAGAATGGATCTCTCCATTATACGGGCTGTAGTGCACTGTTTTACCTTCGGCATTTACCTCGTAAAACATACGTGGAAACAGAACGGAACGATACATGCACGAATAAAACGTACGCATACGGTTGGCATCATTATCTTCCACCCGAATGCGTCCCAGCACATCATTCCATGCCTTGCGTCCCGCCTCTTTGGTCTGCTCAAAAGATTTATTCCCGATTTCCTTCAAATTCAGTTCCGCCTGTTCGGGACTGATGAATGAAGAAGCAACACGGGCATGCACTTGTTCGCCTTTCCGAGTAGAGAAACCTATGGCCGCACCTACATGATCGGACTGTAATTCAAGCTGATTTTCTACCAAATGATAGTCCGCCCACACTTTATTAAAGGTAAACGGCTTATCAAACTCTATCACAAAATAGTTCTTGAAGTTCTGCGGAACCCCTCCACTATTGCGTGTAGTATAACCGACAATCTTATTCTGCTCGGGAATCACCTTCACATACGAACCACGGTCAAAAGCATCAATCACTACATACGCCTCCTTTGCCTTCGGAAAAGTGAAGCGGAAATAAGCACAACGCTCTGTCGGTGCTATTTCAGTTGTCAAGTCATATTCCGACAAATAAACACTGTAATAATAAGGAGTGGCTTTCTCCGATTTATGGGAGAACCAAGAGGCACGGCTATCTTGATCTATCTTTAATTGCCCCGTAATCGGCATAAGGGAGAACTGCCCGTAGTCATTGATCCACGGACTTGGTTGATGCGTCTGTTTAAAGCCCCTGATCTTGTCAGAGGCATACGTATACGCCCATCCATCTCCCATCTTGCCGGTTTGTGGCATCCAGAAGTTCATCCCCCACGGCAAAGCAATAGCTGGATACGTATTACCATTGGACAGTGATACCTTGGAATCGGTTCCCATCAACGGATTGACATAATCCACCGGTTGCATTTGCGCAAAGGCAGAAGATATTCCTTGCAACAAAAAGATTGTAAAAAACAATAGTTTCTTCTTATTCATATTCTATCTGCTAAACTATTCAAAAATTAATTATTCTGTCGGTTCGGCAACCGCCCATCCATAGTTTTGTACCATCTTCGAATTACGGCGGATATCCTCATCCGGAATCGGGAAGAGATAATGTCTCTTGTCGAATACACGGGTTTCCGTTACCACTTTTTCGAAGAACTGAGGTGCATCAGCCTTGGAATTCATGCCATGAATGTCTCCACCTTCACCGCCTTTATGATAAGAAGGATAGATCCAGTCGTCTCCTACTGCCATATCAGCCACCTTCCAACGACGCACGTCGAAATAACGATTCCATTCGTAAGCCAACTCTATCAAACGTTCGCGGCGAATACGTTTGTCCACATCATCGCGGTTGCTGGGATAAGTGATATAAGTGAGACCATTATCATCCGTACCCCCATCATTACCATATCCTGGTACACCTGCACGGGCGCGCACGGCGTTCACATATTTCATTGCTTCCCCATATTCGCCGCATGCACTCAATGTTTCAGCATATCCCAGATACATATCAGCCAGACGAAGCAGGTTGGCACAATGCTTGCCTGACCATACACCATTTTTAGGAGCCATCTTACGCACGCCATATCCTTCCAGAGGAGCATCATGCCCAGCTTTGTTATATCCTGAATTACCATTCAGAGTCAAATCAGTAGTCACTTTACCATAATTTGTAGCATCATCTACCCACGTAGAGCCATTAAACGTGATATTGACATAAAAACGAGGTTCGCGGTTCGCCCATTGCTTCAACGTCATGTTCGTATTCGCTTTAAAGAAGTTTATATCCGAATTCTGCGGATCATTATAGTCTACCGACCATCCATAATCAGAAGAAGAAGGTACTCCTGTATACTCCTTATAATCAGCGTCATCTACCGTACGAAGTCCTTTATTCGTAAAGAACAGATCGACCATTTCCTGAGTCGTACCAAATCCCAGACCGCCTTTAATAGAACTGTCGTCTACATGTCCATGATAAGGCGTAATCTCATACGTATGATTCGAATGATCAGCCAGTTTAATAAAAATCTGTTCCTTGTTAGTATCATCATAATTCACTCCGGAAGTCACTTGACGACAAGATTCATAAAAATCAATCTTACCGTTGTTTGTCACCACATACAAGCTATAAGAACTCGGTACGAACGAATCAAAGAATTCTTTATAAGCATCACGCGCTGCTTCCCATTTTGTCTGTTCCTGCGACGTATCTTGCGAGAATAGTTGCTTACCATCCGCATTTACAATTCCTGCATAATCCGAATTACAATTGAACAACGGACTAGCAGCATATAGCAATGTTTTTGCCTTAAAAGCTTTACAAGTACCTTTGTCTATACGCCCCAAATTGGAACCTGTATATTTGGTCGGCAGATCTTCCGCAGCCTTATCAAATTCGGTTGTAATAAAATCTACACATTCGTCTACTGAGTTACGCTCTTTCAATAAATCTGCCAACGGAGTATCCAATGGAATTGCTTCTTCTCCCAAAAGGACGATCGGACCGTAAGAACGGAATAACAAGTAATAATAGTAAGCTCTCAAAGCTCTTGCCTGCGCTTTCCACACACGACGATCATTTTCAGTGGCTTCTGCACATTTATCAACATTCGCTATAAACGTACTTGCCTTAGAAATACCTTTATAATATTCAATAAACCAGTAATTGATCCAGCTAGAAGAAGCATACACCGTACCCGCAGTCCACTCATTGGTAATCTGCCAACTCCACGTGATATTGGCTTCCAGCGAGCCACCGGTCCAGATACCTCCCCTATACGAAGTCGGATAACGTTCCTGCGTTTCATCAGGCACATAAGTATATACATTATTCAAATATTGTTCCGTCTTTGCCTTACTCGAGAAAGTACCCTCCAAATCATACTGTTCTCCGGGAATAGAATCAAAAAAATCGTTGCACGAACAGAGCCCCACTATCATCGATAGTGCTAAAGCTCCTGTTTTAAATATATTTTTCATTTTATTTCTAACTTAATATGAATTAAAAGTTTACGTTTACTCCTATTGAATAAGTACGTGAGTTCGGATACGACGTACCATTGTTCGTATTCAGTTCAGGGTCCCACAATTTAAATTTCGAGAAGGTCAAGAGGTTAGTACCCATCACGTATACCTGTGCACTCTTCAAAAATGTTTTGACAACCATATTTTTAGGAATATTATAAGATATCGTCAACTGCTTCAAACGCAAGAAACTGACATCTTTTTGCCACCATGTACTTGTCTTCGTATTGTTTTCATTGACAGAAGAGCCGTAACGAAGACGCGGATAAAAGACACTCTGGTTCGTCGGATCATTTTCCGACCACCTGTCGGTGATATTGCTATATAAGTTAGAAATACCGGAAGTATCCGAGAACGGATTAATAGCATCACCGCTCAGGCAACGATCAACCTGTGCTGTTCCAGAGAAGAGAGCACCAATCGAGAAGTCTCCGACTTGCAAATCAGCCCCGAAGCCATAATAAATCTTAGGTACATCCCCTTGACCAATCAGGCATTTATCATAATCATCAATCACACCATCACCATTCAAATCTTTGTATCTGATATCACCAATTTTGGAAACCTGTCCGGAGTATTCCTCACCAAACTGCCTAGCATGGTCGATAATTTCATCGTCACTTCTAAACAATCCTTCGGCAATCCATCCCCAACGACCGTTTACATTAGTACCTCTTGTTTCCAGCCATGGATATTTGGCAGTTGGCTCATCATTCTCAACAATCTTATCTTGATTCCATGCAAAATTACCGCGAACAGTGAGGAAAACCTTCTTGCTCAATTGCTTGTTATACTCTAATGCTGCCTCGATGCCTTTATTATCTACTATACCCAAATTACCATAAGGCATTTCGACGAATCCCGAATAATCAGGAATTGTAGCACGTTTCAAGAAAATGTCCTTTCGGTGTTCCTTAAACAAATCGATCGTGATAGAAAGATGATCATTCAAGAGCTTCATATCAATACCCAAATCCTGTTTTCGAGAAGTAGACCAACCTACATTGACACCGTATTTGGAGAATCCCCATCCGGAAACGCTGTTATTATCGGTTCCAAAACGGTAGCCATCCTGACTTGCCATCTGATCCAGATACATGAAACGACGGTCTGTAGCGGCATCCGTACCAACCAAACCATCCGTATAGCGAACTTTCAAATAAGAGACATATTTCTGTAACGGTTGCCAGAATTCTTCATTAGAAATAGCCCATCCCAAACCGATGGCCGGAAAGAAACCGAAACGTTTTTCGGGGCTGAAGTTCTCCGAGCCATTATAACCTACATTAGCTTCCAAGAAATAACGATCGTTCCAAGAGTAAGTAGCACGAGCAGCAACACCTTGCTGTTTATAAGGTAGTGAATTTACAATTCTGGCCGCAGCCGATTTATTTCTTTCGGTCTCATTATCATAAATCTGACGATAAATCTTCTGATTATAAAGAATTAATCCCCCTACCCGATGCAAGCCAAAGACACGGTCGTAATTAAGGGAAGCCTCAAAGTAAGTACTTCTCTTGTTCATAGACTCCGTATCGAACGAGAGCTCTTTACTTCCCAGATAAGTACGGCTTAATTGGTAATTACCATCCGCATCAAATACGTCGTCATTCCATAATCCGGTTATAGCATCTTTTGATCCTGAATAGTAATAAGTGTCTTCACGCTTTTTATAATACAAATCACGTTCGTTACTTACATCAAAAGCAATCATTGCAGAAGCAGTCAATCCCTTGCTCCATTTCCAAAAGCCTAAATCCTGTGTTACACGTATATTCGAATTCAATTGGTTATTCGATTCGTTAGTATATCCCCGGCGAGTTAAATCGGCATAAGGATTACGGAAATCGCCGTTAGAAGAAATTCCAGGAACGGAACCATCCGGCATCATCAATGGCAAATAAACAGGATTAATGCTCATAGCCGAAGAAAATAAATCGCCGGAAGATTGCTGTGGATAGTTTCCGACTGACAAATAGCCACTAAATCCTAAATCAATCGTAGTCGTTGAAGTAGGTTTCAAGTTCAGATTGGCAGTGTAGTTGTAACGATCGTAACGCATATTGGCATCATAGTTTTCCATACTTGCCGTACGTGTCAGACCTCTTTCGCTGTAATAGCTCAATGATACATAATAGGTGGCATTGGGCACACCGCCACGGACACTCGTATTCACACGGCGGTTGTGCCCCCAGTCGTTGAACAGTTCATCCATCCAATTAACGGCCGGATAGAGGTAAGAATTATACAATGTCGGATTATCATTGGGCAACAAACCATTCGCTTTTTTCGTAGCCTCTATAAATTGAGGCGTATAAAGTAACTTGCCGTTCGTATTCAGATTTGCCTCGTTGGCAGCATCCATATAGGTATAAGCATCTGCCAGTTCGGGACGCTTGGTCAAGGTCACAAAGCCTTCGTAATAGTCGGCTGAGAACTGAGGCTTACCCACCTTACCGGGCTTTGTTTTGATAAGAATTACACCATTTGCACCACGCACACCATAAACAGCCGTGGCAGAAGCATCCTTTAAGATAGTAAACGATTCAATATCTTCGGGGTCTATATTGTTGAAACCGCGTTCTACTCCATCCACCAGCACCAACGGTTTTGAGTTCTGATCTGTAAACGTAGAGATACCACGAATCCAAATATCCGAATCATCGTGCCCAGGCTCGCCTGTACGCTGCACGGCTACCACACCGGCCAAACGACCGGCAATAGCTGATGACAAGTTAGCAGTAGGCATCTTGATATCGTCCATCTTCATAGAAGATTGGGCACCGACAACGGAAACTTTACGTTGGCTCCCGTAAGCTACCACTACCACTTCATCCAGTGCCGACACCTCTTCCGATAAGACAATATCGACTACCCTCTGCTTACCCACTCCCACTTCCTGAGATTTGTATCCTATATAAGAGACTGTCAATATAGGATTCTTACTTGTCAGTTTCAGGTTATACTGGCCATTCGTATCCGTAATGGTACCGTTGCTTGTACCTTTTTCCTGAACGCTCACGCCAATGAGCAATTCGCCTTTTTCATCAGAGACGCGCCCCGTTAGCGGACTGCTCTGTCCCCACACTCCTACACTGAATGTAAGCAGCAATGCCAGTACCCATAACGATCTGCATAATGTTTTTTTCATTTCAAACAAATTCATGTTACTTGTCTTTTAATTAATACCAAGGTTATTTTAATATCTCTAATCATTGATTAATAAAAGCAAATTAAACTTATTTTTTATGATCATTAATCCTCTGACGTGCCAAAATTCAAGCTGTCTGTTCAAAGCACAGGTATGCTAATCAGAGCACAACATAAATAGCAGATAATCAATTGTTTATAAGTAAAATAAGATAAATAGAGCACATGTTTGTGCACATCATTTACGTAGTTTGAGGAAGGAAACATTTACCATATATCATCTTTTGAACTGATATAAATGAAAATGAGATATTACCAGCACTTTTTTCATCATATTCTGCAAAGATTCAATTCGCAATAATAATTTTCACAGGCTGAAGAGTTAGGGAAAAGACGTCGTAGTAAATAGATAAAACGACAAACGGTGAGCAACAGCTAAGCGAGATTAAAATTGAAGATTAATGAGCAGAACCTTAAGGCTCATGACAGTATCACAACCTTCAACTCCCTTCATTAAGCGAGTTACGTAAAGGTTGATGTTGTCACCTTTATTATAAGGTGAAGTTTGAACCCGAAAAGGAGTAATATAAAAGTTTACTTTTTCTTCTGCTGATCCCGATAATCCTTCGGAGTCATGCCAAATCTACGAGCAAATTCCTTATAAAAATAAGACCGGCTGGAAATGCCGATACTTGAAATGACATCCTGAATGGACCATCCATCATTCAATAACAGTCGTGCAGCTTTCTCCATCCTATAATTCTTTATCAAGTCACTAGGAGCAACACTCGAAATCTCTTTAAACTTCCGATAAAACTGTCGGGAACTCATTGCCATGCGGTCGGCTATTAACGTTGAGCCCAGATCCTCCTGATCAAGATTCTGCTCGATTACCTGCAATAGCTTCCGAATGAAATCAGATTGTTCCACAGTTGTGCAAACAATCTTACCCGCCAGATCACCCAAATCTTCCACATAAATCTGCTTCGCTTCGCTTTTACCGTAAATAGCTTTATGAATGACCTCCCTAAGGAACAATACATCATAAGGAAGTACAATATACGAATCCGACCACAGAATTAATTCACGTTGGATAGATGAACTCACTTTCCAAGATAACATCGGAATGAACGCCGTCTTTGATAGTAAAGCACGGTTTTTACTAACATACTCCATAAAAGTGCTCTCGGCTTGTGCATACATCATCATATCCACTAACAGTAGAGCCGGAGATGAACGACGTATCTCTTCAAATGCAAGCTGTATGTTTTTTACGGGAATGACCACATATTCATCAGAAATCAAGTCACTAATCAACCAGATCATCTCATCCCTGTCTTCCAATAACAAAACCTTTTTCTTTTCTCTCCCTTCCTGCTCTGTAACCGAAGCCGGCTCGAAAGCGATCATTAACCGATGATCATCTTCTCTATCAGCATAATGAAGAGTGACATGAAGTTGTTCTAAAGCCGATTGTACAGAAGATAACAATAGTTGAATATCCCAAACGCAATCAGAACACTTCACCTCATTATTTATTGGTTGAGCATTGCCTAAGATGCTATCATACAATTCTTTTACTGTATCATCTTTAGCAGAAAACAACAACAACATCTTACCTTCCTCTTCCTCCACGTCGACCGTAACGCCCGACGTCTTCTTCGTGTCGGTAATGTAGAAGTAACAATAATAAAGAATGCAACGCAAAGCATTTTTATAAACCGGAAAAACAAAAGATTCAGACATCACTGACTTTATTGCAGAGATATTGACACCTTGCCCTGCCAACACGCGTAGTACTTCAGATGAGACTTCACGTATACACATACGGCCGGAAATAAAATATTCGGATGGGAAAAGGTGTTTGAACTCTTTCATACGCAAAGTGCCAGGATAGAAAAGAGTAGCCATTACCATCTCACGTATCAGCTCCACTATCCGGTTACGTTGTTCATCTGAGAGATTCTCGGCCCGCAATTGATCACAAGAACGGTAAATTAATGCAAATCGATTGAACAGATCCCTGTCATAACCCACCACTTTGGGTAATTCCGTACGACTTTCGGCATTAAGCAAAAGCTTCATCATTCGTTCATGAAGAGAATACTTGCGCAGCAAATAGAACAAATAGCCGGCAATGACTAAAAATAACAGCAGATAAAAAATATAGGCCACTATAGATCGATACCAAGGAGGAAGAATATGCACAGGAATAAAGAAGCATTTATATTCTGTATTGAACACGTCTTTCTTATATCGTACTTTGAAAATATAGTTTCCTGCAGGAATTTCGGCATAGGAAGCCTCATTCAGGCTGCTAAACGAAGTCCATTGCTTATCATATCCTTCTAACATATAAGAATATTCTACATCACCTCCGTACAAAAAGTCCGGAATTACAAAAGAAAGAGAAAAAGAGACCCTCGAACCTTTAAATTGCAAAGCCTTGCCATCGTCAATATAATAATCGCCCAAATTCACTTTCTGTCGTCCTATAATCAGCTTACGCAACAAAATATCCGGATAAAATTCGGGTGCGGCAGCTACCTCTTTATCTAAATAAAGCAATCCGTCAATACCTCCAAAAAAGAGATGGCCGGTATAAGGGCATTGATAATAGGCATCGTCACTAAACTCTCCGATCTGCACACCTGCGCTATAATAATAAGTATGTGAAGTTCCATTTTTCGGATTATATTTAATCAATCCGCGATTGGTACCAAGCCATAAGAATCCGTTTCCATCTTCTAATATGCCGTGTATCATATCATTGAGCAATCCTTGCTCCCGCCCAATATAACTGGCATTAATCTTCTTTCCTCGAAAAGCCAGACACACTAATCCCGAAGTCGTGCCCACATACATTCGTCCATCACTGGCACGATATAAACTTAGTACATCATCTACCGATTTATGAAGCATTTCCTTCAATGAAATCACTTGATATTCTTCTGTCCGTTTATCGAACCTTATCAAGCCTTTTTCCCGGCTTCCAAGCCAAAGGATAGAATCTCCTTCGGCCAACATAGGATAGAACATCGTAATTTCTTGTTGTTCATAGAAAAAATGGTATATTTTCTGCTTCTTAATACTAATACCGCCTGCCTTTTTATCAAGTATTACCTTACGAAAACCGGCACCTGCCGTAACCACATAAAGCACACTATCACTCTCTTCATAAATATCATGTATATCAGTAGCAGGATGTCCGGAATGATCTTTAACCTGATGCAATACACCGTCCGCAAAAGAATAATAGAAAAGTCCGGGATCACCCGATCCCACCCAAAAACCATCCATATAGCGGCTTTGCCGTAACTTATAGCTAGGAAATTCCCTATCCCATTTAACATATGACGATGCTTCCTGCTTTTCAGCAGAAGAATAAACTACAGTATTAGCCGCTGTCGTGCCATTGCGGTAATTACGGATATGCAATAGTCCGTCTCCCTTGGTTCCAAACCACAATCCGCCATACTTATCCGTCATGATAGAACGTACCTGTCTGCTTAAGTTAGGCGACAACGAGTTGAGCATTAAATTCGTAGCTATAGAGTATCTCTTAGCATACATAATAGCTCCTTGCCCGTCTGATGCAACCCAAAGAATCCCCTGATTGGGATCTTGATAAATATCATATATACGTACATTACGATTCACGATCTCTTCTTCATACTTCCGCGATGTACGCAAGCGAACCAATCCGTTTGCCCTAAAACCAATAATAATATCATCGCAGAAAGGAACTATTCCACTAATATGTCCGTACTTCTGTATCAAAGAAGATATATTGCGAATATAAATTTTGGATTTTCGGGAGATATCATACACATACAAATCTTGTGCACGATCTATGAAACAAAAAATTCCATTCTGATAAAATACATTATCAATAGGTTTTGAATGAAAAGTAGAAACTGAAGTGGTACAACGAATAACTGAAGAATCCTTATCAAAAGAGTTCAACGAAAATTGCTGCAACTTACCTGTGTTTTGAGGAAAAGCCCATAAAACGCCATCATCCGTTACAAACGCCCGCTGATCCATTTCATTTACGGAAACAGCCGGAACATTGATCGGAAGAAATTTCTTATGAAACGTATTATAATAAAGAATCCCGTCTTGGCATACCATCCAGGTATTTCCCTTGCTATTGGAATGCAGGTAATAATCGCCTGAGAAATCATAATTACTCACCACCTGCCGAGAATTGAGTGAAAAACGATTCACGCCCAGATGTGTGGTAATCCACAGGCAATTGCTGTCGGCCTGCTGAATAGAGTGAATCACATTATTACTCAATGTTTTCCGCTCCATAAAGTCGGATTTGAAGACTTCCATCTCCTTTCCATCATAACAGTTCACTCCATCATAAGTACCGAACCACATCAAACCCGTCTTATCCTGAAAAAGACAGAGCACCGCACTATTGGATAGCCCTTGTTGATAATCGACTTTGGAGAAAATATAGCTATCTTTTTCATTACCTGCCCGACAAGTCAATGAATAAATTAGCATAACAATATTCAGCATTAGACACGTTTTCATCACAAGTTAGATAAGATTTTCAATATATAAGCAGACAAAAGTAACTTTTCAAAAGCACAAAGCCAAACATTTAGACATCTTTGCGCTCTTGTGTATGCCCCCAAATAGGTCATCACAAAACATTTCCCGATCGTGGCTATAGCCCGAATCGGTTTTTTTGTGAATATACAATATGACTTGTTGTTTACGGCTCAAACGATGCCGAGCAATACATAACTAAAAAAGTGCAAGATGCAAGCCTATCTACCTATAGCTACTTGCATCTTGCACTGATTTTTTGTTTTAGAAAAACTTTACATATCCTAAAGTAATAAGAGAATCGGACTTTTTTGAGAAAACATTCTCCTATTCCCTCATTTGCTTAGGTTATCGGTCAATCAACCGTTCATTAGCGAGCTGATACCTATCGCCCTGAATATTAATTTTAGAGGCAGCTTCATTGATGTATTTCAGATCATCCGCAGTCAGCGTTACGTCCGTTGCACCGATATTTTCACTTAAACGATGCAGTTTGGTGGTGCCGGGAATAGGAACAATCCACGGCTTTTGGCCTAAAATCCAAGCCAGTGCTATCTGGGCGGGAGTTGCCTGTTTTTCAGCTGCAATAGTTGTCAGCAGATCGATCAATGCCATATTCGCCTGACGGTTTTCTACCGAAAAGCGAGGAAGGGCATTGCGAAAATCATTCGGCAAAAAATTTGTATCAGCCGCAATTTTGCCAGTAAGGAAGCCTCTGCCCAGCGGACTGAAAGGTACAAACCCGATGCCCAACTCTTCGAGTACCGGCAGAATTTCCGCTTCGGGCTCCCGCCAAAAGAGAGAGTACTCGCTTTGCAGCGCCGTTATCGGTTGCACCGCATGTGCACGTCGAATGGTTTTAACGCCGGCCTCCGACAATCCGAAATGTTTTACTTTGCCTTCCTGAATGAGATCCTTTACCGTTCCGGCCACATCTTCGATAGGCACTTCGGGATCGACACGATGCTGATAAAACAGGTCGATGGCTTCTACCCGCAACCGTTTCAGTGAAGCTTCGCATACCTCGCGGATATGTTCGGGACGGCTGTTCAGACTTCCGGCAGCACCTCCCACATTAAAGCCAAACTTGGTCGCTATCACCACTTTGTTTTTAAACGGTTCCAAAGCCTCACCCACCAGCTCCTCATTTATAAACGGGCCATACACTTCCGCCGTATCAAAAAGTGTCACTCCGCTCTCCACAGCTTTGCGTATCAAAGCAATCATTTCATTCTTATCGGCCACAACTCCGTATCCGAAGCTCATGCCCATGCAGCCCAACCCTAAGGCTGAAACTTCCGGGCCGTTTTTACCCAATTTTCTTGTTTGCATATTCTGTCTATTTAGCATTAATCTTCAATTTTTGTACTTGCCATCCATTTTACTGTTTCCGGATCGCGGTGATCTAAGAAACTACTTGTTTTGGTATCTAAAACGGTTATCGCCGCCATATCTTCAACACTCAATTGAAAATCAAAGATATTGAAGTTCTCAGCGATGCGTTCTTTGCGAACGGACTTAGGGATAGCAACAATGCCTCTTTGTGTCAACCAGCGGAGAATGACCTGTGCAACCGTTTTTTGATGTTTTGCAGCCAGCGAAACCAGAAGCTCATGGCTGAAGATGTTATTCCTTCCTTCGGCGAAAGGCCCCCACGACTCAAGCTGAACATGATTTCCCTGCAAGAATTTCAAGTTGTCAACCTGTTGATTAAAAGGATGCGCCTCAATCTGATTGACCGCAGGCACCACTTCGTTGAATAGAATCATATCCATCACCCTGTCCGGTTGAAAGTTGCTGATTCCTATCGCCCGCACCTTACCTTCTTTATAGAGCTCTTCCATAGCACGCCACGCACCGTGAACATCTCCGTAAGGTTGATGAATGAGATACAAATCAAGATAGTTCAACTTTAACTTATGCAGTGACTTTTCAAAAGCCATTTTCGTTTTTTCATAGCCGGTGTCCGAAACCCAGAGCTTGGTTGTAATGAATAATTCTTCTCGTGCCACTCCGCTCTTTTCAATAGCTTTGCCCACCGCTTCTTCGTTTCTGTATACAGAAGCCGTGTCAATTAATCGGTAACCGGTTTGTATTGCATCCAGAACGCTTTGTTCGCACTCTTGAGCATCTGTAATCTGATATACGCCAAACCCGAGGATCGGCATTTCAATTCCATTGTTTAATATTACATTTTCCATCTTTTATTTTTTTAATAATTTATTGACAGTGCAAAATTACATCCATAAATTCACTCACCACTTATACACATTACTGTTGTTCATACCTATTTTACGGATAACGAGTAAGATCGTGACTATTATTAGAACAAGAATTTTATCTTTGTGGAGAACTTAATGCAAATTATAATGGACGAATTAGTAAAAATAGAAAATATTTCTCAATACAACACTATGTTAGGGCTAGAAACCTTGCATCCGTTGGTAGCTGTGATTGACTTTTCAAAGGCTCAGCAGATGCAGCAGATGCGCCGGTATTTGGGAGTATACACCATATTCTTGAAAGATGTTAAATGCGGGGATTTAAAATATGGCCGCAATTATTATGACTATCAGGAAGGTACTTTGGTGTTTATTGCGCCCGGGCAGGTAATTGAAGTGGAAAAAAGCGGCGAATATATCCAACCGAAGGGCTGGGCATTGTTGTTTCATCCCGATTTGATTTACGGAACATCGCTCGGAAATCATATCAAGGATTATAGCTTCTTTTCTTACGAATTCTACGAAGCTCTTCACCTGTCGGATCAGGAGCGGCTAATTGTGACCGATTGCCTGCAAAAAATTGATTTTGAATTACGACATGCTATCGACAAACACAGCAAAACGCTGATTGTAACCAATGGGGTTTTAGGTGTAGCCTATATATTGTAAGAAAAAACAGAATAAAAAGAATCCCCGATCACATTCCCTGCAAACACAGTAACTGTTGCGGAGATTGTAATCGGGGATTGCTCATTGTGGGACGGTGCTTACAGCGTCATCGCTTGTGCGCCCACGGCTCCGGCAATGGCACCGGCCACGGCAATAATAATTTTCAGGATAAGATCCCATGTCGACTTTTTCATTGTTTTTTGGGGTTTAAGCGTTTGCACTAACTTTCGGTTGCTGACTGTGACAAGCCGAAAGAGCGGGGCAAACTCAGGATTAATACTTATTTTATAAACTGATTTCAAAAAGGCTGGCAGCAGAATTATTGTAGAGTAAAAGACTCCGGACTTGTGGGGCTCTTGCGCCACCGATAGGGTTCAGTCTGCCACCGCTTTTGAAATCAGTAATGAGCTAAGCGGCCAACTTATGCGTCGGGATCTTCATCGCCGGAACCTCCGCCGGTATTTCCGCCGGTATCGTCATCACTATCCTCAGCATCCGTAGCGCCCGTCCAACGCTCATACTCAACACCGGTGTACATGGCTCGGGTAGTTCCACCCGTACCTGCGGCACGCGTTCCGGTGGGAGTAAACTGCACGCGGAGGTTAACTATTTGAGTAGGCGAAACCTCGTCGGCAGTGGGCACACCCTTGCCGCTGGCATTGGCTATCATGGTGAACGTTCCCAACCCGTCCAACTTCACGCTACGGCTGCCCAGCAACTGCTCGCGCATCACACTCATCAGGTTCCGGATCACATTGTGCACATCACCCGCCGTAAGGGAAGCCTTGTCGGCAATGAGCTCGCCAATCTTCTGCGTGTCTACCACCTTGCCCACCTTCACCAAACGTGGATGCCACTTCTTTTTTCCATCCTTAGAGGCCACATTGCTCTGCAATGGTTTGTAAAATAAAGGCATAATAAATTTGTTTTTGATTTTTGTTACTAACTCTTACTGTTTGTAATCGATTACGAATGCAAATGTAAGGTAGCGGGCGGGCGGAGGGTCGGGAAATGGGGAGAAACGGGGAGAAAGAGGCTGTAGCTGTAAAAACGTGAAATTTATCGCATCGAAGATACAATTCGATGCAACACAAAAATCATTTTCACTATTTACAATGAGATAGAATTTTTTCAGTGAGCGCTTTAAATTCCGTATAGCTTTTTTGAACAGCATATAGATGAGCGCCAATTGCCCCATCGGCAGGTTTTAACAAAAAGATGGGCTTATGTGCCTCCATCGACATGGGAGCCAAACTTCTGTAATGCTTCAACAACGCAATGCAATAGTCATCATCTTCAACCGTATAATTCACTTCGGTAGAAGAGTTCAATACATATTGAGAAAAGACCGCAGGAATTCTGTTTGCCCATTTTAAATAAGACTTTACAGGACGGCTCTCTTTTGCCGAATATTGCATGACAATATATCCAGCAGGTTTTGATACCTTTTGCGGAATTTCAAATGTCGCCTTTTCAGGTTTTAGGTCTTTTCTTTGCTGCCACTGTGTTTGCCATTGAATAAGCATCTTTCCCAAATTCTTTATACCTTGAAGAGAAAACAAATCAGAGGCCACGGGCATAATAATATAATCGGAACTAATGGTTACCGCACGATTTATCGCACCAAGATTGGGGCCGACATCCACCAACACTATTTCAGCATCAAAACGCTCGGCAGCCTCTTTGATGATAGTATTAAAAATGCTGGTCACGCGAAAAGAATAAATATCGCGATTCAAGCACTTGAGCCAAGCATCACTGAGTGCATCTTCAAAGGTTGACAAAGCAAGATTGCCAAGAATCAATCCTAATTTATCATTTATCTCTTCTATATGAACAGGAACAAAAGGATCTCCTGAAAAAACAGGGTCAATAGAATCAAGAATGGTAAACGAGAGGCCACTTTCATAAATATTTTCTAACCTTTCATCTGAAAGAAACATAGAAGTAAGATTGGACTGCGGATCAAGATCTACAGCAATCGTTCTTATTCCCATTTCAGATAGCATCCATGCCACATGATACACCGTAGTGGTTTTTCCCACCCCACCTTTGTTGTTGAAAAATGTAACTACTCTCATCTTACCACGATGTGTTAATGTTTATCGTAACTTTAAATTTAGTCACCAGATCTAAATCAAATTTGGGCTCGCCGTTTCCGCTATTCACAAGTTCTTCAGAAGCTCGCTTTACGCCATAGTTAAAGCGATTGACGTAACCCAGTCTTTTCATCGACTCGGCCATCACCACATTTCTGTAATCACTCGCATTGGGAAAATTATGTATATTAACATCGCCAAACAATCCACCGGGATTGATTATTTCAATTCGGTTTGAAAATTCGTAAATATAAATAGGCGAATTTGATTCGTATTTTCTGTGCATGATGGCATTCATCGTCAACTCTCTCAATGCCCAATAGGGATAATTCCTAATTTTATCTTCTTGAAAAGATTCTTTACGAACCATCCTCTCGCTTATAATGTTGGATTTGATGAAATCATCTATATTTTTCAATTCACTAATCAATGCCCCCGAAAAAGTTTTTTCAAAATCAACGTCATCAGTAACCTGTTCTCCTCTAAACTTGATATACTGAATATATGCTCCCGGAAGTTGATACAATGGATTGATTCCAAACATCAAAATACCGGCATTAGTAGGGCAATCATTCTTCATATCGAAGAAACGAAGTGCGGCCATCTGCTCTTTAGTCGTTCTGCCATTAATACGTAGCGTTTCTTCGTCAATGGCCAGAGGCAGGTAGGCTAACTTAAAATACTCTTCGCTCAGATCAGCAAATTCAGATCCTAAAGCTGGAACCAAATCGTACGTTTTGGCATAAGAAGCCCTCCTCTCTACCAGCAGATTTTCTTCAGCCACCGTGGCAACGGACCTTCTGGGGCCAACTCTTATCCAGCATCGACCATTATAACGCACGGGAGGATAAAGTGAAGGCTTAATTTCGATAACTACAACATCGCCGCCATCGATCCGGAAAACAGGACTCACAATTAAAGAAGGTTGGGGAAGTACGTTTCCATTAGACTTCACATTTCCTATTTCGGTCAATTCCCTGTCGCCAATTTTCATTCCACTCGGTTTTCCTTTATCGTCTACACCCAATAAGATATATCCTGATTCTTTATGATTAGGAAAATCATTGGACAGTGCACAAGAAGCCGGCCCTAGCTTGTCTTCTCTGGTAGAAACCGTTCTTTCAATTCTGTCAGACTCTAAATCCTCCATTAAACCCTGCACTTCTTCTATCGTCATAATCTGCTAATTTAGCTATTTTAATAAGCACAAAGCTACAAAAAATATCCAACTAACATATGCTACTCATACAAAAATCATTTCAATTACAAGAACGATTCACTTTTTTCACGGCTCGCCAAGGTGCAAGATGATGAGCCGCACTTGTGCCGGAGTGAGCGTGCGCGTGCTGGGTGTGTATCCCGTTTGCGCCAGTGCGCGGGTAAGAGGCTGGTTGCGGAGTATCCATTCGTTGAGTTTGCGACGCGCCACGGCGGGGGTTAGCTCGGGCAGATACATTTGCGCCAATTCCGTTTTGGTGAGCGTGGTGTAGAGCATCGAATCGTTGTTTTCCATCTTTTCCTTGATTCTGGTCATTGTTCCGGCAGTTATCCTCTTCGCCTTTTTTGTAAATAATGAGTGTACGTTTCTTCAAACATTTCGGGATGATTGAGCGCCCAGAGGATGTAGTCGCCCGGATTGTCTTTACGAACCAGCAGCGGACGGTATTGCACGCTAAGCACCTTCCACAGCACGCCGTTGAGCCCGCCCAGCTCGGGCCGCTGACTCAGGGCATTGATGGCTTCCACCGTTTTGGCATTCTTCACATTGAGCGCATCGAGGTTCAGCTTCAAGATGGGTTTTACTTCTATATTCTCTTTATTATCAATCGTTTGAGAAATAGACGGACTCTTTACAGCAGGCGGAGCCGCTCCCTCTTCCGCTTTGCCCGCGGGCGGAAAGGCGGTTTGTTGTGGTCTGTTTTCTTCTTTTTTGCTATGCTGTACTTTGCTCTGCTGTGCTTTCGTTTCCTTTCGTTTGTTTTGGGGCGTTTTCTCGGAAGAAACCCCCTCCTCACCTTCCGTTATTTCGGAAGAAACTACTACTTTTTGCGGCGCTTCATCGACAGAAAAAAGGCAATAAGCGGTGTCGATGCTGCGTTTGCGTTTGCAATCCTGATTGATTTTAATGTAGCGTTGCTGCAAGGCACAAGAAGTCAAAATGTGCTGCGAGGCGTACAAATCGGGATCGAACAATCCGGCTTGCACACAGCTTTTGAGGATGCTGTTCACCTGCTCTGCCACGCACTCCGTCTGGTCGCAAACGTCGAAGCAGAGGTCTTCATCCCACACCACATAGTAGCCCTTGCCCCGATAGATTTCGCAGAACAGGGCGATGACGACGGCAATGCCTGCGCAACCGTTTTGGCGGACGATGCGCCGCACTTTACGGTCGTGCAGAAAGTCGACATCCAACGGAAAATAATCCAATCCGTTTTTTAAAGGACGAGCCATATCATCCGCTATTTTAGGTTTGCAAACTCCGGTAAAACATCAAAACAAGGACACGCCTTCAGGTACTCGTTGGGGGTGATGATGCCGTTTCCGTCGAGGTCGGGACTGGTATCCCGATGGCCCAGCACCTGCCCGATGCCCGGAAAAACCATCCGCAACGCCTTCACCAAGCCGATCAGCGAAGCACGCTGCGCATCCGTGCGAGTATCCTTGGGCTGCCCCTGCCCATCGAGCCCGCCAACGTAGCAGATGCCTACGGAACGCTCGTTCCAGCCCATGCAGTGCGCCCCCTCCAGACACACATCGCGCCCCTGCTCTATGGTGCCATCCAGCCGGATCACGTAATGATAACCGATGCTCCAGAAACCTCGTTGCCGATGCCAGCGGTCAATATCCGCCGCTGTGATGTCCTGCCCCTCCCGCGTGGCCGAACAGTGAATAATGATACTGTCTTTCATAGTTCGTTTACTGATTTTTATTGATTTTATAACAACACCACATTGTATTGCTTTTTGAAGATACCCGGCATGCGAAACTGCGTGCCCAGAACGCGAGCATCCAGCCCTTCGGTCTTGCAAAGTTGCGACATCGACCGATAGCGACGCGTCACCTCCCCCCGCTCGTTCACCACCCCGCAAGGCTTGAGTTTTGAGTTAAACAAACCGTGAAGCAACGCATGCTGCACATTATCGTAATGGTCGCACCACTCCAAATTCGTGACACCATTATTCAGCTTATTACCATCCAGATGATTCACCTCAGGCAGATTTCGTGCGTTGAACAAAAAACTTTTCGCCACCAGCCGATGCACTTTGTGCCTGATCATTAATCCTTTCATGCAGAGACAAACACACTCATACCCACAATGATCGATATCGGCTTTCAGCATCCGTTTCTCCTTCCCTTTGAGGCTCAGCACCCGTCCCTTGTCGGACACCATATAATCTTCCGCCCCTTCTATAAATCTCCAATTTTCCATCGCTTCTCTCTTTTTGTTTTTATTATTAAATGTTTAAATATCTCTCCCCGCCCCTCCTTTTTGAGCAACGCGCACAGCCCCCGTCCTCGCAGCGCACGCCCTAGAAATGCGCAACACACATTCCCCACGCCGTTTATCAGGCAGCCGCCATCGGCAACCTCAACCCCAGCGGCTCAGTCCGGCAGCCAGGCAGTGAACCTCCCGCTCCTGCTCCCGTTCCTCCTCATCCACGTAAGCCGACCCCTCCGGCGGAAGCGGTTCCAACTCATCCGCCAAAGCGGTGAGAAAATCCACCTCCTCCATCAAAAAGCCGATAGCCTCGCGCAGCGTGTCCACCTCGTAGCGGCGGCAGAGGAGCCTGCCGAGATCCTCTCTACTCATCCGCCTCGATTCTCAAAAAGTTGGCCGCCCGAAACGTCCTCCACCCTCGTTTTTCGAGATCAAAGTACGCTACAAACGTATTCTCCGGCCGCGGCACATAAGGCCTCTTGAAAGAATACTCATAATTAGTGAGCGTGCCCCGTGCCCTGCGCACCTCCCCGCCCTCCTTGGTGTAACTAAAAGTCACCTCGCCCCCGTGCATCCGCTCTATGAGCCGCTCAATGCCGTGCGCCATCAGTAACGCAGCACTCTTTGAAAACCCGTTCTCCTGCTGAATGGCCGCCGCTCTAAACATCAGCCGCCTGCGTTCGTTTCTTTTTTCTTCCATCTTAAAAAAAAATACTTTTTTATTTTTAGAAATTATTTTTACTTGAAAATATTCTAATTAATTATCAATTTGAGTATTAAGACATTGCAAATTTAAAAGTATATATACTAAATGCTTAGTCTTTATTTCCTAAAATAGGATGTGTAGTTATTTTTAGGAGACTTTGCCTAGAATTAATTATTCATTTTAATTATTTTTGCACAATATATTTACAATAAAAAATGAAAAATGAAAAAGACAAACAACAACATGTTTAAAGGGCAAACAGCCAATCTACTACATTACATTCGAATTATCTGTCTTGAAAAGCACAACATCAGCCAGTCAGAAGTCAGCAGACATTGCAGTATCGATCAGCGCACCGTCAGTCGCATCGAAGGGCACGAATGCATCACATGGGGCCCTATGCTCAATGTGTTCAATTATTATTGCCACTTCAAGGGGATCAAAGAAAAACACGCCGGATTTTTCAATAAACTGCATCACACGAGTCGCATCCCCGACGATGTGCTCGTCTTGTTAACAGACGAGCACTACGACAGGAGCAAAATCGACGAAGAGTACGTACAGATATACGAAGAAGCGTTTGAAGTATGCAAAATAAACTTCTTCAGTATGGATAAAAAATGAATGTTCGGGGCTCCTTCTTTTTAAGAAGTGGAGCCTCGTTTGTATTAAAAAAAGAAGAAAGGAACTTTCCTTTGCGAAAAATTCCTTTCTTCTTTTTAATATATAACAGCAAGCTGTTTTTGCACTTAATACTTGCAAACAGACTTCTTCTTACTAAATGTTCAAACTATTCTTGCCTGGAATCGCTAACTTTAGCTGGATATTGAGTTAAGCATAAAGTTCTATTTTTCAAGGAAAGATATTTAGACTTAGCAGACATACTAAATGAAACACTGCTCATTTTTACATTTGCTATATGGTTGGCATTTCTCTTAGTGCAAAGAGATTGTTTTAGCTCTTGTCTTCCAAATCGCCATTGGATGCTCCTTAATCCGCTTTATAATCGCCTCATCGTCAAAAAGAAGCTCCGGGCAATATGATTGTGCATTAAACGCTTCAACAAATTCCTTTTCACGTTCTGTAAGCACCATTAGTTTGGTAAGGAAATTTTTCACTACTACCTTTGCCTCCTCAAAATTAAAGTGTTCAGATTTACGTAATACCGGAATTAAGTGCGCCCGAATTTGGGGATATTTCAATTTATCAATAGCCTCAAAACTATACACTGTTTTAGGCGCATTACTCCCACCAACTGCCAAATAAAAAAGAACGACTTTGCGCAATGATACTAACTCAGCATCCGAGAATATGGACTTATTAATCATGTTGTAAACATCATATAAGTCACGCGCGGCAGTTCTTTCTATCAATGCTTTAATCTTACTACCAAACAACTCTAAAGGAGTTAAAGCCTGTATATCAACAGAAGGAATAAAATCAACATTTGTAGAAACTTGAATCATTGGATAGATATGATTTCTCATAGAATAGTTGATTTCGATCTTTATATTGTCCTTGTTGCCTCCTGCATTTTGATAGAAAAAAGCCCAAGAATCAAGTGAATGAGGACTCTTCGTATTTGAGCTAAGTGTATATCCCTGCGTAAACATATAACTCAGAATCTCTTGATTTATCAACGCTCTACTTACAAGCATTTCTTCTCTTCCGCACTCTTTAATAAAATCTAAATCAATATCGACAGACAATCGCGGTAGATTGAATACGGTTAAGTTGATCGCAGTTCCTCCTTTCAAGGTCAAGTTATCCGACAGAACAGGATTGGTATTAAAGAAATCTAAAACATCAACTAAGCGGAGCACTTTCTCCAAATTATCACGAAGGAAGCCACTCTCTTTAGCTATTCTTTCTAAATCACTTTTACTATACGAGCTCATTATTACCTTGTTCTAAGTATGATAAAATGTTTTCGGGAGCATAGATATTCCATTTTCTATAAAAAGTACCCGATTCGCTTGGATCAGTGAGATGCTTAACGTGTAGTGCTCCTTTTTGATGACAAAAAGAGATAAAATCGGCACTCAACTTAAGATTCTCCTGAAAGAGTTGAAGAATGAATCCGACTTTCTTGTAAAGGAATGCCTTATCATAGATTGCTAAATAATGCTGCAATTTATTTTCATTCAAATAGGGAATCATCGCCAAACTATGGACCAATTCTTCCAATCCTCCCGAACGATCAATCCTATCCAAGCAATCTACAATAGTCCGCTCCAAACTTGTCACTCGAACAAGAGAATCCATAGGGGGCACTTCCACTCCTTCCGAGCTATTTGATTTGCAATACGAATAATGTATATCCTCGAAATCGAAGTCATTAAATCGGCTATCACTAGAAATAGACAGATTATAAAATAGCTGATGAGCCAGTCCATGATATTCCAGCGCCGAATGGTAAGAGATATAAGATGATTGAGAGATATGACTTCCGATTTCGTATTTATTGGCAATAGTAGCTTTCGACGCCAAGTCTGTCACACTATATAGATTGCGACGAATTTGCACAACCAGATTCCTTTTGGCATAGTTGCGCAACAATTCTTGGGCCGATCGTTTCTTTCCCGTTAAATTAATGATATCTTTCAGCTCAAATAGCTTTAAAGAGTGTAGCTGCTCTATGTACTGCTGCATATTAATTTCTATTTAAACGCAAAGATACATAATATCCTGTATCTTCAAGTAAAATAAGAAATAAAAAAGAAAAAAACAAAGTTTGAAACGGCATGCAGCATTAATCAACTAATTTACAACTTATGAAACTTCTGTTGATTATATCTCAGTTTAATGGCTAACAGTCATTTCTTTTCTGAGCAGTACTAAAAGTTCATTGGCACCCTCATCCATCTCAAACACGACCTTAATATCTTGTCCTTACATGGTTACTACCAGCCTTTTTCCATCTGTCACTTCAAGTTCCCACAATTTATCGATGTCCATCAAACTAATGTTTAGAGTTTCGAGTTTTAGTTTATTGTCAGCCGCAAGCCGGAACATTTCGGGAACAATTTCTTTAAGCAGTTTCTGCATCTCTTCTTTTGTCCAACTGCCCATACCTGAACCCGACAGTTGTAAATCAACGCTTCTTAAAATCTCCGATGAAAGTTGAATTTTATCTCCGGTTATTGAGCCAATGGAAACAAAACGTGTTCTGTGCGTAAATCCACCTTTCCCTTTCAATGTTTCCAAAATTAACTCAGCGCTGTGTCCCCACAAATAATCAATGACGATGTCAATGGGCGTGTTATTGTGAATTTGTTTTATTTGAGCAATAAAACTTTCGTCATTTTGACTTACGGAAACTATTTCGTCGGCACCCAACGGCAATAATAATTGTAAAGTTTGCTCATTCCTACCTGTTACTATAATCTTCCCGGCTCCATAATATTTGGCAATCTGGACTGCCGTTTTGCCTGTAAATCCTGTTGCTCCATTTATCAATACGGTTTCGCCGGGTTGTATCGCTGCCCTGAAACGAAGAGCCATTGCCGACCCTGCTACTGCATTGGGTAAAGCCGCAGCCGTTATGTCATCAAGACCTTCGGGAATTTCTATCATTCTGCTTTTTTCAACAACGGCTTTTTCCGCCATCATTCCGCTAACGCCTAATGCATACACCCTTCTTCCATTTGCCAATAGCCCTACACCATCGCCACCAATTACTTTTGCCAGTTGTATATCTCCTTCAGTTGTATAGTGCTTACCACTTGCCATCGATTTATCCAGATTCTTGAAGGCTGCTGCTTTTACTGAAATTAAAATTTCATCTTCATTCTTAACAATTGGTTCGGGGAAGTCCTCTGTATATTGAGGCATTCCGTTACCTTGAAACATGATTACTGTTTTCATTTTATTTAATGTATTAATTGAAGGCAAAGTTAAGAATTGACATTGAGGTAGGACGATAACATTTGTTATCAAATTCGAATCAGCCCTTCACTAACTTTCTTTTTATCCGGCTGAGGTGAACTGTACTTACTCCTAAATAGGAAGCAATGTAATGTTGAGGTACGCGTTGAATAACCTGCGGTGTCTCTGTTATCAAGTTAAGGTATCGTTGTTGGGGAGTATCACTGATAAAAGAACAATGATGCTTCATGTAAACATATGTGCGTTCAAAAATGACATCGATAACCTTATCTCTTAAAACAGGGATCTCAATGATTTCATGAATGATTCTATCAAAGTCTTTTTTCTGAATAACCCATAATATACTTGGTTCGATCGTTTCAATAGCCCCAAGACTTGGCAGTTGCTTTCTAAAACTCTCAATAGAAGCAACAATATTGTTTTCAAAGAAAAATTGAAATGTAACATCTTTTTCCCCATCATTTAAAAAAGCCCGTATACATCCTTTTTCAATTAAGAAAGTTTTGTCCGAAATATCGCCTTCATGTATAAGAACAGTCTTGGCTGGAACCTCCATGCGTGTAAAGCAATTGGTATATTCTACCCATTTAGCATCGTCCAGAGGAAATTTATTTCTGAATTGTTCAAACATTGATTATTGTCGTTTTAGATGTTGATTCACTAGTATTCCATTAAAATGGAGACAGCAATGAAATTATAAATAAAGAAACAACTTATAATATAAATAAGAAAAACATTATTATATTTGGCAAATTTTAAACATATAATTGATAGATTAACGATCTATTAATTATTATATGAGCCTTTTTGTTAAACCAAGTTTTTTTTTACATTATTATTTTATGAATGCAAAGCAATGGCTATGAAAGCATAAACAACAACCATAGATAATAATTATATAATAAAAATAGGACATATTTTACATGTTATTAAATATTATTTATTATCGAGATTCAAGTAAAATAGAGCGCATTCACTAATGAATGATTCTCCTTTCTTTATTGACCCTTTATTAGTATTTGGAAATAAAGGAACTAAATATCAAGAATAGTTGCGTATCTACAACAAGCCTTAAATATAAATTTTAATACTATAACAAAATGAAGAAAATATCAATTAACAATCTTGTTGAATTCAGGAGTAAATCGCCTAAAAGCAAACACAGCTTCGCTGCAGATCTAAAATCTGGTAAAGAAAAAGTAAGCACTGGAAAGGGCGGGAATTATTGGGTCAGCTGCGTAAGTGCAATAAACAAGAGCTACAAGTTGAACGATTTCCAACCATTAGCTAATAAAAGAGATGAGCTAGCCAAAAAATCTGAAGAGACAAGCTATAAAAGAACTCTGGTTATGTATAAAAGAAACATTGATATTTTATACACTTTCGAGAAGTTTGATTTAGAGAAATGGAGACCATCAAAAAAAATAGAATATATACGAAAGCCAAAAGAATATTCTACATTAACAATTAAAGAACTACAAATACAAGTCAATCCCAATTATATTTTTAGGTTTAAAAAGGATGGAATTGAAGAAATTGGAGCAATCTGGTTTATTGCAAAAATTAATGGTTTTAAAAAAGAAGAATTAGGGATGTTCGCCGATATTTTATATAGATTTTTAGATTTTTATTATTCGGAAAAATACGTTATAAACCCCCAATACTGTATAGCTGTAGATTTATTCAATGGGTCAGATATAAATTATCTACATTTAAAAGATGGAAAGACACTAAAAATATTAGACTCAATTCTTGATGAAATAAAGGAATTAAGATAACAAATATACAGCCAAACAAGCAATTTATTTCTGCTTTTCTTTAAATGCATCTATATCTGTTTATCAGCACCATAAGCCATTGCAGATGTTAAAAAGACCAGTAATGCTACACAATAATAAAGCAAAGATGCTAGTATCCTTTCTCAGGCTATACTTTGCAATCCGAAGCTTGCAGCAGCACTAACATCATTCAAGAACAGAAACAATATTGCTTCTACTTTTTCTTCAAAAAGTCGCCATCAATGATGAGCACCTTTACCCCATCTTTGGTATGTGAGCGGTGCGAACTTAATTCATCCGAAACAATATAAGTCATGTCTTTGCTTAGAATGAATTCCTCTCCACTCTCTAGCTCGCTGACAAGTTCCCCCTCTAAGCAATGCAGAATGTGCCCTTTCTGGCACCAGTGATTGGCCAGATATCCTTTTGAATATTCAACCATTCTAACTCTTAACCCCTCAAATTGAAGAGTCTGCCACGTTGCTGTTCCGTTTTCTCCGGCATATTCTACCTTAGGGATTGAGCTCCAATCAATCGTTTGAAAAGGAATATTTTCTTTATTTGCCATATCTATCAATTTATAAAAAAACCTTCAATAACTTCACACCACAAAAATAACAAAAATAAAGAGCAAAGACGAGGTACGTAATATTATTTAGCATGATGTTTATAAGCTAGCTAATTATTTGCTTATCAGTAATATAAACATTACATTTGCGTAATATACGTGTTACACCACATTGAAATAAACGTGTAACGCCACAACAGAAAAAGACGTGTAACATAAAGAAAAACTGGGTAATGGCAACGATAGCAGAATTATTGGCAACCTCGCTAGATGTATTAAAGCAAGTGCAGCAAGATAGCGATTTCAGGATAGTTAGAAGCAGTGATTTGTCGCCAACTCACACCAAACGGCTCGTGGCAAACAATTTCTTAAAGCCTATCATAAATGGGTGGTATATCGTTACCGATCCGCGGGCAACGCCGGGCGACAGCACCGCTTGGTATGCATCGTTTTGGATTTTTGTCACTCGATATGCTACTCAGCGATATGGCAATGAGTGGTGTTTGTCTGCCGAGCAATCGTTGGCAATATACAGTGGTTCTACTATTGTGCCGAATCAGGTATTAATCAGATCTCCCAAGGGGAATAATAACGTTGTAAAGTTGATCTCGCCAACCTCAATCTTCAATTTGAATGCCAACTTGCCTTCGAAAACAGACTCTAACAATAGGTACAAGCTGAATCTGTACCCTCTGGCAGAAGCAATCATTGTTGCAACGCCGGCAATGTATAAAAATGATTCGCTCACAATGCGCACCGTACTTGCCATGGTTCGTGATGCTTCTGAAATTCTTAAAATATTAGTCGATACGGGGCAGACCGTTAGGGCAGGAAGAGTTGCCGGAGCTTTTAGAAATATCGGAAGAAATGATTTGGCCGACGAGATTGTCGATACCATGAAGCGCATCGGATATGATATTCGCGAGGAAGACCCGTTTGCGGAAGTGGTCAAGGTGAGCCTATCACCCTCCCCGTATGCAACTCGCCTTACGCTGATGTGGCAAAAGATGAGAGAAGATGTGATTGCCAATTTCTCGCGTTCCAAAACGCATCTTTCTGCCGAAGAGTTTTTAGCACAAATGGAAGCACAATACGAGTTGGACGCATACCATTCTCTGTCTATCGAAGGGTATCGGATGACGGACGAGCTCATCAATAAGGTGAAAAGTGGCAAATGGAAACCCGACGGAGATGACGCCGATTCCAAAAATGCGCTTGCAGCTCGTGGATATTGGCAAGCTTTTCAGCTGGTAAAAAAGAGTATTTCGGATATTCTCGGCGGTCAAAAGAGTGCAGATGTGACTGAACGTGATCTGTCTGCATGGCACGGCGAAATGTTCATGCCCTGCGTCACGGCAGGCATCATAAAACCGTCTGACATTGTAGGTTATCGCTCTCATCAGGTCTACATACACAATTCGATGCACACGCCGCTCAATCCTGATGCCCTTTTGGATGCAATGAGCACGCTGTTCGACCTGTTAAAAAGGGAGACGGATGCTTCCGTTAGGGCTATTTTAGGCCATTTTATGTTTACCTACATCCATCCTTATATGAATGGCAATGGTCGTGTAGGCCGATTTTTGATGAACACGATGCTGGCTTCCGGAGGATATGACTGGCTGATTATTCCTGTCGAAAAAAGAGACGAATATATGTCTGCTCTGGAGAAGGCGAGCACCAAAAGTGACATCATACCTTTTGCCAAATTCTTATCGGCTATATAAGTTCCGTTCAACTATAAGAAAGTTCAAGCGGACGATAGAGATTATGAACCTAACGCTCCAATATTCTAAATTACATATCCGTAAAGGCGATAATAGTGGACTTTATGTAAAGCACAAAAGGCTCCGCAAAACCTTGATTTTACGAAACCTTTCTTTGTATATTCAGCGGGCTGAAAGAGATTACAGTCAAACACCTTATAGCTATTTTATTTGGGGGATGGAATTAAATAATTAATAATCAACTAATATTTTTCAAGCAAAACACTACGACTGTAAATAATGCTCCGAACGCGACCCCGCGCCTAAGGGACTTGCACCTTCTGGAAAAAACGCCCGCCACAAAACGCTGCTTAACCAAAACAATTTGTGCTTTTGTGTTTTTCCATTGTTTCGCGGCAGGTGCGCCTACTCATGCAGAGCGCACACATACGATATGTCAATTAGAATTCTCGTCCGAACAACAAAGCAAGCAGCCCGCAACAACGACGATAGGGCTCAATAGGAAAGCAACGCCCAATCCCCAACTGCATATAATCCCAAACGTTAGGGCACATTGAAAAACAACTGCAGGCCATTAAAAGAACATTTGAATGAGGTAAAATAAATACATGATAAAGCTTTGAAAAAAGGTTTCTATTCTATATTTTTACATCGTGATTAATAACAAGAGTAATAATCTTTAGAAAGGAGGTAAACTTATGATTTACACAAAACCTGAAATTTTGGCACAAAGTACTGTACAGATGGCAGAATGTCGTCCCAATAGTAAGCCAAGTGGAAGACCTTGTAACCCACCAAAACCAGGTGGACGTTAGAACAACTTAATCAGGAGACGATGTTATACAGTTAAAAAACACCTCTCCTGATTACTAAAAAGATATTGTTATGTTTTTCAAGCAAAAATCTAATATTATATTCAGAAACTATGAATCCTTTGGGTATATAACAGACAATAGGAATTTCGGATATAAACAAACGGATAATAATGAAAACTACATCGGCGACAAAATTCTTTCGGAAAGTGGAGCCGTTTTTTTGTCTGTTTTAGGTAGAAAACCACAGACCCTTGATGAGCTTGCAGAAAAAACAAATAAGCAATTCACTGATATTGACATTCAAACAATCAAGAACGATGCTAGAGAATTTTATTGCATGCTTGAACGGGATGGATTTATTGTGTCTGGCGAAACATTGCAAGAGTGCGAAGAAAAAGACACAAGGTTTTCGTATAAGACATTAGAACCCGAAATAATAAGAAAGAATTTTTCTACAACTATTATGCATTCCGAAAAATCCACGCAGGATTTTTTAGAGGAATACTTCAAAGGCAAACCTCAGCTGACAAATTTACACATAGAGATTACAAGCAAGTGCAATGAAAGATGCATACATTGTTATATTCCTCATGAGAGTAAAATAAGTAATATTGACTCTGATTTATTTTACGACGTTTTAAAACAATGTAAAAATATGAAGTTATTGCATTTGACGTTAAGTGGCGGTGAGCCAATGTTGCACAAAAACTTTTGCGATTTTTTAAGAAAATGCAATAAATATAATTTTTCAGTTAATGTGCTTAGCAATTTAACATTACTTGATAATGAAATTATCAAAGAAATGAAAGCAAACCCTCTTTTAGGTGTCCAAGTCTCATTATATTCTATGAATCCCAATATTCATGATGAGATAACCCAAATGAAAGGAAGTTTTGAAAAAACAAAAAACGCAATTCTGAAACTGATAGAGAACGATATTCCTTTGCAAATAAGCTGTCCAGTAATGAAACAAAATAAAAACTGTTATGAGGATGTTATAAAATGGGCGGAACAGCATAAAATTCATGTTGGAGATGATTATGTAATCATAGCAAGATATAACCATACGACAAAGAATCTGAATTGTCGTCTATCAATTAATGAAGTCAAAGAAATGATTAACGACAAAGCTGCGCATGACTTAAAATATTTGGAACAAATAGAAATGGCAGCTGAGAAGAAAAAAAATACTACTTCAAACGACTTTGTTTGTAGTGTTTGTCATTCCTCTATTTGTATAGCAGACAACGGAAATGTTTATCCATGTGCCGGTTGGCAGGATTATATTGTTGGCAATGTAAAAGAGACTTCTCTCAATGACATTTGGGATAATTCTGAAAAAGTACAATATTTAAGAGACTTGCGCAATAAAGATTTTCCTAAATGTATTCAATGTAAGGATAAAGAGTTTTGCACCATGTGCATGGTTAGAAATGCAAATGAAAATCCTCAGGGAGACCCGTTAGTCGTTAATGAGTTTTTTTGCAATATCGCAAAACTCAATAGGCAAATAATATTTGAAAGGAAGGAAAAGCTTATGAATTCTTAATACCAATAATCCGCCCCGACAAGCAAGTCTTTTATCTAAAGATTTACATGTCAATAAAACAGGATAAAAAGACATTAAACACTTTATATTCAACCTGACATAACTATGAAAAAAGACACAAATACTCTTCGCAAAGAAGTAGAAAAACTTTATAGACAGAGTAAGTTTGAAAAAATTATAGCATTGCTAACAAATGAAGTGCTGGAGACACAAAAGGATGCAAAATTATATGCATGGAGGGCAAGAGCTAACCATAGGTTAGACTATGATTGTGCCGTAACAATGCATTTTGCAAAGAAAGCTATAGCAGCAGGCCCCACCTATTTCATGGGATATTTTGCCATGGCTCTTGTCTGGACTGATAAAAAAGAAAATGACAAAGCGATAGCAGATTATACTAAAGCAATAGAGTTTAATCCCAATTTCGCAGATGCTTACTATAAAAGAGGTCATGCTTGGCAGTGCAAAGAAGAGAATAACAAAGCGATAGCAGATTATGACAAAGCGATTGTTTATTATAACATAGCCATAAAGACCAATCCAAAAGATACGGAGTCATATGTAGGGAGAGGAAATGCATGGTATTATAAAGAGAATTATGATAATTCTATAGAGAATTATACTAAAGCAATAGAGATTAACCCTAATTTTGCAGATGCTTACTATAACAGAGGTCTTGCATGGTTTGCTAAAAAAAAATATAATAAAGCGATAGCAGATTATACTAAAGCTGTAAAGCTTAATCCTATTCATGAAGATACTTATTATATTGACCGAGGGAATGCATGGAAAGCAAAAAGAAAATACAATAGAGCCATTGAAGACTATACTAAAGCTATCAAAATCAAGACAGGTTTTGAAAATGCATATTATAACAGGGGATTAGCAAAAAAAGAGGAAAATATTGATTTAGAAGGAAGTAAACAAGATTTTGAAAAATATCTAGAACTTGTAGTTGACGAGAATGAAATTTGGACTAAGTATGCTAAATATTATATAAAAGATCTTGATGTTATGATAAAAGACCCTAAGCTACGGTCTATCAAACAGCTAGTTGATAACATTAAAGATGAATTACTAATAAAAGAAGCGTATATCACGCACTATACAAGCTTATCCGTACTTAAAAGTTTAATATTTGACAACAGTAAATTCAGAATATCTGAAGGAAACTTTATGAATGACCCCACGGAAGGTAAAGAATTTTTCAATTTCCTACAATATAACCCTAATACTTTCCATAAGAATGGTTCATCTTACAAAGCTTTTTCACCCAAGCCATTTATCGGTAGCTTTGTTACAAAAGATAGGCATAATGACTTAAATTTGTGGCGATTTTATGGGAAAGAAAAAGGAGTGGAAGCCAAAGGATGTGCTATTACATTGCGTATGCAGAATTTTATTGACGATGTCGAATACTCTTTATTAAATGAAAAAAAAGAAGCTCGTCAGGACGATGAAAGTGATATAAACTGTTATCGGGTGGTTTATGTAATACATGATGAGTCTACTAAGTTTTATATTCCAAATGCAGATAAAAGTAATGATTTGGAGATATTGATGAAAGAGCTAAAAGAGAAAGTCAATTTATACAAAGGAGATAATAAAACTTTTTTAGAGAAATGCCTGAACAATATTGCATTTTTATTCAAAAGCGATGCTTACAAAAACGAGAGTGAAGTCCGTCTTGTAGTAAAAGGAATAGAGTTCGAAAAAGAATATAATATGGATATAAGCTCGCCTAAAGTATATATAGAGTTGGTTTCTATAAAAGATATAGTATCGCACATCACTTTAGGCCCTAAAGTAGATAAAGTAAGTGAATGGATAGCAGCTTTTAACTACAGTTACAAAGAGAAAGTACCGAAAATTATGATTTCGCACTTGCCTTACAAATAATTGATCCCTCCGCTAATGCTGATTTGCAATCGGTGTCAAAATTGGCAATCGTTTAAAATAAGATTATTTCATGAACCAAAAATATATATTTTTATAATTTAGAGGGGGACTTAATTCTTTGACTGAGACTAAAGTGGCAAAGCTTCTTCAACGTTGGACAATAAAAATCATGAGACTATAATCAAGGAAACCGCCCAGTCAGTCATCGAAAAGACACGTGACTTCTTTAAGAAGAAAAAGGATTATTCGAATAGAAGAATATTCAGATAAATGAGACTTGACAATTTATTATAATTACAAATATTAAGCGATATTCTATATCCTAAATTGTATTCTAAAAATTGGCAAAAAACTTGAATAATATAACATTAATATATTTAATTCAAATGATAACAGACATTAATCACAAATCAACTATTACAGTATTGGATAGGTCAAAATTACCACCGTACTGGTCACAGTATTTTGAATATGAAGAAGATGAAGAATTGTCAAAATTGACTAAAACCGCACTAATCGAAGCGGTTAATGAAATCAAAAAGAACACAAAACCTTTTATTGACTCTCAAGTTGTCATTTCTAAAATTATAACTGAGTTTGGAATCAAGAGTTTATTTCACAGGAAGTTCAATGAAAGGCATCCAAAATTACATAGAGAATAAGTGTTAGGGATGCAACTATACAGAATAATGATTGAGGAAGAGAAGTATAAAATTTGGACTTATTGTGAGACGCAACACAATAGCCATTTATTTCCTCATGCAACATATTTTTAATAAATAGTCCATCTAAAAAATCTTTCTGATTTTTTAGATGGACTATTACGGCAGAAATGAATTTCCGAATACTGACGATTTAGACCAAAGAATAGGTCTTTTACCATCTGTTTCGTATTCTCCGGAATAACCCCGTGTAGAAAAAAAAGTCCTACAAACAAATGCTTGTAAGACTTAAATCTTAACTATTCCAGTTACTTTCCGGCTTCGTTTTCAGCGGAGAGAGAGGACGGCGAACCTTGCCTCTCAACCCATTATAGTTCAATGTTTTATATTTATTTCTTTTTCTATGGGGTACGGATAAGAGCGCATCTTGAATGTCCCCTCTTGGCTTAGCTTTGTCTGCTGTTGTCGCCATAAAACTCAGGTTCAAAGATATAACTTATTTTTGATAAACAACTATTCTGAATAAGAATAATTTAGCATTGGTGCAAGGTGCAAGTTTATCTATATAGATACTTGCACCTTGCACCAAAAATTGTCATTAACTTACTTTTTGAATAACAGAATATATTTGCTCAACAATAATACTCGTTGACAGTTTTGTTGAATTGTGTATTGCATCATTAATCCATTTAATCATTTCAGGATCATCAATACCAACGAGTAATTTCTTTATATCAGAGGTGATTTTTTCTTCAACTTCAGTTAACCATTTATTCTCTATGGAAGATTTTGTATTTAAATGGGTTCTATATTTTTTAAGTTTCCATAATTCTATTAATGCCTGAAATATTTTATCTTGGATTGTGTTTCCCGATGATTGAGGAGGCAATCTCACTCCACTTAAAGCTTGTATCATTTTTTCATCAGGGAAGACAAGGGAAGGCATTATATCTAAAATGCTTTCTGACGGAAGACCATTCAACTCATCTTTTAAGGCTTTAAAAAAGTCTTGCTTAAATCTTAAACCACCCAAGACAACCCCATTTTCAATATTTAGTATAGTATAGAAATCTGCTGAAAAATCGGCTAAGTCAACAAGGTCGATTGATAACTGTTGAAGAGAATCTCCATCTGAAAAGTCAAGACCTTCAACACCAATTGTTACATACGTTAAAGTATCGGTCTCCTCTAATTTAGATGGAGAATAGAATGTGTAGTCATTATTGGAGCTAACATTCTCAATAATCGTTTTCAGTTGTTGCAACTTATCATTCTTTTGTGCCTGCCACCATTCATATGCCACTTTTTTGGCTCCTCTGATAGCAGGCTTGTCATCTAATGGGATTTTTGATATGTAATACTGTACAGTGGTATATAGTCTTTCATACAATTCTAACTCTCGTGATTCCAACGATGATATGTCGAAGTATTCGAATGATTCTCTAACAATCGAATCAAAACATTCTTGCATATCCCCAATGGATAGAAAAGTAGCTTTCAAATTATATAATGCTACATTTCTATTATGCTCCTCTTTCGGCATAAAGATGTTTAATATTTGATTATTAACATTTCTCAGGCTAGATCGCCAGTTATTAATATTCGTTTCTTTAATTGTTTGACCGTTGTCCTCATTATACTTTTTATTGAAAGCAGGATAGGGTTTTAATGCAATATCTAATTCTCGAAAATTTTCACTAAGCTTGATGATTTTTTGTAATGACGACTGTTGTTTTTTGCTATTAGCTTCAAGCAATGAATCTATATATTGACATAAAGCAAACACTAGATCTAGCGCATTTTCACGAAAATCAATAATACTTTTTTGCCATTCATAAACAGATGCAGACTCGTAATTTTTTAATATGGTTTTATACCATATCTGATTTAAATGCACATCAAACTCTTTGACAATATTCTCAGGAGGCATATGTTTCTTTGAACTTTCTTTTGTGAAAGAAATCACATCTTCGCTTGGAAACGGGAGCATGATAGCTTCTGTACAATATCTTTCATATATTGGCAGAAATGTATATACTACTTGAATCCTTTGAACACTCATTTGATTAACATTTGTTACATCATCTCCGTATAACAAATAATTAATATGGAGTTCGCCTCCTTTTTCTTCAATCAATAATGAATCCGTAGTTCTCTTTAGATAACTAATTAAGTTTTTTCGATGCTTTTTAGAATATTTGAGGTATTCATTATTTTTATTGATCAAGCAAAATGTTGCAATCTCTTTTGCCTCATTTAATTCAAAAGAATCGATGTTTTCAAAGAAAGACGCTACATCTACTTTAGAGAAAATATCATTGTTGAATATTAGAGACAAGTTTAAAGCTTTGAACCATTGTGCTAAGTCTCCAAATTTAATATAATTTTCTATTTCTTTATCTCTCTTTTTTAAGTGATTCTGAATGCTTGACGCTAGTTGATAAACATCAGTTTCTTCAATTGTAAAATGTGGTAGCTGTTTGGCCAATTTAGACAGCTTAGTAAATCCCGTGCCCATTTCGCCAAGAGTGTTCGCTAGTTCATTTAATTGCGAAACAGCGTAATCGGTAAATGGTATAGAGGTCATTGCAAATAATTCAACGCTTCCTGTTTCATAAGCATCATCATATATTTGCCTATTATTCCTCCAATATATTTGAGACTCCAAATGAAAAACCCCATCCAATGCTATGACTATTTGCTTGAAGCTTCTTTGACTTAAAATAGCTCCTAATTCATCGTAAAATGCTTTTTTGTTATTAGCGTTAAGATATAAAGGAACATTTATGAAATAATCAGATATATATATATCATCTAATAAAGTAAATAATGACATCAAACTATCTTCAATAGGTAGATTTTTATGGAGAATCGAGACCAAATGGTTTGACCTGACAGGATGAAGACCTCCAATATAAATATTTTCAAAATTCAAAAAATACTCATCAGTTAATTCTTTTAATATCTCACCTCGGTCTTGCGTAAATCCTATATTTTCAGCAATATATTTTAATAGAACTTGAGTACGTATTTTAATATTCATACTATCAGCCAAAGAGACTAATCTCAATATCTCCAATTTTGATGCTGAACTTTGAGTTTTATTAAGAATGGAGACTTGATACTCTAATCGTTCTTGAATCATTTCTCCTTTTGTGAGCAAATAAGTGTATTGTAAGCATTCGGTAAACCCCGTATTTAATTCCTAATTTCAGTTACTTACTTTTGTCTCAAAATTAAAAAGTTGTGATGACACAAGTGCAATTCGAAGAGGTGTATAACCGTTTTAAAGGATCCGGCTTGAACGTTAGAGATTTCTGCAATAATGAAGGCTTTACAGAGAGTCGGTTTTATTATTGGCAGAAAAAACGGAACTCAGCAAATAAATCTTCCGGATTAATTCCTTTGCTGATCGACAAATCAGCATCAGTTCCAGCAGTTAATCACGCTCAGAGTAAAGCACAGTCATGCCGGCAACCGGACAATGATTTTGCCATTGAGGTAAGCTACCTCAACGGTGCAACCCTTAGGATCAAAGGGAATGTTGATCCATCCGTTTTACGAACACTCATTCACTTAGACGACTGATAGCGATGTTTAACCTGAATGAATCAATGAATTACTATCTGTGCCCGTTGCCCACAGATATGAGAAAGAGTTTTTATACTCTTAGCGGAGTTGTTGCTGATTATATGCAGCAAAATGTGAAAGACGGAGATGTTTTTATCTTCATAAACCGTACCTGCACCAGCATGAAGATACTCCACATGGAATATGGTGGTCTTGTGATTTATCACAAGAAACTTGAATCCGGCACCTTTAAACTTCCTCTTTACGATGAAGAATCTCATGTTTTCAGGATGACCTGGCAAAGTCTGATGTTAATGGTTCAGGGTATTGACGCCGATAAAGTAACACGAAGAAAAAGGTTCGAATTATGTTTAAAATAAATACAATTTTACGAGTCAAATATTTGGTATTTTCCCCTAAAATAAGTACTTTTGGACTATCAGATCAAAGGGGAAATGGCAGACACGACAAACGACAAAGAATTCATCTTGGCACTGTTGGAAGAGCGGGACAGGCTCTATCGACACAATGCTCGTTTACAAAGCAAACTGAATGAATTAGAATCTGTCGATGTTGAAATAGCCTCCTGTAAGCAGACCATTGAAGAACAAAAGCTTATCATTGAGAAAAAAGACCAAAAGATTGGACAACTGGAGTATCAGCTTCAATACCTGAGAAGAAAATACTTTGGTAAATCCAGTGAGAAATTTATCACTCCTGATCCCTTGCAAAGGAAACTCGATTTTGAGGGCCTTGATGTCTTGCCGGAGGAAAAGGCGCTTGCCAGGGAAGCCCAAAAACAAATCATAGAATATAAAATCCGTCGCACTACAGCAAAAAGTAATGATAAACCGGTACGCCAGAATTTGCCTGATTCTTTGGAGCGAAGAGAAGAACGCATCAGACCAGCCGGTGTTGATGAGGAAAACTGGAAAAAGATTGGCGAAGAAATAACCGAAATACTCGAACACAAACCGGATGAATTCTATGTCCGTCGTATCATCCGTGAAAAATGGGTTCTAAAGAATAAAACGCTGAATGTTGAAAAGGAAGTTGTTATAGCCCCCATGCCTTTTCTTCCTATAGCCAAAAGCTTTGCCGGAGCCTCACTCCTGGCAGAGATATTAAACAATAAATACACCTATCACATCCCTTTCTATCGCCAGTTGCAAATGTTTAAGCAAACAGGTCTTTCTTTGTCTGCATCGACAGTAAACGGATGGTTTTCAGAATCGGCTGATATGCTCAGACCATTATACTACAGATTAAAAGAGATCATTCTCTCTACGGATTATCTACAGGTGGATGAGACAACTGTACCGATAATCAATAACGAGAAGCATAAAACAGTCAAAGGATATCTTTGGATGGTACGGGCGGTGATACAAAACCTGGTACTCTTTTATTACGACCACGGTTCACGAGCGCAAAGTGTAGCAATCGGGCTACTGAAAGACTTCCGCGGGGCGCTTCAGACAGATGGTTATGAAGTTTACTCCATTTATGAAAAAAAGAAAGGTGTTTTACCAATAGGATGTTGGGCACATGCCCGACGGTATTTTGAACAGGCTTTGGAAGATGATAAAGCCAGGGCAACATATGCCTTGGAACAAATAGCACTGCTCTATGATGTGGAAAAACAGGCTGATAATGAGGACTTGTCTTATACAGAACGTGCTGATCTGCGAAGCAGGCTGGCTTACCCTATCCTTGTACTCTTTGAAAAATGGCTTTATAAGGAATACGATAAAGTACTTCCCAAAAGCAGAATAGGTAAGGCTATTAGCTATACTTATAAGATTTTCCCAAGGCTAACCAGGTATCACCTTGATGGCAGATATCGGATAGATAACAATTTGGCTGAAAATGCCATCAGGCCTATCGCACTAGGAAGAAAGAACTTTTTGTTTTGTGGAAACCATGATGCTGCAGAGCAAGCTGCTATTATATATTCCATGATGGGATGCTGCAAAGCTTGTGAAGTGGACCCCAGAAAGTGGATGGAATATGTGTTTAACCACATACATGACTATGATAACGATTACAGCAAAGATCTTGCTGAACTTCTCCCTCATAACCTGAAAACTCAAATAGGAGAAAATCTATAAATTAGGATGTCTCCGAAGATCTCCTAACAGTCTCCGAATGTTTTAGGAGTTTTTCAAAATATCATTGAAAAATAAGGCAAATCCTTGAAGAATATCTGTAGACTTTTGTATTCTTCAAGGATTTTGCAACACGGGGTTAACCGAATGCTTACAGTGTATTCGATTAACAATCCTTTTTCTTGCACCTTCTCCCAAACAGACTGCCAACTATCGACAATCTTCAATTTACCTTTCTTCTGCAATTGCTCATAAATTGAACAAGCTTCTTCTTTTGATAGGTTTATATCTATAAATTGAATATTTGATTTTGAAAGATCTGAACCATACCTATACCAGTCTTCATTTCTAGTCGTGACAATAAACTTTACAGGAAGATTTGCTGCATTTTCAACTATGTAGTTCCAGCTTTTCAACAAAGAATTTAGACCATCAAAAACGATCAATGGTGACTGTCCTATATTCAATCGAGTTCGTATAAACTGCAAAATTGAGTTGGCTGAATCCACATCTGGGCAATACTGAACTTGATATATATCATATAAGTCTTTTTGGTTATAGCCAGTTTGCCATGCTAAAGTTGACTTTCCCTGACCACTGGATGATTTTATTATTACCGCATCAGACTCATCAAGTGATGATTCTATTTTCCTTTCCCAAAAGGCTCTTCTAACGGGTAGCTTTTGCACTATATGTATGGGTAAAGCAGCTTTGCCTTCATAATAACTTGAATAATCCTTTTCTTCGTTAGAAAATGTTATCGGCTTGATCCAATCATTTTTTATGGCCTCATTTATTGGTGCTTTTGAAAAAGAATCTGTTATATCTTGAAATAAGATCACAATATTATTTCTACTTATGACTTCTCTATCTCGAGACCAAATCAAAGCATTATAAAATAATGATTTCAAAAACTGCTTCTCAGTTCCAATATTCACATTCCATTTTTCATACAACAACTTCAATACTTGAGAAGTAATGTCTTGTATACTTGCAAATTCAAAAGTGATTGTTTCGATGAATTGAGAATAATCCACGCCTTCATAGGGTAAAGAGTTCAGTTTCTCCAACCAATACTGTTTAGATTTTTCATTCAACTTTCCTTCGAACAAATTTTTCAGATTACCTTCTGTAATCTTCATATTATAGACTAATTTGAATCTACTCCGAGGCTCTTTGTGGTACACCTCGACATAGTTTTGCAACACTCCAAGTTCCCAAAATCTGTATGCATCTAATTTATTTTTTGAAGATTTTAATTGAGTGTATTCAAACTCATCTGTTATTATCGGATTATTAACATCAATGTCTTCAATGCCTTCTAACCGAATAGTTGCTTTATCGCTCTGCAATTCCCTTAATATTGCCAAGCATGCATAAAGTACTTGATAGTAAATACCAGTGAAATTAACTGCTCCACCAATACGTTTCTCTAATATTGTCTCCAACAGCTCAGAGTACATAGCTGTTTTATTTATAGAATTCTTATGCTTCATATTTTCTGATTAGCCTACAATGAATATGTTTGGACTAAAAATAACTTATTTTATTTCTAAAATAACATTCTCATAACTCGAATCAAGAACTGCCCTGGGATTTTGGTCATACTTAAGTTTATTTTTTGTGTACACAGCAACATTTCTGGAAAGATAGTTACCTAATAATCTGTCTGTAATATATTTGCCTTCTTTAATTGCCTCTTGTACATTTCCTCGCAATACTTTCACTAAATGATATGTCCAAATCCCATTTTGTAAAACATCACTTGAATATGAACTTTGCCCCGGTTGGCAAGACAAGAATATTGTGTAATTAGGAAATTCTTCTGTAAGTACCAATAACTCTTCTTCATTTATGTCAGAAATCTGAGCTCTCTCATTTTCATTTATAAAACTTTTTGCACATGCATCTATAAAAATCAAAGCATTGTTGCATTTTGATTTTTTTAAAGGATCAAGTAATATGTTTTGTAATGGAATCGCCGTTCCCGCAATGTTGAATATATGCATGTCATAAGTCGAAAGATAATTTTTAGTGCCATCATGAAAACCATGTCCAACATAATAGAAAATCAAACGGTCGTCTTCTGTTAAGTGATGGAACAAACTTTTAAGCTCATATTCTAAATTACTTTTCAATGCATTTTCATCTTGAAATATAAAAATGTCATCGTCTGATACATTCATTACATCTATGAGTACTTGCTTAAAATCCGATGCATCTTTATTCGCATATTTCACTTTTGATACCTGATTATCGCTTCTTTCTGTATAGTTTTCGATTGAAATGATTATGGCAAAAGTTCTTTTAAATTTAGGATTATTTAAAATGACTTCTGTAGACTTGTTTTCTTCTAAAACGCTATCAACCCCTTTTCTAATATATTTTTTATCACCCAACAATATACCAGTATCTGACTTCTCTGTTCTAATTACAAAAACATCTTTGCCTTCATTCCTCTTGTATTCATAAGTTACAGGTGGCATTGGCGAAAGTAATGATATTGCCTTTTTTGTAATATCTATAACATCAAAATCAGCACTCAATCCAACTACTTCATTTAAAGAAGAATTTACTTCTTTTAGACCCAAAATTAACGTCCCACCGTCAGTATTTGCAAAAGAGGATATTATTCGGGCTATTTTTTGATGAGTATACGGCACCGGATCAAAATCCAATGTTTCTGATTTAGGTGCTTCAAATAATGCCTCAATATCAGAGTTGGGAATGGCTGTATTCCTAACAGGAATTCTATTAATTCCTGTTTTCTTCAGGAGTTGTCCCAAAGTTATTTGTTTAGGTATATTTCTTCCATCCTCATACCAAAACTCTGCATCCACATATTCTAGAACATCAAACTCGGATGTGTAATAAAGCAGGACTACATCACCATCAGAAGGTCTGGTAACGATATATATATCTTTTCCATCTTTTCTTATTCCCCCAAATATACTTGGTGCAATTTCAGTTGCCTCGTCGCAATCATATCCTATAGTCGGCAGATATGCAATGATATTCGTTTTGGCTCGACTTATTAGCCTCTGTACATATTCAAGTTTTTCTTGAGAAGCACTGGAAGAATGAAAAAAAGAAGAGGATAATGTTCGGTCTTTCTCTAATAATTCCTTTAATTGATCAACAGTTTCGATACCCAGACTTATTAAGTCATCTGGGGTAATCTCTTTTTTATCTTCTTCTGCATTTATGATTTCTGCTATCTGTTCTTCTTCTTTTTCGGCTACGGTTATTGCCTGTTCAGGCAGCTCTATCTGTTCCTGTTTAAAATGCTGTCGTATTTCATATTCATCCGATCTTAACAGAAAATCTAATTCATTCTCAAAACCTTTTATTCCCAGATAATAACAGAGCTTATCTGGCAAATACATTAAAGACATATTGCTATTCCATGGAGATGTTACATATAAAACATCATCTTTCAAATGAAATTGTACTATCTTTTCCCAGCTATTATGTCTTATTTTTAGTTCCGGTGCTTCGTATATATCTAGTTTATCTATTTTTTTATAAAGTTTCCCGATTTTAGCCTCTGCATCAACCGGTTCTTCGGATAAGATCCATTTCTCTAAATAAGGACTTATCGTTATCAGTTTGTCTTTTAACAAAGAGGCTGATTCACTTTCTTCATTGTAGGATAAACTGAAATTTTCCTGCTTAAAAATTTCAATACCTAAGATGGTAAGAAATGTTTCAATATATCGATGTTTCCTGTTGAGTGAATTTAAAAGAATAAAACTAAACTCATCCTGAAAGATGGAAGCATCGCCATCTGTATAATACCGCAGATTATCAACAGTACAAAGAACGCCTGATTTGTCGGGAAGCTTTATATTTTCTGCCCATTGCTCTACCTGTGCAATTTCTTCATCAGACCAGTTTGTTGTGATATCAAGCAGAAGAGAATATACATTCTGAATACGTTCTCTATTTTCATGCTTAATTCTACCATCTTCGGTTGCATCTGCCACTATGTTTGATATCAACTCAAGATAATCAGATAATTCAAGTTGAGATTTAAACTGAAAAAATGACTTCCAGTCAGGAGATAAGTCAGGACCATCAAATACAGGAAGGTAATTACCAGCGAGTTTAATTATATTTTCCTCATTTAGGAAAATATCCGTTGCTTTTCGGCAATTTCGCATTTTTGTGGGGATGCAATCCTGATTATTTATATACCAAGTCATATAATTTTCTATTCTATCCCCGGAATTCTGACCTGACATTCCAGAATATCCCCAATAGGCTATCGCAGGCTCCGTTATTTCAGAGACAATAAAATTTTCAAGAATATCAAACCAGAATTTTGCGGAAAATATATAATCACATATTTTATTAATAAATGAAAAAAAGAAAATGTTTTTGTAGTGATCTGTTTTGAAGCTATAAGGTGAAATAAATCTGAACAAATATCCTTCTTCTAAAGAGTATTTATCCAGAATCTGATTAATCTCGGTTTTCCCTTCAATCCTAATTATTTCAATTCCCTCTTTTACTCCCATCATTTTAAAGAACCGCTTCCACTCATCTTTATCAGAAAGATTGGGCAAATAAGATTCGCTTACAAATATATCTTCTGTAATCAGTGCTTCCAATGGCAGTCGGGGTCTATACACATCAGATAAATAACATTGATTTGCTGTAACTAGACTACTATTTTTAGTAAGTATTTTCAATTCACCCAGTTGGCTCAGTATTTTATTGTCAAGCTCACCCTTAGAATACAACATGTAAATATTCTGTATGGTTGGTATGGCATTTTCTGGAGTAGTATAAGTAGAAGGATTTGCCAATATGGTTTTTTGAAGATATGTAAGGTCTGTTTTCTCCTGTACTCCTAATGTTTCCAACCATATTCTGTAGTCATGAGAAGTGAGTAGCCAATGCTGAATATCCGGATGCAGAAAAGAAAGTTCACTGTCAGGATTATTCCAGTTATAGTCATCCGGTGCTGGAAAATAGATTTGAGAAGGGCTTTTAAGCTCTGCCTTATGATCGTAAATAAACTTCCATGATGATATTTTATTAGATACTTTTCTTATATTCTCCCTGTCGATTAGGCGTTTGAAATGTTTTATCAGTTCAATGTTATCGGTTATGGTATGGCTTTCTATGAATTGTGGAAACTGCAACAGTTCAGGCATGTCTTCCCAGTCAAAAGTGGAAACACCTAAATCCTTAAACATCTTTCCAAAATCAGTATGTGCTACAAAAGGATTAGAAGCAATGCCGGGTTTATTGTCTCTTTCTATAACGAATTGCCGTATATTGTTATCTCCAACAAATGCGCTTTTCCATAGAAATGTAAAATCCTGAATAGCCTGGTTCCGGGTAAGCAACATTTTCTGCTCTGAAATGATAAATGGAATTGTATCTAATGCTTTATCTATGCCGTTATTAAAGCTGTTACTGAGCAAATCAGAGTAAACTAATCTATCCGGTATTAAATTGTATGCTTGATATTGATATTGGCTCTTAACTAACTCGGCAATCCACTTGAATAGCTCGACAGCAATAGATTCAAAGATCCACTGGTTCCATACATAATTTTCATGTAGTGTCTCTCTGTTGGCTGAAGTTAAAAAACTACTATTTACGAGAACAGGAAGGTAGTATTTCTTTTCACCAGTTGGCAAATATGCATATAACAATTGTTCGCCATCCTTTAATGCTACAAGCTGACCTTTTTCTGTTTTTGCAGCAAAAGACAGTTCAACACTTGCTGCTTCTTTTAGTTTGTCAGGTACACTTGAATCCTGAACAATCTGCCCCTTTATCTCGGATGGTATAACAAGTTGTTGAGAATAAAGTAGCCATTCTGAATTTAAAGTGTCATTCTGGTGTATTTTTATTTTGTCGTCATGTCTAACTATGGATATCTTATAGGTGTTATTTGTTTCAAATTCAATGCTTTTTATGTTTTTCAAAAATAAAAACATATCCACATTCTCAATCAATTCTTTCACAGCATTCTCTACATCCTTTTTATTGCTGAGATATATTAGGGTTGCAACCTTCCAGTTACCGTTAGACAAGAAAGAGTCTATATCCTGTGGAATGTCTCCTTTACTTGTAAGGATGGGTATTATTTGCCATGGGTATAGGAACTTTCTTTCATTTTCTATTTCCCAATCATCTTGAGATTGTCCCCATTCTGTTCTCCATGAGAAATTATATGTTTCATCAAATCTGAAATAATTATCTTCAGAATATACAATAACCTTATTTGACTGCCCAAATACGGCTTTAAAACCAATTCCTTTATAACCTGTTTTTTCTATTGAGTTTTTTTTTGTTCCATGGTTTACAGAGCAGAGCCCTTCAATATCTCTTGCTGTAAAAGGTTGTCCGGTATGGGCTAAAAGCATTGCATTACCGAAAAAGCGGATGTAAATATCTACATTTGTATCGAGGAATGAAGAGTCATCGGCATTTTGCAACAACTCGTATATAAACCTTTTTGAGTCTGTATATAAATCTTTGGATAAAGATTTTAGTGATTCAGCCTGATCAACTGCATGCTTTGGTAGAGCGTAGCAAGTGTTACTTTCAAATATCTTTTTTATTGTTTCTGATAAATTCATACTAGTTCAAGAATGCATTTTTGTCAATTAGTAAATAGTACCCAACTACTTAGTTGGGTGTAAAAGGTCTCGAACATTCACTCCAAGAGCATTAGCAATATTTACCAATGTTTCAAGAGATGGTTGCATTTCATTAGTACACCAACGAGAAACAGTAGCTTCATTCTTACCAAGAGCTTCAGCTAACCATTTTCCGGTTTTATTCTGTTCTGCTAATACCACTTTCAATCTATTTATCTGTTTCATAAATCAAATTATTGATGTATTTCGCAAATATAATGATTCGATTTGAATTAAGCATCATGAATTCTGGTTAGTTTTCAATACGTTATAAGTTGTTGAGTTTTTCTTCCAAGTTATCCATATCCTTACTCAACTTCATATCCGTAATCTTAGCATAAAGCTGAGTTGTTCGAATGTTCTTATGTCCCAACATTTTTGCAATACTTTCGATAGGCATTCCATTAGAGAGAGCCAAGCAAGCCGCACTATGCCTTGCCACATGAAATGTAACAGTCTTCTGAATCTCACATATATCAGAAAGTTCCTTCAGGTACGCATTAACCTTTTGATTCGATAGAACTGGGAAAATATGATTAGAACTAGGATTATCGTATTTCTCAATCAAACGCTTCGGAATATCAAACAACTTCATGGTTGAGGGTTGATTTGTCTTACCTCGATTGATTCGTAGCCACAGATCGCCATTGAACACGTAGAGGTGTTTGCGTTGAAGATTTTTCAAATCCCCGTAAGTCAATCCGGTAAACGATGCGAAAACAAATAGATCCCGAACTAAGTCCAATCGTTTGATATCTATCTTTTTGTTGATAATGGTTTTTAGCTCCTCCATTGTCAGATAGCCTCGATGAACATCATGCAATTTGATTTCATAATTCAGGAAAGGGTTGTCTTTTATATAGTGGTTGTGAAGCGCTAAGCGGATTATACGTTTGAAGAATTGCATAAACTTGGCTGTTGTATTATGTCCGCAATTAGCAGTGGTTTTGAGGTAAATCTCAAATTCCCAAATAAACTTATGGTTGATTCTGCAAATAAGAATATCGTCTAACGAAAGATTCTCCCGAAGATAGCCATTCAGATGCTTTCGAGTTACTTCATATTTCTGGTAAGTTGCTTTGGTACGTCCCTTCGCGATTTGCTTTTTGATATTTTCGTTATGGATTTCAAAAAAAGACAGAAGATGGTGTTTCGTTCGCGATTCGTCCAAGTAAATCTCTTTTATCACTTGTGGAGTAGTCGATTCTCCATGCAAAGTTTGCTGATGAAAGATTTGATTTATACGTACCCTGATATCACACAAAGAACTGTTTAAAGTCAGAGCAGCAGAACTTCTGCCTTTAGCTTGCTGTATTTTGGACTTCCAATCTTTAATGCAACACTTCAAATGTGTTGCTATTTCAACACTTTGTCCATTTACCGTTATTCTGACTACAACAGTCTGTGGCTTACTCTCAATTTGATGTTTATTCCGAAGGAAAAAAGATACTGAAAATGTTTGTCTCATGCTTTGTTCTTTTAGTGATTAAAAAACACAAAGCTATATTTGTTCGTATTACTTATAAAAACACAATAGTCTGTATATCTATCAGTTAATCGCGTATAAAAATAGGTTCAATACCCGTTTGAATAAAAACCTAAGCATGTAAACAACTGCTATGTAGCAAATTATAATTATTAAAAAGGGAAAGGGGTACGATTTAGAGCGCAAAGTCCGTTTTTAGCAGTATTTTGAGGCTTTGACCATATATAATTGCCATTATTGCTAAAAGGCAATAATGGAACGTATTTCATAGAACCTCATTTGTCTGTATACAAGTCAATTAAAGCTATATCGTGACCATTTTGACTTTTTGAAAAAGGTCACGATTTGCCCACGATTTTAAAACAAAATCCGTATAAAATAGAATAAAAATCTGCTGGGGTACGAAGTATTGTACTAATTATTAGTAACTTATCAGCATTTGTCTCCGAGGGTTCGAAATGGAGCAAAACTCAAAGAAAAACCCTTGTAAATTCCTAACTTACAAGGGTTTATACCTTTCAGCGGAGAGAGAGGCTCTTTCTCCTGAACCTTCAAGAAGAATCATATATAATCAATTAACTGTATATCAATTATAAATATAAATTTTTGATTAAATAAAGAATCATATTAAATCTTTGTATATATCAAAAATTGGGTGTATTTTTGGGTGTTGATTTTAATGCACCCAATTATGAATATCAAACGAAATATCATTTTCGCCCTTGAAAGCAGAAAGAAAAACGGAGTTCCTATTCTTGAGAACGTTCCCATTCGTATGCGTGTTGTCTATTGCGGCCAGCGCGTGGAATTTACCACTGGTTACCGCATAGATGTGGCAAAATGGGATGCCGATAAACAACGGGTAAAGAATGGCTGTACGAACAAGTTAAAACAAAGTGCAGCAGAGATAAACACAGACTTGCTGAAGTATTACGCCGACATTCAAGATATATTCAAAGAGTTTGAAGTAATAGACCTTATCCCAACTACCGAACAGTTAAGAACAACATTCAACAACAAGTTGAAGAAAAATATTCCACAAGAACCAATACAGGAAAAGCCTACCATTTCATTTTGGGATGCATTTACTGAATTTGTTCGGGAGTGCGGTATTCAGAATAATTGGACGGATGCAACCTACGAAAAATTCGCTGCAACAAAAAAGCATTTGGAAGACTTTGATATAAACCTGACATTTGAAGCATTGACCGAAAGCAAGCTAACCGAATATGTAAACTATCTTCGGGATACAAAGAATCTTCGCAATAGTACGATTGGCAAGCAAATTGGATTTCTGAAATGGTTTCTACGTTGGGGAAAGAAGAAAGGGTATAACAATAACATTGCCTTTGACACATTCAAACCCAAGCTGAAAACGACCCAAAAGAAAGTCATTTTTCTCACATGGGTAGAGCTTACCAGATTGAGAGAATACAATATTCCCGAAACAAAGAAATACCTCGACAGAGTTCGGGATGTGTTTTTATTTCAGTGTTTCACAGGACTTCGGTATTCCGATGTATTCAATTTAAGGCGAAGTGATGTTAAGGAAAATCATATAGAGATAACAACCGTAAAAACGGCAGATAGTTTGATTATTGAGCTAAATAATCACAGCAAAACGATTCTTGACAAATATAAAGATGTTCATTTCGAACACGATAAGGTTCTGCCTGTTATTACGAATCAGAAGATGAACGATTATTTGAAAGAGTTAGCAGAATTGGCGGAAATAAACGAGCCTGTTCGAGAAACATACTACAAAGGAAATCAACGGATTGATGAAACAACGCCTAAATATGCGTTGCTTGGAACTCATGCAGGACGAAGAACCTTTATTTGCAACGCCTTGTCTTTGGGTATTCCTGCACAGGTTGTGATGAAATGGACTGGGCATAGCGACTACAAAGCCATGAAACCCTATATCGACATTGCCGATGATATCAGAGCAAATGCAATGGATAAATTCAATCAATTATAAAAAAACAACGTATCTTTGCGAAACGACAATTACAGGCAACTATATGAAAAACAATAGTATTGAACTTCGAAACAACTTCATTTGCGATATAAAACAGATTATATCATCCGCCAGAGAGTCTGCAATAAGAAGTGTTGATTTTGAGAGGGTAAAAATGTATTGGAAGTTAGGTGAACGCATTTTCGTTGAAGAACAGCAAGAGAAAGAAAGAGCCGAATATGGAAAATATCTTATAAAAAACCTTTCTAAAGAAATAGAGCCTGAATTTGGCAGTGGTTTCTCGATAAGACAATTAGAGCGTGCAAGACAGTTTTATCGAACATATCCAATTACGACCGCACTGCGGTCGCAATTCAACTGGTCTCAGTACAAACTGCTTATGCAGATTGATAATGAGGACAAAAGAGAATATTATGAGCTGGAATCTGCAAATAACGGATGGACAGGGCGTGAACTGGAAAGGCAAATAAACTCGGGATTGTACGAAAGGTTGTTGTTAAGCAATGACAAAGAATCGGTCTTAGCAGTTGCACGAAAACAAAGGACGCCTGAATTGCCTACGGAAATCATAAAAGACCCGATGGTTTTAGAGTTCTTAGGGTTAAAGCGTGATGCCACATATTACGAGAAAGATTTGGAAAGTGCACTGATAACCAATCTGCAATCGTTTCTTTTGGAGTTGGGCAATGGATTTTCATTTGTCGCACGTCAAAAACGAATCTTACTGGAGGACGATGAATTCTTTATCGACTTGGTTTTTTATAATCGCTTGTTGCGTTCTTTCGTGATTTTTGAAATAAAAACGCATAAAATCACACATGCTGATATCGGACAACTACAAATGTATGTGAACTATTACGACAGAAACGAGAAAACAGCAGACGAGAATCCAACCATTGGCGTCTTGCTTTGTGCCGACAAAAACAATGCAGTCGTTAAATATTCCCTTCCAGAGGAAAATAAAACGATAATGGCAAGTAAATACCAGCTCTACTTACCAACAGAAAAACAATTATTGACGGAGTTGAAACGAGAAATAAAAGAGTTAGACGAAAATGCAAACTCCTAATGAACATATTTCTCTGCTAACAGAACTACTTCCCCGATATCGGTCGATCAATATACTATACAGAGAAACTGTAGGCAAGTTTGTATTGAGTTTTGAAGCACAATGCACTATCACTGACTTTTACAAGGAATTTAACGATATTCAGGCTTTTGAAAAAGCCGTTATGAATATACATCTCTCTACTGACAAAGAAAAGTCAGTACTAATTACATCCAACTTAAGAACAGAAATACAAAAGAATATAGACACATATACATCAAACAAAAAATTCTTTGATGGGATTAACGCTATCAATGTTTGTGCAGAAAGACATAATCCACTTAACATCGAAATAGACGGACAGCTAAAGAATACCAATAAGCTATGGAAGGAGCTAACGCAAGTCAGAAACTCTTTGGAGTCGGCAAGCTGGCAAGATGATAAAATTGCAACACAACGCTTAACCAAAGAGGAAGAACGGCTTGAGCAGACCTATAAAAAGGAACAAGAGAAATTGAAAATTCTTTATGAGCAACAGAAAGAATCCGATAATCACGCTTCGAAATACCTTGAAAATGTATTTCGAAGGATTTATGAATTAGGCTGTTCCTTTATCTCCCTGCTGGACAACTATTTTCCTATTGAAAAAGAAAATATACCTGTATCTGAATTTATTACCGAAATATCAGAACCGGAGCGAGGACTACAAACCGAGATAGAACCTGACACGATTTTCAGGACAGATAAATATAAGAACCTGCTTATTTTAGAACAAAAGCTCATCACCGACAAATACCTGAACACAGACCTTCATTGGATTTCTACACATGAAAATGGAAAAACCGATATAAAAAGACTTGTAACATTTCTTGTTGCCCTGATGGATAACAAATATTTTCTACCCGGAAAAGACCCGAAAATAAAAGCATTCTTCGAATCCCGTTATCACATTTCAATCGGTCAGAATTTTGAACGAAAAAGACGTGAACCGCTGCTAGATGAATACAAAGCGGTATTCTATGATTATCCGTTTTAATTCCATCCGCTACGACCGTACTACGAAATCGTATCAGAAAGTATAATCGTAAATCATTCACTATCAAAAGACTGATTTTCATTCAACTACGATATCAGTCCTACCCCTCAGATTCATTTTATCTTCGTGGCATCGCATGATGATAGACCGGCCGGCTATCGGATTGCATGAATTATATTTTGTATGCTATGAAGATAGATGATTTAAAACAAAAACCGCTCTGGCAAATGACAGGTGAAGAGTTTCTCTACCTGCAACAAAATACGGAGCAAAAAGAGGTACAACCGACAATTGTTAATTCTACCTCTAAAAAACATGTATATGGAATAGCCGGAATCGCACGGCTGTTCGGGTGCAGCATACCAACCGCTAACCGTATCAAGCAAAGCGGAAAGATTGACAAGGCTATTACACAGATAGGTCGAAAGATTATTGTCGATGCCGAACTGGCTCTTGAATTGGCAGGACATAAAACAGGAGGGAGGAAATAGTTATGGATCTACAAATAAACGAGAAAATTACAATTCTCTGGCAATCTTCCCGTCTGACACTTACAGGCGAATATGTCACTTCCCCTGAAATTCTACGTGTACATGGTTCAGCAATCGGTACTTTAGGTAATTTCAGTGCGTCCATTGGGAAAGCTAAGAGCAAAAAAACATTCAATGTGTCGGCTATTGTAGCGGCCGCATTGAAGAACGGAACTGTACTGCAATATGATGCTGAATTACCTGAAAACAAACGAAAGATTCTGTATGTAGATACCGAGCAAAGCCCTTATCATTGTCAGAAAGTAATGAGACGCATTGCACGTATGGCTGGACTACCATTAAACAAAGAACCCGAAAATCTGGAATTCCTGTCATTACGCAGGCATACACCTGAAATAAGGATAGCGATTGTAGAGAAAGCGATTTACGAAACAGAGGACTTGGGATTGGTAATTATCGACGGTATTCGGGATATGGTGTACGACATTAATAGTCCGAGCGAATCGACCAAGATTATTTCCAAATTGATGCAATGGACAGATGAACGACAAATTCATATCCATACTATTCTGCACCAAAACAAGGCGGATGAGAATGCACGTGGTCATATCGGAACTGAACTGAACAACAAAGCCGAAACAGTTTTGGAAGTTGCCAAAGATAAACTCGATAGCGATATAAGCACTGTTAAGGCTGTTCATATCCGGGCAATGGACTTCGAGCCGTTCGCTTTTCGTATCAACGATGATGCTCTGCCCGAACTGGCAAGCGATTATATGTTCTCCACGACCAAAAGCAAATCCCAACACTTCGACTACTTCGAGTTGACGGAGGAACAGCACAAGGAAGCTCTTACGGCAACCTTTGCAGAAACTGAATCCGTTGGGTATAAAGATTTAATGGAAGCTTTAAGACGTGGATACGCCACAATTGGGTGCATGTATGGCGAAAGTAAAATTGAGAAACTCAAGAAATTCTTGGAGAATAAGGGAATGATACGAAAGGATGCCAACCGCAAGTACAGTTTCAATCCTACATTCTATTATTAAAATACCTTGCCGTGACTTGGGTGTGTAGATAATAGGGCAAGGCAAGGCTTTCGCTTTTAGTGGTGGCGGAAGCCCCGTGCCTTACCTCGTATCCTATATACGCAATGTAAGGTAATGTAGTTTCACCGGGATTATATTCTCCCGTGAAAGAAAAAATCCATTCAATAATTAAATTCAAAACAAATGAAATCGACAGATATAAACAGGTATCCCATTCAGGAATACCTTGCAGGGCTGAATATTTATCCTGCTAAAGACAAAGGCTATTACGGTATGTATCATTCTCCTTTTCGGGAAGATAGCAACGCCAGTATGAAAATAGATTACGATAAGAACCTGTGGATTGACTACGGTTCAAATGAAGGCGGAACGCTCATTGACCTTGTGATGCGAATAGAGAACTGCACCAATGGTGAAGCCATGCAGAAATTGGAACAATACCTGTCAGTAATACCCTCTTTTTCTTTTCAGGGGAATAATATCCCAAACAGGAAAGAGAAAGAACAGGAGTCTGCGATACACATAACAGGAGTTACACCAATAAACTCTTTCGCATTGATTGACTACCTCCGTGAGCGAAAAATCAATGTTGATATAGCCAAACTGTATTGCAAGGAAATAAGCTATTCCGTAAATAACAAACCTTATTTTGCAATCGGTTTTCCGAATGATTCCGGAGGCTATGAACTAAGAAGCAAATATTTCAAAGGATGCACTTCTAAAGATATTACTTCACATTCAACTAAACAGGACACCTGTCAGGTATTCGAGGGTTTTATGGATTATCTTTCTTTCCTAACGATGAAGAATCTGCAATGCTCTCCTTCGAATGTGATAATAGTATTAAACTCGCTATCAAACCTGCCAAAGGTTACAGATACACTTGCCGGATATAAGTCCGTCGCCCTCTTCCTTGATAACGATGAAGCCGGAAAGCGAGCTGTTCAGAATCTACGCTCTGTTTGCAAAGAGGTCATCGACCAGTCTGTACACTATGCTAATTATAAAGACCTGAACGACTATTTATGCAACCGTCCAGCGCCAAAGCAAGCCGTAAAAAAGAAGCCTGGCAAAGGGTTGAAAATGTAGTCCGCTGCTGCTACCGAAAGAGGCTTTTGAAAAAGCCATAGCCTATTAGGGATTTTTCTTTACGTTCCCGTTTCACTACCACTAAAAAATCCCAATAGGCAAAGGGTGTTCCCCCTTTTGAATCCCCCTGAGCGGTCTGATGACCGCAGTCGCTTCGGAGCGACTATTTACAATGATAAATCATTGTCTACTGACACAAGATAGTCGGTAGGATTGATTTTCCAATCTTCAAAGTTACGAACTTTTTTATTTAAAATAGTCATGGGATATGTTGTTCTCCATTTAGATAAATCACCGCGAAACGAAGCGGCGATGACAGACCATATAGAACGGAAAGTAATAGCTCCGAATGTCGATCCGAAACGGACACATCTGAATAAAGAGTTGGTTCCATTCCCCGAAGGGGTAACCAACAGGACAGAAGCTATAAAGTACAGGATACAAAATGCAGAATTAAGCCGTAAGGTCGGAAAGAACCAAGTACAGGTTATTCGGCTTATACTATCGGGCAGTACAGAGGATATGTTGCGGATACAAGCCGAAGGAAAGCTCGATGACTGGTGTCGGGATAGTATGGATTGGCTTAAAAAAGAATACAGAGAGAAAAATATTGTGGCAGCGACATTGCATCTGGATGAAGATGCTCCGCATATTCACGCGTCGGTAGTCCCGATTGTTCAGGGAGAACGAAGACAAAAGAAAACAAACAAAGTACAGGAAGTTCCTAAAAAACAGTATAAGAAGAAAAATGCAAACAGACCCCGGTTATGTGCTGATGATGTAATGACTAAAGAAAAATTGATCCATTATCAGGACAGTTATGCAGAAGCGATGGCTAAATACGGGCTGGATCGTGGCATCAAAGGATCGGAAGCCCGCCATATCAGTACATCGGAGTTTTATCGCAATCAAAAAGAAGAATCCAATAACTTGCAGATAAATATAGGGTTATTATTGGCTCAGGAAGAAGCCAAAAGAAACAGCATCGAACAACTCAGGCGACAGGAACAGGAGGCAAAACAAAATTACGAGCGGGTAGAAAACCTGAAACAACAAAAAGAATCGGAACTAAAAGAAAGTATTAGTTCTCTTGAAAAAGAGAGGCAGGAGGTATATGAAAAAGTGAGGGATATGTACGACCGAAAGGATGAAGCAAAGGAAAAGTTTCTGAATATGCACGAATACACCCAACAGAAAGAACAGGAGATTGTTGCTGCCGAAACTCGCTTGGAACAACTCAAACTAAATTATGAACCGTATAAGGCACAGGAAGACTTAAATCTGCTATTTGGAGTCTTTCCGTATTTAAGTGAACGTCTGCGTATAGCGCAACTATGTAAAGCCATAGGATTGACAATAGATGCTACAAAAAGGCTTTTTAATGGAGAATCCCTATCTGTTACCGGCAAGCTCCATTCTCCTGAACATAATCAGTATTTTGAAGCAAAAGATGCTAAGTTGCAACTTTTTAAAGACCGGGAGAACCCCGATAAACTAAAATTATCCATTAATGGAAAAAATATCATTGACTGGTTCAGGCTGAAATTTCAAGAGCTAAAACAGTCAGTCAGAGCGATTCAAAAGCCGGAAAAGAGCAAAGGAATTAAGATGTAATTATAGCTGTTTCTCAAATAATTAGTATCTTTGTCGGCAAAGAATTATATATAGTATATGGCGACAGATATTAACATTCAGAGTTTATTCCCTGCATTAAGAAACTCACAAATTGCAAGACCAACGACTGACGTTTTTAATACGACTTTTATCGGTATTGATTTTGGAACTTCTACGACAGTTGTTTCAGTTGCAACTATTGACAAGAAAACAAAAGAAATTTTGACTGCCCCAATTTGGTTAAACCAAAAACTTTATGACGGAGCGATAATGTCGTCAGAAAAAATTCCGACTGTAATTGCTTGGCACAATCAACAACTATTAGTTGGAAAAGGAGCTGTAGACTTAAAATATCAACTCAAAAAAGGTGTCAATGTTTGGTACTCGTTCAAAATGGAATTGGGCGAAGACCTTGGCTCAAAATATTATAACAGCGAACTTGACCGAAATAGCGACTTCCCTATTTTGAATCCAAAAGACGCTACAAAAGTTTTCTTTCAATATCTGAAAGCACAAATTGACCGCTATATAAGAGAAAAAAACTTGCCCCCAAATGTTCAATTTGCAGTAAGTATTCCAGCTTCGTTTGAGGCAAATCAACGGAAAGAATTGATTTATGCACTTGAACAAAACGGAATTTCAATTAACAAGCAGTCTTTAATAGACGAGCCGAATGCGGCTTTTCTTAGTTATGTTCAAGTTTCTTCGTTAGAAAATAATCCAATATCAATTCCAGACGGAGATAACCCGAAAATTTTAGTTTTTGATTTTGGGGCGGGAACCTGTGATGTTTCCATACTTGAATTGGGTAAAGACTTAAACGGCATTTACTCTAAAAATCTTTCTATTTCAAAATTCGAAAAATTGGGTGGCGATGATATAGACCGACTTATCGCTATTGATTATTTGTTTCCGCAACTTCTTAAAGAAAGCGGAATGAATAAAAATGATTTTAGAACACCTGAAAAAAATAGAATAGTAAGCCAGCTTCTAAAATCAGCAGAGCAACTAAAAATAATGATTTGCGAAAACATCGCTTTACAAACAAATAATCGGATTTTACCAGCTAACGCAACAAGCAAAGATTATGTTTCAGTTGGCAATCGTGTTGAAGTTGACACAAGAAAAGGGCTTTTGACATTGACAGAACCTAAACTTTCTTATGCAGAGTTTAACGAAGCAATGAAAGCGTTTTTAAAATCTTCTTCAATCGTTCCATACAAGACCAAAATTGTAGAAGATGAATTTGCGACAATTTTCAGTCCAATTCAAACCGCACTAAAAAAGGCTTCACTAAGCAAAGACGAAATAGACTATGTTTTGTTTATTGGAGGAAGTTCTAAAAACCCGTATGTACAAGCCGCTTTGAAAGAGCATTTCAAAGAATCAGATTTGTTAGTTCCAAGAGATTTACAAACTCACGTTTCATCAGGTGCAGCAATTCACTCACTTGTTTACAATGGCTTTGGGAAAAATATTATTCAGCCAATCACAAGTGAGCCGTTTCTTGTAATTACAAAAGATGAAACACCAAAAGTGATTCTCAAAGCAGGAACGCATATACCTTGCGACCTAATCGTAATTGATGATTTGGTAACGAGCCAAGACGGACAACAAGCCATTGAATTGCCAATCTGTTTAGGAAATGTAAACAAACTTCTTTACAACATAAAAATTGTAAGCGGAAATTCGCAAGGTTTCAAACGCAATACACCTGTAAAGTTGGAATTGGAAATTACCACCGACAAACTTTTACTTGCACGAGCAACAGCCGTAGGACAACAAGTAATGGTTGAGCCAATAAACCCATTTGCAAACAAAGAATTGACCACTGAACAAAGAATTGTTTTGAAAGCAGAGCGACAAGCAAACCTTGAAGCAGAACAGAATGGTGGAAAACCCACCAAACAAGGTTTGACAACACTTTACAAGGCTTATGAAAAAGTTGGTAACGATTTTAGAGCAGCAGAAACTTTGGAACTCTTAAATGAATTATACCCAAGCAAGTCTAACTATAATAGTATTGGAGTCTTATATTCAAGTGCAGGATATGATGATAAGGCATTAGAATACTATGAATTGGCATATACTCACGACAAAGATTCTACAACTGCATTTAACTATGCTTACAAATTAAAGGACAAAGACAGGACAAAATTCAAAGAGATATTAGAAGAATCATTACGCCTTGACCCTGACAAACCGCATAGTTTGTATGAATTGGGACGTTTGCTGAAAAAGGAAAATAATCCAGAGGGTAAAAAGAAAATCCAACAGGCCTTTGATACTTGGAAAAAGAAATTTGACACAAACCAAATGAGCGAAAGCGATTATAGTTGGTTATCGTCAGCAGCAGACGAATTAGGAATGAGAGATTTTGCACAACAAGTAAGAGAATCAAAACCTCAATTTAGCGGAGAAAAATTATATAATTCAGAAAACCTAACCGTTACTTCAAGAGAAGAAGGGTTAATAAAAAAGTAAGAAACTATGGCTTGGATGATAAGAGAAGACCACCTTGACCCCGACCAAAGGGAATTTGTCAATGTTGAATCCAAAAAATCAGGAAATATTTGGGTAAAAGGATTTGCAGGAAGTGGTAAATCTGTTTTACTTATTCATTCCTTGAAAAACATAATTCAAAAAGAACCGAATGCCAAAGTTGCGGTTGTGGTTTACACACATTCTCTTATTGATATGTTCAAGACAGGAATGCAAGAACTCAATTTGCCAAGTTCAATTCCTGTAATGACATATATTGAATTTGTCGATAAAAACAGCCAGAACTTTGACTACATTTTTTGCGATGAAGTTCAAGACTTGCCTGCTCGTGTTTTATATGCAATGAATAATAGAGCAAAAAAAGTAATTGTTGCAGGAGATTCCAACCAATCCATTTACGACACAGACCCACGTTGGCAAGAGCCAGTTGTAAATCCAAGCCAAGTTGGCGACATTATCAATGCAAGAGCATTTTCATTGAATATGATACATCGTTTAACACGAAGCATCATCAATGCTGTTCAAAAGATTTTGCCGTCAATGAACATTTGGGGAGCAAAAAGAGATTTGACAAAGCAAGACGTAAACATTCGTTTATGCGAAGCATCAAGTGAACAAGAAGAAGTAAAATACATCTATCAGGAAGCTTTAAAAGGCGCAAATGTTGGTGACACTTCCGTAGTTCTGTTTCCAACAACTAATTCAATTACAAAATTTGCTGATCTTGTGCTGTCAGCAAATGGAAAATCACAATGGAGTGAGAAAAAGAACCAATATGGGAAACCCGATTTCGGAGACTTGAACAGACATTTTAGGAGCAACGGAATAAAATTACAGTTCATTGGGAGTGGTTACGGAGCGTTGAAAAATGCCGAGCAAAACAAAGAAGTAATTTTAATGACTTATCATAGTTCAAAAGGACTTGACTTTGATAATGTATTTTTGCCTTTTTTAAACACACATTTTTATTTGCATCCAAGTAATGCAGAAACATTGTTTATGGTGGCAATGACAAGAAGTAGAAAGAATTTGTATCTAACGTATTTCGGTTACACTTACGATTTAGTTGATAAGTTTAAAAGTGAATGTACTGAAATCTCTATTTCAGACATATTAAATCAAAGAACAGCAAATCACACAACGAATAATTTTGACTTTTAAATATGAAGCATTTTTTAAGTATAGTATTACGAAATTCATTTAATCTGTTTTACAGGTTTGGATATACTTTTATACCTAAATCCCAACTTGTAGAATTTGACGGCAATATCAATAGTGAAATCCAAGAAAGTATAATTAAGCAATTTAAAACGGTTGCGCCGTTTGAGTATGACGAAGAATACTTAATTCTTCGTTTGGAAAAAGAAATTGTCAGTGAAAGCGATTTTATTCAATTTGAAATTCAAGATATTATTTCGATCTATCCACTTTCTCAACAAGCAAAAGCGTCTATTGAGTCAAAAATCGACCAAAGAATACGACTTGAAAAGCCAATTTTTGAAACCATACTGCCTTTAATAGAAACAGAAATTGAAAACAAAGAAGTTGAAAAGGCAATTTCGGCACTTTGGAAAATCTGCAAAATTGAAAGTCCATTAGAAAAGTATATCGCTAATATCGGACTTGAAAATATACTTAATGGATTAGAATTCAGAAAACACGGAACGAAAGCAAACAAAATTCAAAGTGGAAATTATTGGGAATATCTAATTGCTTATGACTACTATCAATACTTTCCAGAAGGTACAATCAGGTATTTTTATCAATTGGGAGAAGTTTTTAGCTATTTCAAAGGCAAAACTGACGGAATTGAAGGGACAAAAATTGAAGATACATTAAAGCAAATAGGAAGTGGGAATTTTGAGCAGATTCTACAAAGATTTAATCAAAATTCTTTGCCACCGAGTTTTATTGAAACAATGAATGAAATAGGAAAATCCGAATTTAACCCAATAATTGTTTCCGTATTATTTCTCAAATGGAAAGCGGATTTAAGTAGTCAAGATATTGACATTTTAAATTCGTCTGTATTTCATAAAGGAAACATTGTTTTTATTGACAAATTCCCTACCGAAGTAAGATTAGCACTAATTCTTTTAGGTGCATTTTTCGGTTTTCGTAAATTCTATGACAATTATTATGAAGCATTGAACTTGCGTTTTTATAAAGACTTTAAAGAGCCTCAAAAACAAACCGAAAAAGAAGAACCACAAGAACCCCAAGAAAAGGTTGATACGATTTTGGAAACTGACAATTCAGTTAAAACAGTTACCGAAGAAGAACAAGTAAAAGAAAAACAAACCGAAACTAAGGACGAAGAAATAGCAACTGAAACAACATCAGTTGAAGAACCTATTTTAGACGAAAAAACGGAAATATTGTCAAAAGAAAAACAGACTGAAATAATAGCTGAAAAACAAAGCGACATCTCTAATGCTCAACAAGACGATAATAAGGAAGTTATTTCTGTCATTACCAGCCAATACATAAAAATCATTGAGCAAGAACTTAGCCACAAACCAGAAGTGAAATTGTCAGATATTGCTAAAACGATAAAAGAAAAGACAGGAAAAGAACTTAATGTTGGAGATGTTGAAGGGGTAGCCAAACAAATGAACGGAATTGATATATTCAAAATACGAGGAGCCAAGGCCATTAGAATATCAGCAAAGTTTTTCGATTAAATCTAATTTATTATTGTATACATTTGGGCTTATCAACCTTACATTCACTTTATTGTCAACAATAAATCTACTTTGTGTGCATGATGAAGTTGAATTGCAACACTTTTACGGGAGCCAGCTTTCCACATATCCAAAAACAAAACACCCAACTTTACATTCTTGGGTGTAAAATCGGGTGTTTGTCTTGTAACTCCTTGATTTTCAAGGATATCAGCGGAGAGATAGGGATTCGAACCCCAGGAACCTCGCAGTTCAACGGTTTTCAAGACCGCCGCAATCGACCACTCTGCCATCTCTCCAATACTGTTCTTTTAGGTGCTTTCCGTTGAAAGCGGTGCAAAGGTACGAATGATTTTTAATTATGCAAACATTCTTCGTTATTTTTCAGCAAATAATCGTATTTTTGCAGTGCAAAGTGATAGCAGAAAACAGGTATAGGCTCTCAAAACAGAGAATAAAGCCTTGTAAATTAAGTATATAGATAAACAGACTAACCCAGATGATATATCCTCAGAATTTTGAGCAAAAAATAGGTTTCGACCAAATCAGACAATTATTGCAAGAGAAATGCCTCAGTCCCCTTGGCGAAGAGAGGGTGGCGGGCATGGACTTTTCTGATCGTTTTGAAGTGGTGGAAGAAAGGCTGAATCAGCTTACGGAGTTTGTGCGCATCATTCGGGAGGAGGAAGGATTTCCGGATCAGTTCTTCTTTGACGTGCGTCCGTCGCTAAAGCGGGTACGAATAGAAGGGTTGTATATGGATGAGCAGGAGTTATTCGACTTGCGCCGCTCACTGGAAACGATCAGAAACATTGTAAGGTTTCTGCAACACCAAGATGAGGACGAGGAATCGAACTCACCCTACCCCAACCTGAGGAAGTTGGCAGGAGATATCGCTGTGTTTCCGCAATTAATTACGAAAATCGACGGTATACTAAACAAGTATGGCAAGATAAAGGATAATGCTTCTACGGATTTGGCACGTATCCGCAAAGAGTTGGCTGGTACGATAAGTGGCATTTCCCGTTCGCTGAACGGCATTCTGCGCAGTGCGCAGTCGGAGGGCTATGTGGACAAGGATGTGACGCCAACCATGCGAGACGGGCGTCTGGTAATTCCGGTGGCTCCGGGCTTGAAACGGAAAATCAAGGGTATCGTGCATGATGAGTCGGCCAGTGGAAAGACGGTGTTTATTGAACCTGCCGAGGTGGTGGAGGCAAACAACCGTGTACGCGAGCTGGAGGGGGAAGAGCGACGGGAAATTATCCGTATTTTGACGGAATTCTCGAACACACTGCGCCCTTCGATAGACGATATTTTGCAATCGTATGAGTTTCTGGCGGAGATTGATTTCATTCGTGCAAAGAGTTACTTTGCCATACAGACGAATGGATTGAAACCTGCTTTGGAGAATGAACAACTGCTGGACTGGACAATGGCGGTGCATCCGCTTTTGCAGCTGTCGCTTGCCAAACATGGCAAGAAGGTGGTGCCGCTGGACATAGAGCTGAATACGAAACAACGAATACTGATCATATCGGGCCCTAATGCGGGTGGCAAGTCGGTATGCCTCAAAACGGTGGGCTTGCTGCAATACATGTTGCAATGCGGCATGCTTATTCCCATGCACGAACGCAGCCATGCGGGCATCTTCGGCAGTATCTTTATTGATATAGGCGATGAGCAATCCATCGAAGATGACTTGAGCACCTACTCGTCTCATCTGACCAACATGAAGATGATGATGAAGGGGTGCGACGAACGCAGCCTCATCTTGATTGATGAATTTGGCGGAGGCACGGAGCCGCAGATAGGTGGTGCCATTGCGGAGTCGGTTTTAAAACGTTTCAACCAAAAGCTGACTTTTGGCGTAATCACCACGCATTATCAGAATCTGAAGCACTTTGCCGAGAATCACGAGGGGGTGGTGAACGGGGCGATGCTGTATGACAGGCACGTGATGCAGGCGTTGTTTCAGTTGCAGATAGGCAATCCGGGCAGCTCGTTTGCGGTAGAGATAGCTCGCAAGATTGGTTTGCCCGAAGATGTGATAGCCGATGCGTCGGAGATTGTGGGCAGTGAATACATCAGCGCAGATAAATATTTGCAAGACATTGTGCGCGACAAGCGTTATTGGGAGGGCAAACGGCAAACCATCCGTCAGCGCGAGAAGCAGATGGAGGAAACCATCGCCCGCTACGAAACCGAAATGGAAGAACTTCACAAATCTCGCAAAGAGATTATCCGGCAGGCCAAAGAGGAGGCGGAACATTTGCTGCAAGAATCGAATGCGAAGATAGAAAACACCATCCGCACCATTAAGGAAGCGCAAGCCGACAAGGAAAAAACCCGCCAGGCGAGGCAGGAGCTTACCGATTTTAAAGAGTCGGTAGAGAAACTAACGGTCAAGGAGAAGGAAGACCGGGTGGCGCAACAGATGGAGAAGCTTCTCCGTAAACAGGAGCGAAAGGCTTTACCCCGCCCCGTAAAAGCAGGTGAAAAGAGAGAACAAACGCCGCCTGTTAAGCCTAAAACGGTAGCTATTGAAGTAGGTAGCTATGTAAAGATGAAAGGGCAAACTACCATAGGGCAAGTGCTCGAGGTTAATGGCAAGAATGCTGTGGTGGCTTTTGGCAGTATAAAAACAACGGTGAAACTGGAGCGGTTGGAGAGTACGAATGGAACTCCTCCTCAGAAACAGGAGTTTGCAAAAAGTTCATTTGTCAGTAGCCAAACGCAAGACGAAATGTACGAAAAGAAACTAAACTTTAAGCAAGACATTGATGTGCGTGGCATGCGTGGAGACGAGGCACTTCAGGCAGTGATGTATTTCATTGATGATGCCATTTTGGTGGGCATGGCCAGAGTGCGTATTTTGCATGGCACGGGCACGGGCATCTTGCGCAAACTGATTCGCCAATACCTTGACACGCTATCGGGCATTAAGCATTTTGAAGACGAACATGTACAGTTTGGAGGGTCGGGCGTTACTGTTGTAGACTTAGCGTAAACGCAAAGAATAAAGGCAAAGACTTGTTCAAGTCGGTAAAATCATTACTTTTGTTTTAGTTAATTAAGGGAAATAGAAAATGAGAAATAATCTGCTAAGCGAAAAGCTGGTATATACAGGGGAGAGCAAAACACCAACCCATTTGCATTTATGCAGCTATAACGATAAAGAGTTGCAAGAGGTCACAGGCGACACATTTGCTTCCATTGCTCCTAAACTGGCGGATAAACGCATTAACTGGCTGCAAGTGCACGGGCTGAAGAACACGGAGTCTATCCGCGAAATATGCAATCATTTCAATATCAGTTTCCTTGTTTTGCAAGATATCTTAAACTCAAAACATCCCACCAAAATAGAGGAGCACGACGATTACACGGTGCTCATCTCCAAGCTTTTTTCTCTGTCGGATGAGGGTGATGAACTTGACCAGCAACAACTTTGTATCATTCAAGGCAACAACTTCGTTCTTACTTTTCTCGAAAACGAAACGAATTTCTTTGACGACGTAACAAATGCCATCACAAACAATATTCTCAAGATTCGCGACAAGCAGAGTGATTACCTGATGAGTGTATTGCTCAACAGCGTGATGGGTAACTACATTTCTGTTGTTTCGGGCATAGATGATGCGTTGGAAGATCTGGAAGAAAACCTGTTGATCATCAACAATAAGCATGACATCGGAGCACGCATACAAAGCTTGCGCCGGCAGTATATGCTCATAAAAAAATCGGTATTGCCGCTAAAGGAGCAATACGTAAAGCTGCTTCGCTCGGAAAACGAAATGATGCACAAGGTGAACCGCCCTTTCTTTAACGATGTGAACGATCATTTACAGTTTGTGTTGCAAACAATAGATATTTGTCGTGAAACGCTGTCGTCATTGGTCGATTTATATATATCGAACAACGACTTGCGGATGAATGACATTATGAAACGCCTCACAATTGTTTCGACCATCTTTATTCCGCTTACCTTCCTGGTCGGCGTTTGGGGCATGAACTTTCATGTGATGCCCGAACTAAACTGGCGATACGGATACCTCATGGCATGGATAGTAATGCTTATAATCGGAGGAATGGTTTATTGGTATTTGAAAAAGAAGAAATGGCATTAACTTATCTCTAAACGGGGCTATGCCCTGCAATTAAAACAATTTCTAAAGGATAACAGTACAAATTACGAATTCAATGAAATCAATCAAAGAACTATATCGCATCGGCACAGGGCCATCGAGCAGCCACACCATGGGCCCGCGAAAGGCTGCCGAAATATTTATAGAAAGACATCCTGATGCTGCCTCTTTCAAGGTAACACTATACGGAAGCCTTGCCGCAACAGGGAAAGGACACATGACGGATGTAGCCATTAACGATACCCTGCAACCCGTTGCTCCAGTTGAGATTGTGTGGCAGCCCAAAGTATTCCTCCCCTTCCATCCCAACGGAATGACATTCGCCGCTTTTGATGAAAAGCAGAAATTGGTAGATAACTGGACAGTATATAGCATTGGCGGCGGAGCGTTGGCTGAAAGCAAAGAGCAATCTTCCATCGAGAGTAAGGATGTGTATGAAATGAATCATATGACCGATATTCTGAATTGGTGCGAACATAGCGGAAAAAGTTATTGGGAATACGTAAAAGAGTGCGAAGAAGAGGACTTATGGGACTACTTGGAAGTAGTGTGGAACACCATGAAGGCTGCTATTCAGAGAGGACTGGAAGAGGAAGGTGTTTTGCCCGGCCCGCTCAACCTGCGAAGAAAGGCTTCTACTTACTATATCCGGGCCACCGGATACAAGGAATCTTTACGCTCACGAGGATTAGTGTTTGCTTATGCCTTGGCCGTGAGCGAAGAGAATGCTTCGGGCGGAAAAATTGTAACTGCGCCTACATGTGGTTCATGCGGGGTGGTTCCGGCAGTGCTTTATCATTTGCACAAAAGTCGCGAATTTAGTGATATCAGAATTCTGCGTGCTCTGGCCACAGCGGGTTTGTTTGGTAATATTGTGAAGTACAACGCTTCCATTTCGGGTGCTGAAGTTGGTTGTCAGGGCGAAGTAGGTGTAGCTTGTGCTATGGCTTCGGCAGCAGCCAATCAGCTGTTTGGCGGCAGCCCCGCACAAACAGAATATGCGGCAGAAATGGGTTTGGAGCATCATCTTGGCATGACGTGCGACCCTGTATGCGGCTTGGTACAAATTCCCTGCATAGAAAGAAATGCATACGCTGCTGCCCGTGCGCTCGATGCCAACATCTATGCTTCGTTCACCGACGGCATCCATAGGGTATCGTTCGACAAAGTGGTGCAAGTGATGAAACAAACCGGACACGACCTGCCATCGCTCTACAAAGAAACCAGCGAAGGTGGATTGGCCAAAGACTACAAACAGATGTAGCTCTTGAAGCAGTATTATTAAATACTATCTTCGGGATATGCATCTTCCATCTGTTCGTCTTTAACCATCGACATTTTACCGTCGGCAGTGATGGTAATGGAAACGGGGACATATAAGTCCGTCTGCGGATAGGAAACGCTGGCAGCAAAAACAATGCCTTGAGGAGTGGTTTTATCATAAACCATTCCTTCTAAAATAGATTTAGAAAGAAAATCCTCATCGACAACGGATACAAAACTATTCTTGGTAAATGTTTTATTGAAAACAGATTCATTGCCACGAGTTAGTTTAAGAACAATTTGATTATCAACATAAACATCGCCCAACTCACTGGCAACATGAGGTAGCGACTCGTCGGGCGTACACGAAAGAGAATAGTGATACTCCTTACCCTTGTACTTAATATTCTGCTCGCTTTTAGAGACCGGCATACGCTGCAATCCGCGAGCATCAATACTATCTTGCACCAACACCAACCTAGCTTCTTTTTGGTCATCTTTTTTAGCTGAGCACGCCACGAATGCCGTCACCATGGGCAAAAGAAGCAGATAACTAATCTTTTTCATGTAGATACGTTATTAATAATCACTAGCAAAGGAACAAAAAGAGAAAGAAATACACAAGAAAAAAAAGCTTTTTCCTTACCGACAGAAGAATACTATTTCTTATATAAAAAAGTGGTTAACGCAATTGTGTATTTATAAAGCAGACACAATACGTTAACCACACAAATGAAAGTTGTTAATAAAACACGTTGGTTAATCCTTAAAAAAAATCTAACCTGAAAAAGTTCCTTTATTTACTGAGCATCGGATGCGCCTCCTCTGGGCCCTCTTCTCCCTTCACTCATTTTCTTTTGGCGTTCTGCCTGGTCTTTAGTGTAAGAAGCATATTGCTCTTCAGTCATAATTTTCTTTAACTGAGCTTCGTAAGCATCGCGGTTTGCTTGCATCTCTTTACGCATTTCGGCCCTTTTATCTTTATTTTCATCCGAACGATTACTCATTTTTTCAACCAAAGCCGTGTTAGCTTCCAATAATTGTTGCTTCTGAGTATCATTCAAGGAATATTCCTTTGCAATACGTTCCGTCATTTTTTGAGCACGTTCTTTCGGATCCATATTTTTACCATGACCACGTCCCTGAGCCATTGCCATGCCGCCTACCATTAATAAAGCGACCATTAAAAATGCTATTTTCTTCATACTCTTTTCTTTTTTGTTAATTAAATTATTTATCCTTTTGTTGCAACTAACTATAAGACTAACAAAAAGAGCAAGTGTTTAATCAGAAAGATAAATTTAACAATCTTTTATTACTTCCCGTTTTGCTCAAACTCTTTTTTCTTCATTTTATAGAAGTTTTGGAGTACGTAAAATGCTTTTTTCTTTAGACCCCTCTCAGAGATAAGCCCCTTTCGGTTGAAGAAGTCCTGAATACCATTCAGCTGTCGGCGGGCAGAACGGAAATCCATCAGTATCCATGGCGACGTGCCGGCAAAACCATCAATGCGGTTATACATATCGAGCGTATTTTTGTAAAGTTCCTCTTGATATTCCTCCGTCCAGCGTTCATCTTTATCGCCATGCATACCTTGCAGCGCACCGCCTCCGAATTCGCTTATAAAGAAAGGCTTATCATAAGGTATCTCCCACTGTCTGGTTTTACAATCCTCTGGAGTACCGCCATACCAGCCTAAATAGCTATTAAAACTAATAATATCAACATAGCGGCTCATATTATCTTTAACCTGACTTACATTGCCCTTTGTTGACGTAACTTCCATCGCCATGCTCAGCAAACGGGTACTATCTGTGGCACGAACCTGTTTTGCCAAGTTTGCCAGAAATTTATCGCGAGCATCACTGTGGGGTGTTTCATTGGCTACCGACCAAATAATAACCGCACAACGATTCTTATCACGCTCCATCACGTTTTTCAGTTGGGCGGAAGCATTCTTATAAGTGTCTGGATTCTCCCAATGTATTGTCCAGTAAACAGGTATTTCCGACCAAACCATCAACCCCATTTCTTCGGCGGCACGCACCATGTGCTCGTTGTGCGGATAGTGTGCCAAACGCACAAAGTTGCACCCAAGCTCTTTAGCCCAACCCAATAACACTTCCGACTCTTCTTTGCTGTATATTCTTCCCTGTCGATAAGGAGCTTCTTCATGAATGGCGATTCCACGAAGAAAGGTTTTCTTCCCATTAAGCAAAATGCTCTTCCCCTGCGTCTCTATCTGGCGAAAGCCGATGCGATCTTTCAACAGTTCATCGCCATTTTTAATTTCTACATCATATAATTTAGGATCCTCGGGCGTCCATAGTTTGGGCTTTACTTTATAGCTGAAAGTAGCTTTGCCCTGCACATCCGTGAGCAGTTTTCCATGAATCTTCAACTCCGGAATTCCTAATGTAACCTCTACCCCCGCTTGCGGTTTGTTCAGTTGAACGTATCCGGTCACTTCATCGTATTTACCTTTGGGCAGTTGCACCAGATAATCATCAACAGAAACCTCGGGTGTTTCTACTAAAAGTACATCACGGGTTATGCCTCCGTAATTCCACCAATCGGAATTAACGGTAGGTACACCTTCGGGTTTACGCTCATTGTTCACCCGTAAAATAACAAAATTATCTCCCTCTTTTACTTTATCGGTTATATCGAAATGAAACGAAGTAAACCCTCCCTCGTGTGAGCCAAGAGCTTCTCCGTTGAGATATACGTTAGCCAGATAATTTACCGCACCAAAATAAAGATATAGTCTTGTACCTGTTTTTTTTGTATACTTAAAATCCTTTTTATACCAAACACTTCCTTCATAATAGAAAAGTTTATCATCTTGTGTATTCCAATCGCCGGGCACAGACAGTTGCTGTGCGGTATCGAAATTATACTCTACAAGATCTGATTTATTCTGAGCTTTTTGATTTTTAAAGAACCCATTCGGATTCTCGGCTAACCGATAATCGTAATAGCCGTTATCAAAAGGATCTATAATAGCCTTCCATGAGCCATTAAGTGAAGTGACCTGGCGGGCATACACGTTTTGAAGTGAGGTAGAATTCTGGGGCAAAGCACTAATCGTAAAAACAATTGCTCCCAAAAACAAATAGAATCTTTTCATAATATACATATATAATTAAATCTACAATTAACTGTCCTCCAAAAAGCGAACCATCTCGCAGGCGGCTAAAAGAAAAGCGCCAACGCCAAAACCTGCAGTAGATTCGGTATCAATCACTTGCCCGGGAATAGCCCTGTCTCCGATAGGCTGAATGTATCCTACCCGGCCATCGGGCTGCAAAGCAACGTCTCTAAGATAGTGCCATGCCTTCATCGCAACGGGTTGGAAAGTTGCCTTATCAAGCAATCCGTTATTCATTCCCCAAAGCAAACCATAAGCAAAAAAAGCGGTGCCACTGGTCTCGTAGCCCGGTGCGAACTCAGGGTCGAGCATACTACGCGTCCAGTATCCTTCGGGTTGCTGGCAAGCCATTATTGCTTTCGCCATTGTTTGAAAACGTTGCACATACTCTTTACGATACCGGTCTGTTTCAGGCAGGTCCTTCAATACTTTTGCCAATCCTGCAAATACCCATCCATCACCACGTGCCCAAAAGTCCTTTTTGCCATTCAGTGTTTTATGTTTGGGATATACATACCTACCGTCCCGATAATAAAGTCCCGCTTCCGCATCGTACATAATGCTGTCCGAATAACTAAAATATTCGTGCATTTTTTCCAGATAAAGTGGGCTGCCGGTTATCTTATGCAATTTTGTCATTACAGGCATCACCATATACAACCCATCTGCCCACCACCAATAATCTTTCCGGTCAGTACTCATCTCATACTCCATCACTTCACGGGCACGGGCTATTTTCTTCTCTTCAGGCGCTATTGTGTACAAATCGGCATAAGTTTGAAAACAGATCTGATTATCACCAAATAATACATATTCAGCCGTCTCACCGTAACTGGATTTCCATTCTTTCTTATTCTCCGATTTGGCTCCTGCCCAGTGGTTATGCTCAGCCCATGCTGTTGAATACTGAAGATATTCGGGGTTCTTTGTTAAAAAGTAAGCCTCCATATTTCCAGTGTGATAAACAGCATAGTCCCAAAAAATACTGCTCGGTTCCTTATTATTCGACTGCCAATAGCCATTGACTTTATTAATAACAGTAAGCGTTTCCTTAACGGAAATATTTTTTTGAGCATAAGTTGTCAACACAATTGTCGATGACAAAAAAACGGTCAAACATAAATTCTTCATCTAATCTGATTTTCAGTTCAACAATGAATGACCTATTTAATAGGACAACATTGAAGCCAAATGGTTTAATTAAAACTTTATATTTTCTAATATATATATCGGTTCAGGTTGCGCAGCAACAGTTTTTTCGCCATCTCCCTGCTCAGTTCGTTGCACAAATAGTTGCAATTCCTGCCTGTTTTCCCATAATTCGGTATCGTAGCTTGGTTCCCATGCACCCACTGAAAAATCAGTCAGATCCGTATATTTCCATTGATTGTTTTTTAAGCTGTCAGAACAGGCCATGGAGACTTTATTTCCCCGTTCAACATCCCTGAATATATAAGCAATTTTATTTCGGGTTCCTTCTTGCTTAATCACCAAACGAGGTCTGGCCATAGGTATTAGCTTTGTGCCTCCACCACTCAGACTGAAAGGAGTTATGCGATGAGAGACCTGTTGCTGTTGCCATTTCTCGCCATCATACCAAACCAATCGATATTGCGGTACTTTACTATCCGGATTGCGCCAATAAGTAGCAATGTAAGGATGTCCGTTTTTATCGGCACACATGCTTGTTTGGTTGATCAACTCACTCTTTTGCGGTATGTGGCAGGCATATTCTGCATTAGCTGCGTTGATAGGCAGCGTATATTTCTCTCCGTCCGACTTCTCCCACGTTTTTCCGCCATCTCGCGAACGAGCATAACAAAGATCATGATTTGTCTCTACCATCCATGTTTCACGCCACACCCACGACAGATGTATTGTGCCTGCCTCATCTACGCAAATCTGCCAATAAGCATTGCGCTGATCCTCGCCGTCAATAAGCACATCCTGCACCCGTTGCCAACTCTTGGTTTTCAACGCATATCGGTTCATCACCAGATTTCCCCTTCCGGAAGATCCCGAACGATAAACAAAAATCAGATCTCCGTTTGCCAACTTATAAAATTCAGGATAAGTCACATTGCCTTCGTCCACTCCCGTCATGGGTATCTTTTCTCCCAATTCCAGCGAACCCGGCGATACACTTTTACAATAGTTGAGCGGTTGCCCGTGATGATCGAATGCAACATGCAGATACCCGTCACCATCAGCCATCAGGCTGATGATGTTGTGAGCATCGGCACAATGACCCTTGTATTGCGAGCGCTTCAATTCCCAATGCCGGGAATCCAGTTTCCGCTTGCCTATTACCATATAACAGTCCGCATCATAATAAGCAATGTACTGCGTATCTTTATAAGTAACTAACGAATTATTTCTAAATACGGTAGTATTCACCGAAGTACGGCTATACCCCTTCCCTACCTCTACAAGAGTTTGCGCACCAACATGCGTTACCATGCAGAGAAAAAGGAAAAGAGCAAGCCCTGCTTTCAAACGACTGAATGAATGATCCATAAGAATCAATTTCTATAATATAAAATTATTTACCAACCGGACTAATTACATAACCGTATGAATAGCTCTTTGCATTTAGCAAATACTGTTCGTGCGGATAATCACCCCAGCTATTGTCTCCACCGACACCCCGTTGCAGCAAATCGACATGTAAAACAACCTCTTTGCGCGGATTAATATCATTGATGTGCTGTTGTTTCTTTGTCAGCCCTGGGTCAAAATCTTCAGGCAAATTATTAAGTGCGCTGACGCTTAATGGCTGAAGCCCGTCGATACGTATGCCTATGCCCTCCTTATTAGTCAGAGTCAACCAGCGAACATCCGTTTTATTTCCATTCTCCTGCGGGCGCAAATAAGGCACATATTGTTCCTGCACTGTGCTGCTGTAACGGCCGATAAAACTAGCCGTGTTGCGATCGGTATAGTTCTCCCAAGGGCCGCGTCCATACCACGTAAAGTTACTATATTCCTGTCTCAGAATCATCTGCATGCCAAAGCGCGGAATCTCAGGAAGAATATTGCTGCCCGCTTCCCAGCTACCGTTTACCTGCAAACGTCCATCCGCATAAACGGTATATTTCAGGGTGTAATCCGAAGTAACATCCCTCAAAAAATAAACAGAAGTAATAACCACCTTATCGCCATCCTGCTTCACATCCATCGATTTTAACTGCTTATTCAGTCCGGCCGTGCGCCACACATTGCACAACAGTTGCATGTGATTTCCAAAATCATTATCCGTAGGTGCCCGCCAAAATTGCAGTTGAGGAGCACCATTCAAGAGACGTTGATCTTTATAACGATAAGAAAATAGTTCGCCGCTTCTCTTGTTAAAACTCATCGAAACATCGCCGCAGGTAAAATTCAAACTATTATCTTCTTCTTTCATTTCAACTTTAGCATTCGATGCTTTAGAAGAAAGAGGAAAATAATTGTTTCCTGCAAACGGAAGTTGCTCACGAGCTACCTCATAGTCTGCCGGAATTAAATCTGTGGGATATTTCGTATAAGCAAATACATTCAAAAAGTATTCGGTTCCTTGTTCGGAATGAACGGCCGGAATATTTAATTTCACATCCCTGGTAGTGCCTGCCGGTTGCGTTATAGCAAATGTTCCTTTCTGAACTACATTGCCGTTTTTAAGCAATTCCCATTGAAAATTATAATCCTTCAAATCGAGATAAAGAAAACGATTTTCTACAGAGATAAGCCCCTTGCTCAAATCTTTTGCTTTAAAAAGAATGTTTTGATAAACCTTTTTCACCTCATACAAGCCCGGATGGGGTGTGCGATCGGGAAATACCAGTCCATTCAAACAGAAGTTTTCATCGTTAGGATACTGAGCAGCTCCAAAATCGCCACCATATCCCCAGTAAAAACGACCATTTTCATCTTTAGTCGCCAAACCCTGATCTACCCAATCCCAAATAAAGCCCCCTTGAAGATGTTTACTCGTAGCAATGATATCAAAATACTCCTGAAAATTACCGGTGCTATTGCCCATTGCATGCGCATATTCGCACATGATAAACGGACGCTTCACATCCGTGCGGCCGGCATATTCTTTCATGCGTTTCATGCTAGGATACATCGGAGCAACAATATCCGTATTCACATCCTCGCCGGCCTGTTCAAACTGAACCGGACGAGAAGGATCTCGCTGCTTCAACCACTGATACATATCGTGAAAAACAGGCCCGTTGCCACATTCATTTCCCATGCTCCAGATGATGACACACGGATGATTCTTATCACGTTCCAACAGTCGTTCAATTCGGTCTCTGTGAGCCGGCGCCCATTCCTTAAGATAAGCCGGATGTTTGCTCTTATCAAACCAGCTTTGCATTTCAGCCCCCATGCCGTGAGTTTCCAAATTGGCCTCATCACAAAGCATTAATCCGTACTTATCGCACAATTTATACCAAAGCGGACTTTGTGGATAATGGCTCATACGCACCGCATTTATATTAAACCGTTTCATCATGCGGATGTCCTTCAACATTGTTTCTTTATCTACATAATGACCTGTATATTGATTGTGTTCGTGCATATCCACTCCGCGTACCAACAGTACTTTTCCGTTAAGCAACAGCTGCCCGTCTTTTATCTCTACTTTTCTAAAACCTGTTTTGCAGGAAGTTGTTTCAACCAATCGTCCCTTCTGGTCTTTCAAAGTAAGCAATAGCGTATATAAATCGGGTGTTTCAGTACTCCAAAGCTTTGGAGAAGAAACTTTCTGCTCAAAATTTATCATCTCGTTTCCGGCTACCGGTACTCCCACTTTTTGAGAAGAGCGAAACACTCTTTTTCCTGCTTCATCGAGTAACGTCAGTTCCAAAGTACCGTTTGCAACAGTCGGCTGAAAATTTTTCAATGTAACCGCAACATTCAGTTTACCGTTTTTATACGATCCGTCCAAATCGGGTGTGGCAAAAAAGTCCTGTATCCTGACCTGTGCCGTGCTATACAGATATACACTCCGATCGATGCCCGATAACCGCCAAAAATCCTGATCTTCGAGGTAAGAGCCATCACTCCAACGATATACTTCTACCGCAAGATCGTTCTTGCCCGGCTTTACATACGCCGTAATATCAAACTCGGCAGGGCTTTTCGTAACCTGACTATACCCCACCTTACTGCCATTTATCCAAACATACATCGCAGATGTTCCTGCTTCAAAATGCAGATACACCCTACGGCCGTTCCACGATTCAGGCAAATCGAATGTGCGTTTATAACTCCCCACCGGATTGTCGTTATGCGAAATATAAGGCGGATTCTTAGGAAACGGATAAGTTACATTGGTATAAATAGGAGTTCCATATCCCTGCAATTCCCAGTTGCCCGGAACTTTTATATTATCCCAATCGCGCGTATTATAATCTTCTTTATAAAAATCGACCGGACGTTCTTCCGGAACCTTTACCCAATGGAACTTCCACACGCCATCCAGCGATAAATAAAAAGGTGATTGATCATAGCAATCTTTTATGGCCAATTGTTCATTGTCATAAGGCAAAGACGAGGCGCGCGTTGCTTCCTTGTTTACAGCAAAAACAGCAGGATTTTCCCAATCGGGAGCCTGAGCATAAATGCCCACTCCCACAGAAAGCAACAGCCCTCCTAATAACAAACGTTTCGAAATATTTTTCATATTCTTGTGGTATTATTGTTTCTCGTAATAAGCATGATCTTTAGGAAAGTCCTGTCCCTCCCACGCCTTTTTGGAAGTCCATGGCTGCGGAGCATCCGTCCAAAACGGATGGTTGGCAGGGAGCCCGAGCGGCAAGAAAGCCAAAGAAGCCATATACATGCTGCCATTATCGCTGTACCAATCCGAAATATTGGGTTGAGAAGTACTAAAACCAAGCGTCAGGAAACCTTTTTCATTAAAATTGCCGGGAGAAGCAAATATTCTTTTTATCACAGCCGTCATTGCAGCACGCACCTGCCCGTTGGGCAACGATTCTGGCAACTCTTGTCTTAAAGCCAACAGGGCCAAAGGCTGAAGTACCCCCGTGCGATAGGTAATTGAACGTCCAAAAACAGGGAAAGTACCTTCGGGAGAAATAAGCCGTTCGAGAATTACGCCAAAGCGTTGCATACGTTTTACGGCCATTTCATAACGCTTTCGGGGTGCAATCCAATTCTGTTTCTTATCGGTTACCACTTCCAGACACTCCACATACATGGGGTGCAGCACATAACTATTATAATAATCGAATGCAAAACCAGGGCCGTCCGAGTACCAGCCATCGCCTACATACCATTCCTCCACTTTACGCAAAGCCGAACTAATTCTATAATTATCGGGCCCTGCATCCGCCTTCATCAAAAAAGATTCGATGGTAGCCGAAAAAAGCAACCAATTCGTATAAGGAGGATCTACTCTGCGCAATAGTTTGAATTCATTAATGTAGCGCTGCTTGGTCACACTATCCAACGGCAACCAGAGACTATCATAAGCACGAAGAAAGCTACTTGCTATGTATGCAGCATCTACCAGCGGTTGCCCTTCTTTGCGCCAGAGCAAATAATCCGGACTATCCGGATCAACCGATTGAGCATAACTCTTCAACGCCCAGTCACGGAGCTGCTTACGTTGCACTCCCTCAGGCGTATCATCATCCGGCAGCGAGAGCCAGGGTGCAAGTCCGGCCATCAGTCGGCCGAAACACTCCATGTACGTTACGCGTTTGTCGCGCCCGTCCCAAGTGGGACTCACTTCCACCTGCATGTTTTGGCTCAGTTTGCCTTCACTCATGTTGCTCAGCACAGGCGCCGCCATCTTGTACAGTAAGTTGCACCAGTATGTACGATCATCCGGAGCTTTCTCCACTTTCTTTTTAGCTTGAAGCATTTCTGCCGGAAGCAAAAGAACAGCCAACAATAACAAAAATAAATGTTTCTTCGTTTTCATGATATTATGTTTATCTTTTATTCAACCGGCACACAGGGTGTCCATTCATCCTGCCATTTCAAAAAAGGAGTTCCGTCTTTATCAAACTGAATGGGTAACCAGATGTAGCGGGCATCAATCGGATTCTTAGGCCTCCATATATCGGCCATAAAGATATAATTATCTTTAACACCAGGCAAGGTTAAAATGTATGTGCTTTGTCCGCCAAATGTTATCTCTGCCTGTTTTCCTATACAAGGATTAGGGTGTTTTGTCCAAGGCCCCCATATAGAAGGAGCAGAAAACATGCGTGCCTCATTAGGAGCCCAGCCCGTACAGCCCGAGGTTATCATCCAATACGTTCCGTTTCTCTTAAACATGGCAGGAGCCTCATTGTGTCCGGCCGGAGCCACACGCACATATTTACCCGTATAGCCTGTGTAATCACCATTCAATTCTGCTATCTGAATAGTCAGATTCTCCTCAGAAGCATAAATATGATAAGCCTTGCCGTCGTCATCGACAAACAACGTCATGTCCCTTGACATTTGTCCCTGTTCCAAATCGCGTTTCACAAAAAGTCCCTTTGTCACTGCATCATACCATGAGGGAGTCCACCACTCTTTATAATCAGCCACATTTAATTTCAGTTTGCGCGCTTCCTCGGACATATCAAACGGATAAATGCCCGGGTTAGAGCGAAAAGAACGAACAAAATGATAAGGCCCTGTAGCATGATCACTTACTGCTACCGCTGCGCGAGCTGCCGCATAACCTTTTCCCTTCAGTTCCAAGTGGAACCACATCACAAATTTCTTTGTCTTTTCATTATAAATAACCTTAGGACGCTCCAGAATGCAGCCTTTAACAATGTCACTCTTCACATCGTTAGACACGGCAAGGGCTATTCCCTCATTCGTCCAGTTACATAAGTCCTTCGACGAATAACACGTTACCCCCACCAGGGCACTGCTTGTCGATGCACTTTTATACTCACCAAACCAATAGTATTTTCCCTGATGATGAAGTATCCCACCTCCATGGGCATTGATATGAACCCCATTATTATCAGGCCATAACTCTCCCGAACGAATGGTTGTTTGTTTCTTCTGATATACCCTCACATAATCTATTTCGTATTTCATGGGGAAAGCCGATTCATCAGGCACACCACCATTTGCTCCGCCAAGGGCCAAGTTCAACAGCAAATAATGAGGTTGTTTAAAGGGATTTTTATTGTTTCCAAAGCTACCATTTACCGTTTCGCTCAACGGAACTTCATTCAGCAGTTCATCATCCAGATAAAGTTTAATAGCCGTTTCGTCCCAATCCATTCGCCAAACGTGGAACTTCGATGCCCAGTCGGCATCTTTTTCAGTAAAATGCGTAAACGGAATTTTCTTGCTATTCCACTTCGCCTGATGCATAATATCAGTGCCCCAGGCAACATTGGCTAAAATATGAGGCACTCCCAGAATTCTGTAAAACTCCATCATATCTATCTCTCCACATGACGGCCACTCCATCCCTGTGCCCAATGTCCAAATGGCCGGCCAAGATCCACTAGCTATGGGAATCTTTGCACGTACTTCAAAGCGACCATACAAAAAAGCCCGTTTCCCAACTGTTTTTATAGAGGAAGAAGTATACTCGGCATACTTGCGCGAATTTTTCCAATTATTACTACCCTCATGATATTTGTCATTAAGAACTTTCTCTTTCCTGCCTTCTATTACCAATACGCCATCCTTACAATAGGCATTATCTCCCTGGTACCATTGTAACTCTTCGTTGCGCACGAAACCCTGTTCAAAACTCCATGACGCATTATCAGGTTTACCTGTGTTATTAAATTCGTCACTCCAAACTAATTTCCATTCTTGTGCTCTTAACGATGCAGGCAAGGCCATTATCGTTAATAAGACGAACAAACAAATACGATTACATACATTCTTTTCCATCTTTCTATTTTAAAAAAAACTGAGACAGTAAATCTATTAAAATCCACTGCCTCAGTATACCTATTGAACTCTGCAAGTGAAATACCAGCATTAAACTCTTTGATTTTAATGCTAGTGTGCTACATTAGTATTATTATTCTGCTCCGGATATTATCGTCAGTTTTAACAAAATCAGTCCAGAATGTCGATATGTCCACAAAATCAACTTATAACCATATTTAAGTCTTTACTGTAACGCTGGTTGATCAGCAGTAGTTGGCCAATACGGATTCTGATAAATCGGAGAAGTCGAGATCGTAGCCCCATCAGAAGCAGTAAGAAGAAATTGCTTTATCATGATTGGTCTCAAATAATGTGCCATGTGCCATGTATATCCAGTATAGGCAACCTGCTTTGAATTCTTCTCATACGGCCTCAAATACTCACTAACAGATTTAGGAGATACAGTTGCCACATCAGAACCATCAGAAATAAAATTAGCGTTGCCGCTATACCAAGCCTCCATAGGAGTATTCCAAAGATGAAATCCCTCAATATGATAAGGCTTCGTTATCATTTGATCCATTGACCTCCAACGACATAAATCCATATAGCGTAATCCTTCTGCCATCAGTTCACAACGGCGTTCGCGACGAATATTATATAATGTCGGATCAACTAATGTTCCGGCAGAATATGCCCCCCAATCATTTTCAGCCTCTTTGCTCATATCTGTCTTTGCAATAGTCTCAGTAAAACTTCCACTTATTTTAGCACGAGCTCTTATCGCATTCCAATAGCCTTGTGCTTTGCTGTCGAGATTTCCATATCTTTCATAATATGCTTCCATATAATTCAACAAAGCCTCCACAGCACGAAAGCATATAGCACCTGTATATCCTCCGCCATTGGTCATTTGAGCCTGATCAAAACAGCCTCCTTTACGCAAAGCGTACCCTGTTGAATAAGCCACATCATCACTAGATTCAAGAAGTTTAGGATATGGTTCCACTAATTCCGCAGCAGTACCTTCAGACGAAGATGGATAAATCACATTTACCTGTCCAGGTTCTTTGAGAAAGATAGAAAGGCGAGAATCTCTATCTGTGCGTACAGCTGCAATAGTATTATCACCTTTGTAATCAGAGCTGGCATAAATAGGTGAACCATCATCCATTAAAAAGCTATTTACCATGCCACGCGTTACGCCAATTCTTTGATTTCCTTTATTGGCACAATACGGCACATTGTGTTGAATACCCAATTGCTTATTATATTGTCTCCAAAGAAGCACCTCCGGAATATTGGACAAATCCACACTTCCGAACATATCCAGATAAGGATTTACAGGATCGCTCGCACTCTGCTCCACTGTTCCCGTATTTTCAGTCAATGTTCCAAAATTATCAGCAACATATGCAGATGCAGAAATAGATTGTTCCAAAAAGTAATTAATCTCATTATCAATGCTTCCGCTCGGATATGAATAATTAGCATTATAGTCTTTATCTTTTCCCGGCCATCCTTCACCTTGGGGAACAAAAGCAGTACCTTTAAAATACTTTAACCAAGTACCTTCAAACAAAGCCACACGTGATTTAACCAAGTACGCCGAAAGTAAAGTGATACGAGTTTTAGCCAAAGTTGTAGCTTGTAACAATTCTATAGATTTATCCAAGTCGGAAAGAATAAACCGAGCTACTTCATTACGCGGGCTACGTTGACTGGCTGCTGTTAGAACACTTGCCTCATCAGGAAGTGGTTCAGTAATAATAGGGAAATCACCAAACATCTGATAACGTTTAAAATATTCATAAGCACGCAACATATATACCTCTCCAATATAATGTTTCACTTTTGCCGCATCTCCCGTAATCGTTCCTGCTTCATATTTGGGAAGTACTACAGAGAGAAAATAGTTACATTTACGAATTAATTCAAATTTCCAATTATCACTCTCTGAATGATCAACATGCCAGAGACCGTCAGCAAATCTGTTATTTGCCACTGCTGCTGCCTGATTATCTGTATCTTGGTCATAACCAAATGTACCATATCCCCATTGCGAAGTATTTGAAGGAAGAATATCCACATATAAACCATCCACATAGGCCTGAAGCTGAGAGGCATCAGTAAAATAACTTTCAGGAGGAAGATCGGACTTCGGAGTCTGATCCAAATAGTCGTTACAGGAAGAAAATAGCAACCCTATGAAAGCAGCTAAAATCAAGTATGTATTCTTTGTATTCATATTCATTAGTTTTATAAGATTAAAAAGTTAAACTTACGCCAAAAGATACTGTTTTAGATAATGGATAAGCATTACCTCCATTTTGAATACGGCTATCGCCGCTACTTACTCCACTACTAATTGTTTCCGGATCAAATAAATCAGATAAATTTGTCATGGTAAACAGGTTTTCACCAGATACGAAGACACGGCATTTTTCTATCTTAGCTCTTTTTGTCCACACCGATGGAATCGTATATCCCAACTGAATGTTCTTCAACCGAATATAAGAAGCATCTTGTAAATAACGAGATTGAGTTTGGTGGTTCTTACTTGTAGTAGAGTTTAGTATCGGACGTGGATAATAAGCATCCAAATTAGCAGGCAAATCATTGGAGGCTGTAGCTCTGAAGTAATCGGCATGTTGTTTTAAACCTGTTGACCACCATTCCGTATCAGTTGCACCCCAAAAGACCAAACTTCCCTGCCAATAGTCGCGTTTAGCAACTCCTTGAAAAAAGGTTCTAAAATCAAAACCTTTCCAATCAGCCGACAGATCTAAGCCAAATAAATAACGAGGAGTTGAATTACCAATAACCTTTAGGTCACCATGATCTGTTATAGTCTGTGCCCCTTTTGTAATTCCAGCTTCGCCATCTAAATCTTTATACATAACATCTCCTGCAGCCCAACTTGATCCAATAGCAGATTGACCACCTACGGCCGCTAAATGTGCATCCATTTCCTCCTGCGTTTTAGCAATGCCCTTAGTCTCAAAGCCCCATATCTGCCCTGTATATTGCCCACTAATGTAAGTACTTATAGCATTAGTTGGATTACCCGGATAATTTCGAATCATTGTTCTCGCATCTGCCAAAGTAAACTTAGCGCTATATCCAAAACCATCTTTCAACCGATCATTCCAGCCCAATTCCAATTCCCAACCGGCAGTTTTCAGATCTGAATTATTCGTTTTAGGGACTGTTATACCTAACACAATAGGAAGTTCGGAGGCAGGACCAACCATATTATCCGTATAGCGAATATAGGTATCAAAAGAGCCTGTTAGTCTATTATTAAATAAACCAAAATCTAAACCGACATTCCATGTACGAACTTGTTCCCATGTTAAAAGCGCACTAATGAGACCCGGCTGAGCAGCTATATTAGGTTTTACTCCATCTTGCAACCAAGTCCCTCCGGATGGTGTTATACCAATTGTACTGTAAGTCTGATACCAACTATTTGTGTTTTGATTACCCAATTTACCATAAGATCCACGTAATTTAAGTGTTCCAATAACTGGTGAAAGTGATTTCCAAAATTCTTCGCGAGCAATATTCCATCCTAAAGAAAAAGACGGAAACCATTTCCAACGCTGATCTTCACGGAAACGAGAAGTTCCATCATATCGCATATTTACCTCAGCCAAATAGCGTCCCTTATAGTCATAATTTAAACGTCCAAAGAAACCGGCTGTGCTCCAAGAGTTTCTTTCACCATTTGCATCTGTTGTGTGAGCTTTTCCACTGCCATCCAATCCTGTTGTTAAATCAATTTCAGGCATTGAAGGAAGAAGAAGACCATATTTCGTTACCCCAAACAAGGATTGATCCAATTCTTCAGCCTGAAAACCTAACATTGCTTTAAAATGATGGTCTTCTTTTAATGAACGGCTATATTCCGAATAAACATTCCAGTTCGTATAATTTTCTTTTAGAAAATCTCGATGAGCGCTGGAGTTTCCGGTCCCCGTAAGCAAATTTCCTGCAACATCATGATTATAAGTAGGAAGATTTATTTCTGCTACATCTGCCTCCTTTACATGATAATTAAATTCTACATGGGTAATCCAATTCTTAACAGGTTCAAGAATTAAAGCCGCCTGATGATAGGTATTATCTGTTTGGACATTGCGATTACCTCCTTCGGCTATAGCTAATGTCGGGGTCGGAGCAGAAAAGAAATAACCATTCTGATCATAAACCGGAAGATTAGGCCAAGTTTGCCTTCCCAGTTTCTCATACAAACCACCATCAGTTAAATTAGTTGGTCTTTCATAATCTTCTCTTGTGAAACGTATACTATAATTAAATCTTGCCCAGCTGGCTAATTCAGCACTAATTTTAGCATTAATATTATAGCGTTTCAAATCATCTTTTGCTATCTTCAACAAACCGCTTTGGTCAAGATAATTAAATGAAGCATAATAATTAACTTTCTCAGAACCACCTGTCGCACTGAAGTTATGCTCTTGAGAAAACGCCCAATCCTTATAAAAAACATCATACCAATTAGTATTGGCATATCCATGTGTATAAGGATCATCAGAACCAAACCATTTACCATTACTACCGGCATACATCCCATTGTCAGAGAGCACCCCAGACTGATAATCTTTCATTTTCTGCATCGTATCATCATTGAAGATGACTCCTCGTCCTGCATTCTTTGCCCCATCATTAAAGAAGGTTGCAAATGTATAAGAATCCATTGGGTCCGGGGTTCTAATAGCTTGTCCAAATCGGAAACTGTTATTATAGTTAATCACCGGTTTACCGGAAACGCCTTTCTTCGTCGTAATCAGAATGACACCAAATGGAGCACGAGAACCGTAAATTGAAGATGCAGCTGCATCTTTCAATACAGAGATGTTTGCCACATCTTGCATATTAATTGAGTTCATATCACCCTCCATTCCATCAATCAGTACTAGAGGGCTACCACTAGAACCATCTCCAATAGTACCAGCACCACGAATATTAATGCTCGCCGATTTATCCAGTTGCCCGCTTGTCACGCTTATCTGCAATCCCGGGACTAAACCCTGCAGAGCCTGCGTTAAATTAGTAACAGGACGAGATTCTAATTCTTTCGCTGCTACTAAACCTACTGAACCCGTCAGATTCACTTTCTTCTGTGTACCGAAACCAACGACCACTACTTCATCTAATGTTTTAGTATCTTCTTTTAATACTATAGAAAGTGGCCTGCCAGATATAGCTTTAATATCCTGGGTTATGTACCCGATATAAGAAATCTGGAGTGTACTTTCCGAAGCCACAGACAGTACAAAATTACCGTTCATATCGGTAATTGTACCAATGGTAGAACCTTTTTGCACGACGCTGGCACCAATTATTGATTCGCCAGAGGCATCACTAACCTTTCCTATAACTCGAATTTTTTGTTGGGCCTGAGCAGTCATCCACTGCCCACTCAAAAAGAGGAGATTTAGACTTATCAATAAGGCGGTTACGACCTTATTGACTTTACGCCCATGAAAAGTTTTTTGTTTTTTCATTAGTAACGAACTTTAAGATTAAACAATTTGATTCAAAAATCACTGATGCAAATTTAAGTCTAGGAAACAATACTAAACTCTGAAAATAGCTATAAAAGGAAGAATTTCAGATATTCATCCTTTTTGAATTATAATTCGACTTTACAAAACAGAGGCAAATCACGCATGTGGCAAAGACAAGTATTAGAAAGAAAAGATAAAGTTATTTTTTTTTTGAGAAAAGTGCCTATGAGAAAGAAGCTCTAAATCTTTAATGAATTACACAATGTATTATTATTTACAAAAATACATTCCGGCAAAGGCCATACGATTTCTTTGCAAAGGGGACCTGTTTTCTTTGCAAAGAAAACAGGTCCCCTTTGCAAAGAAAGTTGGTTCCCTTCCAACCCCTCTTATGAGCGCCCAGAACAGGATTATAAAATAATTACATTAGCTATTGCGCTTAAACAATCAGATTAAACTATAAGGCAGAACTTTTGTGACTAATAAACATTGATTGGCCCATAATGGCAACAATTATTGCCTATCCGGAATCTTCCACTGATTCATTTTCCGTCATTTTCTCCGGGATAAAACGCTCGATGTATTCTGTAGGCAACATATTAAACTCTTTTTTGAAGCAGGAACTAAAATATTTGGGGTCGTTGAAGCCTACGGCATAAGCCAATTCGGACACACGAATAGAACGTTTTTCTTCCATTATCCGGCAAGCGGCTTTCAAGCGAATATTGCGAATGAAAGCGGAAGTATTTAACCCGGTGAGAGATTTTAGCTTTTTGTAAAGGGTAGATTTACTCGTTCCCATTTCTTCTATAAACTGAGGTTGATCAAAATCAGGATTATCGAGGTGTTTGTTTACGCAATCTATGGCACGTTGCATAAATTCTTCATCTATACTGGTATAATTAAGGTCTTTCACTTCAAAAACCAACTGATTCTTAAAGTCGTGAGCCATCCGTTCTTTGTATTTCAACAAATTCTTTATACGGGCATGGAGCACCGTCAGATTAAACGGCTTACTAATAAATCCGTCGGCACCCGATTCATAAGCCTCGGCGCGATCTTCTTCGGTGTTTTTAGCCGTAAGCAAAATAACAGGAATATGGCTAAATTCCAATTTGCTTTTTACGTATTTACACAGTTCAATGCCGTCCATCTCGGGCATCATAATATCAGACACAACAAGATCAATATCCTCATTTTCTATTATTTCAATGCCTTCCTTGCCATTTTCACCGGTAAACACGTTGTATTCCCGACCTAAGAGCTTCACCATTAGTTGCAGCAAATCCAGATTATCTTCGAGCACTAAAATAGAATGAGCCTTCACATCATCTATACGCTTACTGTCATTTATATTCTCTTCAACTCCTAAAATGGTTTTCTGTGCCGGCATCGTCTCTTCGTCTATTTCTTCCTCCTTGAAATAAGAACGATCAATAGGTATGGTTACAAAGAACGTAGTTCCCTTGCCTACAGCACTCTCAACCACAATGCTTCCTCCGTGAAGTTCCACAAGGTCTTTAGTTAAAGACAGACCAATTCCCGTTCCGATAGTATTAAATTTGCGATAATCACCTTCATAGAAGCGCTTAAACAGATTCTTCTGAGCTTCTTCAGAAATACCTTTCCCATTGTCTTTAATCTGAAGCAGAATATAATCTTTATCCTGAGCATACGAAAGATTGACCTGCACAAATCCTCCTTCATTGTTATACTTGGCAGCGTTAGACAATAGATTATATAATATTTTATCCAGTTTATCGGGATCAAAATAACCTGTAATAGAATCCGGATCGCACAATACGGAAAAATGAAGTTTGCGTTTCTTCACCAGCGGGAGAAAGCATTCCGCCTCATTCTTAACGAAAACAGCCAGATCTCCCGGAGAAACGCGTAATTTAAGGTTTCCGGTTTCCGCTTTGCGAAATTCCAAAATCTGCTGCAGCAATCTTATCAGGCGACGAATATTACTGCTCATTACAGTGTATAAATCATCGTGCAAAGGAGCTTGCATTTTTAACTCATCTACCGTAGCCGAAATAATGGTAAGAGGAGTGAGTAATTCATGGGTGATATTTGTAAAGAATTGCAGTTTGGCGTGATTAAGTTCTTCAGCTTTAGATTGTTCCATCTCTTTAAGATGCAAACGGTTCTTTAGAATCATTCTGTTTTTTGCCACTCTATAAAGGTAATAAACAATAGCTGCCAATGCCAGGAAATAAAGGGTATATGCCCACCATGTAGCCCAGAAAGGAGGAAGTACAACCACTGTCATTTTTCTGATCTGACTACTCCATACCCCGTTTTCATTGGTTGCTCTTAAAAAAAAAGTATACGTACCACTCTTTAGATTATTGTAATAAGCAAAATGACGAGTAGCATCGGTATATTGCCACTCTTTATCAAAACCCTCAAGTTTATAAGCATACTTATTAAGCTCCGGTTTCTTGTAAGTAAGAGAGGCAAATTCAATGCTGAAATTATTGTATTTATAAGGTAATTCCATGAGTTGAGTAAAAGACGGCATTTCACTGGATATTTGCTTTCGTAATTTCTCGTCGAGAGATTTCAACGATTTATTATAGATTTTAATATCGGTAATAAAAAAAGGAACATCATTTACAACATCATTCATAGCATCCGGAAAGAAACTATTATAACCTTTATACCCGCCAAAAAACAACTCACCATTTTTATTAAATGATGATTTCGGTATAAAGAAATTATCTTGTAATCCATCCGCCGAAGTATATACCCGTAAAGTTGCTTTACGTACATCACTACCGACACTTAGCTTTACAAGCCCGTTATTAGTACCAAGCCATAAATTTCCGTGAGTGTCCTCTTCCATACTCCCCACCATATCTCCCGGCAAATTATACAAAATATTTCTTTCTTCAAATACATCCGTGTTCTTATTATAGAAAAACAAGCCACTACCTTCAGTCCCTGCCCAAAGTCTTCCACGTGAATCGAGGTGTAGACAAAGTACTGTTTTTGCTCCCATTTTACCATTCTCCAAACTATAGTTTTTATAATTCATTGATAGAGGATGGCGAATATCTCCGGAAACACAAATAATTCCATAGTTTGCCGTTGCCAACCAGATATGTCCCTCTTTATCTTCCGTTATATCTCTAACGTAGCACATATCCAGATTCTTTCCATCCACCATCATCCTTTCAAACAAATACCCACTTCCGTCAGCGCGCTTTACACCCAGCCCATTGCGAGTTCCCACCCAACAATTACCTTTTCTATCTTCATATAAAGAGGTAACGCAAATATATTTAATGAAATCAGCGTTCTCTTCCGTATAGTGTTTTACTTTTTCTCCATGACGATATACATATATTCCTCCATCATACGTGCCAAACCATATCTCTCCACTGGCTTTTCGTTGAATAATAGCATAAACTGTTGGAATAGATTCTGCATCGGCAAACTCAGGAATATGCGAATAATAGGAGAAACAATCTGTTTTTCTATTATGCCTAGCTACGCCATAAGTACCTACCCCCAACCAAACAGATTGCTCATCATCAACAAAAAGAGCCCTAACAGCATTTGTGGGAATATTATCTTCTGTTGAATCGAAACTATAAAGATTAAATTTGGGCTTACGCGTATCCGCCAAAAAGACTCCTCCCCCAACAGTTCCCAGCCACATATTGCCAGAGCGATCCCTCAAGAGTGAATTTATTTCGTTACACGGAATCTGATAAGTCGACTTTTGAGATTTATAGTTAATAAACCGCCCGATTTCACCAAACCGCATAATACTCAATCCGCTTCGAGTACCAACCCATAAGGTATGCGTATTTAAGTCTTCAGAAATACCATATACAATGTTATCTGACAAAGAAGATGCATCATTAGAATTATATCTATAATTTATCCACGAAACAAGTTTCATGTTTCGTGGATTCTTTAAAAGAAAAAGCCCTTCATCCCAAGCTCCTATCCAAATATTTTTATTACTATCTTCATAAATAACATGTGCAGAATTACGTTTATTCATCTTTGGATAGGCATAAAACTTATTGATCCGAGGCGAATAACGATAAAGACCATCAGCCCATGTACCAATCCAAATATCTCCCTGAGAATCTTCTAATAATGATTTTATGGGAACGGCAGGCAATACATTTTCTGTCATCTGCTTTGCATAGAGTTGCATGGAATCTTTATCGGCATTATATTTGAATAGTCCGATATCCGTTCCCACCCATATTGTGTTATTCCTTGTGGTAAGAAGGCAAGAAACTGAATTATTGCCTATTTGAGGAAAAGTTCCTTTTCGTATCACACCCGTTGCTTTGTTCAGCACGTTTAATCCCTCTTGTGTTCCTATCCAAATATTATAGCTATCATCATCCGTTAAGCAATAAACGTTATTATTAGATAAGAGCTCAGGTGTATAGAGGTTTGATTTATAGGAATTCATCTGATAGCCATCATACGAACAAAGCCCATAACGTGTGGCTATCCAGATAAAACCATCTCTGTCCTGATATACTTTCTGCACTTCATCTGTAGGCAAACCATTAATCGTAGAAAGTTGCTTAAATTTCAGATGGGTAATTATATCACCATTTTCAGAGAAAACAGAAACGGATTGCATTAACAAAAAGACTATCCATATATAAAGGGAAGAATTGCGTTTTTGCATATTTATAGATTTTACTAACAATGCAAATATACACATATTCTTCCCAAAGAAAAGTCGAATTATGATTCTATTTGGTAGAAAGAAATCCCGATTTCTACTCTGCCTTTTTCTATTTCACATCTCCACGAAGAATTCTCACCTCGTATATTCTCGGAGTTGATTTCAAAGAGTCTGTGCCAAATTTTACAGTAAGCAGTTTGCTATCCACTATATTTTCCGGTATAGGAAAAATGATAGCCTTTGGCTCTGCCGCAATACCTTCTGTTTTTATATCTGATATTTTATACTCATTTATCCACAGGTTACATTCACGTGAGCTGTCTTCATCATTATACAAAACATAAATAAATTTAGCCCTCTCTTGTTGAGTTTTCATTCGATAACTAAACCAGCCCTTCGCATCGCGCCAATGGCGATCTTCAATAAATCCTGTCTGAGAGTTCTCGTATTGGATAAAATGATCGGTTTCAGGCTGTTGCTCTCCGCATATAACACGATCGAGCGTAATAGAATCGAGCGCCATTTGTTTATGCTCCCGTTCTGCCAATAAGCCCTGTTGCTTCACTAATTTTCCCGGCGAAAGAAGAGCCCAATATACCATATAACGGCACTCTTGCAAGCGAAAAAAAGGAACCAGCTTCATACCGTTATATTTCTGAGGAAACAAACCGTCCAGCGTAAAGGCCAGCGATTCTCCTTTAACAGGTTTGATGTGAGAGATTATTTGATCTGAAGTACCAACGATAACCGGCATTTCAGACAATGGAGTTTGAGGGCCTGAAGCGATATGCCCTCCTCTGCTATCATCAGCAAACATGCCTTTCATGTTTTCGGTACCGGTTTCTGCCGCAAGCACAATAGGACCGTATAGAATGGAATAATAAGAGGACTTATCCGGCAACGATTCTACCGATATTGACATTGATAACTTTAAATTAACGTGATCTCCTTTCTTCCATTTGCGTGCAACAGCCATATATCCTTCCTCATTCACCGCTACTTTTTGGTCTTCACCATTCACCAACAGAGTAGCCGCCCCTTTTGTCCATTGAGGAACACGGAGATAAAGAGTAAAAGATGTGCTCTTGGCCGGATTAATCCATAGCTCGGTAAATGGTTTGTCAGGAAAATCCGTCTTCTGAATAATCTGCAGGTTTTGTTCTGTCCAAGTTAGCCGTGAGGGAATAAAAAGGTTCACATAAACATCTTTATTGTTATGGGCATAGATCATTTCGCCATATTTGGCCTGATTCTCCATGCCCGAACCAACGCAGCACCAAAAGCTTGTTTGCGGTTGAGAATAAACCCGATAATGCCCCGAACGCATTGGCGTAAAATAAACAAGGCCACCGGTCTTTGCATCTTGTGTGGAAAGAATATGGTTATAAAGTGCTCTCTCGTAGTAATCTATGTATTTTGAATTCGGATTTACCTGATAAAGCAACTTAGTAAGCCTCAGCATATTATAAGTGTTGCAAGTTTCCGGGCCCTGAACATCATGCATCATTGAAGAAAAATCATCGGCCGGATTAAAATGCTCTCTAACGCTATTACCTCCTATGCTTACCGAACGGTTATTGACCACCGTTTTCCAAAAGAAGGAGGCAGCCTGATGCCAATCTTTATTGCCTTCTACCTCGGCTATGCGCTCAAACCCGATAACTTTCGGTATCTGCGTATTGGCATGCAGCCCTGTTAACTGATCTTTTTGTTGCAACAAAGGCTGCAAAATTTCATTATGAGAAAACCGATGGGCCAACTTCAGATAGTTGTTATTCCCTGTAATAGCGGCAACATCTGCAAATATTTCATTCAAACCGCCGTGCTCGCTTCGAAGCATCTCCTGCACTTGCTCATCACTTAAACCGGAGACAATATTGCTCATCCAGTCGGTAAGCTTAATAAGCATATCGCGAGCCTCTGCACTGCCGGCACGAAGATATGCGTCAAGCAATCCTTCATAAATTTTATGAATATTATAAAGAGGTACCCATTTACCGTTCAACTCAAAAGAAGATGCACGTATATCTCCTTTCGATATTTCCTGCCACATAGCTTTACCTCCCGGAACTCCACAAAGATATCCGTCTCCGGATGCATCCTGACAACGCTTTAGTTCGTTCAGCATATAATCGAGCCGTTTTTTAACACGAACATCTCCGGTAGAAGCATACATAGCGGAAAGAGCAGAAAGATAATGCCCTCCTATATGACCATCTAACCCCGTGTTTTCCCAATTAGTATAATTAGGTGCTTTCGGAGTAAGTCCTGCCTCTTTCAGATAAGGGGCAAGCAACCTATCGGCGTTCAGAGCCAACAAATAATCAATATCAAGGTCTTCTGCATGCTTAAAAGGACTATCAAGAAGACGAACTTTGGACAATGGGAACGCCTCTACCTGCTCCTGCACTTGCGCTGTTTGCCCTTTGACCAAGGTATATTGTCCCAATAGGAGAACTGAGAACATCATTACTATCAACGTTTTTTTGCTCATAAGTTTATTGTTTTTCAATTTTTAGACGATTGCAATTTTATGCTTATACTTTTACCTTTATAAGAAATTGTCTTCACAACCTCCTTGCCTTGAGCTTTAGTAAGAGCGGATGACGGTTCCATTAATAAGACTTTAAAAGCTCGTTTCTTCAACATACCTGCAAAACTCCCTTTACGATCGCCAATAGTCAACGTGTGATCTTGGTCATTCCATGTCATCTGAATCTCCGAATAAAGACCTTTCTCATAATTATAGTTGTCATTTTCATCTTCGTAAAGTACAAATGTACCATCAGCACCAGCATAAATCCGTATTTCTAATGAATCCCATTTCTTTTCCGTGGCATATTGCACCTTAGGTCCCCATGGGATAATTGATCCGGCTTTTACATACAAAGGTATTACATCTATTGGCGCGTTACAAGTAATGCTTTGCCCTCCATCATATTTTTCATTGTTCCAAAAGTTATACCAAAGGGTATTCGCAGGTAAGTATACCGAACGGCTTTTGGCCCCTTTATCTGTTACAGGAGCAACCAAAAAAGACTTTCCAAACATATATTCATCTACTATGTTGTACACTTTTTTATCAACAGCGAAGTCAATAGCCAACGCACGCATAAACGAACCCGAATGGTGTGTTACATTCCAAGCGGTAGCATAGATATAAGGTAGTAAACTATAACGCAGATTAATAAACTTCTCCTGAGCATCAAACGCCCAATCGCCTTTCCTTCCAAACTGGTAGATCTCCCGGGGAATATCTGTTCCATGCGAACGCATCATAGGTGAGAATGTGCCAAACTGCATCCAACGTACATACAATTCCTGAAAATCAGGATTCTTCGCACCGCCGCCTTTATTCCATCTTCCGGCAAAGAAGCCGCCTATATCTGTATTCCAATAAGGAATACCGCAAAGCGAAAAGTTCAATCCTGCAGGTATTTGTCGTTTCAGAGCTTCCCATGAAGACTGTACATCACCACTCCATGTATTGGCAGCATATCTTTGTTGGCCGGCAAAAGCAGAGCGGGTAAGGATACAGACGCGTTTATCGGAAGTGACACTGCGTTGATGAGTATATACTCCGCCGACAGTCATCAGCGGAAAAGCATTGCGCACACTACGGAAAGTCCCTAAATATGTAGGTTGATCAAAATCACTCTCTTCCATATTAATATGATCGGGCTCGGTAGAATCAAGCCACCAACCATCAAAGCCTTTTGCGAAAACGCCCTTATTAAGGTAGTTCCAGTAAATATCCCGAGCCGCCGGATTATAAGGGTCATACGGCTTGGTACCCGAATTAGGTGGCCAGGTATCAAAGTTAATCAACATCTTTCTCGATCTAAGTTTTTTATATTGAGCCGTATTCGGGCCAAAACCGGGCCAAGCAACAATCATCATTTTCGCATTCATAGCGTGTACTTTATCAACCATCCCCCGTGGGTCGGGATAAGTTGAGGGATCAAAAGACATGGCATTCCAGCAACTATCTTTGCCCCAATACTGCCAATCCTGAATAACGCAATCAAGAGGTACCCCCAGTTCACGATATTTGGCAACAACAGCTACCGGTTCTTCTTGATTTTTATATCGTTCGCGTGATTGAAAGAAACCATACGCCCACAAAGGAAGCATAGGCGACTGTCCGGTGAGATCGCGTAATTGTTCAGTAACTCCTTCCATGCCTCCGCCATAAAGGAAATAATAATCGGAATTTGTCCCTATTTCCGAATCAAAAGCCATTTCCTGAGGATTATCAGTGAAAGTAGTGGGCGAATAATTATCCCAAAATACGCCGTAACCTTTTACTGATACAATCAATGGGATGCAAACATTCATATTTGCCTGACGAAGATAAATCTTCTGATTGCGTTGATTCATCTTCCCCTCCTGATGTTGTCCTAATCCGTAAATAGCCTCATCTTTGTCGAGCATAAACGCCTGGCGAACAGAGAAAGTAGCATTTCCGGCATCAGACACGGGAGTAAACTGTGCTCCATAATCCTTTTCCGTAAAAAGAGCAATTCCATGTGCATCGCAAAAAGCGACCTTCCCTGTTACAAGATTAACAAAGACTATCAACTTAGGCGAAGTAATAACAACAACATCACTATCTTTTTTTATTTGAAGATCTTCTTCTTCCGGTTGTTTAGTGACAGATAAACTATTCTTGATTACCGAAGTATTCTCCGGAGTACGAAAAACTCTCACTATTTTAGGACTGAAGAATTGCACCTCTAAATTCATAGACTGCATCTTAGCCTTTATGCCTAAGTTAGTCCGTTCAAAGGTTTGAGCCCTTATCGATAAAAACACACTCAATAGTGACAAATACAAGAAAAATCTTTTCTTCATAATATTATGCATATAAAGCAATTAACCGAATGTTACAAAGATAAAAGTTATTAATGCAAAAAAAATCTAATTATCATTCAAAATAAAATAATTTTGGACAACATATTATTATGAGCCAGTAATAAATCCCTTAGATTAAAACGGTTGCCAATACACAAAGGTTATTGTATTGGCAACCGAAATAAATCCAATCTTCTATACCCTAAAATAATAAAGACTAATAACCCGTATTTTGTTTCAAATTAGAATTTGTTAGTAACACACTTTCCGGAATTGGATACAGATTACGGTAACTTTCACTTTTACTATGAGAGAACCATGATTTGGTGGTAAATGCATCAAAACGAATCATATCCTGCCGGCGACGCCCTTCTTGAGTGAATTCCCAACCAAGTTCATCTAAAAAACGACCATACTTAATGTCACCTCCCCCTTCATGGGTTACAGCAACCAGATTATCACGACGTCCGTAATCATAAGAACTACCTCCCATTAATTGAGCACCGGTAACAGTCGCTTTTTCTGGATCATTTTTAAAATCACGCTGACGAACCTCGGTAACCAATACAGCCGCTTCATCAGCCTTGCCCAAACGAAGTAGTGCTTCCGCCTTCATCAAAAGGATATCAGCATAGCGAAACAGAGGCCAATCATTACTCAAACGATTGGTAATACCCATAGCATACTCAAACTTACCCCAACGATATCCGTGATATTCTTGGGAGTTATCAATACTCGGTACTTCATTAATATAATTTAGAGGAGCACCGGCATCGCTTCCCATGGTACAAAACAATGAATCACCCGAAGCAGTGTATTGTTGTCCTTGGATAAAACAATCTGCCAAGCGAGCATCTTCCGGATCAAAAGAGTTGATATACTGAGGAATGCAACAAACACCTCCCCAAGGAGAACTCTCAAAGTTATAAGTAGCCTGATTCTCGGATTGCAAAGTGTACATGTGAAAATCAAATGCATTCCAGTCGGTTACGTAAGTCGCATCAAATGGCAATGCAAAAATAATTTCTTTGGAATTCTCATTTTCGGTTACAAAGACATTACTTTGCTTAGCTTCTAATTCATACTTACCACTTTTAATAACCTCATCACAGGCATCAATACACTTCTGAAACTCCGAATAATTACCATCAGAGAATATTTCGGAATTTAAGTACATTTTGGCTAATAAAGAATAGGCAGCCCATTTATTGAAACGTCCATAATATTCGGTATTAGCTTCTTCACTCAAATTATCAATATTATCAGTAATCTCCTTGATAATAAATTCATAAACCTCCTTACGAGTATTCTGTTCCGGTAAATAACCATCAGGAACATCAAAATCAGTAACCAAAGGAACGTTTCCAAACAAATCAACCAAAATATAATAATAAGAGGCACGCAGAACTTTGAGCTCTGAAACAATGGCTTCTTGCTGTTCAGGAATACTGATTTGCCCCGATTCAATCTGATAAAGTACACGGTTACAGGCAGTAATGCCCACGTAAGTACGATTCCATGACTGAATGCACATATCATCTTCCGATGTCCACTTGTGTTGGTGCATACGTTTATAAATACCTCCATCGACCCATCCGTTGGGACGGGCGGGAATAACATCTTCATCAGCCGACAACATCTGAGCTCGTGCAACACCATTCCATAACAACAAAGTCTGACGCCAAGGTACATAAGCAGCACCCAATAAGGCACCTAAATCATCACCAGTCGGTTCAAACTGATCAGAGAGAATATCATGATAACTTTTATCTTCCAAGTCGGTACAGCTCTGACATATAACAAATGTGAATGCCAGACCTAAAGCTAATATTTTTGTTTTCATATTTATTGATTTAAAGAGTTAGAAAGTAATACTTGCACCCACTGTATAAGAGCGAACATGAGGATATTGATCACGATCATCATAACCCGGATTCAAGCCTGAAACGGAAACTTCAGGATCAGTACCCTTGTAGCCCGTAATAGTAAGTACATTTTGAGAGGATACATATAACCTAAGGTTCTTTATATACTTTCCGAGTTTGTTGAAACGATAGCCCAGCGTGATGTTGTCAATCTTCCAATAGTCTCCATTCTCTACATAGTAGCTATTGAATTCTTCCGAACAAAGTGAGTTTAAGCGTACTTTGCCAAATACAGGTTTATAAGCCGACTTCATACGGTTCCAATCAGAACGACTCAAATTTTCATAAAACATACGGGCACTATTGATTATCTGAAAGTCAAAAGCACCGCGCATGGATATTGATAAGTCCCAGTTTTTATAGCGCACACTATTATTCCATCCTACATAGTATTTAGGAAGCCCATTGCCAATCACTTTCTTATCTTCTGCCGAATGAGTAAAATCATCATATCCTACATGATTACCATCCTTGTCTTCATAGATCCATTTGCCGCTATCATCAACGTCAACAACTTTGAATCCATAGATCTCACCAATAGGATCTCCTACTTTAACAATGTGTGATTCAGTTTTAACCGGTTCTTGGATCCAACCTGTTACAAAATAGTCACTTGAAGTCTTATACAAATCATTTGAAAGATTAATCAGTTTGTTTGTATTCGTTGAAAAAGTCATCGTTGAATTCCAGTCAACATTCTTAGCTTTGACAGGAACCACATTCACCAACACTTCAATACCTTTATTGCTCATTTTGCCTACATTAGCACGAGTTGTAGTATATAAATTCGGAGGAGAAGGAACCGAATAGTCATAAAGCAAGCCTTTTATCTGACGATTATAAAGGTCAATGCTACCATTAATCCGACTCTCTAAAATACTAAAATCAAGACCGAAGTTAGTCTCGTGTTTTTCCTCCCATTTTAAATCCGGATTAGCATTCCGTGACGGTTGGAGGCTTTGTATCCATTTGCCGTTGTAATAATAATAATCGCCATAGCTCAACATAGACATTCCTAAAAATGAATCGTTTGGCTGACTTCCTGTTACACCATAACCAACACGAAGTTTTAAATCGTTAAAAAGTTTCTGCGACTGCATAAACGGTTCTTCTGTAATTCTCCAGCCCAAAGAGATCGAAGGAAATGTGCCCCATTCATTATTAGTTCCTGATAACTGGCTGGCCCCTTCATGGCGGAGAGCGGCCATCAATAAGTAACGATTCTTATAAGAATAAGACAGACGACCAAAAAAGCTGATTAGATTTGTTTTTAAACGATAACTATATTCAGTACCCAATCCCTCTTTTAGAGCTGCTCCCTGACCTATATCGTTATAACTGTAAATATCAGTAGGGAAATCATAATTCTGTTCATACTGATTGCTGTAATCTGTACCTTGCCAACTATAGCCTGCCAAAACGGTGAAATGATGCCCGTATATTTCCTTCTGATATTGTGCTGTCAGTTCCATCAATTTAGTCATATTCATCAACGAACCCACAGCTGCATAACCATTTTTGCTATCACGAATAGTAGAGATGTTATTCTTTGTTTCATAATAGCCGCCGTACTGATTCGATTTATCATAAGAAATCAAAGCCTTTAGTGTGAGATCTTTAATAGGATTGAAAGTAGCACTACCATTAAAACGCAACTGAGCGATACTTTGATCACCATCGCACTCATTCAAAAGAGATAACGGATTGGCATACTCAAAAACGCCCGTGTTTTCGTACCAACTGCCGTCTTCATTCTTGATCGGTTCGGTAGGATTATGAATCAAAGCTTGACGATAGACGTAAGTATTCCAACTCCCACCATCGGAGGTAGAAGTATATTTGGTCTGATTTCCCAGAATACCAAAATTAAGTTTTAGTTTACCATCGAACATATTATGATTGATTTCAGCACGTCCCTGAAACATATCCTTATCAGAACGTTTCATTATACCCTGATTGGCTCGATAATTCAGATTTACAATATAATTGGTTTCCTGACTACCACCTTTAAGTGATAAATTATGAACGTGAGTAAACGGAGTACGTGTAATCTGATCCATCCAATCTACATTATTACCAAGATCCCAGGAAGCATCGCGTATGCCATCTGAAATCTGTTGACGATAATCAGCTGCCGTACACATTTCCAAGCGTTTAACAATAGAAGAAGTACTCATATAGGCACTATATTCCACTTGATTAATGTTGTCTCCTTTCGCTTTCTTTGTTGTAATAAGGATAACACCATTTGTTCCGCGAGAACCATAGATAGCAGCTGCAGAACCATCCTTTAAAACATCTATGCTCTCAATATCTTCTGGTGCCACCGTATTTAAGTCGCCCGGAACGCCATCGATTAAGATTAGCGGATTCGTACTTGCCCCTAAAATAGTTGTGTTTCCACGAAGAGAAATGGTTGTATTACTAGTTGGATCACCACTGGTATTGGTTATTGCCAAACCCGCAACCTTGCCTTGAATCAATTGCCCCGCGTCTTTTACGGCACCTTGAACAAAATTTTCCTTCTTTACGCTACCTACAGAACTTGTCAAATCACCTTTACGTTGAGTGCCATAGCCAATAACAACCACTTCATCAAGTGTTTTAGTATCTTCTTTCAACATAACATTTAGTCTCTTGCCTGCTATGACTTTTATTTCTTGAGTTACATAACCGATATAAGAAATCTGCAATATCGCCTCTTCCGATACATTTAATACAAAATCTCCCGATATATCGCTGATAGTGCCGTTATTTGTACCCTTTTCAACAATACTGGCTCCGATAATACTCTCTCCTCTTGAATCTCTTATCGTGCCGGAAACTTTAGTTCTATTCTGATCAGTTTCTAATTTTTCTTTCTCTGTCTTTTCAGACAAAATAATGTGCAAACCCTCCATCTGGTACTTTACATCGCTTTTATTCAATAAAAGACGCAGTACTTCAGATACTGGTTTACTATTCACTTCGATTGAAGTTATTTTCTGAACATTAACATCATTAGAGTAAAGAAACAAATAGTCTGTTTGACTTTCAATATCGTTCAATATCTCTTCTAACGGAGCCTGCGATTTGTGGATTGTAACTCTTGCGTTCTGAGAATTTGCATTCCCTGCAATAACGCAAAACGAACACATAAAGAGCAAAAACGTTGAGATTCTCATAATTTTAAGAAGATGAATGGCTAGTGGATTTTTAACTGTATAAAAATCCACTGAATGAATGTTTTTCATATCTTTGTATTTAAGTTTGATTGATACTATCCCCAAAAAGGGATTGATATTAGTCTGTGTCGGTGGTATTCCCGTACCATCGGCACTTTTGTATTTTTAGAATAAGTATTACATAGGCAAACAATATTAAAGGTTAATAATCAGTAAACAAAGAAATCGGCTTATCTAATGTAAATGATATTGTCATCTATATTACGTGTATATTTAAAATTCACATCTTTCTGTAATACTTTCAAAGCATATTCGGCTCCATCAGAAAGCCTGAATTTACCCGTCAATAAAGGATTTTTTAATTTCATGTTCTCTATTACTATTCGAAGATCATAATACTTCTCAAAACTTTTTAATATATCTGTAAATGACTTGTTTTTAAAGCAAATCAGTCCCTCCTTCCAGCGATAGACATCGTAATCGGTGATTCTACTTACAAACAACTTCTCGCCTTTCCGTACAGCCTTATAAGATGGAGCCAGCATTAGAGACGATTGATCCTTCCTGCTTATCAACTTTATTTTTCCTTCCAACAAAGAGCTTTCAAAAGTCCCTTCTTTCGAATATGCATCCACATTAAATTTCGTGCCCAGAACTTCCACATCATACTTCCCGGCATGCACCGTAAAAGGCCTTTTCTTGTTGTGAGCAACTTCAAAATAAGCCTCACCATCAAGATAGACTTCTCTTCCTCCTTTAGCAAAAGATTCCGGATATGACATATGCGAACCGGAATTAAGCCATACAGTTGTGCCATCGGACAAGCTTAAATTTACACGCTGACCATAAGGAACATTAACCGTTTGCATAGCAATTTCCTCTTTTCCTCTTTCACCGGTAAAGTGAAAATATAAAAAGTTCATCAGCAATGTTACCACAATAACCGATGCTACCTTCAAACATTCCAAGAACACTCGTTTCCTATACAATCGGTGTTGTACCTTCACACGATTCCCTCCCTCACCTCTAAAAATCATAAGATCGAAAAGCTTACGTTCCCTTAAAAATTCTCTCCGGTTCTCTTCCGATTCTTCAATCCAAGTCTTCACTTTCACCTCTTCTTCAAGGCTTGCTTCGCCATTAAAAAAGCGATACAACAATTCTTTATTAATACCTATCATTCCCATACATACTATATTAGCACTTCAAAAACAAATATCCCTAGTAAAAAAATACATATCGAGTAAATTAACGATTAACAAGCAGATAAAAAACGAGAATAAATAAGAACAAATAGTCCTTTAGGGCCAAACGAAGAATATTAGTGACTTTTGTAATATGAAATTCGACCCCTTTAGTCGATATATTAAGTATTGCAGCAATCTCTCTATGAGATTTATTTTCATATCTGCTAAGCAAAAAGGCACGACGGGTTTTATCGGGAAGTTTCAATAAAACCTTATCTATTATTGTTCTTATTTCAGTATCAAATAATTCGTTGGGCTCGCAAGCTTCAAGGGTAGTAATACGAGTCGTTAGTTCCCATTGGGAATGAGCAGTAAGATCATTTAATGCCTCTTCTTTAGCTTGCAGATGCCTCAAATGGTTTAGACATTTATGCTTAATAATGGTCAGAACATAAGCGGGAAGATTCGTATCTCCCGGCAAACGTTGTCTGTTCTCCCAATAGTACATCATAGCCTCCACAACAATATCTTCGGCTGCTACATCATCACGAATGTAAGTTCGTGCAAACCGTATAAAACTATGTTGATATTCGGCAAAGAACTTATTAAAAAGGAGTAAATCATCCTTTATTACAGTCATTATCTAAATACTAAATTTAAAGTTAACTAAAGCTTATACAAAAAACAGCTTCTCTTTATCTCTTATAATGCTTTCCAGAAAGCCTGGAAATCAGTATATTTACCATAACACACCAATTCATCGTCTTTCTCCATTTTTTCATCTTCGAGGAGCTCATTTACAATGTGGCAGTCGGTAATGGAAACCCCAAGAAAGTTACTGACCTTTCCGGCACGTTTTAATCCTATTATTTTCAGGCTAAACTCTTGGTTAAGGTTTAGTTGGTTAACGGAATAGTCTATGAATTTCTCGGGTACACGAAACATCATCACATAATAATCCGAATCAATGCGGAAATATTCTATCCGAGTTCCGAAATCCAGCTGCTGAACGATGTTCCGTGCAGAGTCTTCTTCGGGTGTCAGTATCATCTCTAACCCAAAGGCCTCGAGAACAGCTTTATGCACGGCATCAATAGCACGAGCATAGAGATGCTTCACTTGTTTTTGCTTCAGCAAGGCTACTACGCGCACAGAAGCTCCGAAGTTCTCTCCAATGGTTACAATCACAACATCGACACTGTTCAGCGGAAGAACAGATAGGGAGGTTTCATCCGTAGCATCTAACACAAATCCGGTTGCTATTTTATCTTTAATAGTATCCACACGACTTTCTGTTATGTCGACTCCTATCACCTCATGTCCCAGGGCCGATAGTTCTTCGGCCAACACATAACCAAAATTTCCTAAACCGATAATAATGTATTTCATAAAGTCTTCAAATTTGCGATTGCCAGATGGCAGCTATTAATTTATAATAATGGTATCACTCGGATATTTATACTTCGTTTTCTTTTTCTGCTTCACAATGCCAAGCATCATGGTGATAAGACCTACACGGCCAACAAACATGAGTACAACAATCACCAATTTACTATTTGCTCCCAAAAGCGGGGTAATATTAAGACTGGCGCCAACAGTGCCCAATGCGGAGAATGATTCAAAAACCAATCCCAATAACGGTAGTTTGGGTTCTAAAAGAGTAAGCGTAAAAATAGCAATAAAGAGGGCGGAAAGAGACATGATAATAGTGGCGTTAGAACGACGAATGGAATCGGAAGAAAGTTCACGCCCAAAGACTTCGACGCGGCTACTGCCTCTGATTACGGCTACTAAATTGAGCACTACGGCAGCAAAGGCATTTACTTTAATACCACCGGCAGTAGACTGTGCACCTCCGCCAATCCACATAAGCAGCATATATATAAAAAGACTCTGGATACAGAGGGTAGACAAGTCAATGCTGGTAAAGCCCGCCGTACGGGGACAGGTTGCATTAAAGAAAGCCTGCGTCCACTTATCGGCAACGGACATACCGGCAAATGCCCCGTTCCACTCAAAAGCCAGAATACTAAGCGTGCCAACGGTAAGCAGAATAAACGTCATGATTAGTACAATGCGGGTATTCAGATTATAAAGATGCCTTATTCTAAGCTTCTGGTATTTACGGGTGCGCACCAACGTCCAGGTTCGGCGAATATGATAGAGTACAATATCTTTAAAATTGACCAGAATGGGGTAACCAATGCCGCCAAAGATAACAAGGAACGAAATGAGTAAGTAGAATGTATTATGATTATGCATAAGCAACGAATTGCCTAAATTGCCGGGCAGAGTGGAAAAGCCGGCATTACAAAATGCCGAAACGGAATGAAAAGCGGAAAAAGCCAACTCTTCCTGAAAGTTCATCCCCATAGTACCCTGTATGCTCAACCAAATGGCGGCCGTACCAATGCCTTCTAAGACAAGCGTGAAACCCAAGATGTAGAGTAAAGTTGTAAGCAGGGAATTTAAAGAGTTCGAACTCATCATATCACGAACAACCAGTTGATTGTACAGAGAGGTGTTTCCCATAAAGAACATAGCAAAAAAGCTGGTCAAAGTCATCACCCCCAGACCTCCTATTTGAATCAATACAAGTATTACGGCCAAGCCTTCCGGGGTAAATGTAGAAGATACATTCACCGAAGTCAGCCCCGTAACACATACGGCACTGGTAGAGATGAACAGAGAATCTACCCAGGAAATGCCGTCTATAGTACAACGGGGAAGTTTTAATAAACCGGTGCCGATAAGAATAATGACCAGAAAACTAACGGCAAGAATTAACGAGGGGTTAGTACGCCTGCCCAACAATCGAACCAGTCCGCTGGATAAATGGAGCAAAGAAAGCATAGACAGTAATAAGATATGGTAGAATTTACTGTCTACTATCTCCCAGAAGTGCAGAATGGTCCCACTATCTTCGGGACGATGAAAGACTACGGGGATGAGGGTGAGATAGAGCAAAAAACTCAATATCCACGTTAACTTGCGGTAATTCTTCTTTGTGTCTTCAAATTGGAGGAAGACGTGCAATGTTACGTCTGCCAGAAAAACAATCCACACACCTCTATAAAGCAAATTAAGTTTGGCCAGTTCAGAAACGGAGATAATAAATCCATGTTCGTAAACTAATCCTGCCATAAAAAGGATCGAAGCCAAATAGGTCACAACAGCCATCAATCCGAATAATATATGCACATAAGGTTGCACCCATTTATTTTGATAGAGCAGGAACTTCTGAATTTTTTTCATCCGTTAATCTATTTAATACACCACAAACATAATTAAAATCGGCCTGAAAAACTATTCTCTATCGGCATTTTAGTATCAGCAATAAAAAATAATGGCTACATTTGGCGGCATAAACATTTAAATAATAATATTATGAGCGATAAAACAAAAAGATTTATTCTCCCCGAAGAGGAGATTCCGCATTACTGGTACAATATACAGGCAGACATGGTAAATAAACCCATGCCTCCGTTGCACCCGGGAACCAAGCAGGCCTTAAAAGCGGAAGACCTTTATCCTATCTTCGCCGAAGAGCTTTGCAAGCAAGAGCTGAATCAGACAGATCAGTGGATTGAGATCCCGGAAGAAGTGCGCGAGATGTATAAGTATTACCGCAGCACGCCGCTGGTCAGAGCTTACGGACTGGAAAAGGCACTGGGCACACCTGCGCATATCTACTTTAAGAATGAAAGTGTCAGTCCGGTAGGCTCACACAAACTAAACTCGGCACTGGCACAAGCATATTACTGCAAAAAAGAAGGGGTAACCAATGTGACTACTGAAACCGGCGCGGGACAATGGGGAGCAGCTCTGGCATACGCCGCCAAAGTCTTCGGACTGGAAGCCGCCGTTTATCAGGTAAAGATAAGTTATGAACAAAAGCCCTATCGCCGCAGCATCATGCAAACTTTCGGCGCACAGGTAACCGCTTCTCCGTCCATGTCGACCCGTGCAGGAAGAAGCATCCTCACGGCTCATCCCAATTATCAGGGTTCACTGGGCACAGCCATCTCGGAGGCTATCGAACTGGCACAAAGCACGCCCAACTGTAAATATACGCTTGGCTCGGTACTTAGTCATGTTACGCTGCATCAAACCATTATCGGCCTTGAAGCGGAAAAGCAGATGCAAATGGCGGGTGAATATCCGGATATGATCATCGCTTGCTTTGGCGGAGGCTCTAACTTCGGGGGCATTTCGTTTCCCTTTATGCGCCACACCATTCTGGAAGGGAAAAAGACCCGTTACATTGCCGCCGAACCGGCCTCTTGCCCTAAACTTACCCGCGGAAAGTTTCAATATGACTTCGGAGATGAAGCAGGCTATACCCCACTGCTCCCCATGTTCACGCTGGGACATAACTTTGCTCCGGCCAACATCCATGCAGGTGGATTGCGCTATCACGGCGCAGGGGTAATCGTTTCTCAGCTACTGAAAGACGGATTGATGGAAGCGGTGGACATACAGCAACTGGAATCGTTCGAAGCCGGATGTTTGTTTGCTCAGGCCGAAGGTATCATTCCCGCTCCCGAATCGTGCCACGCCATTGCGGCCACCATTAATGAAGCCAACAAATGCAAGGAAACGGGCGAAGAGAAAGTGATACTCTTCAACTTATCGGGCCACGGACTGATAGATATGGTCTCTTACGACCAGTATCTGTCGGGTAATCTGGTAAACTATACGCTGACAGATGCCGATATAGAAAAGAACATTAGCGAAATAGGTAATCTGGTTTAGCCTCCCGGGGCGCCTTGCAAAGCACGGTATCATATCCGTACAACGAGCCTTACCTGAGCTCCTTTTTGTCAAGAGCAATCTTATAGTTTATTAACTAACGGATGCTCTTGGCGATAACAAACCGTCATTTGTGCATAACATAAGGAGAAAAAACTTTTTCAAAAGGAGTAATTTCAAAAACAAATAGGCAAATGAGTGAAGAGAAACCGTCTCTTCGACCGGATGCAACCGTGTAATTGGAGGTATGCAACCGTCTTTTGAGGCAAAAGATACTGTATTTATACATAAAAAGAGGGAAGCCGCAGCTTCCCTCTTTTTATGGTATTTAATCTGAATCTATTTTATGATTACGTTTACAAAGATACGATATTACAAAACAAAAGTCAAGCTTTCGACCCTAAAAATTATACCCTATTTTATTCCTCCTCATCCGCCTCGCCCAATGCCGGTGTCGGGGTTACTTCTCCCAGATTATTCATGATGAGTTCTTTGAGTTCTTCCTCGGGCACAATAACGTTAAAGTGCTCCCAAAAGTCGGCATCGTACTTGTATTTTGTTTCCGAAAAAACGGTTCGGGTAGAAAGCCGCTCGTCGCGGGGGAATCTTTTTATGTTCTCCCGGTCTACCTTGCAGTTAACCATTTCAAACCACAGATTCAATGCAGAGCTAAAAAAGTGTCTCTTTCTCTTCACCTTAAACTCCAGATCTCCCCGAACGTGATTAACATAGTAAATGCTATCTCCCGACGGTTTATAAGAAACCGTGTACGACACCCGCCTGAGTGTGAGATTAAAGTCCCGGCTTTTCTTCTCGACAAACATATCCGTTGCTTTCGCTACATAAGCCGGGTTGACATCAAAATGCGCCTCCAGCAATGCATAGTTTTCGGCATCAATAAATAGTTGCCCTTTATACAAAGGCTCTTTCACCTCCTTCTTCTGCTCAAAAGAAATAACATATACCCGCCTGTTGTCTACCACACTCATATCAGTATACGCATAAACATAAGGCGTTTCTCCGTTTTTCGGCGTGAGAAAATCGGGGAGATTCCTCATCACATCCAGAATGAGACAAGAACTAATGCCCGATCTCATCTTGGTAAAAATCGTATCACTCTCCTGCTTTTTCAGAACATGCCGCATCTTAATCAGTTTTACCTGATCGGTGGCATTCGTCTTCTGATAAGAGGTTTTATAGACTTTAAGCACCGCTTCCGTCAGGTCTATGTTTTTCTTTTTATGCTCTATCACTTCGCGGTAAAAAGTGGTAAGATATACCGGCACAGAGGAATAATTGTGTTCGCGCTCCGACAACATGTCTTGCATTACGTGTAACGGATTAACAGCCCTCACCACCACCTCTTGCAGGGATATTATTTTAGGCTCCAGCAAAAACTCCATGTATTTATCCCTCAAAGAAGATGCCTGAAACGTAACGCTTTCATAACCGACATGCGATAGTTTAACAACCGACTGACGCAGGGAATCGGGGATTGTAATCTTAAACTCTCCGTTCTGATTGGTCACCGTACCCATAATGGCATCATTGATACTCACCGTTACATAAGGAATCGCTTCTTGCGAGGCATGATCGTAAACCACTCCCCTGATCGTAAAAAAACGACGCGCATTTGTTTGCTGCAAATTAGAAGTAAGATTATGCGGCGTAGGCAAATTAAACAAGATGTGTCTTCCTACAATGCTTATTTCGAGCTGATTATTTCCGGTTATAGCATATATGGCGTTGCGTATGGTGTACTCTCCTTTACGTATTTTCACTACCTCATTGTTATTCACCAGCTGACTATCGTATATAAAAAAGTAGCCCGACTGCTGCGAAACCTGCTTTAACAACTGATACCTTGTTCCCTTCGTATCGGTTATTTTAATCATACGATCGAGCAAATCTACATCACTCGCCTGCAATGCCGCTGCTGCGCACAAGAGCAACGACACAACGACCAAACGGCCAACTACAGAAGAGACTACCTGCTTCATATCAGCTACTCCTATCGGGTGATATAAATAATGTTTTCTTTTTTAGTTAATTGCAGATCTAAGGCCATGCAAATAAGATTGGCCATTGTCGAAGGAGAATCATTGGAGAAAGTCACGGTTATAAGTCTATCTCCAAGTTCGGGCGCCACTTTCAGTTGCAAAGAATCCGTGTTCTCATTAATGATACGCACCACATCCGAGAGACGCTGATCTTTGAAATGAACATACCTCAGGTAACTGTTGAATTGAGCGAAGTCACTCGTTTGCAAAGCCTGCAATTTGTCGGCCCGTAGCAAAGCGGTTTCTCCGGCTTTTACATAAATGCTCTTTCCGCTCTTCTTAGAAGTGACCTTCACCACTCCACTCCGAACAGCCAGAGAGAACAACGATGAGTTCTTGCTCTTTACATTAAATTTTGTTCCGATAACTTCTACAATCGCCGTGCTGGTATTGATGATAAAAGGACGCTTCTTATTGCTGCTAATCTCAAAAAAAGCATCGCCGTGCAAAACAATCTCTCTTTTATCTTCGGCAAAACGCTCCGGATATTCAAGTGACGCTTGTTCGCTCAAATAAACAATGGAACCGTCTTCAAGCTTCGTAACCAGTGTCGGTTCTCCTTTTCCGTTATTCAATACCAAACTCTCTGTCTTCAAAGAGTTCATGCTGCGTATTATCAAAAAAGCCGACACACCGCAAACAAGCAAAACAGCTACGCTTGCCACCCACCTCATGGCTAAAGATTTGCCTATGGGGCGTATTTGGGGGGCATTATCAAACGCAAGCAATCCCTCTTGTTCCAGGCGCTCGTGCAACTTATTCCAAGCCCTGTCTGTACCTCTATCTTTTTCTTCTCTCAATATCATACTATATAAGTGTATTTCTCTATTTCTTTACGCAATACCTGATACGTTTTAGTCATTTCAGCTTCTACGGTTTTCACCGACAAAGACAAAATTTCCGCTATCTCTTTGTATTTCAGCCCTTGCAGGCGATGCATCTTAAAGATACGGAGGCGCCTGTCGGGCAGTTTTCTCAAAACGCGATTTATTACCTCTTCCAATTCTTTATATTCCAACTGATCCAAAGGCGTATCGGTAGGGGCGACTTCTGCTTCTGCCGACAAAACATGTAACCGATAGCGTTCCTGCACCGTATGATGTTCGCAATATTGAAGAGACTGATTGCGAACGGCACCATATAAGTAGGCTTTTATAGAGCGTAATATCTGCAAGTGGCAACGCTCCTTCCATAGAGTGTAAAATAATTCCTGAACGATTTCTTCCGCCGCATCTTTGCTGCCGATTATACCAAACGCATACAGGCAAAGAGGAGAATAGTAGAGCCGAAAGACATATTCAAATGTCTTGATATCCCCCTCTTTTATCTTTTTCAGTAGTAATAAGTCGTCCAGCATATCGAATAGGGCTAAAAAGATTGTGCCTCAAATATATAAAAAACTTTTAAAACATCTACCTAAATAAGCATTTGATCAACGCTGATGCTTCATCAACTTATTTACTGCTGCATCCAGAGATTCGGTAGGTGCTATGATATTATAATCTTCCCAGAAATTCTCGTCATAAAAGCTACCCACCTTATCCGACAGAGAGTTCTTATCGTTGAAAGTCAGCTTACGGGGAATGTTAATCACGTTATGCTCTTCCCTGTTAGTTACCACCATTTCAGAAACAATCGCATAATTAGTAGAGAACAACTTACGTTTCCAGTCACATCTAAAATCGAATTCGGTACGAATATAGTTCAAATAACTACGATCGTTGTGCTGCTTGTAGGTTACTAAATAAGAAACTTCTTCGGGCTTAAATCGCAATTTATACGGTTTCTTTTTCAGAATGGCTTGAGTAGCTTTATTGCGGTCGTCCATGCTAAGATTAAATTCCGCCCGCGAAAAAGCGAGAGTCTTTTGATCAATATACAGCTTCCCATAAAACAAAGCATACGGCAATGTAACCCGCGGAGCGAAATTTACCACATAATGCGGCCGCTCATTAATCATCACCGGTTTATCCATCGTAAATTGATAGTAGGAAAGTGTCTCCAGATCGAGCAGTAAATCAGGATTCTTCACTACATCCAAATAAACGGATAAGTTCGGCCCTCCCATCAATTTTACAGCAAGCGTGTCTCCACTCTTGGGACTGAGTAACTGCCGCCCTTTATAAACTTGTATTCTGTCGCCATCTACATTTTCAGTATAGGGTGTTTTATATATGTTTATAACAGCTTCGGAGATGCTGATATAGCTGCGGCGCTTCTTAACGGTTTCCCGGTAAAACCCTGTAAGCATATTCGTATTGGGGCTATTGTTATCCGCTATTTTATGAATCGCATCAATAACTAATTTAAGCGGTTGTGCTCCTTGTATAAGTATCTCATTGAGAACAATCGAATTTGGCGACAAGAAGATGGTAACCCCTTTCATGTCTTTTCCATTGACCGCAAATCGCTGATTGAAGTAACCGATATGAGTAATATCCAACGTTGCTACATGAAGGCTATCGGTTACTTTAATCGTAAATTCTCCGTCAGCATTCGTTATGGTACCAATGTTAGTTCCCGGAACAGAGATGTTCACGTTCTCCAGTTTCTTTTTGGTTAACCTGTCTTTAACCATACCATTAATAACGATATAACCCAAACCATCGCGGGCAGCAATCGGCATGGCACCGCCAAGCACCAAAAGCGCCACGAATAATCCTATTGCCTTTACATAAACTGTTTTCATATTTTCGTTTTTTAAAAGATTAATAATAAACCGGTTACAATACTATGATCGGTCAAATGATTAAAACCCTATGAAAACTTTCGTCTTTTTTCATTTAAACAAAATAAATGCTGTTTTAGCATCTGCATTCCTCTTATATATTTAGTGCGGCATGTTTTTATAAGAGTCCTCAAACAAATTCAGGAGTGAATGCGTTCATAAACCAACTATTTTAACTAAGTTTACAACGGACAACAATAAAAAAATATGAAATACATCGGAGCACACGTCAGCGCATCGGGAGGAGTGGAATTTTCGCCAATCAATGCACATGAAATAGGAGCCAATGCTTTTGCCCTTTTCACAAAGAATCAGAGACAATGGGTAAGTAAACCACTAACGGAAGAAAGCATCAGCCTTTTCAGGGAAAATTGTGAGAAATACAGTTTTCTGCCCGACTACATATTACCACACGATAGTTATCTTATTAATCTGGGACATCCGGAGGAAGAAGGTCTGGCCAAAAGTCGCGCTGCCTTCCTGGACGAGATGCAACGTTGCGAACAATTGGGGCTGAAGTTGCTCAACTTTCATCCGGGTAGCCATCTCAGTAAAATAACAGTAGAAGCGTGTCTGGATCGCATTGCCGAAAGCATTAATTTTGCGCTGAACAAAACACAGGGAGTAACGGCAGTTATAGAGAATACCGCGGGACAAGGAACCAATCTGGGCAATGAATTTTGGCAATTGAAACACATCATAGACAAAGTAGAAGATAAAACGCGCGTAGGTGTGTGTCTGGATACCTGCCACACTTTTACTGCCGGATACGATTTTTTGAGTGACTACGACCAGGTGTTTAACGACTTTGAAGAGCAGGTCGGCTTCGAGTATTTAAAAGGTATCCATCTGAATGATTCTAAAAAAGCACTAGGCACCCGTGTAGACAGGCATGACAGCATAGGTTACGGATTCATCGGAAACAAGTTCTTTGAAAAGGTAATGAAAGATCCGCGTTTTAACAACATGCCCATCATTCTCGAAACACCCGACGAATCATTGTGGCCTCAGGAAATTGCCTGGCTACGAAGCGTAGAGTAACTCCGCTCCCACACCTAAACACTGGTATAAACGTGCAGCACGGGAAGAGTTATTCTTCCTCCGGTGTTTGTTCATCGAGTTTACCCGACCAAAGGTATTTCCTCGTTTCTTTCACCACTACCCCCGAGAGCAACAGAAGTGAAATTAAATTAGGAATGGCCATCAGGGCATTCATACTATCGGCAATGTTCCATACCAACGTCAGATTCATTACCGAGCCGAAAAAAGCAGCGGCAATATAGAATATCCGATAGTAAATAATTAAACGCTTTCCACCCAGATACTCAACGGCTTTCTCTCCATAGTACGACCAGCCCAGGATGGTAGAAAAAGCAAAAGTGATGATACCCACCGCCAGAATAGCAGGCCCGAAATAAGGAATTTTGCCGAATGCCATTTTAGTGAGTGCTCCTCCTTGTGTGTAGTCAATATCGGGATGAGCAATAATACTGCTTACCAGCACCAGCCCCGTAAGTGCACAAATTATCACTGTATCCCAAAAGGTTCCGGTTGAAGAAACCAACGCTTGCCGCACGGGATTTCTTGTTCTGGCAGCAGCCGCTACTATAGGGGCCGATCCCAATCCGGATTCATTAGAGAACAACCCGCGGGCTATACCATATCGGGCGGCCATCATAACGGTTGTACCCAGAAAGCCTCCGCCCGCAGCACGCGGACTAAAAGCCGATTCAAATATCAAAACAACCGTATCTTTAAGGTAAGAGGCATTCATCCAAAGAATAACGAGACAACCCAGTACGTAGAACACAGCCATGAATGGAACCAACGCCGAACAAACTTTAGAAATGCCCTTTAAGCCAAATAAAAGGACAAGCGTTAGAAACAGACAAATAATTCCGCCGGTAAAAGACGAAGGAATGTTCCACGTTTCATTCAATAACATAGAAATAGAATTTGCCTGAACCGTGTTGCCGATGCCAAGTGCGGCGATAGCTGTAAATATGCAGAAAAGAACGGCCAACCACTTCATGTTCAATCCACGCTCTAATGCATACATAGGGCCGCCCAACATCTCTCCGTTAGCTGTGCGAACACGGTATTTGATAGCCAGTAAACCTTCAGCATATTTAGTAGAAATGCCCAATACTCCGGTTAGCCAGCACCAAAAGACCGCTCCCGGTCCTCCAAAAGCAACAGCCGTAGCTACGCCGACAATGTTACCCGTACCGATAGTCGCCGCCAAAGAAGTAGCTAAAGCACCGAACTGACTCACATCGCCCGCAGCGCCTTTGTCCTTGGCCACAGACAAACGAATAGCCGTAAATATCTTCGATTGAGGAAAGCGTAATCTGATCGTTAAAAACAAGTGAGTGCCCAAAAGTAAGATAATCATCGGCCACCCCCACAGAGCCGAACTTATTTGCGCCGTCATTCCCTCAAACCATTCCATAAGCAAGCATATTCAGTGTTTATAGCACAAAACTACTCTATTTAAGCCATATATGCAAACATAATGCTTATGAAAGCCAAAAGAGGCTGACTCCAATCATGCACAACCATCTAGTGTTTCAAATGCAAGGCTATATAATCGGTTTAGGAGAACAGTTGATGAATGAAATCAAGTTACTGAAATAGCACAAACCTCAATCTATTAAATCATAAAAGTTAGGGTTAAGCGCATGTCATAAAACGACTGCACTTAACCCACATATACTACGTATCCTGAAAACACTAATATACCTTAACTGTTATCGATTGTTTCTTCACGTTCCATCCTAAAAGTGTAACTCCCAACTTTTGATTCGCTTTGGCATCATATTCCACCATAACGGTCTTGGATGTTCCGGGAAGAACCGAAACATAATTATCATCATAGAAAGCAGGAAGAATTCTTTTGTCGGTCTCCTTATCAATCAACGCCACCCGGTTAAAGAATGCCACCGGATTTCCTACAGGATTAGTAATAGTCAATTCCACCTTTCCAGTAGCAACCTGACGAGCATTAAACGAAATGTTAGCCTGCTTCATTTCTTTTAATCCTGAGTAGATTCCATTTCCATCGGGGAACCAATAAAAATTATCACTAACCAACTCTTTCCTATCATTCAACAATTGCAGATAAAGAAAACCACCTTTGTCTTTCAAAAGATGATCCAAGCCCGACTTCATGGAAGAGATTTTTTTTACAGAAGATGCACCGATATAAGAAAGAACCTGCGTTAAATTCGTTGCTCTCCCCTTCATATCATAATACGTCACAACTAACATTAAATCATTCAATGGTTCAAATGAATTATTGACAATCATAACATCCTTACTTCCAGGACTGCACATAGCATGTACCGACTCGCTACCTTTACGCAAACCAAACAAACAAGCATTAGGGTCCAAATAATAATCGTACATCTGCCCACGCATGGAGGTCCATGGGTTTTGTGTCTTCCAAATAATAGCACCTGTGTACCATTCCCACATATGGGAACTGAATCCTTCCATCAAAGCACGATATTGGTCATAATTAACTAACTGGGCTTTCATTGCAAAGTCATGAATATCCTGCGGTTCTCCATAAGGCACTAACGTTCCTTCATAACCGACACCTGTATATGTATGATATGTCCATATTGAATCCACGTCTTCCTTAAATTTCGCATCAGGATTATAAACCGGCGGAATTTGATCTTTTTCAGGTATAAAGCGATTAATGGATTCATAGTCCCCTACTCCAACTGAACCAACCTCAGAATTAAACGGCCAAGTCCGTTTTTCCCAAAACGAATTAACAGGTTGAATAGTATAAGGACCGTCACCGTTCCCTCCTAAAAAATTATACGACCACTCATCGGAATTGGAATAACCGACAAACCAACGTGTACCATCCAAACGAGGCAAAATATCATCACGTAACGGTTTCAAAATATCAGCCGGAGGCATAATTTCATTTCCTCCGCACCAGATGGCCAATGACGGATGATTACGAACCATTTTAATCATGTCTTCAGCCGATTCCAACACCAGTTTATGGTCGTCGGGATATTTACGTCTGGCCCATTGATCTTCTGCTTTCATCGGATCCACCCAACGACCATTGCAATCGCCTGAGAACCAGAAATCCTGCAATACCAACATCCCATATTTATCACACGCATTATAAAATTCAGGACGTTCTGTCAATGCTCCGCCCCAAATACGAATCAGGTTTAAATGCATATCTCTGTGATAACGGATTTCCGCATCGTAGCGAACATCCGAAAAACGAAGCATAGCATCGGAGATTATCCAATTTCCCCCTTTAATAAAGATCTTTTGCCCATTCACACTGATCTGCTTACTTCGCGTAATTTTATTCCAGGTTGTCTGTATCTCCCGTACACCAAATTTCAAATTTTCGGTATCTGATACATTTTTCTTACCGTTTTCCACAAATTGAATATGCAGGGAGTACAAGTTTTGTGGCCCATATCCGGCAGGCCACCACAACTTAGGATTATGAATAGTCAAATCGGGTAATTTCACTTCTCTTGACTCACCCGCCTTCAAAGTAACCTCTTGTGAAACAATATCCCCCTCAAATGTATAACGCAACACCCCTGTCACAGTATGACGAGATGCATTTTCAACTTCCGCACTTGTCTTCAACAAAGCATTAGCTTGTTTTCCTTCCGGGTTACGTACTCCGGGGACTAAAGTCACGATATGCGGATTCTTGACATTCACCGCACCGGTACGTTCAATATACACTTTATCCCAAATGCCAGTATTCCTATCACTAATCGGTTGAATCCAATCCCAACCAGCTACATACTGATGTGCCACATTACGAGCAATAGTGCCGTCTCCTCCCTGACCGCCGTTAGGCTTTCCCACTGGATTCGGCGGAAAAACGATCACCGCCAACCTGTTCTTACCATTAGATAAAAGCAGATTGCTGACATTAAAAGTCTTCCGCAAATACATTCCCTCGTAAGGCTCTTTATTTACTTTATGTCCGTTCAAATAAATTTCACAACTATAGTTAATACCTCTGAACGTAAGCCATACTTGTTCGTCCCCCGCAGGTTTATGTTCCTCAAAGTCTTTCACGAACCAATAAGTATAATAGGCACGCCCAACGTCGTAAATATCCGATATTTTCTTATTATTCATCCCGTAAAAAGGATCCGGTATTTCACCGTTAGCTAACTGCGTGGTTAACACCGTTCCGGGAACGACAGCCGGCTCCCATCTCTTCAGACTATACGAAGACCTTGAAATCACATCTCCGCTATCTTTTACTTTTTGAGAAGGCATACATTTCCATCCGCTATTCAATTCATATCGCATTTGAGCATGCACTACGCCAAACACCCACAACAAAAGTAACAATAAAGATAACTTACTCTTCCTCATAGATATACATTTACTTAATACTATTCAATAAGTCCAACTTCCCGTTATTGATTAGATGAATAATTAATTCACCAAACAATGTATTTTGCCAGGCAAACCAAGGACGAGTGAATTTCGTTGCATCATCCTGATCAAAAGATTCATGCATAAATCCCGTACCGGCATCCGTATCCATCAACATTTTAACACATTGCTTTATTTCTTCGTCATTTTGCGAAGTAAAAGCTTTCATCATAATGCTCATAGGCCAAATCATGTGCAGACCATGACTTGCCACATGCGGCCCACCTATACCTTCACCAGCCTTGCCTTTAAAAAAATAAGGGTTATGACAGCTCCACACAAAACGCCGGGTATTCTGATAAACAGAGTCATTAACATCTACATCTCCAAGATAAGGCATAGCCAACAAACTCGGCACATTAGCATCATCCATAAAAAGCTGGTTACCATAGCCGTCCACTTCATACGCATAAACAGTACCAAAACCCGGTTTATCTGCAGTTGCATGTTTTTTTAAAGCAACTTCCACCTCATTAGCCAAGTCAATACATTCCTTAGCCAAAGTAGCATCGCCCCTCACCTTCGAAGCTATTTCAGCTACTTTATGTAAAGATGATACTGCGAAGAAATTAGAAGGAACTAAGAATTGATATATAGTAGCATCATCAGAAGGGCGGAATAAAGAAGCAATCAATCCGACCGGCTTTACAGGATTTCCCCATCCGTCATTCATCACCGTATCGGAAGCTTTTTCCGTTTTCCGTTGAAACTTATAAGGTCCATTAGATGTTTTACGCTGCTGTTCTCTGAATGTACGCACCACAGTATACATTGCTTTTACCCAATCAGCATCGAATACACTGGCATCTCCTGTTACTTTCCAATATTCATAGGCCAACCGGATAGGATAGCAAAGAGAATCGATCTCCCATTTACGCTCATGAAGTTCAGGAATCATATCAGTCAAATCACTCATCCACTCACTGCCAGTAGGACCATAATTAAAAGCATTGGCATATGGATCAATATTAATGCACATGGTTTGCCTACGGATGACACCAACCAACATCTTACGCAACTTTTCATCTTGATTCGCAAATTGAACATAAGGCCACACTTGGGCACCTGAATCACGCAACCACATTGCATGGATATCTCCAGTATATACAAAAGTATCATCCTTACCGTTTAACACCCAGTAATGCACCGTAGTATCCAAGGTATTCGGGAAACAATTTCCAAACATCCATGCCAATTTTGCATTAGTCAGTAATTGTTTAATCCGCTGTATCTGACCTTCAATAGCCGGAGAAATAAATGCCCGTTTCTCTTTAATCGGACGCTTCGATTCGTATTTTTCAGCTATACCTGATTCAATTCGTGTATGATCTTTCGGTAAACTGTAATCCCAAGCATACAAATTACCTACCGCCAATAAACTACAAATTAGCAGAAAGTGGCGTACAACAGTCATTCTTCTTATCATGTTTTTCAGTTAAAGTTTATCTATATGCATTAAGGTCTATCAGCAGTTAAAGTACCAAATGATGAAGTTCGATTTCCCATCTCAAATTCAAGTATTCCTCCAGCCACTATATTTCTAAAAGTAATATAGGATTTAGTATAAGGTTTCCCATTTAATTTAGCGGATTGAATATATATATTATCCTTACTATTATTGTGAGCTACAATTTTAAAAGTTCTATCATGACCTACATTCAAAGTTGCTTCTTTCACAATCGGACTACCAAAAACATAAATTCCACCGGCTGGCTCGACTTGATAAAGTCCAAGTGCAGACATCACATACCAAGCCGACATTTGACCAACATCCTCGTTGCCACACAATCCATCAGGATCTGCTTTATACAGAGTCGACATGACTTCGCGCAAACGAGGAGCAGCTTTATAAGGCATTCCGGCATAATCATACAAGTAAATAATATGATGACTGGGCTCATTACCATGAGCATACTGCCCAATCAGCCCCGACACATCGGGAGCCGCATCTTTACCCAAGTTACCTTGAACGATGAACAAGGAATCCAACTTTGAAACAAAAGCCTTTTCCCCACCAAAAAGCTTAATCAAGCCATGCACATCATGAGGAACCAGCCAAGCGTATTGCCAAGCGTTTCCTTCTGTATAGTCACCTTTACCCGGAGCACTGATAAATGGATCAAAAGGCTCACTAAATTTACCTGTAGAAGAAACTCCACGCATAAAATGAGTCTTGGAATCCCAATAATAATGATATGATTCACTCCGATGATGGAAATAATCGTAATCAGAGGTCTTCCCTAAAAGTTGAGCCACTTTTGCGACACTAGCATCGGCAAGTGCATATTCCAAACCCTTGGAAGTTGTTTCATTTGAGGACTCTTTATCATAAGGTATATAGCCGTATTTTTTTAATAAATCGATAGAACGCTCATTCAGCATAGCAGACGTCTTCATTGCCGTAAAGGCTTCGTCCTGATCGGCTTTATCAAGCAAGAATCCTTTGAGTACCAAATCAGCCAAAACCGGAATGCTAGGATTGCCTACCATACAATCTGTCTCATTTCCCATTAAATGCCACACCGGCAATTTACCCTGTTCTTTAAAAATATGTATAAAAGTCTCTGCATAATCCTTCATCCGATCAGGGTGAACAAGCGTTGCCAAAGGATGGGCGGCACGGTAAGTGTCCCATAAAGAAAATGTTGTGTAATTAACAAAACCTCCATTTTGATATATCTTCCCATCACTGCCACGATAATCACCATTCACATCACAGAATACCGATGGAGCAATCATAGTATGATAAAATGCAGTATAAAATATTTCAGTGGCAGTGCTATCGAGCATGTCAACCTTTATTCTCCCCAATTCATTATTCCAAAGAGTCATGGCTTGATCAGCTATGGCATCAAAAGACAATGAGCCGACCTCCGTCTTCAAATTGAGTTTGGCATTATCTACACTGACAGCGGAAAGTCCCACCTTAACATATAGGGGATCAGATTTACCGTCAGTAACAAAACTCAGCGTACCAATAGAATCACCTGTTGCCGTATAATGTTGAATAGGTTTGGAAAAAACTGCAACAAAATAAACTTGCTGATGTTTTGCCCAGCCTGCAGAAATCCGATATCCGGAAATAACAGAATCATTCTCCTGTACCAATCGACTGTCTGTCCATTGGTCCCAACCAATGCCATCACGCAAATTAACAATAACAGAAGCATTACCTTTTACAGGAAAAGTATAGCGATGAAAGCCTGTACGAGCAGTAGATGTCAGTTCCACACGGATATGAGATGGTTGCATCACTACAGAATAATATCCGGGAATAGCCTTTTCTTCTCCATGATTAAAAGTTGCGATATGAGAGCTATCCTGTGACGGGAAAAATAATACATCACCCAAATCACCTATACCTGTCCCACTCAAATGAGTATGGCTGAAACCTACCAAGGTTGAATCACTATAATGATAACCGGAGCACCAGTCCCAACCACGCACAGGTTCCGTAGGCCCAAGTTGTACAAAACCGAACGGTACACTTGCCCCGACAAACACATGCCCGTGTCCACCGGAACCAATCATCGGATTAACATATTCCACCGGAGATTTTATACTTTTAGTATATTCACTTCGACTACAAGACACAGCACTAAAGAAAGCTAGTATGCCAAGTCCCACCAACTTAAAATTTTTCATGGTATTTCTATTTTATTAGTTAAACGTATGTCATCAGAAGAGGCACCTATTTGAAGCACAAATTCACCGGATTCCACCACTCTATTCATCTCCTCATTTATCAAAGAAAAATCATTTTTAGTCAATTTGAATGTTACTGTTTTTTGATCTCCTTTTTTCAGAAATACACGACAAAAATGTTTCAGTTGCTTTATAGGTTGGACAACTGATGCAGCCACGTCGCATAAATAAAGTTGGGGAACTTCATCTCCATCATAATCCCCTATATTCTTCAATAAAAACGAAATTTTAAAAGAACCATCTCTTTCAGAAACCATGTTTAAATCGGAGTATTTAAAACGAGAGTAACTCAATCCATAGCCAAAAGAATAGAGGGGATTGGATACTTCCTCCACATAATTGTGGGAAACAGGATTCCTTTTATCATAATATACAGGAAGCTGTCCTACACTCCTCGGCACCGATATAGGCAACCGACCAGCCGGATTATAATCTCCAAAAAGGACATCGGCAACCGCGTCACCACCTTCCTGACCGGGATACCATGCAGTCAATAAAGCATCCGCATACTTTGCCGCCCAATTTTTATTCAGAGGACGCCCTTCAATATATATCACTACCAGAGGTTTTCCTGTTGCTTTCAATGCTTTCAATAATTCCATTTGACGTCCCAATAAAGTAAGCGTTGTCCGATCAAATCCCTCACCGCACTCCATATCACTAACTAAAGAAGTATTTGTCACCGCTGCACCAGTTTCTTTATAATTGGTTTCAAAATCACGAGCACTGGAGCCACCAACCACTGCTACTACAACATCAGAACTTTCAGCAACTTTCACCGCTTCCCTGATTCCATTGTATGTCGTATCACGAATTGCACATCCCTTTACGTATTGCACATGAGACACTCCTATTTTGCGAACAATTCCATCAAGAACAGTCACAACACTTCCCGGTACCTGTGGAGCAGTATAGTCACCCAGCATATTATAAATATTATCAGCATTGGGACCAATAACCGCCACCTTTCCTATCGAGGGAGAAAGAGGCAATATCTTATTTTCGTTTTTCAATAACGTTATCAAGTTTTGAGCACACTTACGCGCCAAAGCAATATGAACTGCAGAACGAACATCTTTTCTAGCCTTCATTGGATCAACATAAGGATGTTCAAACAGGCCCATTTCAAATTTCAAACGTAGAATACGACAAACCGCCGTATCAATAAGTGCCTCATCCACTTTATGTTCTCGGACAGAGTTGGTCAAAGTAAAAAAAGCATTACCACCAAGATCAGCATCCAAGCCCGCTTTCAAGGAGCGTATAGCTCCTTCATCCGAAGAAGAAGACACTCTATGACTACTTTGTAAACCCTCAATAGCATACAAATCCGATACGGAAAAGCCGCGGAATTTCCATTCTTTGCGTAATACATCTGTTAATAAATAACGATTAGCCGTACACGGAATGCCATCTAATGAATTATAAGAAGACATCACCGAAAGTGCCCCTGCTTTTATAGCCTGATGAAAGGGAGGTAAATAATCGCTTTTCAGTTCTCTCATACCAACATAAGAAGGCCCTCCGTTTTGCCCCCCCTGAGGAATGCCGTAAGCAATAAAATGCTTCAAAGTCACGACAGTCGCATCTGAGCGTTTTAAGTCACCACCACCAAACCCCTTAATCATGGCTGCTGCCATATTCCCCGACAAAACAGGATCTTCACCTAATGTTTCTTCCACACGCGACCAGCGAGGATCACGCGACAAATCCAATACAGGCCCATAACTAATATGTCCACCTTGGAGGCGAACTTCTTCAGCAATAGCCTGCCCTTCTTTCTCAATCAAATCCGAATTCCAGGTAGAAGCCATTCCTATTCCAGTTGGAAAAACAGTTGTTCCGATCGCCATATGCCCATGTGGAGCTTCCTCAGCCAAAAATAGTGGAATACCTAAACGAGTATGCTCAATAACGTATTTCTGCAACGCATTACCAGCCTCAGCCGCCAATTGGGGATTTAAACCATTTTCCAATGTTTTCTTAGTCCATGGATCAGCACGGAAAGTACCCCAAAGCATTCCGATATGTCGCTCATCAATAGTTCTTTTAAATAATTCGGAAACTCCAATCTTTTTACCCTCAATTTGATACATGTTCCATCCCAAAGGACAAAGTAACTGACCCACTTTTTCTTCAAGAGTCATTCTTGATAGTAAGTCCTGTACACGTGATTCCACTAGAATTTTAGAATCACGATAAGGAAGTATATTGTTTTGTGCTTGAGACGACAAAAAAAACAACAATAGTAACAAACTTCCAATTATATTTTTTTGTTGCTGCATTATTACCGATTTAAAGTTTTTAGCAAAGTCTTCTTTCATTCCTAACAAAGGAGGTAATAATGAAAGGATGAAAGAAGACTTGTGTGTAAAGTTAATAAATATATAAATATAAATGGTCAGATTTTATTCGATTCTTATCTCTGCCAAACCCAACTGTTCACCTTCGTGAATCATACGAGTCGCTTTAAATAAAACATAACGGGCATATACCGGAGCAAAGAAAACCAACTGCCAAACAGGATGGTTACGAATATTGGAAAATTCTCCTTTCGCCACCACCTGGCTAAGACTATCTGATGAAAGACCGACAGACAATTCATAATTGGCAATCAAACCTCTATGATAAGTATGTTGATCCGGTAAATAATAAAAAGAACGTATCAAACGTTTTTGGCCCAAATCAATCAAAATCTCATGTCCAATGACAAAACAAGTCGTCGTATCATTCCGGTCCATACACTTTGCCATTTCACCAACATCAACCTTCGGGAGAGTAAACGGATATCCCTTCACTTCTATTTCCTTGGAAGCAACTTGAGGAACACGATCGTCACCAGAATAAAAGGCTTCTACATTATTGATACACAAACAAGCACGGGAGTCAAGAAAACGCACCCTAATGCGGTCCGTTAATAGGGTAGGGAACCTAAGAATACGCTTATAACCGATAGTCGTAGTCTCTTCACCCGGTTTCACGGGTAACCACTGCCCATTGCAATAGTACTCTACAACAAATAATTTAACCCGTTGCCCCAGTGGTATGTATTCCTGAAGCAAAAAACGATTTATTTTTTCTTTCCGGGGTAATTTAAATTCAAGAGTAGCTCGATTCACTCCATCCGCTGTTGCCCAATACGTATCATATTCACCATCTGTTACTGCTTTTGCTTTAAATACATTTCCACGCTCATTAGAAGCATGCGGATGTATTCCCGATAACAAATTATGATCCAATTCACGGCAAATGCGAAGATGATAATTTACAGCATTGGCCGAATCGGTAGGACATATCAAACCATCACGAGTTATAGGAAAATTCAATAGAAGATTGGCATTATGCCCTACGCTTCGATAATAGAGATCGACCAACTGATCGACAGACTTCACCTGCGTATCCTCGGCAGGATGATAAAACCATCCCGGTCTGATAGAAACATCACACTCCCCAGGTACCCATTTATCTCCATCAGCATGACCGTATTGCAATTCCTCATATCTTTCATAACCGGGATAAACATCTTTAGAGCGTAAAAACGACCAATTGGTTGCCCCGGCAAAACCATTCTCATTGCCAATCCAACGGCAACCGGGACCTCCGTCGGAAAAAATAATCGCTTCAGGCTGAAACTGACCTATCATCTGATAAGCTCGTTCAAACTGGTAATAAGTCTTCCGATCAATTTTGCGCAATTCCTTCGCTCCACCATACCAGCCATCACCACCATTAGCTCCATCAAACCAAACTTCAGATATGGTACCATAGTTCGTCAATAGTTCTCTCAATGCTTTATAAAAGTAATCCACATATTGCGGTGTACCATAATTCGCTTGATGTCTATCCCAAGGAGAAAGATATACACCAAATTTTAAATTATATTTCTTACAAGCGGCAGCCAATTCTCCTACAATATCTCCCTTTCCATTTTTATAAGGAGAGTTCCGTATACAATATTCTGTAAGATGAGTGGGCCAAAGACAAAAACCATCATGGTGTTTAGCTGTAACAATCAGCTCTTTTATACCAGCCTTTACACACGTTTTCACCCATTGTTCACAATCCAACTTTTTTGGATTAAATATTTCCGGAGAAACATCTCCGTATCCCCACTCCTTATCATCAAAGGTGTTCAATCCAAAATGAACAAAAGCCAAAGTTTCCATTTGCTCCCATTTCACCTGTTTAGGCAGAGGAAGCGGAGAAAGAGGTTTCGGAGCATCTCGCAAAGGAGTTCCCGCGAAAACCTGCACAGCTAAAAACAACAAACAAACAAACAATATATTTTTTCTCATGAATTTTCTACTTTTCCGTTTTTTAACCAATAAAGCACGATTAAATAATAAGCTCTATAATAATACAATCGAATCAAGCGAACAAACTAGAAAGACATTGTATTAATAGTCTTTTTTAACGTTTAGAACTCATAGTATTATGCCAGTTTTTAATGAATCAACCAACTACTTGGAACATCTTTAGGTGCATTGTTACCTATACTATATTTCAATTTTAGAGTAAATCCACCGCCACCTTCAATAAAATCAAGAGCAAATCGGTGGGCACCTTTAGATAATGCTACCTGTCCGGTCCTCTCTACAGCGGAATGCAAACCGTCATTATCCACTACCACTCCATTATCAATGTATAATTTTCCACCATCATCACAAGTCAGATAAAATGTATAAATTCCCGTATCAGGAACCTTTATATACCCTGTATATTTAAGAGCAAATGATTTGGTGACAAAATCTTTCGGAACATTTATCCCGTCTACAATCTGATTTCCATCACTGATGCTTTTAATCGCCGATGTATTCTTAAATAAACCATCATAGAACGAACAAGATAACCCCTCTATAAAATGACCGCCATGAACAGGCTTAGACCAAGCGACCTTGCGGTAGTTTACAGTATAGATATCCCCATGTGCTCCACTAGGACTAAACAAAGCAAATCTGATCTGTACCGGCTGAGTAACTTTTAATGGCCCAGCGAGAACCTCTGACTCAATAGTAGGAATAGCACCATCTGTCGTATAATGAACCGCCATTGCAGCAAACGGATTGTCAACCTTAAAAGCAGTTTCCTTGACAAAAACACTTTCCTGGGCAAAACCTGACAAATCTGGCAAGCGGTAATGCACTTTCATAGCATCCAAACGCGGATAATTAGCCAATAATCGCTTCGAATAACTTTCAAACAAATCTTGATGGGTCCACAACCGTTCGGCTAAAGCAGTCAATCGGGGAAAGAGCATGAAATCCGCTCTCTGTTCGGAAGGAATCTTCTCTGTCCACATATTAGCTTGTGCCCCTTTTATCAAAAATACTTTTCCGACAGGAAAATCAGCACCCGCAACATTCATATAATACACTGCTTCAAGTGAACTCCTGTCAGGTATATAATCAAAATACAAAGGACTAGTAGGAGACATGATTATAGGATTTCCATTGCGTGCAGCTTTAGGCAAAGAAGTATGCACCCATCCTCTCCAATACATCACATTAACCGAAGAATCAAGATTTCCATCAATCGCATCATCCCAGGTAATGGATTGACGCCCTTTAGATTTTATAAAATCCGTAACCCGATGTACAAAGTAAGTCTGCAGTTCATTAAAATCCTTTATCCCGGAATCTTTCATGAATTTTTTGCAGAGTTCCGAATGTGACCACACCGTTTTATCCACTTCATCAGCTCCAATATGAATGTATTTTGAGGGAAACAAATCCATGACTTCCGATAAAACATTATCTACAAACGTATAAACATCCTCTTTACAGGGACAGAGCGGCGTGGTGAACGTTTTACCCCAACCTATTTTTTCAACACCGGCCAAATAAGGATATTCTGCAATAGCGGCCAACATATGTCCCGGCATATCAATTTCAGGAATAAGATCAACGTGACGGAAAGTGGCATAACTCACTAAATCTCTTATCTGATCCTGAGTGTAATAACCTCCATAAAATTGCTTTCCGTCTTTATTGATGATATAACGTTGATCTATTTTAAGATCTGGATTACTTTTTGCCATTTCCATACACAAAGTATCCTGATTATTAAAGACCCTCCATGCCCCTTGTATCGTAAGCTCCGGATATTTTTTTATCTCAATACGCCATCCTTGATCATCAGTCAGATGCAAATGCAATTTATTCATTTTAAATAAAGCCATACGATCGATTTGCTTTTTCAAATAATCAATGGAAAAGAAATGCCTGGAAACATCTATCATACAACCTCTCCACGAAAAAGCGGGACAGTCAAAGATTTGTAATGCAGGTAAAGAAAGAAGAGTTTTCGCTTTAGCATGGATCTCCACCTCAACAGGCAATAATTGCCTGATGGTTTGTATGGCATAAAAAGCACCAGCACTTCCGGAAGCTTCAACTATAATTTTGTCCGGATTGATAGAAAGGCGATAAGCTTCCGGTTCCTTCAGCTCTGCAGTATAATCAAATTCGATTGAATTTTTACCACTTTCATAATTAAGTCCCCGCCCAAGTAAAGGAGTTATTAATGATTGGAAATAAGCAATATCTTTTACAAAACGTCCCTCGTCATGAACAATAAGGCGCGTTTCAGGCGATAAAATAAAATATCCTTTTTGCCTTTCCAAATGCTGTGGATAAGGAATAAGAGGTAATTCCATCCCTACCTGCTCAGCTTTGGCTGAACACATAAACGAAATTAAATAAACCAATAATAAGAATTTAATGGATATCTTCTTCATGATAAACAGAGTAAGTTTTTTCAATTTGTTTTCAATTGATTCAAAATAGGAGCCTTCAACGTATGCACTTCAGTTTGGAACTGACTATTAAGTTGTTCGAATATCTCAATTCTGTTTTCCCCTTTTTTTAACCAGACCCCTGGTATATATAGAGTCTGTTGAGGACCTATATTCCAGTAACGACCAATATTACGGCCATTAATAAATACAATACCCTTACCCCACGTGGACATATCAATAAAGGTATCACCTATATTATCCAGACTGAAAGTACCTTCGTAAACGACAGGACGGTCCTTTAAGGAAATTATAGCGTTCGAATTAATACCATAAACATCTGATGATGGAAGTTTCGAGAAATCAGGCTCTTTATCCATCGATAATTTACACATTGTCCAATCGCCATCCATTTCCATATCATCAATTCTAACCGGAGCAATAATACCTTTACTATTATTGACTATTTCGGAACCATAATTAATCCGACCCATATTTTCCACTAAAATTTCAAGCGTTGAATTAAAAGGAATATTAATATCCAATGAGTATTTATTAAAACAGCGGTTTAATACCCCTGCCTTTTCACCATTAACATAGACCACAGCGTAATCACGTAACCCAGGTACTTGCAGCACACCACTTATCGGTTGATTAAAATGCCGGGTATAAAGCACATAACCATAGCCTTGATTGAGTTGTTCGAAGGTCATCGGAGTCTCACTTTCTACTTTTTCAGATTCGTTTCCTATATAACCCAAAACATCCGCAACACGCTGCAATTTGATTGAAGGGATTTCAATAACCGGTATTCGTGCAGGTACAGGAGACAGTTTATATTTGACATATTTTCCAATCACCGCTCGTAAAGAATCATATTTAGGAGTTACCCAACCTGCTTCACTAATCGGGGCATCATAGTCATAACTCGTCAAATCAGGTTGAATGTCATGTTTATTATCATAATTGGCTCCACTGGTAAAACCAAAGTTTGTCCCCCCATGTACCATATACAAATTAAAAGAAACACCATTTTTTAAAAACTCATCGGCTTTACGAGCGATTACAGAAGCATCAACAGACGGAAATGGCTCAGCCCAATGATGTAACCACCCAGTATAAAATTCAGCCACCATGTAAGGTCCTACTCCTCCATGATATTGATTCACAGCCTTTTTTAAATTAGCAATATTATTTTCTCCGTTAGCAGTAGGTAATATACCTTCCAATGTTCCACCCTGAAAGAGCCAAGTTCCATCCGAAGTGAACAACTCCGAATTAAAACCAGCATTCACCAATTGCTCTTTAATTTTCTCATTATAACGACGATGTTCTTCCAATGGAATATCTTTACGCTGCGCCGCATAGGATCCGAATTCATTCTCGACTTGTACCATGATTATCGGACCACCATTGGTAACCAACAAATCTTTTACCTCTTGATAAAGACGTTTGATATATAAACCGGTATATTTCAGAAAAAGGGGATTATCACGACGTAATTCTAATCCTTTAATATTCTGCAACCACCATGGATAGCCACCAAATTCCCACTCGGCACAAGCATAAGGACCTATCCGGAGAATAACATGTAATCCCTCTTCCTGAGCAATCTTTATGAATTCCTTTATGTTTTTATCACCGCTGAAATCCCATTTTCCAGGTTCCGGTTCATGCTGATTCCAAAATACATAAGTAGCCACAGTATTTAGCCCTAAAGCTTTAAGCATTTGCATCCGATGACGCCAATATTCATGAGGAATTCTATTGTAGTGCATTTCACCCGAAAGTATTTGAACAGGATGTCCTCCAAAGAGAAAATGACCGTTTTTTATCTCAAACGTTTGTATATTATGTGCACTAATGACTGCGGAAAACACAAAATAAAGCAACAATAAACTTAGTCTTTTCATTCTCATTTTAAATTTGCATGATAAGGCAATTAAAAGAAAGCCAGCTCTCTTTAAAGGGGACACTGGCTTTCTCTATTTCATCTCTCTTCTCTGATTACCAACCAGGATTATTAGGCAAGAGATTGCCATTCAACCCAATTTCATTTAAAGGAACAGGCCACAGGTAATCTCGCTGAGAATTAAAATTCCGGTCTTCAACCTTAACATACTTCCCATAATCGCCTCTGCTGCTATCAAAATTATTAAGAATACCATACGCGGTCCCTTTCATAACTTCTTCTCCTATTTTCCATCTTCGTATATCAAACAGACGAATGCCCTCCATAGAAAACTCAACATGGCGTTCACGTCTAATAATTTGACGTAATTCATCCCTGTCCGTTGTAGTAACAGGAGGCATGTTCACTCCTTTACGCTCTCTTGCCGCATTAATAGCGTCCAAAACAGAAGCATCTATCGGATTTCCTGATTCGACCATGGCCTCAGCATACGTCAATAGAACTTCCGGATAGCGTAACAAAACAATGTCATTATAAGAATTACTATCCCAATTGCCCTCAATATCGGCAGGGATATATTTACGATAATAATATCCACTGAAAGAAGCATTGCTCACCCCCAAACGGTCAGAAGAGCTGGGCTTGGTAATATCTATTGTCACCCCATTTACACTAGAACCCGGAAGTACCACAGTCAATGCCAAACGAGGATCACGATTGGCTGTCGGGTTATTGGGATCATACAACGGAGATTCATCAATTGTCTTTCCATCAACACATTCGTAAGCATCAATCAATCCCTTTAAAGGAACAACCTGTCCCCATCCTGTAAGCGAAGGAGCTCCAATCCAAGTTGCCATGGGATTAGTATAGGTTCCCTTTATATATTGAGCGGCAAGCATAATCTCTTTACTCATCTTATTTGTTCCATTAAACAAACTAAGATAATTATCATCAATGCCATAACTAAAATTACCGGAAGTAATAATTTCTTTTGAGGCATCTATAGCAGTCTGCCACCTGCTGTCCATTAGCGCAGCTCTAGCCAGTAAACCCAATGCGGCTCCCTTGGTTATGCGTCCATAATCAGAATCAGGATAGCTGACAGGCAAATAATTATTATCCGCTACATCCTTCAGCTCTGATATTATAAAATCAATAATTTCACTCTTTGAAGTACGTGAAACTTTAAATTCATCAATACTCTGAATATGATCAATCAACGGAACATCTCCGAAGAAGCCAGCCAACTGAATGTAAGCATATGCACGTAAAACGCGTACTTCCGCACTGTATCTGTTATACATTTCAGTGCTCAAAGTGGTTACCTTATCAATATTATCCAAAACATTATTGCAAGCGGCAATCATTTTATAATATTGATCCCATGTATTCAGAAAAACCCCGGTTGATGTAGTAGCACTGCCATTACCTGCATATTGAATATCCGACGGCCAGTTCGACCAAGAATAACTATCATCCGTGGCACATGAGATGAATGCTTGCAGATCGGTATTCCCCAAGCGCCTATAAGCATAATTCACAGCCTTTTGTACGTCATCTTGAGATTTCCAGTAAGTCGCATCCACCGTGCTATCCAACGGTTGAAAATCCAAGTCACAAGAATTTAATCCCAGTAACAATGATAACAATATATATATACTATATCTTTTCATAATTCATCTTTTTAAAATTCTAAATTCATACCAAACGTATAAGTTTTCACCTGCGGATAATATCTACTTTCATTAGGTGCTTCCGGATCAATATCTTTAGGAAGTCCCGTGAATGTAAATAGATTGGCGCCACTGACATATAGCCTGCATTTAGAAATAAAAGTCCTACCGAGTAAAGACTTCGGAAGTGTATATCCTAACTGAATATTCTTCACGCGCAAATAAGCACCACTCTTGACCCAAAAAGATGAAGACTGATAATTTTGCCATCCGGTACTCAAACGTGGAAATGATGCATCCGTATTATCAGGTGCCCAACTATCAAAGTGTATTTCTTTAAAGTTTCCGTCCGCATTCACCGGCGCACGCTGCATAACCACAGTATTAATGCTAACCTTTCCAACTCCTTGCAAGAAACTTGAGAAATCAAATCCTTTATAAGATGCAGATAAATTTATTCCATAAGTATAACGAGGTATGTTACTCCCCAGATAAGCCATGTCATCAAAGCCGAAAGCTCCATTGACATTCTTCTTATAAATCAAATCGCCCAAGGATACATTATCTGAGAATTTTTGATATTTATCCAAATCTTGCTGAGTCTGGTACATTCCCAATACTTGATATCCGTAAAATGAATTAATTGGCTTTCCAACAACCAAACCTGTCACAACATTATTATTATCAGCAGTTAACTGGTCAGTACCTTTCAAATCAACCACTTTATTTTTAACATCGGCAAGATTAAATCCTACAGAATAATTAAAATCCTGCCCGATCTTGTCATGATAATTCACTGCAAACTCCCAACCATTATTTTTTACCGAAGCCGCATTTTGCACAGAAGCAGATAAACCAACGGAATAAGGAATAGGCAAACGAAGAAGTATATCATCTGTCTTCTTGATGTAATAATCGAATGTAACATCCAATTTACTGGATAGCACAGTTGCATCGAATCCAAAGTCTGTCATTGCAGTCGTTTCCCAAGTCAAATTGGTATTCGGATAAATCTCCAATCCAGCAGCAGAATTTAATATTCCACCAAACGGATAACTATAAGAAGAATATTGGCTTTGATAAGGATAATAATTTAAAGAACCATCAGAATTAATAGTTTGGTCATTACCCAATTGCCCCCAAGAAGCACGAACTTTCAAATTATCAAAAATATTATATTTCTTTAGAAATTCTTCTTCGGAAATTCTCCACCCTACGGAAAATGAAGGGAAAATGCCCCATCTTTGATCCTTCGAAAAACGTGACGAACCATCACGTCTGACGTTTGCTTCAAACAAGTATTTGCCTAAATAAGAATAATTCAAACGTCCGAAGTAAGACATCAATCCATATTGCCAAGCAGTTCCACCATTTGTTTGGGAACTTTCATCACCTGCGTTTATTTGATTCAATCCGTCGGGAATGCCATATCGATAAGCATCCAAATCATCTTCTCGTTCGCGTAAATAGCTTATACCGCCCAATATTGTAAATTCATGATTTCCGAAAGTCTTATTATAATTAACCAATCCTTGGTAATTGCCTTGAAAATATCGGTTAGATTGTTTTGTCAATTGATTCCTTCCGAACGTAACAGTCTCACCATCTGATGGGTATTGTTTATTGTAAGTCAAAGCAAAATCCTGAATACTATTATTCATGTACTCCATTTTAACTCCTACACTTCCTGTTATGGTCAAACCTTTTATAGGATTGTACACGCCTTTAAAATTACCTGTAAACAGATCACTTTTATATTCATGATTTCCTCCTTCATCAGCTATTCTTAAAGGGTTGCTTGCTCCTCTAATGATAGCCCAACTACCATCTGTATATCGACTCGCGTTAAGCGGATTTGCAACAGCAAGATTATTAGTTAAGTTCCATGCTGTGTCTGGTTCAGTACGTTTCTGCAATCTGGTAGAGATATCGGCACTCAAATGAAAATTGTTAGTTACCTCCGCATCTGTATTCAAACGAACAGTTAATCGTTGGAACCCCATATTCTCTATTAATCCGTCCTGGTCAAAATAGTTTGTGGATAGAGCATATTTTATTTTCTCTCCACCTCCTGTAAAGCCAACGCTGTGTTGCTGTTGAAATCCGCTACCGGTTTTCATTAAGTCTCCCAGTAGATAAGTATCAGGATATTTATTCACGTCTCTATTCGGGTCATCATATGCATTAATCTGACTTGCACTGTATATATCGGTACCATAAGTCGTATTCATCAATTTCATAAAATCCTGTGCACCAACATATTTGGCAACTCCCATAGCATCTTGCCAGCCGAAATAGTTGGAATAAGTAATTTTAGAATGATTCTCTTTGCCCCTCCTTGTAGTAATAAGTATAACTCCATTTGACGCACGTATACCATATATGGACGAAGCGGCAGCATCTTTCAAAATGGACATAGAAATAATATCATTGGCATCTACATCGTCAATATTACCTTCCACACCATCAATCAAAACCAACGGAGCATTATTATTCAAAGTTCCAACACCTCTAATCCTAATCGTTCCAGTATTCAACCCCGGTTGTCCGGTAGTGCTTGTAATAGTTACTCCCGGAGCCATACCTTGCAAAATAGCAGATAATTGTCCGGAAGGTTTACTCACAAGTTCATCACTATTCAAAGCAGAAATAGAACCTGTCAGATTTACTTTCTTCTGCGTACCATATGCAACGACCACCACTTCGTTAAGTGTCTTAACATCATCATCCAAGATGATGTTATATATTGCACTCCCTGCTTTAACAGCAACTTCTTTTGTTTTCATCCCAACATAGGAAACAACCAGTTCGGTTGCATTCTCTGGAATAGAAAGTGCAAATTTACCATCAATATCGGTAATTGTACCCAAAGAAGTTCCCTTCACCACAACAGAAGCTCCTATAATGGCCCCTCCATCAGCATATTTTACAACTCCTGAAATATTTTTTTCCTGATGAACGACTTTTGCTTCCCCTACTTTTTTAAGAATAATATTCGAACCTTCAGTCGCATAAACAATATCAGTTCCCTTAAGTAACTCGGCAAGAGCTTCTTTCAAATTCTGGCGATTAACATGGACAGAAACTTTTTGCTGGACTTCTACGTTTTTGTCATAAATAAACAAATAATCCGTCTGTTTCTCGATCTCATTCAATATATTACTCAGGCTTACATTCTCCTTGTTAAGAGTAACCTGTGCGTTTTGGCTATTTACATTTACTGCATTCAGGCAGAAACATAAAAAAAACAAAAAGAAAGAAGCTATTTTCATAACTCTTAAAATGTGTTTATCAGAACCTTTTTTATACAAAAAAAATCTGGATAAATAATTATTATTCATACTTTTACTTTCGATTAAGGATTTAATTGAGTTTACATTTAGATTGAATTCTTTCCGGCCTGTCAATGCTGCAACATTGATGGGCTTTTTTTACTTTTAGATTCATCATTTCGTCTAAAATAGTTTTTCATCATAGGCTTTTTTTTTATTAAAAATATTGTTAATTATAAAAAGGATCAATATTAATTTTTAAGTTAACTTTCTTTTTATTTGATATAAATGGTATTATCACTCTCGTCATTACGGCTATACTCAAAAAATACATTTTTTTGTAACACGCGCAATGCATGGTCAATTCCCTCGTTAATTCTCAATTTTCCACTCAGAATATGAGTCAATATATCAGACTTACTAATAACAAAGTGCACGTCATAATATTTTTCAAGTTCCTTTATCAACTTATCCACAGGCATATTCTGAAAGCATAATAATCCTTCTCTCCACCGCAAATGATCCGGATAACGAATATTACCTACTTTAAAAATTTGCCCTGTAAATTCACTCTCCTGATTCGGACTCAACAGTATCCGGTTATCTGCATTATACCGATCAGTAATCCGAACCTTGCCAGACAGAAGAGCTGTAGAAACCTCACCGGAATTAGGATAAGCTTCTACGTTAAAAACAGTTCCTAAAGCTTCCACATCACATAATTCCGTCTCAACAACAAAGGGTTTGTTCGCATTATGAGCCACTTCAAAAAAAGCTTCTCCCTTTAACTTTACATTTCTTTTTTCTTTGGAAAATACCGCCGGATAAGTCAATTCGGAACAAGCATTCACGCAAACTTTTGTACCGTCAGGCAACTCCAAGTTCACCCTTTGCCCTGAAGGCACTTTCACCGTATTAAAAGCCAAAGACATCTCCTCTTCCTTGGAGGAATAATAAAAATGCATAGCAAACAACACTGCCAGCATAGCCGCCACCTTTATTATTTCTTTGCCCCATATTGGAAATCCCTTTTTATATTTTCCAATGCCGTCCGAACAATCGTCGACATGCATTAACGTCATATTATAGATACTACGTTCATTCAAGAATTCCTGTTGATTGGCATCTGATCTTTCCATCCAATCAAGTACTTCCTCTTCTTCTTCCAATGTGGATTTTCTAGAGAAAAATTTATATAACCTATTCCTATCCATAACTTACGTTCTATATAAATAGCACATCACGAAGAACGTTCCCCGTGAGAAGCTTATTTGTTTAACATTTAATAACAGTATATTTATCTAAAGAAAGGGCTAAATACCGTGAGAAAGCCAAATCAACAAAGCCGGCAAATAATCTTTAAGAGCCAATCTTAAAACTTTCAAGGCTTTACTTATATGAGATTCCACCGTTCTCTCGCTTATATTAAAATTTAAAGCAATCTCTTTATAACTTCTATTTTCAAATCGGCTTTTAACGAAAATCTCTCTTGTCAATTCGGGTAACTTCGCCAATGCATCCTTCACAATCCCCTCGGCTTCCGAAGAAAAGAGTTCCTGAGGATCGCAAGCTTCCAACGAAATTAAATTAGCCTGCAGCACTCTGTCTTGATGCAAACGGATGTGATCTTCAGCCTTGGCATGAATGGCTTGATTGCGAAGATAATTAAGGCTTCTATTTTTAATCACGGTTAGAATATAAGCAGGAAGATTGGCATCTTTATCAATGGAGAAACGATTTTCCCAATAATATAAAAAACTTTCCATCACAATATCTTCTGCCACAGAGATGTCGCACACATAACTCACTGCAAAGTGAATAAATCGTTTCTGATACTTTGAAAACAAAGTATTAAACAATTGGATATCAGTATTAAAACTTTGCATTAATTTTCATCAATATTTGGTTAACGCCGCAAATATACATGAATTAGTATTTCATAATTTGCTATTGCAGATTTTTTTTTCATATTCCCCAAATAATAATAAATAAAAAAAACAAGACATCTATTATCATCACAAAAATCTAAATGTTCATGAAATGGCAAATATACTATCATATATTCAATAAAGCTCTTGATTTAACATAATTTTTTCGCTAAACACAAAATATTAGGTCTTCACAAAGAGCGATGCGTCAAATTATTATTTTCACTTCCTTTGCAACAGAAAGGCATTAGACGAAAGATTCATGTTCAGTGGAGCAACGCAAAATGTATAAGTTTCTAATGATCCTCGTTATAGCTTCAATGATTTGTTTGTAAGGATGGAGAATGCTTTTCAACAATTTCGCAGTGGATAATGTTAGTATTAATGGAGATGAAATGAGAGGAGGGCAGTCATCACTTCTTCACCCAAATATGGGTGATTTCGCCAAATACATATTTACGATAATCGTTTGGTTCTTTATAAGCTTCGTTTATATAGTCTTTAGCTTCTTGTGTGCAAAAATCATTGGGATTCAGGGTCGTAATTTGCGTTAATTTACATTCAATAATTAGTCTGGCTTCTTTAAAAGATATATCTCCGGAAGGAGTTTGAACACTTGTCAATTCAACTTCTTTCATTTTCTCACTATCTCGCCCCGACTTACTTCCCAAAAAGAGTATTTGTTCCTTATATTCATCCGAGAAGTAAGACATCGTATATGTTTGCTCTTTTTGAATCATTTCAAGCGTATAACGATCTGCTCTAAGAACACACCAAGTGGTGGGTCTCTTAAAAAGAAATCCCAAACCACCTCCGCTGCCTATCATGGAATTATAATGATCTTCTTTGCCCGCAGTAATAACAGGAAAAACTTTCCCTACCAATGTAAATACATTGTCGCTTATCTCTTCCGGGATAATTTGCTTAAATAATTGATTAAAATTGGTTGATATCGAATGTCGTTTCATTTCTTTTACTCTTTTACAAATTATATTGTTATCCATTTTGGCTCAATTGTAAGATCAAAGTTTTATTAGCTTCTATAATTTTCTCAGAACTTATCCTATTCGAATTAAACACCAAATCGTACTTAGCATCTTTCGGCTTAAATTGATTCACGCCATACGCTACACTATTAGGCGGAATATTTTTTGTAATTATTGCACCGGCTGCTATAACAGAATTTTCACCTATTATTATCGGGCCTAAAATTTTTGCTCCATCAGCAATCACTACGTTTCTGCAAATTATCGGATTACCTATATTTTCCCATTCTCTACTGATTTTGTTATATCTCATGTTCGATCCAATCGTTACATTTTGAAATATTACAACATTATCGAAGATTTTTGATCCAACAATCGTACATCCACGCGCATGATGAGCAAACAAAGTGCTTCTATCTATTTCAGTGCTATTAATTTCGCAACAATAGAACTTTTCCAGTAAATTGCTTCCCAATCTTTTAAGTATTCTACTCTTAGACCAGCAATTTATTTTTACTAATTTATCAAACATACTCATAACATTCTTTTTTAACTGAATTACCAATACAAAATTATACGGCATTTTCAAGATAAAATAACTACATTTGCCACAAAAATAGTCGTAAAAGACTTATAATGGAAAAAGAAAAACAGCAAACAGTACCGAATGTTCTAAACAGATTTGCTTATTTGTTGGGTACGGAAGTAAAAAACAGAAGATTAAAAATCCCTGAGAAATATGGCAAGGGTTATTGTGCCGGGTTTGTTTTTAATGAACATATCCGAATGTTAATCCTTAATTACGAACTAAACGAAGACATAATAGTTGAAAACCCGGATATCAATATTTCCGGAAGAATGATACTTTTTAAGTTTCAAAACATTATGCCTAAAACAGAAATAGTATCAACGGGAAAACAATTAAAAGCAATACCTTCAGTTTTAATTGGAACCAGTAGAATGAATACCGATGTTATTATTCCAGTGGATACAAATACTGCGTCTATTAATATAGAAGTAGATGCGAATTATTTAAACCGGCTATTTGACCTGTCAGAAAAATCGCCGGTTTTGCAAGGTCTGTTACAGAATACGCAGCCCCTACTATTCGAACAAATGATTTATCCTTCTCTACAGAAAATTGTGGATGAGATTGTAGATGAATCGGTAGATGAAACCTTTGAACTATTTTTTCTAAGAATAAAAGCAGAAGAACTGATTTGCAGACTATTAATGGAATTGGAGAAGCGGGATGAAAAACATCTTTATGCTTTAAACAGTCAGGATATACAAACCATATACAAAGTAAAAGAGCAAATGCTTGAACATCTGGAAACTCCGCCCGTGATTAAAGAATTAGCAGCTTACGCCAATATGAGTTCCTCCAAGCTGAAACGTTTATTCAAGCAAATTTTCGGCAACAGCATTTTCAGTTATTATCAAGAATTCAGGATGAAAGAAGCCGCCCGTTTGTTGAAAGAGGAAAAGCTATCTGTTTCAGATGTGGGTTATCAACTGGGCTTTACCAACCTAAGTCATTTTTCAAGAGCCTTTAAAGAACATATCGGAATGAAGCCGAAACAATATAGTCAGTCTTAAAATTAAAAATAGTACCGACCTCCGAGTATTCTGTTTGCTCCATTTTCATATCGACCTCTTTTTAAATCCAATATATTTTCTCAAGACACCTCATCAAAAATAAGGTGGAACAAGCAAAAAAATGCAATAAAAAAACCGCAGTAAAACATTCTACTGCGGTTTTTTTATTCTTTACTATCGTTTTCGATAGCTATTTACTTCACTTCCTCGAAAGAAATGACATGTGAATATCAGGTAGTTATATGATTATGGTACAAATACATACTGATAATACATATGCAAACATCGGTTACATTATCGTTTTTAGTTGTTTCTGTTCATTTTGAACTGCTGTTCATTGTCAATGAACACGCAAAGATAGTGAACAGTTTTGATTTTTTTCAGAACATCGTTTTTCTCTTCAGGTCATTCCCAAGAAATTACTCATACGATCGATACACCGTTTCTTCTGATTGAGGTCGGGGTGGACATATAGGTTGAGTGTAGTAGCGACATTAGAATGACCAAGTATCACACTAACAGTTTTGTAATCGCATTTACTCTCAATACATCTGGTGGCAAAAGTGTGCCGGAGTCCGTGAAATACGACGTGTGGAATGTTTAGACGCTTCAAGAGTCGATCAAAATAATCACGATAAGAACGAGGCTCTTTTGAGGATTCTGATACCCCCACAACATAAGGAGATAATGATACCTTCCTTACGGCTTTCAATGATTGAAGAAGTTGTCTTGAAATCGGAATTTCACGATATGAGTTTTTTGTTTTAGGAGAAGAGGATATTTTCTCTGTCGACTTCAACTCGCAATTATACACTCTTCCAACTGTGCGATTTACGGTGATAATCTTTTGTTTGAAATCCACATCCTCCCATCTCAATGCACATACTTCTCCTATTCTCATGCCAGTACAAAGAGCTAAAAGCACACCGATGTTTTGAGGTGTAGGGTATTCCATTAAATAAAGCATTAATGTCCGTTGGTGATTCAGCGTCAATGTCGACAAGCGCCTGGATTCGGTATTGGTCGGATATTCAATTTCCCATTGCTGAAAAGGAAAAAATTTATGCTTGCCTCCGTATTTCACGATACCCCTAAGCACCGCAATTATATCTCTAACCGTCTTCTTAGCAAGACCGGAGGAACACTTCTCTATGGCAAATCGTTGAACATCGCTTTCTGTTATTTCAGTCATTGACCCGAATCGAGGAAGTAAATGGGTTTGTAGCGTAAGCATATAGGCACACATGGTGGAATGTTTTACAATTTTACGTTTAGCACTACACCAGATTTCTGAAACTTCTTGAAATGTTTTTTGCATATACATATTTTGTGATAATTAATTTGATATAACTCTCACAAAATAAGCGATATTTATTGGTTACTTACCCTTATCGGTTGCCTTTTGAGCGGTTATGCGTTTTGCAAAGCATTTCGCAATTATCAATACTAGTTGCCCCGCCTTTACTCCATGCCGTCACATGGTCAGCATCCATTTCATTGAGGCGGTAAATGCGTGTTCTGTTGGTATTGTCGCCGATGGCGCAAAGCGGACAATTGGAGACTTCTTTTTTCTTGGCAACTTCAGTTTGTCGGTTGTAAGCCACTTTTTTTGTCGATTCCTCGAATATGCGGATATCAAGCAGCTTCTTGTCATTTTCCCCACCCAACACATATTCATAAATGTTTCGGGGGCATTTTACACTATCATCAGCCTGCAATGCTCCTATTCGCGCCGTTAGGTGATCGACACTGTAAGGTGTGTTATGATAAGTCTCATAAAGCCGTCCCCACTCCAACCCACACATATCACGCTCCACCATAGTAAATGTGGTCGACACCCAATCAATCACTGAGCGGAAATAGTTTTCCAATTCATTAATGGAATTGTCATGGCGATGCTTGCTCATATAAGCATCAATTGTCATGTTCTTGTTGTGACAAATCCATTTGAGTGCTTCGGCAAGATAATCCTGCCTTTTTACGTCCCCCTTAATATAGTGGTTCCACTTTTGCATCTCAGCATTCTGCGAATTGCTAAATACTCGTTTGGCAGTATTAACGAATTTGCCCGAAAATATAGCGTTCAGCAATTCTTGCCCATTGAGTGGTATCCCCACTATATTAATGGTCTTGAACCACTCCTTAATTTCCTTTTCCTCTCCCTCGCATTCATAGATAAGCAATGGCGATTGCAGTATGCATTGTCTCATTTCTTCAGGCAAACCCGAAAAATACTGTACGTTGTCGCTCTCATCTTTAATGGCAAATTTTCCTGTAACAAAACGACCGAAAGAAGTTATGCGTTGTTGTCCGTCAAGGACTTCAAATCGTCCGTCACTTATTCGATTAAAGTAGATTAAACCTATTGGATAACCCTTTAACAAGGAATCTATCACGGCTACATCTCGTGTTCCATCATTATAGATATAATGGCGTTGGTACTCTGGCTGAATGGTAAGCTGTCCGTCCAACCCAAACAAACCTTTACCTTCCAATTCATTATAGGTAAATCCTTTGCAGATATCTGCAACAGTCCATTCTGTATGTAATATTGTCTTCATATTATATCTTGTTTTTAAGTTGAAATCTTAGGGATAACCGACAGGCAAAATACGTCTTGTTTACGAACGAAGAAATACACTGCTAAGGATACTCCTAAATACAATGATTTGAATGCCCGAAGTGTTATCAAATATACTGATGGATATACTCCAACGTATGCTCGATTACTCATTAGAAAATCATAATTAGATATGTTTCACAAGAACTCTTGCGTAAACTTGGGTATAATATTTCCCATCAACTATATAATACGTATTATTTGATGGAACATCAGAATGCAGCAATACTGCCCCATCATTCAGCTTTGTCACTTTGGATTCTTTCCCATGACGGTCAATCTGAATTTGCTCGGAGTAAAGTTTTGAGGCTGCACCAAACCAAGTTTTTGTTATCCCTAAGATTTCAAATTGCTCCGGGCAGTATTTATCCAAAAACGTAATAGGAACACCCATAATCCCATAATAATCAGACGGTATTGCATCCGTAAAGGGAACCTCAATGGCATCATAGTTGTCGTAACGGTCGTAGTCATTTTTACCTTTTATTTCTTTATGCTTAGAAAATCTAAGGTTGTCTTCCATTGTCATTAGTGGTAATGCTTTATGGCGGCGACCATGATCGATATTGGTAAACCAGCGTACACCTTTTACGCGAATATATTTTTTCCCTTTTTCGTCAATCCGCCATCCGGCAGCTGTAATAGGATACTCGTTGGGAACTTGAAACTCTCTATCCCCACTATGAATAGAATATCCCATCCACATTTTATTCTCTTTTATCAATGGAAATGTTTCTTTATATGTTACCGCATTCATATTTCCTATGATAATGTACTTTTTATCAACACATACTATCCACGCTAAAAACTCACGGAATAAGGAGAACGGAGGATTCGTGATGATTATATCCGCTTCGTCCCTTAGTTTTGTAACCTCTTTACTGCGAAAATCACCATCACCATTGAGATATTCCCATTTCAAATCATCGATATTTACTTTCCCGTCCCCTGTTAAATCTTTATCTAAAACAAATATTTTACCCTTCGTTTGTGCTTTTGCTGGGTCAAACTGAGGAGCTTCCATTTCAAACATAGACGGTTCTGCCATCAATTTCATTTTCTTGGCATCAGGTGCATAGCTCGTTGAAATTAGTTTCTTCAATCCAAGTTCATCAAACTTAGCTGCAAAGAAACGTGTGAAATTACTCCATTCCGGATCATCACAAGGCAATAGAACGGTTTTACCTCGAAATACACTGGGATCATATTCGAGGTATGCATTCATCTCAATCTCAATGTCATGAAACTGAGTGTAGAATTCATCATTTTTAGCAGCCTTGGCTTCTTTTAAATTAGTATTTGCCATATTATTAAAATCTTGTCTGGTCAATTAAAACCTGTTTTATTCTATATCCTTCTTAAGTAATCCACAAAACTATTAATATCGGATAGATTACCTCTCATTTTTGTTCATTATTATTAATATTCATTGTCAACGAGTGAACATCCTGCCTGATCGTTGCTCGCTTCGCGCAATTACAAAGGCTCAAAAAGTTATCCGCCAATTAACCGCCATTTCCGCCATTTATCCGCCAAGCTATATTTCATAGTAAGCACTTTTTTTATCTCCAACTCGCTTCAGCACTCCTTTGGCAACTAAATCTTCCAAATCTCTTGAAGAAGTTCTGTCAGATATTTCATTTATTGCTTAGTAGTCGCTGTTGGTAATCCGACCTTTCTCTTTTACATATGATACAGCTTTCACTTGTCTTGCGTTAAGACCAAGTCTTACTAATTGCTCTTCAGAAAGATTGTTCTTAAAGAGAGTTACCAAGAAACCACCATCACGTTCAGTTAGTTCAGGTTCGGGAAGTCCTGCCTCTTTGCAAGTTTCTATGATTCGAACCGTCCCACGCCCCCAAGAATCGATAAGTCCACCTTTAAAACAAACATCAGCAATAAGCGGATTACGGGGGTAAGAAGAGTGAACGTGTTTAAGTGATTCCAATGTGATTTCTTCAGGTAATCGTCCATCGTTCCAAATAGTTATCTTATCATCGTATACACGTATTTGGATAAATGAACCCATGTATTTGCGGTGTACCAGTGCATTCAAAAGCATTTCACGCAATGCCGGAATCGGATATTCACTATGCTCCAAACGGAGCATACCCTTAAATTCAATGGAGCGAGTAAGATACTTATGGTCTAACCGCTCTAACACGCTTTTCAGCAGAACGATTATATTCCCTTCTTCGACATCTTGAAAGCGCAAGTCAGCATCTCCTTTGAAATATCCAATTTTAACAAAGGCATTCGTAGAGAATCGTCTCGGGTCTTTACCAAAAAGAATTATCGCCGCACGTGTAAGCTCTCCGTTTTTGGTTAAACGTAATTTGTTGAAAATCTCTTCCATGGTCAACCCTTCCACATCCGGCAAGCGGTCTTTTTCTTTCGCCATTATCAAATATGCCTTGAATGCCTTTTCGTCAATATCGTCAAAGGTCGCTCTCGGCTCAGTTACTTCATCCCAACTCAGACCAGAGCGTTTTAGCAGGAACTCATTGAGTGAATTTCCAGTTAGTCCCATCTTTACGCTCCCACTACGATAAAAGTATTGACCATGCAGCGAAATTGGCACAGAATATGGTTGGACTACAATCTCAATATAGTATTTATCATTTTCCTGCAAAAGATTAACATCAGCAGAAATTCCCATGTGATTTCTTATTTTATTGGGAATATCTTCCATCAGCTTTTTATAGTCCTCCACCCCAGTAACTTTCCCGGAATCTTCCTTATCTATATAAATTTCACCACCTTGTGCGTTCGCGAAACCGCAAACCCATTCCAGATACTTGTCGTGCCAAGAGGACTTGTATTCTATGTTTTGTTTTTCGGGCATATTGTAATTATTCTATATTTATTTCAAACTCTTTTTCCCTGAACCAGTTTTTACTGATTTCATTATTATCACTTTTGGGCTTCGGATCTGCTGTATTTACCTTAAATGTAGTTGGCAAGTTTACGGCATGACCAAATATCAACGCATGTTGAGTTGGTATTGACGGTAGTCGCTTTAAGATTGTATCAGAAATATGCGGTGTTATTTGCCGAATATGCGATAAGTCTTCGGGGTTTTGAATTCGGTGAACAATAAAATTGCTACATTGAGACAAAACCGTCCGTGATAATTCACTTGGTCGTTGAGACGAAATCAACAGAAACATCCCGTACTTTCGCCCTTCTTTCGCTATTCTCTCAAAAATTCTATTGGCATCGCCAAACACTTTTCCGGATTCTGTAGAAATATACCGGTGAGCTTCTTCCAAAACAAGATTAACAGGAAATTTATTTCGGTCTTTTGTTTTTCGCAGTTTTTCAAAAATCATTCTTGACAACACACAAGATACAACTTCAACAGCTTCATCATTGGCAGAGTTCAAGTCGATTGTCGCGATTTGTGATTTTTTTACATTATTACCTACTCCTATAAACTGATTTATGAAATCAGAATATTCTGTATTAGAATCATTTTTAGTAAGAAAATTGAAATCTCCCCTATCCTTTACGCTTTTAAATCTTGTCATTAGAGAGGAACAATAATCTCTAATCTGCCTATTACCGTAGGATTCTTCAAAAAGGATAGCAATATCTAATGCCTCTTCTAATTTGTTGAAAGAAAATTTTTGATTTGGCTGATAAGCAGGTAAGCTAAAACTATCTGATAAAAACTCATAACTATCATCTTCATTTTTTTTCTGCAAATACTCATGCAATGCCTCAACACCAACTAATTGACCAAAATGTATAAAGAGGCAGTTGTCGATTGTACAATCTAAATGTATTGTATTTCTACCGTCTTGATATGATAATTTCGTTTCAGAAATCTTTGTTGATAACTGAATGTTGTTGGTGTTGAATTTTTGAAGAATTGATTTTATTCTGTCTTTTTTTGACGGACTACTTGATTCATCTCTTAATATTTGAGTTATACAAGTTGCGAGAATGTGATTTTTTATACCATCAATACTTTCATCTTTGCTGAATAAGACAGCTAATGCTAATGCATTTCGCAAGATTGGTAATTGAGTTTTTTCACTTGCTTGCAGCAACAACGCCCATTCTTCAATATTTAGGAACCAATGTGGCAATATGAATTTTATCAGTTTTCCTTCTCCTTTTTCATCAATTTCGTCAATGGTGAAATTCTTGACTTCTACATTATTGTTATTTTCCGAGATCTTGCTGAATGCTTGGCTGTATTCCCCGTTTACATCAAAAAAGACAAAAGTGCTACCGACCGCACTATATTCCGTGTATTTATATAATGTCTGCAACATAGAAGCGATAGTACAGGATTTTCCACTACCGGTATTCCCTAATACAGCGGAATGACTTCCGAAAAATCTATCTATGTCTATTTTAACATCGTAGTCTGGAAATATACTAGACCTTCCTATCGGTAAAGAGACATAACGATTTCCGCACTGACAGCCATCAATTAGACATTCTGCTTTGTTTTGGCAGTTTGTTATCTCTGTTTTGTTTGTTTTGAAAATTATATCTAGTTCCTCTTCCTTTATATAGAGAACATCCGAATACAAAGTCGGGTATACGCTAACTCCAAAATCAAATTTCTTATTGTTTATTGTTCCAATAGGTATGACCTCTAAAAACTTTCCTGTTTGGATTTTACTCAAAATTTGTTCTGTCGGATTGGAAAAAGGGACATTCAGGTCTTTCTCACGAACTCCTGAAACTTCTGAAACCAAATAGTAGTTTTGGTATGGAACTATTACATAACTATTCAATTGAGCAAAATAATGAATATCATCGAACCCGCTCACATTGAAGTTCTCCAGTCCACTCAACAATTCTACTGAAAAGCGGTCAGAATTTATTGCGACAACTTTTCCAATAACTCGCTGTTTATCCTCCTTCGTCATTGTAGTAGATTTTTCAAGTTATTTATGGTTGTCTCCATTTTTTCGTCTAAATCTTCATTTGTCAAATCGGGCAGTACTTCATCAACAAATCTTTTGAAGAAGTGTAGTGGGATATAATGTTCATCATCTTTTGGAAATTCTTCGCCAATTATCCAAATTCTTGGGTCATCTAACTTTTTTAGTTCGCCTATCTTATTGTATTCGGTTGGCTCTCCTATGACAATCAATCTAAATGAAGGAATTGTAAAAGCCTGAAATATGAGATTGTTAATATGCTCATCGCTGAAGCTATAACCTATTGTGACAAGAATATTGTTATTGACCATTAACTTCCTTTGAAGCTCACGAAACAAATCAGAGTATGGACTTCCTAAACTAGCATTGTATTTTAGGGGTGTAGGGTGTATCATAATAGTAGCCTCACCTTTCAGTTTATCAAAGGAGGCCTCTTGTATTTCCCTAACTTTAAAAAGCTTATTTTCCCCTTCTGCCTCAATCCAGTTTACAGAACCATGTATTTTGTATAAATAGAAAAAATTATCTATGACACTCCATTTTGACTGAGATAAATCCATTTTTTCAGCAAGAGCATAATTGAAAATTGTTGGATTGAAAAATTTGCAAATTCCCCCTGTAAACCCATTCACATAATGTATTCCTAATAAGTCCATTGCTTTTTCGGAATACATATCATAGTTTGTTGTGAAAATACTTAATCTTGGCAAAGTTGAGTTGCGAGAGAGTAATTTTCTATAAAATTGTTTGTATATATTCAGTACATGTTCATCCTGCTTGCTTGTTACATTATCTTCATTGAGCATTTTTTCCAGAATAAAATTCCTCGCTTCAACAATTATATGATTTATTTTGCCAGCAGTGTCTAATTTTCCAAACTCACTTTTAGTTCCCTTCTCCTGTTGTTTCGCATCTTCCTCACCTGCATTATCTGATTTCAGTGGTTCAACTTTCGAATGATAAAAAGACAAACTATGCAATGTTGATAGAAAAGATTCAAGATTTGTTGCGAACGTTTTAGATTCAACATCTATTCGTAACTTATCCTTTAGCCACCCCCTTGCTTCTTGAAATCCAGCCAATCCATAAAATTCTTTTGCAAGCGGTGCCATTACTGGAATTCCTATCTGTTGGTAAATATCTTCTTCGCCTTCTTTAGTTTGCTTGATTTCACAAGAAGAGCAACCACTACCTAACAAGAATGATAAATTTTTATTGTCAAGCACTTTCAGAAAAGCCTCCTTTATTTTACTTGGCTTAGAGTTATCACTAAACTCAATAGCTGGCGTTTCACTCGAAGGCAAAATATTTTCTTCCCCTTTATAGAAAAATGTACTCATGTTATTTTCTCTTTATTTGTTCTTGAACAATGTTTAATGCTTTCTGAGCTAATTCATCCTCGTTACCAATAGTTACAATAAGCTTATCTGCAAGCCAAAGGCTTAAAAGAACATTAGAGTCTGTCTCAAAAAGTTGAGCAAGTGCAATAACTTGTTCCCGTTTAGCAAAACGATCTCCACGCTCAATCTTACAATACAATGCATTATCTATTTCAAGGGCAGCAGAAACTTGGCTTTGGAGCAATTGCTTTTCTTCACGCAACTGACGTATTTTCTCTGCAAACAACATCTTTGATAGTATTTGACTTGACACAATTCGACAAATTTACTAAATATTTGAGAAACAGTAGTCGTGTGTGGTAAAAAAGTTATCAACATCATATATATACATAAGCATTCTTCTTGTTTTTACGGGTAAAAACAGGAAGAATTCAAAAGAATATCGTCCTGTTTTATCCTTCATACCCCCCTTCATATTTTTCCCCTTTTACATTTTGTAAACATCTCTTCTATGGAAAGAATGAATAAGGCAACACTTTTGCGGGAAATACTACCCGAAGCGTAGCGTAGGTGTGGAGATTTATCGTAAAAACCGTTTGCGGCTTGGTGTTGACGTTTTATTCTTGGAATATACCTTTGTTTGCCAAAGGAAAAAGGAGTTCATCAGCCTATCCTTCTGCCTTTCTTCTTTTTCTTGACTTTTTTAAGTGGCTGTTCATCTTCCGGATTAGGATTGCCAATATCCGTTGCGGTGGGAAGTATGGAAAATAAGGAAGAGAGAACGTTTTGTCCGCTATGACTAATCGACTGTCCGGCTGTCTGGTCGTTTGACTGGTCAAACGTTTGAACGTTTGGCTGTGTGTCCGTACCAACGTTGGTACGCTCTTGCTTTTTACTATTATCTATTTCAGATACTAAAGACTTTTGGGATTGCTTTAATTCTTGCTCCTGCATCTGCAATTTGTCTTTTATGCTGCCGTTCTTCATCGTATTGCAGTACATAAATGTTTCTTGCAAATCTCGTTGATAGTAAAATAGTCTATCAAAACCTACTTCTGCTTGCTGAAACAAGTTCGTTCTGTCGAAGCCGCCTTTGATTGCTCCCTTCTTTGTGTTTTTATGGTTGGTGAGTGGCGATAGCTTCTTTTATTCGACTGGTCTTTCCGACTGACAATCAAATGGCAGTGCATATTCAACTCATTATCTGACCTGTTGCGATCAAAATGGATTTTACCATAGAATTTTATATCTTCTGCGGATAATCCCTTGTTGAAGTTCTTGGCGCATTCGGGAATAAAGACTTCTCGAATATAGCATTTCATGCCTTCGGCTTGTTCCTGCTCTGTTCGCCCCATCGTTTTCAGTTCCTTTTCTGACGGGCTGACGTGTATTGCATAGAATTTGGCATCTGTCTTTAGGAGTTGACCGATACTCGAGTCAATATCCTCAATAACTTGGGCTTTATACAGATTCTCTTCCGTCAGATTGAAGAAGCCTTCGGTATAAATACCTTTCTCCATGCGCTCTAAATCCTCATGCTCTAAATAATTTGCCAACTGTCGGCAACCTCCGGCATTGTTATATGTCCCTTTGGAGGGTGGTGGAAAGTCGATGTTCATTCTATTACTCGTTTATCAAGTTGATAATTTCAGCCTTTAGGTTCTCTTTTCGCTTGCCGTCCATAACCCCACAAGCAGCCAGCTCGGAATAGAGACCAATCAGATTTAACAACTTCGCTGTATTGCGATTCTGACTCTGTTGTAATGATTTTGATAGTCGTTCTACGGATTGAGTATTGCCATCTAAAATTCGAGCCTGATTATTTATAACCTCTGCTTGTCTGCCAAAATGTTCATCCAGTTTTTTAAGAACCTGAATTAGGATATTTTTTGAGTTCTCATTTTCCAAGTCCAGCTTCTCCGAAAGCATTTTGACAACCAGATCAAACTTGGTGGCTATCGAATGAGTTGCCCGAATCATTGGATTCAGTTCCTTTTCTTCAAAGTGGCGGATAAAACGTATCAGGTCATCCTGCCGTTTGTTTATCTTCGCTAATTCCGTTTTTACAGATTCGGGAGGTTCGGACGGATTGATACATGCCTTATCCATATACTCGAAAGCAAGCTTTACGATCTCTCCTTTTTTCAGATTGTATCGCTTGCAAAGCTTATCTATCTGGCGATTGGTGGAGTGGTCAATTCCAATCGTCGTTAATGTTGTTTTATTCTTATTCTGTGCCATATTATAACTTTTTTATAAGAAATCATTTTATTAATCGCTTAACCAATAAATCTTTAGCTATTATTCTTATACGAGTTTTTATAAAACTCACTTTTAATATCTTGCTGATTAACAGCAAGTAACCCCGTAGGGCAAGAGGATAGAACAGGACTTGTCCAGTTCCCTCTTGCTACATTGCTCGCGAACAGGGAGCCATTGAAATGAAAGCTTAAACTCGACGGCTTTCACCATTCAAAGTGATAAAATTAAACATCACTTTGAGACGGTCGCCGATCATTCCACCATAGAACTCATCGGATGAAAGTGTAGCAAAAGTGAAGTTCGTGGTGCCATGTGTTACGACTCCAACATCGCTTCTCAAACTCAACAATTCGGATATGGGTCGGCTTATGTTTCCATAATCCTGAACCGTTTTGGATTCTCGTCCAAATTCATCTATAATTAATGGACGTCGAGCAAATGCGCTTGCCGATTGCTTTACAATTTGCTCCTGCAATTCCACAGACTTGATAAACGTAAACAGAGGCTGATTCAGAAAAAACCTTCTCGAAATATGATTGTGGAGCAATGAATAGGTTTCAAGAAGAATTGTTTTCCCACAACCGTATTTTCCTTGCAGCATAATACCTTTGTCCAAATCGCCGGAGAAAGCAGAATCGTTGGTTATATAGCAATAGAGTTGATCTATTATTGGCTCGTTATTTTTGTCAATGACAAAATTCTTTGCCTGATTGCGATTGTGCAAACAAATTGTACCAAACTCACAAAACAAACTCTGAAAGTCAGCATAAGCCAGTGGCAGAGGCAAACGCAACTTCCGCATCTTTTCTTTTTCATGGGCGACTATCTTCTGAGCATCCTTCCGCAATGCCTGAAAGAATTGCTGATTAGTCGAAATCACTTCCCGTATAGACAAATCCTTTCTTTTTTCCATAAGAATTTATATTAGAATTTTTGTCTTTAGTCTTAATATTATAGGGTGAGGGTTTAAGGTTGGACTTAGGTGCTAAAATCTGATACTTAGTTTTGATCCTATGTCCGCCCCCAGAAACATAATCTAACAGACCGGCTGTCTTTAGTCGGTCGCGTGAAGATTTCAGAACATCCAAAGATATATTCGCATTGGCCGTCAATCGTTTGTTGGAACATTCTATCCATTCCGCCCAATAGGAACGGTTAGTTAAATGCACCAAGAAGAAATACAATCGAGTATCGTGCCCGCTGAAGTTTTCCTGTTCGTCCACTCGCCAAAAATTAGCTAACAAGTCGAACAAGTTCATTTCCGTATATTTCTACGCTTGTTGTATTCTGCCTCCGCTTCGGATTCTATCTCCTGCAAGGTTTTCTTTTTACCTTTGGAAATCCATTCGAGTAGTTCATCCTCAAAGAAATAGAGTTTCTTGCCGCTCTTGTAACAGGGAATCATCCGTTTGCGCACAAGAGCATACACGGTAGGCTTCGCTTTGCCGATAATCCGGCAAGCTTCTTCAATGTCAATTGGAATTTGTTTCTGGAGAACAACAGGTGTTTGCTCCTTCTCTACTAAAGATTTGATTTCAGCTAGCTCGCTGACCAAATGCGCTACTGCCTTGGGCAGATTTTCAAAAGAAATTTCGTTTGCTTCCATATTTTATCGTTATTAATAAATATGGTGCAAATAAAAATAGTGTTTCTGCGGTGTCTGGGTGACACTGGAGAAACACTTAGAAAACACTTAAAGTGGTGATATTTTGTGCTTGTTACTGCTTTGAGGTTGCAGAGAATGTATATTTACTGCCTAACATTTGATGCTGACGTTTTCCGCCCAGCATCAATGAGAATGACATTGGGTTTATTTTCTATTTTAAGTTCTTTAAGTATTTTATTGACACTCCTTAGTTCTCTGTTGTCAAAATACAAAATAATTTTTATAGAGTTCGTTGTGCTGTTTGCTTGTTCATAGACTTCAACTTGCTTCGCAAGATTTTGCTTTAGTTTTGAATTAGATGCAAGCTTAAATTCAATTAATGTTTTGTTTGCTGAGCCTTTTGAAATAGAATAATCAACAGGACCACGCCCATTATTCACCTCTCTGTTAACATCAAAATCTGAAGCATACCAAGTCAGCCGATATATGATCTGTAGATCTTCTTCTCTTTTTATAGGCTTCCCGTCAATATAAAAAAGCCTATAGCCATCATTATTCTCGATGACTTGCTTTAAGAAGGCAACTCTTTTCAGGGCTTCATCATAAGAGCTTTGCGGGCTAATGTCATAAAAGTCTGTTTTCTCTATTAGCGTTTCAACAAAAGAACTAATCTGGTGAATGAAAATTGTTTCAACTTCTTGAACTTTTTGCTTAGAAACATTCTTTGCCCCTTCTTTATTTTCTTCCTTTTGTTTGATATACCATTTTATTATTTCAGGATACTGTCGGATCGTTTCTTGTATTGCTTGAGTAATTTCCTTTTGTGTATTTTTCTTGTTTTTAGGAGGCTTTGGAAGTTTTTTTTGGAAATAGTTGAAAATTTCATTTCGCAATTGATCATTTTGTATGCTATTGCAGATTCTCGTAAAATCACCTCTTAAATCATTGCTGTTTATCCAATTGTCGTCTTTCGTTAAAATGTCTCTAGGGGTAAGAATTACAAAATCTCCTAAAATAAAAGGTAGAGTAAATTCTTTGGGCATCCATCGTTCAAGTTCATAATCAAAATAAACTTTGTTAACCTTTACTGCCTTTAGCAAGTTTTTGTCAATATGCTTTTCCGCAAAACTTTGAGTGTAATTTAGCAAATAATGCTTTATCAAATTTGTCGTAAAGTCACTTATATTGTCTTTCCCAACTCCAATTTCAAAAAGTCCTGCCTTTTCAAGGTGAGAACTTTGTGTTACCTTTTCCTTTCCCAAATCGTCAAAAACGAGGTGCATAGAAGATGACATAGATTTTCCAAATTTTTCACCAAGTCCACTGCCACTATTTCCAACCTTGCTATATCCAAACCAATTTTGTTTTACTTCAGAAAAGATATACCAAGATTTTATTTGAGAGATATCGCTTATGCCTTGCTCGGATTTATTCTTTAAAAACGTCAGGTATGTGAGTATTTCTTCATGCAGAGTTTGATACTCAGGCTTTTTGCTCCCAAATAATAAAAATGGGTCAATAAATAGGGGCAAATCATTAATTAGAGACACATTAAAGGCTCCATATTCATCAAGATCATCTGGTGACACATTAAAAAAATCCGAGAAATAGATTTTCATCTTGTATTTGTTTTTCCTGTAAAACGCACATTTATTAGAACACAAAGATAGTGGTTTTTATAGTATTTGCCTCATTTTGAGCGGCAAAGATGGATTCTTCAAGTCAAACTAACTTTTCTATTATTTTAATTACCCCCTTCAATTCATCATCCTTCAAATGACTTTTGATACTGTCTTCTGTTACATCTCTAAAAATATTTGGGAATACTATTTTCAGAAAGTTCGCAATGTCCATCTGATTTCTTGGTTTGAAATAGTTCCAGATATTCCAACCGAAGTGACGGAGGTCGAGAGCAGATAGTTCTTTAACTTTAACAGGCTTCAATTCTTTCTCGTCCAACTTGTTCATATAGGCACGGACATTCCGGCTAAGAACATCAAGGTCTTCATCGGAAAGATAAAGAGCAAACGATTTTCGGGTATAGTCCAAAGCAACATTCAGAATATCTTCCTGTTCTTTGACTATGTTTTTCTGCTGTTCGTTCCGAATGTCATCTAAAGACATATCCGATTCCGGTATATCAGTTTCAGTATTATTTTCTTCTACCTGTGGTTCAACGACAACAGGAAGGGCTTGTCTTTGCTCAATCTTCTTGCGAAAATAGGGAATTTTAGCTAATCCGTTCCCAATCCACGGCAACATCAGATTTTGCAATACCACATGAATGCTTAGGTACACTATTACTTGGATAGCTAATACGACTAAGAAAACTATGAACGCCGTAAAGCTATCAAACCCCATTGAAACAGCGAATATACGAGCCAATGTTGCAATGACCACCGCTGCACAAGCAACAATCACATATAATGTGATGTATTCCAGAATATTGTTTTTCATGGTTCTGTATCTTTAAGGGTGCTCAACTGAATAGCTTGTGCTGCTTTGCTTTTCTTCTCGTCCACAACTTTTGCATAAATCTGTGTGGTCTTCAAATTGGTATGCCCCAACATCTTGCTGACGGTGTAAATATTTGTACCACTAGATAATTGAAGGGTCGCATACGTGTGCCGAAAGCAATGAAATGTGATTCGCTTCGTGATATCGGCAGCCTCTATCCAGCGTTTCAATGGTTTAGAAATCCATGCAGGATCAGGCAAATCTTCGAAAACGAGTTGTTCCGGTTCGCGAGGATCGCGACACAAATCAAGTGCTTGTTGGGAAATGGGCATATATTCGACGCCTTTTGTTTTTTGCTGTGTGAAATGCAGTTGAGCTTGATTGCCGTTCATGCTGATTTCTTTCCATCGTAATTTCTGAATATCACAATGCCGTAAGCCGGTAAGAGCTGAAAATAATGCAGCTCGTTTAAGTACATCTCGTTCGCATGGCGTGCTAGCGAGAGTGTTTAGTTCTTCAACTGTTAAATATTCGCGGCGTGATTCCTGTTCTGGTATGCCCTTGATTTTTGCCGACAGATCCGTTGTTAAATACCCGTCAACAAAAGCCTGTTTCAATGCCGCTTTGAAAATGGAGAAGTAAGTTACAGCTGTATTGCGAGAAATGGTTCCACTTTTATTTCCTCCACAAGGAGCAGATAAAAGATATAGCTTGAAGTCTTCAGCAAAGCGATTATCTATTTTGGAAAAAGGCAATATATCTCCAGCGAAAAGTTTTATTAGTTCGTATGCTCGTTTCCAGTTTACACGAATAGAATCTGAACTTTGCGCGTGGCGTTTCTTAGCTGTAGCATTAAAGTATTCTACGAAATTTTGCTGTGAACGTTCCTTTTGTTCGATTTGTGTACTTTCTGTATCGTTATATAAGTCAGCATTGTCATATTCCCGTTGGCGAAGTTTGCGAATTCCATCGGCATATAGCATGGTTTCTTGGTCTTTTTCACTCCGACAAATGATTATCCCATTATCATCACGTTTGGGCTTATAGGTTTTTGCTCCGGCTGAATCTGTACGGGCAGTACGTTTTTTATCCCATTCAACTGTAGTGACACAGCGATTCAGATATTCACGAACACGTTGCGGAATTTGCTTGCCGGAACATTTACCGGATAGCTTTCAATGTAAACATACCATTCCTTCCGATCATCCGCCTTGCGTAATCGAACAGTTACTTTTGTGTTGGAGAGTTGTTTCATTTGCCTGCGAATATTTTATCGATTGGTTCTTTGGGAACATATACAAAGTTACCTACTTGCCGTTTGGGAATGCTGTTCCGGCGAATTGTATTCTCTACTGTTGAGGGCGACACGCCATATTTTACGGAGACTTCAGTAACGGTATAACATTCATCTATCTCGTAATGCAGTTTCATCGGCTTTTCTTTTGGCTCTTCCGATATCTCAACCGCAGTAAACATTTCTTCGAGGTGTTTACGACTTACCCTTGTCAATCGTTCTCCAAAATTAACAGCCGGTACTTTTCCCGATTTAATAAGGCGGCGAATAGTATCTTTAGAAATACCAAACATAATTGTTGCTTCTGTGATTGAGATATAAGGACGAGTTTGCATCTCCGCAATTCTGCTAGCTGATTCTTCTAAGAGTTTCTGCTTCTGCTCAGCTTCCTTAGCTTGCCGCTTTTTCTCTTTGCCAGACTTATTAGCACAGGTAGAACCACAGAAGCGAGTAACAACGGTTTTTTCTTCAAAAGCCTTTCCACATTGTTCGCAAATCTTCGGTATTTTCAGTTGACTAAATCCCATATATTTTGTATCATCCGTTACATTATCGCCAATTAAGACATAATAAAACCTAATAAGCATGAATAAGGCGCACATCATCGCCAATTAGCGCGCGCTACAAATATGGTACAAATGTATGATAAAAAACAATTAGAAACAATAGCTTTTCATAAATTCACAAAAACAAAAATCCCCGTAAACTATTTGCTTACAGGGATTTTCTACTATTTATTGATTGTTTCTAATCGCCTTTTACTTCACTTCCTCAAAATCAGCATCCTGTACATTTTCGCCTTGCTTGCTGTCGTCGCCTGCATTTGCCTGCTGACCTGCATTCATATCAGGGCCTGCTTGTGCGCCACTCTGAGCTCCGCTCTGAGCGTACATTTCAGCGCTTGCTGCCTGAAAAGCTGTATTTACTTCGGCCATAGCCGTATCGATAGCAGCTAAATCCTGTGCTTTATGTGCCTCTTTGAGTTTAGCCAAAGCCGCTTCAATCGGCGCTTTTTTATCTGCAGGCAATTTATCGCCTAATTCCTTCAACTGATTTTCAGTTTGAAAGATCGTGCTGTCTGCCAAATTCATTTTCTCAACCTTTTCGCGTTCTTTCTTATCAGCCTCAGCATTCGCTTCAGCCTCAGCTTTCATTTTCTCAATTTCTTCTTTACTCAGACCGCTGGAAGCTTCGATACGAATAACCTGTTCTTTGCCGGTCGCCTTATCTTTAGCCGATACCTTCAAAATACCATTGGCATCAATATCAAATGATACTTCAATCTGAGGAATACCACGACGGGCAGGAGCTATTCCGGTCAAGTTGAACTGACCAATAGATTTATTTTGAGAAGCCATCGGACGTTCGCCTTGCAATACGTGGATGGTTACTTCCGTCTGATTATCGGCGGCAGTAGAGAATGTTTCACTCTTCTTGCACGGAATGGTTGTGTTGGCATCAATCAGTTTTGTCATCACACCACCCATGGTTTCTATACCCATTGACAGCGGAGTAACATCGAGCAATACCACCCCTTTTATTTCGTCGGTCAATACAGCACCTTGTACGGCAGCACCTACAGCAACCACTTCATCAGGATTTACTCCTTTAGAAGGAACCTTTCCGAAGAAATCTTCAACCAGTTTCTGAACGGCAGGTATACGCGAAGAACCTCCTACCAGAATTACCTCATCAATATCTGAGTTACTCAAACCGGCATCGTTCATGGCTTTTTTACATGGTTCAAGGCAAGCCTGAATCAGTTCATGGGCCAATGATTCGAACTTAGCACGGGTTAACGTCTTTACCAAGTGTTTGGGCACACCATCCACCGGCATAATATAAGGTAGATTAATTTCTGTGCTGGTAGAAGAAGACAACTCGATTTTTGCTTTCTCGGCCGCTTCTTTCAAACGTTGCAAAGCCATCGGGTCTTTAGTAAGATCTGCGCCTTCATCGTTTTTAAATTCTTGGACTAACCAATTAATTACTACCTGATCGAAGTCATCACCACCCAAGTGAGTATCACCGTTAGTAGAAAGAACCTCGAACACACCGCCGCCAAACTCAAGAATAGAAATATCGAAAGTACCGCCACCAAGGTCGAATACGGCAATTTTCATATCTTTATGCGCTTTATCAAGACCATAGGCCAAGGCAGCAGCAGTCGGCTCGTTTACAATACGTTTCACATCCAGTCCGGCAATCTGTCCGGCTTCTTTGGTAGCCTGACGCTGAGAATCGCTAAAATAAGCCGGTACGGTAATAACAGCCTCGGTCACTTCTTGTCCCAAATAATCTTCGGCTGTTTTCTTCATTTTCTGCAGAATCATGGCTGAGATTTCCTGTGGAGTATAGAGACGTCCGTCGATATCAACACGCGGTGTATTATTTTCGCCTTTAATAACTTTATAAGGTACGCGGGCAACTTCTTTCTGCACCTGTTCCCAATTTTCTCCCATAAAACGTTTGATGGAGAATACTGTTCTTTGTGAGTTTGTAATGGCCTGACGTTTAGCAGGATCACCTACTTTGCGTTCTCCTCCATCTATAAAAGCCACAATAGAAGGTGTTGTACGTTTTCCTTCGCTGTTAGCAATGACCACCGGTTCGTTTCCTTCGAATACAGAGACGCAGGAGTTTGTCGTTCCTAAGTCTATACCAATAATTTTTCCCATGATTGTTATCTTTTTAATTTGTTATTATTTCATTATTTACCGAACGATTACTTAAAAGCAAACCTTGTGCCAAAACAACAAACCGGGAATCTAACTCCTGAAAATGACAGCTATTCATGCAATATTCATCCATACCTCCCCACGCGCTACTGACAGAAAGGCAGTAAGCTTTATAGTAATACATGCCTTTTGCTCCATTTCTCCTTCAACGAACAATCTTGCCAATAAGCGATATTTACATTTTAAATTAAGGTTCATCGATAACTTATAGTAAGTTCCTTTTCTTTGCAAAGAGAGTTAACTTTCTTTGCAAAGGGGACCTGTTTTCTTTGCAAAGAAAACAGGTCCCCTTTCACCCCCCTCTCTGAACACTCCTGAGAGGCTTTTCGGGATGAGCGACCTGCTATTATAAAGTATAATTATTTATTTACATAAAGCAGAGCACTCAACAAAAGACCATTGTCAGTATCATTAAATATAAAACTGTTTTCTGAAAATTATCGTGTATATTTGCGTTCCCATATATAACGATTCTAAATGGTCTGACAATGAAAAGAATATGCTATTTATACTTTCCGCTACTGTTGTTACTCGCTGCATGTGGCAATAAAAGCCCTCGCCAGACAACTGCAACAGACGGTAAGCCCGTCGCTCTTTCGTATGCTTGCCGATTTAGCATAGCGCATGCGCCCCACTACACCACAGTGACCGTATTCAATCCCTGGAAAGAAGGCAAAGTGTATGATAAATATTACCTGGTTAAGAATGAAACAATCAACGTTCCGGCCGACGGACATAAGATTAAAATTCCACTGCAAAGTCTGATGACCAACTCGGCTACACACTTGGGCTTTTTGCAACTGTTGGGCGAATTAGATAAAGTAACGGGGGTATGTAGCACAGGATACATCTATAACCCTACGATACTAAAAGGAGTAAAAGAGGGAAAAATAAAAGATTTGGGTGATGCGTTCAATCTGGACATCGAAAATCTGCTTTTACTCCATCCGCAGGCCATTATGACATCGGCCTATAATGCCGAAGATGAGAACAGCAAGCGGATGAAGCAAACGGGCATAACGGTGATATACAATATAGAATGGCAGGAGAAAACATTGCTGGGACGAGCCGAATGGATTAAATTCATAGGGGCTTTCTTTGATAAAGAAGCTCTGGCTAACCGCATTTTTGCCGATGTGGAGAAACGATATACCAACATTAAAAAGCTGGCTGCCTCCGTAGCGAATGCCCCCACCGTACTATCCGGTCAGGATTATCGGGGAAGTTGGTCGATGCCTACCGGACTAAGCTACAATGCGCAATTATTTCGCGATGCGGGAGGAAGCTATTTTTATGCCAACGACACAACGGCTAGCGGAAGCAAAAACAGTAACATCGAGGAGGCTTTAATCAATTTTGGACATGCAGACATCTGGATAGGTTCTGAAGCTTCTTCGCTCGAAGAACTGGGACAGATAGATGCTAAATATAAGCTATTCAAAGCATACAAAGAAGGACAAGTGTATAACCTGAACAAACGAAAGAATGTGCGGGGCGGAAATGATTACTGGGAAAGTGGTGTAGCGCGTCCGGATCTTCTGCTGAGTGATATGATCAAAATTCTTCACCCGGAATTGTTGCCGGGCTATGAACTGACGTATATGGAGAAACTAAAATAAAACGGGCAGGAATCAATGAACAACAAATTTATTCTACTCTTAGTCCTCTTTTGCATTGCTTTTATGGCGGATATAGCGATAGGAAGTGTAAACCTGCCTTTAAATGAGATAGGAGCTACATTGACGGGGCACAGCCATGATACTATTTATCGGGAGATTATTCTGAATCACAGAATGCCCAAAGCATTGACCGCTATACTGGCAGGGGCCGCCCTATCTGTTGCTGGCGTACTGATGCAAACACTCTTCCACAACCCGCTTGCCGGCCCCGATGTGTTGGGGGTTACCTCGGGTGCAAGTTTGGGCGTGGCTTTGCTAACTCTCGGAGCTTCCGTGCTACCCTTTGGCTTTGTGGTAGGTGGCGGACAAGTCATTGCTGCCGTTGCCGGAGCCATCGGGGTATTGCTTCTGGTCATTATCGTGTCCATTAAAATACCTCAAACAGTGTCGTTGCTCATCATCGGAATGATGTTCGGCAATTTTGCCGGGGCCATCGTCAGTATTCTTCAAAGTGTAAGTAATCCGGACATGCTAAAGCTCTTCATCACATGGACTTTCGGAAGCCTGTCATCGGTAAGCTGGGGACAAATGTTTATTATGGCTCCCATCATCGGGGGAGGTCTCTTTTTAGCACTCGTACTACAAAAACAACTGAACGTGTTCTTACTAGGCAAAAATTATGCCATCGGACTGGGCATTTCTGTTATGCGTTTACGTTTACTCATCATATTTGCCACAGCCCTGCTAGCCGGAACTTCCACCGCTTTTACGGGGCCCATCGCTTTCATAGGAATAACAATGCCTCACGTTGCACGCGGGTTAATGGGCACTTCCAACCATCGAGTTATTCTGCCTGCGGCTATCCTGTGTGGTGCGGTTACCATGCTTATCTGCGACATTATTTCTCAACTTCCCGGTGCGCAGGGTACTCTCCCTATCAATGCCGTAACAGCGTTATTTGGTGCACCGGTCATCGTTTGGATCATATTAAATAATAAAGGATAAATCTCATCGCAGATAAAAGAATGACAAAGAAGACTATCGATAAGTAAATTAGTTCCGATTTATTTTTTATCTTTGCTCAATAAAAGTTGAAGTGTGCTACTAAAAAATAAGTTATTTTTTAGCGAGTAGCAGGTTTATTTTGCAGCCTGTTTTTAACAAGCATACTTCTAAAGATACACGAGATTGGTTTAAGTATAAGATTAAAGTTCAAGAATCACTAAAAATGGGTAGAGTTCTAATTATTGGTGCGGGTGGTGTAGGAACCGTCGTAGCACATAAAGTGGCACAGAATGCCGATACATTTACGGACATCATGATTGCCAGTCGCACAAAATCAAAATGCGACGCTATTGTTAAAGCAATAGGCAATTCAAAGATAAAAACCGCTCAGGTAGATGCCGACAGTATAGACGAACTGGTAGCATTATTCACTGATTTCAAACCTGAATTGGTTATCAACGTAGCGCTTCCTTATCAGGATCTCACTATTATGGAAGCTTGCCTCAGAGCCGAAGTGAATTATCTGGATACAGCCAACTACGAGCCGAAAGAGGAAGCTCACTTTGAATATAGCTGGCAATGGGCTTACCATGAACGTTTCAAAAAAACAGGTCTGACAGCCATCCTGGGTTGCGGGTTTGATCCGGGTGTAAGTGGAGTATATACCGCTTATGCAGCCAAACATCATTTTGACGAAATACAGTATCTGGATATTGTGGACTGCAATGCAGGCGATCATCACAAAGCATTTGCCACTAACTTTAATCCGGAAATAAATATCCGTGAGATCACTCAAAAAGGAAAATATTACGAGAACGGCGAATGGGTGGAAACCGGTTCGCTGGAAATTCACCAACCTATTACTTATCCTAATATCGGCCCCAAAGAGTCTTACCTGCTTTATCACGAAGAGCTGGAATCTTTGGTAAAGAATTTCCCGACTATCAAACGGGCACGTTTCTGGATGACCTTCGGAGAAGAATATCTGACTCACCTGCGTGTAATTCAGAATATCGGTATGGCACGCATCGATGAGATAGACTACAACGGACAGAAGATTGTTCCTATCCAGTTTCTGAAAGCTGTATTGCCCAATCCACAGGAACTCGGCGAAAACTATACGGGAGAGACCTCAATAGGTTGCCGCATACGTGGCATCAAAGACGGTAAAGAGCGCACCTACTACGTTTACAATAACTGTAGCCACGAGGCAGCGTATAAAGAAACAGGTATGCAGGGAGTGAGCTACACCACAGGCGTTCCGGCCATGATTGGTGCCATGATGTTCTTCAAAGGATTATGGAAATGCCCGGGAGTAAACAACGTTGAAGACTTCAATCCTGATCCTTTTATGGAACAGCTAAATAAACAAGGCCTGCCCTGGCACGAGGTGATGGGCGCTGATCTGGAACTATAAAAACAAGAAACAGATATGAACATAGGAGATAAAGCCCCGGAAGTTCTGGGCATAAATGAAAATGGAGAAGAGATACGCTTGGCCGCTTACAAAGGGAAAAAGGTAGTGCTTTACTTCTACCCGAAAGATAATACTTCGGGCTGCACTACTCAGGCATGTAATCTCAGAGATAATTATTCGGAATTACGCAAAGCCGGATACGAGGTAATTGGCGTAAGCGTAGATGATGAGAAATCCCATCAGAAGTTCATTGAGAAGAACAGTCTGCCCTTTACACTGGTTGCGGATACAGATAAAAAGCTGGTAGAACAATTTGGAGTGTGGGCCGAGAAGAAAATGTACGGCCGTTCATATATGGGAACCCTGCGCACTACTTTCATTATTAGTGAAGAAGGAATCATCGAAAGAATTATAGATTCCAAAGAGGTGAATACCAAAACGCATGCAGAACAGATTATGGGCAAATAACTCAGGTAACTACTAACTTTAAAATATGATGGGCAAGAAAGACGAACTAAATTTTGAATCAGATAATAAGAATATGGCATCAAGCGAAAAATTAAAAGCCTTACAGGTAGCTATGGAAAAGATAGAAAAGAGCTTCGGCAAAGGTTCTATCATGAAAATGGGCGATAACGTAGTGGAACAAATTGAAGTAATTCCTTCAGGATCAATCGCTCTTAATGCCGCTCTTGGCGTAGGAGGTTATCCGAGAGGAAGAATCATAGAAATCTATGGGCCGGAATCATCCGGTAAAACAACTCTGGCCATTCATGCCATAGCAGAAGCACAAAAAGCAGGCGGCATTGCAGCATTTATCGATGCTGAGCATGCATTCGACCGCTTCTATGCATCCAAGCTGGGCGTAGATGTAGATAATCTTTGGATATCTCAGCCCGATAATGGTGAACAAGCTCTCGAAATAGCCGAACAGCTGATTCGTTCTTCGGCTATTGACATTATTGTGATTGACTCTGTAGCAGCTCTGACCCCTAAAGCTGAAATTGAAGGTGATATGGGCGAAAATAAAGTAGGATTACAAGCCCGCCTCATGTCTCAGGCTCTCAGAAAACTAACAGGTACCGTAAGCAAAACACGCACTACTTGCATTTTCATCAACCAGTTGCGCGAAAAAATCGGTGTGATGTTTGGTAGCCCTGAAACAACAACCGGTGGTAATGCACTTAAATTCTACTCAACTGTGCGTCTGGATATTCGCCGTGCTTCTCAATTGAAAGACGGAGATGAAGTAATAGGCAACCAGGTACGTGTTAAAGTTGTAAAGAACAAAGTGGCTCCCCCTTTCCGTAAAGCCGAATTCGACATTATGTTTGGTGGAGGAATCTCTCGTTCGGGAGAAATTGTGGACTTGGGCACGGACATGGGCTTCGTTAAAAAAAGTGGTTCGTGGTATAGCTATAACGAAACGAAACTAGGTCAGGGACGCGATGCGGCCAAACAGTGCATTTCAGACAATCCTGAACTGGCAGAAGAATTGGAAGCCCTCATTTCGGAAGGATTAAAAGCAAAAAAATAAATTTCTTTTTTACTTACCCTCTTTTAAAGGGCAGAGTTCTACTTCTTACGGAGCATACAATGCGAGTCATTGTCCGGCAGAAAATAGAACTCTGCCCCTTATTATTTTTTGCTTTCACTGCAACAATATTCATCTTACTCACGTCTACCATATAAACAAAGACACGAAGGTCAATATCTTATAGCCTATCGACTACTTGAAAAGGAACACGCGATGCAGAAGATTTGAATAAAAATCTCCTTAGAACCAATAAATATAAGCTAATGTGCTAAGACTAATGACTGCCCAAAGCAAAACACCCTGAATAAGGGGTCTGATACCGACTGATTTTAGCACGTCTCTGGAGAGAGAAGCACCTATAAAGAAAAGGGTGATGGTAAGCCCTTTACGTGCCAGATGGTTAATTGCATCACCTACTTGCGGTACGCCATTGAGCACATACGTATTCATAACCATAGCAAGCAAAAAGAAGAAAATGAACCACGGAATATTAATTTTCTGGCCTTTGCTTTTGAAGATGAACGAAGTGACGAAAGCCAGAGGGATAATCCAGAGGGCACGGGTCAACTTAATCGTTGTAGCTATTTTTAAGGCTTCTTCGCCGTATGCAGCACCGGCACCCACCACAGAACTGGTATCGTGAATGGCTATGGCGGCCCATGTCCCAAATTCTTGCTGACTCATACCGAGCCAATGACCAATAGCAGGAAAAGTAAAAAGAGCAATAGAATTTAATATGAAAATCGTACCCAATGCCACAGACATTTCACTGTCTTTAGCACGCAGCACCGGCCCTATAGCCGCAATGGCGCTTCCTCCACAAATGGCTGTACCGGAACTTATCAGATAAGAGGTGTCTCTCCCTACTTTTAGTACCTTACGACCGATAAACCAACCTATAAGCATGGTGCCTGCCACAGAAATAAGAGTAAACTTCATTCCTTCTCTACCCGAAGCAAGCGAAGCCTGAAGATTCATTCCAAAGCCCAAACCGACAACAGAATATTGCAATAGATATTTAGATACTTTTTTATTGAACTTGGGATGTCCCTGCCCACAAAGTAACGCAAAAACCAGTCCGATAAACAAAGCCACCGGAGGAGTAAGCCAAGAAGAATAAGCAGATAAAGAAGGAATATAATCTAGCAGTAGAAAGAAAGTGAGCACCAGTAACAATGAAACATAGATCACTTTATTGTTCGCCTTGAGCGATTGAAAGAACGCATTCATCATTTGATTTTTTTATTTAATTATGCATGCAAAGGTAGAACGCTTATCGCACATAGACTAATTGTTTTTTCTTATGCACTATAACTTTTTACTATAATGATGTGCAAACTGCATAAAAACCTGTGGCAAGCCGCTTTCCGGCTCCTGCCCCTGTAACTGCGTAAAGCAGAATGAACGCATCATAGGCATTCCCTTAATCTCGATCACCCGAAACAGACCGGCAAAAAGCTCACGACCAATGGATCGGACGGAAACAATTCCCATACAATCGGAATTTGTGAGAAAAAGTTTAATACTTTCTGTGCTGCCCAAGTATAGCAATACATTAAGAGAAGATAGCTTAATGTTATGCTGCATCAGTGCTTTTTCAAATACATCAAGTGTTCCGGAGCCTCTTTCACGAAGCACAAGAGGAATATGCTGCAAATCTTCAGGTAAAATCTCATCGCCCAGTGTGAGCTTGTTACCCGGATGCACAATGGCTACCAGTTCATCTTCCAGAAAATCGATATATTTCAAGTTAGGTAAACGAAAAATGCCTTCCACTAATCCCAGATCGATGCGATGTTCTTGCAAAGCTGTCTCTATCTCTCTGGAATTGCCATTGATAAGAGATAATGTGACTTGTGGAAATTTATCTATAAAACTGGCTAACAGAGGCGGAAGTACATATTGGGCAATGGTGGTACTCGCACCAATCCTTAATTCTCCGGTACACTCATTATGAAGTAGGTGCATCTCATACTCCAAGCGTTTATAATCTTCCAGAATGCGTTCGCTATGATCTAGCAATAGTTGTCCGGAGGCAGTCAACAAAATCTTATTCCCCAGCCGGTCGAACAAGCGAGTCTGATAAGCAACTTCCAACTCCTGTATATGTTTGGTGATGGCCGGCTGGCTAATAAAAAGTTCTTGCGAAGCCTTCGTAAAACTGAGGTTCTTTGCTACACTAAGAAATACTTTAAGACGAAAATCAGACATAACAGCAACTATTTAGTTTATTGCAACTCTTCACCTTTAATACCCAATGCCTGCATCAACGGATAGGCAAGCATCTCCCACCGATAGTCTACAACCGTTGCCGGCTCGTTCATACGAAACTGTATCATCTCTTTATCTGCCACTTTATTCATCGCTTGTTGCACTTTGTCACCATATTCCTCATTAAAGGAAATTACTATGATTTTTTTCACGTCAGTCGAATCTACAACTATATTCAGCAAATCAAGAAATAATTCTTCTCGGGAAACCATTCCCTCAGATGACACACTCACAAAAGAAAATTCACCAAACAGATTCATAAAAGCAACACCGTTTAATTCTTCCTTTAATACGGATGGTTGGCAGAAGGAAAGTTTGGAAGACTGTTCATCATAAACCCACAATACTTGTATCTCGTTTTCCCCATGAATAAGCGAAGCATCTAAAGCCAAATAGGTCATCAGCAGCGATACATCCACCTCTTGCAGTGTGCGCCCGAGCATGCGTTCAAAATTATTTTTCATATCGGTAATCACAAAATTCAGAAATGCTGCATCAATCAGCATAACCGTTTCAGCCAACTCTATCTTTTCTGCCATATTATCCATTCTTTTATTTTAAAGCGATAAAGATACAAAAATCATTTTAGATAGAGGTATCCATGCCCCTATTCTAAAACGGAGTGTACAGCGAGGTCTCAATATCTAGTATTCTGCCATTCGGAGAGTAAAGAAACAAATTAACTAATATATGTCTTTTTGACAGTGATTAGCCTCATAAATACGACAATATAGTCATATAACGATCATTGGCAAATCTTTTGCGCCTGTATGATTGTTATTTTATTACTAAGCAAAGAGAAAGGAGAACAAACTATATGAACTTTAACAATTTTACGATCAAATCTCAGGAAGCATTGCAAGAGGCCATGAATGTGGCCCAAAGCCATAATCACCAAGCCATCGAAACAGCTCACGTATTGTATGGGGTAATGAAAGTGGGGGAAAACGTCACAAATTTTCTTTTTCAGAAATTAGGCATCAACGGGCAACAGGTATCTATTGTACTCGATAAGCAAATTGAATCTTTTCCAAAAGTATCGGGAGGAGAGCCATATCTGAGCAGGGAAACTAATGAAGTCTTTCTCAACGCAACACAGTATTCTAAAGAAATGGGCGACGAGTTTGTTTCATTAGAGCATTTGATACTTGCCCTGCTGAATGTAAAGAGCACGGTAGCTACTATTTTAAAAGATGCTGGCGTAACGGAAAAAGAGCTTCGTGCCGCCATAGATGAATTGAGAAAAGGAGAAAAAGTAACTTCACAATCTAGTGAAGATACATATCAAAGTTTAGAAAAATATGCTATCAACCTCAATGAAGCTGCACGAAACGGGAAGTTAGATCCCGTTATCGGGCGGGACGAGGAGATACGTCGTGTGTTGCAAATTCTAAGTAGACGAACCAAGAACAACCCTATTCTGATTGGAGAACCGGGTACCGGAAAAACGGCAATTGTAGAGGGACTAGCACACCGTATCCTGCGGGGAGATGTGCCCGAAAATCTAAAAAACAAGCAGGTTTATTCACTCGATATGGGCGCACTGGTGGCAGGAGCCAAATATAAAGGTGAATTCGAAGAGCGACTGAAATCAGTGATCAACGAGGTAAAGAAGTCCGATGGAAATATTATTCTTTTCATCGACGAGATTCATACCTTGGTGGGTGCGGGCAAGGGTGAAGGAGCCATGGATGCCGCCAATATTCTGAAGCCGGCATTAGCTCGTGGCGAACTGCGCTCTATCGGAGCCACCACACTAAACGAATATCAAAAATATTTCGAAAAAGATAAAGCGCTGGAACGTCGTTTTCAGATTGTGCAAGTAAATGAACCCGACACGCTGAGTACCATCTCCATTTTACGCGGGCTAAAAGAGCGGTACGAAAATCACCATAAAGTGCGTATTCAAGACGATGCGATTATTGCTGCCGTTGAATTAAGCAGTCGATACATTACTGACCGTTTTTTACCGGATAAAGCGATCGATTTGATGGACGAAGCTGCTGCCAAGCTACGTATGGAAATAGACTCTGTGCCCGAAGAGTTAGACGAGATTTCACGTAAAATCAAGCAATTGGAAATTGAACGTGAAGCTATTAAACGGGAAAAAGATGAATTGAAGTTACAGCAACTCAACAAAGAGATTGCCGAACTAAAAGAACAAGAAAGTTCTTTCAAGGCAAAGTGGCAAAGCGAGAAAACGTTGGTCAACAAGATTCAGCAAAACAAAATAGAAATTGAAAATTTGAAATTTGAAGCCGAGAAAGCAGAACGTGAAGGTGATTATGGTAAAGTAGCCGAAATTCGCTACGGGAAACTTCAGGCCCTAAACAAGGGGATTGAAGAAACCCAAGAAAAACTGCACACAATGCAGGGCGGAAATGCCATGATCAAAGAAGAAGTTGATGCTGAAGACATCGCCGACGTAGTATCACGCTGGACAGGAATCCCGGTAAGCAAAATGCTGCAAAGTCAGAAAGAGAAACTATTAAAACTCGAAGAAGAATTGCATAAACGCGTCATCGGACAAGATGAGGCTATAGAAGCCGTTGCAGATGCTGTACGGCGTAGTAGGGCCGGATTACAAGATCCAAAGCGTCCCATCGGTTCGTTTATTTTCCTCGGTACCACCGGTGTAGGCAAAACAGAACTAGCTAAAGCTTTGGCCGAGTTTTTGTTCGACGACGAATCCATGATGACCCGTATAGATATGAGCGAGTATCAGGAAAAACACAGCGTTTCGCGTTTAGTTGGAGCGCCTCCGGGATACATAGGATACGATGAAGGCGGACAGCTAACCGAAGCCATCCGCAGAAAGCCTTATTCCGTAGTGTTGTTTGATGAAATTGAAAAAGCGCATCCGGATGTGTTCAACATCTTGTTGCAAGTATTGGACGACGGACGTCTGACCGACAATAAAGGGCGAGTCGTAAACTTCAAAAATACCATTATCGTCATGACCTCCAACTTGGGTAGTGCTTATATTCAAAACCAGATGGAGCGACTGAATGCAACCAATAAAGAGATGCTTATTGAAGAGACAAAAAAAGAAGTGATGAACTTGCTCAAGAAAACAATTCGACCGGAATTTCTGAATCGTATCGACGAAACTATCATGTTTCTACCACTTACGGAAAAAGAAATCAAGCAAATAGTACTATTACAAATTAATAGTGTTAAAAAAATGCTTGCCACAAACGGAGTAGAATTACAAATGACCGATGACGCCGTTGAGTATATAGCTAAAGCCGGATATGATCCTGAATTCGGGGCACGCCCTGTCAAAAGAGCTATACAGCATTACCTGCTCAACGATTTATCTAAAAAACTATTGACAGAAGAAGTAGACCGTAACAAACCAATAGTGGTTGATTCGTTTGGCCAAGAATTGGTATTCAGGAATTAATAACCTCTAGTAAAATCAAAAGGTTGTTCAGAGAAGATTATAACAAATCTGTCTGAACAACCTTTTTTAATCACTTAAATATAAATTAGATATCCTCATAAAAGACACGTTTCACTACAATATCGGAAGCATAAGTAATGACAATTACATACATGCCCGATTGAGACAACTGATGAGATATTTCTAAAGAAGAATATTGCCATTCCGCCTGTATTTCTCCTTTTCCATTATATAGAAAAATCATCGTTCCAAACAACATATTTTTCAAATACAATATTCCGTGATCACCATCTAATCGAATATCCGCATTTTTATTATCTATTAATTCCATGTTTATTTATGCTCCGTAATTCCCAACGGAAAGCTTTATTGAAACAAAAAAACGTGGGAACTGTTATTATTATTATACTTGAGGCTCTGGACATGCCCACTATTCAAATAATACATAACAGTCCCACGTTCTATACTATATACTTCCATATACAGCTGAACATGAGCGATTATCATTATTATCCCTGAATAGTGAAATTGTCCAGATTTCAAGTACAAGATAATATCCTAAAACGCTTTTATTTTAATATCACAACTTTTATCATTCTCCCCTATTATAAATAAAGAGATGATGAATAGAACAAAGATATTGAAAAAAAGCCAAAAAGACAAAACAAAACGGCACAGAAATCATTGATAATCTCTGTGCCGTTTTGTGCGTAAATAAATTAATTATTCAGCGTCATTTTGTGCTTTTTCTTCAGCATCAAAATCTGTAATTCCGTTTGTAACAAGTATATTATACCATGAAATTAGCTTCTTAATATCCGTTACGTACACTCTGTCGCGATCAAATTTGGGAAGGATCAGAGACAAATAATCACGAAGTTCTTCTGCTTTTGCCTTTTTCACGTCAATCGAAGCAAGACCTCCATTCTCTTTCTCTTTGATAGAAATAAGCACTTTCTTCAATGGAACTTCTGCATCTTCCGTATACATTGCAATATCTCCCAAAGAAATAACTTTCTCATTCCCGTAAACCGGAACTCGTTTTTTATCAACTGACATTGATTCCACAATCAGCATATTCTTTCCTTTAGAAATAAGTTTATATAACCCAGGTTTTCCGGAAATAGACAAAATAGTCTTCAACATAGTATATTTAATTTTATTTTAATTATTAGAGAAACAAAAGTAATATTCAGAGTCCAATCCGCCAACGCAAAACCAATAAAAAGTATCTGCTTAAACAAATATTAGGGATTTTCTTTGCCTTGTAATTTAGCAATAAGAGATGCCACCTGTGGCATTAAAGGCCTCTCTCCGTCATTATAAATAACAAAATCAGCTCTCTTCATTTTTATCTCATCGCTCATCTGCATTTGAATCCGTTTCATAATTTGCTCACGGGAAGAAGAATCTCTCAACATTGCACGCTGCAAACGAATTTCAAGCGGAGCATAAACCATCACAATCTTATCCACCTCCTCAGCAAAACCCGCCTCAATTAATATCGCGGCTTCCATTCCCACTACTTCATAAACAGCATGTGCATCTATCCACTTGAGAAAATCCTGCTTTACTCTGGGATGAATAATGCTATTCACCACATTCATATTTACAGAATTAGCAAAAAGATAAGAGGCCAATAAAGCCTTATTGAGCTTTTCATCCTGATACACCTCATCTCCAAGTAATGAGATGAGCAACTCACGAATGACCGGATCATGAGCTGTCAGTCGTTTTGCCTCCACATCAGATATATATATCGGAACCCCCATAATTCCAAACAGATGAGAAACAACGCTTTTCCCACTACCAATACCACCGGTAATACCAATCTTAATCATTAGAGGGAGAAATTTGCTCAATTAAAAAATCGACTTGCTCCGGCACTATTCTCACATGAGAAACACCGTGAGGAATATTTCTTAGCTTCAGCGTATATTTATCTGAATTCAGGTGAAGTAATTCCTCATAAGATATGTTCAATACAAAATCACTGGCCGTTATTTTATGAAAGGAGCTTAACCCTACCTGAAAAGTTATCTGTACTTTAGATGGAAAAGTTCTCAAGGTTTTATCCGCGGGAAAATTAGTGCCATGAATTGGAACCTCTAAAGTTTTCTCCGTATAAATATCTACAGGTAACGTGAGTTCTACCGAGTTAGGACTAAATTTGGCACCATGCAATCGATAGATAGGAGCTTGACATTTCAGTGTATCCGAAATGTGATCCAAATTCAAACGCTGCGTATAAGCGGCTGTAATAGTATCCAGAATTTCACTAGGAGCATACACTAATACCGAATCGGGAGAAAAAATCGTATCAGAAACATAATATTGACGACCGGGACTTACCGAACCCAGTAGCCTTACTGGTACAAGTTTTGATTTTCCCGTAGAATAAACATATTCCAGAACATCCGGTTTCACAGAAAGAAGGCGGGTTGAGACATTTAACTGACTGAGTATTTGTTTTTCGAAGTCGGAGGCATGCACCTTAACCCAGTTGTTAACACTTTTGTAATCAGAGAAATTAAGATTGATGGGAAAGAAACTCTTTCCTAACATGTAGTTTAATAATACAGTTCCTTTGTCTTTTACCCTGATTTTTATTTCAGAAGGAGGTTCGGCAGTAAGCATCACGTTGTCCGACACACCTTTCAATCTCACAGGAATAGAAAACTCTGCCTCATAATCATTATTCAGAGTTTGAAGTAACCAGAAAGCACTAGCGATGAAGAAAAAAAACAAAAAAATTAAGAACTCCCTACTCTTTTGGCTGAGCAAAAAGTTCTTAATCTTTTTTATCAACTTTAAATAAAGACACTTTATGTTCCGATACCCGAACATTGTCATTATTAACTAAAACTTATTTACTTGCAGTTCGGCCTGTCGCATCAGTAGTAGAAGCAAAAATAGAATTCTTATCTACCTTAACCTTTACATTATCAGCTATCTCAATAACCACATGGTCGTCATTTATCTCTTTCACCTTACCATGTATTCCACCAGCTGTGATAACTCTCTGATTCACTTCAAGAGATTTACGGAAGTTTGCAATTTCCTTCTGTTTCTTGTTTTGCGGACGAATCATAAAAAAGTACATAATAGCAAACATAGCTATCAGCATAATCCACATCATACTGCCACCACCACCTATCGCGGCTCCTTGCAAAAATACGGTTAATAAGTTCATAAAAAATCAGTTTTATAGTTTCTAATCTGTTAAAGGCAAAGGTATTATTTTTTAGTTAGTTTACCTTCTTTTTTTAATTGATTAACGATTCCATCCAATGTACCGTTAATAAAACTACCGCTCTTAGGTGTACTATATAATTTAGCTATTTCCAGATATTCATTAAGGGAAACACTTATTGGTATATTCGGGAAACTAAGTATTTCGGCCAATGCACACTGCATAATAACTACATCCATGTAAGCCACGCGATCCAAATCCCAATTTTTAATATTATCGCTAATAAGATGACGATAATAATCAGAATTTAAAATAGTACGACGAAACAATCTCCGGGCAAAATCCTGATCTTCATCATCTTTAAACTCCGGTAACAAAGGCTGATCGGCTCCTTGTTTTTCATCAAATCTTTTGATTGTTTTCAAAACAAAAGTATCGACAATTTCTTTGTCGTCATTCCAATAAAGGCTTTGGTCTTCCAATACCTGATCGAGAGAATCATTATTAAAAATAAAGTTTTTGTATAGCTTTCTCCATAATTCGCGGTCGGCTTCATAAGAAGAATCAGATGATGCCATATATTCTTTATATATATCGGATGCAATAATTTTATCATAAAGTTCTTTTATGAATTCCTGATCATTTGCCCATGTCTTCTTTTGATTAGTGATAAACTCTGTCAACTGCTTATTAACCTCCAACTGAGCAATGAATTTATTGCCCACAAATTTTATATTCGGAGCTAAATCATCGGAAGTAGGTGCAAGTTTAGCTTTGCCTGTGTCAATGCGTTTTTGCGCATAATTCGTCAGTGCAATTATCAACATCAGCAAGTAGTTGTATAAATCATAGGCCTTCGAAAGGCTGAAGAATAATTCTTTCTCCGCTGAGTCTAAATTTTTGCTGCCGTTCTGATAATATGCATACACTATTTGTATGATCTTAAGACGAATAAGAACTCTGTTAATCATAAATTTTAATCAATACTGTTAGTAACGAATTGCAAAAGTAGGCATTTTTAGTGAGTTTGCCCAAATAAATCACATTTTTTTATGTAGAAGTCCATTCTATACCCTTTTTCTTTTGAGAGTTTAAAAAAAAGTATCAAATTTGGGGTTAAATAGAAAGAAGACCTAATTATGGAAGATTTAAAGAAAAAAAATGTAATGGATTTGAACGACAAAGAAATTGTTTTCTCAAAATCCATAAAAGCCGGCAAACGGATTTACTATCTTGACGTTAAGAAAAATCGTAAAGATGAAATGTTTTTAGCCATAACGGAGAGCAAGAAAATCATTGTAAATGAAGGAGAAGAATCTCTCGTAAGTTTTGAAAAGCATAAAATCTTCTTATATAAAGAAGATTTTGAAAAATTCATGGCCGGATTATCTCAAGCAGTCGAATTTATTAATGAAAGGCAGGGCGTTGTCACTGAATCCAGAGAATATAGCAAACAAAATTACTATGAACAAAAAGCATCTGCTATTGATGAGGCAGCAGAACAGGATAAGTTAGATAATGAAATAAAGATAGATATTGATTTTGAATAAGTAAAGCTTTGATAATCCAAAAAGAAAGCGTATTTTTGCACCGCTTTTTGCAACATCGTGTGATATACCACATCGTGTGATGGTGAGTTAGGCAAATCAATAAACTTAATTTAGAGTAACACAAAAAAAATTAAAAAATGAAATCTATTGAAATTAAAGGAACTGAAAGGGCTATTGCAGAACATTCTTCAGATCAGAGCAGAGCTCTAAAAGCAATCCGCAAAAACAACAGCATTCCCTGTGTACTTTACGGAGGAGGAAAAAACATTCATTTTACAGTAACAAACGAAGCTGTCCGTAACCTGATTTACACCCCGCACATTTACGTAATAAACCTCGATATTGATGGAAAAAAAGTAAATGCCATACTTAAAGATACTCAATTTCATCCAGTAAAAGATACTATTCTTCACATAGACTTTTATCAGATAGACGAGTCAAAACCTATCATCATGGAAGTACCGGTTCAGATGGAAGGACTTGCAGAAGGTGTAAAAGCCGGTGGTAAACTGACACTGCAAATGCGTAAATTGAAAGTTAAAGCATTATATAATGTTATTCCTGAAAAACTTGTTGTAAGCGTTACTCATTTAGGATTAGGAAAGACCGTTAAAGTAGGCGAACTTTCTTACGATAATTTGACTCTTCTGAACGCTAAAGATGCTGTTGTTTGCGCTGTTAAGTTGACCCGTGCTGCAAGAGGATTGGCTGCTTCAGGCAAGTAACTCGCAGAAATACTAATCCTCTCCTGATAGAGGATTTACTAAAACGCAGGTTAACGCAGAGATCACAGATTTTAAACTGTGCTAATCTGCGTAAATCTGCGTTTTTTACTAGAAATATTTAACATATACAAATCATGAAATACTTAATTGTAGGATTAGGTAACATAGGCCCGGAATATCACGAAACTCGTCATAATATAGGATTTATGGTGGTCGATGCTTTAGCAAAAAAACTTAATTGCTCTTTCTCCGACGGACGTTATGGCTTTACCGCCACTTCATCTATAAAAGGCCGTCAACTACTACTTCTCAAGCCCTCAACCTTTATGAATTTAAGCGGAAGTGCCGTTCGCTATTGGATGCAAAAAGAAAATATTCCATTAGAGAACGTACTCATCATAGCAGACGATCTCGCACTCCCCTTTGGAACATTGCGATTAAAAAGTAAAGGGAGTGATGCCGGACACAATGGGTTAAAACATATTGCCGCCACACTCGGAACTATAAGTTATGCCCGCTTACGTTTTGGCATAGGCAACGATTTTCCAAGAGGCGGACAAATAGACTTTGTGCTCGGTCGATTCGAAGAACAAGACTTAAAAATAATGGATGAACGCTTGCAAACAGCAGGAGAAATAATTAAAAGCTTTTGCCTGGCGGGAATCGACATTACAATGAATCTGTTTAATAAAAAATAATATGTCTGAAGCAAGAATAGATAAATGGATGTGGGCAGCACGCATCTTTAAGACACGCACCATAGCTGCAGAAGCATGCAAAAAAGGACGAATTACCATAAACGGATCTTTCGTTAAAGCTGCACGAATGATAAAGCCGGGCGACGTTATTCTGGTAAAAAAACCACCTATCACTTACTCATTCAAAGTATTGCAAGCTATTGAGAAACGTGTCGGAGCCAAACTATTGCCGGAAGTGATGGAAAACGTAACCACAGCCGACCAATACGAGTTGCTGGAGATGAGCAAGGTCAGTGGCTTTATTGACCGTGCCCGTGGAACAGGACGCCCTACCAAAAGAGACAGACGCACGCTGGAAGGATTTACCGAGCCGGAGTCTTTGGACGATTTTGACTTTGATTTTGATTTTAGCGAAGAGAAAGAAAACTGATTTCCTCATTTCGTCACAGACATTTGTTTTACCTGCCCTTTTTACTCTATAACCAAATAAATAAAAAGGCAAGCAAACCCCTTTCGTCAAAACGATTGGTAAGTTCTGCCTCATGCAGACGAATATACACTTATACAACCTACAACCCCTTTTCAAGCCTTTAAAAAAGGCTTTCCCAACAAACATACGTAAGTTCGGAAAGCCCTCTCAACAAAGGTTATTTCTACTTTTACAGATTTGCCTTCACCGCATCAATCAACTGTTGATATTCCGCATCCGTGAGATACACCTTCCCCGGATTCATTTGGAATGTGCCACCATAATCAGGTCTGTCTACGTACTTAGGCGCCAAATGAAAATGAAGATGAGAAAGCTTATCCGAATAAGCACCGTAGTTTATTTTTTCAGGATGAAATGCCTTATCCATAGCGCGGGTTACACGTGCCACATCGGCCATAAAAGCATTTCGGTCTTCATCACTCAATTCAAAAAGGTCATTGATGTGATCTTTGTAAGCCACCAAGCAACGACCACGATAAGTTTGTTCTTTAAATAGAAAGACACGAGATACGCTGAGTTTGGCTATTTCAATCATCAAACTGTGCAACGTTTCGTTGTTTTGACAATACAAGCATTCTTTAGGGTCACTTTTCATGATACTGTTTTTTATAATTTATTGAAGCAAAAGTAGCTATTTATCCACTAATTATTGTGCATTTTCTCGTTCTTTTGCCCTACTAATTGGTGTACAGCCTTATTTTCTCCTACTACCCACACCACATCCCCCTCCTCAAAGGGTTCATCTACATCCGGTGTCATTAGTGCATTACCTCTCCTTTCCACTCCCACAATCAGGCAACGATACCTATCCCGTATTCCCGAATCGCGAAGCTTCACCCCTAAGAAATCCGAATCGGCATCAATAACAAACTGTTTTAACATCATCGTACTTTTTTCCGCAATATCCTCTTCCAAAGACGCTGCATCCAACATTTCTTTAGTGAAAACATTCAATTGTTCATCCGTCCCTATCACCTGAATTTTATCCCTCGGAAAAAGCCTCACATCCGGTCCGGGTATATTAATCCGCCGTTTTCCCCTAAGGATAGACACTACATGCACATCATATTTCTTCCCCAATTGCAATTCAAGCAATGTTTGCCCTCCCCAGATCAACTCACCCGGTATTTCAAAATCGGCCAGATGCAAATCACGCGATAAGAGTCGTCCGGCATATTCGGGTTTTTTCTCTCCCAAATACTCTGCACGCACATCGCGGTAGCGCAAATTCTGAAAAAACCGTCGTTCAATCAGTATCGACTGCCTTTTCAGGCGACGGGAATAAACCATTAGCAACACAGCCAATATAGCAATGCCCAGAGTGATTCCGATCGATGCCCTAAACAGACTAGAGATAATAAACATAACAAAAGAAATAGCCACTACCCCCCGAAAAACAATAGTAGAGACCAACGGCCCACGATTAATGCGGTTATCATTCCACAGCGACATAAATTCGACCGAATGATTTTTTTTCATCACAATGGAACGAAGAAAAGGAGAAATGCACAACACAGTAAATACAGAACCGAGCGCAGCCGCCCATAATGGAGAAAGATGAGCACGGAAGAGTGGCATCACGAATCGAAAGGATAACACTATAATCGCCGTACAGAGTACCGAATAGGCAATCGTTATGCGTATCAAAGCAAGCAGTAATTTCTTCCATGAATTTTCATAATTCATGGTTGTCTCACTCCCGCGACAATAGCGCATCAAAAATCGACTCCACGAACGAGGCAACCTGCTATCTACAAACACAGAAGCCGAAGGAGCAAAACGAATCATATAAGGAGTGAGAAAAGTCGTGATCACAGATACAGCCACAACAATGGGATAGAGAAAATCGCTCGTTACATGCAGCGAAACCCCTAACGAAGCTATGATAAATGCAAATTCGCCAATCTGCGTCAAACTAAAGCCGCATTGCATAGCTGTCTTTAACGGCTGCCCCGCCAATAGAACACCAAATGTGCCGAAGATCGACTGTCCCAACACCACTACCAAAGTGATGACCAGAATAGGAATAGCATATTCTACAATCATAGACGGATTCACCATCATTCCTACCGAAACAAAAAAGATGGCACCAAACAAATCTTTGACCGGTTTTACCAAACGCCCTATCGCCTCAGCCTCTACCGTTTCGGCCAGCACCGAACCCATGATAAAAGCACCAAAAGCAGCCGAAAAGCCTGTACGGGCAGCCAAGACTACCATGCCAAAACACAGACCCAAAGAAACAATAAGCAGCGTTTCTTCATTCATCAACTTTCGCACGCGTTTCAAAAATTGCGGTATCAGGTAAATGCCCACAATAAACCACAATATCAGGAAAAACAGCAACTTACCTATGCTGCCAAACATTTCCGCTCCCTGAAAATTGCTCTTAGCCGCCAGAGTCGAAAGCATCACCATAAGCACTATCGCCAAAATATCTTCAATAATCAAGATACTCAACACCAGTCCGGCAAATTTTTTTTTCCCCAGACCCATATCATCAAAAGCCTTGTAGATAATGGTTGTAGAAGACATGGCAATCATTCCTCCCAGAAATAAGCAATCCATGCGATGCCAACCAAAAGCCATCCCTACGCCCACCCCCAACAGAATCATACAAAAGATAATGGTACAAGCAGCGATCACCGCCGTACCCCCTACCCTCACTATCTTTTTAAAACTAAACTCCAACCCCAGCGCAAACAACAAAAAAATCACGCCGATATCGGCCCAAGTCTGTATGTTTGCAGTATCCATCACCGAAGGAGTAAAAGAAAGATGCGGGCTTGCCAAGAAGCCCGCTACCACATACCCCAACACCAAAGGCTGTTTAAGTTTCTTAAACAACAAAGTCATCACCCCGGCACTAGCCAGAATCAAGGCAAGATCGGCAATGAGAGTAGGCAGATGTGACATTTGTCTTTTATTTTATAATTTGATTTCTATTTCCTAAACGGAGGCTTCACCACTACTGCCTTTAACTTACGCCCTCGCATATCAATCAGGATTTCCGTACCAACACCCGCATACTCAGACTTTACGTAGCCCAGCCCTATGCCCATCTTACGTATTGGCGACATGGTACCCGAGGTAACGGCACCGATTTTCTCACCCGTGGATGCAAACAACTCATAGCTCTGACGAGGGATGCCACGATCGACCATTTCAAAACCGACCAACTTACGAGCCACACCATCCGTCTTTTGCTTTTCGAGCATAGCACGGTTAGTGAAGTTTTTACCCTCCACAAACTTGGTAATCCATCCCAAACCGGCTTCAATAGGCGAAGTTGTGTCATCCAGATCATTGCCATAGAGACAAAAACCCATTTCCAGACGAAGCGTATCACGCGCACCCAGTCCAATAGGTTTAATGCCAAACTCTGCGCCTGCTTCAAACAATGCATTCCACATCTTTGTAGCCTCATCCGGATAAAAATAAAGTTCAAAACCTCCGGCACCCGTATAACCCGTATTAGAGATAATGACTTCTCCCAAGCCCGCCATTTCGCCAGTTGCAAAGGCATAATAAGGTATGGCAGTTAAGTCGATATCGGTTAGTTTCCGCAAAGTTGAGATCGCTTTTGGACCCTGCACGGCGAGCTGAGCCATACCGTCAGACGCATTCTCGAGCACTGCACCTTCCGTGTTGTGAGACACGCACCAGTTCCAATCCTTCGCCATATTCGAGGCATTAACCACCAGCAGATATTTTTCCGGCTCGTAGTGATAAACGAGCAAGTCGTCGACAATGCCTCCTTCTTCATTCGGGAAGCAGCTATACTGCACCTTACCGGGAGTAAGCATCGCTACATTATTAGACGTCACTTTTTGGAGGAACGCCAGCGCATGAGGCCCTTTCACCCAAAACTCTCCCATGTGCGATACGTCGAATACCCCGACACCATTGCACACCGTGAGGTGTTCGTCAATGATCCCGGAATATTCAATGGGCATGTTATAGCCCGCAAACTCGTGCATTTTGGCGCCGAGAGCAATATGTTTTTCCGTAAACGGAGTGTATTTCATCATTACAAGGTATTCGTTACTTACTGGCAACTAATTCGACTATTTTCACAATCACCTTCATCGCTTTCTCCATATTCTGGATAGGCACAAACTCATAGCGACCGTGAAAATTCAATCCGCCGGCAAATATATTGGGGCAAGGCAATCCCTTATACGAAAGCTGTGCACCGTCTGTTCCTCCGCGAATGGGTTTCACATTCGGTTTCACTCCAACAGCTTCCATCGCAGCAAAAGCCAAATCAATGATATGCATCACCGGTTCTATTTTTTCGCGCATGTTATAATATTGATCTCTCAACTCCAACGTGGCTGTTCCTATGCCGAACTCGGCATTGATTTTGCGCACCAGATGTTCCATCTCCTGCTTGCGACCTTCAAATTTATCGCGGTTATGATCGCGGATTATGTAGCTCAATGTGCTTTGTTCCACATCTCCCTGCATGCCCACAAGATGATAAAAGCCCTCGTATCCATCAGTATGTTCGGGCGTTTCGTGACGGGGCAACATAGTGATAAACTGGCTGGCAATGCGCATGGAGTTAATCATTTTGTGCTTAGCATAACCCGGATGCACGTTGCGTCCTTTAAACGTTATTTTAGCAGCAGCCGCATTGAAATTCTCAAATTCCAGTTCACCCACTTCTCCGCCGTCCATGGTATAGCCCCACTCGCAGCCAAATTTCTCTACATCAAATTTATGCGCTCCTTCACCAATCTCCTCATCAGGATTGAAGCCAATACGTATTTTACCATGTTTAATCTCCGGATGCTCCATAAGATAAACCATAGCCGAAACAATTTCGGCAATTCCGGCTTTGTCATCAGCACCCAGTAACGTTTTACCATTGGTCACAATAAGATCTTCGCCTTTATGATCGAGCAATTCGGGAAATTGAGCCGGAGAGAGCACCACGTTATCATCAGCCGAAAGAACAATATCCATACCATCATAGTTGCTTACAATGCGGGGACTTACATTCTTTCCACTCATATCGGGACTAGTGTCCATGTGAGACACAAAACCAATAACCGGTACTTTTTTATCGATGTTGGCCGGGAGAGTGGCAAAAAGATAACCATTCCCGTCCAGCGTTACCTCATCCAGTCCCAAAGACTCCAACTCCGCCTTAAGGTATTTTGCAAAAACCATTTGTGCGGGAGTACTTGGTGTGAGCTTGGTCAACTCATCCGACTGCGTATCAAAACTCACGTACTTCAAAAAACGTTCTGTTAAGTTCATCATACTATTTATTTTAAAATTCATTTCATAAGTTTATTACTTGTCGGTAAAGGTAAAAAAAGAGCGGAGAAATTCAAAAGAATTTCACCGCTCTTTAGTATATATACTCTATAATAATGAAAAAAGCTCTCTTCAAATCAATGATTAACCATCAATAAAAAGTAACAGAAGAGTCTTTCTAAAATAAAAAAACAACAAGCTTAAAAAAACAAGTCCTGCTTCTCTAATCTATTTCCACTTCTTCAACCCTTTTCTATCAGTTGGTGTAGCCTCAATCAAACTCAAAGCAAAGCCACCACTACGGGCTTCTCTCACCGAAAGCTTGCTTTTGGCGGTTACCAAACCTTTCTTTATCTGATAAGAAGTAGGATTCGTTACGTAATCCGCATCTTTGCCATCGGCATAAAGTGTAGCCACATACTGCTTATCCGGATCAAGGAAGTCGAGTTTAAAGACGGCCGTACGAACATTATCGCCCGTGATACCTCCCACAAACCAGCTACTGCTGTTCTTGGCTTTACGGGCCACGGTGATGTAGTAACCCGGCTCTGCTTCCAGATACTTGCTATCGTCCCAGTCTACTGCTACATCACGGATAAACTGGAAAGCATCCAAATGGCGTTCATAATTCTCAGGCAAGTCGGCTGCCATTTGTAGCGGACTGTATAAAGTTACGTAAAGAGCCAATTGCTTGGCCAGCGTGGTATGTACAAAGCTGTGTTTGGTATCGCCCAGAAAGGATAGTTTAGTATCGAATATACCCGGCGTATAATCCATCGGCCCACCTATCAAACGAGTGAAAGGAAGAATCGTTGTATGGAAAGGTTTGCTACCACCAAAAGCTTCATATTCCGTGCCACGGGCAGATTCATTACCTATCATATTAGGATAAGTGCGGCAAAGACCCGTAGGGCGAACAGCTTCATGAGCATTGACCATAATTTTGTAACCGATTGCCTTTTTAACGGCATACAGATAATGATTATTCATCCACTGACCGTAATGATGTTCACCCCGGGGAATAATATTGCCCACATAGCCACTCTTCACCGCATTATAACCATTGTCTACCATAAACTGATAAGCCTTGTCCATGTGACGCTCATAGTTGCGTGCAGAAGCAGAAGTTTCGTGGTGCATCATCAGGCGAACGCCCTTGCTCTTTGCATAACTCTGCAACATTTGCACATTGAAATCAGGATAAGGAGTCACAAAGTCGAATACATAATCCTTAGAATGACCAAACCAATCTTCCCAACCTACATTCCAACCCTCAACCAATACCTGATCAAAGCCATACTTGCCGGCAAAGTCGATATATCGTTTCACATTCGCATTATTGGCTCCATGCCTACCGTTAGGTTTCGCTTTCGAATAATCCGTTTCACCCAGTTTTACTGAAAGAAAATCATCTGTATAAGCCCACGTACTCTTACCCGTGATCATCTCCCACCACACACCGACATACTTCACCGGTTTAATCCACGAAGTATCTTTTATCTTGCAAGGTTCATTCAGGTTAAGGGTTAGTTTCGAAGCCAGAATATCTCGCGCATCATCGCTAACCATCACCGTACGCCAGGGCGAACGGCAAGGAGTTTGCATGTATCCTTTATTTCCCTGCGCATCAGGAGTAAGCCATGATTCGAATATCAGGTTTTTATCGTCCAGATTCAAATTCATACACGAATAGTCTACCAAAGCAGCCTCGTGCAGATTGATATAAAGACCATCCGCCGTCTTCATCATCAGAGCCGTCTGTACCCCCGTAGGAGAAAACTCTGTTTGTGAAGAATTGCTTGTAACAGCCCCTTTCATCAACCCGCGAATCTCTGATAGTTTCGATTCCGTATAATCATACTCCTGTGTGTCATAATCACCAGGAATCCAAAAAGCCGTGTGATCGCCGGCCATGGCAAACTGTGTATGCTCTTCTCTAATGACAAAATAATTCAGATTTTTCTGAGCGGGAAACTCGTAACGAAAACCCAGCCCTTCATTAAAAAGGCGGAAACGAACGATAATAAAACGGTTCTGCGCGGCCTGCTCCAAAGTCACAGCCAACTCGTTATAACGGTTACGAATCTGTTTCACTTCGCCCCAAACCGGAGTCCATGTTTCATCGAAAGTAGCAGTTTTGGCGTCTGTTTGTGTAAAGCCAGTCATCAGTCCGGAATCATCTTTCAATTCCAATCCCAATTTAGAAGGTTTTATTACTACTTTATTCTTATAAAACAGCTCGTAAACAGGTTCCCCTTTTTCCGAGACTGAAAAGTCTAACTTTAATAAACCATTCGGAGAAGTGAGGCTATCCGCCATTGCACTCATGCTCACCAGCAAACAAAACAGCAGAAAAAACATCTTCGAAGATAATAGTCTGATATTCTTCATAATACAAATTAATTGATAATACTGATACAAAGATAACAATGCAATTTAACATCAGACAAAGCACCAAAATAAAAGCGCAATCATTTCTTTGAAAACGATTGCGCTAAGGTTTAAAGCGATCAAAAATCCGTTTTAAGCATCTTCTTCCTGAACCAGAAGTTTCTTATAAGTCATGTCGATACCAAAAGCTCCCAGAGGGGCAGTAATCAAAATAGCCAACACAGCAACGGTCAATACTATTTTGCCACAAGGAAGCCCCATGGCCAACGGTAGCGAACCGATAGCAGCCTGCACTGTTGCCTTAGGCAGATAAGCGATCATGCAAAACAAACGCTCTTTCATGCTCAGTTGAGTTTTTATCAAACAAACAAATACTCCCAGCATCCTGAACAGCAACACCAAAAGAATAAGAGCTACAGCAGCTAAACCTGCGCCCCAGGCATATTTCACGTCTACAGTGGCTCCTACAAGTACAAACAATAAGATTTCAGCACCGACCCATAATTTAGAAAATTTACCGGATAACCGAAGTGCCAATACATCATAGCTTTTCAGTATAGTAGCGCCAAGAGCCATAACGGCCAACAAACCGGACAGAGGAACAACTCCTTTTAATAGTTTCTCCAAAGCCACTAATAAAAAAGAAACGCTCAATATAATGAGTACTTTTACGGAGTCTCTCATATGATATCTTTTGAAATAACGTGAAAGCAAGAGTCCCAGAAGAACACCCAGTAGCAAGCCGGTCACAATAGAAACCGGGATCTGCAAGAAACTAACAGGAGAGATTTTCCCACCCAAAGCCAATCCGGTAAAGGCGGTAAACATCACGATAACAAACACATCGTCTACCGACCCGCCCGCCATAATCATTTGCGGAATACTCTTATTCGTACCATATTTCTTGTCCATCAGCGTCAACATTTTCGGTACGATGATTGCCGGAGACACCGCTGATACCACACTACCCATTATCGCGGCATCAAGCAGAGAGATACCAAGCAATCGGGGAGCCAGAAGCATCATTCCGGCTATTTCAAAGCAAGCCGGCACAAAACACATCAACACGGCCGGCCGGCCTACCTTCATCAAGTCTTTAATATCAAGCGCCAACCCTGCCCGAGTCAGAATAATCACCAAAGCTAGTTGCCGCAAGTCGACAGAAATGGAGAGCAAAGAAGGTTGCAAAACATTCACTGCATACGGGCCTAAGATAATACCGGTCAGTAACATTCCCACTAATCCGGGGAGTTTCAATTTCATGAAAATATATCCTAATGCCAGTCCAAGCAGAAAGATAAAAGCTAAACTTGTTAACATATAGTTTCGTATAAATAAATAATAACGCACATAACCCACACACCAAAAGCATGAAACTACTAGGTAGAGTCAGCTCCCTGCATGCAAAGATAACTTAAAAAGGCACTGGTATAACAATGAATTAATTTACTTTTCGGCTTCTTCATGTTCATTACTACTTTTTTATTAGTACGAGAAATACTATTGATACAATGAGCTTTCTGTTAACAGAAAACTCACCAAAGTAGGAATCATTAGCCCCGTCTGGGGCGGTTAAAGGCAGAATCCATTGCCGAAATCAGCTGCAAAAGTAGGAAAGAAGCCGATACGACCCAAATTATATCTCTGTTATTTCATCAACCGGCCACGAATAAAACCCTTTTTATCAATTAGACCATGCTGATATATTTACATTAAGATCACTCTTCAATACCCTTACTTTAGTCTTTTTAAAGACAACAAAGCCCCTTTGCAAAGGGGACCTGTTTTCTTTAAAGAAAAAACAGGTTCCCTTTGCACCCCCTCACAGAGCCTTCTGAAGGGGGAGCTTATTTCTGCTGAAATAAACATAATAAAAAACTACAATTAAGACTAATCACTAAACCTTTTATTTTTTCCTTTGTTTAGTACATAAACGAAGCTACCTATTAGTGTGGATAGCTGAAGTTAGAAATACCTATTCATAGCGATTACGAGTTTTTATATAAAAAAGTAACTTTGCGAAACTAAAAAATTAAGCAAGAACGATGAAAATAGAAAAAATTACAGGAAGAGAAATCCTCGATTCGAGAGGTAACCCTACAGTAGAAGTAGATGTATTATTGGAGTCAGGTATCATGGCAAGAGCATCCGTTCCATCGGGAGCCTCTACCGGAGAGCACGAAGCACTTGAACTTCGCGACGGTGACAAACACCGTTACGGCGGCAAAGGTGTGCAAAAAGCAGTAGATAACATTAATAGAATTATAGCTCCTCACCTTGTGGGCATGTCGGCTCTCGACCAAATGGGTGTAGACTACATGATGCTGGCTCTCGACGGTACAAAAACCAAATCTAAGTTGGGCGCAAATGCCATTCTCGGAGTTTCGCTTGCTGTGGCCAAAGCAGCGGCCAACTATCTGGAGCTGCCTCTTTACAGATACATCGGCGGTGTTAATACTTATGTGATGCCCGTTCCTATGATGAACATCATCAACGGAGGTTCGCACAGTGATGCCCCCATTGCTTTTCAGGAATTTCTCATTCGCCCTGTGGGTGCCAAGTCATTCAAAGAAGGATTACGCATGGGCGCAGAAGTGTTCCATGCCCTAAAGAAAGTATTAAAAGATCGTGGCCTGAGCACAGCGGTAGGTGATGAAGGTGGTTTTGCACCAACACTCGAAGGTACCGAAGATGCTTTAAATTCCATACTTTCGGCTATCAAAGCTGCCGGATATGAACCCCAAAAAGACATAACCATCGGCATAGATTGTGCCGCATCCGAGTTCTACAATAACGGTGTATACGATTATACCAAATTTGAAGGCGCCAAAGGAAAGAAAAGAACAGCTGACGAACAAATCGATTATCTGGAACAGTTGATCAAAAAATTCCCCATCGACTCCATTGAAGATGGCATGAGCGAGAACGACTGGGACGGATGGAAGAAACTAACCCAACGCATCGGCGCTTCCTGCCAGTTGGTGGGAGATGACGTATTCGTAACCAATGTAGACTTCCTATCAAAAGGTATAGAGCAAGGTTGTGCAAACTCCATCCTGATCAAAGTGAACCAAATAGGCACATTGACGGAAACGCTTAACGCCATCGAAATGGCACACCGCCACGGATATACCACTGTAACTTCTCACCGTTCAGGTGAAACAGAAGATGCAACCATTGCCGACATCGCAGTAGCTACTAACAGCGGACAGATTAAGACCGGTTCTCTAAGCCGTTCCGACCGTATGGCTAAGTACAACCAACTGTTGCGCATAGAAGAAGAATTGGGTACCAAAGCCGTTTACGGATACAAACGTGTAAAATAAAGAAGACAGATCACCCATTAATAAAAAAGGATGTTCCATAACGGAACATCCTTTTTTATTAATAAACCAGATTACTGAATAGCTTAAGGCAATATGGTTTTATCTAAAAACTTCTTAATTTCTTGTTTCCGAAAAAAACAGTTCGTATATTTGCGAACATTAATATACTATAAAAGGCATGACCGATCAAAAGTATACAGATAAACAAATAGAAATCGCACGTTTTGCCAAAGCATTGTCAAACCCTGCACGTATAGCCATACTAGAGTTCTTGGTAGCGCAAGATAATTGTTTTTTTAGCACATTTACGAAGTGTTACCCATCGCCAAAGCTACAGTGTCCCAGCATTTAAAGGAACTAAAAGAGGCGGGGCTCATTCAAGGAGAGATTGAAGCATCCAAAGAGAAGTATTGCATTCAGCTCAAGAACTGGAATTTGGCAAAAAGTGTACTCGGCGACTTCTTCAGCATCTATAATGAGGAAAAGTGTAAATATGACTAATCCTATTTTTTTGTGAAATATGTTCGTAATATTACGAACATAAGAAACTGAGATGATAGCATTCCATATATTATACTAACTACACGCATTTTAGAACTTGGAATGGGAATAGCCCGTATTATTAGCACAATTACTTTTTTCTTATATGGCAACCATACCTAGATATATTTACGGAGTAACTAATATGTTGAACTAAAAAAAATGAAAAATGAAAATATTAATTCTTTGTACAGGAAATAGCTGTCGCAGCCAAATGGCTCACGGCTTCTTACAATCATTCGATAAAGAAATTACAGTATGTTCTGCTGGTACCGAGGCTACTGGGAAACTTAATGCCGGTGCCGTAAAGGCAATGGCGGAAGTGGGAATCGACATCTCGCACCACACATCGGACTCGATAGAGAAATATCTCGACCAAGAGTGGGATTATGTGATTACGGTGTGCGGCGGGGCAAACGAGAATTGTCCAATGTTTGTAGGCAAAGTGAAGCACCGCTTACACATTGGATTCGATGATCCGTCTCACGCTACAGGTATACCCGAATTTGTTGAAAGTGAATTCCGTCGGGTGAGAGATGAAATAAAAAAGCGTTTTCAAGAGTTCTATATCACAGAGATTGAGAAACAGAACTTACATTCTTGCTCTTGCGGAGGAGCTTGCTAAATATATTTAAATGATGAAAAAAAAACAAGGTATTGGCTTTTTTGAACGCTACCTCACACTGTGGGTGGCGTTGTGTATCGTGGCGGGCATTACCATTGGACAATGGTTTCCCGTAGTTCCTCAAACGTTAAGCCTATTTGAATATGCTAACGTATCTATTCCAGTGGCCTTACTGATTTGGTTAATGATTTATCCCATGATGCTAAAAGTTGATTTTCAGAGTGTAAAGGGAGTCGGAAAGCGTCCCAAAGGCATATTAGTAACGTGCATAACAAACTGGCTTATCAAGCCTTTCACAATGTTCGGCATTGCATGGTTCTTTTTCCATGTAATCTTTAAGGCTTGGATTCCCGGTGCTTTGGCCGATGAATATCTGGCGGGGGCTGTGTTACTAGGGGCTGCTCCGTGCACGGCGATGGTGTTTGTGTGGAGTTATCTCACAAAAGGAAACGCAGCCTACACGTTGGTGCAGGTGGCAGTAAACGACTTAATTATTTTGGTAGCTTTTGCCCCTATTGTTGCTTTTTTACTGGGAGTTGGGGGAATTAAGATTCCTTGGGACACGTTGTTACTCTCAGTATTACTGTTTGTGGTGATTCCTCTAGGCGCAGGTGTGCTTACGCGCATTTGGGTGGCAAAGCACAAGGGATCCGACTACTTCAACGATGTTTTCGTAAAGAAGTTCGATAACTTCACCATTGGAGGCTTACTGCTCACACTCATCATTCTCTTCTCTTTTCAGGGAGAGACGATTTCAGCTAACCCTCTGCACATTCTACTTATAGCTGTTCCACTAATTTTACAAACATTCCTCATCTTCTTCATAGCCTACGGATGGGCTAAAGCATGGAAATTACCTCACGACGTGGCAGCTCCGGCGGGGATGATTGGCGCAAGCAACTTTTTCGAGCTTGCTGTGGCCGTAGCCATCTCGTTGTTCGGTTTGCAATCAGGTGCCGCTTTGGTTACAGTGGTGGGCGTACTAGTTGAGGTCCCAGTAATGCTGACACTGGTAAAGATAGCAAATAACACAAAGAAATATTTCAAAGAATAGCACTAAACAGCCGATTGTCTGTACATCCAAATATTCTTCAGAAATCATTGATTGTTTTACAAAACATTATTTAATATTAAAAATACACATTATGGAAATTTAAATTTTAGGTACAAGATGCGCAATCTGTAAAGCTTTGTCACAACAGAACAAGCTATTAAAGAACTTGGCCTAGATGTTACATTGACAAAGAAGAAGAAGAAGATACGCTCAAAATCATGGAGTATAATGTATTATCACTCCCGGCACTAGTGATAGACAATAAAGTAGTTGCTAAAAGAAGAAAGTTATCAGTAGAAGAGATAAAAGGACTATTAACGAAGTAAAAAATGAACAGAACAATTGTATATGTTTTATGAAGTGCCCCCCAAAGTTTGGACAAAAAACTTTGGGGTTTATTTATGAATAAAAAACATTTCTTCTCTGACCGTCTGATGTATATGCATCTGCTTGAAGATGGTTACAGTATCAATTATGTAAGTACTAAATATGGAATTGGCTCTAAACTCTTAACCTGTCTGTGGATTCAGTATCAACAGAATGGGTTAGAATCCTTACGCAAAAAGAAGAATCTTCGTGCAAATGGAGATCTCAAACGTTTAATAGTCTGTGATATTGAAAATAATCATCTATCTTTGGTTGAAGCTTCGTTAAAATATGGAGCAAGTGCAGACCGTATTTCAGTTTGGCTTCGGATCTCCAGAGCTGAGGGCATGAATGCGCTTGATATTACAAAAAAACGAGGCCGGCCTAAAGATATGGGAAGACCTAAGAAGAAAGCGCCTCAAACGGAACTTGAAAAGCTCCGCAAAGAGAACCTTAAGCTCAGAATAGAGAACGAGCTATTAAAAAAAGTGACAGCCTTAGTCGAAGAAAAGGAAGCCCGTCTGCACAAGATTGGGCGCAAGCCATCCAAGAACTAAGCCTAAAAGGTTATGACCTCCAAACAATACTGGAGATTCAAGGGATGGCTCGCTCAACTTATTATTATCATATATCGCCCATGAATAACACAGAAAAATATGCTGATATACGAAAACGTATAGCTGATATTTTTGAAGAACATCACAAACCTTATGGTTATCGCCGTGTGCATATGCAGCTGGTCAATGAGGGACATGTAATCAATCATAAGACAGTACAAAAACTCATGGCAGAAATGCATCCGAAATCAAAAGTGCGCAGAGTTAAATATAAGTCATATAAAGGAGAAATCGGTAGGATTGCCCCCAATATACTTAATCGCGACTTCAAAGCCGAAAAGCCATATCAGAAATGGACTACAGATGTTACCGAGTTTAAGGTAGATGGCAGGAAAGCATATCTCTCACCAATTCTTGATATGTTTAATGGGGAGATAATATCCTATACCATATCAGATCATCCTGATTTAAAATGGTTATGGATATGCTCAAAAAGGCTCAAAACAAAGTAGACATACCCCAAGAACTTGTTTTGCACTCGGATCAAGGATGGCATTATCAACATAAACAATATCAAATGAGACTTAAACGCAATGGCATAATACAAAGCATGTCTCGCAAAGGGAATTGTTTAGATAATGCTGTCATGGAGAATTTCTTTGGTATTATGAAGTCCGAATTATTATATTTACAGAACTTTAAAAGCATGTTTGAGTTCAAATCGGCACTGAAAGATTATATTGAATACTATAATAACGATAGAATTAAACTTAAATTAAAAGGAAAGAGTCCGGTACAATACCGAACTCTATACACTTGAAATATTTATTAATCAGTCCAACTTTTTGGGGTCAGATCACTATTCAGACAATATTTTTATTTTGATTTTCTAACTGCTTTTAATGATCACCCGGCGTTAGCAATCTGGTGAAAGACAATGAACCTAATTTCCATTTTCCCTCTTGCTTTATATAGACTTCCGTAACTTCAAACGGATTGGTAACTTCATTTCCACCTACCAAGGCCAACAGAGTAATGCGGTTGAGAAGTATGGCCGTATTATCTATAATTTTTACAGACACTTCATGAATATCAGTTTTTTTATACCAAATGCCACCGCTTTTGATGACATTAAGTTCTGGTTCTTTACCCCATGCGCCGCCCATATGGACAAACATGGCTTTTTCATGAAACAAAATATTCAGTGAATCGACATTTTTGTCTGCCATCCATTGCCATTTTTCTTTGGAGAGCTGTATAATTTGCTGCTCGTCAGTAGTTGTAGCAACTACATTTTGTGCATATGAATACTGCATTCCAAAAATAATTAGAAAAAATCCGAGAATTTGTGATTTCATATTATAATAAATTTTAATATTTATAATTGAGATTTAAAACATATTTAATTCAATCCTTTTTGCCTTAACCATGTCGACAATAATTTTGCAACTTCAACATTGTTTAAATCTGACATGAGAAAATGTGTATTGCCTTTTAGCCCTATTTCGGGCAAATGAACAATGGTGACATCACCTCCGTGAGCGTTTACCACCTTAGCCCATTGCCGTGCAGTCGCAAGCACATTCCTCCAAAAATCTAGCGAAGGAACATTGGTTTCTTCCTTAGGTATAAAGTCGCCAAAATAAACAACAATAGGAATTTTTGTCAATTTCATAAATTCACTGAGTGGTATCCCACCACCACCACGATTACTTTCAGGGACTTCTCCTTCCGGAAACACAAATCCGCCTGGTTCGTAAGCAACTACAGCTTTTACATGTTCGCTTTTAATGGCAATTTTCCAACCCGGAACACCACTTGCAGAATGTGTAAGCAGAATGCCATCGCCCGATTTATCAAACACGGCAGACAGGGCATTCACTATGGTTGCTTCATTCACATTGCCTGTGTTCGGAGTCATCATCCGAAAAAATTTATCCAACGATAAGCTGTCTTTCGGAAATTGAACGCCATCATAAAAGTTGGGGTATTGACCTATACGAAATTGTGTAAACCATGTTTGATCATCGGGTGTTCCAGTAATTTGTACGGGTTTTGTGGTTTGTCCTGCATCTCCACGCCCCGGTTGGTCAACGAGATAAACTCCATAGCCTTTTCGCAAAAAAATATCGGCAAAGCCTTCCCTTCCATCGGCGGTAGTTTGCCAACTGCGGCGGGATTGTCCGTAGCCGTGCAAAAACACCATTGAAAACCGCTTTGCGTTTACCGGAATTTGGTAAAACACATCTGCGTGATCCCCGTGCCGTGTTTGCCCGCCTTGTTGTTCATACCAAGGTTTTAGTGGGCTAAATGTACCATCGCTTTTTATGACGGTACCACCTGCCGAAAATGCCCCCTGTCTTTCAATAAGAATAGGCTCCATTTTTTTTGTTTTTTGAGCAAATGAAGGAGCAACAATAAATAAAGTCAAAAGAAAGATTATAAAAATTCTGCTCACTAATTTTTGAAATCTTATAAATCTAAATATTAATTTAGTCTGTTTCATAAAACAAATATTATATTTTGAAAATCAGGCATTATTGCAAATAATTAAATATCAAGTTTTCTGCTTCTCATTCATTTGATCATTTCCTGATCCCGATGGCAAAAAACAAACTAGCTTTCGTTTCTAAAGTTGGTAATCGCTTCTATATTCTCTTCTCTGCGCTAAGCTTAAAATCGAAGAGATTAAAGTTCTCTATGATTCGTTATTCCTTAAATGATTTCGGAATTACTACAACACCACGTTCACATTCGGTTTAGTCAGTCATTTAAAATACTGCAAAACCAAGTATGGGCATTTCTACACCATTATTTAATTTTACTTTTCCCGCTGTTTTTGTTGTTTTAGATAAAAAAGTGTTTTATGTTAATCATAATTGTTGTTTAGTTGGGCGAAAAAGGACTTCATTTATATCAACATCTTCCGGTTGGCTAATAATATAGGCAACTGCTCGTGCAAACGAGTCTGCAGGAATGGCATTTTCTGCGTAATATTGTTTGATACCTGCAGCAACATCATTTACCGTTATACTCCCGGGAAGATCTGTATCTACAGCCCCAGGAGATATAACTGCCGTACGGATATTGTATGGTTTAACTTCCTGACGTAATGCTTCTGAAATTACCCTTACAGCGTATTTAGTAGCAGAATAAATGGCACCACCGGGACTAATTCTATGACCGGCAACAGATGACACACTGATAATTTGACCTGATTTTTGCTCTTTCATATGAGGCAAAGCAGCGGCTATACCGTATAACACCCCTTTAATATTCACATCAATACAACGATTCCAATCCTCAATTTTCAGATATTCCAATGGAGAAATCGGCATTAATCCGGCATTGTTCAGTAAAACATCGATTTTGCCATAAGTTTTAACCGCTGAGTCAACCAAGTTTTTTATCTGCTCAACATCAGTCACATCAGTTGTTATGGCCAAAGCTTTGCCTCCTTTTTTGTTAATTTCTTTGGCTATAGCTTCAATCTTTTCAGTACGTCTTGCTCCGAGAACAACAATAGCTCCTCGTTCAGAAAGATATTCCGCAGTGATTTTACCAAAACCACTGCTTGCCCCAGTAATTACAACTACTTTTCCTTCTATATTTTCCATGTCTCTTATATTTTTTATTAATAATCTGTACTCAAACTGATCTCCTTCCACGTTTCCAATTCTTTCATTTGATTTTCCAGTTCAAAACGGGTAAAATCAATGGCATCAGTACCCAACAATAAGCGGAAAGGAACTTTTTTACTTTCTTCCATTTCGATAATGACCTGAGCCGCTTTTTGAGGGTCTCCAGGCTCCGTACCGTGTGTTTGGTCATTTTCTTTTCGCCTTTTACCAGCTGTTTCTTTATAATCTAAAATTTCCGTAGGTGTACCTGTCAACGAACGACCTGCAAAATCAGTACGAAAAGCTCCGGGTTCTACCACAACCACTCTAATTCCCAGTGGAGCAACTTCTTTACTTAGTGCATCCGACATTCCTTCAATAGCAAATTTAGTAGCCGAATAATATCCAGAGCCCGGATTTGAAAAACGTCCTGCTATGGAAGATACATTAAAAATTGTCCCTGATTTACGTTTTCGCATTCCTGGTAATACCGCCTTTATCATATTTACCGTACCGAAAAAATTAGTATTGAATAGTTCGTTAACCCTGCTTTCATCACCTTCTTCAACTGCTGAACGATATCCGTGACCCGCATTATTCATCAACACATCAATGCTTTTAAATTTTGCTTCTGCACGTTCTACTGTACTTTTAATTTGTTCTTTGTTTGTTACATCTAGTGCCAAACCTAAAGCGGTTTGAGGATAACTTTCAATGATGTCCTGTATGTCCTTGAGGTTTCGGGAAGTAACAACTGCATTAAATCCTTTTTTCAAAACTTCCTGTGCAAAAGCACGTCCAAGTCCACTAGAGCACCCAGTTATCAACCATGTTTTATTTAACTTATTCATTTGCTTTATTTTTTTGCAATTAATTTTTTAATTATTTAATAAAATGAAGGTTTTTCCCAATTTGTATCAGGTTCACCTACACCAAGACTAGTTTTTAAAAATTTATCATTTCCATCCCTTTAAAATATCATTTAGTAAGTATACAACCGATTTGTCCTGCTCCTCCTAATATTAATATTTTCATTTTTTATATTTAAATCAAAATTTAATTTCCACCTGCGACTTCATTAATGGCTTTTATCGCGTTTAACGTCCTTGGATATCCGATGTAAGGGAGCAGTTGTGTGGTAATAGCAATTAATCTTTCTTTATCGTTACCAACGTTCAGATTACCCTGAATATGCCCCCTGACTTGAGACTCTGTGCCTCCCATACTGATAAGAATTGAGTAAGTGAGCAATTCGCGTGTTTTGATATCAAGCCCGGTACGGGTATAATAGTCTCCAAAACAGTTAGCGGCTAGAAAGTCCTGGATGTATTTCTGCCCATTCGGAGCTTTATCACGCATCTGATCAATTCTCTCACCAAACATTTCTTTTTGCAAAGCCAAACCCTTTTCAAAACGATTCTTCGAGGTGGTAGTCGATTGTCTATCCAACGGTAAGGCAATGTCACGTTGTATGAATATTCTATTAGCCGCAGCAATAAAATCAATCACTTTGGCCATACCTGCGTATGGTATGGACTGATAAAGAATTTCTTTAATCTCAACAGGAGTGACTCCAATATTTAAGGCTGCATTAACAAACATCTTGTATTCGCCTAATGCACCTTGGGCAATGCATGACCCCATAATCATCATAACACGAGCTTGGGCGTTAATTCTGTCACTTTTTTGAATAACTTCATCAAAAGCCCAATTATCAAATATTTCTATTAATTCAGGGTCAGTTTGATCTGTTTTTGATTCATCCTCCGGCCAAAGTTCTTTGCGGTTTGCAATAGCATTTTCAGACAAATTAATTGTTTTTTGGTGAACTAATTCCAAAGCCTGGTCATACTCTTTATCGGTCACCCGACTTAACCATTTTGTTTTATCACGACCAGAATCCGGAACTATTGCAATATGTGTCATAGCATTATGATGTGATGCCCCATGCCAATGCTCAACGTTCTTAGGGATCTTTATGACATCCCCCTCTTTAATAATCTGAACCGGCTTACCTTTTTCCTGATAATATCCGACACCTGATGTCACAAACAAAATTTGTCCGCTGGCATGAGTATGCCAGTTCGTCCTCGCTCCCGGTTCAAAAGTGACGGTTCCAATTATGGCATTATAATTGTCTTCAGCCTTAATATTCATGTTCACCCATACGGTACCAGTAAAATTTTCAGATGAAGCCTGTACTCCTTTAGCATTAAAATTATTCATATTGTATTGTGTTGTGTTGTTCTGTGCATATAACAACTGACTTTTCAGAATAAAGCCAATGGAAAGACATATTAACAACAATATTTTAATTATATTTTTCATAATCACTTTATTTCAATGTTGACATATCAATTACGTAACGAAATTTCACTTTCCCATCCACAACGTTTTTAAAAGCCTTTTCTACAGCTTCCGGAGTAGCCGGGATAAGTTCCACCTGAGGATAAATATTGTTGGCAACCGAATAATCAAGCATTTCCTGAGTTTCCGGAATTCCACCTATAAGTGAACCATAAACTTTACGATGTGCACTGTAAATTAAGGAAGTGGTAGGTATATTGGGGGTGGCATCTGTCGGTGGCAGGCCAACAATAGCCATTTCGCCTCCCATTTTCAACATTTTTACATACATCATTGGATCGTAAGCAGCAGGAATTGTACTCAGGATAAAATCAAACTGGTCTTGTGATTTTTTCAATTCGTCAGGAGTTTTGACATTGACATACTTTATTGCTCCCATATTATAAGCATCCTGCCTCTTTTCTTCGGTAATATCAAACACCGTTACTTTTGCCCCCAATGCAACCATATATTTTAACGCCAAGTGCCCAAGCCCACCAAAGCCAGCTACGGCTACATTTTGTCCTTTGCTTACTTTTGAAAAATGGATGGGAGAGTAAGTTGTGATACCGGCACAAAGCAATGGTGCTACTTTCTTTATGTTGGCATTTGCCGGTACTTTAATAGCATAATCTTCGGAAACAACGTAATTTTTAGAAAAGCCACCCATAGTCAATTCATTATTATGAAAATAATCATGAGAGCCAAAGGAAACGACCATTCCTTTTTCACAAAACTGTTCTAGTCCTTGTTTACAGTAATCACATTGCCCACAGGAGTTAACAATACAACCTACACCGGCATAATCTCCAACTTTAAACTTGGTTACATTTTTCCCGACTTTTTTTACAACCCCAACAATTTCATGCCCAGGAACAATCGGGTATTCTGTTTTTCCCCAGTCTTCATGAACGTGATGAATATCACTATGACATATTCCGGCATAAAGGATATCAATGAAAATATCATTGTCGCCAATCGGATGACGAGTAAATTTATATATCTCAAAATTTCCTTTGTTATCAATTGCTGCAAGGCCTTCCGATTGTATACGTTGAGCTTGAGTAAATTCTACCGATGCAACACACAGCAGAAATAATACTATTTTACTTATCCTATTCATTGTCTTAATTATTAATTAAATAAATTGTTTTTGGAGTTGTAATATTGATGATATAACCATATAGTACTATCCATCTATAACCCAACTCTTTTCTGATGTTCCTCTGAATAACGATTTCCTGAAATCTATATTTCGGAAAGAATGTTGTTTATGCGGTTAAGTTCTTCTATCGAAAATCGAACATTCGGGGCTCCAAAACTTAACCCCATGCATCCAAATCCAATGGCTGAAACTTAGAGACCTTGATTACCGAGTTTTCGTATATTCATAAAATATATAGAGTTATTAGTTTTAAAAATTGAGTCTAATTTCACTTTACAAATTTCCAATAATTTAAGTAATAGATTGTTATACAGATTACAGGTATTCATACCATTTTCACTGATTTTTAGATTTTCGAGGCTTTATGAGAGCCATACACGTTGATGCCAAAGCAAACAATGCAATAATCCAACTCATTGTCCACGGGGTACCATCGGCAAATAAAGCAAGGAGGATCGTTGAAAGTATTCCGTTACCATACTGCAAAGAACCAAGTAGTGGACCAACAATGGGAACAATTGACATGCCAATCATTAAGGTAGATAACATTTCGGCCGCTTTTATGCGGCCGAATAGATCACGTGTCATAGCTCTGGAGAGCATTGAACCTGTACACGCCCCCAAAGCCTGAATAATCCGTCAAACTATAATTTGTAAGATGCTTTAAGATAATGCACAACCTATGAAACCAATGATAAACAACAGTAATTCCAAAAACAAGTGGCAGCAATCTTCCAATTCTGTTTTTTACTTTTAAGGGCACAAAGTTAGGTACTCACAACAACAGACGTCATATATGAATTACAGTTTCACTTACCAATATTACTTATTTCGATATCAAAGTGGTTAGATTTATTCCGAAATATGTAAATTTGCCTAAAAAATAATTTATATGGAATTTATTAACTTCGACAATGTTAGTGATTACAACTCATTCAACAACAATGAAACGTTGCACCCTCTTGTAAGTATCGTTGATCTTTCTAAAGCTACCCCACGTAGAGGTACTAAGATGAATTTCAATCTTTATTGTATCATATTAAAGCAGGTAAAATGTGGTGATCTTAAGTATGGTAATACTTATTATGATTACCAAGATGGAACTTTAGTGTTTTTTGCTCCCGGACAAGTTGTGGAAGTAACAAGCAATGAATATTATCAACCCTTTGGTACAGCTTTGACTTTTCATCCGGATTTAATACATAACATGCCTTTAGGGAAACATATGAATGATTATAATTTTTTTTCGTATAATACGAATGAAGCATTACATATATCAGAAAAAGAAAAAAAAATTGTATTGGATTGTTTCAGCAAAATACAATATGAATTAGAACAATCCATCGATAAACATAGTAAGACATTGATCGCATCTAACATTGAATTATTCCTAAATTATTGTATTCGTTTTTATGATCGTCAGTTTATTACAAGAGATAACGTTAACAAAGGAATTATTGAGAAATTCGAAGAGATGTTGAACAGCTATTTTGTCTCTGACAAACCACAAAAGGTCGGCCTACCATCAGTAGCATGGTGTGCCGATGAACTACACCTATCATCTAACTATTTTGGTAACTTGATTAAAAAGGAGACAGGTAAGTCGGCACAAGAATATATACAATCCAAAGTAATAGATGTGGCCAAAGAAAGGATTTTTGATTTAGGTAAATCCATTAGCGAAGTTTCTTATGAGTTAGGCTTTAAATATCCGCAACACTTCACCCGATTGTTCAAACAAAGAGTCGGTATGTCCCCCAATGAATATAAATCATTAAACTAGAAAGTTAAGATCTCTACTTCCCCCAAGATGATGGTTGACTATAAAAAATAGTATTCATATCACAAAGCAGTTATGAGGTGCTTTCCCAATAACTAACCCGTTTTTTATTTAGTACCCCACTTTTTGCGGCTGCTTGAACAAGTGTAGTCATATCCAGACTCACATACGCATCATGATTGTTCCACTTTTGTAGATAGAAAATATATTGGAGCGGACATACAGCTGGGTCTTTTTGAAACAACAAGTTAATTACCTGTATTGTTATTCGGATTACATGCTTTGTTATTGCCATAACATAGTATGTTATGACCCATCGGGCGTATTGTAACTGGTCTCTATCCTGGCGAGTCCGAAGCCGATTGAACCGGACAATGTGTGCTACAAACAGCAATAAGTTTTCTTTTGCATTCATACGTTCTGAATTTTGTAGTTATTCGTAAAGGAACGACAAAGATGCACGGAATAATCCGGTAATGAAAATCGCTCTTTTCGGCTTGAAAGTCCTCTTTTTAACTATTCTCGGCCGTATTGTTTTTTCTTGCCTTATAGATTCTGTCATTAGCCGTTTTGTAGCTTTCCATATCACTTTTTCAGAAAAAGATAAAAAGTTAATTCGCTGATTATCAACTAATTTGAAAATATGTTTTTATGTTCGAAAAATCTATTTTGGAGGTCTTTTCGGGATCTTTATTTAATGTATTTTAACTATTAAAAGTCCTTAACGCTCTTTTAATAACTATATATTCTTTTCTTCTTAAGTTTGTGTGTGTGTGTAATTAATAGGTGGTAGGTCCACCTACCTATATATAATTACACACACTGTATAAGAAGAATACATATATAATAGATTATAAGTAAGTAGGCCTTTTCTCTCTTTTTCTCTGCATATCTCATCATATCTCTTAATAGCTCTGCATATCTCTGATTTGAGTTGAGGCTTGTGCTTATTTTTGCAGGCATGTTACAGAAAATAAATATACTTTTGTTGATACTCCGATGGAGTTATACCTGCTGTCTTTTTGAAGGGCCTGCCATTCTGAAAAGGAAGAGCCCTTTGCGAGGATTCTTGGTGTTCAGGCGATTTGAACAGCAAGTATCTGCTTCTGGCAAGGAGTTGTTTTCGGGTATCCCTATTGTTGAATCCGGGCGGTTCCTAGTTTACATCAACTTCTTTCACCCGCCTGCTTTTGTCCTCTATCATCTGCCAACGGCATTGTATTTTAAATCAGTTAAAGCATCATACATTAATAGAGTAACTACAATTTATAGAGCAAAGATAATATTTATGAGAAAGGCTAAATGCACAAGTTTGTTGACTTATCCCTATTTTCATCGCCTTATTTACTCTTTCAAAAAAAAAGAAAACCTCCAAAACAACTTGTCACAAATCATTTTGGAAATTTCTTTGAGGTTTTATACAAAGCTCAATTTTACTTTATTTGAGTGATATAATTCCTGATAAATAGTTATTTATTGCTCTGCTTAATTTTCTCGCGGTGTTGCTTTCCCCATTTTTCCATTGCCTCTAAAACAGTAGAAATTGTTTGACAATATTCAGTTAATTTATATTCAATCCTTGCTGGGTAATCGTCATAGACTGTTCTAGAGATCAATAAATTTTCTTCTAAATGCTTTAATTCCTTTGACAATACGCGATTAGTAATTTTGGGAATTACCGATAATATCTCATTAAATCTATAGTGACCGTGATAAATGGAGATAATAATTGGCAACTTCCATTTTCCACCAATAACATATTGAGTATCCTGTACAAATCTAATTTTATCCTGAAAATTCTTCTTTTCTTTATTCTCCATTTAAGTATCCTTTTGTATACAAGTATCAAAAGTATATTATTTTTTGGATACTTTTGATGCAAATTAAAAAAAAATAATAAATATGAGTAAAACGTGGTTTATTACAGGAAGCTCAAGAGGTTTGGGCAAGAGCTTAACGAAAGCTGCTTTAGAAAAAGGAGACAAAGTAGCGGCTTCGGCTAGAACGCCAAAAGTATTAAACGAATTACTAAAAGAATATGGAGATCAAGTACTCCTCTTACCCCTAGACGTAAGTCGTTCCGAACAGATACAATCTGCTATCGATTTAACAATAAAAAAATTCGGAAGAATTGATGTACTTGTTAATAATGCGGGTTTTGGAATTACCGGTGCTATTGAGGAATATTCTAATGAGCAAATGGAAAGCCAATTGGATGTAAATCTTTTTGCACCGATAAAAATCACAAGAGCGGTATTACCCCATTTACGCAAACAGCGCTCAGGAAGCATTTTTAATATTAGTTCGATTGGTGGTAGAGTGGGGTCTGCGGGGTTATCGATGTATCAAGCTGCAAAATTTGGACTTCAAGGTTTTACTGAAGTTTTGAAAATGGAAGTTGAAACATTTGGAATTAAGGTAACTTCTATTGAACCAGGAGGATTTCAAACAGATTGGAATGGCAGTTCTATGACTTATGCAAATGAAATTGATGATTACAAAACAATTTTAGATCCCCTTAAGTCATACCTTCAAAAAGTAACTCCATTAGGAAACCCTGATAAAGCTGCAAAAGTTATCATTGATTTAGTGGATAATCCTAATCCCCCTCTACACTTAGTATTGGGATCTGATGCTGTGGCTATTTTGGAAGCCGTTGAAAAAGAGAGAAAGGCAGAGTTTGAAAAATGGAAATCTGTAAGTATTTCAACTGATAGTGATGATGTTGAAAACCCTTGGGCATCGGAAGAAAGAAAACAAAAAATATTAGGCGTAAATAAATAAATCATAAAAATAGATCAAAATGAATAATCAAAAAGAGAAAGTATGGTTTATAACCGGTGCTTCAAAAGGTTTCGGTCTGGCTCTTGTAAAACAATTATTGGCAAACGGACATAAAGTAGCCGCAACTTCCCGAAACGCACTAAAAATTGAAGAGGAAATAGGCTCAAACCCTAATCTATTGCCCCTCACGGTAGACATTACCAACGAAAATGAAGTGAAATTAGCAATTGAAGAAACGGTAAAAACATTCGGGAAAATTGATGTAGCTGTAAATAACGCAGGCTATATGCTGTTGGGGGCTTTAGAAGAAGTTTCGGCAAAAGAATTTCAGCAATCAATGAATGTGAATGTATTTGCTTTTCAAAATGTAATCAGAAATGTAATGCCACATTTCCGTAAACAAGGAAGTGGGCATTTTTTCAATTTTGCTTCGTCCGCAGGGTATTCTGCCGACGCATGTGCGGGAAGTTACAACGCTGTAAAATCAGCTATCATTGGCTTTTCTGAAGCTTTGGCATTGGAAGTAAAACCTTTTAATGTGAAGGTAACCATTGTGTCTCCAGGACTTTTCAGAACAAATTTTCTGGGAGCATTTCCGGTAACCCAAAATAAAATAGAGGCATATAACACGCAACAATTAGTTGATGCTATGAATCTATTTAACGGACAACAACCCGGCAATCCTGATAAATTAGTGAAGATTCTAATTGATATTGCAGGAAAGGAAAATGCACCTTTGCACTTGTTGATGGGAAAAGATGCCTACGAAAGAGCTGTCGATTATTATGAATCACAACTGGAAAAATTGAAAAAATTGAAGGAACTAAGCTTTTCAACAAACTTCGAGTAAAAAGATCCCGCATCTGAACACAATTCTAAGAGATTCGCATACAAACAGGTTCATAAGAATGCCTAATTTTACATTATAATTTAAAAGTAAATATTATGAGTAATAATCAAAAAGTACAAACAGTTGATTACAGACATTTGAAAGAAGGGAAAAACCCTGTATATTTTATGAGTCAGGGATATAAACTTGCCGGAGATTTATACTTGCCCAAAGATTTTGACAGCAATAAAAAATACCCGACTGTAATATACACGCGCCCCGGAACACAAGTGAAAGAACAAACAGGGACGACTTATGGAGTCAAACTCTCAGCTAAAGGATATGTATTTCTGGCTTTTGATCCAAAAAATTTTGGAGACAGTGAAGGTGAAGTGAGAAATTATGAATCTATTCATAATATGGTTCCAAATACCACTGATGCCATAAGCTTTCTGAGAACATTAAAATTTATTGATAGAGATAAATTTTATGGTTTGGGTGCCTGTGCCGGTGCTCCGTATATCTGCAATGTTGCAATTGGTGATGTGCGCATTAAGGCGGTGGCAACACTTGTTGGTAATTTTGATGCCGCTGCAAGTTTATTTGGTGCTTATCCCAAAGAGTTATTAGACAAAATGTTGGCAGTTGCCGCTGAAGCCAAACAGAGGTATTATGAAACTGGAGAATATGACACAGCACCTACTTTCGGTGGGATGCCTATACCTCTTCCAGATAGTGCGCCCAAAGCGATGAAAGATGGCTACGAATATTATTTCAACAGAGCCGGACAAGACAAATGCCCAAATTATTCTCCATATTATCCAACTATTGGGTTGCCGGTAGATCCTTCAAGAGTATTTGTTAATCAGGCGAAATATTTCACCACACCATTTCTCGTGATTGCTGGTAGTGAAGCCTTTACACGCGATATGGATAAACAGGTTTTCGATATGGCAGCAGGAGAGAAAGAATGGATGGTTATAGAGGGTGCATCTCATATGGATTTATATGATATAGACCAATATTTGGATCCGGCCATGGATAAGGTTGATGAGTTTTTCAAGAAGTATTGGTAATTCCCCTGCTTATGCATCTACAAAATTTGGGTTGTTGGACTTTCTGAAGCATTGGCAGAAGATGTCACTGCATTTGGTGTTAAAGTAACAGTGGTTGCTCCCGGTTTTTCAGAACCGATTTTTTGAACAAGGGCACCACTTTGCTCTGTGAAAATCCGATCACAGAATATCATACGGAATCATTGGTAAATCGGCTTCATGAAATGAATGGAAAACAGGCCGGAGATCCTATAAAATTAGGAAAGGCGTTAATCGAAATTACAAACATGGAAAAGCCTCCATTACATTTATTAATGGGAACTGATGCTTATCAGATTATAAAGGAAAAGTTCAAAACAGAAGAGTATGAATTTAAAATATGGAAAGAGCTAACCTGTTCAACTGATATTAATGTCACAAAAGAATGAATGTTTGAAATAATAATTGAATAAAATACAAACAATGGATAATTCTAAAATATGGTTCATTACAGGCGCATCAAAAGGGATGGGACTACTTCTGACCAAGTTACTTTTAAATAAAGGTCATAAAGTCGCAGCAACATCAAGGAATATTAATAATCTGAAAGAAAATGTAGGGTTTGAGAGCGAGCATTTTTTGCCATTGGCTGTGGATATCACGAATGAAAATAGCGTGAAAGAAGCTATCACTCAAACGGTCGATTATTTTGACGGAATGGATGTAGTGGTTAACAATGCTGGCTTTTCCTATATTGGTAGTATAGAAGAACTTACAGATGAAGAGTTCAGAAAAGCTTTGGATGTCAATCTGTTTGGGATGGTAAATGTTATCAGAGCATCATTGTCTCAATTCAGGAAACAGCACTCAGGACATATTATCAACATTGCCTCTGCCGCTGGCTATATAGCAGGTGCTAACATTGGCAGTTATGTAACCTCAAAGTTTGCAATGGTAGGGCTTACAGAATCTTTGGCTTTGGAAACAGCTCCATTAAATATTAAAGCAACGGTCGTTTTACCTGGGTCATTCAGAACTAATTTTTTGAATGAAGATTCTTTGGACTATGCTAAAAATCCAATAACGGAATATCAAAGCGGCAAGACTTATGAAAGTTTTGCAACAAGAGCAGGAAAACAGCCTGGAAATCCCAATAAGTTAGTTGCAGAATTACTCAAGTTGGCAGAAATGGAAAACCCACCTATTCATTTGATATTTGGCTCTGACAGTTATACTATGATTGTGGATAAGATGAAGGCAAACCTACATGAATTTGAAAAGTATCGTCATATTTCAGATTCGACTAATTTCTAATAAATTAGACAATGGAAACATTGATAGCATTGTTTCCATTGTTCTATAAAATCCAAAATTATAAAATGGAAAAACCGCATAACATAAAATCAATCACCGAGTACCATAACTTGTTGGGTGTTGCCAAACCAAGGCATCCACTCATTAGCCTTATAAATCATGAAGACATACAACATTACAATAGTGAAAAACTGAGAAACAAAACCTATAATTTTTATGCTGTTAGCAGGAAAGTAAATTTTGAAGGAACGATGAAGTATGGTCAACATTATTATGATTTTCAGGAGGGTGTAATGGTCTTTCACGGACCAAGACAAGTAATTGTTTCTGAATTGACAAACGATGCAAAATTAAAAGGTTGGACATTGTTAATTCACCCTGATTTTATAAGAACATATCCACTAATCGATAAATTTAAAAAATTTGGATTTTTCTCTTATGCGATGAATGAAGCTTTACATTTATCAGAAGAAGAATCGAATACGATTGAAGAAGTAATGGATACCATTCGCAAGGAATATAATTCAGGTATTGATATTTACAGTCAGGATATCCTGATTTCCCAGATTGAATTATTATTGAACTATTGCAATAGATTCTATAATCGTCAGTTCATAACCAGAAAAACAGTCAATAGTGAATTATTGGTAAAATTTGAGAAATTATTATCCAATTATTTTGAAAGTTCTGATTTGCAGATGAAAGGCATTCCTACAGTTCAGTATTTTTCCAATGAATTGAATATGTCTGCCAATTATTTGAGCGATATGCTCAGATCTCTCACAGGACAGAGTACACAGCAACATATTCAGGATAAACTAATAGAAAAAGCAAAAGAAATATTAACTACTACAGACTTGATGGTTAGTGAAATAGCTTATGAATTAGGATTTGAATATCCTCAATCATTCAGCAAATTATTTAAGAGCAAGACGAATATAACGCCATTAGAATATCGGCAATCTTTTAATTAGCACTTAAAAATTCGGGGTTACTAATTTATAGATGTGAGAAAGTAAATTCTTTCACACTTAAAATTGTTTGTTAAATAAAAGTCCGCACTCCCACAATTTCTTCAGATTCCGTCCTATCGTTCTATAGGCAGTTATCACTCAATGTTGATATTTTCTGCATTCTTCCCCTACCAGGTAACATTCATTGACTACTCGTTTAAATAAAGTTCAGATTGAAAGAAGCCGCCCGTTTGTTGAAAGAAGAAAAGCGATCTGTTTCAATGTGGGTTATCAACCGAGCTTTACCAATCTAAGCCATTTTTCAAAAGTCTTTAAAGAACAGAAGCCTAAACAATATAGTTGGTCTGACAATGCTGTTTAAAGCTAAAAGTAGTTTAAAATTCTTTATGCAAGGTAAATATGGTTTCAATAACATTATCAGAGAACCCACACAAAGTTTACGAAAAGATCTGTATTCATACAAATAATATAGTTCTAGGAGAAATAATAAACCGACAGGTTTTGCCATGTAGATAATATTATTTATATTTATTCCTATTACATTATTTATAATATGACTGAAGATCCCAAAATAAACCAATCGAAAATAAGCAAGTTAATGCAAGAACACCCTAAAGGGCTTGTATTGCTATCCTCTTGGCTTTTCCCGAATGGACATCCATATAAACTACAACAACAATACAGAAAAATGTAGTACCATTTTCTACTCTTTGGTAAAAAATAGAAACCTCCGAAACAACTTATAACAAGTCATTTCGGAGGTTTCTTTGAGGTTCCTGGCGGATTCGAACCGCCGTGCACGGTTTTGCAGACCGCTACCTAGCCACTCGGTCAAGGAACCATTTCTCGAATGCGGTTGCAAAGGTAGTACAAATTCTGAAATTGCCAACTATCCACAGCAATTTTTCTTAGATTTAGTGGCCTTATCCTTGCACTTCTTTTGCTTCTTTTCCATCATATCTTTTAATTCACAGCCACTTGCACAGTTCGCACAAGGATTATCATTATCCTCTGCACGACGAAAAAAAAGATAAATTCGCCTTGATACTTCGCCAAAGCAAAGAATCACCAATATAATAACTACCCAATTTTGCCAATTCATAAGAATAAACTCCCTACTTGATAAACAATAAACGATACTACCCACGCTAAGGTGGTAGTGTATAAGGCTGCAAAAGCAGCCCACTTCCAGCTACCCGATTCTTGCTTGATGGCAACCAGCGTTGCTATGCAAGGGAAATAGAGAAGAACAAAAAGCATATAGCAAAACGCTACCAGAGGTGTAATAGGAATACGTTTGGCCAGGCTAACGGTATCTACATCGGCATTATTGGTATAGAGCACTCCCAGCGTACTAACTACTAATTCTTTAGCTCCCATGCCCGAAAAAAGTCCGATGCTTAGTTTCCAATCGAAGCCTAACGGCGCCAAAGCTGGTTCTACCACTTTGCCTATCTGGCCGATATAGGAGTTTTCTTGTTGCTCGGCTACCGTATTATAACCATCATGATTGGGATAATAACCTAAAAACCAGATAATGACGGAAGCAAGCATAATGATGCCTCCCATTTTCTTCAGATATTGTGCTCCTTTCTCCCATGTATGGCGAAAAATAGATTTCATTGTCGGCATGCGATAAGGAGGCAATTCCATTACAAAAGGGGTATCATTGCCTTTCACCAGAAACTTACTAAATAAGCGCGCCAGAATTACGGCCAGAAAAATGCCGATTCCGTAAATAGAAAAAAGCACCAGACCGGCATTATGAGGAAAAAAAGCGCCTACAAGTACCATATAGATAGGTAAGCGCGCGCTGCACGACATCAGGGGGTTGACCAGCATCGTGATCAGCCTGCTTTTATGGTTTTCTATTGTGCGAGAAGCCATAATAGCAGGCACATTACAACCAAAGCCCATGATAAGGGGAATAAAGGATTTTCCATGTAACCCCATCTTGTGCATAATCTTATCCATAATAAATGCGGCACGAGCCATGTAGCCCGAATCTTCCATAAAAGATATGCATAGGTACAAAATCAGTATGTTGGGAAGAAAAACAATAACGCTCCCTACTCCACCTATAATTCCGTCGATGAGCATATCTTTCAATGGACCTTCACTCATGCCACCCCGTATCAGGTTGCCAAGAAGCTCAACAATCCATTCGATAGCCTTCATGGGATATTCGCCAAGAACAAACGTGCCTTCGAACATCAGATACATAAAAAGAAAAAAGAGGGGGAATCCCCATAAACGATGCGTAACTATGGAATCGAGCACCTTGGTGACTTGTTGTTGCTCCAGATGATTATCAATAAAGGTTTCTTTAAGTGCACCACTGATAAATCCGTATTTAGCATCGGTAACAGCCGACTCGCAATCTTCACTCAACGTTTCGGCTACCCGCCTGGCGGCTTTATCTCGCTTCCGTATGATTTCTTCTCCGTTAGGCAGAATCCGAACCAATTGTTCTATTTCGGGATCATTCTCCAATAATTTGATAGAGAGAAAACGGGTGGAATATTTATGACGGATAGACTCATTCTTTGAGATTTCTTCTTTCACATAATCAATCGCCTTTTCCAGATCGGGTCCGTGATTGATATGAATATGTCTGAAAATACTCTCTGCTGGCTTTTGCAGACGAGCATAATCTTCCATGTGTGCTTCGTGGTGTTGCTCGTCTACATGAGTCCGATGCCATTCTTGCAATTCTTTTGCTACCTCCGGATTGATATTGCCTTTTTCATCTACAAAATCGGCCCCTTCATAAAGATTGATGATAATATGAAATAATTTATCAATGCCTCTTTGCTTTTTGCAAACGGTAGGCACCATAGGTACTCCGAAGAGTTTACTGAGTAGTTGATGATTAAGCGTATTGCCACTCGATTCTAATTCGTCGTACATATTTAGTGCTATGACCATACGCACATTCATATCAATTAGCTGAGTGGTAAGATAAAGATTCCGTTCCAGATTGGATGAATCAATGACATTGATAATGACATCAGGTGTTTCATCTATGATGTGTCGCCTCACATAGAGTTCTTCAGGAGTATAGGCCGAGAGGGAATAAGTACCGGGCAGATCGACCAACTTAAAATGATAGCCTTCAAAATCAAAATAGCCCTCTTTGGCATCTACCGTTACGCCGCTGTAGTTTCCCACATGTTCGTGAGCTCCTGATGCCAGATTAAATAAAGATGTTTTGCCACAATTGGGGTTACCAACCAATGCCACATTAATGGTTCTACGTTTACCCAAGGCTATTTTTTTAAGCTTTTCTTCCGAACGACAGGTACATTCTCCGTACGCTCCGCCTTTGTTTTGCGCCGAGCAGTTCAACGTTTTTTTTGCTTCGCCTTCATTCTGTACTCCCTCCGCCATTCGGTTGTGTTGAAAACGTCTTTGTCTATGTCTGTAAACAAACTCTTTTGTCTCTTCCTCACTGAGAACTTCTACCATACCGGCTTCTTGCCTGCGAAGAGAAACCTCATAACCTAATACTTTGTACTTTATCGGATCATTGAGCGGAGCATTAAGCATTACTTCCACTGTTTTTCCTTTAATAAAGCCCATCTCTACAATGCGCTTACGAAACCCACCGTGGCCGAGCACTTTAACTATAACTCCTTTTTCTCCTGTTTTGAGTTCGGATAAACGCATACCTACTGTTTGAAGTCTTAATATTTCGGCAAAGATAAAAGATAACTTCCTGTTAAACAAATTATTTAGATTGTTTTTAAATAAGACAAATGTTATGGTTTATAAACAAAGTAAACATTATCAAAAATCAATGAATATATAAACACTTTTTTATGCAACTAATTATTCGATTCGGGGTAAAAAGCTATCTTTGCAACCATGATGCAACAATGCATAGCACAATATATAGAAAAAGAAAAGCTTTTTTCTCTCCAAGAAAAAATACTGGTAACTTTGAGTGGCGGGGCCGACTCTGTGGCATTGCTGCGTATCTTGCTATCACTGGGTTATACTTGCGAAGCGGCTCATTGCAATTTTAAACTTCGCGGAAAGGAATCGGACAAAGACGAGCAATTTGTTAAAGAGCTATGCCATTCGCTGCAAATCCCCCTTCACACAACAAGCTTTGACACGCTCGATTATTCCGCGGAAAAACATATTTCGGTGGAGATGGCTGCACGTGAGCTTCGCTACAGTTGGTTCTCGGAGATAAAGAAGCAGAGTCGGTGTAACGTGATTGCCGTGGCTCATCATCAGGACGACAGTGTGGAAACTATGCTGTTAAATCTGATTCGCGGAACAGGCATCAACGGGCTACTGGGCATCCGCCCCAAGAACGGCGACATAGTGCGGCCGCTATTGTGTGTAGACCGAAAAAGAATCATCGCTTATCTGAATGAAATAGAACAGCCGTTTGTTACAGACAGTACTAATCTGCAGGATGAATATACCCGCAATAAAATACGCCTGAACCTGATACCGCTAATGCAGGAAATTAATCCTTCAATAAAGGAGAGCCTCATCCGAACGGGCAACAATCTGAATGAAGCTGCAAAGATTTACTGCAACAGCATAGAAGGAGGCAAAAAGCGGGTACTGACAGAAGAAGGTATTCTGATCAAGGAGTTAACAAAAGAACCTTCGCCACAAGCTCTGTTATTCGAAATACTATCTCCCATGGGTTTCACGTCTGCCCAGACAGAAAACGTTTTCAAATCGTTAACCGGACAAGCCGGGAAACAATTTGTCAGCAAAGATTGGAGAATAATCAGAGACAGAGAATTATTATTAATTGAGAAAACAGAAAATATAAAGGAAAACGAACCTCCCGTTTTACAGTTTGAGGAAAAGGAATATGTAGCGGGTTTTGTAATCCCCCGGGAAAAACAGATTGCCTGTTTTGATGCGAATAAGTTAACACAACCAATAACCCTCAGAAAATGGAAACAAGGCGACACATTCGTACCTTTTGGCATGAAAGGGAAAAAACTGGTTAGCGACTATCTGACTGACAGGAAATTTTCGCTTAGCATGAAAATGCATCAATGGGTGCTTTGCAGCAACGGAGAAATAGCATGGCTCATCGGAGAAAGAATAGATAACCGCTTTCGAATAGATAATGAGACAAAACGAATAATTAGAATCAAGCTCAACTGATTTTTATTCCAAAAAGCAGCTTTAACTAATAAAAAAAACATATTCCTTTCTTTATTCAAAAATAATGTTTTATCTTTGCGGCGTTGATATTTTCTGTAAATTCCTTACCAGAGAAATTAAAACTAAAAATCCAATTCAAGAGTAGTTATCCCAAATTTATAATAACGCTTATATTCACATATCCAGACTTGATAGTCCTGTCATGTGCGTTTTAGCGAAAAAAAGAAACATTATAATAATTTACCTATACGTATGTATAATATCATTCAATTAAACGACAAAAACTTGTCGGAACTTCAAACTATTGCCCAAGAATTAGGCATCAAAAAATCAGATTCATTAAAAAAAGAAGAATTAGTCTACAAAATCCTCGACGAACAAGCTATAGTAGGCGCTACAAAAAAAGTAGCTGCGGATAAGGTTAAAGAGGATCGCAATGATGACAAGAAAAAGCGTTCTCGTGTCAACATTAAAAAAGAAGGGGCTGATAAAGTTTTTTCCGCATCTAAAAGCGGAGAAATAACCCGGGCAGAAGTAGCACCCCAAGCTTCTCCGATAGCTAAGCCGCAACTACAAAAAGTTGTGGTTCAAGCCCCAGCTGCTCCTAAAAAAGTAGTAACAACAGAAGCTGCCGCCTTAGCCGCTGAAGCAACAAATAATGATTCGGTTGAGATTAAAAGCACGCAAAACAACTCAAAGCGAAAAGCCGGCCGCCCTAAAAAAACAAAAGCAGAAAATAAAGCTGTTCCACAAATACAAAATGAGGCAGTTCCTGCTACTCCTACTTCCACTCCTATTCCCACTCCTACTCCGCCAATTGCAGTCAAGACTGTTAATCAACCCATAAAACCAATAAGGAATTTTTTTAAAGAGGAGGAAAGTCCCGTTTTATTAGATGCGGATTCGGAAGCAGATGATGACTTCATCGCAATAGAGGAACTTCCATCTGAAAAAATGGAATTGCCTACTGAACTACTGGGCAAATTTGAAGCGACCAAAGTAGAAACGGCCGTTCCTCAGGAACAACCGCAATCTAAACAACAACGCATCATCCGCCCCAGAGATAACAGAGAAAACAATAACAACCCACAAAGCCACACCGTACAACGTCCGCCGATACAAAAAGCAACGCAGGGTGAAGCAACTGCCGCTCCCGAACGTAAAATCATAGAACGTGAAAAGTCATACGAATTTGAAGATATTCTGATCGGAACCGGAGTATTGGAAATTATGCAAGACGGATATGGATTCTTGCGCTCATCCGACTACAACTATCTGTCATCTCCTGATGATATTTATGTATCTCAGTCGCAAATTAAGCTCTTCGGGCTGAAAACAGGCGATGTAGTTGAAGGGGCCATTCGTCCTCCAAAAGAAGGAGAAAAATATTTTCCATTGGTCAAAGTCTCAAAAATAAATGGAAGAGATGCCACTTTTGTACGAGACCGTGTACCTTTTGAACACCTCACTCCACTCTTTCCTGACGAGAAATTCAAACTCTGCAGAGGAGGTTATTCTGATTCACTGTCTGCCCGCGTTGTAGATCTATTTGCTCCTATAGGCAAAGGACAACGAGGATTAATTGTAGCTCAGCCAAAGACTGGTAAAACAATCTTATTGAAAGATATAGCCAATGCCATAGCAGCCAATCATCCGGAAGTATATATGATTATGTTGCTTATAGATGAACGTCCGGAGGAAGTAACGGATATGGCCCGTAGTGTAAATGCAGAAGTTATTGCTTCTACCTTTGACGAACCCGCAGAACGCCACGTAAAAATAGCAGGCATCGTACTGGAAAAGGCGAAAAGAATGGTAGAATGCGGACACGATGTTGTTATCTTTCTCGATTCCATCACTCGCTTGGCTCGTGCATACAATACTGTATCTCCTGCTTCGGGCAAAGTCCTTTCGGGAGGTGTAGACGCCAATGCGCTCCACAAACCAAAACGCTTCTTCGGTGCTGCCCGTAACATTGAAAACGGAGGTTCATTAACCATCTTGGCTACCGCTCTTATCGATACCGGTTCTAAAATGGACGAAGTGATTTTTGAAGAGTTTAAAGGAACGGGAAACATGGAGCTTCAGCTCGATCGTAACCTTTCTAACAAACGAATATTCCCGGCCGTAAACATTGTAGCCTCAAGCACCCGACGTGATGATCTGCTTATGGACAAACAAACTTTGGATAGGATGTGGATATTACGCAAATATCTTTCGGATATGAATCCTATTGAAGCAATGAATTTTGTGAAAGACCGCTTGGAAAAAACAAAAGATAATGATGAATTTCTGATGAGCATGAACAGCTAATCAAAAGAACATAAAACTTAAAAGAGCGGAGATGAATTATAGTCTTCGCTCTTTTTTTATCTGAATAAAAATGTATCTTTGATACAGTTAACTTAAGTGCTTTTTATTTATGTATACAAACAAACAGATCTGGCACGTAAGCTTCCCGATCTTATTAAGTCTTCTTGCGCAGAATATTATCAACGTCACCGATACGGCTTTTCTCGGACGAGTCAGCGAAGTAGCACTCGGTGCATCTGCCATGGGAGGGTTATTCTATATCTGTATTTTCACTGTCGCTTTTGGTTTCAGTACGGGCTCTCAAATAGTTATTGCCCGACGCAACGGAGAGAAAAAATATGCCGAAGTAGGGCCGGTCATGATTCAGGGCGCTATGTTTCTTCTTATCATGGCATCATTGCTTTTTGCTTTTAGTCGCCTGTTCGGAGGAAACATTATGCACTTATTGGTGTCGTCCGAAACAATATTTAATGCCACAATGGAGTATATCCATTGGCGGGTTTTCGGTTTCTTTTTTGCCTTTATCAATGTTATGTTCCGTGCCTTTTATATCGGAACAACACGTACAAAAGTACTGATAATCAACGCCATCGTTATGGCAATAACCAATGTGATACTCGACTATATACTTATATTCGGCAAATTCGGCTTCCCTGAACTCGGAATAAAAGGTGCCGCTATTGCCTCCGTTATCGCCGAAGCTTCTTCTATCGTCTTTTTTCTTATCTACACATATATAACTGTTGATTTGAAAAAATACGGATTGAATCGCTTCCGTTCTTTCAACTCTGCACTGCTCATGCGAATCCTGAATATTTCAAGCTTCACCATGCTCCAGTATTTTTTATCCATGGCTACATGGTTTGCATTTTTTGCTGCAGTAGAGCGAATAGGACAGCGAGAGCTTGCCATAGCAAATATTGTACGAAGCATTTATATAGTTATGATGGTTTCTGTTAGTTCACTCTCTACAGCAGCCAACAGCCTGGTTAGTAATACCATTGGCTCCGGAGACATCAACCACGTTATTCCTTTAATAAAGAAAATAGCCCGATTCTCTTTTTTAATTATGATGATATTGGTTATAGTAGTAGTAGTTTTCCCGAAAGCAATTCTTTCAATCTACACCAATGAAGCAGCTTTAATTGCAGAATCGGTACCTTCTGTATATGTTATAAGCGGAGCGATGCTCATTGCCTCTGTTTCAAACATCCTATTCAGTGGCATCTCCGGAACAGGAAACACCCGCTCTGCGCTAATGCTCGAAACCATCACTTTGACTATTTATATGCTATATGTCTTTATCGTCGGAGTTTGGCTACATGCCCCGGTCGAAATTTGCTTTACTACAGAGGTTTTATACTATAGCTTGGTGCTATTAGCAAGCTATTTTTACTTCAAGAAAGCAAAATGGCAGAATAAAAAGATATAAATAAATGGGATTTTCGTACATTTGCACCTTTAAGAATATTGAAAAATAAGATAACCTGTAATTTGTGATTGATATATGTTCGATAATTTAAGCGAAAGACTCGAAAGGTCATTTAAAATTCTCAAAGGTGAAGGCAAAATCACCGAAATCAACGTAGCTGAAACGCTGAAAGATGTACGTAAGGCTTTGCTTGATGCCGATGTGAACTATAAAGTGGCTAAAAACTTCACTGATACGGTAAAAGAAAAAGCACTGGGACAAAATGTACTTACCGCCGTAAAGCCCAGCCAGTTGATGGTGAAAATCGTGCACGACGAGCTTACGCAATTGATGGGAGGCGAGACAGTAGAAATAAACATAAAAGGACAACCTGCCGTTATCTTGATGTCCGGATTACAAGGCTCAGGTAAAACAACATTTTCGGGCAAGCTGGCTCAAATGTTAAAAACCAAAAAAGGCAAGAGTCCTCTGCTTGTTGCCTGCGATGTGTATCGTCCGGCAGCTATCGAGCAATTGCGTGTTTTGGCCGAACAAATCGGCGTACCAATATATTCAGAGATCGACAGCAAAGACCCTGTGTCTATCGCCCAAAATGCAATTAAAGAAGCCAAAGCAAAAGGATACGATTTGGTCATTATCGATACAGCCGGTCGTTTAGCTGTGGATGAGCTAATGATGAACGAAATCGCAGCAATCAAAACAGCCATCAATCCAAACGAAATTCTCTTTGTCGTTGATTCTATGACAGGGCAAGATGCTGTGAATACAGCTAAAGAATTTAACGAACGCTTGAACTTTGACGGAGTGGTACTCACCAAACTTGATGGTGACACACGCGGTGGTGCTGCGTTATCCATACGATCGGTTGTTAACAAACCTATCAAATTTGTAGGAACGGGCGAAAAGCTTGATGCTATTGATCAGTTCCACCCCGCACGTATGTCAGACCGTATCCTCGGTATGGGTGATATTGTTTCACTTGTTGAGCGTGCACAAGAGCAATATGATGAAGAAGAAGCTAAACGTATACAAAGAAAAATAGCCAAAAATCAATTTGACTTTAACGACTTTCTAAGTCAGATTGCTCAAATAAAGAAAATGGGTAATTTGAAAGACCTCGCATCAATGATTCCGGGCGTTAGTAAAGCGATTAAGGATGTCGATCTTAACGATGACGCTTTTAAAAGCATTGAAGCTATTATTTATTCAATGACTCCCAAAGAACGTTCTAACCCGGCGCTTTTAAACGGACCGCGACGCACACGCATAGCAAAAGGAAGCGGCACAACTATCCAAGAAGTAAATCGCCTGCTAAAACAATTCGACGAAACTCGTAAGATGATGAAAATGGTGTCCGGCGCTAATAAAATGGGCAAAATGATGCCGAAAATGAAACGATAACCAAATTTATCCGATCTATTTTTATAATGCAAAATAATTAAAGCCATATGCCAGATTACAAATTAATTGACGGAAAAGCTATTTCCGAACAAGTAAAGCAAGAAATTGCTGCTGAAGTGGCGGAAATTGCAAGCAAAGGAGGTAAACAACCTCACTTGGCAGCTATCCTTGTAGGACACGATGGCGGCAGTGAAACGTATGTAGCCGCCAAAGTAAAAGCTTGCGAAACATGTGGTTTCAAATCTTCTCTTATACGCTACGAAAATGATGTTACAGAAGAAGAATTGCTGACAAAAGTACGCGAGTTGAATGAGGATGAGGATGTAGACGGATTTATTGTTCAGTTGCCACTCCCTAAGCATATCTCCGAACAAAAGGTAATAGAAACCATCGACTTTCGTAAAGATGTAGACGGATTCCACCCCATAAATGTGGGGCGCATGTCCATCGGGCTGCCTTGCTATGTTTCAGCAACGCCCAACGGCATTCTGGAGCTATTAAAACGTTATAAGATAGAAACATCGGGCAAAAAATGCGTTGTATTGGGACGCAGCAACATCGTTGGCAAGCCCATGGCTGCCCTAATGATGCAAAAAGCATATCCCGGTGATGCTACAGTAACTGTTTGCCACAGCCACTCACGCGATTTGGTGAAAGAGTGCCGGGAAGCCGACATAATCATTGCCGCTTTGGGACAGCCTAATTTTGTTACCGCCGAAATGGTGAAAGAAGGTGCTGTGGTAATAGACGTGGGAACTACCCGGCTTCCGTCCGACAAAACTAAATCGGGATTTAAGCTAACCGGTGACGTGAAGTTTGACGAAGTGGCACCCAAATGTTCATTCATTACTCCCGTGCCGGGTGGCGTAGGACCAATGACTATCGTTTCACTAATGAGGAACACTTTACTTGCCGGTAAAAAAGCAATTTATAAATGATATACTGAGTGAGCGATAGACAATGTCGAATTTAAAATTACCGACAGCAAGATATCGCTCATTTTTTTGATTTCTGTTCTCACCCAGCCTAGGCTATAATACTTAACCTCAACATGAGAACTATTTTCTTCCCTCTTTCCATTCTTCTGCTTTCATGTTTCTTCGGCCCGGTACTCCAGGAAAAAGAAACGATCAGAACAGATTCGGACAGCATCGTTTCTTCCAAAATCACCTTATTATTTGTCGGAGATTTAATGCAACATCAGGGACAAATAGAGGCTGCCCGCACCGCTTCGGGATATGATTATTCGGAATGTTTCAAGCTGGTAAAGGAGGAAATAAGCAAGGCAGATGTGGCTATCGGTAATTTGGAAGTTACTTTAGGGGGCGAACCCTACAGCGGTTATCCACAATTCAGCGCACCCGACGAATATCTTTCAGCCATTAAAGAAGCTGGCTTTGACGTTCTTCTAACAGCTAACAATCATTGCCTTGACCGTAGAAAAACAGGATTGGAACGCACTATTTTAATGCTCGATTCTTTGCACATTCCCCATGTCGGAACATATGTTGACCAGAAAAGCAGAAATACACATTATCCTTTACTGCTAGAAATAAAAGGATTCCGGATTGTTTTATTAAACTATACTTTTGGAACAAACGGCATCCATGTAAGCTCTCCAAACACAGTGAACTATATCGATAAAAGCATAATGAGCAGCGACATAAAAGCAGCCCGGTCTCTCATGCCGGATGCCATTATCGCCTGCATGCACTGGGGCGAGGAATATAAGCAGCTCCCTAACAAAGAACAAACATCTCTGGCCAACTGGTTATTGGAACAGGGCGTTACTCATATCATAGGTTCGCACCCACACGTTGTTCAACCCATAGAAATACGAACGGATAGTGTAAGCGGCAACAAACATGCAATTGTCTACTCACTCGGCAATTTCATTTCAAACATGTCTGCCCCCAATACCGATGGCGGTTTGATCTTTAAACTCGAATTGACGAAAGACAGCGTTACTACTTATGCGAGTAATTACAGCTATGATTTGGTGTGGACTGCCCGCCCTGTTCTTACGCAAAAAAAGAATCACATACTCATATTTGTTAATGATTCAATCAACTGGTTACCGCCTGCTGCACGTAATCGCCTGAATATCTTCGCGAAGAGTGCTCGTTCTCTTTTCAACCGATACAATCAAGGCATAAACGAGTACTTTCCTGAGTAAATTTATAAAGGATAATATTTGCAGAATAAAAGATAATATCTATCTTTGCACCGCATTAGAGAAATGCAATATGGTGGACGTAGCTCAGCTGGTTAGAGTGTTGGATTGTGGTTCCGAAGGTCGCGGGTTCGAGCCCCGTCTTCCACCCCATAAAAAAGCTTCAGATAAAATCTGAAGCTTTTTTGGTAATTAATAAAATTCCAAACCAAATTCTTCCTTTAGCGTCATCAGTGCGCTGTTTTTCTGAACCATCATTTGGAACTTTTCAACCTTTCCAAATGCACGAATATTCTCATTCGCTTCGCTGATGCGCACAGAAATAGTTATCTGCGTATTTTTAAGTTGCTTTCTTAAATAAGACTGAATATCCGGCATAATAGCTACAAAATCTTTGGCCGGATACTCATTATCCACTACTATTTCATAAACCGTATCGTCTGTTTTAGCTACCTTTATATTTTGCATGCGCATAGCAATAGCTTTTTGTTCCAGCGGAAGCTGCCCGGCATACTCTCGCCAAAAATAATTCAGCTCGCTTTCAGTAAAAGAATGATTTTCTTCAGCCACAGACTGCGCATCCGACCGTTGTAAAACCGACGCTAATGCTTTTTCTTCATCTTCGTTCTTAAATTTCTTTATAGAAATGCCCATGCTGGAACCTTTCATCAAAGGTACTTTTTTTTCTTCCACGACTTTACTCAAAAGAGCCGCAGCAGGCGAAGACGCAGCTTTAGCAGAAACTTGATTTTGAATAATATCAGGTTTCTCAACCTGACGAGATACATTTGTTACATTGGCCGCCTGAGGTTGCGGTTGTTGAGCCACTGCTGGTGAATTAAAGACTGGTTTTATAGTTTGTTTAGGGCTACGCCCATGAGCTTCATCATCATCTTCAACTGTAAGCTGAGTCACCTGAATCAGAGTTAATTCTACTAATAATCGTTTGTTCTTACTAATCCGATAGTTCATATCGCAATCGTTACAAAGCTTCATAGCACGATACAAAAAAGGCAAAGTGCATTTCTGAGCCTGCTCCTGATAGCGTTGACGAATGCTTGCACCTACTTCGAGCAGTGCAAGAGTTGACGCATCTTTGCTTACCAGCAAATCACGAAAATGAGACGACAATCCTGTAATAAAATGATTGCCGTCAAATCCTTTATTCAATATATCATTAAGCAACAACAAAGCATCCGTTACTTTATTTTCAAGAAAACATTCGGTGAGTTTAAAGTAATATTCATAATCTAGCACATTGAGATTTTCAATCACACTCTGATACGTAATATTTCCACCGGTGAAACTCACCACCTGATCAAAAATAGAAAGAGCGTCGCGCATTCCTCCGTCCGATTTTAATGCAATGACATTCAAAGCTTCCTGTTCAACTGTAATTCCTTCTTTCGAAGCGACGTAATTCAAATGATTCACCGTGTCTTCTACCGTAATGCGATTAAAATCATAGATCTGACAACGAGACAGAATAGTGGGCAAAATCTTATGTTTCTCTGTAGTAGCCAGAATAAAGATGGCATGATGCGGAGGTTCCTCCAGCGTTTTAAGGAAAGCGTTAAATGCCGAAGTAGATAACATGTGCACCTCATCTATAATATAGACTTTGTATTTGCCAATCTGAGGAGGTATGCGCACTTGCTCCACCAATTGGCGAATATCATCCACTGAATTATTGGACGCAGCGTCAAGTTCATGAATATTATACGACCGCTGTTCATTAAAAGCTACACATGATTCACATTCATCGCAAGCTTCTCCATCAGCCGACAAATGCATACAATTAATTGTTTTAGCAAAAATACGCGCACAGGTTGTTTTTCCTACTCCGCGAGGACCACAAAACAAATAAGCATGAGCCAATTTTTGAGTAGCAATGGCATTTTTAAGTGTAGTAGTCAGTGCCCCTTGCCCCACTACCGATTCGAACGTAGACGGGCGATATTTACGGGCCGATACGATATAGTTCTCCATAATCAGGATTTCTCTGTTTTTCTATTTCTGCAAATGTACACAAAAAAAAGTCTTATGAGACAAATTTCAAGTTAGAAGTTTTATCTTTGCACAATCAATAGTGTATCTCACTCTTAACTAAAAACCATGGGTAAATTATTATCGATCTGGAATTTTATAAGGAGACATAAATACCTCATTACCACATTGACATTTGCCATTATTATCGGCTTTCTTGATGAAAACAGTATAATGCATCGCGTAGCTTATGCTCGTGAAATAAGCCATCTGCAAGAAGAGATACAGAAATACCGCAATGAATATAATGAGAGTACGAAACGTTTAAATGAACTCACTACTAATCCCGAAGCTATCGAACAGATTGCCCGTGAAAAGTACCTGATGAAGAAACCAGACGAGGATATTTACGTATTTGAAGAAGACAAATAAAAATGAAGAAACTAATTCCCGCATTATTCGGAGCAGGAGCCTTTATGGTCCTTGCAGGAGCTGTATTATTTATCACCAAATGGCCACCGGCCCCTTATATCTATACTATAGGCGCAGGATTTGTTGCGTTGGCACAAATAAACACTCCGTATAAAGGAACCAATAAGAATATCAAACGGCTCAGACGCCAACAAATATTTGGCGCTTTAATACTGATTATGACGGGAGCCTTCATGTTTACCACTCATGGTAATGAATGGATTGCCGGTCTCAGCATTGCAGCCGTTTTAGAACTCTACACTGCTTTTCGTATTCCTCAGGAAGAAGAAAAAGAGAAAAAGAAAACCAATCGACAAACGACATAAACCACAAACAGATTTTCCTCTGCCACAGAATACAAATTCTCGGATTTGGGGAAAATAAAAAGCAGCAAAACACTCTCCTGAAAAGAGTATTTTGCTGCTTTTTATTTTCTGTTAATTGCTTTTCTATTTTTTGGTAGAAGCCGAAGTATATCTGGCATTCAGACCTTCAACAATTTCTTTTGTTATATTATAAGTACTATCGGCATAAAGCAAGTTATCAAAACCGGTATTACTGATTATCATGCTATATCCTTTGGTTTTATTATATTCTTTCAAAAAAGAATTAATAGAATCACGCAATTGCAAACTGTTCTTTTGATTCTCTGCTGTTAATTCATTAGTCAGGCGAGTCTGCAAATCTTGCAAATCTTGCTGTTTCTTTGTAAGGCGTGCATGTTCTTGCTCTGCTCTCTCACGACTAACAAAAGCGTTATTTTGCAATTTCCGTTGAAAATCCTGGCCTTCAGCATCCAGTTCACGGGCTTTCTGATTTAAGGTGGCGCGTATGTTCTCTTCCTTCTTCATCATTGCCTCGTTTAGGTCGTTCCAAAAATTATATTGAGTGAGCAAAGTATCTATTTCAACATAAGCTATTTTCATGTTTGATGTAGCCATTGCCGCCCCGGGAGTAATTTCTACCGCTTTTTTTTCTGCTTTACCTGAACATTGCGAAAATAAAACGATTACTGCAACAGCCGCAATCCCGTTAATGAGGTAGTTTGTTCTATTCATAACTTAATAAAATATGGTTTTTAATAATTAGTTCATGCTATCGTTTAAAGTTCGCTCAATGTCAGTAAAAGAGAACCGGGGTTTATTTCGTGCTTCCCTGTCTTGAGACTGGGCGCAACTTATTCCTTTTTCCCTTAAAGTCTTGTTTCCACTTACATGACCACTAGGGAACTTACCACCTCTCACAAAAAAGACTTTTACGCCTAACAATACGAGACAAATAGCAACTATTAACAAAGTTATCAGTATAGTATCGAGCATTTCTATTAATTTTGTAGGTGCAAATATAGACTTTTGTATGGACTATGCCTCTTTTTTTTTGATAAAAAAAAGAAAATGGTTTATCGCCAGCCAATCGTTTTAAACATATTTAGCAATAAAAGGTTAAAATAGACAAGAAATCAATCTTTAACAACGAAAATAATCGTCTATAGAGAAAAGAGATACAAGAAAAAACTCATTGTCGTATTTTAACTTTATTCATAAACCATTAAAACAAAAATATGGAACTATCTGATCTAAAACCGGCTATAGTATTTCATTACTTTAATGAAATTTGCAAAGTGCCGCGTCCTTCTAAGAAAGAAGAGAAAATCATTGCCTTTTTAGAGGCATTCGGAAAAGAACATAAGCTGGAAACAAAAAAAGATGAATGCGGAAACATTCTAATAAAGAAACCGGCAACTCAAGGCAAAGAACATCTTAAAACAGTAGTGTTGCAATCGCATGTGGATATGGTATGCGAGAAGAATAGCGATGTAACACACAACTTCCTCACCGACCCTATAGAAACAGAAATTGACGGTGAATGGCTAAAAGCTAAAGGAACAACCCTTGGAGCCGACAATGGCATCGGTGTTGCCACCGAGTTGACGATACTTGCATCCAACGATATAGAACACGGACCACTCGAATGCTTATTTACAATAGATGAGGAAACCGGACTTACCGGAGCTTTTGCTTTGAAAGAAGGATTCATGAACGCTGACATCCTCCTTAATCTTGATTCGGAAGACGAAGGAGAACTTTTCATCGGTTGTGCCGGTGGTATAGATTCAATTGCCGAATTTCATTATAAAGAAGTATCTGTACCCGAAAGTTATTTTTTCTTCAAAGTAGAAGTTAAAGGCTTAAAAGGAGGGCATTCCGGAGGAGATATTCATTTGGGAAGAGGCAATGCCAATAAGATATTGAACAGATTCCTCAGCCAAACGGCTACAAAATATGATTTATATCTTTGCGAAATCAATGGAGGTAATTTACGCAATGCCATCCCGCGCGAAGCATATGCCGTATGTGCCGTACCTAACGATAAAAAAGAATCGGTACGGGTAGATCTCAATGTATTTACTTCGGAAATAGAAAATGAATTATCAATCATTGAGCCCGATTTAAAACTGATACTTCAATCAGAGACACCTCGCAAAACAGCAATCGACCAAGACACTACCGCTCGTTTACTAAAAACTCTTTATGCTACTCCACACGGCGTATATGCCATGAGCCAGGACATACCCGGTCTGGTAGAAACATCTACCAACCTGGCATCGGTCAAAATGCAAGCAGGAAATAGTATAAAGGTAGAAACAAGCCAACGTAGCTCTGTTTTATCTGCCCGTGATGATATGGCCAACACCGTTCGTGCTGCTTTTGAACTGGGAGGTGCCGATATTTCATTCGGCGACGGATATCCGGGTTGGAAACCCAACCCACATTCCGAGATATTAGAAGTAGCTGCTGCTTCCTATAAACGCTTGTTTGGCGTTGAAGCCAAAGTAAAAGCCATACATGCCGGTTTGGAATGCGGACTCTTTCTCGATAAGTATCCTTCATTAGATATGATTTCATTTGGCCCTACTCTCATCGGTGTTCACTCACCCGATGAACGGATGCACATCCCCTCGGTAGACAAATTCTGGAAACATCTGTTAGATGTGCTGGCTAATATCCCGGAAAAGAATTAATAAACAGACTGCACTGTCGTTTATTGAATAAAAAAAGGTTATCTGAAGAAATACAATTTCAAGTATTCAGATAACCTTTTTTCAACTACCCCATAAATAATCTATAAGATGAACCTTAATTCTAAGACAAAAGTAAATCGACAGATCGATTTATTCAGCATAAAATTAGCCCTTGCCTTTTCTCTCTTGCTCTTTACAAAAACAATAAAAGCACAAGAAGAAAGCTCTTTCCGACTAATGTTCTGGAATGTAGAAAACCTCTTCGACTGTAAGCACGATACCCTGAAACACGATGAAGAATTTCTGCCTACCTCTATGCGTGCCTGGCATTATGGTCGATACAAAAAAAAGTTAGCCAACATTGCCCGTACCATTACCGCCATAGGACAGTGGACTCCGCCGGCTCTCGTAGGTCTGTGCGAAGTAGAAAACGACAGTGTATTGCGAGACCTCACCAGATATTCACCGCTGAAGAAGTACAATTATCGCTACGTGATGACTAACTCTCCGGACATGCGGGGCATTGACGTGGCACTTCTCTATCAACGCGGACACTTCAAACTGCTTAGCTATCATTCGATACGCATTCCTTTTTCCGGCAAACATCAGCACCCCACGCGAGACATTCTCCATGTTATTGGCTTAAACATAAATAACGACAGTCTCGATGTGTTTGTAGTACATCTCCCCTCCCGTTCCGGTGGACAAAAAGCATCAGAGCCTAACCGCATTCGTGTAGCCGAGACATTAAAGGCAGCCGTGGACAGTCTATTTCTCATTCGCGCATATCCAAAAATTATTATTATGGGCGATTTCAACGACTATCCGTACAATAAGTCCATCTCAAAAATACTCGAAGCCGTTGCCCCTCCAAAGCATCCGGAGCCTCAACATCTATACAATCTGCTGGCCGATAAAGCCAAAACACGCAACTTCGGCTCCTACAAATATCAGGGAGAATGGGGATTGCTGGATCAGCTAATCGTGTCGGGCACATTGCTTACACCTACCGGCAATTTCACAACAAGCGAGGCGAAAGCCAACGTGGCCCGCCTCCCTTTCTTATTAACGAAAGATGAAAAATACGGTGGAGAACAACCATTCAGAACGTATAATGGAATAAGATACCAAGGTGGTTTTAGTGATCATCTACCCGTCTATCTGGATTTTTCTTTTACTCCATCAGAGTAGAATAAACCTTATCCGTTCACTTTCTTATAATCTTCCAGAAATTTTTTCAAGCCCGAGTCTGTTAACGGGTGATTTAATAATCCTTTAATAGCACTTAGCGGACAAGTAGCCACATCAGCTCCTACTTCTACACATTCAAGAATATGCTTAGTGCTCCGAATGGATGCAGCAAGTACTTGCGTCTGATAACCGTAGTAACGATACATTTCCACAATCTGTGCCACAAGAGCAATGCCATCTTCACCAATATCATCCAGTCTGCCCACAAAAGGCGAAGCATAAGCAGCACCTGCTTTAGCTGCCAGCAAAGCTTGTCCAACAGAAAAGATCAATGTACAGTTAGTGCGTATTCCTTTTCCCGAAAAATATTTTATGGCTTTAATGCCATCAGCTATGCAAGGCACCTTTACCACAATATGAGGGTTCAGTGCTGCAAGTTCCTTTCCTTCACGAATCATCCCTTCGTAGTCGGTTGCAATCACTTCGGCACTTACATCACCCTGCACAATATTGCAGATCTCTACATAATGAGCACGCTGATTTTCAACACCTTTAATACCCTCTTTAGCCATCAAAGAAGGGTTGGTGGTTACTCCATCCAATACGCCCAAATCATGGGCCTCGCGTATCTGATCTAAATTCGCTGTGTCAATAAAAAATTTCATGATATACTGTTTTTAATCATTAAATACTAATTATACCATGTAACAGACAGCGGCCATAACTTGTTCATCCTTAGCCCGTTTATTATTAGCCGATCATTCTTACCCTATTGATTTCGTTTCAATGTCAACCTATCGGTAATTGTAGCAGGCAATTCTTTTTCATAATGTGTAACCATAATCATTGTTTTATCTTGTCTACGGCAAAAGGCTTCGATAATTCTTTTCACCCGCTGCCGGTTGTGAGTATCCAAACCATGAAGAGGTTCATCGAGAATGAGCAATTCAGGATCTTTCACAAAAGCACGAGCCAGTAAAACCAAACGCTGTTCGCCCGATGAGAGTTGCAAGAAAGGTTTGTCTTTAAACTGTGCTACACCGAAAATATCCATCCACCACTCACAAATTTCCATTTGTTCGGGTTTGGGAGATTTATAAAGGCCAATGGAATCGTGCAATCCCGATGCCACAATCTCAATCGTAGGCAAATTTTTCAAGTAGGCACGATGCATTTCCGGCGATACATAACCAATGTGTTTCTTTATCTCCCAGATACTCTCACCCGTACCCCGCTTGCGACCAAACAAACTGATGTCACAGGCGTAAGATTGTGGATTATCTGCACAAACCAAACTTAGTAAGGTCGATTTACCGGAACCATTTTCACCACTAAGTGCCCACTTTTCACCACGACGGACTGTCCAGTCCAGCTCTCTTAATATGGTTCGATCTCCATAACGAATGCTAACCTTATTAAGTTTCACCACCTCAGTCGAATCATAATTGGTGTTGCCATAAGATAAATGAATGATGCGCTGCTGTAGTTCTTGTATGCCAACAGAATCTTCCACTTCCCGGAGAGAATCCAAATATTGCTCTCTCCTAACCTTTTCGCCTACCTGTAGGTTTTGCACCGGCAACACATGAGTGATAAACGAAGGAATATCATCCGTCATAGAAAGAACAAGAACAATTTGCAAAGCAGACATTTGTGTAAGACGCTGCAACAAACCATGCAGTAAATCGCGTGTAGATGCATCTAATCCGATAAAAGGATTATCCATAATAAGCACGCGAGGTGCAGTAAGCAACGTTTTGGCCAATTGAAACTTTCGCAGCTCACCGCTGGAAAGAAGAATGATTTTTTTGTCGAGCATGGGTGCTATACGAAAAAGATCGAATAATTCCCGTTTAAGCACTTCATCCTTCATTTCACCAAGCATTTCTCGAACTTCAGGTGCATCATCCTGATCATGTGCATTCCAACGTTGCTGATAATAGTAATTGGCATCAGCCGCACCATACGTATCACGAAAAGCGATGTATTTCACATTATCGTACACTGTTTTAGTAGACGAAGGAGAAAAGTCGTACGCCAAATGCCCTTCTTTTAGAGGATATTTACCTAAAAGCGTATCTACCAGTAAGCTCTTCCCTGATCCGTTAGGCCCTACTATAGCCAAGTGCTCGCCCGCAGCGAATGCCATGTTGAGGGGTGAGGCCAAACGAACCAGCGGGTTGCGCGCCATGCCCCCCGTAATTTGAATAATATTTTGCTCCATTATCGGTTTAATTGAGTGTATGTTTAAAACATTGAGTCAAAAAAGTGATAAATATATAAAGAAAGTGCTACACGCACAAGAAAGGGAGTCAAAATAAGCTTTCCTTTAAAATATTTTCTTTATATTTGAATTCATTTATACGACTTATGAAAAATACCGACGATTTCAATGAAATACTAAACTATTCAATTATAAAATTGAGTAATGCGCTTGACATCAAGGTCATAACAATAATACAGTTATTGGTTCTTGTTATCATAACAACTCTATTACTGTATCTAATAAAAAAAGCAATCTACAAGTCAAGACACTTAGATACAGGCAAAAAATATTCCCTCAATAATCTCATCCGCTACGTCATAACCATTATTGCATTCGGATGGATGCTACAAACCTTGGGCTTTGACCTCAAAATTATACTGGCAGGTTCCGCAGCACTTCTTGTAGGTGTTGGTTTAGGATTACAAAATCTTTTCAGCGATTTCGTTTCCGGTATCATTTTACTTATCGACTCATCCATAAAAGTAAATGATGTGATTGATGTAAACGGATTGATATGTGAAGTTAGAGAAATCAATTTACGCACCACACTGGTTCTCACCCGTGACGATAAATTTATCCTCCTGCCCAATACACTTCTGACTAAGAATGAATTGATAAACTGGACGCATTCTATCTCTTCATCACGTTTCGAAGTGAGTGTAGGAGTTGAATATTCTTCGGATATAGATTTGGTAATGAACGTGATGAAAGAAATATGCGAACAGCAAGAAGGCGTACTCAAAGTACCCGAACCATTCGTGAGATTTAATGACTTTGGTGATTCCTCTTTGCTCTTCACCGTTTATTTTTGGTGTGAGAATGTATTTCGTGTCGAAAATATAAAAAGCCAAATTCGTCACGATCTATTTAATAAGTTCCGTCAACAAGGCATCGGCATTCCTTTCCCACAGCGAGTGCTACATTTCCCTAAAGATGAAGAAAAAGTATAGCACTCGCTCAGCCATAAATCTCACTCTATATATAAGAACCAGACTATTTAATTGTTACACCTATAAGTTTTTCGCTCAGCTTCCAAAGACGATCGGCTTGCTCAGTATCAACAGCATAAAACATAACACCGGTGTGGCGTGTCGAATCTCCCAGATTCCAACTGCTCATATCACCTTCGGCCACTAGCGGAGCAATATCGCCATTTTCGCAATAAACCCCTCCCATATCGTTGAGCTGAGGGCTTGTTGCACACCAAACACTGGTTGCAGCTCCCTGCTCCACTGTTTTTAGGTTCCTCGCAGGGTCAAGGATGGGATTTCGTAACTCATCAATAACACCCGCATTTCGGAGTTCTTCATCCGAAAGATGTTTCCCCAAACCGGTATTGAGAATACTGCCCGGATGAAGTGAAAAAGCACGTATACCCTCTTCTCTACCAAGCTTGTCAAGTGAAAGAGCAAAAAGGATGTTAGCCGTTTTCGATTGACCGTAAGCCATCCAACGATCATAATCGCGATGTTCAAAGTTAGGATCTTCGAATACAATAGGCGAATAGTGATGCCCCCAGGAAGATACAGAAACAACCCGGGCACCTTTCGCCCGGCACAAAGCAGGCCAGAGACGTGCCACTAACTGAAAGTGCCCTAAATGATTTGTAGCAAACTGCGATTCATATCCCCGTGCATCTCGCGCCAAAGGACAGGCCATAATTCCCGCACTATTCACCAATATGTGCAATGGCCGACCCGAAGCAAGAAATTTTTCAGCAAAGCTGTCTATCGAAGCAGGATTCATCAAATCCATCATTTCTATCTCTACTCCTTCGAGATTTTTGAGTGCATTCTCCGCCTTACTGAGGTCACGTGTCGGAACAACGACCCTCGCACCGGCAGCATGAAGCACTCGCACGGTTTCCAATCCGAGTCCGGAATAGCCACCGGTAACTATTGCTATTTTGTTAGTTAAATCGATGCCTTTAATAACATCATCCGCAGTAGACGCTCCGGTAAAACCGGAACCAATGGGCTTTTGCATAGACAATGCATTCCCTGATAAACTATTAAATTCCATCATAATTATTTTTGTTATATTATTACAATGCAAATTTAGCATGGAAATAACATCTACAATTTGTTTAAAAGTTCAAATGCACTTTGCTACAAGGCTCATCACTGACCAAGATAAAATTAATTAAGAATAAATCGGCTTATCACCAAGTCGTAATTCCAAATTAGTTCGCTAAATCGTTTTCATCAAGTTCAAGACGAATGTAATCATACATAATACCATTATTTATTGGCCCGGCAGGCATCGTTATAACAAGTTTATTTTCGCCAGCCTTCAATAGCCCTGCATTAAAAATCAAATCTTTTTCATACCAGATTGCCTGTTTACCATGTCTGGTAATTCCGCCATCTCCCGACAGTCCGTCTATTACTCCGGCAGGCTCACCATTAACAGATATATTAAAAGATTTTGCTCCTGTTCCGCATATGGCCAATCTAAGCGTTGCTTTTCCTTTTGGAGCTTCCGGCATATCAAACACAATAGTATACGGCGTTGCCCTTCCCGGAGAAGAAACTCCGCGGAAAGGAACCGATTTTGCATTCGGATCTTCATTATGAGGCACCTGTTGGAAAAACCAGTCTTTGCGGAAATCACTTTTCCCGATGGTATAAGTTATATCACTAGGGAAAAGCACGGCATATTGCAAGGATATTTCCGGATCACTATATTCTTCAGCTTTAAAGAATTCCGATGCATTCCTATTCGGAATACCTATGTCCCATACCTGCTTTCCGTGTCTTACCGGCTTCCACCCCAACTTACCTAAATCAAGTGATCCACCGGCTTTCACTACAACATCTGTTTTAACAAATTCGCCCAATACACCATCAGTCATCGCATGCAATGTATATTTTCCCGGACGTACATTTGGAATTGTAAACGTACCATCCGCATTCCCTTTAACCCAAAACTGATAAAATTTGGCATCTCTCTGCCAATCGGTAATTACCTGTGGTCCGTTTCCTGGTCGTGGCGATACATATGCCGGAGCCGTCAGCCCAACCGCCAGATTAACGAAATCGCCACTAACGATAGGATCTTTTAAAGATAACTGCCCTTTTACCACTGCCCGTTCCTTAGCAAGCGGATAATCTACCCCTTTCACCCATTCATACGGCCATTTTGCCGCCTCTTTTTCGGCACGTACTCTGGCGTCCGCATAAATATCTTCCGGGTTCTGACCTGAATTAACATAGATAAAAAAAGGTCCCACTACCTTTTTCCAATCTTCCCCTGCTGCAACATTCACTTCAGCACCTCCGTAATGACTACTTCTCCAATAATTCAATACGGTGGGTGCCGCCGCCGCATTAGTATCACGATGTCCTAAGAACTCAACTTTAGTGGGGCCTCCGCTCATATACTCCATAGAAGCGTTAATAAAAAAGAGCCCGAGTTTTTTAGTAGTACTGGACCATCCGAATGCACGATTTTCCGATTGCACATCGGTAAAAACATATTTGTCCCCAAACTTCATGCCTTTTGGGTAATATAAGTCATGTTTAGAATCCTGCGCCACACTCAACCAATCAAAAAAATCGGCAAGTTTAGCACAAAAGCGAGCTTCCCCCAATTGCGTAAGCGGATATTCAGGCTTATGTTCAAAGACAGAGTAAGTATACACCCCCGGTTCTCCCTGTTCCATTGCATAACGTATTTCTATATCGGATGCAAAATCTCCCTCGGAGCCTGTTCCCGGGCCTGTACCCAGTTTTCGCCCGTTAGAGATGGCCTTAACAGAAACTTCCGCGCGTTTTCCTGCATTATCTTTAGGATTAATAGTGACAGAAGGTATGGCAGGTGCACTTCCCTTTACACCCATAGCATCATGCGACCAATAGGCATGTGCACGTCCGGTTATGGACGGATTGCTCCAGTTCGGATTATTAACGGGTGAGCTGCCTTGAGCCTTCGGAATAAAATCAGGAGAAAGATTAGTCCCAAACATCTCAATACCATTGAAACGGAGGGAAACGAGATCACCCGTCACTTTCGAAATTCGGGCAGTGACGATGCCATTGTTTAATGTATAAGTCTCGGCATCCTCTATCAGCGTCACTTTAGGTTGAGTTGCGCACAAAGCAAACGAAGAAAACCCCATTGCCATACAGACGAATACTATTTTAGCTAAGTTCATTGATTTCATTTTCGTTTATTATTTAGGATTTTTGATATTCGATAGAATCTGAATATTATTTTGCGACCGCAGTCATTGTAACCGACGAATGTCCTAGTCCGGGAGCCGATGCTGTAACCGTTACTTTTCCCGATGAATGAGTTGCCCGCACAATTGCCAGTACGCGACCTTTATAATTAGTCCTTTCATTTGTTTTGAATTTCTCATGGCTGTAATTATCACTATTATCCACCGAAATGATCTCACCCGGGCCAGAAATATCAAATTTAATTTTCGCCGGACTATTGGGGAAACGAACTCCATTTTTATCAACAATAGTAGCCGTTACATAAACCACTTCTTCCCAATCATTAATAAGTTTCTTTTTCTCTGTTGTGAGAATTAATCTCGCCGGTTCAGATGCTGTGACACATTCATGAACAGCTACATCTTTACCGCCATTACGGCCGATAACCTTAATTGCTCCCGGAGCATAAACCACATTCCATTCATTAGGAGCATCATTTTTAGGAGTTGTTTGCACACCTTGCGATACGCCGTTGAGGTATAGTTCCACCTCATCGCAATTACTGTAAACAAACACATTGGCTCGGGCGTATGTACTCGGATTAGAAGGTGTCCAATCGGAAGTCAAACCACCACGCCCGCTATCATCCTTACGAACGAAGTGTACCATTGGTTTGTCTGTCCACCAACTTTGGCGTTGCCATGAAAGCGGTTTCCACTCGCCATTACGATCAAACAAACCGGTATCCCATGATACTTTCGGCCAATCCGCTTCACCCAGATAATCAAATCCGGTCCAAACAAATTCTCCTGACATTTGCGGATTATCACGAAGCGACAACCATGCCGCATTACTTGGCGTATTTTCCGTTCCTATTATTTTTCTCCCGGGTTTCTCCGCCCATGCCGCGATAAGACCTTGCTCGCCATAATTTTGTCCGATAACATCCAGCAACTCTGAAAATCCATTTTCATATAATCCCATCATTTTTGCACGAAACAATGCCATCGTAACCGGCCTGGTTGGATCAATTTTCTTAGTCAAATTGCGTAAATTCAAAAAACGTTGTCTCCCTTCTTCGCTATTCAAATTATCACGTATCTCATTACCCAAACTGTAAATAACAATACTCGGATGATTGCGTACGCGAAGAATCGACGTGCGTGCATCGGTTTCCCACCAATCCTTAAAGTACAGATTATATGCTTTTTCTCCATGTGGCTTTGCCGCCGTCCACGTATCGAATGTTTCATCCATAATCAACATACCCATTCTATCACAAAAATCGTAGAATGCCGGATCCATTGGTGCATGAGCTCCCCTCAAGGCGTTGCAACCTATTTCTTTAAGTCGGGCAATACGCCTTTTCCATATCGAAGCAGGTACGGCAGATCCAACAGCTCCTCCATCCTGGTGAACACAAGCCCCCTTAATTTTGATATTCCTGCCATTCAACCAGAACCCTGTTTTCGATTCAAACCTAAAAGAGCGTATTCCGAAAGTATTTTTTTGCTCGTCAATAACCTTACCGCCATCAGTGACGATAGTCACAGCAGCGTATACATTGGGGCTATCGATATCCCATAATTCCGGATTCGAAACCGATATAGTCTGCACGCACCCGGCTGTTTGTCCGGTTAGGATAGTAAGAGGCGTTTTTTTCGACACAAGGCGTTTTCCCGATGGTGATGTTATTGTAGTCTGTACCATCACTTCTTTATTTTTATCAGATTGATTTATCACAGAAGCTTCAATGGATACAGTGCCCTTTTGTTTTGATACCTCAGGAGTAGTGATAAATACGCCCCATCGTTCAAGGTGAACGGGATTTACCGTCATAAGATTAACATGGCGGAATATTCCCGCACCGGTATACCAACGTGATGCAGGTTGTACCATATTGTCGGCCCGAACAGCTATCATATTTGGTTTCCCGTCTAAATATACATATCCTGTCAGATCATACAACAAAGGCACATAGCCAAAAGGATGATGCCCCAAATGATGTCCATTAACCCACACATCACTATTGGCCATCACTCCTCCAAATTCTATAAAAATGCGTTTTCCTAAATCAGATTTAGACAAGATAATAGATTTTCGATACCAACCAATACCGGCAGGCAAATAACCACCTCCTCGCCCGGTAGGGTTATTTTCATCATACTCTCCTTCAATACTCCAATCATGCGGAACATCAAGCCTTCTCCAATCATTATCATTCAAATCAACAGCTTGACCGTTGTCTACGTCTCCAAGATGAAATCTCCAATTCTTATCAATGTTTGTCACTTTATGAACCTGTTGTCTCCCATACGATAGTGGACTTAAAAACAGTAACATAAAAGTACAAACTAATATACAATTGCGTTTACTAAATAGGTTTAATAATTTCATAGCATTATATCATTAAGCATTAATCTCGATGGTGGCAAAAGTAACTAATAAAGTGACTTACCTCCTGTTTTTTTATTTCTAATGCATGTAATTATGTACACCAAAAGCAAAAAGTTCATTCAGATTTAAATCCTCACAGACTCGCTCGTCTAACAAACATATAGTCGCACTGGCTTTCTATTTATGATAAGATGAAACTTGTTAATAATCGCAGCTTTTCATGAAGTAGCAACAAAATTATACAACTGTATAAACAGTGACAATACAACATAAACAGTCAGAATAATAATTGTTCTCCTCTGCCTCTTTACCTTTTTCTCAATTCAGAAATTTCATTTTTATCCATAAATAATATTTTATAAGTTAGACCCTTGATTCCTTATCCCTTAAAAAGCAAATCATACTGTTTTCTCTCTTTTTCTATTGGCTAAAGTTAGCTATTCCATAAATTATAATATTATCATTAAATTATTTAAGATATGAAATGCAACGTTATATTTAAATCCCAACTTGCACCTCAAATATGTCACAAAGATGGCAAGAGAAAAAACAGGTAACAAAAACATGAGATTATAAAAATGAAAAGGAGCATAGTTGAAAAAGTGCAATGCAGTAAAAACAAGAACATTTCCCCAAATTATCTTATTATAATGCCTTCTTTTTAAGTAATCCAAATAGTTTTGATTAACCATAAGTGCAAATACAAAATACAAGAACAAAACCAAGATACCCATTACACGATAACTAGTTACCGTGTGATTAGCAATAGCAAAGAACAAAGGGGGTAGAAAATATAAAAGAGAAATTCCAGATGAAACAACAAGCATCTTTTTTTGTAATAATAAGGGCAGTCTGAACAATATTTCTTCAAATAAAGGTGCTATTAGAATAATAAAGGGATAGGCATATAGACCATACTTGCTAATAGCTTCTTGAAGCACATTATTAACAGGTATTTTAACACCAAATGTCTTCATCAGTGCCCACACAATAGCACATGACAAAATAAAAAGAAAATGGATAAGAAAAAATAGCCCAAAGGTCATTCTTTTATTCTTAATTTCTTCTGCTTGAAGAACATTGGGATACTTTAAGAAAACACATAAATCTGTAATCATAATTAAAAATATTTATAGCCAAACACTTACTCCCAAGCGAGCACCGATCTGATCACCCATATTCATCTCTTCCAGCAAAAAACCTTTCGATTTAATTATTAAACCGATATTAGCTGATAGGCCTTTTAAACCCGATTTATTGAGAAAAGATAAACAATATTTTCCGGTAACATCAATAGCGCCACCCGGCTTTCCCGATGACTGTGTAAATTCCATGTTTTTAGGCTGTATCCATCCATGTACAGCCGTATTTAACAACCATTTCTTCCCTATTTTTATATCCGAGACGTCAGCGCCAAAGGCTGGAAACCAAGTACTTTTATTTTCGAACTGCCTGAAATATAAATGTGTTTTCAGTTTATCGGAAGAAAGCCAAAAATGTTCATCGATAAAATTCCATCTCGGGCCGATACAGATTCCTGATCGCTCCATATACATCATGCCCCACAATATCCCTTTTCAACTCATTTGTTTCTTCTTTCATACCGACGTTTATTTTAAATAAACCAGAGGCATAATAACAGACCAGGGATACTTTACGCATATAGTATTCTACCCACAACACTTTCAAATCTTCCTTATTGAAATTTAATAAAGTACTCTCTCTTAGCAACATTGCGTAATCGGACTCAAGCCCTGCCGTATGCAGTCGGATGTAAACAGGAAGATTAGTATTTCTTAGTGAGAGCAAATCTTCGTCTCTTACTCCTACAACGCAGGCAGCCAAATTTTTATTAAAATAAGGTTTTGATATTGATCCGATATTTTCGTTTGTCAATATTGATCGATGCCCTTCCTCGTGCGTTAAAGGAACAAAAAACAAAGAAGCTGCAAATTGAGTGATCAGACTAACCTTACGAGAAGCAATTTTGTTTAATTCAGTTACAGCCAATCGATAAAAACTCAGGCTGTTCTCATTAAGTTGCTTCATCGTAAAAAGCTGAGCCGGAGAATCTACCACAATGAATGAATATTCTTTTATGACTTGTTTACGACTCAAACTATCCTGAGCAATACATACAACCACAGGAAGAAAACAAAAAAGCAGTTGCATAAATGCTTTCGGCAAATAGATTCGAATAACGGCTGATCTCATTTTACTTTGTAGCTATCCATTATTTTATTTTTTATTACACGAAGTTACTGAAATATTTTATTTAAGCAATAAGTTTGCTAAATAATGAGTCATTTTGAAACACTTTTATCTATAGTATGTAATTTGTATGGTTGCAACAACGCACAGTAACAATACCACTTTAAAGTACAAAGAGTAAGCCCGAATGCCTAAGTTTCAGTCACAAATGCAATAGCTTAGACAAAGAATGGTACAGAGCACAAATTTTAAAGTTTATTATGGTTACTGAACAAATAGGGTACCTTTCTCGTTCAAATATACTCAATCTTATTGCCGGAATATGAATGAACATATTCCCTACTTTATGATTAGAATATTTTTCTAAATAGGAACTAATTAATTAAAAAACAGTCATCATGCTTAGGCGATTATTATTTATTATAGCATGCCTTGTAACCTGTGTTACAATGGCTTTCGCACAGTCGGAACCGGCTTACAAAAAAGGTACTTTTTATGCCCTGTGGGGTTGGAACAGAGATGCATATACGAATTCTGATATTCATTTTAAGGGAAAGGATTATAACTTTACCTTACATGATGTAAAAGCATCCGATAGACAAACACCTTTCAGCTATCATAGCTATATCCAACTGGACAGAATTACAATTCCTCAAACCAATTTCCGGATAGGTTATTTTATTAAAGATAATTTTGCCATTACCATTGGCGTGGATCACATGAAATATGTGATGAATCAGAACCAGACGGTGGATATAGACGGACAGGTACGTCCTCAGTTTGCCAACAGAATTACCGACGGATCGATAAAGCTTACGGATGATTTTCTGACCTTCGAACATACTGATGGATTGAATTATATAAACTCTGAAGTAGAGTTTTATAAAAACTATTATCAATATGGCATTTTGAAAGTAAACGGGCTCCTGGGTGGAGGCGCAGGCTTTCTTTTGCCCAAAACAAATGCTACACTGATGGGTGAAGACAGACACGATGCCTTTCATCTTTCGGGGTTTGGCCTTAGTGCCAAAGGCGGGGTCGATGTCCTTTTATGGAATCTGTTTTTTCTTCGCTCCGAGGTTAAGGAAGGATATATAAATATGTCGAGCATACGTACTACAAAAGACAATTCGGACAAAGCCAGTCAGGCATTTTTCTTTGCCGAATGGACTTATACATTTGGTTTCAGCTGGCACTTCTGATCGGCCATTTATCTCATAACGATATTCACTAAAGTGAGCATAAGTCACGCACTAACTCTCAAACATCCCTGTAGAAAGGCGTTTGATGGTGCGTGACTTTTTTAAGAAGATCTCCGTTTTCCATTCACATAGGGGGGCGTTTGAAGCAATCGATTTAATACTCTCTATTTTATTTTCTGGTAGATGAAAAAGGAAATCATTCATTGCTTTGGTCAACACTAGTGTATAGATATCGATAGAGGTGAAAAATCTCTTTCCTCACCATTTAATTTTAATCTCTTATGAACTGTAGGGTCACCTTCTTTCCATGTTATATATAAATCAAACTCCACTTCATCTACACGACCATTTCCCCAATCTATTGTAACTTTCTGATTTTTATAATTATTAGTAGGACTAAATTCGCCAAAGCCTAAGATATTGTTAGGTTTATCTTTGTTTAGCGAATTATTGTAGCATCTGATAGCCAAAGGGTAACAATAAGTAGCCCTTGTGTAAAAGTTCTCACTATTCTCCTTTGAATAGGTATATTCTTTGCCCCTGTAAGCAATTTTAATTTTAGACAAAAACGCATCATCATTTAGCAGATTATCACTATCCACGTTAAATTCAATGCTGTAATTAACAAAATCCCATATTGCATCATTATCATCTCCACAAGACGTGTTAACAAATAACATCGTGATAAAAAGAAAGAATAGTTTTATCCCTTTCATATTCCAATAAATTTTAGTTAGTAAGTCCTCGTTTACATATTTAAGATAATCGCAAACATAATTATTTTTTTTGAATATTACATGCACGAGGATTTTATTTTAAGCATATCGGTTGTAACTAATCATAGCATCCTGGTAACTTTAATCTTTACTATAAAAACGCTTTACAAATACCAATTTCTAAAAGTGTAGCAAAATCGGCCTCCGGCGGGCACTAAAAAGCAAATCCCCTAGTCGCCGTGTGCACCGTGGAGTGGTTTATCGGGTGGTAGAAAGAAAATAATCCGAACGCAAGTGCATCACTTCGCGTGACTTTAGCCTAAAGTGCGTGACTTTTTTCAGGGGAATGTACCTAGTAACATGCTGAATGGTATGCGGGAATACCCGACACGCCATATTGCCCTGCAATTCCCCCTTAAAAATATAATTAATATGTCCCGTTATGGTGGCAAAGTTATGCTTTTTAGGCTTAGCTCAATGTCCACGCTAAAGTTAGTTATTCCAGTCCTTAGTGCACTTAGTATGCTTAGCGGTTAATTTATTGCTTTTAAGCACAATAACTTTTTATTTGATATAAATTCTACTTCATTATCTCTATTTTAACCAAAAGCGGAATAAGACCATAATAAAATGATAATTGGGTGCAAAGGTATAGAATGATCTGATTAAAATTACTGACAATATTTTCAGCATTCAGGTTTCGGCTTTTAGTGTATTTTTTAACCGAAAACAAAAAGGCGGATTATCATTGCTTGCTTAAATGAGACCTCTTGGGTTTATTCTGACTTTTTTTTGGCGTCTTCAATTGAAACAACACGAACAATCCATGAACAAGAACTATAATTATTGTGACACTCAGTAATACTTTATCTTTGTTCCAACCAATGGTTTGTTGATACCACAATGCTACAAGAATTAATAAAACTGCAAGTATAAGACCGGTTGTTTTAAAAATACGTATGTCAGAGCGGGAAGGAGAACCTTTTTGCAGCTTACTTTTTTTGTTTCCGTAAAGAATATAGACATCCAATCCTATTACCATCCAAATCAGCAGGCGAATCCAGGTGTCAGCTGGCAAAAACGCCATCATGAATAGACAGGTAATGATACCTAAAACAGGAACAAGCGGCACAAAAGGAGTTTTAAATGCACGTGGTATATTAGGCATTGTTTTTCGCATAACCAGAATCCCCACGCAAACCAGAATGAATGCCAACAAGGTACCTATACTGGTCATTTCGCCCGCCACGCGTGCTGGGACTAATGCAGAAAAAGTACCCACTACTAGTAGTAACAAGAGATTGCTTTTTACCGGCGTGTGATAAACCGGATGGATTTTAGAAAAAACTTTTGGCAACAATCCATCCTTACTCATACTGTAAAAAACGCGGCTTTGACCTAATAACATCACCAGAATTACGGAAGTGTAACCGGCTAAAATCGCCAATATAATAGCTTTATTAAGCCATGAATAATCTGCGTGAATAACGCCGAAAGCATCAGCCTTCCCCATATGATCAATGGCAATAGCCACCGGAGCAATTCCATCGTGTCCCTTGAAAGCGGTATAATTTACCACTCCTGTCATAACATGGGCAAACAAGATATAAAGTACTGTACAAATAAGTAAGGAAACAAGAATACCGATAGGCAGGTTTCGTTTTGGATTTTTTGTTTCCTGGGCAGCCGTACTAACTGCATCGAACCCGATAAATGCAAAAAATACAACCGCTGCAGCCCGGATAATTCCGCTAAAACCATATTCACCAAATGTACCGGTATTGGCAGGAATATAAGGTAAATAATTGGCCGTATTAATATATTTCCAACCTAAAAAAATAAAGACAAATACTACCGCAATCTTAAGGATTACGATGAATAAATTCACCTTCAAACTTCCTTCCGTACCCCGGATAAGCAATAAACTGACAAGTACCACTATTAAAGCTGCCGGAAGATTTATAATACCACCATCCCAAGGGCATAATACCAGTTTCTGCGGCAGGTTAATACCAAATCCTTCGAGGAATTTCACTAAATAACGACTCCAACTTATGCTGACGGTAGCTGCCGCAATAGCATATTCCAGCACTAAATCCCAACCGATAATCCAGGCAATAAATTCACCCATAGTGGCATAGGAATAGGTATATGCACTTCCGGCAACGGGAATCATAGAGGCAAACTCAGCATAACACAATCCTGCAAAGCCGCAACCCAACGCCGCAATAACAAAGGAAACAGTTATTGCAGGTCCTGCTTGATAAGCAGCAGCTCCACCAGTGATAGAAAATAACCCGGCACCAATAATAGCCCCAATACCTAAAGCAACCAGTCTTGTGGCTCCGAGTGATTTTTTTAAAGAAAGTTCATCTGTCGAATTAGATTCGGCCGATAAGCTTTCAATAGATTTACGAATAAATAAACTCATCGTTATGTTTTTTTTAGTTTTAGTGGATTGATTTTTCTTATATCAATTTTTCACTGAAAGAAATCAATATAAGATATTCATTTAATCCTTTTTTAATCCACATTAAATAAGAATACTGAAAAAAGTATCCTCAACAACCACTTATTACAAGTGGCATTGAGGATACTTTATATAGATAAAGATTAATTAATAACCCGGGTTTTGTGTAATACCAAGGTCATTTCCGGACAGTCCTTTCGGAATAGGAAAACGATAGAATTTACCGCTTACATTATCCGTTTTTGAATGAAGATGTTTGTATATTTTAGCAAAGAACGGGTAATTGGTAGTACTCGATGCTGCACCGAATTTTGCTGCTATAGCATCTACATCCTTATAATCCGCTTTGTAATATTCATACGCAGGCACATTTGTCAAAACAGTACTTACTAATTTATGCCAGCGCGTGAGGTTCGTCCAGCGTTTTTGTTCAAAGAAGAACTCCAGATTCCATTCCTTTTCCAATTCGTCTTGAGTTAGTGTCGTATAAGTACTTTGACCTGCTCTCGCGCGTAACAGATTGATAACTTCAGCGGCGTCTGTTGGTTCATTTTTATAGAACAAAGCTTCTGCTTTTATGAGCAGCACTTCTGCATAACGGATTTCGATACGGTTGATGTCATTTGGCTGTCCCACTGCTGTACCAGGAGCTACTTCAGGATAAGTTGCGTTTCGATGAATCCATTTTCCGATACGCGGTGAAGTAACAGGGAAAACAAAATCATATTCTTTATAATCACTTGCCTTTGTAGGTGTTGCTACAAGCGGTTCATCTTGGTTATACAAACGATTCAAAATTGAGAAACGTTTACGTGTGTCTGTATCAGAGAAAAGATTCAGCAAAGTTGCGTCAGCCGGGCCAATATGATTATCCTGATACAGGTCAAAGCGGAATGTAAACGGACAGTGTGTCTGATGATTACCTTGTACGTCAACATCATCCCCATCATGATGAATCGTAAATATATGTTCTATCGAACGATCTTCGGCAGCTACTCCAAAATTATTTTCAAAATTGCTTTCCAACGCATAATTACCACTGTTGATTACCTTGTTGGCATAATCAATCGCCTTCTGTAATCGGGTTTGATCCTAGGTAGTAGGCGATGGATCGGTTTGACTGTTAGCAATAGCAGCTACCTGACTTTGAGTAAGTGGATTGCTCGCCCAATTTAGGTAAGCACGGGCAAGTATTGCATTAGCTGAACCCTTGCTCGGATTTGAACGAATCTGGTCATAACTGGGTAAATCTGCTTCGGCCTCTGTCAAATCCTTTATTATTTGGGTATATACATCATCAATGGACCTACGGGTTGTTTGTACCTGGGTAGTAGCATTCGTGGTTAAAATAAGAGGTACTTCGCCCCAAAGTTGTGTCAGATAAAGATAACTCAAACCACGAATGAATTTAGCACGTGCTTTGGCCAAATAAATTGTCGCCTCAGACAGATTATCAGAAACAACACTTGAATCTGCTTTTTCAATGGTACGATTGGCTTCGCCGATACTTACATAAAGATAATTGAAAATTTTAGTTGGGTACCAATTGTTTACGTCTGTTCTAAATAAACTCACCAAAGGTCCATCAGCATCGTCGGCACCTTCAAAACTAATGGTAGCATCTGTTTGAGATTCAATCAAAAACGAAAAGGATGAACTCAATCGCTGCCATGGAGAATATGCAGCGCTCGCTGCTGCTAACGCCGCCTGATCAGTTTTCCACGCAGAGTCACCTGAGATTACTATCGGTGAATCCTCACTACTGTTGCAGGAGGACAGCAATACCGAACTAATTGCTATAGCTATTAAAGCTACGGGGTTAAAAAATCGCTTCATTCTTTTTAAATTAAATTATTAATAATAAATTAGATAATATTGAATTTTGATGATTTTTATCAAAAGGAAATATTTGCCCCCACTAACAATGTACGAGCCATTGGATAAGATCCCAGATCTAATCCTTTTGCAACTTCAGGGTCATAGCCTTTGTAGCCAGTTATAGTGACTAAATTTTCTAATGTTGAAAACAACCTGATTTTTAAAGGCTGTTTTGCTGCTAAAAGATAAATTTTATTAATAGTATAACCCAGAGTTATAGTCTTGATCCTCAAATAAGAAGCATCTTCTATATAGCGGCTATCTAATTCGGATGAAATCGGAACACTGGTAATGCGTGGAATTGTAGTAGATGGATTTGTTTCCGTCCAGGCATTTAATAATGCAGCCGAAGCATTATAAGAATCACTGGGAGTTTCAAGATAGCGTCGTAACTCGTTATAAACTTTATTTCCATGTGAGCCTTGTAGCAGAACAAAGAGATCGAAGCCATGATACTTGAATGTAGACGAGAATCCATAGATAAAGTCGGGTTGGATGCTACCCAATATTGCACGGTCGTTTGCATCAATATATCCATCCGAATTTATATCTTTAAATTTAGGGTCTCCCAGTTGGGGGCTGGTATTTGCCGGTGTAGTCGGTAACTTGGAGACATCTTCCCCTTTTTGAACAACACCATCGAACGCCAGTCCGTAAAACGAGCCCAAAGATTCTCCTACACGCAGTATATTTATGCCATCTATTATATCACCATTATCATTTAATTTTGTTATCTCATTGTGATTTTTGGATATATTAGCCGCAACCGACCAATTTGTTTTTTTGCTATCTAAAATTATAGCATTGACAGATAATTCCAGACCTTTATTGACTACATTCCCAATATTTTTCAATTGTCCGCTTTCTTCACTCAGTTTAGCAGGAATAAGTAACAATAAATTGGATGTTTTTTTGTAATAGGCATCTGCTGTAGCAGTTATTCGATTATTCAGAATCCCTGCATCCAGTCCGATATTATATTGTGTGGTAGTTTCCCATTTAAGGTTATCATCACCTGTATTACCAACCTTATAGACCGTTTTTCCATTATATTTAGTTACCACTAAAGTTTGCAGATAATCATAGTCTCCAATCTCTTGATTACCTACGCTTCCGAAGCTCATGCGTAACTTCAAATTACTAATATCAGAAATGCCCTTCAAAAATCCCTCTTCGTTTACATTCCAAGATAACCCGAGAGAGGGAAAAATGCCCCAACGATGTGCAAAGCGGGTAGAATAATCACTGCGAAAGGTAGTCGTTAAATTATAACGTTTTAACAAGGAATAATTTATTCTACCCAGCATTGAATACAGGCTACTACTGCTGGATCCGCTGTAGATTGGTGTATCTCCGTATGGGGTTCCATCCTGAAGGTTGTTGACACCTAAATCTTCATCTGTAAAGCCCGAACTAATTGTAGAAATATAATTAATTTTCGTTTTTTGATCCGTGAAGCCTGCTAAAATATCAAACGAATGAACTCCGATTTGTTTTGTGTAAGCTAATGTAAACTCTGATAAAAGGACCTCTACTCTTTTATTTCCTATACCACCAATACCACTGGTAACCAAACCAATAGCAGTATAAGAAGGCGAGAAATAGTTTTGTGTAGTGTGACTGATATTACTTCCAAAGTTCACTTTCGCAGTCAAGCCATCTATTATTTTGTACTGAGCGTAAAAATTGCCCAGAAAAGCAGTATTGATGGTTTGTGCCGTGCTGTTTTTAAGGTCCGATACAGGATTTGCTGTCTTACTTCCTTCACGCAGATAGGCATACTCGTAAGGATTGTTGTAATTATAGCTGTTGTTGCTGTTGTAAATAGGTACAACAGGAGGAATATATAAAGCATAAGTCAGTGAATTAGCAATACCCTTTGAATAAGGAGAACTGTTGTAGTTCACACCTTCAAATGTGGTAAGGCTGTTCTGGGTGCTTTTGCTTGCCGTCAGATTGACTCCGATTTTAAATCCTGAAAATACCTCTTTGTCATAATTCAGTTTTCCAGTAAAACGTTCTAACCCGGAGTTCAAGATAATTCCTTCCTGATTGAGATAGTTTCCTGAAAGGAAGTATTGCGATTTCTCATCTCCTCCACTAATGGAAAGAGAGTGGCTTTGAGTCATCCCTGTTTGAAGAACAGCACTTTGCCAGTCGTAACCTTCGCCTAACTGTTCGATTTGCGCATCCGTGTACCCGGGTTTGTTCAAAAAATAATCTTTTTGCAACCGGGCCCATTGTGAAGCGTTGAGTAAGTCCAATTTTTTTGCAGATTTACTCCAGCCCGTAGAGAATTGATAGTTGACAGAATTTCGTCCTTTCTTCCCTTTTTTGGTAGCAATCAAAATCACTCCATTTGAGCCCCGTGACCCGTAAATAGCCGTAGCAGATACATCCTTCAAGACTTCAATAGATTCTATGTCCGAAGGATTGAGGAGATTAAGTGGATTAGATTCCCCTTCAACAGCCCCAAGACCGACTTTTGTTGTTGAATTGTCACTGAAATATGGAAAACCGTCAATAACATACAATGGATCATTGCTAGCATTGATAGAATTGCCACCACGGATACGTATGCTGGCCGGAGATCCCGGTTGACCTGAGCTCTGCGTCACATTAACTCCCGCTACTGCACCGCCCAGCAAAGCATCCACAGAAGAAGACACGTTATATTCTAAATGAGTTTTCGAAACGCTGGAAATTGCTCCCGTAAGTTCCTTCCTTTTTTGTGTGCCATAACCTACTACAACGACTTCGTTAAGTAAATTAATATCTTCAGCTAAAAAGATGGTAATAGGATCAGATCCAAAAACATCAATCTCTTGTTGTTTGTAACCAATTATAGATACATTTAAGGTGACTGGGAACGACTTTACTTTCAAACTAAAGTTCCCTTTTACATCAGACACGGCTCCTTCGTTTTGTCCTTTAATCTTAATTGTGGCTCCAATCACAGATACTTTTGAATTTTCATCGAGAATCAAACCTTTTAGAGTGACTTGCTGTGCATATACAGATAAAGTAGTCAGCATCATAAGTAAAAACGTAACAACACTTTTGCGAGCACACTGATTTTGTCCTTTTTTGTTTTTGGAGAATAAAAGTTTTTTTATCATATAAGTTATTTGAATTAGAGCAAGCCTTGCAATAGTTTATTTAAATAATAGATATTGAAAGCTCAATTATTTATATTTATAAATCAATTATTTATTTACTTTAATGTCATGAATGGTTGATCTTTACATACTCTGCAATCCATTTTTCAATTAATGGATACGTAAATTTGGTACCGCTAATAATTGCCTCTCCGGATGGTTTGTTTTCTGATGTAAAACCTGTGGAAAAGATTAATGGAGCGAAAAGCGAGGTGTAAGAATAAGTTGGTTTCATATTCTTGTGGATTAAGGAACGAATAGATTCGTCAGGTTATTTAAAACCGGATAAAATTATGGAATTGAAAATATATATTTAATAATGCTTCCTTTATGGAATGTGGCAAAGTGCTAACCGGAATAAAGACTAAGAGTTGGATGGGAAATCAGCACGAAATGCTACAACAGCACATTCGCATGACAAGAAAAGGGTTGGAAAGAATTTCAGAAGAGAAAGTAATTTTAGCTAAAGGCAACTGTTGATTTTCATTTGCTGAAAAAATAAATTGCCTGCCCTGCTTACCATGTAAGACTCTTTGTGTGATGGAATAAATAGTCTGTTTCATTTTTTATCTGTTTTAGGAAGAAATATGGATCCTTTCGGATTATTGTACATTCTAATAAACAAAAATTCATTTCGACAATGCAAAATTAGTTAATGAGCCCTATTCCTGAAATACCTAATATAGGGTATTTTTATACCATACTTACGGCATTATGCATTCATTTCGCGGCTTTAACTTTGAAAAAAAATAATTTGTTTTATTAAGTTTCCAGCATTTTTATTCGTAATAGTAGCTGAAACATAAATGGAACAGTATAATTATGTACTAAAATGTTATGCCACATTTATTGCCACCAGCAGCCGTCGTTTCATCTGCATTGAAGTAGAAGATACTATCGATTATGAGCAACCCATAGACTACAAACAGCTATACGCCCAAGCCATAGAAGCACTGCGCAGCAAAGCCCGCTACTGGTTTACGCACAAAGAAGAAGCCTACATTAGTAGTACTTGATGCCTATATATTTAGGACTCTTACAGATATGCGAAAAAGAACCAAAGTGTGGATGGAAGACTACAATAAATACATAAAAAATCATAAAACTAAAATAAATATTATTACTTTAGCGATCTAATTTAACTCTGCAAAAAAACAGGAAAGCTGACAGATGTATGAATCTATTGTACATATACAATTATTTATATATTCTCGTAAAATAGTTCCACTCATGAAAAAAAATATTCTTTTTGTTCTACTGGTTGGGTATGTACAACTCATTACGGCACAAAATATAAAAGGTACGGTTTTAGATAATAATCATAAAGCATTACCCTATGTTACCGTACGTTTGTTGAACACAGACTCCACTTTTGTGCAAGGCACTCATACTGACAGTTTAGGTGTCTATTCAATGAGTCTTAAGCAGCAAGGCAATTATTTATTATGCTTAAGCTCCATAGGCTACAAAACACAAGTATTGCCTGTGGAAGTGCAGCGCAATAAGCAGCTTTCCGTTATCATTTTAGAAACCGATAATGTAGTATTAAACGAAATTACGATAGAAGCCTCTTCTTTCGTACGACAAGATGACAAAATCTCAATTTATCCGGATAAAAAACAAATAAAGCATTCGGCTACGGGATATGATTTACTTTACAAATTAATGATTCCGGAGGTAGATGTAGACCGTATGGAGGGAAAAGTGTCGACCTTAGGTGGAGAAGCTACACTTTATATTGACGGGCGTAAGGTAGATTCCCAGGAAATACGAAGTCTGAATCCTAAAGAGATTGAGAAAGTCGAATATTATGATGTGCCTGCCGGAAAATATATGAATGATGTGGCAGCGATCAATTTTATTACCAAAAAGTATAAAACAGGAGGTTACGTGTCGCTGAATGCGGAACAAAGAATCGGATATTTGAGTGGCGATTATAATGCTGTGGCAAAGTTGTCTCACAATAACACCAGTTACACCTTGTTCGCCGGCCATTCCATGAGCAAATATGACGGAACGAAGGACGAAACCCAAGAACATTTTGTATTCTCAGACCATGAAACAGATAGACAATCGGGTACATTGGAAAGCAGAGTAAAGAACAATAGCCAATATGCCCAACTCAATATGACCAATCAGAACGATAAACGTACCTTAATCGGAAAATTATCTTTGGTACGCAATGATGCTCCAAACAATTACGCCCAAAACATGCTCGAATATGGCGGTACCGGCATCCGGCAGGAGAGTTTTAAGAATACTGACCAATCAGGATTGAAGTCGGCCATAGAGCTCTATGGATATTTCCATCTGAATGACAAACAGTTTTTGGAGATGACTTTAGGTGGTAATTATACGGATAACACTTATGCTTATACTTACCGGGAAAATAGTTACTCCACCTCGACAGATAGCAAAGAAGATTTGTATGATTTATCTATCAATGTAAACTATGGTATTCAATTTAAACATCGGAATTCTTTAACTGTACAGACTTTTCATTTTCAGACTATCAGCTCTGTAAATTACAGAGGAAATAATCCCTCCTGGCAGCACTTTTGGAATGAAGAAAGTATACTATTTCTGGAATATAACCAAAAGTTAGGACCGAAATTCACGCTTAAATTAGGGCCGGGAGCATCGTACGTACAATATCGCTTGCATGGAGACGAAAGAAAGGACGAGTTTTCTCCCCGTTTGCGCTCTAGCCTAATTTATTGTCCTTCAAAGAACCAGCAAATTCAGCTAAGATATCATGTGGGGAACAGTGAATTGCAGATCAATCAATTGAATGAAGTGGAACAACAAATCGATTCTTTGCAGATAAGGCGAGGAAATCCCAATCAAAAGATCGCTTTTCTATATAAACTTATAGCTGTTTACAGCGGACAATTTGGAAAATTCAATATCGGAGCAGAACTATGGTATGATGGGATAAACCATGTACCGGCCGAAGATTTTTATATAGAAAATGATAAATTGATAAGAAGCTATGAAAGTGAAGGCAAACGCCGGATGTTTACAAGCCAATTGTCCGGTGCATGGAAAGTGACGGATAATCTACGAATCAAGTTAGTAGGGAATTGGCTATACATAAAGCCTAAAGCCACTCCGGAAAAGTTAAGATGTTTCTCGGGCAATATGCAGGTAGATTATTATTGGAATGATTTTTCATGCGGCGTGTTTGCCAAATCAAGAACAAAATCGCTTAATTACAACCTGATGTATGTCACCGGGCCGGCCCAATATGGCGGTTACATAAGTTGGAATCATAATAACTGGCACATAGAAAGCGGATCAATGAATCCTTTTACCGAGCACAATAAAAGGGAGTCCGTTATGGATCGGGGAGTATATAGCTACAAAAATGTGGCAACCAGTAAGCTCTACCGGCAGAGTGGTTACGTAAAGGTGACTTATACCTTCGATTTTGGAAAGAAAACGCATCGGGAAAATAATGATGTCGATACAAACATTAATAGTACAATATTGAAAGCAGATTAAAAAAACTTATGGATCCATATACAGACATAATCATTCATCCCCTAAGAGAGTAAGTTGAGACCTGTTCGGACACTCAGTTATAATTTCTAATAGATTGTCTTTCAACGCTCTATCTATCATAGCAATCTCGTTTCCTGCAAATTTACAATCGAAAAGTGAATTTGCAAACTATTTGCCGGTTAATTGATTACTTAGAAACAAGACTAAAATAATAGTCAACTATTCCTAGGGAAGTACACAACTATTCCTAGGGAAGTACATTGATTAAAGTCACTCTATTAAATGAAACAAAAGGTTTAACAGGTTGAAACCAATAGTTTATAGTATTGAAACAATTAGTTTCAACAGGATGAAACTAATTATCTCATCCTGTTGAAACTAATTAAAAAAAGGCGTGAATATTCCTTTGATAAGGTATATCCACGCTTTTAATATATTAATAAAACTGCTTTATGCTTTCTTTAAAGCAGCAATGCTATCTTTTAATGAACTGATAATACTTTCGGCATCGGCTTGTTTCTTGCGTTCCATATCTAAAACAGCAGCAGGGGCGCTGTTGACAAATCTTTCGTTGCTCAACTTTTTCATCACGCCTTGCAGAAAGCCTTCTTTGTGTTTCAGCTCCACTTCCATGCGGGTTATTTCTGCTTCCACATCAATCATGTTCGTTAAGGGAACGGCAAACTCGAGAGTACCTACCATAAAGGAGGCGGCACCTTCCGGTTTCGTTTCTACGGAATTGATAGATGATAAATTACACATTTTAGTTAGAACACTGGTAAAAGCACTTATCGGATTTTCTCCCACAATCTGCAATTCAAGTTCTTCTTTTTGTGCTATATTCTTTTGCATGCGGATGGCGCGGATGTTACTGATTACCTCTTTTACAATGGCAAACAATTCCATAAATTCGGTATCAACATACGTATCAGCGGGCAAACGTTGAATCATGATGCTTTGATCTTCGTCGCGCTCGTTGGTTTGTTGCCACAATTCTTCGGTGATGAAGGGCATAAACGGATGCAGCAATTTAAGCAGGTTATCAAAGAAATAGGTGGTAGAATCATAAACATCCCTACTGATGGGTTGTCCGTAAGCAGGCTTCACCATTTCGAGATACCAGGAAGAATAGTCATCCCAGAAGAGTTTGTAAACAGCCATTAATGCTTCGCTAAGACGATACTTGCTAAAGAGATCGGCCATTTCAACAGCTACCTCGTTTTGTCTGGATTCAAACCAGTGAATGGCAAGGCTGGATGACTCGGGTACTATTCCGCAATCATCTACTTCCCAGCCTTTAATCAGACGGAAAGCATTCCATATCTTATTGTTGAAGTTACGTCCTTGCTCGCAGAGTGCTTCATCGAAAAGGATATCGTTTCCGGCAGGAGCGGCAAGCATCATTCCCATGCGCACGCCATCGGCTCCGAATTGTTCGATCAGATTCAACGGATCGGGCGAATTGCCTAGCGACTTAGACATCTTACGTCCTTGTTTGTCGCGTACGATGCCGGTGAAGTAGACATTCTTAAACGGCATCTTGCCTTCGTATTCGTAGCCGGACATAATCATGCGGGCCACCCAGAAGAAAATAATGTCGGGTCCCGTTACAAGATCGCTCGTGGGGTAGTAATAGTTAATCTCTTCGTTGCCGGGGTTGTTGATGCCGTCAAACAAAGAGATGGGCCACAGCCAGGAAGAGAACCAGGTATCGAGGCAATCTTCATCCTGACGAAGATCGGCAAGGGTAAGGTTTGCATTGCCTGTTTTCTCTTGTGCCAACTTTAGTGCTTCAGCTTCGCTGGTAGCCACCACGTAGCCGCCTTCGGGCAGGAAGTAGGCCGGTATGCGGTGCCCCCACCACAATTGGCGGCTGATGCACCAGTCTTTTATATTCTCTAGCCAATGGCTATAGGTATTCTTGTATTTGGCGGGGTAAAACTTGATGTCGTCGTTCATCACCGGATCAAGAGCTATCTTGGCAAGGTGCTCCATCTTGAGGAACCATTGCATGGAGAGTTTAGGTTCAATGACTACGTTGGTACGTTCTGAATAGCCCACTTTATTGGTGTAAGCTTCTACTTTATCTAACAAACCGGCAGCCGCAAGGTCTTTTTCTATCTGCTTGCGCACGGCAAAGCGATCTTGACCCACATAGAGTCCGGCAGCTTCGCTAAGTGTTCCGTTATCATTGAAGATGTCGATGGTCTGGAGGTTGTATTTCTCGCCCAGCATATAGTCGTTTACATCGTGTGCAGGGGTTACCTTGAGGCAACCGGTACCGAACTCAATATCTACATACTCATCTTCGATAACGGGGATGACACGGTTTACCAAGGGAACAATTACTTTCTTGCCTTTCAGGTGTTGGTTCTTAGGGTCGTTGGGGTTGATGCACATGGCGGTATCGCCCATGATTGTTTCGGGACGGGTAGTTGCCACAACGGCATATCCGTCTTCGCCCTCAATTTTATAACGGAGATAGAACAGTTTGCTGTGTTCTTCTTTATAAATTACTTCTTCGTCTGACAGGGCGGTTAAGGCTTGCGGATCCCAGTTAACCATGCGCACTCCGCGATAGATAAGCCCTTTTTTGTAGAGGTCGACAAATACTTTCAGTACGCTTTCGCTGCGCTCTTTGTCCATGGTAAAGGCAGTACGATCCCAGTCGCACGAGGCGCCGAGTTTGCGTAGTTGCTTTAAGATGATGCCGCCATGTTCGTCTGTCCACTCCCAGGCATGTTTCAAGAATTCATCACGGGTGAGGTCGGTTTTCTTAATGCCTTGAGCAGCGAGGCGGTTTACCACTTTGGCTTCGGTGGCTATGGAAGCATGGTCGGTACCGGGCACCCAGCAGGCATTCTTGCCTTCCATGCGGGCACGGCGCACGAGGATATCTTGTATGGTATTATTAAGCATGTGTCCCATGTGCAGCACACCGGTTACATTGGGGGGAGGAATGACGATGGTATACGGCTCACGCCCGTCTGGTTTCGAACTGAATAATTTATGATCCATCCAATATTGATACCACTTCTCCTCTACGTCTGCGGGATTGTACTTGCTTGCTAATTCCATGTTGATTCTATCTGTTAATAATTAATGGCTACCGATTAATGTTACCACCTGATTCATAATATAATGGGCGCAAAATTAATAAATAAAACACCAAATCGTGCCACTCTCTGTCTGTTTCTGTGCACCGAAAGAGAATTAAAAGCCTGCATGCGGGGCTGCGAGGTAAAAATGATTCAGGCAAAATAGCAAGAGCCTGTGAAATGTAATAGTATAAAAATAAAAGTAAAATGCTGCAAGGCGTTGAATAATTGCATATTTTTGTTCTCCGATAAAAGAAGCGAAAAATGAAACGAAGTTCCATCATACGATATGTAGTTTTAGGCTTATTACTGCTCACGGTGTGGATTACCCAAAACAGTGCGGCCATGGGCGAAGGATATGCCCGGTCGGTATACCCTGTCATTGCGTTTTGCCTTTCTTCTTTTTCACATCTTCTGCCTTTCTCTTTGGGCGATTTATTTATAACGCTGAGCATAGCAGGGGTGATTTTATATCCCGTCTATGCCCGATACAAAAAAAGAGCATGGAAAAAGATCATACTGCAAGATGCGGAGTATCTGCTTTGGATATATGTGTGGTTCTATCTGGCGTGGGGACTGAATTATTCGCAAAAGAATTTTTATGAACGAACCGGAACGGAACACGTAGCTTATACCGCCCAAAGTTTTAAAGCGTTTGCATTCGAATACGTCCAGACTCTAAATAAAGCCTACACCCCTCCCCCTGTGAAGGTTAATAAAGAGATGGTGGCTCGCGAAGTAGTAAGCGGGTATAACCGTATATGCGATTCTATAGGCCTCAACCGCCCGTTCGCCTCATCGCCCAAAGTAAAGACGATGTTGTTTAGCCGGGTTAGCGCGGCTGTAGGGATTACCGGATATATGGGGCCGTTTTTCTGTGAATTCAATCTGAATAAGAATTTACTTCCTGTAGAGTATGCAGCAACTTACGCACATGAATTATCTCACCTGCTGGGCATCACCAACGAAGCGGAGGCCAATTTTTATGCGTATGAGGTTTGCATCCGGTCTTCCGATCCTTCCATCCGTTTCAGCGGTTACTTCTCAATATTAAACCATGTGCTGAGAAATGCAAAAGGAGTATTGTCGGCAGAGGAATACGAGGAGTTGGTAAAACAAATTCGTCCCGGAGTAAAGAAGCTGGCAGAAGATGATTATAATCACTGGATGGCGATGTATAGCCCGATAATAGGAGATGCACAAGACTGGATATACGATTTGTACCTAAAGGGGAACAAGATAAAAAGCGGCCGGAAAAATTACTCGGAAGTAGTGGGACTACTTATATCGTGGAGGGAGAAAATGAACATACAAGCGTTGAGAACAATCATAATTAAGAATAAATATGCACACTAAAGAAGAAAAGATGGAAGCCTTCGGGCGTTTCCTCGACATACTGGATGAGTTGCGGGTGAAGTGCCCGTGGGACAGGAAGCAAACGAACGAGAGCCTGCGACCGAACACAATAGAAGAAACATACGAGCTTTGCGATGCGCTGATGCGTGATGATAAAAAGGAGATTTGCAAGGAGTTGGGCGATGTACTGTTGCATGTGGGTTTCTATGCTAAGATAGGTTCGGAAACAGGAGATTTTGATATGAAGGATGTATGCGACCGCCTGTGCGAGAAACTTATTTACCGCCACCCGCATGTGTTTGGGGAGGTAAAAGCGGAAACTGCCGGACAGGTGTCGGACAACTGGGAGCAACTGAAGTTGAAAGAAAAGGATGGCAACAAGAGTGTGTTAAGTGGTGTGCCGGCTGCCCTGCCTTCACTAATTAAAGCGTACAGGATGCAAGACAAAGCACGGCACGTGGGGTTCGACTGGCAAGAGAAAGAGCAGGTATGGGACAAGGTGAAAGAGGAGTTCGACGAGCTGCAAGCAGAAATTGCCGTCATGGATAAGGACAAGGCGGAAGGAGAGTTCGGCGATTTGTTTTTCAGTATCATCAATGCTGCCCGCCTTTACGGCATCGACCCCGACAATGCGCTGGAACGCACCAACCAGAAGTTCATCCGCCGCTTTAACTATTTGGAGGAACGAACAATTAAAGTGAGCCGCAACCTTAAAGACATGACACTCGAAGAAATGGACGTGTTTTGGGAGGAAGCAAAAAAGCAGGGATTATAAAAAGAGATAATCAATGCCATGACATAAAGGGATTATAAAAAAGTAGTCTGCACTGTTCTTCTTTCGGAAGAGCGTTGCAGACTACTTTTTTATGTTATGGGTCGAGATGTTTATCCCGCAGAAGTATTTTGAACGTTTTTATTGGCTCACTGTTCCCGAAAAGTTAGCACCTCCGGCTCCTACATTTTGGTCTTTATCAAACATGGGCGAATATTTGCCGTCGGGCAAATCGTGAAGAACAAAATTATTGCAACGGCGGGCGGCAATCACTTTGTCGGTCAGCGCGGTATTAATAGCCGATGCAGCCATATCAACCAATGCGCCAAGTAGCCCGGCACTATTACCGGAGTTGATACTGGTATTCACGTTAAGCCTGCCTTTACGGCTAAACAACACTTCATTGGTGGTAGTCGACTTCAAAATGTATTCAATATCGACAGTGATTGTGTTGCCCATCGTAGATTTACTCCATTCATTAATCACCGTAAACAGTGCAACATCGGCACCAAAAACGTTTTTGAAAGAAGCCAGATTACCATCGAGGAACAATTCACTATCATAAGCACTTTCGCTTTTCAGCAAATCCATTGCCAAAAACGGGGAGATAACGTAGTATCCTTTCTCACAAAGAGGAACCATCATGGAGGTATAGAAGTATTCTTTGGCTTCTACATTAACGGTTTTATTAATTGGCGGCATCACCAAAATAGTGACGGGCTTATCAGTGTACATCTTAGGATAGCTCTTCCCACGCGTAAAATTAGTGCTACTACCGCACGAGGCTAACAACATTGCTATAAATGCAAAGTATATGTATTTTTTCATTTTGAGAATTGATTAATAAGACGATCCATAAACACGGCCGATTCGGGATAAAGTTCTTTCTCTTTCTGAAGCATGGCGATGCCTTGCTCCTTTTTCCCGTTTTGAAGCAGAAAATAACCGTACTCGCCACAAATGCCCGGAGCGATTACGCGCCTGGAACCATTTGGCTTGTTTATCATGGCTTCATAGGTCTTCATCAGATGTTCCGTAGCTTCCGGTGTCTGCTTTTTATAATATTTGTAAGATGCGTCTACATAATCATTCCAATTATAAAGACTACCGGTAGTGGTGCACGAAGCAAATCCGGCAGCCACGATGAGCAACATTAAATACTTCCTCATGGTAATATTACTTTTTTAGTTTCCTGAGCGGATAAGAATAAATCACGTTCGAAAAGAATCTTATTACTTTGTTTTACCACAACATGGCGCTTGCCCGTAGCTACCGCATAGGTGTTACCTTTAATAGTATATTTCTTTTCTTTCACCACTTTGGCATCAAACACAGTGGAACCATCTATTGTAACACTAACCGGAACGTCGTATTTGTTAGTAGACACAAAATACAAATAGGCCTGATCGGAAAGTCCCTGGCTGGAGGCTATATTACCTACTTTACATCCCGTAAGCAGCAGGCACAGGCCCAGAAAAGAGCCGAGAAATAGTTTAGCTTTCATTATTTAATCTCCTCTATATAATAGTCTTGCAATTTAGATCCGTCTATATTTCCTTCTTTGAAGGTTACCATAGAATATTCTGCCTCCGGGGTATCTCCACCAACAGAAACAACCTCTACTTTACCTACCGTTTTTCCGGGAAGTTCTATATTGATGCCCGTCTGAGGGTTCTTAACTGTTTTGCCTTTTGACTTAACAGCAAATACATCGCCAACCGAAATGCCCTGAGAAGCTCCACCCGAAACAATTACGGCGTCATTATCATAAGAAAGGAAGTAGGCTCTCCATGGCTTATTGGTACATTTATTGATTATATTCTCCACCAACTGGGAAATAGCGGCAGAAATAGCTTTATCGCTAAGGGTTGCATCAAAATCGGCTCTTCCGCCAAGGCCCATCGTTGTCTTTGTCTTCTCTTCGGCATCGCCTTTGGCTTCATCCGAATAGATAATGAGGCCTGTGGAAACATCAATCAAGCGAATGCTTACGGCAGCTTCAACAATCTGGGTTTTAGTTGTAGAAAACAATTTAGCATCACCAATATTTTTACGACCGAACTGGGTAATAGAACCCACAATCAGATAATCAGCACCAATTTTCTGAAAGCCGCCGTCGGAAGTACTTGCTTCAGCCAGTAACTTATCCATATCGTTGCGTTCCAGTAAGATAAACTTTCCGGAAGCAGCCAATTTAGCCGAAAGGATATCCAGAGCTTGCTTGCCCATCGGGTCGTTTTCCTTATCATAAAACAAACCTTTGGCATACTGCGTTTCATTGGAGAATCGGCCAATAGCCACTTTCCGTTTCAACGTTTTCGCCGTTTCAGACTGTGAAGCAGTGGCCGGCTCTACTTCTATAACCTTTCGCTGCGCATATATGCCAACCGCAACATACATAAACAAAAGAATAAAAATGTACCTTTTCATAAGCATCTTAATTTTAAACAACTATTATGCCCACAAAATAAGCACATAAAATTAAATTATCCCAATATTTCATTTGAAAAATTGAGATAAACAAAAAAAAGCCGGAATATTATTCCGACTTTTCATAAAGTTGTTTCTGTTTTCTGCCGTACTTCAGCTATAGCTTCCGCTAAAATCATTTCCGGTGTTTATCATCACGGTTCATTCCCTTCAATAGTTCACGATGAAAACGCATTTCGGCCTTTTGCACCATATATATTTTCCGCGAAGATAATATACCTTTGAACCTGCGAAAATAAGCTTTTTCAAGCTTGTCGGAAGCGATCCGTAAATCATATATTTTTTCAATAATCTCATCATATTGAGCTTCGGTGGTTTTATCATCTTTTCCTTTACGAAACAAGTTCCACGCCTGATCGTTAATTTCCTTCTTCTTGTCTTGCAATTCAAAATAAACAGGAAAGAAAGCTCCGGCTTCTTCTCTGGACAATTTAGCAGCTTCAGTTATAAAAGCTTCTTGCTTTGCCTTAAATTCATCAGGGGTCAAGTGTTGATCCTCTCTTTCAACAGCCAAAAGCTGAGAGGCAGACGCACAAACAAAAAATAATAGAATAAATAGTTTCTTCATCTTAGTCAAAATCTGTTTGGTTTAATTTACGTTCTCACTCGCATCCGTAAGATAGACGTACAAAGAGTAATCATCCAGCATAGAATGATCGAGTATAGTATCAATGTATTCATCGGAAGCAGGCTCTGTCATTTCCGTTTCAGCCGCTACGGCTTCATCTTTCGCTGACTTATTATTATCAGACGAAGCCACTCGGATGATAAGTGCTGCTCCGATAAACATGGCCGCCATGTATATCCATGGCTTTACTTTATTCCACATCGTAGGTTCTTTTTCAACAAAGACAGACTTCTCTTTTTCCGGAAGCTTATTCATCACCTCTGAAGTTAAATTTTCAAAGTAACCTTCGGGCACCGTAAAATGATTATCCGTGCCCACTTTTCTCAATATGTTATCTTCTTCTTTCATTTGTTATCCTCCTTCTCTACTGACTTTAGACTTTTCATGATTCAAAAGGTTTAATCTTCTTCTTCCAAAAATTTCTCTATTTTCTTCACTGCATGATGATAAGAAGCTTTTAGAGCACCCACGGATGTACCAAGTATTTCCGACATTTCTTCGTATTTCATCTCCTGGTAATATTTCAGATTAAAAACCATACGCTGCTTCTCGGGCAAAGAGATGAGCGCTTTTTGCAACAATAGTTCTATATGATCTCCCGAAAAATAAGGGTCACTTTCCAGCTGCTGAACAGCCATCGCTTCCGAATCGTCAATCGTCACAGTACTTACAGCCCGCTGTTTATTGAGGAAAGTGAGGCATTCATTAAGAGCGATGCGGTAAAGCCACGTAGAAAGTTTTGCCTCTGCACGGAAATAATCTATATTCGTCCATGCTTTAATAAATGTGTTTTGAAGTATATCATTAGCATCATCATGAGAAAGCACCATACGACGAATCTGCCAATACAACTGCTCGCTATATTGCGCAACAATCATCTCAAATCCTTTTTTCTGCGTACCTGCTTCCTGAAGAAGTGCCAGTACCTCGCGTTCGCTATAAGGGCTCATAGGTTCAACATTCGTATGTCACGTTTAATTTTGCAAACATGGTTGCACATCATTTTATAATTAACTTTCTAACCGTATTCGAAATTTTTAAAAGATAATATCCTTTAGAAAGATTCAAATCTATCGATTGATCAGTGGAATCAATACGCACAGAAATAAGCTTAATTCCTACAATACTATATATCGACATCATTGAATCGGGTGCTGCATTTTGAACATGAAGCGTATTTCCTACTACATTAATAGTAAGATGAGTCTGCCCATCGTCAGCAACCGGCGGACTTTGTTTCTGCTGCGCCAATGCAACAGAAAGAGTGATAAAGCTAAATAGGAAAAAAGAAAGAACTTGCTTTTTCATTAGTATATCGCGCATATTATACAATTCCAGACAAATATACATCGTTCTGGCTTTGTATAACAGGTATTTTATTATTTTAACGTACAAAAAGGTGCATAAACATGGAGAGGTTAAGCTTTATATTTGAACGCAAAGCCCTTCTTTAGCTAATACTGTTGACGGAAAAACGGCAGATGCTTCTTGAAGCAATAACTCTTCATCCTCATATCGGGCCGAAAAATGGCCGATAACGAGTTTACCCACGCCTGCCTCACGTGCGATAAAAGCAGCTTGCTCTGCTGTGGTATGAAAAGTTTCACGGGCACGTGCTAATTCACTTTGAGCAAAAGTTGCTTCATGGAATAGTAAATCGACCCCTTTAATCTGATCAATAATCTTTTCCCTAAATATGGTATCGGAACAATAAGCATAGCTTCTGGGAGGAGTAGCCGGTATAGTCAGCTTGGTATTCAACACTACTTCGCCTTCGGGAGTTATGTAGTCGGCTCCATTCTTTATATGATTAATTTCAAATAAAGGAACCTTATAAAAATCGACCATATCACGGACTATATGATTTAATCCCGGCTTTTCAGTAAATAGAAAGCCACAACAAGGAATGCGATGTTCCAAAGGAATAGTCGTTACCGTAATCGAACGATCTTCATATATCAGTGCAGCCTCTTTAGTCTCAAACTCATGGAAGATAACTTTATATGATAACTTGCGGCAGAAAAAAGCAAGCATGGGGGCCAACAATTCTTCGAGTCCCTTGGGTGAATAGATATGTAACTCTGCAGTGCGCCCTAAAAGCCCGAAAGTAGAGATCAACCCGAGTAATCCGAAACAATGGTCGCCATGTAGATGAGAAATAAAAATATGATTCAAGCGAGAAAATTTCAAGCGTGACTTGCGGAGTTGCATCTGGGCTCCTTCACCACAATCAATCATGAATAATTTATCGCGAATATCCACCACCTGCGATGTAGCAAAATGACGATTAGTAGGCAACGCAGATCCGCAGCCAAGAATATATAATTCAAATTTTTCCATAATGGTTATTCTAAAAGAGAACAAAGATAAATGAAAAGGAATATAATCAAGAACAAAAACAAAAAAGAGTTGCCGCATTTGAAGCGGCAACTCTTTTTTAATATATTATCATTCGAAAAAAAGTGATAATTCTTATTTTTCAGATTCCATTTGTTCTTTCAATGCTGCAAGAGCGTCAATGTCACCTAAAGTAGTAGAAGCTGCTTGGTTTTGAATAGCAGGAGCCGATTCTTCTTTCTTAGTAATTTTCTTTGTTGCAGCTTTCTTTTCGGCTCTCTCTTCTGCCTTAGCTACATCTTCAAAAATACGGCTATGAGAAAGAATTATTCTCTTGGCATCTTTATTAAATTCAATTACTTTAAATCCTAATTTCTCGTCCAACTGAGCCTGAGAGCCGTCTTCTTTTACTAAATGTTTAGGAGTTGCAAAACCCTCAACGCCATAAGGAAGAGCTACAACAGCACCCTTATCAAGCATTTCGATGATAGTTCCTTCGTGTACCGAACCTACAGTAAATACAGTTTCAAATACATCCCATGGATTTTCTTCCAATTGTTTATGACCAAGGCTTAAACGACGATTTTCTTTATCTATTTCCAATACAAGGACTTCGATATCGGCACCAATCTGAGTAAATTCAGAAGGATGTTTAACTTTCTTAGTCCAAGAAAGATCAGAGATATGAATCAATCCGTCAACACCTTCTTCAATTTCTACAAATACACCAAAGTTAGTAAAGTTACGAACTTTAGCAGTATGCTTGGAAGCTATAGGATATTTTTCTTCAATCGTTTCCCATGGATCTTGTTTCAGTTGCTTGATGCCCAAAGACATTTTGCGTTCTTCACGATCAAGAGTAAGAACAACAGCTTCAACTGAATCACCCACTTTCATGAAATCCTGAGCAGAACGTAAATGCTGTGACCAAGACATTTCAGATACATGGATCAAACCTTCAACACCAGCTGCAATCTCAATAAAAGCACCGTAGTCTGCCATAACAACAACTCTACCGGTTACTTTATCACCAATCTTCATGTTTGGATCAAGAGCATCCCATGGATGAGGAGTCAATTGTTTCAAACCTAAAGCAATACGTTTCTTCTCTTCATCGAAATCAAGAATTACAACATTCAGTTTCTGATCAAGTTCAACAACCTCTTTCGGATCGCTAACGCGGCCCCATGATAAATCAGTGATGTGAATCAAACCGTCTACACCACCAAGGTCAATAAAGACACCATAAGAGGTAATGTTTTTAACGGTTCCTTCAAGAACCTGGCCTTTTTCAAGTTTACCGATAATTTCTTTCTTCTGTTGTTCAAGCTCTGCTTCAATAAGTGCTTTATGAGACACAACAACATTTTTAAATTCCTGGTTAATTTTAACCACTTTGAATTCCATTGTTTTTCCAACGAATACATCGTAATCGCGGATAGGCTTAACATCAATCTGAGAACCCGGTAAGAATGCTTCAATACCGAATACATCAACAATCATACCACCCTTCGTGCGGCATTTGATAAAACCTTTAATAATTTCTTCATTTTCCAGAGCAGCGTTAACGCGATCCCAAGAGCGGGTAGCACGAGCTTTTCTGTGAGACAGAACCAACTGCCCTTTTTTGTCTTCCTGATTTTCGATGTATACTTCTACAGTATCACCAACCTTCAAATCAGCATTGTAGCGAAACTCATTCAAGGGAATGATGCCATCGGACTTGTAACCAATGTTCACAACAACTTCACGCTTATTCATAGAGATTACAGTACCATCAACAACCTCACGATCATTCACTTTGTTAAGAGTGCCATCATAGGCTTTTTCAAGGTCTTCGCGGGTAACATCTACAAAAGTTTCGCCATTTTCATACGCATCCCAATTGAAATCTTCGATTGGAGCAATGTTTTTTAAATTTTCCATTAATAATTCGTTAAAAAAATACTTTAATTAAATAAGACATTATTTTGATCATGTAAATCGGGCGCAAATATACAACTATTTTCCTGAAAGACAAAAGAGTTTAAAAGATTAGTTTTTCAAATAATAAATTACAGTTATTGCCACACAATTATTTTTAGCAAAAGAGGTTATATATTCCCTTTATGTAAAAGTAAACAGCTATGATTATCCAAACAAAACTAACGATTAAACAGCTCAAAAGTAAACTTACAACCCACTTGAGAAAACTGGCCGTTAACATTACTAACGAACACGCCGAAATCAAAGATATGTGTGCCGATACCATACCCAACTTCCAGATATGGCTTTAGATGAGGAACAACTAGAACACTGGCATACAAACGTTCGTTAAGTACATTGCGGGTATATTTAACAATATGCGGCAATATTAAAAAAGGAGCTTCATAAGTAAAATTCCCTCTGACATATTTACGGGAAGAGTTATACCAACGTCCATCGAGTAATTGAAACACGCCTCCGATATCATCATTCCATCCAATGGGAAGATTATTCTTACTAAAATTAGCAAAATCGACAAAATACAATTGTTCCTGATTGGTAAATCCACCACATCCGAAACGCCAATAAATACTACGCATCAAGCCAATGGGTAGTTGATGCTGAATGTCCAGTTCAATTCTTTCATAATGTCCGGAACTATTAAAAACACCTTTAATACCACGTTCCCAATCAACGGAAAAAGTGGGGTAATCGGAATGAAGATTAACTTTTCGGGCACCGTTCATGTAATAATATTGCCCCGGAGTCCACTCCACTTTTATACGAGGAGCGAAACTGATATATGTGCTGCGAAATTTATCACTCATACCAGGGATTACGGAGTCAATAGGCGTTAAATCAGAAGGATGAATTGCTGTCCTTTTATGAGCCGAAAAACCAAGACTGAATGTCAATCCGTTAGTTACTTCAAGACTATGGCTAAAATTTAAATATAAATCCCTGAAATAGTCCAGATGAACCTTGTTAAAATCGAACAAACTATCCGGTATTTCTTTTAATTCATCCAACACATCACTGCTGTAAATACGGTTACCATTACCCAGACTAACATGAAAGGCGGCTCGTTTACGAGGCCAGTAATCAAAATCGGAACTCACCGCCCAGTATAACTCTTTTCTCTTAAAATTATATCCAAACTTAGGGACAATGTGAAGTAACCTATCACCGCTAAAAAGACGATTATACTTAAATTCCTGCTTGTAAGAGACACCGTCATTATGATTATAACTTAACAGAAGAGGATTAATTACCGGAGAACATTTTATATTACCCAAGCGGGCAAGATGAATGGAATAATCACTCATCAATGCATCTTCCGCTTGCCCGAAAAACACATTACTTTTAGTTTCATACGGGATCTTAAGTTTAATGGTGTCTTTCCGTAAATCGTACTCTTTATATAATAGCTTTTCTCTTTCCGACAAATCAACCGGGCGTAGTTTTTCAAAATAGTGCGCATCAACATGAAACATATTCGTATCGCATTGCAAAGTATACGATTGCGTCAGGTCATATTTTTTTTCCGGCTTACTATGTTGCACCTGCCGAAATTCAATAGATTTATAGTGTAAAGATGCCAAGTAATTCCCTTCAATAACATTCCCCAAAAATCTAAATTTGGTATTCACATCATAGCTAACGGGCAAAAACTCGTCTTCAGTACCAACATCGCCCATCTTTATGAAATTATTAAAAAAACGATATTCCGATCTACCAGAAAAATATAATACACGTACGCTCCAAACATCACTACTTACGATCATATATCCGCTTACCAACTGATAGCTAAGACTCTTAGGAGTGAATTTTATTCTATAACTAACATTGCCTGAATGAACCAATGTAGAATCAAGCTGATAATTATAGTATTTTCTTCCATTGGGGGCAAGGGGAGATAGCAATTTCCGACTCAATAAAGTGGATGAGTAAATATTAACATGAAAATAATCGAGAATCTCTCCGCTAACGCCCTTCCAGCCATCAACCGTTCCTATACAAGCTTTTATTTTTTGGTCATAGATACTAGGGAAAGAAAAATGCAATTCACTATAAGATTCCATGATATACTCGCGGACATTTTTACGCATTTTAAACATCGACGGCACAAAACGAATAATTTGATTTTTCGTTTTCACATTCATTCTGCCTTTAATATACAGATCGGCCGTATAATCGCCAACAATTTTTTCGTAAAACGGAGCGTAGAGCATCACTTTATCCAAAATAGAATCAATTGAAACCCTTTCCTGATTATATGGAGAAAGCACAGAACCGGCCAGGCTTCTTTGAGTAAAGAAGAATAAAGAGCAAAGAAAAAGCCATATTAGTATATATCTTTTCAAACGAAAAATTCTTTTTATGCTTGACAAATATAGCTAAATTAGACGATAATGCTCTTTCCAAACTTGTTAATACATCTTTTTTAATACAAACGCTCAAAATGAGATGCTATTCTTAGACAACAAAATATTCCCCGTGACAAAATAACAAGATATTTTCCCGATAAGAAGATTACTCAGACAGAGAAGCTCACAGCACAATCTTTTTTTTCTTTTATTCATTTTTTCATTTATTCTTATTACATTTGTGCTTTATAACACAGTTTTGCAGCACTCATGGTAAAGATGAATTTGTCAGACATAGTTGTTTCGGAATACATAGCTGATATGTGGGCTCCTTTAAATGCTGAGCAGAGAGAGTTTTTAGCCAATAATTTTACTATCCAAAATTATAAAAAAAACGAAACAATTTATTGCGAAGGAGAAACCCCGTCTCATTTAATGTGTCTTTTAAGCGGGAAAATAAAAATCTATAAGGATGGTGTGGGAGGAAGAAGTCAAATCATCCGCATGATCAAACCTGTTGAATATTTTGGCTATCGAGCGGCTTTTGCTAAAGCAGAGTATCTTACTGCCGCCGCCGCATTTGAGCCGTCTACAATCTGCTTAATACCTATGGATGCAATAAAAACATTGGTTACGCAAAATAACGATCTGGCCATGTTCTTTATTCGACAGCTATCTATAGATTTAGGTATTGCGGATGAAAGAACCGTGAATTTGACCCAGAAGCACATACGTGGAAGACTGGCCGAATCATTGTTGTTTCTGAAAGAAAGTTATGGACTCGAGCAGGATGGTTCTACTCTGAGTATTTACCTTTCACGCGAGGATTTGGCTAACTTATCGAATATGACTACTTCTAATGCCATTCGTACTTTATCAAATTTCGCAAACGAACGGCTCATTACTATAGATGGAAGAAAGATAAAAATCATTGATGAAGAAAAAATAAAGAAAATAAGTAAGATAGGATAGAAACATTCGCTCAATAATAACTTAACACACTTTTTGTATCATGAAGAAAAAAATTAAATTTCTTCTTTTGCTATGCTTATTTATCTCCCCCGGATGCATACAAGCAAAAGAAGTAGTGAATGAGTATAACCTCGTTCCGTTACCTAACCGGATGATTCCTCAAAAAGGAAGATTTAAACTAACAGATAAGGTTATCGTTATTACACCCGAGTCTCCAAAAATCCGGCCTATAGCTGATAGTCTCATCACCCGGTTACAACTTACTTCCGGAATCACGTTACAACAGACTTCAAAAGAAAGAACAGATGTACCTGATATCAAGTTTATAGAACAAGCCGGATTCGCCAAAGAAGCGTACAAACTGTCCGTATCTCCTAAACGCATTATTATTACCGCTTCAGAACCGAATGGTTTCTTCTATGCCGTACAGACACTTTATCAGCTCATGCCTGCTGCTATATACGGAAATGAGTTAAAAAAAGAGAAACAATGGTCAATCCCTGCAGTAGAAATAGAAGATGCACCGCGTTTCGCTTATCGCGGACTGATGCTCGATGTATGTCGACATTTCTCATCGGTAGAGTATATCCATAAGTTTATCGATATGCTCGCACTTCACAAAATGAACACTTTTCACTGGCACCTCACAGACGATCAAGGATGGAGAATTGAAATAAAGAAATATCCTAAACTAGTACAGATAGGATCTAAACGTAAAGAAAGTCTGGTTGGCTATTATTTTGAAAACTATCCACAAGTATTCGATGGAAAAGAACATAGCGGCTACTATACACAAGAACAAATAAAAAGTATCGTGGCTTATGCGGCCAGCAAATACATCACGGTGATCCCGGAAATTGAAATGCCTGGCCATGCCTTGGCTGCAATAGCCTCTTATCCCGAACTATCATGTAAACCGGATACGACGTACGAAGTGACCGGCACTTGGGGTGTCTTCGATCAGGTATACTGTCCCACGGAAAAAACCTTTAAATTTTTAGAAGATGTTTTGGACGAAGTAATGAATTTATTTCCTAGCCAGTACATACATATTGGAGGAGATGAATGTCCGAAAACCGCATGGGAGAAAAGTGAATATTGCCAGACCTTGATAAAAAAGCTGGGACTTAAAGATGATGTTACCCCCAATCTCATAGATGGCAAAAAGCATACAAAGGAAGAGAAGTTACAAAGTTACTTCATTACGCGAATGGAGAAATACCTAAACAGTAAAGGAAGAAATATTATTGGCTGGGACGAAATTTTAGAAGGCGGATTGGCACCGAACGCAACAGTGATGTCGTGGCGAGGAGTAGAAGGAGGAATAAATGCAGCTAAAGCCGGACATGATGCCATAATGACTCCCGGTACGTACGTCTATTTGGATCATTATCAGGAAGATCCGGAATTTGCTCCTACGACAATTGGTGGATACACTACCATGAAGAATACATATAATTATAACCCGGTACCGGATAATGCAGATGATCTGGTGAAAAAACACATTATCGGTTTACAAGGCAATATTTGGACTGAATATATGTCAACAGATGAGCGGAAAGATTATCAAACTTATCCACGGGCAGCAGCCATTGCAGAAAGTGCATGGACATTGAATCGCAATAAGGACTGGAACAATTTTCGCCAACGAATGACGGGAGATTTTCAACGAATGGATGTAATGCATGTAAAAGCATGTCGCAACTTCTTCAATGTAAATATTAACACCCATGCAGACAAAGAGGGCTTACTAAAAGTGGTACTGGAGACTGATTCGCCAAATGCAACCATTCACTACACAACGAACGGAAGCAACCCTACCGTAAATTCATCTTTATATGCACAACCGTTTCCTCTGAAAGAATACATCCATCTGAAAGCTGCTGTTTTTAAAGAAGGAAAAATGTTGGGAGATATTTGTACTAAAAAGTTGTATGGCAATTTAATCAGTGGAAAGAAGTATACCGTTACTCCTCATCCCGGATGGATGACAGGAGACATATTCGGAGAAAACGACGTTCTTGGAGCAGACAGTACTACTTTTGGCTTGACAAACGGCAAACGAGGTAACAATGCTTCTTATACTCCTTGGGTTAGTTTTAAAATGGATGAAGCTTGCAACAATGAAGTGATCTTTGCCGTTGACCTAAAAGAACCACAGAAGATAAGTAAGATTATTTTCGGTACCCTATTTAATCCTGCCTACAAAGTACTACCGGCAAAAGAAGCAATAGTAGAAGTCTCTACGAACGGAACTGAATACAAAAGAATAGCCGAAAAGAATTTTGTTCGCCAACTACCTAAGAATGGCAGAAAAGCTTATACCAACTCTTTGACTTTTGAGCCAACATCAATTCGGTACATAAAACTGACGATTAAGAATGGAGGAATGCTGCGCAACGGGATAGATTGCAGAAAAGACTCTCAGGAAGAAGCTGTACCGGGCGATCTATTTCTAGACGAGATAGAAGTTTATTAGTATTATATAAACACTCCTATTAAATTAAAAACAGGCTTAACACAATTCAATTTGCGGTAAGCCTGCTTTTTTATATATAAAACCGGTTTTTACAGACCGTGTTCTGATAGATAGCGTTCTGCTTCAATGGCTGCTTTACAACCACTCCCGGCAGCAGTAATTGCTTGGCGATAGTGGGAATCTGCAACATCTCCGGCAGCAAAGACCCCCGGAACTTTTGTCCTGGGAGAATCTCCATCAGTGATAATATACCCCACCTCATCTGTTTCAAGATAAGGCTTAAATATATCCGAATTGGGTTTATGGCCGATAGCCAGAAAAAAGCCATCAATAGTGATGTCGTAGCGTTTCTCATCCGATTCTCCCTGACGCTTCACCAAATGTGCACCTTCCACCCCTTTTTCACCAAAAAGGCCAAGCGTATTGTGTTCAAAAAGGACTTCAATCTTATCATGATTCAATACACGTGCCTGCATGATTTTTGAAGCACGCAAAAAAGGCTTTCGGACAATCAAATACACCTTAGAGGCCAACCCGGCAAGATATATGGCTTCTTCGCAAGCAGTATCTCCACCACCGACAACAGCCACTATCTTTTTACGATAGAAAAAGCCATCACATGTAGCACAGGCGCTCACGCCCATTCCGGCATATTTCTTCTCATCTTCCAGTCCTAAGTATTTAGCTGTTGCACCGGTTGAAATAATCACTGTCTGAGCTTCAATTATCTTCTCATCGTCAATTGTAATTTTGTAAGGAGCTGCACTTAAATCGGATGCAGTAGCGATGCCAAAACGAACAGTTGCACCAAATCGCTCGGACTGCTTACGCAAATCTTCCATTAATTGAGTACCATCTATTCCTTCGGGATATCCGGGAAAATTTTCGACCTCAGTAGTTGTGGTTAACTGACCACCCGGCTGTATGCCCTCATAAAGTACCGGAGAAAGATTGGCGCGTGCCGCATAAATTGCTGCCGTATAGCCGGCAGGGCCTGAACCTATAATCAGGCATCTTACTTTTTCTGTTTCCATATAATTAATTTTATATTATTTTATCTCAAGTCAATAATTTCCGCTTTCGGATACCGGTTCTTATTGAATACAAAAAGAGAATCGATATATTTTTGCCCGTTTTGATATCCCGTTACAGTTATTTCACTGCGACTCTTATCTCGCTGTTCGGCAACAATGTATAATGGTTGGTAGGAATCTTTGGCGATATAAAGAATCATACTTATTAGGTTTTGATTCTTATCCGTAGCCACAAGTTTAATCTCATAAATCGGTCTCCCCCGAAAAATAGTCGTCGCACCCAACTTATAAGAAAAACCTTTTTTATACATATATAATAAGGTATAAGGATTTAAGTTCCGTAGTTCTTCTTCTGTAGGCGTACTAATATTAACCTCTTCGCTTCCGGACAAATAACTCCATTGTGTTTTTCCATCAAACCAGGTAGTCGCTTCGGGGGTTTTCAGCATAAATTTCTGCCCTTTAAGTTGAATAACACCTTCTGTCTGCCCCAACGGATGCCCTTTACTAAAAGATTTGATTTCAAACTCAGCCTTTATTCCTTCCGATTTCCGAAAGGAGGCAGCGGTTTTATCAAGCACGGACTTTGCTTCCCTTTGTTGTGCAAATAGCTGCACAATAGAAAACAAACTGATCGATAACGTAAAAATAAGCTTTTTCATTGCTCTATAAACGACTAATTATTGCAAATTGTTCAGTCGCATTTCCAAATCATTTTCATCCAGACACATCACTTGGCGAGCCTTACTGCCCTCACTCGAGCCCACAATACCCGCTTTCTCCAACTGATCCATAATTCGACCCGCACGATTATAACCAATAGAAAATTTACGCTGAATAAGTGAAGTAGAACCTTGCTGATGGATGACAATCAATCGAGCGGCATCTTCAAAAAGCGGATCAAGCCGTCCCATATCCACATCTCCTAAATCACTTACACTATCCTCGCTAACATATTCAGGCAAATAAAATGCCGTAGGATATCCTTGCTGACGAGCAATATATTTGGTTATATCTTCCACTTCAGGTGTATCAACAAACGCACATTGCACACGAATAGGATCGGCGCCTTGCAGAAACAACATATCTCCGCGACCAATTAGCTGATTGGCTCCCGGACGATCAAGAATCGTACGCGAATCCATCATCGATGATACACGAAAAGCTACACGAGCGGGAAAGTTCGCTTTTATAGTACCTGTTATAATATTCGTCGTAGGACGCTGCGTAGCAATAACCATGTGAATGCCAATGGCACGAGCCAACTGGGCTATACGAGCAATAGGCAGCTCTATTTCTTTACCCGCAGTCATTATCAAGTCACCAAATTCATCGATTATAACAACAATATAAGGCATGAACTTATGCCCTTTTTCCGGATTCAATCTGCGATTAATAAATTTTTCGTTGTATTCTTTAATATTACGCACATGAGCTTTCTTCAATAAATCATATCGGCTATCCATTTCCACACAAATGGAATTAAGAGTCTGCACAACCTTAGTAACATCCGTAATAATAGCTTCGGCGCTATCGGGTAGTTTTGCCAAAAAATGATTCTCTATAACGGAATAAATACTAAATTCCACCTTCTTTGGATCGATCAATACAAATTTCAATTCCGCGGGATGTTTCTTATAGAGCAGAGAAGTGATAATGGCATTCAAACCGACAGACTTACCTTGCCCCGTAGCACCGGCAACCAGCACATGGGGCATCTTGCACAAATCCACCATAAACACTTCATTCGTAATTGTTTTTCCTAAAGCAATCGGCAGATCATAGGTAGATTCCTGAAACCTTTTACTGCCAATAATAGACTGCATGGAAACAATCTTCGGATTTGAATTAGGTACTTCAATGCCAATAGTTCCCTTTCCCGGAATCGGAGCAATAATACGAATACCCAAAGCCGACAAACTCAAAGCAATATCATCTTCCAACCCGCGGATTTTTGAAATTCGTATTCCTTGTTCGGGCGTAATTTCATAAAGAGTAACGGTAGGCCCTACTGTGGCCTTTATGGAGCTAATCTCAATACCAAAACTACGTAAAGTATTAATAATGCGATCTTTATTTGCTTTTTGCTCCTCCATGTTAATAGTAGGCTCATTATTCTCATACTTCTTCATCAATTCCAGCGTAGGAAAATGATAATGTGTCAAATCAAGCTTAGGATTATAGAGCTCTCTTTCAGGCCCTTGATAAGTTTCATCATCATCATTAACCGTTGTTTGAATTTCAAATTCAGGATCTGCATTTTTCTTCTCGGGCACAACGACGTCTACTGCCGTTTTTTCAAAAGCCATGCCGAATGCCTTTGGAACAGCGCTCTCATTTTCAAACGCATCATCTTCTTGCCCAGAGGTATCCACCACTTGATCTTTATGAACCAAATCTTGCTTAAACTTTCTATCCACCGAAAATTCGACCGTCTGGGGTTGTGGATTAGTTAAATTATTTAATATTTCTTTTTCCCCCTCATCACTTTGTTGATCAGACTTTTCCTTTGTTCTTTTAATAAAACTTAAAGTCATTAGCTTACGTAACCAGATAATAGTACGTGCACTAAGATAAATAAGGAAACAAAGAGCTGTAACAAGAAGAATCATCCACACACCAGGTACACCTACCTGAGAAATGAGCCAATTGCTCACATTGTATCCATGCATGCCACCAAAATAAATGAATGAATCTTTATACTGATCCATGAATACAAAACCAAAGAAAACAGAGAACCATACTAATAGCAAAGCGCAACCAATGAACCATTTCCATAAACGGAACATGCGAACACGCATTAGTTTGAGTCCGGCTACACCCAAAAAAATCAAAATAAAGAAAGAAGAAACACCAAAACAATCATTTATAAGATAACTAGCTAATTGAGCTCCGCGAGAGCCTGCATAATTTTTCACATGATTGCTTACCGAAGCCAATTCTTGAGCTGTCCCCCCGTCAATAATACTTTGATCTGCAGCTCCTGTGAAGAAAAAAGAGGAAAAAGCCAATAACAAGTATACAGAGAATATAACCAACACAAGTCCGATGACGAAATGAATGGTTTCATTCTCAAAAAACAGAGTTAGCTTATTGCCTGAAGACACTTTTATCTGCGCTTCTTTTTCAGATTCTTTTTTTGCCATGAATAAAATATCTTATACAACTAAATTAATAATGCAAACTTAGGCAAAAAACTTCAATTATTAATGTGTTCAATAAAAATAAAAAGAAGCTAAGTTTTTAATAAATAAATTCGTTTGCCACATAACTTGGAAACAAATAATTTATCAGCAAAGCACACTTAATATCCGAAAAAAACAAATAAGGTAACATGTTCATACACAATAATAAAGAGATATTCATTGTCCTTAACACAACTTTTACTTACCTTTGCAAACCACAATTATAGTTTTATGAAAAAAGAAAGTCAAGTAATTTTTGATAGAAATGTGATAGAATTTGTCACTGTAGCAGCGGAATTTTGTGCCTTTCTGGAACGAACCGAAAGTATGAAACGCAACACACTTGTAGATACGACATTAAAAATACTGCCACTCCTTTACCTCAAAGCATCAATGCTACCCGAATGCGAAATAATGAGCGAAGATGCTCTCGAAAGTTATGTCACAGAAGAAATATACGAAATATTACGTATTAATTTAACAACTATTTTAGCAGAGAAAGATGATTATCTGGAAGTTTTCTTGTCGGATATGGCCTATAGTGATACACCAATAAAAAAATGTATCTCCGAAGATTTAGCTGATATCTACCAAGACGTTAAAGACTTTATTTTTGTTTTCCAACTGGGACTTAACGAAACAATGAACGATGCATTGGCAATATGCAAAGAAAACTTCGGAAACATCTGGGGGCAAAGATTGGTAAATACACTACGTGCACTACATAACGTAAAGTATAATCTCGATGCCGAACCAGAAGAATATCCGGATAATGAAGAAGCAAATGATCATTGTAATGATGAAGATTGCGATTGTCACAGTCACCAACACAATCACGACAATGAATAAATAAAATATGATTATAAAGAGAAGCATATCTAAAGAAGAGATAACGAAATTGCCTAAAGCCGCCTTTCCGGGAAATATACACGTTATCCAAACCGAATCGGAGATCGAAAAAGCAATAGCCTACCTCTCATCTCAGCAGATACTGGGAATTGACAGTGAGACCAGACCTTCCTTCACCAAAGGGCAATCACACAAAGTAGCTTTACTCCAAATCTCATCCGAAGAGTTTTGCTTTTTATTCCGCCTTAATTTGACCGGATTGCCCCAGTCCCTGATAGAACTACTTGAAAACCCATCAATAATTAAAGTTGGACTTTCACTACGGGATGATTTCATGATGTTGCACAAACGCGCACCGTTTAAGCAACAAGCATGCATTGAATTGCAAGACTACGTTCCCTCCTTTGGCATTCAAGATAAAAGTCTTCAAAAAATATATGGTATTTTGTTTGATCAAAAAATATCTAAATCGCAGCGTCTTTCAAATTGGGAGGCAGATGTGCTTAGTGATGCACAAAAACTCTATGCTGCAACCGATGCCTGGACATGCCTTAGAATTTATAAATTACTTCAAGAACTTAAAGATACCGGTAAGTTTGAAATGGCACCCGAAGAAGAATCATTAAATGCCGACATATCCGCCGAACATTCATAAACCAGCAATTCATAAATTTAACTATGTTTTATAAGAAAGTATATCTAAAACCCGGAAAAGAAGAATCACTCAAGAGGTTTCACCCATGGATTTTTTCAGGTGCCATAGCCTACTTCGACGGAGAACCTGAAGAAGGTGAATTAGTCGAAGTATATACCTCAAAAGAAGAATTTATAGCCGAAGGACATTTTCAAATAGGAAGTATTGCCATACGCGTGCTAAGTTTTATTCAAGAGGAAATCAATCAGAATTTCTGGAAGCAAAAAATAACAATAGCCTATGACATGAGAAAAAGCATTGGCTTAGCAGCCAATCCTATCAACAATACTTATAGACTCATTCACGGAGAAGGTGACAATCTACCTGGATTAATTATTGATATATATGCCAACACAGCAGTTATACAAGCTCATTCGGCAGGAATGCACCTCGACCGTATGGCAATAGTCGAAGCACTCAGCCAGGTTATGGGAGACAAGATAGAAAATATATACTATAAATCAGAGACGACCCTACCATTCAAAGCCGATTTACTCCCTGAAAATGGATTTCTTAAAGGAGGCAGTACAGATAATATAGCCCAAGAGCATGGTCTGAAATTTCATGTAGATTGGCTAAATGGACAAAAAACCGGTTTTTTTGTTGACCAAAGAGAAAATCGTGCTTTGCTTGAACGCTACGCTAAGGATAGGTCCGTGTTGAACATGTTTTGCTATACAGGTGGTTTCTCGTTTTATGCAATGCGGGGTGGCGCAAAGTTGGTTCACTCTGTAGACAGTTCGACCAAAGCCATTGCTCTGACCGATAAGAATGTAGAACTCAATTTCCCGAATGACGAACGCCATACATCTTATGCCGAGGATGCTTTTAAATTTTTAGATCGCATGGGAGATCAATATGACCTCATCGTCTTAGATCCGCCGGCCTTTGCAAAACACAAAGAGGCATTGCGTAATGCACTACAAGGCTACCGCAAACTAAATGCCAAAGCTTTCGAGAAGATTAAACCCGGAGGCATCTTATTCACATTTTCCTGCTCTCAGGTTGTTACAAAAGATAATTTCCGCACTGCTGTTTTTACAGCAGCTGCCTTATCGGGCAGAAGCGTACGCATACTACATCAACTCACCCAGCCAGCAGACCATCCAATAAATATTTACCATCCGGAAGGAGAATATCTTAAAGGGTTAGTATTATACGTAGAATGAAATATAGTTAATTATAATTAACGAGCAAAAGAAACAAGCCTAATAATTATGTTACATAACATAAAACACAGTATATTTGCACTGTGTTTTTCATGGTATTAGATTTAAGGTTATAAAGATTGGTTGTCGCGATGACAATCAATTTTTTTTTGCCCCTATTCTACCGCACATTACTGCTCAATTCAACAGCAAAGTAAAGGCTCACCCACAGAAATTAGAAAACCGATTGCCCCCCTAACTATTAACTATAGCCATCATTCTCCCTTACATCCATATTTTCCTTTGCTAAACACGATTGTATTTTCCATTGTTCATAGATATCTCGTCTATGTAAAGCATAGAATCGACGTTCAGTGACCCTGAAAACTATTATAGAAGGCATGCATTCAGGACAATAGAAGGAGGAAATAATACACATCTGCCAATTCACAAGGCAGGAAGACAAGGAAGAAGCGACAACGTGCAAGAGAAAATTGCCTTATGTGGCGTTTAGCGTAACTGGCTGTTTATTAGATAAATACGCAAATGAGAAGCCTCAATTAGGTGGGGGATGTAGGGGATAAATGAAACGGTGAAGCTCTCTATGAAGCGTAACGAGCCTCTCTACAGGGTATGAAGAAGCTCGTTAGGCATTGTGGTGAGGCTTGTTATTGTTATATTCCGCCAATTCTTCATGCGTTTTCCATGGAAAAGAGATTCATATTCCTATAAAATACATACATTTGCATCGATATATCGACGTAATTAAGAAGAAACACATAAAAAAGAGTTGAGCTATGAGCGTAAAGTATCGTTTAATAATTATGAATTTCCTGCAGTATGCTATCTGGGGAGCTTGGTTAATTTCACTAGGTGCTTATCTAGGCGGCGGATTGCAATTCAGCGGTCGACAAATTGGTAGTTTTTTCGCCACAATGGGCATTGCCTCACTCTTTATGCCTGCGATAATGGGCATTATAGCCGACAGATGGATACCCGCTCAAAAACTTTTAGGCATTTGCCATATTATAGGAGCCGTTCTCCTAATTACTGCTGCCCCGCAAACAGAATACATCTCTTTATATTCTTTAATATTGTGCAGCGTAATGTTTTATATGCCCACCATTTCACTATCAAATTCGGTTGCTTATAATGCTTTGGAAAAATCAGGATTGGACGCAGTAAAATCATTTCCCCCCATCCGTGTATGGGGAACAGTGGGTTTTATTTGCGCCATGATTGCCATTGATTTGCTCGGATTTGCGCACTCATCAATGCAGCTGTACTCATCAGCTATCTTAGGTTTAATTTTAGGAGCATACTCTTTCACATTGCCCGGCTGCCCAACAAACAAGATTGAGAAAAACCAATCGTGGGTAGACACAATGGGGCTACGCGCTTTTGCTCTCTTCAAGCAACGTAAAATGGCTATTTTCTTTATTTTTTCCATGCTCTTAGGCGTTTCATTACAGATAACTAATGCATTTGCAAACGACTATCTCACCAATTTCTTTGGCAACAACGAATTATACAAAGGTACTTTTGGAGTAGAACATGCCAATATTCTAATTTCACTCTCACAAATATCGGAAACATTATGCATTTTACTAATCCCCTTTTTCCTAAAAAAATTCGGGATTAAGAATGTAATGCTAATTAGCATGTTTGCATGGGTATTGCGCTTTGCTCTTTTAGGAACAGGAAATCCAGGAGAAGGAATATGGATGTTAGTACTATCAATGCTTGTTTATGGAGTCGCATTTGATTTTTTCAACATATCCGGCTCTTTATACGTTAACCAAGAAACAGACCCTTGTATTCGTTCGAGTGCACAAGGTGTTTTTATGATCATGACAAATGGTTTTGGCTCTTTCTTCGGATCGTATGCAGCAGGTGAAATTGTTGACAGAAAAGGATGGCCTGATTCTTGGTTTATTTTTGCAGGATACGCATTAGTTGTGGGAATTTTATTTGCTTTTATTTTTAGATACAATCATAATTCAAAGGAGATAGTAAATAAATGAAAAAGAAAGTTGAATTAAAAGTTTTAAATGTATCAAATAGTCAGGCACAAGCTTGCGCTTATGCAATGATACTCGGAGAAGTAAACGGCAAAAGGCAACTTCCCATCATAATAGGTTCTACTGAAGCACAAGCAATTGTGCTCAAATTAAAAGGCATAGAGTCACCACGTCCTCTTAGCCATGATTTCATTGAGACTTGCCTCAATGAGTTTTCAATCAATGTATCAGAAGTGCTGATCTACAAAGCTCAGGAAGGAATCTTTTATTCCTATGTGTATCTGAAAAAAGAAGATAAAACCATAGAAATAGACTCACGTACATCAGATGCCGTAGCTTTAGCCATTCGCTTTAAATGTCCCATTTACATCTATGAGTCAATCCTTGAAAAAGAGGCCATGGCTGTAGATGAAGAGAGTAAGGAAGAAGAGGATATGGAAGAAGAAAATCTGCAATCACTAAAAGAGAGTCTGGCCAAAGCCATAAAAGAAGAGAACTACGAATTAGCATCTATAATACGCGACAAGATTTCACACCTACAATAAAAATCATGCATATTTTCTATACTCCTGACATACTGACCAAGGCAGAGCTTCCCGAAGAAGAAGCTCTGCACTGCATTCGCGTATTACGATTAACCCAAGGAGATGAGATTACGCTAACAGATGGGAAAGGTTATTTCTATCTGGCAGAAATTACAGCCACAACAAATAAACGTTGCACCGTTATAATAAAAAAAACAATAGAACAAGAATCTTTATGGCCCTGCCACCTGCACATTGCTATGGCACCAACTAAAAATATGGATCGCAATGAATGGCTGGCAGAAAAGGCTACTGAAATAGGTATCGACGAGCTTACGTTTCTTAATTGTCGTTACTCGGAGCGGAAAGTAATCAAAAACGAACGCATAGAGAAGATTTTGATTTCGGCCATTAAGCAATCCCAAAAAGCCCGCCTGCCAAGACTGAACAAAATGACAGACTTTAACCAGTTTATCAATCAAACCTTCAATGGGCAGAAATTTATTGCACACTGCTATGAAGGGGAGAAACAATTACTGAAAGATGCTCTTCGGAAAGGAGAAGATGCTTTAGTTTTAATAGGTCCGGAAGGTGATTTCAGCCAAGAAGAAGTAAAAAAAGCCATAGAAAAAGGATTCATTCCTATCAGCCTCGGCCAATCGCGCTTACGCACGGAAACTGCGGCTTTAGTGGCTTGTCACACAATGATAATAGTTAACTAATTATATTATGGTAAGAAAAACAATTTATCGGTTTGCAGCATTTACAATACTGATTACAATCTTAGCTGCTTGCTCTACCAAAACAGAATATACAAACTCCATTCCTGCTGATGCATCGGCAGTTGCAACTATCAACCTCAAATCTTTAGTGCAGAAATCGGGATTAAACACTAAAGAGAATGAAAGAGTAAAGCAAAAAATAATGGACGCTATCAAAAGCGGATTGGGAGCTAATGCCTTTAAACAAATAGAGAAAATAGTAAATGTACCCGAAGAAAGCGGACTAGCACTTAACGAACCGGTATATTTCTTTACATCTCGTACTCTCCATTATCCGGCTTTAGTATTTAAGGTGATTGATGCAGATAAAGTGCACACAACACTTGAGGCAATGTCTTCGGAACAAATATGTCAACCGATTGCAAAAGCAGACGGCTATGAGTTTACCCTTTTTCCAGACGGCTCTCTATGTGCATATTCAAAAAGCACCCTATTAGTTGTTCTATCTGCCGAAGCTTCTGAACTAGAAAACACAAAAAAAATCATCGCTAAGTTGATGAAACAGGAGCCTGACAAAAGTGCTGTCAAAAGTAATGCCTTTATAAAGATGACAGCACAAAAAGGAGACGTGACATTTTATGCTTCTATGCAAGACCTTCCTGCCTCATATACACAGCAAATCGGTTTCGGACTTTCTGAGGAACTAGCTATGAATGAACTTTATTTACTTGGCAGTTTTAATTTCGAAAATGGAAAAATTAGTGTTAACTACGAAACATACACTGAAAACAGAGAACTTGAAGCGCAACTGAAAAAACAACAAAAGGCATTCGGAACGTTGAAGGGCTCTCTCACTTCTTATTTCCCAGAGTCGACAGTGGCCTATGCCGCAATCAATGTAAAAGGAGAACAATGTTACAGCCTTTTATCAGAAAACAAGGAATTTATAAATTCATTTATCGGCGCCGAACGAAGTGAGGTGAAGCATCTGATAACACACCTAGATGGTGAGGTTGCCGTTGCCATCACAGACTTATCATTGATGGGAATGCCTTCATTTATTGCTTACGCTGAGATAAATGATAATACAGCAGTGGAAGCACTACAAAAATACGCAATGACATCGCCTGTCCCTATGTACGTGGGGCAAACGAACAAACTGGTCTTTATAACTAACAACAAAATCCTCCTGTCCAACGCAGGAAAGAGCCAGAATGATCCCTTGAGCAAAGCTCCCTTTGCTTCGAACATAAAAGGCAATGCATACTATCTGGCACTCAATGCAGAAACGTTGTTAAAGCTTCGTGCAGTGAACATGTTAGGTAACTTAGGAGAAGAGTTTGCTATGTATAAAAATATGGGATCAAAAGTCTCATATATTGAGATGCGCGGATTAAACGATGGCAAAGGAGAGGTGACGCTGGTCTTGAAAGACAAAGAAAAGAATGCCCTACAACAAATTGTTGACTTTGCTAAACAATTTGTTGCACTATAACTATAAATATAATTATGAATAGCATCCATCTGCAACAGACATTACCCGAGGTTTTTGCCGAACGTAACGCAATTGATTCGGAAGTATGGCACAAAGATATTGCATTCGTCAAGAATGAAATTTATCTGATAGAAGCTGACTCGGGAACAGGGAAGTCATCACTTTGTAATTTCATATATGGTTATAGAAAAGATTACCAAGGGATTATTAGCTTTGATGAAAAAAACATCAAAACATTGCCCATAAAGCAATGGGTGGACTTGAGAAAACATTCTATTAGCATGCTTTTCCAAGATTTACGACTATTCACCGAACTTACGGCAGTCGAAAACATTCAATTAAAAAACAATCTCACCGGTTATAAAAGCAAAAAAGAAATAATCACTTTTTTTGAAGCATTAGGGATACCCGACAAACTTAATAATAAAGTAGGTAAACTATCATTCGGACAACAACAGCGAGTGGCTTTTATCCGCGCGCTTTGTCAACCATTCGATTTCATCTTTCTGGATGAACCTATCAGCCACCTCGACGATTCAAATGGGGAAATAATGGGAGAACTTCTCTCTGCCGAAGCTCGTAAACAAGGTGCGGGTATTATTGTGACATCCATCGGAAAACAGATAAGTCTGGCATATAGCAAAACACTAAAACTCTAAGAAACAAATAACAACTGAATTGTAATTCGCATAATCGCAAATCAAAATGAAACTTCTCTGGAAATTACTCAGACAACATATAAGTCCCGGCCAATTGAGCGGATTCTTTCTTGCAAATCTCTTCGGTATGATAATTGTATTACTCAGCGTACAGTTCTACGCAGATGTAATTCCGGTTTTCACTCAAGGAGACACTTTCATGAAGAAGGAATATATTATTGTTACCAAAAAAATGAGTACAATCGGTTCTCTTGCAGGAAAAAATAACGCATTTTCTAACGATGACATAAAATCATTGGGACAACAGCCATTTACTAAAAACATAGGAGCCTTTACCCCGTCTCAGTTTAAAGTTTCTGCTGGTTTAGCAATGCAAGAAACCGGGATTCACCTTTCCACGGAAATGTTTTTTGAATCTGTATCTGATAAATTTGTTGACGTAAACCTTGATAAATGGCATTTCAATAAAGAAACCTCTTCTATTCCTATCATTATACCTCGAAATTATCTGAACTTATATAATTTCGGATTTGCACAAGCACGAAATCTTCCAAAACTTTCGGAAGGGTTAATGGGGCTAATACAAATGGATATCACTTTGCGAGGCAACGGACGCGTGGAAGAGTATAAAGGAAACATCGTCGGATTTTCTAATCGATTAAACACTATTCTTGTTCCACAATCATTCATGAAATGGGCTAATAATGAATTTGCACCCGGCACCAATCCTAAGCCGGCACGACTTATCATCGAAGTCAGTAATCCGGCAGACGCATCCATAGCACAATATTTTCAAAAGAAAGGATACGAAGCTGAGAATGACAAACTGGATGCAGGAAAAACAACCTATTTCCTGCAGCTGATTACCGGCATTGTACTGAGCGTAGGACTCTTTATCAGTGTGCTGTCATTCTATATACTCATGCTAAGCATTTATTTGTTACTTCAAAAGAACACGACCAAGTTAGAAAATCTATTGCTTATAGGTTACAGCCCCGTACGGGTTGCAATCCCTTATCAACTGCTAACACTGGGGCTTAATTTTATTGTATTGCTACTCAGTATAATGTTTGTTGCATGGATACGTACTTATTATACAAGAATACTTACTCTTCTCTTTCCACAAATCGAAATTAAATCACTTCTGCCAGCTATTGTAGTTGGCGTTTTGCTTTTTGCAGTGGTATCATTAATTAATATAATCGCAGTGCAAAAAAAAGTAGCCTCTATCTGGATGCATAAATCCTGATTATTCCTATAAGTAAAAGCATAAAAAAAGGAGCAACGCTTTGCTCCAACCTTTGTTAACCTTAAATCTAATACTATGAAAAACACAGTGCAAATATACAGCATTCTTTGAGACTTCACAAAAGCAACGCTTCTTAAAGCGTGTTTTATAACATACTTTAAGAAGCGGACTATCTCGTATAACCACTAGTAAAACAATTTATCTTTTGTTTACATTCATCTTTTTACTTATCCCGTCTTATTTTATTTCATTTTTCATATCTTTGTGACATAATCAACCCAGAACTACTATGCCGAACTATGATTTAATAACTATATTAGGCCCTACAGCTTCCGGCAAAACTCCTTTTGCTGCAATGCTAGCCTATGAGTTAGATACAGAAATTATTAGCGCTGACTCACGACAGATTTATAAAGGCATGGATCTGGGTACGGGTAAAGATATTGCTGAATATACAGTAAAAGGCAAACAGATACCTTATCACTTAATAGATATTGCAACCCCCGGCTATAAGTATAACGTATTCGAATATCAGCGCGATTTCTTAAAAGCATATGAGAACATTAAAGCAAAAAATAAACAGCCTATTTTATGTGGAGGTACCGGCTTATATTTAGAGGCTGTATTAAAAGGTTATAAACTAATTCCAGTGCCGGAAAATCAAGAACTTCGCAATAGTTTGGCTGATAAAAATCTAGAAGATTTGACTGCAATTCTTAAGAAATATAAAGCATTGCATAATTCTACGGATGTAGATACCGTAAAGCGTGCCATACGTGCTATTGAGATCGAAGAATATTACGCATCAAACGAGATCTCAAATCGAGAATTTCCACTGTTACACAGCCTTGTTATCGGGCTAGATATTGAAAGAGAGCTACGTCGTGAGAAAATAACCAGTCGCTTGAATCAACGACTGGATGGAGGCATGATAAACGAAATAAAAGGATTGTTAGCTCAAGGCATAAAGCCCGAGGATTTAATTTATTATGGACTCGAATATAAATACCTGACTCTCTACGTAACCAAACAGCTCACTTATGAAGAGATGTTTATACAACTAGAGACAGCGATCCATCAATTTGCCAAACGACAGATGACATGGTTTAGAGGCATGGAGCGAAGAGGACTTAAAATTCATTGGATAAGAGCGTCGTCTCCAATGGAAGAAAAGATAGAAGAAGTGAAGAAATTAATCTAACTGGCGGAGCTGACAATAGCAATCATTTTTTCCCTCAAGGTAAAGCATTGCTTTCACAGTTCTCTCAATTTTAATAATAGAACAATAATGAGTGTAGAACCAGAAAAATGGGGAATCATATACAATCCCAAAGCCGGAACACGAAAAGTGAAGAAACGTTGGAAAGAGATTAAGGAATACATGGATAGCAAGAATGTATCTTACGACTATGTACAATCTGAAGGATTCGGATCGGTAGAACGATTAGCAGGCATCTTAGCTAATAATGGCTACCGCACAATTGTAGTAGTTGGCGGAGATGGTGCACTCAATGATGCAATTAACGGCATCATGAACTCCAATGCTTTAGATAAGAGTGACATAGCTATAGGTATTATTCCTAACGGCATAGGCAATGATTTTGCCCGATATTGGAACTTAAATTTGGAATATAGAGAAGCGGTAAACTGGATAATCAACAACCGTAAAAAGAAAATTGACGTTGGATATTGTCATTATTACAATGGGGAAAAACATGAACGTCGTTACTTTTTAAATGCTGTAAACATAGGCCTCGGAGCACGCATCGTGAAAATAACAGACCAGACAAAACGCTTCTGGGGTGTTAAATTCCTCTCCTATCTGGCGGCTTTATTTCTTTTATTCTTCGAGAGAAAGCTTTACCGGACGCACTTAAAAATAAACGATGAACACATCCGCGGGCGAATAATGACTGTTTGCGTAGGTAGTGCAAGAGGATACGGACAGACACCGAGTGCCGTACCATATAACGGTTGGCTTGATGTCTCCGTTATCCATCGTCCACAAGTACTTCAACTTATTTCCGGCTTATGGATGCTTATACAGGGACGAATATTGAACCATAAGATGGTAAAATCCTATCGCACAAAAAAGGTTCGGGTTCTTCGTGCCCGCAATGCTTCTGTAGATCTTGACGGACGCCTTTTACCCAAACACTTTCCTATTGATATCGGCATTTTGCCTGAAAGCATTACATTAATTATCCCTAATTAAATTCTCATATATATGAATATTAAAGACTTAAAACATAGTAATTCCGGCAATTTCTTCCTATTGGCAGGCCCTTGTGTAATAGAAGGTGAAGAAATGGCAATGCGTATTGCCGAACGAGTAGTAGAAATAACCGATAAATTAAAGATACCTTATGTATTTAAAGGCTCATACCGCAAAGCCAATCGTTCAAGACTAGATTCTTTTATGGGCATTGGAGACGAGAAAGCATTGAAAATACTAAAGAAAGTGAGCGATACATTCGGCGTACCGACAGTAACAGATATTCATACGGCAGAAGAAGCAGCCATGGCTGCTGAATATGCAGATATTCTTCAAATCCCTGCCTTTCTATGCAGACAAACAGACCTACTTGTTGCCGCCGCCAAAACCAGTAAAATAGTCAATATAAAAAAAGGCCAATTTTTATCGCCCATGGCAATGCAATTTGCAGCCGACAAAGTAGTAGAAGCCGGAAATAAAAATGTGATGATTACCGAACGAGGAACAACTTTCGGATATCAAGATTTAATTGTAGATTATCGTGGCATACCCGAAATGCAAACTTTTGGATTTCCTGTGATTCTGGATGTAACCCATTCTTTGCAACAACCCAACCAAACAAGCGGCGTAACCGGTGGAATGCCGCAACTCATAGAAACAATAGCAAAAGCAGGAATAGCAGTCGGTGCAGATGGTCTCTTCATTGAAACACATGAAAATCCTGCCATAGCAAAAAGTGATGGAGCAAACATGTTACGCCTGGATCTGCTTGAAGGTTTACTAACAAAACTTGTTCGCATACGAGAAGCAATCAGAATATAAAAAAGATCTTTTCTATGCTCTTTTCATGAAAATAATATCCTATACTGTGATTTATGGAATGTGCATAACGACAAATGTAGCATAATAAGAAACAAAATCTAAATCAATTAAGAAATGAAACATTTATTCCGTGGTTTATTGATTGCAATATTAATTGTATGTTGCAATATTAATTTGGCCTTTGCTCAGCAAATGCCTCCTATGCCCATCGACCCTAATGTTCGCATTGGAAAATTGGATAACGGACTTACGTACTACATTCGCAAAAACAAACTACCTGAAAAAAGGGCGGATTTTTATATTGCCCAAAAGGTAGGTTCCATTCTGGAAGAACCTGCTCAGCGTGGGTTAGCACATTTTCTGGAGCACATGTGTTTTAACGGTACAGCACACTTCCCCGGAGAAGCTTTAAAACAATATCTGGAAACAATTGGCGTAAAATTCGGTGAAAATCTGAATGCTTACACCGGCATTGATGAGACTGTTTATAATATTTCTAACGTTCCTGTCATGCGTGAAGGACCTATTGACTCTTGTTTACTTATCCTTCATGATTGGTCAAACGACTTGCTTCTTGAAGGAAAAGAGATAGACAAAGAACGTGGAGTCATTCACGAAGAATGGCGCACACGTATGAGTGCCATGCAACGTCTTCAGCAGAAAGCGCTTCCACAGATGTTTGCCAATACAAAATATGCCGACTGCTTACCCATAGGAAGTATGGATATTGTTGACCACTTTAAGTATCAAGCATTAAGAGATTACTATGAAAAATGGTATCGCCCCGATTTGCAAGGCATTATTATCGTAGGAGATATTGACGTAGATACGATCGAAGCAAAGATTAAAAAAGTATTTGCTGATATTCCGGCACAGCCAAATGCAGCCAAACGCATTTATTATCCTGTAAACGATAACAAAGACCCTATTGTTGTTATAGAGCAAGACAAAGAACAGCCTAATATCGAAGCAATCGTCTTTTATAAACATGAAGCTACCCCGGACGATCAAAAAAATAATATGGGTTATTTAGTAAGCAACTATGCCAAGAGCCTTATTAGTAGCATGCTAAATGCTCGTCTGAATGAGCTGAGCCAAACAGCGAAGCCACCTTATATCTATGCAGGAGCTGATGACGGGATGTTTTTTGCCGCAAAGACAAAAGATGCCTTCACTGGTATAGTTGTCTGCAAAGAAGGAGAAATAGAAAGCGGATTAGCAACATTGTTACGCGAAATACAACGTGCACGTTCCTTTGGTTTTACAGAGTCGGAATACGTACGTGCCAAAGCAGAATATCTCCGCCAACTGGAATCAGCATATAATGAGCGCGATAAAAACAAAAACGAAAGTTACGTAAAAGAATACGTACGCAACTTCTTAGATAAAGAACCCATACCGGGCATTGAAAAGGAATATGCTATCATCAACCAAGTTGCTCCGGCTATTCCTTTAGCCGCATTGAACCAAATGATGCAAACATTGGTAACAGACAGTAATCAGGTAGTAGCCATCTTCGGCCCCGAAAAAGAAGATTTGAAATACCCTACTAAAGAAGCAGTTCTTAATGTGCTAAAACAAGTGAAAGCCGAAAAATTAACCGCATACGTAGATAAAGTTTCAGACGAGCCATTGGTAGCTGAAAAACCAAAAGCCGGCAAAATTGTATCTGAAAAGCACGATGAGGCATTTGGAACTACAATGTTCACTCTCTCTAACGGAGCAAAAGTTATTATAAAGAAAACGGATTTCAAAGCCGACGAAATACTGATGAAAGCTGTAAGTTTAGGAGGAACCTCCCTGTTCCCAACTTCTGATATAATTGATATAAAAACCTTGAATGACGTTGTTGAGGCTGGCGGCTTGGGTAATTTCAGTGCAGTAGACCTGGAGAAAGTGCTGGCCGGCAAAAAAGCATCCGTTTCAGCTAACATTGGTGATAAAACAGAAACAATATCCGGCAACTGTTCTCCAAAAGACTTTGAAACAATGATGCAGCTTACCTACCTCACATTTACTGCTCCACGGAAAGATGCAGACGCATTTGAATCTTACAAGAACCGCACAAAAGCAACCTTATTAAATCAGGAATTAAATCCGATGATTACATTCATAGATTCAATCCAAGGTGGCATTTACATGAATCATCCGAGAATGCAAAGGCTCAAAACAAATATGATAGATAAAATAGATTACGATAAAGTTTTGTCTATGTATAAAGATCGCTTTAAAGATGCCAGTGACTTTACATTCATACTTGTAGGAAATATAGATGTAGAAGCAGTTAAGCCGTTTATTGAAGAATATCTGGCTTCTCTACCTGCTATCAACCGCAAAGAGACTTTCAAAGATAATCACATCAACATGCGCAAAGGAATCTATAAAAATGAATTCATCAAACAGCAAGAAACAGCGAAAGCCTCTGTTTTTGCTTTTTACAATGGAACATGTAAGTACAATCTAAAAAATAACATACTTATAAGCATTGCCAGCCAAATACTCGACCTTGTGTATACTGAAAAAATTCGAGAGGAGGAAGGTGGTACATACGGCGTGAACGTTATGGGTGGACTTCAAAAGTATCCGCAGGAAAAGTTCAATCTTCAAATTATGTTTGATACCGACCCCGTTAAAAAAGACAAACTCACGAAAATCATTTTCAATGAAGTAGATAATCTGGTTAAAGTCGGACCATCAGAGACTAATTTGAATAAGGTGAAAGAATTTATGCTGAAAAAGCACAAAGAAAACATGAAAGAAAACAGCTATTGGCTTGGTAATATTGATGAATGCCTTTTCACAGGTGTTGATATGGCAAAAGATTACGAATCAATAGTTAACAGCATAACGACAAAAGAGATTCAGGCCTTTGCAGCCTCTATGTTTAACCAGAAGAATGAAGTAGAAGTCACAATGATTAGTCCGGCTAAGAATAACAATTAGAACATTTTAGAATTATGCTTTTCAACGAACTACGTAAGCATCACAGGTTGGCTGCTAAGAGGCATCCTATGTATGAGAAAAATAAATTCGGAAAATACTTCATGTACTTCATGACTGTGTTCTGGGCCGGATATCTCATTTTCTTTGGAACAACATTTGCCCTTAGCTTTGCTGAAGCAGCACCCAATATGGAGCCGTATAATCTGATGAATCAAGGACTGGTATTTGTCTTTGCTATTGATTTTATGATACGTTTCCCGTTTCAAAAGACACCATCTCAAGAAGTCAAACCCTATTTATTGCTACCAATCAAACGAAATAAAATTCTTGATTTTCTTTTGCTTCGATCGGGGCTGGATCTATTCAATATTATATGGCTGTTCATGTTTATACCTTTTGCGATCATCACTGTTACCCGGTTTTACGGAATAACAGGTATCATCGCATACAGTCTGGGTATCTATTTACTCACGGTTTTAAATAACTATTGGTATTTACTCTGCCGCACGTTAATGAATGAACGGATATACTGGATTGCCTTACCCGTTGCAGTATATGCAGCATTAGCCGCTATTATGTTTATCCCCGAAAAGAATTGTATCAGTGATTTCACCATGAATCTTGGAGGAGCCTTTATTGAAGGAAATATACTGGCTTATCTGGGCACTCTGCTAGCCATTGCATGTATGTGGATGGTGAACCGACAAGTCATGGTAAAACTAGTATATGCTGAATTGAGTAAGATAGAGGATACAAAAGTAAAGCATGTTTCGGAATATAAATTTTTAGAACGTTATGGAGAAATAGGTGAATACTTCCGTTTGGAACTTAAAATGCTTTTCCGCAACAAACGTTGCAAAACTTCTTTGCGAACGATTGGGATCATAGTAGTATTCTTTTCTGCTTTGCTTAGTTTCTCTGATGTCTACGACGGGGCTTTCATGAAAAGCTTTACTTCCATTTACGCTTTTGTAGCCTTTGGAATGGTCATCTTAACACAAATAATGAGCTTTGAAGGCAGTTATCTGGATGGATTAATGACACGCAAAGAATCGATATTCAGTTTATTAAAAGCTAAATATTACCTCTACAGCATGGGCGTCCTAATTCCGTTTATCTTGATGATTCCCGCAATGGTGATGGGGAAGTTAACTTTGTTAGGTGCTTTTTCGTTTGCTTTCTTCGCCATCGGTCCGATCTACTTCCTATTATTTCAACTAGCTGTATATAATAATAAAACAGTTCCCCTAAACGAAGGAGTAACCGGTAGGCAGGGATCGGGAACCGGGTTTCAGACTTTAGTAAGCTTCGGAGCTTTCGGCATTCCCATGATACTCTATTCTTCACTTAATGCTATCTGTGGAGAAGTTATCGGACAATGGATTATGTTAGTCATCGGTTTAGCATTTACGTTGAGCGCACATATATGGATTAACAATGTGTATAAGCGTTTTATGGCAAGGCGATACAAAAACATGCAAGGATTCAGAGACACTAAATAAGTTAGTAAGCAAGCAATAAATCAAAGAATATGATAACCATCAATAATCTGCAAAAAATATTTGGCGAAAAGAAAGCCGTAGACATTGAAAACTATACCATCAACCAGGGAGAAATGCTTGGATTGGTGGGAAACAACGGAGCCGGAAAGACAACTCTTTTCCGATTGATTCTTGATCTGCTAAAAGCAGACAACGGGTTTGTTTCCATTAACAACATTGAAGTAAGTAAAAGTGAAGAATGGAAAACATTTACCGGCGCTTTCATTGACGATGGCTTTTTAATTGACTACCTCACCCCTGAAGAATATTTCTACTTTATCGGGAAAATGTATGGCCTGAAGAAAGAAGACGTAGACGAACGGCTTGTACCATTCGAACGTTTTATGGGCGAAGAGGTGACAGGGCAGAAAAAGTATATACGAAACTTTTCAGCAGGAAACAAACAGAAAATCGGAATCATTTCGGCTATGCTACACAAACCCCAACTTCTGATTCTGGATGAACCTTTCAACTTTCTGGATCCCAGTTCGCAATCAATTATTAAGCACATGTTGAAAAAATATAATGAAGAGACAAATGCCACGATATTGATTTCGAGTCACAACCTGAATCACACGGTAGATGTATGTCCGCGCATTGCACTACTGGAGCATGGCATCATTATCCGCGACATTATAAATGAAAACAATTCTGCGGAGAAAGAACTAGAAGAATATTTCAACGTTAATGTAGAGTAGACGAATTATTATCGGATATATGAAAAAGAATCTTGTTATTCTGTTGGTTGCATGTTTCGCATTCAATGCTCACGCACAATTACTTTGGAAAGTGTCGGGCCACGGCCTGAGTAAACCGTCGTACATTTTGGGGACTCACCATCTGGCCTCTCTTAGCATTATTGATAGTATTAAAGGATTGCAATCGGCATTCGATGCTACTACGCAGATTATTGGCGAATTAAAGATATCCGATGTGCAAAGTCCGACCGCCATGCAACTCATGCAACAAGAAATGATGATTCAAAACGATACTACTCTTCAAGTGTTGTTTACTCCGGAACAATACGGCATAGTCAATAACTTCACAAAAGAAAACTTAGGATTTGATTTATCACAGATGCCGAAAGTGAAACCTGCTTTTATCTTAAACAATGCAGTTGTAGTACTCTACATGAAGCACGTTGGCAATTTTAAGCCACAAGAACAGTTAGATACTTATTTTCAAACGAAAGGCATTGAGAAAGGGAAGAAGATTACTGCACTGGAAACGCTGAACTTTCAATTCAACCTACTATACAATGGTACTTCTCTGCGCCGACAAGCCGAATTGCTTCTATGCGAACTCAATAATGTTGATAAACTTATTGACGACACCAAGAAGTTAACAACAGCATACATGATTCAAGATTTGGATGGCATGTATAAGCTATCCGAAGAAAAAGAAGGCACATCCTGCGATCCGCTGCCGGGTGAAATGGAAGCCATGATTACCAATCGTAATAAAGATTGGGCCGCCAAGCTTCCGGCTTTAATGACAGCTGATCCTTCATTCGTAGTAGTAGGCGCATTGCACCTACCCGGAAAGGAAGGATTACTGAATCTATTAAAAAAACAAGGATACAGCATAGAAGCTGTTAAGTAGGGATGAAAACCAATAATCGGACAAAAGCATACTTCCGTCTTATTAAGCGCAAACATCGGCACGGAAAAATAGTACCCATATACACAGATAAAGAAAAGCGCACCTGCAAAAACTGTCAGCACGAATTTGAAGGCAATTTTTGCAGTAATTGCGGTCAAAGTAAAAACACACCCCGCTTTACATATCATGCTATTATAAGAAACTTCCTCGGAGGACTGACCAATATAGACAGCGGCTTCTTTTTTACCATTAAGGAGCTTTTCATCCGACCAGGCTACATGATTAGAGATTACATAGCCGGAAGAAGAGTACTCTACTTCCGACCGATACAAATGCTTTTCGTACTAGCCACTGTTTACGTTCTTCTCATTCAAATAATAGATCCTACCGCACTGAAAAGTAGTGCAATCCCCCTCGATAATGATTCTATATTGCAATTTAACAACCACACATTAGGCAAATGGGTTGAACATTCTGCTTTTGCACAAGCAGTAACAAGCATGTTAGAGCGATGGTCTACCGGCAACAAAGCCTTAGAGATAATACTAACCTTACCAGTTTTTGCACTTGCTACCCGATGGGCATTCCGCAAAAATAAAGGCAATCAGCATTATAATCTCGTAGAACTCTTTTTTGTTCGGGCCTATGCTGCCTGCCAAATGTTAGTGGCATCTATCGTAATACTTCCTTTCAGCGGAGATGGTAACGAAAATATACCCTGGTGGCTACACTTCTTATTTTCCGCATGGATCTATGCACAGTTATTCAAAGATAAAATAGGCAAAACGTTAAAACGAACTGCTTTAATGTACATTTATTCACTATTCATCGTCATCTTATTCGCTATCATAGCAGTATCTCTGCTTGCACTCTTAGTTTGGGTAACCGATTTGGTTGCCGGTAAGTAAAAAAAGAAATAAATATTTGCCCGACTGAAATAAAAGCATTAATTTTGTGGCCTGATAATTCCGTATCGGGTAAACCAAGTGCTCATTAAGTGATTAAAGACCACCCGACGGAGAAAACCTGTATAACAATATTATAACAGATGTACGCAATTGTAGAAATTAACGGTCAGCAGTTTAAAGCTGAAGCCGGAAGAAGGTTGTTCGTTCACCACATTCAGGATGCTGAGAACGGTTCAACAGTAGAATTTGACAAGGTTCTTTTGGTAGACAAAGACGGAGCTGTAACAGTAGGAATACCTACAGTAGAAGGAGCTAAAGTGGTTTGCCAGGTTCTTTCAAGTCTTGTAAAAGGAGAGAAAGTAATCATCTTCCATAAAAAGAGAAGAAAAGGTTTCAGAAAACGCAACGGTCACCGTCAGCAGTTTACAGAGTTAACAATCACAGAAGTAGTAGCTTAATCCATTAAATTTTAAGAAGAAATGGCACATAAAAAAGGTGTCGGTAGTTCTAAGAACGGCCGCGAATCAGCAAGTAAAAGATTAGGCGTGAAGATATTTGGTGGTGAAACTTGCAAAGCAGGTAACATAATCATTCGTCAAAGAGGTACTGCATTCCACCCGGGTAACAACATGGGCATGGGTAAAGACCACACTCTTTTCGCTTTGGTAGACGGAGTAGTAAGCTTCAAAAAAGGCAAAGAAGACAGAAGATATGTATCTATACTTCCTGCTGAAGTAGAAAAAGTAGAAGCAGAAGCATAAGAGATATTATTTCTTAAAAAATAGAGAAGGAGATGCGATCCACGTGATTGCATCTCCTTCTTTTTTTGCCGGAGACAACATCTTACATTAATTTTATTTATCTTTGTGCTCGCTAATTGAAGTATCATAAAACAAGATAGATATGCTTACCATTAAACAGATTACAGAAAATACAGATGCGCTTATCCGCGGATTGGAGAAAAAACACTTCAAGAATGCTAAGGAGGTGATTGCCCAGGTAATTGAAGTAAACGACAAGAGACGTAACGCGCAAAATCAATTAGATAAGACTTTGGCTGAAGTGAACTTGCTCTCGAAAACCATCGGCCAACAGATGAAGGAAGGAAAAAAAGAGGAAGCCGAAGCTGCATGTACAAAGGTAAGCGAAATGAAAGAAGGCATAAAGACGCTGGAAACAACGATGAATGATGCCGCTACCGAACTACAAAATTTACTCTATACCATTCCTAACATAGCAAACGAGAGTGTGCCCGAAGGATATGGAGCCGAAGACAATGTGGTGGAACGTATGGGCGGACATGATGCCGAACTTCCTGCAGATGCCCTACCCCACTGGGAACTGGCAAAGAAATATGACCTGATAGACTTTGAACTCGGTGTGAAAATTACCGGCGCCGGTTTCCCTGTATACAAAGGCAAAGGCGCGCGATTGCAAAGAGCACTTATTAACTTTTTCCTCGATGAAGCACGCGATGCCGGATATTTGGAAATTGAACCGCCATATGTAGTAAATGCAGCTTCCGGTTACGGAACAGGCCAGCTTCCCGACAAAGAAGGGCAGATGTATCATGCAAACGAAGATGATCTGTACCTGATTCCTACGGCCGAAGTACCGGTTACCAATATCTATCGGGATGTAATTCTGGAAGAAAAAGAATTACCGATTAAGAACTGCGCTTATTCCGCCTGCTTCCGTCGCGAAGCAGGTTCGTACGGAAAAGATGTACGCGGATTGAACCGTTTACATCAGTTTAACAAGGTAGAGATTGTACGCATTGATAAGCCCGAACATTCTTACGAATCGCTCAACGAAATGATTGCCCACGTAGAGAATTTAGTAACGAAGTTGGAATTGCCATACCGTATTCTCCGTCTTTGCGGAGGTGATACGAGTTTTACTTCTTGCATTACGTTTGATTTCGAGGTATTCTCTGCCGCTCAAAAGCGTTGGTTAGAGGTAAGCTCAGTATCAAATTTCGAATCTTATCAGGCAAACAGATTGAAGTGTCGTTATCGTACGGCGGAGAAAGGCACTGAACTATGCCACACACTAAACGGTTCGGCACTGGCGCTGCCGCGCATTGTGGCTGCACTGCTCGAGAACAATCAAACACCGGAAGGAATTAAGATACCGAAAGTATTGATTCCCTACTGCGGATTTGAAATCATAGATTAATTAAGAGTAATCCAAATAAAAAGAAGAGCCGCCTCAAAAGGGTGGCTCTTCTTTTGCAATTCCCAAATTAGCAGTATCTTTACCACGCATTATTCAATATCGGTTACGTAAGTATTAGAACAAAATAGGTAGATAATGAACAAAATCATTAACAAAGAACATTTCTCGGAAAAGGTATTTAAACTGGAGATTGAAGCTCCGCTTATTGCCAAATCGCGCAAAGCCGGCCATTTCGTTATTGTCCGCGTAGGCGAGAAAGGCGAGCGTATGCCTTTGACCATTGCGGGAGCTAACACGGCAAAAGGTACCATCACGCTGGTGGTACAGGAAGTAGGACTTTCATCGATCCGCCTGTGCGAATTGGAAGAAGGAGATTACATTACCGACGTAGTTGGCCCGCTCGGACAAGCTACACACATTGAGAATTTCGGCACGGTAGTATGTGCCGGCGGAGGCGTAGGCGTAGCACCCCTACTCCCTATCGTACAGGCTCTTAAGGCTGCCGGCAACCGTTTGATTACGGTACTGGCGGGACGAACCAAGGAATTGATTATCTTGGAAAAAGAGATACGCGAAAGTTCGGACGAGGTGATCATTATGACCGATGACGGCTCTTACGGACGCAAAGGATTGGTAACCGAGGGTGTGGAAGAAGTGGTTAAGCGAGAAACAGTGAACAAGTGTTTTGTCATTGGCCCGCCCATTATGATGAAATTTGTTTGTTTACTAACCAAGAAATATGAGATTCCTACTGACGTATCGCTAAATACCATTATGGTAGACGGTACGGGCATGTGTGGCGCTTGCCGCATCACTGTTGGAGGAAAAACAAGATTTGTATGCGTAGACGGACCGGAGTTCGACGGTCATCAAGTGGATTTTGATGAGATGTTGAAGCGTATGAGTGCTTTCAAAAACATAGAGCGAGAAGAGATGAACAAACTGGGAATTGCATGTGAAGCGACAAAAAGCATAGACATTAACGGACGAACGGCTCCCTGGCGCGAAGAGTTGCGCAAAACACTGAAAGCCAAAGAACGTGCCAGTATTTCTCGCATAAAAATGAACGAACTCGATGCGGAGTATCGCTCGCATAGCCGCAAAGAAGAGGTGAATCAAGGACTTACGGCAGAACAGGCAGTGATAGAAGCCAAACGTTGTCTGGACTGTGCCAACCCGGGATGCATGGAAGGTTGCCCCGTGGGCATCGACATTCCCCGCTTTATCAAGAACATAGAGCGTGGCGAGTTTCTCGAAGCAGCCAGAACACTGAAAGAAACAAGCGCACTTCCTGCCGTATGTGGACGGGTATGCCCTCAGGAAAAGCAATGCGAATCAAAATGTATTCATCTGAAAATGGGCAAAGAAGCTGTAGCTATTGGCAATCTGGAACGCTTTGCTGCCGACTATGAACGCGAAAGCGGACAAGTATCGGTGCCTGCCGTTGGCAAAAGGAATGGCACCAAAGTAGCCGTTGTAGGTTCAGGGCCCGCTGGACTTTCATTTGCCGGAGACATGGCCAAGTATGGCTATGACGTAACCGTATTCGAGGCATTGCACGAAATCGGGGGAGTATTGAAATACGGCATCCCCGAATTCCGCCTACCCAATAAAATTGTGGATGTGGAGATAGAAAGCCTTTCGAAGATGGGCGTGCAATTCATCAAAGATTGCATTGTTGGTAAAACCATCAGCATAGAAGATTTGCAGGAAGAGGGCTTCAAAGGTTTCTTCGTGGCCTCCGGCGCAGGGTTGCCCAACTTTATGAATATTCCGGGCGAGAATTCCATCAACGTCATGTCGTCTAACGAATACCTCACACGCGTTAATTTAATGGACGCTGCCAGTCCGGATTCAGATACTCCGGTTGCCTTCGGAAAGAATGTAGCCGTTATCGGTGGTGGAAACACGGCGATGGACTCTGTGCGTACAGCCAAGCGCCTGGGTGCCGAACGTGCCATGATCATCTACCGCCGATCGGAAGAAGAGATGCCCGCCCGCCTGGAAGAGGTGAAACACGCCAAAGAAGAAGGTATTGAATTCCTGACCCTGCACAATCCCATCGAATATCTGGCCGATGAACTGGGACGTGTAAAACAAGTCGTTTTGCAAAAGATGGCACTGGGCGAACCGGATGCTTCGGGCAGACGTAGCCCCGTTGCCATTCCCGGAGCAACGGAAACGATAGATATCGATCTGGCCATTGTCAGCGTAGGTGTGTCACCCAATCCGATTGTGCCAAGTTCTATCAAAGGGCTCGAAGTAGGTCGCCGAGGCACCATCACGGTGAGCGAAAACATGCAATCATCCATTCCCACCATCTATGCCGGAGGCGATATCGTGCGGGGCGGTGCAACCGTTATTCTGGCTATGGGAGACGGACGCAAAGCGGCAGCAGCCATGAACGAACAATTACTGAAAAAATAATATCATTTTTCTGCCTCAAAAGCTTGCCTTTAAACGGAAAATAATGTATATTTGTACCATTACTCATACAGTATATTCAATTTATACTGCATAAACAGAGGGAGCCGAAAGGTTCCCTTTTTTT